>NZ_JAMBPV010000020.1 GCF_029531845.1 Staphylococcus equorum
GCTCTAAAAGCATTGGTTTGTCTTTTTACATGACTCATCGATATTTTCATTATAGACACAAATTATCGAGGCATACATAGACACTTTTTTCTTCCACTACACCGTGTACTATATGAAATAATTTAAGATTAACGTCACACTTATGGTAAGCGTGCACAAAAAATGCCAACAAAGACTAGAACTTTGTTGGCATTTTTGAAACGAAAGTTGAATTAATAAGCATTTCGTTTTTATATTTCATCATATTTTATTAACATTCAAGTTATTATTAAATATACTTTGATGGATCTACAAAACATCTATTTTGTAGTACCTCTATACTCAATTCTATGCGGTAAAATCACATTAGGTTCTTCGATTTCTTCATCATTCATGTATTTAGTAAGCAGTCTCATGCCCACTGCGCCTATATCGTATAACGGTTGGATCACACTAGATAATTGAGGTCTTACCATTTCAACTAGTCTAGTATTGTTAAAACTTACAATTTGTAATGACTCGGGAACCTTGATTCCAGCATCTTGTGCAGCATGAACTAAACCAATTGCTTGTTCATCACTGATTGATAGAATCGCATCTGGCTTAGCAGATTTCAATGCATCAAATGCACGTAGACCATCTTTATAAGTCTCATTACCATTAAAAATCAATCCTTCATTTAATGAAAGTTTATGCTCTGCTAAGACATCTTTTAATCCTACTAGCACATCTTCTTGTGCCTTTTTAGAATAATCGCCACCTACAAAAGCAAATGTTTTTGCGCCATTTTCGATTAATTGATTTGTAATTTGTTTAGCTGCTGATTCGAAATCAATATTTACAGATGAAATACCTTCATCTTTACCGTTTGTACCTGAAACTACTACAGGTACTGAAGTTTTATTAATCAATTCTTTGATTTCTTCTGAGATTGTTCCACCTAAGAAAATAATGCCATCTACTTGTTTACTTAAAAGGTTGTTAAATATTTCTTTTTCTTTACTTGGATCATTATCAGAATTTGAAATAATTGAATGATATTTATACATTGTTGCTATATCTTCTAATCCTCGAGCAAGTTGCGAATAATAGACATTAGAAATATCTGGAATAATAACGCCTACTGTTGTTGTTCGTTTACTAGCTAATCCTCTTGCTACTGCGTTTGGACGGTAGTTCAATTTATTAATTACATCGTTTACTTTGTCACGTGTTTCGGGTTTAACATTTTGATTGCCATTAACAACACGTGAGACAGTTGCCATAGAAACTCTTGCTTCTCTAGCTACATCATATATAGTTACAGTCATAATTTCCTCCTTGAAAGCGATTTCTTTATTATTATACTCTGTTTTCATAACATTTTCAAAGTTTACCATATTTTGACTAAATGTAAAATAGTTTTGTTTTGAATGTCATAATTATGTCATTTCATAAAATTATAAACCTACTAAATGTATTATATTTCTTATTTTCGGTGAAAACAAACCTTTTTCGTTTAAATTTTTATGCTTTTCATTAAAATCAAGCGTAATTTGATAATTCGTCCTTTATTTTTTTATATTTAAATATGATAATGCGGTTGGCTTATCACTTTAAATTATGAATATTATATAACTTACCCACAATATGCTCTATTCATTTAAAGAAAAATAAAAACACAAAAACCCCTATTACATTTACTACTTTAAGTAGAAACGTAACAAGGGTTATTTCTATATTTCTTATTTTAATTGTTTGTTATTGTACATATCAGCTAGTGGTTTAATTTCATTGTAGAAATTTTCGAATTCATCAAAGTCCATTTGTTGTCCACTATCACTTAATGCAACTGAAGGGTCAGGATGAACTTCAGCCATGATGCCATCTGCGCCTACTGCTAAGCCAGCTTTAGCTGTTGGTAACATGATATCTTTACGTCCTGTACTGTGTGTAACATCAACCATTACTGGTAAATGCGTACCTTGTTTTAAAATAGGTACTGCAGAGATATCTAATGTGTTTCTTGTTGCTTTCTCGTAAGTACGGATTCCGCGTTCACAAAGAATAATGTTTTCATTACCTTGAGAAGCAATGTATTCTGCTGCAAAGATAAATTCTTCAATTGTTGCAGATAAACCACGTTTTAATAATACCGGTTTATTTGAACGACCTGCCTCTTTTAATAATTCAAAGTTTTGCATATTACGTGCACCAATTTGGAATACATCTAAATAATCATCTGCTACTTCGAAATCTGCAGGGCTTACAATTTCACTAACAACATTCAGGCCATATTTGTCTTTAGTGTTTTTAAGGATTTTAAGACCTTCAACACCTAAGCCTTGGAAGTCATACGGAGATGTACGCGGTTTGAAAGCACCACCTCTAATGAATTTTTCACCTCTAGCTTGTAAATTAGCTGCAACTGCATCAACTTGCTCTTGAGATTCAACTGAACATGGGCCAAATACGAAAGATTTGTTACCACTTCCAATAATGCCTCCATTATCGAATTGTACAATTGTATCTTCTGGTTTTAATTTTCTAGATACATATAAATGCTTTTCATTTTCAGATTTTTGTAAATCAGTAGAGGCTTTAAAAATTTCTTTGAATAATTGTTTGATCACATTATCATTAAATGGACCTTCGTTTTTATCTAATAATTTGTTAATCATTTCTTTTTCACGTTGAGGATCGTATACAGCTGTACCTTGCTTACGTTTTTCCTCACCAATTTTTTGTGCTATTTTTCCTCTTTTAGATAAAAGATTTAAAATTTCTTCATTAATATCTACAATCTCGCTTCTGAATTCTTGTAATTTGTCTGTCATTTTATTCACCTCTATGAAAAATTTAAAATCGATATTTTATTCTGCTTTAAAGCGATAAAATATTTGTTAAACGTAATTCTAACAATAACTACTTATAAGTTCAAGCAATGATTGTTAAAATTTCACTTTTTTAAGTGAATATCCCTAATGGTAACTGAATTTTCAGTCATTTACCAGTAATATTTTACACTATTCTTTCATTTTCAATAATAAATTAACTTAAGTTTCATTTAATTTAATGTTGAAATAAGTGCAGAATTGCAATCTCAAAATGATTATATACTCAAGTTTTTATTAAATAACTACGTTTTTGTCTTAAAATTATTTTTTGCTATCTTTAAGCGTTCATTATAAATTTAAAAAGCACATTGCGTTCTGAGGTATCACACTGTAGCTATATAGTCTAATCAATCAATAGGTTCAATAAAGCATTTGTAGCCGTTCTAGATGATTTAAATAACGTCCTAGGTGCCTCATACACAATTACGTATTTATAATACTATAAAAATATCAATATAATACATTAAAAACCTTTATTCGTTTAATAAATTCTAATTCGTATTAAACTTTATATGACCTAGTGCATAGATAGTCTAATTAAAAAGGAATCGAACAAATTTTTGCTCGATTCCTTTTATTATATTTCAGTTTTAGTAATGATTAATCATTAAAAGTTCTTTTGTCTATTTTACTTTGAGCTTTTTCTGATTTTTTCAATTGTGATCTGTTTTTAGAGTAAGTTGGTTCATTATATTCATTTTTACTTTGTTGTGTATCACTGTTGTCTGCTGATTCACTTGTTTTATCAGTCTCTACTTCATCATGCACAAGGATACCATCTTTAAATGATGATGTTTTCTCTGTTGCATTTGTTGTACCTTCGTTCTGTTGCGCTTGGCTTGCAGTTTGATTACTAATACCTGTTTCTGCTTCATTATGAATTATAATACCATCTTTAAAACTTACAGTTTTATGTGTCTGTTTTACACGTTGTTCTGCTTTTTCTGGTTGTGCAATAGTATCATTATTTTTGTCTGCAGAATTATCTACTTTATCAGTTGATTCTACAGCATGATCAACTTTAGGGGTTACTAAATTAGGCACATCTTTTTGGATGTTTTGTTTAGGTGATTCTGGTTTTAATAAACTTGCTGTATTTTCAGCGACTTTGTTATCATCATTTAAAGCTTTGTTTTTATTTTTAGCTGCTAACGCTAATCCAGATGCTGTGACAGTACCTGCTATAGCGCCTGCTTTCAAATGACTATTATTTTTGCTTTCGTCTTCTTTTGAGTTTTTAGTAACTAAATTAGGTGCATCTTTTTGAGTATCACCATTTGTTGTTTCTTCAGATTTCAAAAGATTATCTGTATTTTCTGCAACTTGTGAATCATCGTTTAATGATTGCTTTTTATCATGTGCCACTTTAGCTAAACTACCTGCTGCTATAGCACCACCTGTTGCTGCAGCTGCAGTTTGGGCACCTTTATTATTTGAAGATGTAGTAGTGGAATCAGCTAAGTTATTATCTGCAGCTTCCTCTTTAATAGCATTTTGTTGCGCATTGACTTCGTCCTCAGTAGGTTCTGAATCGGCATCGATATGTGTTGTTGTATCGTCACTCTGATTCAATTTATTATCGTCTTGCAGGTCTTGTGCTTGTGGTGACGTATCAGCTAAATTATTGTCTGAAGTTTCCTGATGAATCGCCGCTTTTTGAGCAGCTAATTCAGAATTTGTGGCTTCAGCATTTTTGTTTTGCGCATCTGCGATAGTCGATTTAATACCATCTACTTGTTGTTCAGCGTCCGCTTGTTCGCTATCAGACTGCTCAATGATACTAGATTTAAAGCGTGATTCATCTTCAGAATCAACTTGAGATTCAGCTTTTGTGCGTGATTTGCTTATAGAAATTAATCCCACAGCTGAACCAATAAATGCGCCTATAAGAAATCCGTAAACAAACTCATTTCTGGCACCTCTAGTAAAATATTCTGGCACTTCATAACTTTCTACATTTCTTTCGTAATTATCACGGTTATAGTACTTCATAATTGAATGCCTCCTATAACAAATGCACTTAAATAAGTTTCATACCTCATTTAAGTGCATTTGTTTGATTAAATATACGAATTATTTATTATCTACACGTGTAGTATAGCTATGATTAGAATCATCTGCTACACTGCTCGCTTTATAATTTGCACTATCTCTACGATTTCTTCTATTTTGCCATTTATCAGCAACTTCCATTGCTACATTTGACCATTGGACTACTTGAGAAATTTTATCTTCATTTTGAGAAATATTGTGCGTGATTGAGTTTGTAACTCGATCAACTGAACCATTTAACGTTTGAGCTGATTCACCGATGCCTTTCACTGCATCAACTACAGAATTCAAACGATCTGATTTGTCTTGGATATCTTCAGTTAAGCGATTTGCTTTATGAAGTAAATCCGTAGATTCACGTGTAATACCTTGAATTTGTCCTTCAACACCATCAAGAGTTTTAGCAACGTGATCTAAGTTTTTCTTAACTGAAAGTAAAATTACAACGATACCAATTACTAAAATAAGAAAAGCAATCGCCGCAATAATACCAGCTATAGGTAAAATCCATTCCATTTAAAACGCCTCCTATTAATCATATGTTGTTATTTAATATAAATACCCAAATCATTTTAACATAAACATATTAAAATGAGGTAGTAACACCCATTTCTTTCATATAAGCACGTTGAATCTTCTGAATATCGCCCGCACCCATAAATAAAATAATTGCATCACTATATTGTTCTAGCGCATTCACAGTGGTTTCATCAATTAATGTCGCATTATCAATTCTTTGGATTAAGTCTTGAATTGTTAAATTACCAGTATTTTCTCTTATTGAACCAAAAATTTCACATAAGAAAGTTTTATCTGCTAAATTTAAACTTTCAGCAAAATCATCTAAGAATGCTTGCGTTCGACTAAAAGTATGAGGTTGGAATACAGCTACAACTTCTTTATTTGGATATTTCTTTCTAGCTGTCTCAATTGTAGCACTAATCTCTCTAGGATGGTGTGCATAATCGTCAACTAATACTTGTTTTCCCACTTTTGTTTCATTAAATCTGCGTTTTACGCCGCCAAATGTTTCTAAAGCTTCTTTTATATTATTTACATTCAAACTTTCAAGATAGCTAACTGTAATTACAGCAAGCCCGTTTAAAATATTATGATCCCCAAATTGCGGAGAAAGGAAAGTATCATAGTATTCATTTTTAATGTACACATCAAATTTAGTTCCATATTCACTAATTTGAAGGTTATCAGCATAAACATCATCATTTTTTGAAAAACCATAATAATATACTGGTACATCTACTTCTATCTTACGTAAATGATCGTCATCGCCCCATGCAATGATTGCTTTTTTAACGTTATGTGCCATTTCTTGGAAAGCATTAAACACGTCTTCAACATCTTTAAAGTAATCCGGGTGATCAAAATCAATGTTTGTCATAATGGCATAATCTGGATGATAACTTAGGAAATGTCTTCGGTATTCACAAGCTTCAAATGCGAAATAATCACTTGCTGGAATACCTAAACCAGTGCCATCTCCAATTAAAAATGATGTCTTTTTATCTCCATTCATCACATGTGACAATAACCCAGTTGTAGATGTTTTACCATGTGCACCTGTTACAGCTACAGACGTATATTGACTAATAATATGACCTAAAAAGTCGTGATAGCGAATGACATCAAGTTTTAATTCATTCGCCTTAACAACCTCTTCATGTGAATTTGGAAATGCATTACCTTGAACAATAACCATGTTTTCTTTTATGTTGTTTTCGTCAAAAGGTAATATTTTAATACCTTTATTTTGTAATGCCACCTCTGTAAAAACATAATGATTTATATCTGAACCTTGTACTTCATTTCCAAGATCATGCATTATTTGTGCTAATGAACTCATGCCGGCACCTTTTATGCCGACAAAATGATAATGTGTCATTGTAACACTCCTTTATCTCTATTTAATTCTCATTCAAATCTGATTCTGTAATGTATACATCTCTTGGTTTTGAACCATTCGCTCCAGAAACATAACCTAACTGTTCTAATTGGTCTACAATTCTCGCTGCACGATTATAGCCAATTTGGAAATGGCGTTGTACTAATGAAGTAGAAATATGACCTTCTTTCAACATAAATCTACATACATCATCGAATAAACTATCCTGAGGTTGTGCTTCTGTTTTTTTCAATAATTCCTTTTCTTCAAATAAATATTCTGGATCTCTTTGTTGTTTTATAAAATCAACGACATCGTCTATTTCATCATCCGATACAAACGTGCCTTGAACACGTATCGGTTTATTCATACCACTGCCTAAATAAAGCATATCTCCATAACCTAACAAACGTTCTGCACCGCCACTATCTAAAATCGTTCTTGAATCAACGCTAGATGATACCATAAATGCAATTCTTGTAGGTATATTTGCCTTAATTAAACCTGTAATGACATTCACTGATGGACGTTGTGTTGCTACTAACATATGAATCCCACATGCACGCGCTTTTTGTGCAATACGTGCGATAGATTGTTCCACTTCTTGTGGAGCCATCATCATTAAATCAGCTAATTCATCTATTACTATAACAATTTTTGGCATTCTATCTTCATAAGTTGCTTTTTTATTAAAAGCAGTAATGTTTCTCACATGATATTTTGCAAATACTTTATAACGACGTTCCATTTCTTCTACAGCCCATTTCAAGCTTTGTGTAGCCGCTTTTACGTCAGTAATAACAGGCGCTACCAGATGTGGTAAATCATTATATGGTGCCAATTCTACCATTTTAGGATCAATAAGTAATAATTTTAGCTCTTCTGGATGATTTTTATATAACAATGACATTAAAATACTATTTATACATACAGATTTACCTGAACCAGTTGCACCAGCTATAAGTGCATGTGGGGTTTTAGATATATCCATTAGTAAAGGTTCGTTATTAATTCTAAGTCCCATAGCAACAGTTAATTTAGACTCTGCATTTTTAAACGTAGGGTCTTCAATAATTGAACGTAGATTGACTGTTGTAGCGTTCTGATTAGGAACCTCTATACCCACAAGGCTAGTGCCTGGAATTGGTGCTTCTATACGAATATCTTTAGCTGCAAGCGCCATTTTAATGTCGTCTTGCAATGCAGTGATTCGAGAAACTTTGACACCTTTTTCTACTGATAATTCAAAACGTGTGACACTTGGTCCTTCAGTAACATTTTGAACTTCGGCCGGTACATTGAAATAATAAAACGCATCATTAAGTTCTTGTTTTTTATCTTCAATCCAAGCGTTATCAATTTCATGTTGTTTAGGTTCTTCTAATAAATCTAAGTTAGGCAACTTAATATTAGGTCCTCTTCTAATTGTTGGCTTACCACTGTTGTCAGTTGTTTTGCTAGCATCTAATTGATTGTGTGTCATCTCGGGTTTTAATTTTGGTTCTTGATTTTGTGGACTTTGTGACACTTGTTCATTATTAAATTCAGTTCCATCATGCCCTGCATGTTGATTGGCGTCAACTGAAGATGGATTCATTTCACTGTCATGTTTTTCTGACGTTTTATGATTGATAGATTGTTCACTATGATTTGATCCATCCATCGAATTTGAAGGATGGTTAGTTATTTCAGCCGTCGTTGTCAGATTTTGTTCTTGTTGCTCTCGCCCATTTGTTTCATTATCAAAATGTTTTGATTCAATTTCTTTACTTTCATTTTGTGATGGTTGTGATGCGTTACTTGAATTAGTAAAGTGCTGATTACTATTTTTAAGTTTTTTAGCATCCATCATACGTTTTTTGTCAGAAGGTGTCATAACAACATTAAATGGCTTGCCGCCTTTTCTAATTGATGTTTGATTTCTGTTTCTAGTCACTTCGCTTGATTGCGTACTACTTGAATTAAGCTGTGTTTCTTGACTAGCCCCTTCATCTTTACTTTCAAATTGAGCATTCTCAGGTTGTTCTGAATTGTATTGGGTTGAATCTTGTTGTGCTTCTGCTATTTCATTAGATACAGGTTCCGATGACATCTCTGACTCTGATGGTTGTGTCATATCTTGAACACTATTTAGTTCTGTTTCAGTCGCTGTTTGGTGATCTTCAGAATGCGTATCCCTCTCGGTTTCAGATATTACTGCATCCGCTTCAGCTGAATCATTTTGCAGTCTTGTCACTTCTCTATATTGAGCGTCTGATATATCGTCATTATCTTTTATTTCTGCGTAAAAATTTTCATCAGAAACCCTTTCATCATTATCTTCAACTGTATTTAAAGTATCATCGTTTGAAATCGTTGTTTCAACATCATCATTTAAAGTTTGGTGCTCAACTGATGACGTATTTTCAATGTGATTATCCATTGATTCAGAATCTACATTTACATATTCCTCATTAATTGTATGTACATCACGCACATTATCCAAATTAATTTCTTCATAATTAAATGGAGATGTAGCACCTACTTGTGTATCATCTTCATTTTGTTGACTATCATCAGATATTTGAGCGTCTTGAACCGATGCTTCTGTTTCATTTTCAGAAACATTTTTAGCCTTGCCCTCTTCGTCTAAAGAACTTTCACCAATAAAATGGTGTGCTTGTTTGGCATACATTTCATCTATTGCTTTTTGTATGCTGTCTTCGTTATTATCTTGATTTTCCTGACGTTTTTGTTGCAATGCTTTTTTGAATTGGCGTTTTTGAAGTACTTTACGTTCACGTTCTCTTCGAATTTCTTCTACGATTTGTGATGCATAAATATTTTCAATATTAATTGTGTTGTTTACTTTAGGTTGTTGGTTTGATGATTGCTGCTGTTGTTCAGAAGGTTGTTGTGGCTGATTAATATCTTCTGCCGCTTGTTCTTCTACATGATCATCTTTTTCAAATGAATATCGTTGCTTATTATCAACTTGTAGATTTTCATCGTTATCCGTTGATTCATTTGATGGTGTTACAAATTGGTCATTATAAATTTTATTGTCATGTGTTTCAGATGATTCCTGTGCTGGAGATTGTGTATGTGCTTTATTGTCTCCAATATTTGGGGCTTGCTCGTGCTCGCTACCTTTGTTTTCAGTTTCGTCTGATGGTTTTATAACACCGTTTTCTAGCGGGTGTGGTTTTTGAGTACCAAATATAGCAGATGGAACTTCACTCGCTTTAAAATCGCTCTCATGATACATAGGTGTATCCCTTTTAGTTTTCTTAGAAGCATTTGCACGTAAAACGTCAGTTTGTATTCTCATTCGTTGACCTTTATGAGATTTTGATTCTCGTTTTGGTTCAGAATACGTTTCCTTTTGTGACTGCTGATTTTCCGTTTGTGTATTAACATCATTAGAAGCTGTCTTATCATAGATATGTCTACGTCTTCTCTGCTTATGATTGGCATTTATAGAGTCTGAACTATGACGATCACTATGTTGTTGATTACCATAATCAGAACTATCTTTTGAATTTGAATCTTCTTCTGGATGCTTTGCTTCATTCGCTTCTTCTAAAATACGCATTGGAAACCTGAATTTTCCTTTGGGTCTTTCATAAACATCATTGTTCTGAGGAAGTAATGAATCTTGTTCTTCTTGTTGTGCAGCTTTTTGACGTCGTTGGTTTCTTTTACTAAGATAATCTTCTGTAGAATCATTATCTTCTCCAAATAACTTGTCGAACCAGCTCATTCGTACATTACCTCCTTTTATTCTTCAAAAAATGCTTGGCCAACTGTATAATCATCAGATAAGACCATAATCCCTTTTTCTTGAGGTGCATTTGGTAAATCAAGTTCTTTCATAGAACAAATCATACCACTTGAAGCTACGCCTCTTAACTCAGCATCTTTAATAACCATACCACTCGGCATTACAGCGCCTACTTTAGCTACTACTACTTTTTGTCCAGCTTCAATATTAGCTGCACCACAAACTATTTGTAACTTTTCAGTACTTACATCAACACGAAGTACACTTAGTTTATCAGCATCTGGATGTTTTTCTTTAGTTTCAACATAGCCTACAACAAACTTAGGAGAAAAATCTGCATTTAATTTAAAAGTAAATCCAGCATCTTCAATAGCTTTTTGAAATTCATTAACTAGTGTTTCAGTTAACTTAACATGTCCATTTCCACTTATAGTTGATTTTTCTGATATATTAAAAATGTTATAACCTACCACTTGTGACTCATTTTTAATTTCAACAACATCACTTTTATACTCATAGTTGAACTCACCACTAGCTGGTTCAACTTGTAAAAATGCAACATCTCCTACTGCTTCTTTGTTATAAAATAAATTCATATCAATATACTCCTTATTTCTTATCTTTATTTTCGTATTGTTTTCTTGTTGCTTCTAATCTTTGTATCACATTAGGATCTCTTTTTTGTTTATTATTTTTTCCTAAAATGAAAATAGGCTCAAAATGACCTTTATCGTACCCTAATGATAATGATGTGATAGGCACTAAACCTTTTGTGAAAAATTCCATAGTTAAATGCGCCATTACGTCATAACCCGTCTTATTACGAATATCTGCAATGATTAAGACATCTTGATGTGGTACAGCTACTAACATTTCACCTTCACATTGATCTTGTATTTCATTTAAAAATGTTGTGTTTAAGATTCTACTTGCATCATAGCCATCATTAGAGTTAATAAAGTAAAATATATTACCTTTTACTTCATCTGTAGTATATTTATTTTCTAATTTTCGCACATTAAATAAAGCCATTTCTTTTAATTGTTGCTTAGATAGCTTCATTGACTCTAACATTTTTTCATCTATTAGACGATATGATTTCCCAAGATCAACTACGTAGTAAATATTTGTTTCTGCAGTGTGTTCTTCGATAACAAATGTATTACCGTCTTTATCTTTTTTATCAAAGCTTGGGGATCTCAGTACTGGCATGATTTGAGTACTATTAACCTCTGATAGCCCCTCCCCTTTCATTTGTTCAATAGCTTCTTCTACATAATATACAATTTCATCTACTATATTTTCTTTTTGTTCTTTATATTTAGCTACTATCGTAGCAACTTTTACAGTGACACCCTTGCCATTGTCTACTCTCGATATACGTAGCGTTTCATCTTCACGATTAAAAGTAAACTTCACTTCTGGTTTGCTTAATCGCTCTTTTAATTTATCTCTCATTTGAAAGACATTCATTATTAACACTCCTATTTACGTGCCTTATTATAGTTTACAATAAATATACCCTTAGGAACAGAAAAAATGTAAGTTCTAAGGGTATATATTTTTATATTTCAACATTAATTATTTGCAAAGTAATTTTTTTATAAAGATGCTAAAAAGTCATCAATTTGTTCAATGGATTTTCGCTCTTTTCCAATATAACTACCGATTTGTGCGCCCTTACGAAAAACTAGGAAACTTGGTATGCCCATAATGCCATTTTCAACACAAATATCTATAAATTTATCTCTGTCGACTGAAACAAATTTATAATCAGTGTATTTTTCTTCTAACTGCGGTAATTCAGGTTCAATCACTTTACAGTCAGGACACCAATCAGCTGTAAATAAAAATACCGTTTGCTCGTTTTTAAGTTGTTCAAATTGTTGTTCAGTTTCTAATTGTTGCATCCAATCACTCCTAAATGTGTTATTTATATTGTAATTCCTCAATTTTAGAATCATCTAATTGGGTTGTAGCTTGTGTTAATAATGCTCTTGCAGCTTCGTAATCTCTTATATCAAACACTGCATTTGTACTATGAATATACCTTGCACAAACTCCAATTACTGCGGTTGGTATACCGATTTTTGCTTTGTGAATTTCTCCACCATCTGTACCACCAGGTGAAATATAATATTGATGCTTAATTTTAAATTCATCAGCTAAATCTAATAAATAATCTCTAAAAGTTGGTTTAAGTAGCATCGTACCATCTTTAATTCTAATTAATGTACCCGCACCCAATTCTCCAGATAAATTTTGTTTACCTTTCATATCATTGGCTGGTGAACAGTCTACTACAAAAGCCACATCAGGGTCTATTAATTCAGCAGAAGCTTTAGCTCCTCTTAAACCAACTTCCTCTTGAACATTGGCACCTACATATAAATCATAGCCAAGCTCTACATCTTTTAATAATTCCAATAATTCAATGCCAAGCAAACAACCATAACGATTATCCCAAGCTTTACTAGAGAAACGGTGTTCTGATAATTGTGTAAAGGGTGTTTCTGGAACAATTGAATCACCAATTTCAATACCACGTTTTCTTACATCTTTTTGATTTTCACAACCAATATCTAATAGTAAATCTTCTATTTTAGGTGCGCCTTCATTACCTGTCCTGAAATGTTTTGGAATATTTGCAACCACACCGATGATTTCTTCATTTTTACGTGATTTTACTTTAAGTCTTTGTCCTTGCCAAATATCTGCAGCAACGCCACCTAAATTTGTAAATTGTATCAAACCGTTTTCTGTAATATTTGTGATCATAAAGCCAATTTCATCCATGTGAGCAGCCACCATTACGCGCTTTGGATTCTTTACTTTCGAACGTTTAACACCGTAAAAGCCACCCATGCGATTATAAACAAACTCATCTACAAATGGTTCTAATTCTGATTTTAAGTATGCTTTTACTTCATCTTCAAAACCAGGCGCCCCATGTAATTCTGTTAATATTTTCATTCTAGCTAATGTTTTATTATTGTCTATATTCAATGTCTCTCACTCCTTACTATTTATTATATCATCTTCATTATGGTAAACTATAAATATGACTTTATTGGAGGTAGATTGTGTTATGTTAAATAAAAAGAATTGGCTTATCATCTTATTTATTTCACTAACAACAATTGTCGGAGTGACTTATTTTTATAAACGTCAAAAAGATCTACGATATCACGATCCAGATAAAATTATTACTGAAGTAAGAACATACTTTATGAATGTTGCAGGATCTTATATATTGAATGAACCGATTACGTATAAAAAATCCGATAATAGTTTTATTGTTTTTCAAGGTGGTATTACCACAAAAAGCAATAAAACATTAACATACTATGACTTTTTTGCAGATGCAAAAAGCGGAGAAGTTATAGATATTATTGAATGTGAATCATAAAAGGTTAAAGTTTTGAACGTGTAGTGTATCAATCGCTTAAAGCACTGATTATACATTACAAGAGATAAAGATTTACGCTGTTTAGACACAAGGATTACACCCATCCCCTATCTAAAACAGTGATTATCCATATCTCTTCGTTCATAACTTTAACCTTTTTAATTTCTTGTAATATAAGTTTCTATCTCATTCAATTTATTCTTATCAAATTTCACAGCAAAATATTTAGCATCATGATAGTATAAGAACCAATAATCTTGCATGATATAGTTTGGGATTAAACGTTCTTTCTCCCTTATGGATTGCATAGGATAGTCATCATATGCCGTTACCCATAATGGATTTCTATGAGCCAGTGTCGGGAAAATGTCTCCCATGTGCACGGCTTTTTCTCCTTCACTTTCGATTGTCACTACTGAATGTCCATAACTATGGCCACCAGTATGACGAATTTGAATACCAGGACATATTTCAATCTTTTCTTCAAATAACATTAATTTATTTTTAAAATCTCCGTTATTTTTCTGCCAGTAAGTCGATTTACTACGTATATTAGGACTTTGGAACTCATGCCATTCGTCTTGCTGAATGACGTGTATTGCATTACTGAAAACAGCATGCCCATCATTATCCGTTAGACCAGCTGCATGGTCAAAATGAAGATGAGTCATTAATACATAATCAATATCCTCTAGTGTGAGATTTAGTGCTTTCAAATCATTTTCCATATCACTTTCATAATGTACGCCAAATATTTTTCGTTCTTTATCAGTTAATTTTCCAGCACCAATACCAGTATCAACAACAATATTTTTATCATCAGTTTGAATAAGTATCGGGTGTGTAGGTAATGGAATTTGATTTTTTTCATTCACTTCATATTTCTTTGTCCATAGCGCTTTAGGTACAACGCCAAACATTGCGCCCCCATCAATATGCGTAATACCCCCATTTAAATAATGGACTTTATAATTACCTAATTTCATCATTTAATTCCTCCTCATCTACCATGTAACAACGTCAATTACTTACTATAGTAATACAATACATTTACTACGTAAAATAAAGGATATGATTTTAAAAATACTAACCTTTAAATTTCACATTAATTTATCTACTAAGTTTAAATATTTTTCTGATTAAGCATTCAATTCTATTTAGAATAACAATAAAAAATGAAGCTAGGACATAATGTCTCAGCTTCATTTTAAAATCATTATAAATTTTTATGGAATTTTGCTTCCATTCGATAAATTCTTGAACCTTTGTCAGAAAATTTTCTTTCATACTCAGTTTCTATATTATCTTCATCATCTTCCTGATGAAGATTTAAATTGAGTTTAGTGAAATACATGCCGAATTGAGACATACTCTCTAAACTATACGCAAAAAGACCTCTGTTGTCTGTTTTAAAGTGAAGTTCACCGTCTTCTTTCAAAACTTGCTTATACAGTGCTAAAAACGTATGATACGTCAGCCTACGCTTAGTATGTCTTTTTTTAGGCCATGGATCTGAAAAGTTCAAATAAATACGATCAATTTCGCTATCTTTAAAATATTCATTGAGCTCCATCGCATCATTACATATCAATTTAATGTTAGTAAGACCAAGTTCTTTAACTTTATCTACAATATTAACTACTACACTTTTTTCTCGTTCTAAAGAAATAAAATTTATATCAGGATTTTGACCGGCAAGTGTTGTAATAAACTGTCCCATCCCTGATCCTATTTCAATATATATTTCTTGATTTTTATCAAACCAGTCACTTATGTGCCCTGCATGACTACCGTCCATGTCCACTAGTTCAGGATGTGATTTCAAGTAATCTTCTGCCCAAGGCTTGTAACGCATTCTCATTCTGATAACTCCTTATATAAAAGCATTGTTATTCATTACTTCATTTAAGAATTTGAGCCACATGTTCATATCTTTGTAGCGTTTTTGTTCTTCATACCACTGGACCATGCCTATAGATTGGATAACTGTATACCATTTCATACGTTTTTGTAAGTCCATTGAATCTTTAGTTCCATAAACATCTAACCAGTGAGGCCATTTCTTTTCAGGAACGTAATTGTATAGCAGCATGCCTAAATCAATTGCAGGATCAGCAATCATCGCGCCTTCCCAGTCAACTAAGTAAAGTTCATCACGATCCGATAACAGCCAATTATTATGATTGACGTCACCATGAACAACGGTAAAGAAGCGTGGGTCTAAATTAGGCATATGGTCTTCTAAATAAGTCAATGCTTTTCTCACTACATGATGCGTTAAAACTTCTCTTGATAATGAAGCATTAATTTTGTTTAACAAAATATCTGGTGTAATTGGCTCCATTTCCATTCGTTTTAACATATTCAATAGTGTTCTAGAACTATGAATTTTTTTCAATAAATGAGCTACTCTTTGTTCGTGCATTTCATTGAAAGTAAGTTCTCTACCATTTTTCCAATGTTGCGCCGTTACAACTTCTCCAGTTTCGATACGTTTCGTCCAAACTAGTTTTGGCACAATACCTTCAGCAGATAAAGCTGCGATAAAAGGGTTTGAATTTCTTTTTAAAAATAATTTCTGCCCATCCTGTTCAGCCATATAAGCTTCACCAGATGCGCCACCTGCTGAATCAAGCGTCCATCCTAATTGATAAAACTGCTCCAACACGTTCACCTCACTTTCAACTAGAAAATGGCTCCTGAAAAGAATTTTCGAGAGCCATATATAATAATTTTTTAATTCAAAATTATAAACTTCAACCAAAATTGTGCAGCCTCAAGTTTTATGACTGACACATTGTCCCATCGTGGTTCAAGTTCTTTTTAATTTATTAATACTCATACTGTCTGAGCTAATTTACAATAACTTTTACATCATATCATAATTTAGCTCAAAACAGAGTATTAATTTAATATTTCTCTATCTTTTTTTGTGAAATTTTTTACTTCTAAATTTCAGACTTATAAAAGATTTTATAATCTTTGGTACTTTATTTCAACTATAAATGAGAAATTAAAATTCACATTTTGATTCCATACCTTTATGGAATTCTATTAAACGGCTCAGTAAGAATTATAACATAATTTGACCTTAATATATGTTACATTTTCTATCCATTTATTGAAATTATTAACTATGCGTGTCAATATATCTATTAAATCCTTCTTGTAGCGATTTAGTGATTGGTCCTACTTTTCCATCACCCACTGCTTCACCATTTAATTTAACAACTGGCATCACTTCAATTGATGTACTTGAAACCAAAACTTCATCTGCATTTTTTAAAAAGTCTAGAGTAAATGTTTCTTCTTTAAAAGAAATACCCTTTTCTTCAGCAATTTCTTTTATTACCATACGCGTAATACCGTTCAAAATATAGTTATTGATTGGGTGCGTATAAATTGCTCCATCTTTAATTACGTAAACATTACTTGAAGATCCTTCTGTAACAGTTTCACCACGATGTTGAATTGCTTCTTTCGCATTATATTTAACAGCGTATTCTTTTGCCAATACGTTACCTAATAAATTCAAACTTTTTATATCACATCTTAACCAGCGGATATCCTCAGTCGTTACGGCATTTATACCTTCTTCTAGCAACTTATACGGACGGTCATAAGATTTTGTGAAAGCTGTGATATTCGCTTTTACTGATGGTGTAGGGAAAGCATGGTCTCGCGGCGCAGTACCACGTGTCACTTGAATATATACGCCACCGTTAACTACACCATTCGCAGCTATCAGTTCTCGTACGAGTTCTATAAGACCATCAACAGTATAGTTTAATTCTAAGCCAATTTCTTTAGCACTTCTTAATAATCTTTCAAAATGCGCTTTGGCAGTAAAAGGTTGATTATCATAAACTCTTACATATTCATAAATACCGTCACCAAATACATAACCTCTGTCGTTATAAGCTACATTTGCATCTTTTTCTTCTAGTAATTTTTCATTTATTAACACTTTTGTCATATTTATTCCTCCACACATAAAGTATATAGTGACTCTAAATAGATGCTTGTCGCATCAAATAATTGCTTTTTACTAATATATTCGTTTTTTTGGTGCATTAAATCTTCTGAATCACTGAACATTGCTCCAAATGCAACACCTTTATCTAAATTACGTGCGTATGTGCCTCCACCAATTGTGTATGGTTCAGCTTCGTCACCTGTTTGATTTCTATAGGCCTGTACTAATGTTTGAACAAACGGATCATCTTTTTCTACATAATGTGGTGTTTGATTTTTGCCTAATTCAATTGAAAATCCAAGTGCTTGAACTTCAGTCTTGAAGCGCGTCATTGCTTCTTCAAATTCAAACCCTTGTGGGTATCTTAAATTAATACCAAATGTTCCACCTTCAACATTGTTATAAGACATAACACCAATATTAGTCGTTAGATCACCCATAACATCTGTGTGGAATTTCATGCCCATTTTTTCTCCAAAATGAGAATTGAATAAGTATTTTTCACTAAAATCTACGAAATTAGCTGCTGTTTTATCTAAATTTAGATTAGATAAGAAATTCAATAAGTACAAACCAGCATTGACACCTATAGAAGGATCCATACCATGTACCGCTTTTCCTTGAACTTTTAATACGAGTACGCCACTATCAACGATACTTTCCCCTTCGATATTGTTCTCGTGAACAAACTGTTCGAAATTTTGAATCACATCAGTCATATTTTCTTTTACAGATACATATGCCACAGCTTCATCAGGTACCATGTTATATCTTTGACCTGAGTTGAATGAAATTAATTCGTATTCTGGCTCGTCTTGGTCTTCTGCTTTTTCATTTTGAATCACATCAAAAGTAGTAATACCTTTTTCACCGTGAATTGCAGGGAACTCTGCATCTGGTGCAAATCCTAAAGCAGGCATTTCTTCAGTTTCAAAATAACGTTCAGTACATTGCCAATCTGACTCTTCGTCAGTACCTATAATAATATGTATGCGTTTTTTCCAATTTACATTCATATCATTTAATATTTTAACTGCATAGTACGCTGCAATTGTTGGACCTTTATCATCGAGCGTACCTCTTGCAATAATTTTATCGTCTGTCACGACTGGATCAAATGGGTTAGAATCCCAACCTTCTCCAGCAGGTACAACATCAACATGACATAAAATACCAAATACGTCTTCTCCAGCACCCGCTTCAATACGGCCAGCAATATGGTCTACATCATGCGTGTCAAACCCATCACGTTCAGCTATTTTGTACATGTAATCTAAGGCTTTTCGTGGACCAGGTCCAACTGGATATTCTGTTGATGCTTTATTATCTTCTCTTACACTTTCAATAGATAATAAACCTTTCAAATCTTCAACAATTAGATCTTCATATTCTTTCACTTTGTCTTTCCACATTTGTGACCCACTTCCTTCTCCAAACTTATATATTTAATATTTTACATGAAGTGTGGAAGAAACTACAGTGAGATGTCGTTATTATTTAAAAATTCCAACTGTTTTGTTAACAAACAAAACAGTTCAGCCTTTATATATTAATAAATTTCAAAAACTGTATTAATATAAAAAAACCTAGTTCATTTAAATGAACTAGGTCGTTAAATCGTAAACTACTACTTATTATCACGTTTATTGCTATTATTTTTTAATTCTTCTTCAGTTACGACACGTAGGTTATTAGAAGGGTCTCCACCTTCATCATCGAATCTAGCTTCTTCAATTTCTACGTCTTCTTTTTTAGCACCATTTCTAAAATGATTTTTTTGGTCTTTAAGATAACCTTTAGGGTCTTGTTTTACTTTTGAAGCGTAACCTTTAGGATCTTGTTTTACTTCGCTATAAGTTTCGCCGGCTTTTGAACTAATTTGACTAGCGATATCTTTCGCATTTTGTTTATATGATTCTGGATTAGACTTGTATTTACTATACTCGTCTTTTAATCTATCTCTATTTTCTTTTTTAGAAAGAACAACTGCAGCCGCTGCTCCACCGATACCTAATACTGCTTTAAATAAATTTGACATAATAACACCTCTTCATTATTTTAATCCTAATTGTTTAAAATCTTGTTGAGTTAAATGACGATATTCTCCTGGCGCTAATGCTGAATCTAGCTTTAAGTCGCCAATGCTAATACGTTTCAAAGCTAAGACTTCATTATCTATAGCATGAAACATACGCTTAACCTGATGATACCTTCCTTCGTATATTGTGACAAATGATTTGTTCTTTTCATCACCTTCAACTAATTGAGCAGGTTTCGCCAATCCCTCATTTAATTCAATACCCGCTTTGAAGGATTCTATATCATTTTTCGTAATAATTTTTTCGGATATTACTTCATATGTCTTAGAAACATGCTTTGTTGGGCTCATCAATTGATGATTAAACTGCCCATCGTTAGTAATGAGCAATAACCCTTCAGTATCTTTGTCCAAACGACCAACTGGAAATACATCCAAATATCTAAATTCTTCTACTAAATCTATAACAGTCTGTTGATTATTGTCTTCAGTAGCTGATAAATACCCTTTGGGTTTGTTTAACATCAAATAGATTTTATCAATATACTGAATTTGCGTTTCATTAACGTTTACAATATCAGTTTCTGGATTGATTTGTGTCTTAGGTGATTTCTCTGTTTTATCATTTATGGTAACATTGCCTTTTTTTAATAACTGCTTCACTTCTGTTCGTGTTCCAACGCCCATATTAGCTAAGAATTTATCTATTCTCATTATGCGATACCTAACTTACGTCTAATTTTTTGTGGAATATCTCCTAAAAACTGATCTGCAAGTCTTGTCTTCATAGTCATACTAGCATAAACTAACATACCTACAAACACACTAACAATAATTATAATCAGCGATCCCATTTTAGATTGTGTTGAAATAAATAATTGTAAGATAAAGAATGTTAATTCAACTGATATCATCATAATCAAACTATATAAGAATATTTTACCAAAGTGTAACCAAGTTTCTGAAAAATCAAATTTAGCATGTTTTTTAAGTATATAGAGGTTACATGATACTGCAAATAACAATGCAATTGCCGTACTTAATATCGCACCGGCAGAATGGAACGCTAAAATTAATGGTGTATTTAATACTACTTTTATAACAACTGCAGCTAATATAACAAATACTGTTAATTTTTGTTTATCAATACCTTGTAACATTGACGCTGTTACACTCAGTAAACCAATGAGAATAGCTACTGGCGCATAGTAGAATAACATTTGGCTACCATCAACATTATAACTATAAAAGACTGTATATAATGGTAACGCTAACGCCATAATACCTAAACTTGCAGGTACTGTAATGAACATTAAAACACCTAATGACGTACGCATTTGTCTGTGCATTTCATTCAATTCGCCCTTGGCGTACGTTTTCGTAATAAACGGAATTAAACTTACTGCAAAACCTGCTGATAATGCTGTTGGGATCATCACAATTTTGTTTGTTGTCATATTTAAAATCGTAAAGAAATAGTCATGCATACGACTTGGTACACCAGCTAAACCGAGTGCACTATTATGTGTAAATTGATCGACTAAATTAAATAATGGAAAATTCAAACTCACAATGACGAACGGAATACTGTAAGAAATAATCTCTTTGTACATTTTACCGTATGATATATCGATATCCGTTGTATCCGTTGCAACCATTTTTTCAATATTAGGCTTTCTTTTTCTCCAGTAATACCATAACGTGAAAATCCCTGCAACTGCTCCTATCGCCGCTGCAAATGTAGCAATACCATTAGCTGCAAGTACACTACCGTTAAATACATTAAGAACTAAATAACTTCCAACTAAAATAAATAGTATACGTGCGATTTGTTCGATAACTTCTGACACTGCCGTTGGTCCCATAGATTTGTAACCTTGGAACACACCACGCCATGTAGCAAGTAGCGGGATAAAAATAACTACCATGCTAATAATTCTAATAATCCATGTAATTTCATCTACTGACCATCCGCCATTTGATCCTGCTTTATTTGCTAAAGTAATAGATGCAATTGTTGGAGCTAATAAATATAAGATGAAAAATCCTATAAATCCTGTTACAGTCATAACTAGAAAACTTGATTTATACAGTTTTTCACTGACCTTATATGCACCCATTGCGTTATACTTAGATACATATTTAGACGCTGCTAATGGGACTCCCGCTGTTGCAATAGCAATCGCTATATTATACGGGGTGTATGCATAGTTGAAAGGCGCCAAATTTTCCTCTCCACCAATAATCGAGTAGAATGGAATAATATATATCACACCTAAAACCTTAGTAATCAAAATACTAAGCGTAATTAAAAAGGTGCCCCTCACTAATTCTTTACTTTCACTCATTCAGATCTTCCTATCTCAAATTAATTTTTACACTCATAATCTTAATAATAACGTTATAACTACTTTTTTTCAAAAGTATATTACTATAAAATAACACTATATAGCTAAGGGAGGCAATAAAATGTATCAAACAATTATAATCGGTGGCGGTCCAAGTGGACTCATGGCTGCTGCTGCAGCAAGTCAAAATAGTAAAAATGTTTTATTAATTGAAAAGAAAAAAGGATTGGGCCGTAAACTAAAAATTTCTGGTGGCGGCCGCTGTAATGTTACCAATCGCCTTCCTTATGATGAAATTATAAAAAACATACCTGGTAATGGAAAGTTTTTATATAGCCCATTCTCTGTATTTGATAATGAATCAATCATTGAATTTTTCGAATCAAGAGGTGTAGGTTTAAAAGAAGAAGACCATGGTCGTATGTTTCCTGTATCTAATAAAGCGCAAGATGTTGTAGATGCACTCATTCGTACGTTACAACAAAACAATGTAAACGTTAAAGAAGAATCCACTGTTCAAACTATTGAATATACATCTCAGCAAACGTTTGAAGTCGTATTAAATGACCAACAACAATTTGAAAGTAAGAGCCTTATTATTGCGACTGGTGGTACAAGTGTACCAAAAACTGGCTCTACCGGAGATGGTTATAAATTTGCTGAACATTTGGGGCATACGATTACAGAATTATTTCCGACTGAAGTCCCAATTACCTCATCTGAATCATTTATTAAGAATAAGCGCTTAAAGGGATTAAGCTTAAAAGATATCGCCCTATCCGTATTGAAAAAGAATGGTAAACAACGTATCACCCATCAAATGGATATGATATTCACACATTTTGGTATAAGTGGCCCCGCCGCTCTAAGATGTAGTCAATTTGTATATAAAGAGCAAAAAAGTCAAAAACAAAAAGAGATTCAAATGCAACTTGATGTTTTTCCAAATCTAAGTATCGCTCAATTAGAAGCTCAAATCAGAAATTTATTAAAAGAAACACCTGACAAATATATTAAAAATAGTTTGCACGGGTTAATCGAAGAACGTTATTTATTATTCATTATTGAACAAGCGCAGATTTGTGATGATTTAACAGCTCACCATATTTCAAACGCACAAATTAATAAATTAGTTGAATTGTTTAAAGGGTTTACTTTTACTGTCAACGGGACATTGTCCATTGATAAAGCTTTTGTAACTGGTGGTGGTGTGTCATTAAAAGAAATACAACCTAAAACAATGATGTCAAAACAAGTGCCAGGATTATTTTTATGTGGTGAAGTATTAGATATACATGGTTATACCGGCGGATATAATATCACAAGCGCTTTGGTTACAGGCAATATTGCAGGTTCAAACGCGAGTGAATTTCACCTTTAATCCTTAAATTTAATCTTCACAAATCAAAAGACAAACCTAGTG
>NZ_JAMBPV010000021.1 GCF_029531845.1 Staphylococcus equorum
TGGATAATTGCTTTATTACTATACCATTTCAATTGACGTTATGTCAATAAAAAATTAATATTTTTTAACAATCATTTAACATTACTTTAATAATATTAAAGTATTTCTTATAAAGTTTCAAGTATATTTTTTACACTTTTTCGAAATTGAATTAAATAATGTTTTTGTCGTTTTTGACGACTTTTATATAATATCAATTCCGCAAAGGAAAGTCAATACTTATTTTGCTTGTTGTGATTTATTACGTTTGCACTGTATCGTGTGTTCGTTGGTCACAAGAAATAATTCTACCACCATTCAAAAAAAATGCAAGAGAAAAGTGGATAAAAATTAAATTAATTTCTACCCACTCCTCAAATGTTACTATTTTCTAGTCTTTTCAATGATTTGTTGTGCCATTGATTGGTAAATTTCTCCTAATCTATCCTCTGGTTGATAAATAGAAGGAGCAAAATCTTTTGGATTCCATGATGGTTGTTCTAATGGTAAGTGACCTAATAAGTCTGTTTGTAATTCTTCAGCAAGCTTTTCTCCGCCACCTGTTCCAAATACATATTCTTTATTTCCAGTTTCTTTGCTTTGGAAGTAAGACATGTTTTCTATTACACCTAAGATTGTATGTTCCGTGTGTTTTGCCATTGCTCCTGCTCTTGCTGCAACAAATGCTGCAGTAGGATGAGGTGTTGTTACGATAATTTCTTTACTTGATGGCAACATCGTATGTACATCTAAAGCAATATCCCCTGTGCCTGGTGGTAAATCTAAAATTAAATAATCTAAATCTCCCCATCGCACTTCAACAAAGAAATTCGTAAGCATTTTCCCTAACATTGGTCCTCTCCATATAACTGGTGCGTTCTCTTCAACGAAGAAAGCCATTGAAATTACTTTAACACCATGTCGTTCAACAGGTATGATTTCTTTACCTTGTACGCCTGGTTTTTCATCTATTCCCATCATGTCTGGAACACTAAAGCCATAAATATCAGCGTCAACTAAGCCAACTTTTTTACCTTCTCTAGCTAATGATACTGCTAAATTGACTGCTACTGTTGATTTACCAACGCCGCCTTTACCAGAAGCGATGGCTATAAACTCTACAGGATTGTCTTTAGATAATAATCCTTCTATTGTTTGTTGCTCGTCATCGCTCGTACCTCTATATTGTTCTACTACATCAGATGGTAATTCTTCAAATCTAATACCAACTGTATTAGCCCCATTTTCTTTTAACACTTCTACTACGGCCATTTGTAAATCTAATTGAGGCTGTCCCCCTAATTGAGCCATAGCTATTTTGACACTTACATGCTCTATTTCTTCTTTAATAGTAACCTCTACTATTCCATCAGTTTCTTTTAAAGGTACATTTATTATTGGATCTTTTAATTCTCCAACAAGTTCTTTAACTTGCTCAGTCGTTAACACAATGCGTCCCCCTCTTTATAAAATAATCATTATTTATATTCTAACAAACAAAACTTAAGTTTGCTTTAAATAGATTATATTCAGTATAAATATAATCTACTTATTAAAAAAGAAGTTAGCTCATTTCACTCTCTATTAAAGAATAAATAAACTAACTGCTTATCGTAATTGCTGTATTTCATTGATATAAATCTTGCCTTTTTAAATAGTTACTTTAACTATCAAGATAAAGTTAAAGTATTTCAGTTTCTACTATATATTAGTCGCTATGTTTAATCTTCATGATTACAACAGTTAAAGTACTTCAATTAATTGAAGTACTTTTCTAAAGCAATATGCTTATTTTCCATTTAAATTTTCACTATCTGGATAAAATATTTCCTTACATATAAATAAGAGACCAATGATAAATACGATCACCCAAAAATCAATATTTATATGAGCATAATGGATATGCACTATGAAGTAAAATAGTAAAGTTGTTACAGTGAAAGTAATTAGATGATAAGTTAATCCTTTAAAATATGGGTTATCTGGTAATTTTTTTCTAAAGTAATCCATTAAATTCTCTATTATAAACAAATTAAAATAACCTAATACAATATAACTACCATAATAAATTAAGTTATCGTAAAAGTTTTTGTTATAACCAAAATACGCAAGGTGGAAATAGATAAGGATTCTACTCAAGCCATATAAACCAAATCCTAAAAATGTTAAAAATATAGCGCCAGAAATAATAAATACCGAAAGTACAATAAGCGTTGTAAACAAATATTTTATATATTTCATTGCTTACTGTCCTCCCTTTTTACTCTATTTCGATATTTCTCTTAATAATTACCTAACTTTTATTACAATCTCGCTGATTTTTATTATTAAAACTATAATCGCATAAACTATATTACCATTATAACAACTCACCACCAAATACAAATTAACAAGTAGTTCTATTAATCAAATTATAATATTAGTAAATAAAGTACATCATGTTTTAGTTACATAAATCTAGCTTACTAGTTTGATTCTTGTTTCTGTTCTTTATAAAAAGCAGTCCATAAAATCGTTAGTATAATCAAGATAATCAAACTAAGTAAGATAACATTATGTATTTGTAGACTGATAAAAGTAAATGATAAAGCGTAAACGTAACCCATTACGGTAGAACCTATTGAATTACCCAAACTTTTGGTTAGTGTATAAAGTGACATCATACGTTTCATATTATTTAGTGAAGTCTCTTCCTGAGTTATAACACTATCTTTTGTATAAACTGTACCAAAGCTTACTCCTGCAAGTAATAAACTAAATGCTATAAATAATGGGGATTCAGTACCTATAAATACTAAAATGCCACATAGCATTAATAATGTAAATGCAAATATATATAAGCCCTTTCTACTCATTCTAGCCTCTAATTTATCTAGTGAGAAGTTAAGCGCTAACCAAGCAAATGAAATTGGAAATATCACAAAGCCACTTTGTAATGGGGAAAGTCCAATTTCTTCTTGCAAATAAATGGGCATATATAAATTGTAACCCATCAGAATAATAGCGTAAGCAAAGTCAGTAAAGAATATTAAAATAATCGTCTTATTAAATTCTGTAACTGGTACAAATGGTGTTTTCACCCTTTTTTCATTTTTGTAAAGTATTACTGCCATTACACAAGCTAAGATAAGAGAGAGTATGTTTAAGTATAAATTCGTTTTATTCATAACTGCAAACATTAAAAAGAAGATCAATACATAGAAATATGATAAGCCCTTCACATCTAGTTTGTTCGTTGCAGTTGTACTTTCATTTTCAAAATGGAATGTTATCATCACCAATACCATAGCAGCAATTGCAATCGGAATATTCACGAAAAATAACCAGTGCCATGTTGCAAATTCTAAAATAGTTCCTCCTAAAACTGGACCAATGATACTGGATATCCCCCATACACTCCCAACAATTCCCATGATTTTATAACGTAATGGGATTTCAAAAGCAAGTTTAGGTACAATTTGACTCAACGCCATCATTACACCAGCACCTAAACCTTGTATAAAACGAGACATAATAAGTATGCTGAAAGTGCCACTTATTCCTGATAAGAAACTACCTATAGTAAAAAGGAATAATCCTAAAAGCGTGATATAAATGATTTTTGTTCGATCTAATAGTTCTCCCACAATCGGATTGGCTATGACAATCGCAATAAAATAAACTGCAAAAATCAACGAAATAGATGAAGTAACATTTAAGTCATTTTTTATAGTAGGGATTGCCAAAGAAACAATTGATGTTTCTATTGCCGACATAAACATAATTAATATTAATGCCACTACGATTCCTATAGACTTAACATTCATAATTTACCTCCTTGCATAACATATTAAAATCATTTGAAACGTAATCAGACAACTACGGTATTGTGATAAATTCAAATCGATTTCGTTAAATTAAAACTATTGTCTTATGAAATTTTGTTTTAAAAAAAGACGGGATAGAAATCAAAATTAAAATTTGATTTCATATTCCCGCCCCCACAAAGCTGACTATAAAAAGGAATGCAAGAGCTGAAACTCTTGCATAAGAACTGTTCGTCTTCATAAATGAAGAAGTAGTTCTTTAAAAGCTTGAAACAAGCCATTTAGATATCAGACAGCTGCTGCCAATATAACAATTGTGTCTGAGACATGTATTGATGTCCCAATACTACAAACTCGTAATATGTTTTTCTTAAAATTACATAAAATATAAAATAGCTATAAAATGAAATATCGATGCAATCACTATAAAGAAGTGCCAAATCATATGAAAGTATGGACGGTCTTTTTGTGCATAGAACCATGCTCCTACTGTGTATGCAATCCCACCGAATAGAATGAATAGCATAAATGCTACCGAAGAATCAAATATAATTGTCGGTAAAAATAAAACACCAATCCATCCCATAACTAAATACATTGTTAAGCTCAATTTATGGTTAACATTTTTAGCTAAAGATTTGTATAGAATGCCCCAAAGCGTAATACCCCAAAGTATTACCATTGCAGTCCATCCCAACCAACCACCAATTAGTACTAAACATATTGGCGTATATGTTCCGGCAATTGCGATATATATCATACTATGATCGATAATTCTGAGTATATATTTATGCGATGAATTATTAGGCATCGCATGATAAACCGTTGAAGATATAAGCATTAAAAAAATACTTATCATATATAGCGAAACGCTAAACGAACCTAATATACCATGATCCAAAAAACTTTGTATTGCTGCATACGGCAATACGCATAATGCAATGAAAGCAGCTGCTCCATGTGAAACTGCATTTCCAATTTCCTCACCAAATGTTAAAGGCACAATATTTTTAAATGTTTTAGCCACTTTGCTATTATCTACATCTACTGTATGAGACATAAGTGTAACCACCTTTTATTAAATCAAATTCATACGTTTCAAATCAGCTGTAGCTGTTTCAACACTATCTTTACCTTCTTTATTTTTTAAAGGAGAAAATTCTTCTTCTCTCGGCACTTGTAATGTAATAAAGCTATTAGCATATTGGAAAATATCAAAATAGAACAATTCAAACTTAAGTGTCGGTTGCTCAATTACGCCAAAGTCATCATCTAACTGTTTTAATTTTTTAATCGCTAAGTGATATGGCAATGCATAATCAACTACATTGTTAATAAATAAAAGTTTAAATGTATGTATTCCTATATTGGCATTATTAAATTCATTAGCAACTTCAGGGTCTAACTCTGAGTATTCAAGTACAGTATCTTTTTGATTAGCTGTAACTAATCTACCAACACTTTCACCCTCTTTAGGTTGAATTGACTTCGTAGTGATGTCCATACTTTTTTGGAACGTATAACCTGCGAATAATGGGTCCAATACTTTTACAAGTACGTTATCAATATTATTCAAGAAAATATATTCCACACCATTGTCTGTCATTTCATCTAAATAGCCTGAATTTTTGAGTGATTTAAACACACCACCATTACCGTTAGGCGTTTCTAGAATATTACCATCTACGTCTAAAACTAACTTGCCTTCTTCTGATAAGGCAACAATGTTTTCTTGCTTGAAAAAGTGTACACGAGATTTATCGTATCCAAAATAATCTTTACCTTCGAAAAATAGTTGTGTTTCTTTGTCATTTACTTTGCTAGTCATGATGTACCAATCGACAGCTACACCTGTTTGCTCTTTTAATGCTATTAATTGTTGTGCCTGAATTTCAAATAAGCTAACACCTTCAATTTCAAACGAACCTTTAGGCCCTTTATAACCTAAACGTGTCCCTTGTCCACCTGCCATTAATAAAACTGCAAATTTGCCTTTTTGAATTGCGTCTAAACCAACTTCTTCATATTTTTTGATTTCATCTTCTGTAAAATCATTCTTAATATCATATTTAACTTCATTAATAGAAGAAACGTCATCAATCACTTTTTTATTTACATATAAATCTTCATATAAATCTTGAATATCAGATAAGTTTAAAGAGTCTACTTTATTAGCTAATTGTTCCTTCTCATTTGTACTCATTAGTTTTTCAAATTCAATTAAATGGTCTTGATTAAACTTTTCTAAACCTTTCTTATCTAGCATGTTCTCTCTCCTTAATATTCAAATATTAGATAAAAATAATATCTTATTACTGACTTGAATATATAATTTTACTATTTGTACTTTATATTATTATGATTATATGCACAACCTTAATCATAACCATTTAAAAAAACAGTTGATTAATAAACGGCTGAAAAATCACATAAGTTGCGCCTATAGTTAACGCACTCGCAAGTGATAAATCAACGAGACCACCTGTTTTAAAAACCAAAGGGAATTTCACACTGATTGGGATAGGATATAAAAATTTAACTCCCCTAGGTGTTAACATATCTAGTATAACATGAGATAGCAATCCTAATATAATGGTAATTAAATAATAAATTGGCGTTTGAATAGCATATAATAAACAAATTATAATTGAAATAAATAATAGTGAGTGTGTAAATGTCCTGTGACCAAATAATATTCTAATAAAAAAGCTCAAAACTTTTAATCGTCTACCAATTTTACTTTGTGCATGGCAAATATCAGGTAATAAACTTGAGATGACTGCAAGCGTTATAACCGTAATTGATGTAAACAAATCTGTATGGAAATATTCTATAGTTAATGCGCCTACTAATAAACCGCATGATGCGTGGGTTTTACCTGTCATTTTCACTTCTCCTTATCGCAATATATTTTATCATATCTTTTATATCAATGCGAACATACTTTCGTAAAAAACATTGAGTATAACGTATTTAAAAAAAGTATCACACAATAACTTGAAAACGATTGCATGTTGTTGTATGATGTAGCTATAAATTAATTAAAGGATGTGTTCTAGATATGGCAATGACAGTTAAAAAAGATAACAATGAAGTAAGAATTCAATGGAGAGTTGCAGATATTAAGATTCCAACAAATGATATTAAGAACATTTCACAAGATCAAAATATCCATGAAATTCCTAAATTAGATAGAGATAAAGTTTCGAGAATTGGTTCTACTTTTGGAAAAACAAACCGTGTTATCATCGACACTAATGACCATGAATACATTATTTATACGCAAAATGATCAAAAAGTATATAATGAAGTAACAAAATAGTAATAAACAATGAACAACAAAAAGACGAAATTCTAATCCCACTTAGAATTTCGTCTTTTTTATATTAATTACGTCTTAAGCGTAAATAGAATCAATAAGGGTTATCAATTAACCTCTAATTCACAATGATGATATACTATAGCTAAATCTGAGAAAGCGGGTGCATATCATGTATGTTGTTACAAATAGAATTGATGTTAAAAAAGGTTTTGCAGAGAAAATGGCGCCTAATTTTACTAAAAAAGGCAAAATCAATGAATTAGAAGGCTTCCGTAAAGTTGAAGTTTGGCTAATTGAAGACGAAACGGACCACGACCAGATGTATGTGAATACTTGGTGGGATTCTGAAGATAACTTCAAGGCATGGCTTGAGAGTGATGCTTTTAAAGAAGCACACGCTGGTAAATCAAAATCTAAAAGTGAAGATTCACCAGTTATAGGCAATAAAGTTGTTAAAGCTAATGTTTTATCAACGCTTAATTAATCAAATACGTTTGCAAGTTTAAATACAACTTAAACAGATGAATTTTTTCGTTCATTGGTTGTTATAGCAGAACAATAAATATCGCTACACGCCCCCCAAATTAGGTTTTTTAATCTAACTATTAGGGGCTTTTTTATAATCAAAGCAATATTTATACAATAACTAAAAAACAATGACAATTAAGATTCCCTTTAGAAATTAACTGTCATTGTTTTTATTGTATTCATGTTCTATTGTTGCTTTTTAATATTTCATAATCAATTTTAAACTAATTAAAATATAGATGCGCCATCAACGCTATGATCGGTAATGCAATAATTGTTCTGATTAAGAAAATAACAAATAGTTTGAAGATACTGACTGGAATTTTTGATCCTAGTATCACCCCACCTACTTCTGATAAGTAGATTAACTGACTAATACTTAATGCACCGATAACGAATAATGTAATATCATTGCCTACGCCTTCAATTAATATAGAAGGTAAAAACATATCGGCAAAGCCTATTAATATTGTTTCTGATGCTTGAGCAGCTTCAGGAATTTGCAGTAATTCTAAATATGGTACAAATGGTTTACCTATAATTGCGAATATTGGTGTATAAGTTGCAACGATTGTCGCTAGTGTACCAATACTCATAACAACTGGTAAAATAACAAACCACATATCTACAACTGTTTTAAGTCCCGATTTGAAAAATGATTTGAATCCTGGTGCATTGATACCTGTTTCTGTAGCCATATCAAAACCGTGACTTAATGCAGTTTTATTTTCAGGCAATTTTTCAGTTCTCATTTCTTCAGATACTTCTTTTGAGTATTCGTCTTTGATAGATTTTAATGGCCAAACTCTTGGCAAAATTAACGCACAAACAATACACGAAACGATAACTGAGAAGTAAAAATAGAAGAAATGATTTTCCATATGTACGGTTTCCGCAATGACGATTGCAAATGTTATAGATACTACACTAAAAGTAGTAGCAATAACTGTTGCCTCACGCCTAGAATAAAAACCACTTTCATATTGTTTACTTGTTATTAAAACCCCTACTGTGCCATCACCGATAAACGATGCTAGATTATCTACTGTAGAACGTCCTGGCAATGTAAATAAAGGTCTCATAATTGGTCTAAAGATTGGCCCTAAAAATTCTAATAGTCCATATTCCATAAGTAATGGTAAGAACAATGCTGCAAATAAGAACACAGCAACTAATGTTGGTAACAGACTTTCAAATACAAGCCCGCCAGTGTCTGCAGAATAAATCACTTCCGTGCCGACTTTCAAATAAGTCATCCATACAAAGATAACTGCTAATATTCTTAATAACAACCAGACGATTTTTACATTAAATGCGTTATATAAAAGTCCCTCTGGTTCTAATTTATTTTTCAATATTGTGGAACATAAAATCGATAATATGCCTGATATTGTGATAATCAAAACAATAATTAATGGCATGGCACTCCCAAGAGCATCTTTCAATAGTCCAGCTAAAAGTGCGACGGGTAATGTGGTTTGTTTCGTACCATCTTCAGTCACAGTAATAGGTACTAAAAACAAGATAATACCAATCAATGACATGACAATAAATTTTAATCTGCCTCGTACTAATTGCGATTTACTATATTTATTCATTTCATTCACCCCTTAGGTGTTTATATTTTTATATACACTTAAAAAAGCAACAGCAATAATTATAACCTATTATGTATAAATATGTAAATCAATAAATTTAGGTTTTTATTGTCTTCTTGTATATGTATAAATAAAATAATTGACCCTCATATTATTTAGGGTCAATTATACTTTATATGAAAACGCTTACTTTTGCAATTTATTTTTGCCTTATATTTTTCTTATTAAAAATAAAAAGTATGGAACGCCGACAATAGCAACGATTACACCGACAGGAATATCGATAGGTGGATGAATACCTCTTGCTAGGCCATCACTAATTGACAGTATAAGCGCACCAATCAAACCTGACATAATGATGATGTGGATATGTTTATGGCCAACTATTCGCCGTGCTATATGCGGTGCAATCAGTCCAAGAAAACTTAACCCTCCGACGAATGAAATTGAAGCGCCTGCTAAAGCTACTGCTAAAAATAATAAAATCATTTTAATCTTTTTAATTTTAGACCCTAGTCCCAGGGCTACATCGTCACCAAGCATTAATATATCTAACTGATGACAGTAATAAAAAATGAGCGGTAAGGTAATAATAAACCATGGTAATATCACCGATAGGTTCGACATGTTGTGACCGTATAAACTTCCAGTAAGCCAAACTAATGCAATATTTGCATCTAGTGGATTACGTATTAACATGTATTGAACAATCGCCGTACAAATTGCACCTATTGCTAAACCAATTAATGCTATTTTGGAACCTTTCATATTAAATTTAAATATTAACATAGTCAAAATCAAACTAATACAAAATGCGCCAAAGAAAGAACTAAATGGCAAAATATATAATGGCGCTGTAGGGAATAACATTATAACCATAACAGCGGACAAACTCGCACCTTTTGTAATACCAATAACATCTGGTGATGCAAGTGCATTTCTTACAACACCCTGTATCAGAGCACCAGAAATTGCTAAGCTACTACCAACAATCAATGCTAAGCACATTCGTGGCACTCGATACTCATTTAAAATAAAGTTATCTTGTAAAAATAAACTTTTAACCGCTTCAACAGGATGTATAAATACTGAACCTATCGACAATGATCCAATTGCAAAAATAACAAGTAATATCGTTACAATCGTATATTGTAATATAAGTCTACTATTCATATGCGATCCACTCCTTTAGCAGTAATTGCTAGGAAGTAAAATGCACCTACAAATGAAGTAACAATACCTACAGGCGATTCAAATGGAAATGCAATTAATCTACTGAGTACATCAGATAGCAATAATAAGTCTGCACTAATAATTATAGCTAAAGGGATCATCACCCTATAATTTGTATGTACATAATATTTAACAATATGTGGGACGATTAATCCTACGAAGCCAATAGGACCCGCCACTGAAACAGAAGTGCCTGCTAATAAAATAACAAGTATAGCTATAATAATTCTCACTACTTTTACATTTTGTCCTAAAGATGTAGCTAACTGTTCACCTAGCTCCATAATTGATAATTGTTTTGCTATCATAATAGTCCCAATAAAAGCAATAATAAGCCAAGGTAAGATGCTTAAAATTTGTGTCCAGTTGATAGTAGATAATGAACCTACAAGCCAAAACATAACTGTAGAAGTTGCATGTTCGTTAAGTAGAATAATTCCTTGAGTCATACTTGTAAAAAATAAATGAATGGCCATACCTGCTAGTGCTAACTTAATTGGTGTTATTCCTTTTGTAAATCCTGATAGCAGATAAACTGTTAAACCACCTACAAACGCGCCAAAAAATGCTAGTATTGTAGCAAATGGTGTGAAGGCAGGTATAAGCATCGTAATAAATACGATAACGAAAGAAGCACCCGAGTTAACGCCAAATATTTGAGGCGATGCCAAAGGATTTCTCGTCATAGCTTGCATGAGTAATCCTGCCACGCCAAGGTCTGCACCAATGAATAGTGCCGCAATCATTCTAGGCATACGCACATTATGAATTAAAAATGTTTGTTTCGTTTGATCGTGTATCCACAGATAATCTATAAAATCCTTCGTTGTAATGTGTGAAGCACCAACAGTTAAATTAAAATACATCATAACAAAAAGCGCACCCACACTCACAATGAATATGAGCGCTGTGCGTTTTGGCATTTTGCTTTCAGACCTGTTGGTTTGACTAATACGCTTTACTTTAGCCATTTACCATCCACCCTATTTTTGTTGTTTATCATTATTTTTGGTTTTAGAAACTTCTACGAGTTGTTTTGCTATTTCTTCAGAAGAAATAATACCACGTGCTCGTGCCCAAGTATTTCGATCAAAAACAGATACTTTGTTATTTTTCACTGCGTCTAGGTTTTTCCACACTGGATCTTGTTCTTGTTTTTTCAAATTCGGGTCTTCTTTTCCTTCATCAACCATGATAAACATTCGTCCTGGGTTAATATCTGAAAGTACTTCAGAATTTAATTGTAAGTAAGGACCTTTTAAGTATTTAGCCAGATTATCGGTTTCTGTTTTATTTAATGCGTTCTTAAAACCAAGCTCTTTTAGCAGCTCACCAACATAAGTATTTTCAGGATGAGATAATAATCCTGATTTTGCAATAACAGTAGCTAACACTGGCTCAGATTTATCCATAGTAATTTCTTTACTGTATTCTGACATTAAATCCTGATGTTCTTTTAATCTTTTTTTTCCTTTATCTTCTTCGCCTACTGCTTTCGCAATTGTTTTAAATGCATCTAAATTATCTTTATAGTCACTATCAAAACTTGGCAGTAGAATAGTCGGTGCAATTTTTTCTAAATCTTTTTGTATGCCTTTATGTCTATTGGTATCAGCTATAATTAAATCTGGTTTTTGATTACTAATCTCTTCTAAGTTAGGCTGTTTACGTAAACCAACTGATTTATAATCACCAATTTTTTCACGAATTGGTTTTAATATTCTATCCTTTTTACCATCATCTGCTATACCCACTGGTTTTATATCTAAAGCTACAAGTGCGTCTACATATGAAAATTCTAACGCTACGACTCGCTCAGGATTTTTATCAAGCTTTGTTGTACCGCCATCATGTTTAATCATCACGTCAACTTTATTAGCGTTATCCCTTTTAGATTCCCCAGAGTCTTTATCGTTACCACTTCCACAAGCGGTCAATAATACTACTGTCAAAGCTAATATAAGCACACTCATAAATTTAAAACTATGCTTCATCGTTGTCACTCCTTAGATGTGTATATTTACATACCTAATTTTATTGAGAATGATTATCGTTGTCAACATATTTTTAATTAACTTTTAATATTTTTTTACAATGAATTAAACACTTGATTTGTAATATTGGTACATGCTTGCTCAATACCCGCGTCCCGTATATATGCTTTTGTTAAATTAGGCATGTACATGCTTTGTGCTAAAGCTTTATAACCTAAACTAAATTGTATTTTGTCTCCTAGTTGATAAAAATCCTGATTTAATAAATCGATCATGACATGATCACTTGTAGCACCTATTATTTTCACTTGATGATGCATAGGTATAATCTCTTCGACGTAAGTATCTAAATTACCAATATCAATGATGGCTTGTAAATATTGTTTACCTGTAGCAATGTTTACACGTGGCTTAATCTCTACAATTTCTGCTTCTAAAATAATTGTATCTTGATATAACATTGCGATTGGGTGATTTGTTGTAATCTCAATTCCTCTGAAGAGCGTTTCACCTATTCTTAATTCGTTAATTTTTCCTAAATCACTATAGGTCATTTGAGTTAACAAACTCGAATTACCACCTGAAATGATTTTAAATCTTATATGGGTCAATTCTTCAATAGAATTCACAAATTGATTAATCATTTCCACATCTTCATCTGTAGGTGCATTCGATTGGAAACACATAAAATTAAATGCTAATCCTGCAATATTAAGATGATGCATATGAATTATTTCTTTAATATAACCAACCACATCATAAGTTAAAATACCTTCTCTTGCATCTTTCCAATCCACCATAAGTAAAATTTGGTGCTTCACTTGTTGCTTACCTGCAAGATCATTTAATTGTCGAATCGTCGCCATCTCAGTTTGAATACTTATATTCGTAAAACGCACCACATCTTCGAGTTCATATTGATTTGTAGTTCCAATCATTGCAAAAGATATATTTGGGTCTTTACTCTTAGTAATATTATCAATTCTTGCATCTGCAAAGTGTGTAATACCAATGTCTTTTAAGGCTTCTATAATTTTGCTATCTCCACCCACACATTTGGTTACAGGTGTAAAACAAATATTATTTTGACTGAACAAGGAGTTTAATACATGGGCGTTATATTGAACTTTAGATAAATTAATCTGTAATCGTGCCATGTTTACACCTCTTTATATAATGGATTCTTTAATTTTATCGTTACGTACTGTTTCACTTTACTTTCCATTCTCATGCGCAGCAATGCTTTGACTGAAATTGTAGGTCCAAATAAAACTGCTTTCAAGACTTGAGCATGTGCTTTTTGTGGATCTATCGCTTCGTCTACTATGTTCCCAACTAATTCGAATAACATCGTTTCATCTACTTGTTCATATTTTGAAAAATGATGAATAAGTTCTGCGATTTGATTTTGAATTACCGAATGTTGAAATTTTTCGATAACCGATTCAATATTTTCAGCAATGAGACTTGTATTATTCACATCAATATGAGGTAATTTAAACTTTAAAGTCTCTAAATCTATTCTTAAACCACCTAAATCTCTAATGATCAATTTCATTTGATAATTTGGGCCAAGATTAACAATCGTATTTTGCATATGCGCTTCTAAGGCGATACCATAATCTTGTATATATGCAATTAACGGTTCGATTAACGTTTTCGCATAACTACTCAAAAATTGTTTGATGGCAATTGATGTAGGTCCTTCTCCAATCCACTCCAAGTAACTATCTACAACAACTTTGTTATCAACTGGATTTTTATTAACTAAACTGGCTGTCACCAATGTCGTTCCATTATCTACGATATAAGGTTTGTGTCTCACTATGCAAGCCAATTGACGTGCGGTATCGTCATCTATATTTACATGAATACCATAAGGTTCCAAAGCGACTTGTAATTGTGGGTGTAGCTCTAACATATCTTGTAATTCATAACTGAGTTTAGGCCCATCTACTGTTGTCACAGCAGAAACGGTTCTAACGGCACTCGTAGCTTGAATATTAACTGGTAATTTAATATGAAAAGGCTTATTGATTAACGCCATTGTTCTAAATGATAACGTTGCTTTTGATTCTACATCAAATGGGGTAGGTAATAATCTCCCTTCTTTTATCCACTTCGAAAATTGATGCACAATTACATTGTCATATTGCCAGGGGTGTACGAGGATTACTCTATAATCATCTAGCTCAAATTGGTACGGTTCTAAAAATGCTTTGAGTTTATAACGATATTCAGGAATAATGTGATTCAAAATATATTGTTCATCATCTTCCATTGACGTTGTAATACAATCTGCTTTATGAATAAGCATTACTTTTAATGCAATAATCTTTTCAAATTCTGGCGCATATAATTTCACTTCTTCATCTGTTAAGGGCAATTTTGTTTTAGACAGAGGATGCGTTGGATGTCCTTCTACAACTATGCTTTCCGAATAAGTTAAATCATTAATTTCTTCTGAATCCTCAAAATGTTTTAACCAGGTAAAGAAATTGATAGTTTCAGGCATTCTCGAAAATTTTAATGTTGCATGAATCAATGCTTGTCTATTAGAAAAATGATTATACGTCAATGCGAAACCGTCTCTACTAGAAATGAGTTCTTCTCTTAATCTGTTACTAATTGGTATATCAAATCGTTTATCCAATACGTCGAGCAATTGTTCTACAGTTTCGATTTCCATCATAGCGTTACCCCTGATGTAACGTATCACTCCTCTAAATACATATCGTTTCATCGCATTTTTACGTGCTTTAGTTACTTGTAAAAGTTGTCCATGATATTGTAGTTCAATACAGTCTTCAAACTCATTAACTATCATTTTATCAGGAAAGATATGTTCCTTAATAATCGCATTATAAATACGATACTGTACGGTTTTATCTGCAGATTGCCATGTCTGATGCATCATACAACATTGCCTCCATTTTTCTCGGTCTATTTATGATAATGAATAATATTGCAATCACGAACGTGCTCAGCCCTATTATATTAATCATTTCTAAAAATGCTACTACAAAGCGTATTATCATTGTACCTAAAGTAATTTACTTCTACTCTACATTTTAATACTCATTATTTTCCCTTTATTTTCCAAATCAACACAGTACAGAAAAATAAATTATACGGTATCCGCTCACTTTAGGATGTTAAAATATATAAAAAAGTGGTAAATATAAATGATGAAACTGTTATCTTTCACATCTTCATATAATTAGTAGAAATAAGCTAAAAAACGCTGTCTCACAACTTACACGTTTATTTTTATAATTGATAACAATTATCAATGTAGTTAATATAGATTATATAAATACCTTATGTTTTTGTAAAATAATTTTAAGAGGTGCTTTATGAATTCAAACATAAACTTTAACAGTTCAATTAATAAACTTACTGACGATGAACAATATGCCTTGACCTATTTAGAATCTATCAATTATGAATGGCGGGATGCATTTGTTAAAACGTTATTAGTTAGTAGAGATAAAATATCTCAGCGGCTCATCATATCTTTACATCGAGAAAACTTAGTTAATAGTCGCGATTATAGTCACATCATTGCAACAAAAGATGTACCAGTAAACTTAGCAACTCAGCAAGTACAAACACTAAAAATACATTTTCCACATGCTCAAAAGACTTTATATGCGCCTATTACTGGACTACATGCCTTTGATAGAATTGATGTTGAAGGACCCTTTTATTTTGAAAATAATGATAACTTTGAAAGAATTATACATCCTAATGAGATATTAACTTGTATTTTAACCGAAGCACCTGCACTTGATAATGATGCAAGTCATCAATTTAGAGAAGATATAGATAATAGCGTAGCTAATATGGCTATTTCACTTAGTTTTCAAATGATTACCTTAGCCAATGAAACTATGCCACTCGGCGAATTAATTATTGAAGCAGAAGATAGTTATTTAAGATCTGAACAAGCAGTTGTTGAAGGACATCCCTTACATCCAGGTGCAAAATTGCGAAAAGGTATGACACCCGAAACTACAATTAATTATTCATCTGAGTTCAACAATACTATAGACTTAAAATTTATCTTAGTACATAAAGATATTGCAAAAGTTGAATCATTATCCAATAATTACAATGACACTATATATGGTTTATTCGAAGGCTTATATTCTGAAGTTTTAAAAGCAGTTGGCTCTGAGCGTATAGATACATACTATGTCATGGTCGTGCATCCGTGGCAATATAATGAAGTATTAATAAATCAATATGGAAATGAGCTTAATACAAAGCACATTATTCCAATTCATTACCAACTTGATTATTACGCTGGTCTTTCGTTTAGAACACTAATGCCAATGTTGCCTATAACTTCCCCCCACATTAAACTATCAACTAATGTGCACATCACAGGTGAAATTAGAACTTTATCTGAACAAACAACAATTAACGGCCCTCAAGTCACACAAATTTTGAATGACATTAAACATAGCGATACCTTATTTCATAATATTGCTGGCGATACGATCGATGAAATTGCTGGCATCCATTTTTTTAAATCAGCCGATTCACATGATATCCAAACTATGAGAAGTGAACAATTAGGTTCGTTATTTAGAACTAATATTTATGATGTTATTGATAATAAAACAACGCCTATGATCCCATCAAGTTTAGTTGCCAACTATGTTTATAACTATGAAACACCTATCAATACACTTATCAAAAAGTATGCACAAACACATGCTTTTGATTCTTATAAAGAAGCATGTATCGCTTGGATGGAACAGTATAGTCAAGCACTAATTGATATTATGTTACCTTTATACATTAAATACGGCATCGCTCTTGAAGCACATTTACAAAATACTATCGCTACATTTAATAGTGATGGCTCGTTAAACAAATTATATGTTCGTGATTTTGAAGGTTTACGCATTGATGAAGCTTACTTGAATCACATGGGATATAGAACTCAAAATTTTCATGAGAAATCCTTAATTTTAACGAATCAACCACAAACTGTTTTTAATAAAGTCTTTTATTCTAGTATTCAAAACCATCTTGGAGAATTAATCTGCACTTTAGCAAAATCTAGTGCTATTGATGATTTAGAACAAAGCATTTGGTCAACCATAAGTGACCTATTAAATACCAAGTTAAATGTTATCGCTGATACTATGGATGATTCTAAAAGAATCGATGAAATTAGAGCACTATTATTTGCGCCTGAAATTGACTATAAATGTGTAACCACGATGAGACTAGAAGATGAAGCAGATGTTTATACTTATATACAAGTTAATAATCCATTACACCGAGGTCATGCATCTCTTTAAAACAGTATATTAAGTCTATATAAATAATAAAAAAACCAAATGC
>NZ_JAMBPV010000022.1 GCF_029531845.1 Staphylococcus equorum
TTGTTGTAAAAGCATTTGGTTTGTTGTTTATAGCTTTTTTCCCTTGAGAGAATCTTTCTCCATTAATTTTATTATTTAATACATAATGAAAATGAAAGGAAAGTTTTCGTTAATTCAATTATACATTCATTTTTGTTTGCATTTTCTTCAATATAAGTTCAGCAAATGAATAACTGATTATATTATGTTATTTTAAAAATGGCAGTGATTTGGTCTGATACCTAACTAGTTAATAAAGCACTAGGCCATGACTACAGGGTAAGGTTGTGCCCGCGAAAAGCGTGCACTTTGAGACGCTAGTCTTAGTATTTCATTATAATATTATTCTGATACTACCAAAAGTTGTTAATTACATGTTAGGATAATAATATCTTATAAAAAGGAGTCTCATTGAAAATGAATGAAAATCAAACAATTGATCAAATTAAAGAAAGATTAGAAAAGTTTATTGACGATATAGACCAAGTTAATCCAAACGAAGTAAAAGTAGAAGATATTGATGAGTGGATTGGTTTATTAGATCAATTAGAAGAAAAAGTAAAAACTGTATCAAACACATCTGAATAAGTGCAGCCCTTTCATAGGTTAGATTGAGCTGTTGTATGTTTAACTTTTCTTAATTTCGTCTATACATAATGTAGAACGCAAATAGGAAAGGTGATTATACATGGCTAAAAAAGTAGCAATCATAGTAACGAATGAATTTGAAGATGTTGAATTAACAAGCCCTCAAGAAGCAATTGAAGAAGCGGGGCATGAAACAGTAATTATTGGCGATACAGCGAATAGTGAAGTTGTTGGTAAACATGGTGCAAAAGCTACAGTAGAAGTTAGTATTGCGGATGCCAAGCCAGAAGATTACGATGGATTATTAATTCCGGGTGGATTTTCTCCAGATCATCTACGTGGTGACTCAGAAGGCAGATATGGTACATTTGCTAAGTATTTCACAAAAAATGATGTTCCAACATTTGCAATTTGCCACGGACCTCAAATTTTAATAGATACTGATGATTTAAATGGACGTACTTTAACTGCAGTGTTAAATGTCCGCAAAGATTTATCTAACGCAGGCGCACAAGTTGTAGACGAATCAGTAGTTGTAGATAAAAATATAGTTACGAGTCGTACACCTGATGATTTAGATGATTTTAATAGAGAAATTGCAAATCAATTAAAAGATTAATTGCAAATTATTAATTAACGTACACTTTGGACATTTTTGTCCTTAATATATAACTGGAAAAACCTATGGTAATGATTATATCTTATTTGTTGAATTTAAAGTTCAACATTTTAGATATATTCTGATGCTACGGTTTTTCCAGTTTTTGTATTTTATAATGGTAATTATCGCGATAGTACATATCTGATGAGTCTGGGACATAAATACATGTCCCAGACTTACTCATTATATTGGCAGTGGCTGACTGAATTGAAAATGCGTTTATGTTAAGCTCTTGTATTCCATTTTCTAGTCAGCTTTGCTGGGGTGTGCCGACGAAATCTTGTGAAAAACATGAGATTTCTGCCCCATTTCCATATCTTATGGTCGTATAACGCTTAATAAACTGAAACATATATGAAATATGCTTACAATGAAACTCTATGCGTAGCGTGACATACACCCTTGGACTGATATTTTCAATTTGGTGTAGATAAACATTTAAACTATTGATAAACTCACTTATAATGATATGAGAGCAACATAAAGGAGCTAGCGCATGAAAAGAAGCGATCGTTATAAGCAAAGTAAAAAACAAGCCAGTCAAAAAAACTCAAATATACCGCAGCATAATACCTATTTCCAACCGGTAAACAAACAACCAAAGAAGAAAAAAGGAAAAGGTTTGTTGATAAAGATATTAATACCTATCATCATTTTAATCGCTGCGTTTATAGCTACAATGTACGCATTTTCTTTAAGAGCAGACGTGGATGAATTGAAAAGTATTGAAGATAAAGAAACATTCGTCTCTGTTTCAAACATGCCTGAATATACCAAAGGGGCATTTATAGCAATGGAAGATGAAAGATATTACAAACATAATGGATTTGATTTCAAAGGCACGTCGCGTGCACTATTTTCAACTATAAGTGAGAATAGCGTGCAAGGCGGTAGCACCATTACGCAGCAAGTAGTGAAAAACTATTTTTATGATAATGAACAATCACTAACAAGAAAAATCAAAGAATTATTTGTAGCATATCGCGCAGAAAAAAATTATGATAAAAATGAAATTTTAAGTTTCTATGTGAACAACATTTACTTTGGGAGTGATCAATACACTGTTGAGTCAGCAGCAAATCACTTTTTTGGAGTAACAACAGATAAAAACAATCCTAATTTACCTCAAATATCTGTATTACAAAGTGCAATTTTAGCTAGTAAGATTAATGCACCAAGTGTATACGATGTGAATAACATGTCGGATAATTTTATCAATCGTGTGAAAATAGATTTAGAGAAAATGAAACAACAGGATTATATTTCTAATGAAGAGTATGAAAATGCAATCCAAGAACTTGGCGTATCATAACTTAAGAGTATAGGACATCAATACAGCATGCTATATTCAGTAGCCGTACGCTATATAAACAATGTTTCCAACTGTTAAAAAACTACTCACTTTCATTTATGAAAGTGAGTAGTTCTAATACAAGAGCTTTAGCTCTTGTATTACTTATTTTAGTCAGCTTTGTGGGGGCGGGAATAGAAATCAAATTTTGATTTCTATCCCGCTCCTTTTTTGATGTTATAATTTAAATATACATATATGGATTAATAGCAATTTCAAATATGCTATACACTATAATTCCATTCATAATCAATATAAGTTATTCTTAATAGTGGAGTGAATAATATGCCTAAAATAACAAAAATAGAAGTGCAAAAAAAGAATAAGGAACGTTTTAATTTATATTTAGATGATGAATTTGAAATGGGAATCGATATAGATACCTTTGTCTATTTTAATTTGAAAAAAAATCAAATTGTTGAAGCTAAAGAAATGGAAGAAATCCAAAGCTATGAACAATACAGACAAGCAGTTAACGCAGCTATTCAATATATTTCGTATAGAAAAAGAACTGACCATGAAGTGATTAAACATCTTACAAAAAAAGAAATTTCAGAGTCAGTGATTGCTAAAGTCATAGATTACTGTCATGAGCAAAAGCTTATAGATCATAATGATTATGCGAAAAGTTTAAAAAATACCATGATTTTAACGACAGATAAAGGTCCTGGCATATATAAACAAAAATTACGAGAAGCTGGCATTGAACAACTAATTATTGATGAGTATAGCCAGATCTATGAACAGGAGCAATCTATGGAGGATATATTAAAAGTTGCAAATAAAATTTTGAAACAGAAAAAGGGACCATTAGTAAAAAGAAAAGAGAAATTAACACAATCATTGATGCAAAAAGGTTACTCTTTTGAGAAAATTAAAGAAGTAATGGAGGAAATGGATTTTTCCCAACCCGAAGAAGAATTAGATGAGCTATTACAAAATGAATTAGAAAAAGCATATAATAAATATTCGAGAAAATTTTCAGGTAGAAAATTAATTAATAAAACAATAGAAGCACTTATGAGAAAAGGTTATAAATATGATAAAATTAAAGCTAAATTAGAAGAGAGTGGAATAGTAGATGGCACAGAAGAAATTGAGTGAAATGAGTGAAATTGAATTACGTCATGAGATACAAGGTTATAAAGAGAAAATGCGTAAAGCAGAAATGAATGGCATTTTTAATGAATATGACGTATATGCAAGTAAAGTAATTATTGCAGAGAGCTACTTAGTAGACAGAAATAAAGTAGAATTAGGTAAAATATACAAATTAAATGATGGCACAGAAAGCTATTTCAAAGTTGAACGGTTAAAAGGTGTTTTCGCGTGGGGCTTTAGAATTAAAAGTTCAGAACCTGAAGAGGGTTTGCCACTCGCATTATTAAAATTGTAGAAGGATGAAGATAGGATGGGTAGTTCAATTATATTAAAGTTACTAAATGTAACTCATTATTATAGAAATAAAAAATCCTCCAAATGGTATTTACCATTTGGTTATGATGAAGAAGATATAGAATTGAATAATTTTAACCTCCATATCTATCAAGGTGAAGCTTTAGGAATAATAGGTGAACCGGGTTCTTCTAAATCATTAATAGGGCGTTTATTAAGTGGTGAAATACAACCAGATAAAGGAAGAGTCGTTAAGAAAAAGGACTTGTTTTTTGCTGACATTGAAGATAAATTGTTACAACATACTTCTGTAAATGAGTTTGTGGCTAATGCAATCATGTTGTTTCAATATAAGACTTCAGATCATAAAGTAGAGCAAATTATAAGATATGCGCACCTTGAAGATAAAGCGGATGTTAAAGTTAGCCGATTAACAGATTCACAATATGCACAATTATTATTCGCCTTAGCAAGAACTTCAAAAGCAAGTATTATTATTTTGAATCATATTTTACAATACTTAGATGAATCCTTTATCGAAAAAGCAATTGGACTTACAGAAGAATACATAAATCAAAATTTAACAATTGTGATAATCGATGATGATGTTCAATGTATAGCTCAAACTAGTAATTACATTGCTTGGGTGTCTCATGGCCAACTTAGAATGGAAGGTTCTTTAAATCAAGTCTTACCAGTATTTAAAGACCATGAGAAAGATAGATTATCATTGGAAAATGAGCAAGAGAAGGCGAACTTTGATGTTGATTGGAAAAAAAGCAGAACAAGAACGCCAGAATTAACTTATAATTTTAAACGTATCGAAAGATATAATCATGTTAAACCACCTATTGCATTTGTTAGATTTTGGACATGGCTTTCAGTATTTGTAGTTGGCGTATTATTTATGGCAATTTTAATGTTTAATAATGTTGGAAAGTTACAGATTGGACAAAATATTGATCAAGCCTCAATTCAAAACCAACATAAAGATCCTTATGAAGAAATGCTAGGTTACGGTATCGTATTAGATGAATCTATTACTGTGGAAGCTATGGATAATGGGGATAAGCAAACAATAAATCAGTATGGTTTTGTAACAATTACTGCTGAAAATAATAAGAATTATAGAATAGACGTAGACAATAAGCATTATAAGGTTGCTAAAAATAAACTGCGTTTCTTTGAGCCAGCAGGATTATATGAAGAACATAGCTCAAAATCATTAGCACCATACATGCATAATAACTATATTAATTTTTATGAATTTTTCAATAGTCATTTGCATAAAAAACATAGTACTGTAACAGAGGGACTTGTACCAGAAAATAACAAGGATAATCGTTTTGTAGTACCTATAGTACAACAACCTATTGCTATGATTTTTAATGACCAAAATAAACTCAAAGGATTCACATTCCCTATTAAGAAGAAAGAAGAATTAAAAGAGAAGTTTGATATCGAAAATAATTTCTGGATCACTAAATCTGGAGAGGGCTATTTCATGGCTGATTTAAAAAATAATAAATGGATATATATTGAATTGTAGGTGTAAAGAATGATTGATAGTATAATTAGTTTTTTTAAAAACGTGCCATATCTTAGCAAACAAGCATATCATCGATTAAAATCACAATGGGTGTGGCTTGTTATACCATTTGTATCAAGCTTGGCATTGCTATTCCTATTAATGTTAATATTTAAAATAAATGGCACCGAAGAATTAATTCAAGCTCGTGCCTATTTTAGATTGGCAGGATTAACAACTTTTGCTTATATTTGGATTGCTATTTATCGTAGCTATAACACTTATAAAATTGATTACTTTACTGGTAAGTTATTTAACCTGAATCCAATATTTCAAAATATTGTGATAGCAATCATAACGAGTGTGACAATGTTTATAACTTTAATTATTATGATTTATGCAACACCGATTAATATTGAAAGTTCTATACCTTCTACGTTTTATTATGTTGTAATGTCGATGTTATTCATGATACTCGTATCGACAATATTAGGTCTTTCAGCTATTGTTATTCGCAGAATTAATGTCATATTTTACGTGGTTTCAATAGTAATGTTTTTTATTGTTCCAATACTCTTTATACCAACAAGTAATACGTCACTGGTCTCGCATGTATTAATGTTAAACCCACTATATTACCTTATTGAAGGTATTTCACAGTCTGTCGTACTTGGTGCGTTAAGTTTGAATAATATACCATATCATTTATATTATATATTATTCTTAGGGATACTTTGTGTAATTATTTTTGCTAAACATCGAATTATGGCTCACAGAAAATATTTATATGCAGTGCCTGATGAAACAATTGTTACACATTCAGATACAGAAGAAAACATGACTGAAGTGGATGATTTAGGTAAAAATAAATAAAAATTGAAAATCAGATTTTAAATCAGAAAATTTAAAGGTTACTTATTATCAATTAAACTAAAAGTAATAAAAGAACTGGAAAGGTTCGTTATCAATCAACGAATCTTTCCAGTTCTTATTATATAAATTAATATTATATTTTTTAAATGCATTATTTTGCAAATAATTTTTTCTGTAGCTTGTCCTCGCTAAAGACCCAGCCGATATATGAATGGTCAATATTCATTTCATTGTCTAAATGGGCAATAGCTACAAAAGAATAATGCCCATTTTTCAAATAACGTAAATCAATTAATCTGATTTCGGTTGTCTCATCATCTAACTTTCTAGCTTCCCAGCGATAAATAGTTGAGAAGTTAAGGAATGTTTTAATATTTTTATCTCCTTCAACATATTGCATTAAATCATCACTTGGAAACGGATGGCGTTTTGATTTGTCACTAAATACGATATTTCTACCATAACTGCGTCCTACATAATCATGTCCTTCCGTTTGTATTGCAACACGCCACTGCATGAAGCGAATCGTTGGAGCTACAAACACTTTTACTGGATTATGTTCTTGTTGAATTTGTTTTAGAGCTTGTTGTTTAATAACAGCTTGCATTCTAAAACGAATGATATAATATACTACAAGAATAGCGATAATCGGGAAAAATACAAGATATGGATGAATTCCGACTAACCAAAGTAGTATACCGACACACCACAAGACAAATATAATTGGATCAAATGTATTAATTACACTGAGCTGTATCCATTTGTTAGTAATAGGTCTTAGCGCTTGCGTGCCATAAGAATTGAAAATATCTACAAAAACATGTAGGAATACTGCAAGTTGAGCCCATAGCCAAACGTGTGTTGTATCAACGTTTTTGAAAAATGTAAAAATAAATAAAGTAATTAATAACGGCCATAATATCGTAAAGGGTATTGAATGTGTGATACCTCTATGATTTGATATATAAGTAGCGTTATCTTTTAATTTAAAAACAGTGTCACCATCGGGTATTAAAGAGCCAACTACTAATGTGGTAGCTGTAGCTACAAATGATCCTGCCATTGCTGGATCTTGAGTAGCTAATGCTGTTAACCCGATACCCATGACAATATGTGTGCCTGTATCCATAAGTATTCAACTCGTTTCATGTCAATAATATATTCATTATAATCTAATATGATAAATAATAAAAATAACATACTAAAATTTATTTTGGAATTTTTAATAATTATAAATAGAAAGAGATGTGTAAAATGTTTAATGAGTCAAAATTCAAGAATAATCTCGTTACATGGTTTGACGAACATCAACGTGAAATGCCTTGGAGAGAAACCTCTAATCCGTATTATATATGGTTGAGTGAAGTGATGTTACAACAAACTCAAGTTAAAACAGTTATAGATTATTATTATAGATTCATCCATCGCTTCCCGACTATTTCTGAGTTAAGTCAAGCACATGAAGATGAAGTGCTCAAATATTGGGAAGGCTTAGGCTATTACAGTAGAGCGCGTAATTTTCACAATGCAATAAAAGAAGTAAAGAAAAGTTATCAAGGTGTAGTACCAGATGAACCGGTGACATTCGGAAAACTAAAAGGCGTAGGCCCTTATACACAAGCAGCAGTTATGAGTATTGCTTTTGACAAACCTTTAGCAACTGTGGATGGAAACGTCTTTAGAGTATGGTCTCGACTAAATAATGATTCAAGAGACACGAAATTGCAATCGACACGTAAAGCATTTGAGAATGAGTTACAACCATACGTAGAACAAGACGCCGGTACATTTAACCAAGCGATGATGGAATTAGGTGCATTGGTTTGCACACCGAAATCCCCGTTATGTTTATTTTGTCCAGTTCAAGATCACTGTGAAGCATTTGAAAAAGGCACAGTTCAATCATTACCTGTAAAAACGACAAAAGTTAAGAAGAAACATATAAAGCAGCATGTTTATCTGGTTGAAAATGAAGAAAAGGCTTATTTAATTGAAAAGCGCACACAAAAATTATTAAATAATATGTGGGAATTTCCAATGTACGAAGCAGAGGGAAATGAGAACATTAACACAGTGTTAGGGACACAAGTGACATTTGATCAAGCGCCTGCATTTAAATTAAAACATCAGTTTACACATCTTACGTGGGATATCGAAGTATTTATGTCCCAGGAAAGTGTGAATAAAGATGACATCGTTTTACCAGAGAATATGGAGTGGATGCAGTTAGCAGAAAAAGAAGACTTTAATTTTCCTGTAAGTATGACAAAAATATACAAATTCATAACTAAACATTGTTAGATTCGGTGTTGTATCTTGAGTTATGTTATAATTCTATATGTGAAATTAAGAAAAGGTGGTGTGGAGCATGGTAAAAGAATCCATACCTAAAGAAGGTCAGACAATTAAGATTCAAAGTTATAAACATGATGGTAATATTCATCGTGTTTGGTCTGAAACTACTATATTAAAAGGTACGGAAGATGTTGTTATTGGTGGGAATGATCATACGCTCGTCACAGAAAGTGATAGTCGTACATGGATTACGAGAGAGCCTGCAATCGTATATTTTCATTCTGAATATTGGTTTAACGTGATATGTATGTTCAGAGAAGATGGTGTCTATTATTATTGTAATTTATCTTCACCATTTGTTTCTGATGAAGAAGCTTTAAAATATATCGATTATGACTTGGATATTAAAGTATATCCAAATGGTAAGTATCATTTACTAGATGAAGATGAATACGAGCAGCATATGAGACAAATGAATTATTCACCCGATATCGATGTTATTTTAAGAAGAAATGTAGATATTTTACAGCAATGGATTGAACAGAAAAAAGGGCCTTTTGCTCCAGACTTCATTAAAGTTTGGCGAGAACGATATAAAAAAGTTAGAAATTATTAAGCAGATTTGATGTTTTTAATTTAATTATCATTTATAGTGATATGAATGTGAACAATACAAAAAAGAAAAAATTAAGTTTGCTATAAAATATTCGTATTCGCAAATGAAAGTGTCAAACAACTTTAGATAGCGCATAAATTAGCAGCCTAGTTGGACTATCAACATAGGCTGTTTCATTTGCAAATATAGTGTGGGGAGGAATCGTGTTATGATTCGCAGATATTTACAATTTGTCCGACCATATAAATGGCGAATCATTGCCACTATACTTGTAGGTATTCTAAAATTTGGTATTCCGATGCTGATTCCATTATTAATTAAATACGTTATTGACGATATCATCAATAATGGTGCTATAACAGTAGAAGAAAAAATTACAAAATTATCAGTTGCGTTGGGTATAGCAGCATTTATCTTTGTGATAGTAAGACCGCCAATTGAGTTTTTAAGACAATATCTAGCACAGTGGACAAGTAACAAAATTTTATATGATATACGTAAAAAGCTTTATCACCATTTGCAAGCTTTGAGTTCAAGATTTTATGCGAATAACCAAGCAGGACAAGTTATTTCAAGGGTTATTAATGATGTTGAGCAAACTAAAGACTTTATTTTAACCGGTTTAATGAATATATGGCTTGACTGTATAACTATTATTATTGCATTGACTATTATGTTCTTCTTAGATGTTCAGTTAACTTTAGCAGCAATTATTATATTCCCTGTATATATTTTAACTGTGTATTTCTTCTTTGGTCGTTTGAGAAGTTTAACGAGAAAGAGATCGCAGGCGTTGGCTGAAGTACAAGGGTTCTTACATGAACGTGTACAAGGAATGTCAGTAATAAAAAGTTTTGCGATTGAAGATAATGAAGCAGGAAACTTTGATAAACATAACCAAAATTTCTTGCAAAGAGCATTTAATCATACACGTTGGAATGCTTATTCATTCTCGGCAATAAATACGGTCACAGACATTGGGCCTTTAATCGTTATTGGTACAGGTGCGTACTTAGCAATCAATGGATCAATAACAGTAGGAACTTTAGCTGCTTTCGTAGGCTACCTTGAACAACTATTTGGTCCTCTACGTAGATTAGTTTCTTCATTTACGACATTGACACAAAGTTTTGCATCAATGGACCGTGTATTTCAACTTATAGATGAAGATTATGATATTAAAAACAAAAAAGGTGCATTGCCAATAGAAATAAAACAAGGCCACATTGAATTAAATAATGTTAACTTTAAATATGATCAAAATGAAGCAAATATTCTTAAAGATATTAATTTAGAGATTAACCAAGGTGAGACAGTGGCATTTGTCGGTATGAGTGGTGGAGGAAAATCTACTTTAATCAATTTAATACCTAGGTTCTATGATGTTACCGAAGGCGAAATAAAAATTGATGGTACAAATATCAAGTCATATTTAACAGGTAGCTTGAGAAGACAAATTGGCTTAGTTCAACAAGATAATGTTTTATTCTCAGATACAATTAAAGAAAATATATTATTAGGTAAACCGGATGCTTCCGATGAAGAAGTTATTAATGCTGCTAAAATGGCTAACGCTCATGATTTTATAATGGAATTATCTAAAGGTTACGACACGGAAGTAGGAGAAAGAGGGGTTAAACTCTCTGGTGGACAAAAACAACGTGTTTCTATTGCCCGTATCTTCTTAAATAATCCACCAATCATTATATTAGATGAGGCAACGAGCGCGCTTGATTTAGAAAGTGAATCTATCATCCAAGATGCATTGAGCGTATTAAGTGCAAATCGTACAACACTGGTTGTTGCTCATAGATTATCTACAATTACACATGCTGATAAAATTGTTGTTGTAGAAAACGGTGAAATTGTTGAAAGTGGTTCACATTCTGCATTACTAGCTAAAAAAGGTGCGTATGAGCATCTATATAGTATTCAAAATTTATAATCAATAAAATTTGAATAAAGCGCATTGGGTATTTTAACGTATACCTAGTGCGCTTTTATCTTATACGATTTAAGGAAAAGTAATATTTATAGTACGACTATTATAAGAAATTAAAAATACCCTATGAGCAAATGAAAGTTAAGCTCATAGGGTACTTTATTTATAAATCGAAGTCTTCTTCTAGTATATCAATTTCATTATCATTATGATGGTAAGTGAAGAAACTAATGCGTAGTCGATCTAAATGTTCTAATATATAACGATATTCTTCAATTGCTGAAATAATTTGCATGATATTAGTATATGAATACATTGATTGATAAGGATTTTGGATGATTTCTTTTTGAAACGCATCCATCAAATCTTTTTTCTGTGGATTTGCTATTTGACTATCTAGTTGGTCTACATCAAACCGAGCTTTTTTCGAAAGACTGATGAAGATTTGTTCATGATATGCAATTAATGTGTCGATTTCTAGTTTAATCTGCAGAAGTAATTCGTTATTTAAATTATGAAGGTCATTTTGATAACGATTCATTTTCCTCAACACTTCATAAGCTCGCCGAGTACTTCGGACCAATTCTTTGAAAAGAATCTTTTTCCTATTCTGGGCATATAGTTGCTTTTTAGTCCATGGTTTTTCTTCTGAATAATAACCTAAGGTTTCTTCGAGTTTATCTATACGAGTAACAATCAACCCTCTATCTTCCTTAATATGGTGATACTCAGAGGTGTCATTTAAAACTAATTTAAACCATACGAAAATATCAGAACAGATATTCAATGAATTATAGTAAATTTTAGATTCAAATTTAGGTGGTAAAAATAAAAGATTTACTGCTGAAGAACTAAGTACCCCAACCATAACAAGTACAAATCTATAAAATGCAGAAACATAAAAGTTACCAGTATGTTGTCCCATAATAATTAAAGCAGTTATACTTGCTAGCGTAGCAACATGTTCCAATTTGAAACGAAACAGGATTGCAATTAATAAAATTACTGTAACACCCATGATTACAATATTATTTCCAAATATCGTAACCATCACTACTGCTAAAACAGCACCAACAAGGTTACCTATTGCTCGTTCCCCAATTGTTTTTATTGAACGAAAAACACTTGGTTGCATTGCAATGACAGCACTGACTGCAGCAATGGCTTTTAAACCAGCTTCATCAGGTAATAGAGAAGCGATAAACAAAGCAAGTATAATTGCTATACCTGTTTTGAGAATACGGGCTCCTAATTTCAAATGTACCGCTCCTTAATATATTTAATAAAATAATGTTTATACTTGTTATACAACGATTGGTTACAAAATTCAAGTTTATACCATTTGACTAAAAGCATAATCTACAGCTTTCAATGTTGCATCAATGTCTTCGTCCGTATGTTCAGTAGTTAAAAACCAAGCTTCAAATTTAGAAGGTGCAAGATTAATTCCTTGATTAAGCATTAATTTAAAGAATTTAGCAAATGCGTCTCCATCTGTATTTTCAGCTTGAGCATAATTTTCTACTGTTTCGTCTGTAAAGTATAATGTTAGGGCACCGTATACTCTATTTACTGTAGCTGTAATATTATGTTTTTTAATTAATGAAAGCAAACCGTCTTCTAAATGTTTACCTAATGCGTCTAATTTTTCATAAACGCCATCTTGTTCTAATACTTCTAGAAGTGCAATTCCAGCTTTCATGGATAGTGGATTGCCTGCCATAGTACCAGCTTGATACGCAGGACCTAAAGGTGCTACTTGTTCCATAATATCTTGCTTTCCTCCATATCCACCTATAGGTAAACCACCACCAACAATTTTACCGAAGGCTGTTAAATCAGGATACACATTATAAAGATCTTGTGCACCACCATAGTGGAAACGGAATGCTGTAATCACCTCATCATATATGACCAAACTTCCATTATTATGTGTAACTTCATTTACTTGTTCTAAGAAACCGGGTTTAGGTTTAACCATCCCAAAATTACCAACAATAGGTTCTACTAATACTGCAGCAATATCTTCACCCCAATAGTCAATAGCTTCCTTATAAGCTTCAATGTCATTGAAAGGAACTGTAATTACTTCTTGAGCGACACTTTCAGGAACACCAGCAGAATCAGGAGAACCTAGTTGAGAAGGCCCACTACCAGCAGCTACTAATACTAAATCAGAGTGACCGTGATATTGACCAGCAAATTTGATCATCTTAGTTCTTTTAGTATAAGCACGAGCGACACGGATTGTAGTCATAACTGATTCTGTACCTGAATTCACAAATCTAATCTTTTCTAATGAAGGCATAGCATCACGTAATTTTTTAGCAAATTCAATTTCTAGTTCTGTTGGTGTACCATATAATACACCTAGCGCAGCTTGATCTTGAATTGCTTTGGTAATGTGTGGATGTGCATGACCAGTAATAATAGGGCCATAAGCTTGTAAATAATCAATATACTTATTTCCATCAACATCAAACAAATATGCACCTTGACCAGAGCGCATCATAACTGGAGCGCCACCGCCAACTGCTTTATATGAGCGAGAAGGAGAATTAACTCCACCTAGAATATACTCATTAGATAATTTTTGAAGTTTTTCACTTTCAGTAAATTTCATACATATCAACCTCTTTTAATTTAATAATTTCGTCTATTATCGTATCATAAAATTAAGAATAAAAAGGAATAGGGTGAGTTAAATTTTAAGAAAAGGCGATCAATTTCCATCATTTAAACTAGAAAATCAAAAAGGGGAGTTTATTTCTAATGAATCTATAAAAGGAAGTAAAGCTGTACTTTACTTTTATCCAAGAGATAATACACCCACATGTACTACGGAAGCATGTGATTTTAGAGATAATTTAGCAACGTTTAATGATTTAAATGCCAAAGTATATGGTATTAGTGGAGATACTAAAAAGAAACACGAAAATTTTAGCCAAAAATTAGATTTGAATTTTGACTTATTAGTGGACGAGAATTATGAGTTGGCGAATGAAGTTGGTGTCTATCAATTGAAGAAATCATTTGGTAAAGAATCGATGGGTATTGTAAGAACTACATTTGTTATTGATGAAGATGGTATTATAATAGATGTAATTGAAAAAGTTAAAGTTAAAACACAAATGGATGAACTAAAAGAAATCTTGGGGTGAACATAGATGAAAGCTGTCAGTTTAAAAAGAATGGAAGGTTTAGAATCTAAATTAATAGAAGCATATCCAACTGTCGATTTTGTATTTACAAAGGGTGTTTCTGAAATAGAAGAGCAAGATAAACAAGATTTAGACATATTATTCGGTTATGATGGTAAACTTGATCAAACATTTTTAGAAAACTGTCCTAACCTCAAATGGATAGCATGGTATTCAACAGGAGTGAATAGTTTGCCTTTAGACTATATTGTTAAACGTAATATACTACTTACTAATGGCAAAGGTATACATGCAAAGCAAATGTCAGAATTTATTATAGCTTATATACTAGATGACTATAAAAAAATGAGAACTTCCTATATTAATCAACAAAATAGATATTATGATTCAAAGCTAACAGGTACTAGAGTCAATGGAAAAACAATTTTATTTTTAGGTACTGGAAGTATTGCCCAATATACAGCTAATATTGCAAATGCAATGAATATGAAAGTTACTGGTATCAATACAAATGGTCATTCAGTAGAGGGATTTTGTAAGACTTTCGCATTAAATGACCTTTCTAATGCTTTAACTGAAGCGGACATAATTGTTAATACGCTACCTGAAACTGAGCAGACAACACATCTCATAACAAAAGCACATTTCGAGTTAATGGATGAAAGTGCATTATTTATAAATGTAGGCAGAGGAACAATTGTTGATGAAAGTGTAATAATTGAAGCGTTAAAAGAAAAGTACATTAGACACGCATATTTAGACGTGTTCGAAAAAGAGCCTTTAAATCCAGGTAATGAATTATATTCATTAGATAACGTTACTATTACTGCGCATATCACAGGTAATGGTAAAGAAAATATGAGCGAGGCTACGGACATATTTAGTAATAATCTTGCTCATTTTCTCAATAAGAAAGATTTAATTGAGAATGTAGTAGATCCTAAACAAGGCTATTAACCACTTTCAAGTAATGAACGTTGACATTTCACACATCAAACAGTTATATTAATATTAAGTAATAATTATTCTTAAATAGAAAGATGGTGAGTGAAATGAGTGCAGAGATGGAAACAGTTGAACATCAATTAGAACATTCAATTGCGTCTTTAAGAAATAACGGTATTAGAATAACACCTCAACGACAAGCAATATTGAAATTTTTAATTGCTTCAGAGACACATCCTACAGCCGATGAGATTTATCAAGCACTTTCACCTGATTTTCCAAATATAAGTGTTGCTACAATATATAATAATTTACGTGTCTTTAAAGATATTGGTATAGTAAAAGAATTACCATACGGAGATTCTTCAAGCCGTTTTGACTTCAGTACACATAATCATTATCACGTTATCTGTGATAATTGTGGAAAAATAGTGGATTTCCATTATCCACAACTCGATGAAGTAGAACAATTAGCGCAGCACGTAACAGACTTTAATGTAACGCATCACCGTATGGAAATATATGGGTTATGCAAAGACTGCCAAGATAAAAGAAATAGTCAATAGAAGAAAAAAACATTATCTAGTATCTTGTTATACTAATGATTTAAGAAAAGGGAAAACTCGTTTTTAAAATAAATGAGTTTTCCTTTTTCTTTGTTTTCGCTACTTTGTATTAAATATGTTTGATGGTGTTAAACTAGATAAGTTGAATATATTCAATAGTGGCGCGCTTTCACATTGATACACCTTCTATTCTCTACTATATATAGTAAAGCTTAAGATAAACTCATTAAGTTAAGAAATATGCCGAAATATTTACACTAAACAAATGTTTAGTACATAAAAATAATAAATAGACATCACAAAGGTAAAATTTAACTAAAAAGATTGCTAAATATTATTGACGGTTGTGAATAAACTTGATATTATAAAAAAGTCGTCGAAACAAGACGCAAAGCAAAACAACCGATTCAACGAAGTTTTTGCAAAGTGTAAATTTGACACTTGTTAAATCAGTTGAAAGGATATACAATATTAAATGTTGAGTTAAAAAACGCAACAAACTTAATAAATAAAAAAGAAATTTATTATTGACTTAACAAAAACTTAATGTTATAATTATTTCTTGTAACACATTAACGCAGT
>NZ_JAMBPV010000023.1 GCF_029531845.1 Staphylococcus equorum
AGTCTTTATGGTCCTACTGTTGGTGACTCCGTTAGACTCGGCGATACAAATTTATTTGCAAGAGTAGAAAAAGATTACGCAACGTATGGTGATGAAGCTGCATTTGGTGGCGGTAAATCTATCAGAGACGGTATGGCCCAAAACCCTAACGTAACGCGTGATGATAAAAACGTTGCAGATTTAGTTATGACAAATGCATTGATTATTGATTATGACAAAGTTGTTAAAGGTGATATTGGTATCAAGAATGGTTATATCATGAAAATTGGTAAATCCGGCAACCCAGATATCATGGATAACGTCGATATTATCATAGGTGCAACAACAGATGTTATCTCTGCAGAAGGAAAAATCATTACTGCAGGTGGGATAGACACACACGTTCACTTTGTTAATCCTGAACAGTCGCAGGTTGCACTTGAAAGTGGGGTTACTACGCATATTGGCGGTGGTACTGGTGCCTCTGAAGGAGCTAAAGCAACTACTGTAACACCAGGGCCATGGCATCTACATCGCATGTTAGAAGCAGCGGAATCATTGCCATTAAATATCGGTTTCACTGGTAAAGGACAAGCAGTCAATCACACTGCCTTAGTAGAACAAGTACATGCTGGTGCGATCGGCTTAAAAGTCCATGAAGACTGGGGTGCAACACCCTCAGCTTTAGACCATGCTTTACAAGTGGCAGATGAGTATGATGTTCAAATCGCTTTACATGCTGACACATTAAATGAAGCTGGTTTCATGGAAGAAACGATGGCAGCTGTTAAAAACCGCGTATTACACATGTACCATACAGAAGGTGCTGGTGGTGGCCACGCGCCTGACTTAATTAAGTCAGCTGCTTATCCAAACATCTTACCTTCATCTACAAATCCTACTTTACCCTATACAGTGAATACAATTGACGAACACTTAGACATGGTTATGATTACACACCATCTTAACGCTGCAATCCCAGAAGACATCGCCTTTGCTGATTCACGTATTCGTAAAGAAACAATTGCAGCAGAAGATGTATTACATGATATTGGCGTATTTAGTATGGTAAGTTCTGATTCTCAAGCTATGGGACGTGTCGGTGAAGTTATCACACGTACTTGGCAAGTTGCGCACCGTATGAAAGAACAACGCGGTGCATTAGAAGGTGACAGTAAACATAATGACAATAATCGTATCAAACGTTATATCGCTAAATATACGATTAACCCTGCCATTACACATGGTATTTCAGATTATGTTGGTTCTATTGAAGAAGGCAAACTCGCCGATATTATTATGTGGGAACCTGCTTTCTTTGGCGTAAAACCAGACGTCATCCTTAAAGGCGGACTCATTAATACAGCCATTAATGGTGATGCTAACGGTTCTATTCCTACTTCCGAACCATTGAAGTACCGTAAAATGTACGGACAATTAGGTGGCAATATGCAAAGTACTTCTATGACTTTCGTATCTTCAACAGCATACGATAATGATATTGATAAAGTACTCGGTTTAAAACGTAAAGTGAGACCTGTTCGCAATATACGTAAGTTAAGTAAAGCAGATATGAAAAACAACAATGCAACACCAAAAATAGATGTTGATCCACAAACATATGAAGTATTCGTAGACGGTGAAAAAATCACAAGTGAACCCGCAACAGAACTACCGTTAACTCAACGCTATTTCTTATTCTAGGAGGTAAAAAATGATCATCGAAGAAATTGTAGGAAATATCGCTAACATTTCTGATAGTAAAAAAAGTAAACATATAGAAAAAGTGTACTTGGAAAACTCTGATTTAGTTAAACGTATTCAACGTGTAACAACAGACCATGGTAATGCAATTGGTATACGTTTAAAACAACCTATTGATTTACAATATGGTGATATTTTATATAAAGACGATACCAATATGATTATCGTAGATGTGAATTCTGAAGATTTACTCGTTATTAAACCACGTACCCTTCAAGAAATGGGAGATATCGCGCATCAACTTGGAAACAGACATTTACCAGCACAATTTACAGAAACTGAAATGCTTGTACAATACGACTACTTGGTAGAATCATTATTAAAAGACTTAGGGATTCCATACGAGCATGAAGAGCGTAAAGTAAATCAAGCATTTAGACATATAGGTCATTCACATGACTGATCATGCACACCTACGTCTGTTTCAATTTTGTGACTCACAATTCCCGACCGGTGCATTTAGTCATTCGTTTGGTCTTGAAACTTATATTCAACGTGACACAGTCCATGACGAAGAAAGCTTTCAACAATGGCTCGTGTTATTCTTAAACGAACAATTGACATACGCCGATGGCTTAGCAATGCGCCTAGTCTATGATGCGCTTGATCAAAATGATTCAGAATCTATATTGCGATTAGATAAAATTCTTTTCGTGCAAAACTTACCAAAAGAAACACGACAAGGTTCAAAACAAATGGGTAATCGTATGGTCAAACTTGCTTCCGAACTTTATGACAGTGACTGGATTGACTGGTACAATGCGCAACTAAAAGAGAAAAAGGCTAATTTGCATCCTGCCATTTGTTTTACGATGCTAGGACATCATTTAGGAGTCGATATCGAAACAATTATTGATTATTATTTATATCAAAACGTGTCCAGTTTAACTCAAAATGCTGTACGCGCAATTCCTTTGGGACAAACTGCTGGCCAACGTATTGTCCATCATATGATTCCACTTATGAAAGAGACAAGAGACTATATCATGACATTGGATGAATCCCAACTAGGTATTACTGCACCAGGATTAGAAATCAATCAGATGGAACACGAGAACGTTAATGTAAGAATTTTTATATCTTAGGAGGACAATTTTTATGACAGAGACAGTTAAAATAGGTATCGGGGGCCCTGTGGGTGCAGGTAAAACCCAGCTTATCGAGAAAATTGTTAAACGTTTAGCAAAAGACTTAAGCATTGGTGTTATCACTAATGATATATATACAAAAGAAGATGAAAAAATATTAGTTAACTCAGGTGTATTACCTGAAGATAGAATTATCGGTGTTGAAACAGGTGGATGCCCACACACAGCAATTCGTGAAGATGCGTCAATGAACTTTGCAGCAATTGATGAATTAAAAGAACGCAATGAAGATATAGAACTTATTTTCATTGAGTCTGGTGGCGATAACTTAGCTGCAACTTTCAGTCCGGAACTCGTTGACTTTTCAATTTATATTATTGATGTGGCGCAAGGCGAAAAAATTCCACGCAAAGGTGGACAAGGTATGATTAAATCTGACTACTTTGTAATCAATAAGACTGACTTAGCGCCTTATGTTGATGCATCATTAGAACGCATGGCAGAAGATACAAAAGCATTCCGTGGTAACCGCCCATTCACTTTTACAAATCTTAAAACAGATGATGGCTTAGACAATGTACTTGAGTGGATTGAACAAGATGTATTTCTTAAAGGATTAGCTTAATGTCTGCGTCAAATCCAAAATGGACCGGCCAATTAGATTTAACTGTTTTTAATAATGGGAAAAAATCTGTTGCGCGTGACATCTTTTTTGAAAGAGCATTAAAAGTAATGCGTCCAGTGTACTTAAATGGCTCTGATATCCC
>NZ_JAMBPV010000024.1 GCF_029531845.1 Staphylococcus equorum
CACATTTTATATTGTAAACGTAGGTGGCGGTTATTTAGATGGTGACCGCTATAACATGAACTTTAATATAGACACTAATGCGAAAGTGATATTAACTTCGCAAGGTGCAACGAAGATTTATAAAACGTTAAATGATCATGTGGAACAATATCAAAATTTCAATATTAAAGATAACGCTTATGCGGAATATGTAGGCGATCCAATTATCGCTTTTGAAAATGCCAAATTCTACCAACATAATACATTTAACTTGAGTTCAACAGCAGCTTTATTTTATACGGATATATTAACACCAGGATATTCTAAAGAAGGTAAAGCTTTTAGCTACACATATATGCATTTATTAAATGAAATTTACGTAGACGATGATCTCGTTGTATTTGATAATATGTTACTTGATCCAACTAAAAATAAAGTTGGTGGTATTGGTTATATGGAGCATTATAGCCACCTTGGGTCTTGTTATTTTATCCACCCAGATGTTAATCAAAAATTTATAGATAACGTATTCGATCAAATTAAACACTTGCAACAAGAATATGATTGTCGTTTTGGTATTACACACTTACCAACACACGGTTTTAGTATTCGTATTTTATCTAATAAAACACAAGTAATCGAAAAGATTTTAACGACATTACAAACTTATGTTGTTAAAAAAATCTTCGATCGTGACGTTGACTTTTTAAGGAAATATTAGACAATAATTCCCCTGAGTATATAAAATGTACTCAGGGGAATTTATAAATTAAATCAATATTTTAAACTTGATTTCATATGAGATGGTTGCACCAATTATATTATTTCAGCACAATCCGAAGAACTAAAGGCTGAGACCGCACCCACGGAAAGTGTGCACAATTCATCGTAAAGTGCTATCGATAGTAAAAAAGCCTCTAAGTACATTTTGAGTACCTAGAGGCTTTTACGTATATAAGTTGTTTTATTGAACTACAGACTTAGCTTTTATATTAGATTAAGTAACCAAACTAAACTTATCCCTAATAAAACAATCGTAACGATGTAAATCAATAACTTTTGTCCTTTAGTTAAAGTTTTTTCTCCGTCCGTAAACAAACTAAATAACGAACCATCCTTGCCCATTAATAAAGCGATAGAATAAATAAGTAAGACTAAAGATAAAATAAATAATATTAATGCAACAAATACCATAATAGTACTCCTCTCACAATACAATCTGTTTTTCTTAGTTCTATGCTTATTCATTCTATCTTAATATTCAATTTTGTAAAATAAAGCCTATATAAACGGTCATAATGATTATATTTCTATACTGTTATGGTAATTCCCCTTTTTTCTCTAATCGTTTAACTTTAAAAGGTGCATAAATTAATACTACGATTAACACTAATCCTAAATAACCAATGAATGGATAAAAGAATGTCATTAAATCTGTAAAACCTGCAAAACTTACTGCAAAACCAATTAAAATAGATACTATATAAAACATTTTAAACTGCATTGTTTCAGGAGTAGTAAAACGTGTAGCAAGTGAATAGAACATACCTAAACACGTATTAAATATCATTAAATAGATAATGATAGACATGAAAATACCTAAGATTGGTGAGATATCATTTACCAGACCTAACATCGGCATTGGTAAATCACCAACTGTTTCAATCTTCGAAAATATCGCAAAATGACTTATCAATATCATTATACCTAGAACGAATCCTCCGACGAAGCCGCCCCATGCAGCTATCTTAGGATTTTTCTCGCTACCGCCCATAACAATTGCCATAGTTGCTCCTAAACTGATATTTAGCGAAACGTAGTTAACACCTGATATAAACCAATTCGGAACAGCTGATGTATGCCCTTTAGCTAAATTATTAAGTTCAGTAAATGAACCAGACATTGTGAATAGACAATAAACTGCAACAACGAGAATAGCTATAATCAATAATGGTGTAATATTACCAATAACTTTAACAACATTATCTACACGTAACATGCCAAATATAAATATTAAGATAACCATTAATAGTGTTCCTAATACTGCCGGTATACCAAACTGTTGTTCAAAGTTCGATCCGCCACCAGCAAGCATTACGACACCAAATCCAAATAAAGCGATAATGAGTACGATATCAATCACCCATGCTAGCACTTTACCAAACAATGAACCACCAGTTAATTTATGTATTACGTCATTATGACTCTCTGCTTTAAACTTACTGCCCAGCCATACGAGCACCATGCCTATATATGAAAATAACACTGTTGAAACAATTGCTGCTAATATACCTACCATACCGAAACTAGTGAAATATTGTAGAATCTCTTGCCCTGAAGCAAATCCAGCACCTACAATTATACCAATTAAGGCACTACCTATTAAAAATACCTTCTTCATAGTAATCCCCTTTGTTAGCAATAATTTTTTGTTAAAACGCAAAACCATCATTGTGAAGTCGAATATATTACAGTCGATAACCCCTTTGTACACGTCTATAAATGAAAAATCCGTATAGTCTCTCACAATAATGTAAACGCTTGCATATTCATAGTAACTTACTTGACTTTACTTTTCAAACTACTAAAAATACCCATCATTGATAGTTTCACATTATATAATACCCGTTTTTAACCAATACTAATATCATTATAGAGAAAACAAATTTTTAAACTTATCACTATAAAACTGATACAATTATGTAGTGCAATATTCAAAAATAATTATAGGAGTGGTCTTATGGTAGAAGAATACATATATAAAAATACCGTACAACCATCTTGGATTGACCGTAATAATCATATGCACGACGCACAATATTATTCGATTTTCAGTGATGCAGTTGTTGGTTTCTTTGAATCTGTAGATTTATCTATTTCATATCGTCCTAATCAAGAAGTAACGATATTTAGTATGGAAGCGCATATTTCATTTTTAAAGGAATTATTACTAGACGATTCGTTTTATATTAAAGTTCGTATTTATGATTATGATGCAAAAAGAGTTCACCTCTTCTTAACGATGTATAATCAGCAAGACGAGCGTAATGCTACATATGAAGTAATCATGATGGGTGTGAGTAATCAAACACGTCGCAGTATGGATTTTCCTCCACCAGTTTATGATAAAATCCAAGCTTATTTTGATCGTCAACAATCCTTCGAGGCACCTAAACAACTTGGTCATGTAATTGGTGTTCCTAGAAAATAAGTATACGTTACCTAAAAGGCTTATATTGGGGCTTGAATTTAGGATCAGTACCATTTTATCCAATACAACAGGCAAAAGTTTCCAACAGTCGCTCACAGATAGCACAACAGAATATATAAAGAGAGACTCCAGAACATAGACAAACCAAACGCCAATACAGCC
>NZ_JAMBPV010000025.1 GCF_029531845.1 Staphylococcus equorum
TTGTACATTGAAAACTAGATATGTAAGTAAAATTTATGATTTTACCAAGCAAAACCGAGTGAATTAGAGTTTTAAAAAGCTTGAATTCAAAAAAATAGAAATAATCGCTAGTGTTCGAAAGAACACTCACAGATTAATAACATTTTAGGTTTTCAACCGATTTTATCGTGTTGAAGGTCGAAAAGATTAAGTTATTAAGGGCGCACGGTGGATGCCTTGGCACTAGAAGCCTACGAAGGACGTTACTAACGACGATATGCTTTGGGGAGCTGTAAGTAAGCTTTGATCCAGAGATTTCCGAATGGGGAAACCCAACACGAGTTATGTCGTGTTATCGATATGTGAATACATAGCATATCTGAAGGCAGACGCGGGGAACTGAAACATCTTAGTACCCGCAGGAAGAGAAAGAAAAATCGATTCCCTGAGTAGCGGCGAGCGAAACGGGAAGAGCCCAAACCAACGAGCTTGCTTGTTGGGGTTGTAGGACACTCTATACGGAGTTACAAAAGAACAAATTAGACGAATCATCTGGAAAGATGAATCAAAGAAGGTAATAATCCTGTAGTCGAAAGTTTGTTCACTCTTGAGTGGATCCTGAGTACGACGGAACACGAGAAATTCCGTCGGAATCCGGGAGGACCATCTCCCAAGGCTAAATACTCTCTAGTGACCGATAGTGAACCAGTACCGTGAGGGAAAGGTGAAAAGTACCCCGGAAGGGGAGTGAAATAGAACTTGAAACCGTGTGCTTACAAGTAGTCAGAGCCCGTTAATGGGTGATGGCGTGCCTTTTGTAGAATGAACCGGCGAGTTACGATTTGATGCAAGGTTAAGCAGTTAATGTGGAGCCGTAGCGAAAGCGAGTCTGAATAGGGCGTTGAGTATTTGGTCGTAGACCCGAAACCAGGTGATCTACCCATGACCAGGCTGAAGTTCAGGTAACACTGAATGGAGGGCCGAACCGACTTACGTTGAAAAGTGAGCGGATGAGTTGTGGGTAGCGGAGAAATTCCAATCGAACCTGGAGATAGCTGGTTCTCTCCGAAATAGCTTTAGGGCTAGCCTTAAGTAATGATTATTGGAGGTAGAGCACTGTTTGGACGAGGGGCCCTTATCGGGTTACCGAATTCAGACAAACTCCGAATGCCAATCAATTTTATCTTAGGAGTTAGAACGCGGGTGATAAGGTCCGTGTTCGAAAGGGAAACAGCCCAGACCACCAGCTAAGGTCCCAAAATATATGTTAAGTGGAAAAGGATGTGGCGTTGCCCAGACAACTAGTATGTTGGCTTAGAAGCAGCCATCATTTAAAGAGTGCGTAATAGCTCACTAGTCGAGTGACACTGCGCCGAAAATGTACCGGGGCTAAACATATTACCGAAGCTGTGGATTGTCCGTAAGGACAGTGGTAGGAGAGCGTTCTAAGGGCGTTGAAGCATGATCGCAAGGACATGTGGAGCGCTTAGAAGTGAGAATGCCGGTGTGAGTAGCGAAAGACGGGTGAGAATCCCGTCCACCGATTGACTAAGGTTTCCAGAGGAAGGCTCGTCCGCTCTGGGTTAGTCGGGTCCTAAGCTGAGGCCGATAGGCGTAGGCGATGGATAACAGGTTGATATTCCTGTACCACCAAATTTCGTTTTAAGCGATGGGGGGACGCAGTAGGATAGGCGAAGCGTACTATTGGATTGTACGTCCAAGCAATAAGACTGAGTGTTAGGCAAATCCGGCACTCTTAAGGTCAAGTTGTGATGGGGAGAGGAAATTGTTTCCTCGAGTCGTTGATTTCACACTGCCAAGAAAAGCCTCTAGCTAGAATTTTGGTGCCCGTACCGCAAACCGACACAGGTAGTCAAGATGAGAATTCTAAGGTGAGCGAGCGAACTCTCGTTAAGGAACTCGGCAAAATGACCCCGTAACTTCGGGAGAAGGGGTGCTCTTTAGGGTTAACGCCCAGGAGAGCCGCAGTGAATAGGCCCAAGCGACTGTTTATCAAAAACACAGGTCTCTGCTAAACCGTAAGGTGATGTATAGGGGCTGACGCCTGCCCGGTGCTGGAAGGTTAAGAGGAGTGGTTAGCTTCGGCGAAGCTACGAATCGAAGCCCCAGTAAACGGCGGCCGTAACTATAACGGTCCTAAGGTAGCGAAATTCCTTGTCGGGTAAGTTCCGACCCGCACGAAAGGCGTAACGATTTGGGCACTGTCTCAACGAGAGACTCGGTGAAATCATAGTACCTGTGAAGATGCAGGTTACCCGCGACAGGACGGAAAGACCCCGTGGAGCTTTACTGTAGTCTGATATTGAAATTCGGTACAACTTGTACAGGATAGGTAGGAGCCTTTGAAACGTGAGCGCCAGCTTACGTCGAGGCGTTGGTGGGATACTACCCTTGCTGTGTTGGATTTCTAACCCGCACCATTTATCATGGTGGGAGACAGTGTCAGATGGACAGTTTGACTGGGGCGGTCGCCTCCTAAAGAGTAACGGAGGCGCTCAAAGGTTTCCTCAGAATGGTTGGAAATCATTCATAGAGTGTAAAGGCATAAGGAAGCTTGACTGCGAGACTTACAAGTCGAGCAGGGTCGAAAGACGGACTTAGTGATCCGGTGGTTCCGCATGGAAGGGCCATCGCTCAACGGATAAAAGCTACCCCGGGGATAACAGGCTTATCTCCCCCAAGAGTTCACATCGACGGGGAGGTTTGGCACCTCGATGTCGGCTCATCGCATCCTGGGGCTGTAGTCGGTCCCAAGGGTTGGGCTGTTCGCCCATTAAAGCGGTACGCGAGCTGGGTTCAGAACGTCGTGAGACAGTTCGGTCCCTATCCGTCGTGGGCGCAGGAAATTTGAGAGGAGCTGTCCTTAGTACGAGAGGACCGGGATGGACATACCTCTGGTGTACCAGTTGTCGTGCCAACGGCATCGCTGGGTAGCTATGTATGGACGGGATAAGTGCTGAAAGCATCTAAGCATGAAGCCCCCCTCAAGATGAGATTTCCCAACTTCGGTTATAAGATCCCTCAAAGATGATGAGGTTAATAGGTTCGAGGTGGAAGCATAGCGATATGTGGAGCTGACGAATACTAATCGATCGAAGACTTAATCAAATTTAAAAAGTGTTTTGTTTGGCATTATCAAATTTTACTTACTATCTAGTTTTGAATGTATAATTTTTTATATATTTCATTGTCTGGTGACAATGGCAAGGAGGTCACACCTGTTCCCATGCCGAACACAGTAGTTAAGCTCCTTAGCGCCGATGGTAGTCGGACTTACGTTCCGCAAGAGTAGGACGTTGCCAGGCA
>NZ_JAMBPV010000027.1 GCF_029531845.1 Staphylococcus equorum
TCCTATATTTTGTAGGAGACAAGCCTTTTAATTTTGACTTGATTCGTTCGTTGTTATAAAAATAAATATACTTTTGTATATTTTGCTTCAGTTCTTCTACGTTTTTAAACTTCTCACCGTAATACATTTCTTGTTTAAGTAACCCGAAAAAATTCTCCATAGGAGAATTATCTAGACAATTCCCTTTACGAGACATACTTTGAAATATTTTATGCTCATTCAGTATGCTAGTATATTGTTTGTGTTGATAATGCCAGCCTTGATCAGAATGAAAAGTAGCACGATATCTTAGAGAAGGTCTTTGTTTTATTGCTTCTTCTAAAGGACTAATTACAATATCTAAAGTTGGATGCTCTGACATTTTATAACTTATAATTTCCGAACTGTATAAATCCATAACTGGAGATAGATATAGTTTTATTTCATTGTTTATAGAAAATTGAGTTATATCTGTAACATATTTTTGAAATGGTCTATCGGCATAAAATCTTTGACGTATTAAATTTTTAGCTATACGTCCAACTTTGCCTTTATATGAGTTATATTTTCTTCGTTTTTTCGTGAACTTTGTACAGGTCAAATTAAGATGTTTCATTAATTTAAGTACTTTCTTGTGGTTTACACAATAACCTCTTTGATTTAATACAAGTGTAACTCTACGGTATCCATAAACGTAATTCGCATCACTACAAATTTTTTTGATTTCTTCTTTCAATTCCTTATTATTATCTTCAGAAGTAAGTTTATTTAACCAATAATAGAATACACTTTTTGCTAGATTAGAAACTTTACATAGAATTTTCAGCGAAAATTGCTCCCTTAACTCAAGCACTAAATTCACTTTTTGTGATGTTTGTTTTCGAGATATTGAGTCAAGGCTTGTAGCTTTTTTTGATAGGCAATACCTGCACGTAACTCTTCATTTTCAATACGTAGTCTTTCTAATTCTTCCTTTTCAGTTTCGTTAATTTTTTGTGGTGATTTACTTTGTTTCTTCTTCATATTTGTAGGCCTACCTTTCGGTTTTTCAGTCACACCGAGTAATCCATCCTTATCAAAATCCCTTTGCCAACGAGCAATGGTTGAGTGACTTGGTATATTGAAGTGGTTAGCAGTTTCTGGATATGACAACATATGATCTTGTCTGTATCTTAAAACAGAAACTTTAAAATCTCTAGAATAAACAGTTTTCTCTCTTTTACGTTGTAAACCTTCAATACCATTTTTTCTATATTGATTTACCCATGTCTTTACAACGCTTTCATTAATATTATATTTATTACCTAAAGAGTTATAACTTAAATACCCATTTATATATTCTTTAACTATTTTTGTTTTAAATTCAGTTTGATAATGTTTTGACATAAAAAACACCCCTAAAAATTAGATTTTTAAGTCCAACTTTTGGGGTTCACATCA
>NZ_JAMBPV010000028.1 GCF_029531845.1 Staphylococcus equorum
ACATTTAGGAGTGGTCAGTAATGAACAACAAAGTACTATTAAAAACAATCGAGAAATATAATTATGAAAAATCTTCTGGTATACATGCTACTAAAAATATGTATCGAGTTGGATTTTTATCAAAAGTATTCGGTGTGAAAAATAATGAAACTGTAGAAAATGGTATATATAACGAATATGAAAGAGAACAAATTATTTCAAATCAGACAATTAAAAAAGAAATTGTAAAACTTTGTGAAGATTATAAAGAAGCACATGAAAATAATAGAAGTGAATATCTTAAGTATCATTTATATTATAGCTTTATAAGTGATATTGAAATGATAAAAATATTCAACTTAGAACTTCACCATGAACTAGTAAAACTAAAAAAAGAAATTCATAGTTTTGATTAAGCAATGTCAAAAATTCAAAAACATATACATCTGTAAAAAAGATGTATATGTTTCAAAATAATAGAAAATCGTAGATAAAAAAACGGGGTAATGAAAATGGAATTATGTGTTTTATTAGATGAATTTAAAAACATTAAAGGTACTTTTAAAGTAGAAAATGAATTATGTGAATTAATAGATTTTTATATATTAGAACTAACCAAAGATATACAAGCAAAAAATACATTAGATGAACAATTAGTGAATCAATTTGAAACATTAGGCAAACTATCCAAATTTTACAATAGACCGATTTCTAATGAATATGAAATAAGTAATTTCATAAAAAATTATAATGAAATTGCGCCAGTAAAACTATCATATAAAACCATTAAAATTGATGATGAAGTTAAAGAACAAAAATAGGAGTGTAGGAGTGGTCATGATGAAAGAACTATATATAATTATGCAAGATGATTTGGTAACAGTAGATGTATTAGAAACTTTAGATGAATATATGGAGAGTTTTACAGACAGAGAATTGAAAGAAATTAACTATCATTACAGTGGAGAAGAAATAATGGACGAAACGAGCGATCTAATAGATTATGTAAAAATATTAGGTACTTATAATACAAAAGCTAAAATCAAGCAAATTACTTTAGATGATTTAAAAGAATTCTTTCAAATAATGAATAAACGTTATGTCGGAATGACACAATATAACGTTATTACTATTTCAGTAAAAATTTATGATACTGAATTTACAATAAACACGATAAAACAAATAGGCTTTAAGCATTTCTGCAAAGTTAGAAATTTAAAATTATATCCACCAGAAGATGATTATTAATATTTATCGCCCTCGAAAAATCGGGGGTTATTTTTATGTAAAGCGATCATTACGTCTTTACATAAAATAACCCAAAAGGAGTGAGCCTATTAGCCATTAATCCAAGCTAATAGGCTCACAT
>NZ_JAMBPV010000029.1 GCF_029531845.1 Staphylococcus equorum
TAAAAAACATCTGTAAATAAGATGTATAATAAACAAAAACATTTAGGAGTGGTCGATGATGAATAACAGTTTAATAGATAAGTTAAAAGTAAAAGCAAAAGATGAAACAGGCATAGAAATAGATTCCAATGCTTTTAGAAAATTAAAATATTTTGTAGAAAGGCAATATGAATCTGATGATGAATATCTATTGAAAATGATTAAGTTCAGAAAAATATCAAGTCTGATTACAGATATTAATGAAGATGATTGTTGGGATAAAGAAGAATTGTTAATCAATTTTTCTCATGCTAAAACATTTGATGATTTCGTAAATATTATTTTAGATGGTTACGGTTTAGCTTTAGATAATAATATTATTGTAGAGAATACACTTGTATAAAAAACAAATCATTTCTTAGAAATTCTCGAAAATTTAGAGCGCTTAATAGAATTAATGTAAAAAATATATTGCTTTTAATTTAGATTAATAAAGATAAATTTACGTCTGCATTGAAGATGTATTAATATAAAAGGTGGTAATTATAATGAAACAAGAAAACATAAATCTATATGTATTTACAAATTATGATAATAAAGTTATTGGAACTTACGAAGAAGAAGAAATCAAAGAATTTTTCAACGATTATACACTTGATTGTGCAACGAAAATTCAAAATAATTACTCGGTTAGAAACCAATTATCTTATCATCTTAGGGACTTAGGAGAGTTAGCTTGTTTTTACGATAGAGATTGTATTGATTTAATAAACAATAAAGATATTGATGAATTTTTAGATATATATAATGAACTAACACAAGAACCATTACAAGTTGATAGAATAGTTGTTAATGATGAAGTCGAAGAACAAGATTTTATTGAATATATAAATAATATTGAAAATGGTTTTCAGAAGTATAAAGATAATTCTTATAGTATTCCAACAACAAAAATTGTTGTTAAAAAGACATATAGAGAAATGCCTGACTTAGAAACAATAACAATTGAAGATGAAAAAACAGAAGAAAATATTGAAGAAATTCTTTGTTTCTTTTTAGAAGAAGAAATTACATCATTAAAAGATGATTATAGCACAAAAGAATTACTTTTTGATAAAACGGATTATCTTAGAAGTATCTTAGAAATTAGTTACAGATTAAAAAACAAATTAACAAGTAATTATAACTTACTTTACGAATTCAAAGATTTATATGATTATGAACACTATTTTTCTAATAGCCCAATGATAATTACATTTAAATAAACATAGATGATTTATGCTTGATATTAAAGCCCTCGAAAAATCGGGGGCTTTTTATGTAAAGCGATCATTACGTCTTTACATAAAATAA
>NZ_JAMBPV010000003.1 GCF_029531845.1 Staphylococcus equorum
GTTTCTAAATATAATTTAATTTGTTTTTATTCTTCAGCGCTTGCTAAAGAAGCGACATTAATTTTATCATGACTTGCATTCCAAATTGCTTGTCCCTCAACAAAATAAAATGCTTGTGGTGATTCGTGTTTTACATTTGTCTGTTCTTCTATATAGTTAGATAAATCTCTCTCTTGTTGTACGATTAAGTAGTAACCATCCATATCTCTTTCGTATAAAAATTTGTTGAATTGGTCAATTGCATTTGCTGAAATCGGACATGTTTCACTATGTTTCAATACAAATGCATATTTGTTTTCTTTAATAATTTGCTTAAACTGGTCAATCGAACTCAGCTTTATAGCCATTCTATTCACCTCTAAAAATATTTAACACACCCTAAGTCTCACCCAAGTGTGAAAGTTCCATGATATTCTCATATCATTGTTTCCAATTATACACAATTCTCTTTTTATTGTTAACAGTTTATCCAAATTCTTATAATTTCACTAATACACCTATTAATTATAGTTATCATTAACTTGCTGATATTTCTTATTAAAAGCGGCTTCGAACTGTTCTAATTCTTCACCTTTTCGAGGTAATTTATTGTAATCTATTTTCGCTAATTGCTCACTAATTTCAATAGTTTCTTCTCTTGTTTCATAATAATTTTGCAAGCTATAATACATCTCAATAGCATTTTTTCGAGCATCATTCACATAGCCATCTGTTATTTCAGCTTTATTCAAGTCCCTAATTTGCTTAGTAATTAATGGCATGATTTGTTCATTAATAGATTGTTTTATTTCATTTGAATCTGTAGAATCAGCCTCTGTTTCTGCAGTGTTTTTTAAGTCTTTATTGTTTTGTTCTAACTTGTTTTTAAAATTAGTAACATCTGTACTATTACCAGTATTACTAGCTTTTTGTATGTTGTCCTCAACTTGTGATCTGTTTTTCTCAAATAATTTAGTGTATTCTAAAATATCTTCATTCGCTTTAATCGATTGATTACACAAATCAACAAACGTTCTCAACTCATTGATAGCTGATTTTTTCTTTTTTACTGAATCTAAATAACTAGATTTAAGTTCTTTTGTTTCATTTGAATCCGTTGGTAAATTTTTTGCTGCTGTTTCGTATTCTTCAAGTTTAGGTATCAATTTGCTGTTTAATTCATTTTGCAAATCATTAAATGCTTTCTTGTTCTTATCTGTCATATCTGTCTTACTTAAGTTATCTAAACGTTGTAATTGTATGTCATCCATAACATTTCTTAGTTCTTTTTCTTTATTTTTCACGTCATTTAACGAACTGTCAAAATCTTTAAATTCGTTTTCTCCTTTATTGTTACAGGCAGTAAGTGAAATAGAAAAACAAACTATTAAAACAATGCACAGTATTTTTTTCATTTCTGAACTCCTTATCATTCCATATTATACAGAAACTTATTTAACTTGAAAATGATATATGATATATTGTTTCAGAATTTACAGTTTAACAGTTATATAATAACATTTAAAGGAGTGGTCAACCTATATGTATTCGAGCATACAATTATTTATAACTAAAGATAATAACAGACATTTCACACAGCGATACAATCATCTCAGAAACATTAAACATTCTATTGAATTTATTGGATACACCTGTTAAATCAACACATCACATCGGAGGCACAAGACACTTCATGTACCCTACCGAGTCTATATTGGATATTTTAGTTGGGGTTGATAATTTACATGTTGTGACTTTTTTAGATGAAAAACGTTTGAATTATGTAGGCTTTTATAGATTGCACCATCCATATAAGAAAAAAGTAGTCATGGCTCAATTTAACAATCTTATTGAGTTAAAACAGACTACACGACTACATATTATTCAAAAAGGCACACCACTCTATAATGATTTTTTAAAAATGGAGCACCTTCTGGCTACAAACAGTCATATTGCTAAGCATTTTAGTATTAAAAAGCAACGCTTAGCAAATCATAACGTAACAATTCGTGATTACGAAAATCACAAACAAATACTATTTCAACAATTAACAAAACAAAGAGAACCCAAGTCATTATTAAAATGAGCCATGATGGCTTACAAATTTAATCTTAAAGCCTGAAATTTGGAAAAATTTATAAAATCTATAGTAAATTGCTATACTATTTAGCAAAGACGGGTAATCATTGGTATAATAAACAAAATGAATTCAACAGGAAAGGATGTTCTAGACTTGCATAAAGATGACATCTTAAAAGAATTAGAAGCAATTGTTCCAAAAGAAATTATAAAAATAGATGAACCCTTAAAACGTTATACATATACTGAAACTGGTGGTCAGGCAGACTACTATTTATCGCCTACCAAAAATGAACACGTCCAATCTATCGTTCACTATGCATATACAAATGATATCCCAGTCACTTATTTAGGCAATGGCTCAAATATTATTATTCGTGAGGGTGGTATTAGAGGCATTGTAATTAGCTTACTATCACTAGATTATATAGACGTTTCAGATGATGCTATTATTTCTGGTAGTGGTGCAGCAATCATCGATGTATCTCGCACTGCTAGAGATCATGCACTAACTGGCTTAGAATTTGCTTGTGGGATCCCAGGATCAATCGGAGGCGCTGTATTTATGAATGCTGGTGCTTATGGTGGCGAAGTCAAAGATTGTATTGACTATGCACTGTGTGTAAATGATAAAGGTGAACTCATCACCTTAACTAATAACGATTTAGAGTTAGATTACCGCAATAGTATCGTTCAAAAAGAACATTTAGTCGTTCTCGAAGCTGCATTCACTTTAATGCCTGGTAACAAACAAGATATCCAAGAAAAAATGGATGATTTAACAGAAAGAAGAGAGTCCAAACAGCCTTTAGAATACCCATCATGTGGTAGTGTATTCCAACGTCCTCCTGGTCACTTTGCCGGTAAATTAATTCAAGATGCTGAGCTACAAGGTCATCGCATTGGTGGCGTGGAAGTGTCTAAGAAACATGCTGGCTTTATGGTGAACGTTGACAATGGAAGCGCGACAGACTATGAAGATTTAATCCACTATGTTCAAAAAGTAGTACAAGAAAAATTTGATGTTGAATTGCATCGAGAAGTTAGAATTATTGGCGAACATCCAAACGATAATTAGGAGAATTTATTATGATTAACATATATGGTTCTACTGTAGACAATGAAGCACGCTGCACGCATTATCCAACACCATTAGATATTATCGCAATTAAATTTAAATGTTGCGATAAATACTATCCTTGCTATAAATGTCATAATGAACATGAATCACATAAAATAAAAAGATGGGATTCTAGTGAATTTAATGAAAAAGCAATTTTATGTGGTGTGTGTCGACATGAAATGACAATTAATGAATATATGATGATTGAAGCCTGTCCTAAGTGCGATGGTCACTTTAATAATCGTTGTAAATATCATTATCACCTTTATTTTTCTATATAAATTTCATGCGCAATGCTTAACAATGAATTGAAAAAGGTACTAATCCGTTATTTTAATGGATTAGTACCTTTTCTATATTTAAAATAGACTTGTACTGATTTTCAAGTGCATGCTTGTGCTTAGGAAAACGAGTATGAAATAACTTTGTGGCTTGGCATTATGTACTTTATTTTAAAATTCTCATATTATTTTATTTGTTCTTTTACAAATTGGACAAAGGCTTCTGCATCACCTTTTTGTATTTGATTCATTGGCATTGGTCCAATATTGAAAGTGAAATTAATTTTTTCACCATCATAACTAATTTGTTCTACCTCATTATAAGCAATACTTCTATAATAAAATTCGCCATTCATATCAACATTTAAAATAATACGTTCATTGGTTGCGATAAAAGCACCTTCAAATTCTGAAGAACCTTGAACTGAATATTCTATTGTTCCTAAAACATTTGGCCCCTTTTTCTCAGTTGGAAATAAATCACTTGGGTTTACGTTATCTAAAATCATGTACTTCACTCCCCTTTTCTTTAGTTCATTATACAAGTTTTAAAAATGAATTTTTACTTACTTGCTCAATTCATATTTAGCATAACAAACAAAATGTTGGGACTAAAGTTCCAACCCACTATAAACTATCTTCTTGAAACATAAAAAAGTCGACAAAGCCATAAGACTTTGTCGACTTTCTGAAAGGAATTGTATCCCCCACGGTTATCCTTTTAAATATTATTTTTCAAGCGCTTTTTCTACTTCTTCAATTTGTTTAATTGCAGTAGTTGTTGAACCGCTTGCGAAATACCAAAGTTTTGGATCTAATTCATAAACTTTGTCTTCTTTTATAGCATCTACATTTTTGATAACGTCATTACCTAAGGCTTGTTCAGCTGTTGACTTACCAGCAATTGCTTGTCCACGGTCCATGGCAAAGATGATATTAGGATTTTTTTCTGCTATATACTCATTCGTTACGTTTTGACCATGTTTACTACTCTTAATATTTTCATCTGCAGCTGTGAAGCCCATTGTATCAAAAATCATTGCACCGAATCTTTCTCCAGCACCGTATGTTGATAATTCACCTTCGTTAACTAATAAGAATAATGCTTTTTGATCTTTTAAGTCTTTTGTTTTTTCTTTGATGCCAGCAATTTTATCATCTAATTTTTTAGTAAGTGATTTTGCTTCATCTTCTTTTTGGTAAATTTTACCTAATTTTTCAGTGTTTTTCTTCATTGAATTCACTTCATCTTTATCGTCAACACCAACGTATACAACTTTTGCATCTGGTGCTGCTTTTTTGAATTCATCTAGATTTTTTTGGTTTGCTGTACGGCCAGAAATATAAATTACATCTGGTTTAGCTTCTGCAACTTTATCGAAATTAACTTCTTTTAGGCTTCCTGTGTTTAAGTATTTTTCATCTTTAAATTCGCTTAAGAAATCAGGTAATGATTTAGCACCTTCACCTTTTGAAACTGCTTTAACTTTATCTTCAAGTCCTAATTCTTTCAATGTATCTAATGTACCATAATCAAAAACAACTGCATTTTCAGGATTTGTAGGCACTTCTACCGTTTCTTTAACCGTTTTAGCATCACTGCCATCACGTTTTTCTCCACTAGCCTGATAATTATTTTCAATTTTTACAGTTTTATTTGAATCTTCGCTTTCTGATTTTGCATCAGATGATTTTTTATCCTCTGATCCACCATTACTACATGCTACTAATAAAAACATTAAACCTACAACTAATAATAAAGATAATTTTTTCATGTTTCTTACTCCTCCTGATTTTCTTAATGATGTATTCCTTTTATGCCCTTAAAAAGTATAACCACGTTACAGTTGCATCACTCCCTTCAAATGTTACGAATGGAATTACATTGAATATGCAAGCTCTAAATCTTGAGTTGCTGTTAGCTCATCGAAATACACACAAATACGTTGACCGCGGATTTCTTCAATTCTTACATCCATGTCATATAGCGATTTTAATGTATCTGTTTGAATAACCTCATCTTTTGTACTTGCTTTGACAACTTCACCATCTTTTAACGCGATAATATCGTCTGAATAACATGAAGCGAAGTTAATATCATGAATAACAACGATTACAGTTTTATTTAAATCTTTTGCAAGTTGTCGTAATGTTTGCATAATTTGAACTGAATGTTTCATATCAAGATTATTCAATGGTTCATCTAACAAGATATAATCTGTATTTTGCGCTATAGTCATTGCTACATACGCACGTTGACGTTGCCCACCAGATAATGTTTTTATGTAGCGATTTCTAATCTCTTTAAGATGTAGCAATTCCAAGGCATATTCAACTTGTTCTTTATCTTCTTTTTTTAGATGTCCTTTAGAATATGGAAATCGCCCAAAATTAACTAATTGTTCTACCGTAATATTGAGTTCTGTATGATTGGATTGTTTGAGTATCGATAATTTTTTAGCTAATTCATTACTTTTATAATCACTAATTGATTTACCTTCGATTTCTATAGAGCCATCTTCAAAGTCCATTAAACGCGTAATTGCCGCTAACAATGTGCTTTTTCCAGCGCCATTTGGTCCAATCATAGAAGTTAGACGTCCTTTATTTATATCAACATTAATATCTTTTAAAATTTCTTTGTCTTGAATATTTTTATTAAGCCCTTGTACTCGTATCAATTCGCATGTCTCCTTTTTATTAATAAATAAATGAAGTAACTTCCACCTACTAAATCAATAATTATACTTACTTGCGTCGTTGCTTGGAATAAATTCTCTACTACACCTTGTGCTATGAATAGACTTAACCAACTCATCAAAATTGTTGCCGGTAATATGTATTTATGTTCATATGTCTTCATCAATTCATGTGCTAAGTTAACAGTTAATAATCCTAAAAATGTAATTGGACCAACAAGTGCTGTTGAAATAGATACAAGCACTGAAACGAGTATTAGCAATAATCTCGTTAACGTTTTATATGAAATACCTAAATTGATTGCCTGATCTTTTCCTAATAAAAGCACATCTAAATATGGTATGGCCCGCATCGTAATCAAAATGAGAATAACTAATATGACACCACAGAGCGTTACTAATTTACTATTGGATGCGTCAAAGTTTGCGAACATGGAGCTTTGTACAGCCAAGAAATCTTCTGGATTTATAATTAATTCTAAAAATCCAGTAATACTTCTGAAAAATGTGCCGAGTATAACCCCTACGAGTAGGATGAAATAAACGGAAACATCACCAATCCTGAAGATACCTTGAAATAAAAGTAATGAAAATACAATCATCACTATCAGTGAAATTGCAAAGCTGAGATACAAGTTAGTAACAAATACAGATTGTACGCCAAATGCAAATACGATTAGGACCTTCACAAACATGTATACAGAATCAAGTCCCATAATTGAAGGTGTTAATAACCGGTTACTTGTAATCGCTTGGAATATCACTACTGAGGCTGCGATTGCGGCTCCGACTAATATCATGAGTATCAGTTTTCTTAATCGACTAGAAAATTGGTATTGGAAAATATCAAAATCTATGCCTATCACAAGGTAAAGCGCTGCAGCTATCACTGTTACTACAAATAAAATGGATAGTTTTGTTTTAGGGCTAGTTTGCATAGTTATGTCGTCCTTTCATCAGCAAGATTATAAAAATAATAGTGCCAAAAACACCAATTGTTAATCCTATATTGATTTCATAAGGATATACAATGACTCTGCCGATTATATCTGAAAACATTACAAAAATAGCACCTAACATTGCTGTATGTGGCAATGCGTTTTTTAAATGATCTCCTCTAAATATAGAGACAATATTTGGAACAATTAAACCTAAAAACGGAAGCGTTCCAACTGTCACTACTACTAAAGCAGTTATTGTTGCAGTAATAAATAAACCGACGTTTATTATTTTTTCATAATTAACACCTAGATTATTACTAAAATCTTTCCCCATTCCAGCAATCGTAAATTGATTCGCAAATATATATGTAAGTACTAATAAAGGGATGCTTAAGTATAATATTTCGTATCTTCCACTTGTAATGATGGCAAAATTCCCATTCATCCAGTTTCCGATACTTTGTACTGCATTTGTTCTTAAGGCAATAAATGTAGCAAAACTAGAAACGATACCACCAAGCATAATCCCTAATAGTGGGATAAAAATAACATCAGTAAATCGAATATATTGGACTAATTTCACAAACAGGAACGTGCCCCCGATGCTTAGTGTGACTGCAAATACTAATTTAATAATGATATTTGCTTCTGGAAATAGTATCAGCGATATTAAAATACCTAACTTAGCCCACTCCATCGTTCCAGCAGTTGTTGGACTTACAAATTTATTTTGCATCATTTGCTGCATAATCAATCCTGCAAGTGCCAACGTACTTCCAGAAATTAATATACTCACCGTTCTCGGTATCCTACTAGATACAATAATATTTATTTGCTCTTTAGATAAGTGGAATATGTCTGTAATTGAAACGTTACTGACACCAATAAATAGAGAAAGGATAGTTAATAATAATAAAATGATAAATAGGACAATACCATTAAGTAAGAATTTCATAATGAGGTAACCTAATCCTTTCGATGTACAATGAATTCACAAACACTATTGGTTTTGATAATCATTATCAATAGTTATATTAAAATTTTAACATTTTTGGCGGTAAATTCAATAGCAATAGGCCATTTTAGTAAAAGTATTCGTAAGTTAAGTAAAAAAATGTTCTTTCAAATTACTTTTCACCAAACAAAAAGCCACCAGATTCCCCCTTCGGAAAATCTAGCAGCTCTTAAAATAGGAAGCATTGTTCCTAGTATTATCTTGTGACATCATGCTATCGATACAGTCCTAAACAGACTAAATCAAATTACATATCTGCACCAAATTTATTTTAATCTTCAAATATAAAGTCTTCATCTTTTAATGCTTCAACATTCAACGCTAATGTGTAACCGTCACCTTTAACTGAGAAAAAGTCATGATTTTTCGTTGAAGTATCTAATGCATTTTCAATAATTGGGTTAAATTCTTTTTCTTCAAAGTATGAATCAAAGCCTAAATTAGCTAATGCTTTATTACCATTATATCTAACATAATTTAACACGTCTTCTGCTATACCTACTTCATCATATAGTGAATGTGTGTATGCTACTTCGTTTTTATACAAGTCATCTAACAACTTATACATGTCTTGATCTGCTTGTTGTTTTTCACTTTCTGACAGTTCATTACGCATACTTTGTGCATCCATACCTGTAAATACACCGTGAATAGATTCATCTAATAAGATTTTACGTATAATCTCACCCGATGTTGTCATTCTTCCTTGTCCTGCAAGGTACAGTGGATAATAGAAACCAGAATAGAATAAGAATGTTTCTAAAAATACACTTGAAACACGTGCCATGTATTGATCATATACAGATGCATCTTTGCCCCAAAGTTTGTGGTAGTTATTTACAATTTTATCTGATTTATATTTTAAATGCGGTTCTTCTATAACCCATTTATCTAATAAATAGTTCGTTTCACTGGAAGGTAGTAACGTTGTAAAGATGTGTGAATAACTTTTAGCATGGACTTGTTCCATCATACCCATAAATGAGTAGACTGCTTTTTTACGTAAATCTGTTGTGTGTAACATGATAAGTGGCATGCCATCATCCGCTTGATGTGTGTCCAGTCCTGTTAAACCTGCTAAAGCTTTTTTGAAGGCGTTCTTTTCTGCATCAGATAAAGTCTTCCAACTTGCAATATCTTTTGATACTTTAAATTCTGTTTCTACCCACATTTGTGAAATATTTTGTCGCCAAAACATATTTGTCATGTCTTCTTGCGTATTCCAATTGACTGCTTTCATTTAGATAAATTCCCCTATCTAGTAAAAATTTAATTAAGCAGTGATTTACAGCCTAATCTATATAAAAGACTAGGCTGCTTGTAAAAACCACTTTGCTTATCCGTTACTTAAAATCTTATATCGAACAACTTGTACATTCTTCAACGCTTAACAGTTTATTTCTAGTATAATATAACGATTTTAATCCTTTGTGATGCGCATAAACATATAGTCGAGACAGTTCACGTGTAGATATTTCTGAATTAACATAAAGAATTGTAGAAATACCTTGGTCCACGTGTGTTTGAATCGTTGAGATTAAATCGATTAATTTCATTTGATCTGTATTAAATGCTGACTTATAGTACCACATAGTTTCTGGTGATAAGAAAGGCATAGGATAAAATGTTTCAGCATTACCATAAGTACGACGTTCAATTTGATCAACGATTGGCATAACAGAGCTTGTCGCATTTTGTACATAAGAAATACTTTGTGTTGGTGCAATCGCTAAACGATATGCATGGAATAAACCATTTGCTTCAACTTCTTTTTGCAATGCTTTCCAATCTTCTGGAGATGGTATCTCTAAACCATCAAATAGCTTGCGTACTTTTTCAAATTTCGCTTCGAATGTTTGTGAAGTATAGAATTCAAAATATTTACCATTAGCATAATCTGATTTATCAAAGTCTTTATAAGTTTCTTGTCTTTCTTTAGCAATTTCCATTGAACGTTCAATAGAATAATAGTTCATCATCATAAAGAAGATGTTAGCAAAGTCTTTTGCTTCTTCAGACTCATAGCCAATTTTATTTTTCGCTAAATAACCATGTAAGTTCATTACACCTAAACCAACTGAATGTAATTCACTATTTGCTTTTCTTACACCTGGCGCATTTTGAATGTCTGCTTCATCGCTTACTACAGTTAATGCGTCCATACCTGTGTGTACAGAATTCTTGAATTTACCTGATTCCATTACGTTAACGATATTTAATGAGCCTAAGTTACAAGAGATGTCACGGTTAATTTCATCTTCTGTACCATAATCATTAATGATTGATGTTTCTTGTAATTGGAAAATTTCAGTACATAAGTTACTCATTTTAATTTGGCCAATATTTGAGTTAGCGTGAACTTTATTAGCATTGTCTTTAAACATCAAGTAAGGATAACCAGATTGTAATTGTGTTTGAGCAATTGTATTTAACATGTCACGTGCATCTTTTTTCTTTTTATCAATATTTGGATTTGCAACAAGTTCATCGTAATATTCATCAAGATCAATATCATCTAATGTGACACCATATTCTTTATGGATTGTATGTGGTGCAAACATATGGAAGTCTTTACCTTCTTTTGCTAAATCAAAGAATTTAGACGGAACAATTAAACCTGTTGATATTGTAGATAAACGCAAATCTTCATCAGCGTTTACTTTTTTCGTATCTAAAAATTCTTCAACGTCATAGTGGAAGATATTTAAATATACTGCTCCAGCGCCTGGACGTTGTCCTAGTTGATCTGCGTAACTAAAGCCGCCTTCAAGTGATTTTGCAACAGGTAGTACACCTTTTGCTACACCTTTAATACCTTTGATTGCTTCACCGCGCGCACGTAATTTAGACAAGTTGATAGCAACACCGCCACCAATTTTGCTTAATTGTTTGGCTGTAGAATCTATGAAGTTAATTGAGTTTAAACTATCGTCTGCTTCAAGTAAGAAACAAGATACAAGTTCTCCACGACGTGCACGTCCAGCGTTTAAGAATGTTGGCGTTGCAGGTTGATAACGTTGTTCAACCATTGCAGAAATAAACTGTTTAGCTGTGGCTTTATGGCCGTTTGCTAAATATAATGCAACAATCGCTACGTGTTGCTTGTAGTCTTCTAAATATTGGCTTTTGTCATTCGTTTTCAATGCATAATCTTTGTAAAACTTACTTGCGGACATGTAACTCGCAAAATTGAATGGAATGCTTTTAGCATAATCAGTGATTTCTTCTAGGTCCGCTACTGAATATTTTGCAAATACATCAAAATAGAAATCATTATCAACGAGATAGTGAAGACGTTCAAGTTCAGTATCAAAATAAATCGTCTTATCCTGTATCTCTTCTAGATAGACTGTTAATGCTTCTTGATCCTTTTCTAAATCAAAAAACCCATTCTCTTTACGCTTGGTAACTTCGTTATTTAATTCAATATGATTGTATTTCTTCTCGTCCATAATCTTCATTGAAATGCCCCACCTTATCTTTAAATTCGCTTATCTCGTTCGTTGTGCCATGTAATTCAAACTTCATTAATAATGGAACATGATATCGTTCCGAAATAGATCGTCCAGCTTTTGCAAAATTTTGGCCCCAGTTTCGGTTTCCGCTAGCTGCAACAGCTTGTAATAAGTCGTGATTAATATCTAAAAATGACTGAACAGGTGGCGGTACTTCACCAAATCCTATTGTTCCAGTGACCAATATGAAAGGCTCATCCATTCTTTCAGAACAATTATTTTGTGTAATTTCCATTACGTTGGTAAGTTCAGTTCGTTTTATGAATCTACGCACATTGCCAGAAAATGAAAAATATACAACCTTCATCGGATCACCTACTTTCTAAAAATATTTATCTTATTATGATAAAATCATATATTATACTTAAATGCGCTTTGAAAAATCAAAACAACTTAACTTCTAGAGGTAACCACAATATATAGTAATTTCTATATCTATATGTAGTTATGTAAAAACTCAATAATTAAGTATTAATGCTTGATTTGTCATATTTAAAAGCCTAAAACAGTGTGATTTTACATAAATTTTGATTTATTATAAATAAATTGACCACGTAGCAAAACACTATATATTGTGTTTTATCCTGGTCATCAATACTATATTATGTGTTTCATTATACATAACTCAGAAGATTATTAAAAGGCTTTTATTTGCGACAAAATGTTGAATAATCAATAGAAATGGCACCAATTCAACCTTAAAGTGATATTCACGAATCAAAAAATATTTTTTTGTGATTTTATGGTTTGATTATTTGCTTTTCTTAAAAATCTTGCAATGCTTGATGTGTCGTCTTTTACACAAAATCGCTTTATACATTGTGCGAAATACAATGTATAACTATCATATATTAGAATCTTATAAGTATAAGATTCATCCAAATAAATAGAACATTTGTTCGTATTTATATGTTAATATACTTTCCTTCAACTTTCAACCATATATACATCTTCAGAGCATCTATGCTAATATGAATACGTTAAAAATTAAAAATTGAGGCGATACATGTGAATCCTAAAGTTAAAGGTATCATTGCTATCTTAGTTTCAGCAGTTGGCTTTAGTTTTATGACTGTCTTCTTCCGATTAGCTGGTGACTTGCCTGTATTTCAAAAGTCTCTCGCTCGAAATTTAGTAGCAATGTTTATACCATTATATTTTATTTTAAAGTATAAACAGCCATTATTTGGCAAATTAAGTAGTCAACCTTTATTGATTTCTCGTTCTACATTGGGTTTGATTGGTGTGTTACTTAATATCTACGCTATCGATCACATGCTGTTAAGTGATGCAGATACGTTAATGAAGCTCAATCCATTTTGGACGATACTACTAAGTATTATCTTCTTAAATGAGAAAGTACGTAATTACCAATTTGTAGCTATGATTGTAGCCATTTTTGGTATGTTGTTTGTTGTTAAACCAGAATTCTCCTCCACCATGATTCCTGCTTTGGGCGGGTTATTCTCTGGTATTTTTGCAGCAAGCGCTTATACGTGTGTCAGAGCATTGAGTACACGTGAAGCGCCCTATACTATTGTATTTTATTTTTCATTCTTTTCTATTATAGTATTGATACCTTTTACTGTGTTTACATTTGAACCAATGTCTATGATGCAAGTTGTTTATTTAATCGGTGCAGGATTAGCAGCTGCTGCAGGACAAATTGGCATAACATTGGCCTATAGTTACGCGCCAGCTAAAGATATTTCAATATTCACATATGCATCTATTATATTTACCGCAGCATTTGGTTTTATATTATTCGGTGAAACACCAGATTCATTCGCTATCTTAGGCTATCTTATTATTATAGGTGCCAGTTACTATATGTTTGAAAAAGCACGTCGACAACCAATTACTATTCAAAAAGAAAAACAAAAACCTAAACGCTAAAGGAGCGATATGCAATGACTGAAGGACGCAAGAGAGAAGAATTAGAAGATATTACGTTATTAGGTAATCAAAATAATAAATATGATTTTGATTATAGACCTGATGTTCTAGAATCATTTGATAACAAACACCCAGGTCGTGATTATTTTGTGAAGTTCAATTGCCCAGAATTCACTTCACTCTGTCCTATTACGGGACAACCTGATTTTGCAACAATTTATATTTCTTATATTCCTAATATTAAAATGGTAGAATCTAAATCGTTAAAACTCTATTTATTTAGTTTTAGAAACCATGGCGACTTCCATGAAGACTGTATGAACATTATAATGAATGATTTGATTGATCTAATGGATCCACATTATATTGAAGTTTGGGGCAAATTCACGCCACGTGGTGGTATTTCAATAGACCCATATACCAACTATGGTCGTCCCGATTCTAAATATGAAAAAATGGCAGAACATCGTTTAATGAATCATGACCTTTATCCAGAGAAAATAGATAATAGATAATAGACTTCATTTTATTATATCTACTCCTCACATACACTCATTGAAATTTCGAGACATAAATACATGTCTTCCTCCATTAAACCATCGACTAATTGATTTAACTTAGTCGATGGTTTTTTTACGTTTTTCGAGGGCACAAATCATGAAAATAAAAATTTTAATATGACATTCCCACCTTATTTTCATATACATATCTAAGCTCTTTTTATACTTTTTAAGTATATAGTGTAAAATTTACTTATATTTGAATAATTCAGGGACACACTTGTTTTTTTTATGAAAACAGTATAGAATAAATCCAACCATTTAAGGGGAGGGAAATTATGAAAAAAGATTATCACAGTCACGAAGAAATCATGAAAAGCATTCCAAACAAAGGTTTTTTCGGACATCCAAAAGGACTAAGCACACTATTCTTGACTGAGTTTTGGGAGAGATTCAGTTATTATGGTATGAAAGCCATATTAATTTTCTATTTATATTATAGTGTAGCTGACGGTGGGTTCGGCCTCAGCCAAGCAGTTGCTATGCAAATTGTTGCTATATACGGAACTTTAATTTATATGTCTGGTGTTATCGGAGGCTGGATTGCAGACCGGATTACCGGGACGCAAGATGCCGTCTTTTATGGTGGGTTCCTTATCATGCTTGGACATATCTTATTATCAATTCCAGGGAACTTAACATTAGTAATGATAGCTTTACTTCTAATTATCGCAGGTACTGGGTTATTAAAACCAAATATCTCTGCTACTGTTGGTGAATTATACGATCGTAATGATCCAAGACGCGATGCAGCATTTACGTTATTTTACATGGGGATTAATTTAGGGGCTTTATTAGCGCCTTTTATTACTGGGTTATTGCAAACTAGAATCAGTTTCCATGCTGGTTTCTTAGCAGCAGCAATTGGAATGTTTTTGGGTCTAGTCGTTTATGCAATCAAACGTAAGAAGAATTTAGGGTTAGCTGGACGCAATGTGCCAATCCCGTTAACAAGACCAGAAATCAAAAAATTCGTACTTATTACTGTTGGCGTTATCGTTTTATTCTTAATATATTTGTGGATCTTACATTTAAATAATGCGCTAACATTAGGTAACTTTAGTTTCTTAATTACATTGTTAGGTATTGTATTACCGGTATACATATTCCTTAATATGATATTAAGTAAGAATATAACGAAAGATGAACGTTCACGTGTTTATAGTTACGTGCCTTTATACATCACATCTGTTGCATTCTGGATGATTCAAGAACAGGGTTCAACGATACTTGCAACATTTGCAGATAAAAAAACTCAATTAGAAATGTCTGTTTTAACAAACGGCTTGATTGATTTTTCAATACCTGCAGCATGGGCGCAGTCATTAAATCCAGTGTTCATTGTGCTCTTAGCGCCAATTTTCGCGACACTTTGGATGAAATTAGGGAAATACAACCCGCCTACTGTACATAAATTTGCCATTGGGGCGATTATCGCGGGCTTCTCTTATTTAATCATGATTATTCCATTAGCTACAGGTAACACACTTATTAATCCATTATGGCTTGTACTGAGTTTCTTATTGATTACGATTGGTGAACTTTGTATCTCACCAGTAGGTTTATCTACAACTACTAAACTTGCACCAATAACGTTCACCGCACGTATGATGAGCCTATGGATGCTAAGTAATGCAACAGCACAAGGGCTTAACGCTCAACTTGTTGTAGTCTATACAAAGATAAATCAAAGTGATTACTTTATGTATTCAGGTCTAGTTGCTGTAGTAATAGGTATTCTCTTACTGATTATTTCACCAAAAGTGAGACGTGCTATGAAAGGCGTTTACTAAAAATTTAAAACTAAATACGATTGAAACAAGAGTAGTGGTACTTCATTGTGCCACTACTTTTTTACGCACATAATCAACATAAATAGCTTTAACTTAATGTTAATATTTTAAAATTAAAACAAATTAAAATAATTTGTAATAATTAACTGAATCTTCCGAATATTGTTATTGTGAGAATATTATTGAAATTTATTTTTATTAGGAGTAAAATCTATTTTATACATTTTTATTGGGAGCAAGAAAGGACGGGAATTTTTTATGCAAAATCAGGACAAAACCCAGGACCAAGCCATTCAATCCATTCCACAAAAAGGATTCTTTGGCCATCCGAAAGGTCTAGGGGTTTTATTTTTCGTTGAATTTTGGGAGCGGTTTAGTTATTATGGGATGCGCGCGTTACTTATCTTTTATATGTATTTCGCAATCAAAGACGGCGGGCTCGGTATGGACAAGGGTACTGCACAGTCAGTCATGGCTGTTTATGGCGCTTTAATCTATATGACTTCAGTACTTGGAGGTTGGATATCTGATAGAATCACCGGTACACGTTCAGCCACATTCTATGGTGGTGTACTGATCATCATTGGCCATATATTCTTAAGTTTACCGTTAGATATTGTCGGTTTATTTATATCCATGTTCTTTATTATCGTGGGTTCAGGATTAATGAAACCAAGTATTTCTAATATCGTAGGTAGACTATATCCTGAAAATGATACACGTATGGATGCTGGATTTGTTATATTCTATATGTCTGTAAACTTAGGCGGACTACTTTCGCCATTAATATTAGATCAATTCGTTAAATCAGCCGATTTCCATGCTGGCTTTTTAATTGCTGCTGTAGGTATGGCATTAGGTTTAATTTGGTACATGATCTTCAACAAGAAAAATATTGGTGATGTAGGAACGAAACCTACGAATCCTTTAAATCAAAGTGAGAAAAAGAAATACAGTCTGATATTCGCAGCTGCAACCGTAATTATTGCAGCCGTATTAATCATCACTGGATTAACTGGAACACTTTCATTTAACATTGTAAGTACAACTGTATTGATACTCGGGGTCGCGTTACCTATCATTTACTTTACAATTATGATTCGTAGTAAAGAAGTTACATCTGATGAACGTTCACGTGTAATAGCCTTCATACCCTTATTTATTTTAGGTGTGGTTTTCTGGTCAATTCAAGAACAAGGTGCAAATGTACTTAACATTTTCGCTCTTGAAAGTAGTGACATGTCATTAAATATATTTGGATGGACAACAGATTTTGGACCAACCTGGTTCCAATCTATCAATCCTCTATTTATCGTATTACTTGCTCCAGTACTTTCAATTATTTGGGCTAAAATGGCAAGACGTCAGCCAAGTCTAGCAACGAAATTTGTCTTAGGTGCATTTTTAGCAGGTGCTTCGTACATAATGATTGGCTTAATTGGCATTTCATCCGGTGGTGCAATGATAAGTGTGAACTGGATTATCCTGTCATATGTTATTTGTGTTATTGGGGAATTATGTTTATCACCTACTGGTAATAGTGCAGCAGTAAAACTTGCACCTAAAGCCTTCAACACGCAAATGATGAGCTTATGGTTATTAACAAATGCATGTGCTCAAGCCATTAACGGTACGTTAGTAAAACTTATTGAACCACTTGGTTATAAAAATTATTTCCTATTCCTAGGAATAATCGCGATTGTAGTCAGTTTGATCATCCTTGCCTTTGTACCAAAAATCATCAAAGGTATGCGCGGTGTTAAATAATAGTTTAATGATTTGAGTTTGTACAGTAGCTGTCTGATATCTAGTCAGCTTTGTGGGAGCGGGAATACGAAATCAACTTTCAAATTTTGATTTCTATCTCGTTCTTTTTTATTTATTTTTATTAAAAATCGGGTAAACTTAATAGGAAATCAAAATTCTAAGAAATATGGTGAATGAATTGACTCAATCAAAATTTAAACACGGTGTATTATTTTACCATGAACACTCAGGTATAAAAGATATTTATAGAGGACTCGGAGATGTTGCGTCATCACTTACAACATTTTGTAAACATCTATCTATCCAATTAAGTGAAAATGAAGGAGACATTATCACCTATTGTAAAAAAATAAAAGAGGAAAGTTATAGTGATGATGTAGATATTATCTTTATTTTAGGTGGCGACGGCACAGTCAATGAACTCGTTAATGGGATGATGCAAAGCCAACTCGATATCCCAATCGGTATTATACCAGGCGGGACTTTTAATGATTTTGTAAAAACATTAAATTTACATCCACGTCATAAAGTAGCAAGTGAACAACTCAAGGAAGCAGAATTAAAATCTTATGATGTTATGAAAGTTAATGATGAATATGCTTTAAACTTTGTAGGCATGGGTCTTATTGTACAAAATGCTGAAAACGTACAAAACGGTAACAAAGATGTCTTTGGAAAACTAAGTTACGTTGGTTCTACAGTAAAAACATTACTTAATCCAGAACACTTTGAGTATAAAATAACTGTCGATAACAATGAAATTGAGGGTAATACCACAATGCTTGTGGTAGCGAATGGCCCCTTTATAGGCGACAGTCGTATACCTTTAACCGACTTGTCTCCTAATGATGGTTACTTAAATACTTTTATCTTCACAGAAGAAAGAACAAGTGTATTAAACGATATATTTAAACAACGTGACAGCATGAATTGGAATAATATGACAGATGGTATTAAACATGTATTAGCGAAGAAAATCACCATCGCTACGGACCCACAGATGAAAGTTGACATTGATGGTGAGATTGGCTTAAAAACACCGCTTCAAATAGAAGTTGTGCCAAATGCAATTCAAATACTGACACTGCCAGAAGAGAAACAAGCGAACGATACTGAATCTGAATAATTAAGCTTTAACATTATGATTTAAATTACAGGCAAACATGCATTTTTAAAATCATAATATTTTAAATAGAAAACACCAATCCATCAAAAATGAATGGATTGGTGTTTTTTTTAAGCAAGGGTATTTTGTTATATATTTATATCTAAAATTCACATATCAAATGCAAACACTTGAAAGATTAAATGTTGTACTCACTATCTCCTAGGAAATAATTTTCAACATCTTTCCAATTATTCACACGATCAAATCTGTCATCGTTGATATTGTGCGTTGCAGTATACATAATCGATGTTCCTGTAAATATGCTTAACTGTCTTGGATTATCATCAATTAAATAATCTGCTTTAACAATGTCTTTTCGACCACAAAATACAAAATGCTGAGGGTCTAAAAATGGGAAGAAGTGTCTTAACCAATCATATTTATCATGAAATGAAGTCGGTACATCCATTGCCGCAGTTGCGATATATACATCATAATGTTCAGTTAGTTTTTTAACTACATCTTGTGCATCGTCCATAACTTGTAATCTTCTGAAAAAGCCAGGTTCGCTTAAAATTTCTGTTAGTAATCCATCATGCTCAGGCATTGCATGTCTCAACTTTATTCCGTCTAACATCTCATATGTAATTCCTAAATCCGTACGTTTATTCACGTCATCAAGTAATGCACCTACTGTATCAGCAAGCACCTCATCCATATCAATAGCAATCGATTTTCTCGTCATTTACTACTCTACTCCCTTTTCAATAGCTTCAATCTTTATTATATATAGCCTGAACACTATGTAAAAAGCGACTACATATAACTCCTTTTTTCACTTCTAAGTATAGCAAATAACGTTCAACTAAACCAAAATTGTACTTATAAATATAATTCAAACCATGTTAAATGCTATTTACACAACACTTCTCAGCATCTTAAATGAATTAGTTTATTATATTTATCTTTCCATACACATTTTAGTCTCGTTGAACGTCATCATCATTGATTAAAATTCAAAACTTTTAAGTACTTCGATCATTTTATCATTTTGTTCTGGAAAACCGATTGTCACTCGAATCCCTTTAGGAAATTCTCTTGTAATACAGCCAACATTTAAAAATGCTTCATATAAATCATGCGGTTTGTCTGTATTGATATAGACAAAGTTTGTTTGGCTTGGATAAAATCTATCACTTACAGCTAATTCAAAGAATTTTGCTCTCTCTTGCGCGTTATGTTCGCGAATAGATGTTAAGTATTCTTGATCTTCTAATGCTGCCAACGCTGCATATTCAGATAAACGCCCTACATTAAATGGCGGACGTATAATATTCCATTTTTCAATCGCTTCTTTAGCTGCAACTACATAACCGATACGCATGCCTGCTAAACCATATGCTTTAGAAAATGTGCGTAATAAAAACGCATTTGTAAATTGTTCTTGTAACGCTAATGTATTAGGGAAATCCTCCGCAGTTACAAATTCTACATAGGCTTCGTCTATAATCACTGGGACATGTCTCGGTACACGTGTTAAGAAATGTTGTAATTCTTCATGCGTAAAATATGTGCCTGTGGGATTATTCGGATTACATAACCATACGAGTTTCGTATTATCGTCAATCTCTGCTAAAATACCTTCTAAATCAAAACATCCATCTTGCATCGGTACTTGTGCTACATTTGCAGCTTCTACAGTTGCATTATGATAATACTGTCCAAATGTCATTTCACTTGTTACTATTTTATCTCCAGGAGTGAGTACCGCACGTGAAATCATTAAAATGACTTCGTCTAGTCCTGCCCCGAATAATATGCGTGATGCATCAACATTTAAATGCTTACTAATTGCTTCTTTAATTAATGGAGAACCGGTTTCAGGATAAAATTGCAATTCATCTAAATGTGCTTGAATCGCCTCATTAACTTTTGGTGACGGACCATATAAATTTTCATTTGAAGCTAATTTATATAATTCACCTTCAATCCCATAACTTTCCTTTAATGCTCTAGGCGATAAACCTGGTTCATATGCTGATAATTGTTCAATTTGCTTTTTCATTGTTGCTTCGGGCCTCCTTAAATTTACAGAAATTTCAAAACTTAATAACTATTATAAACCCAATAATAGTTTAAAATCAATGTGTCCTCATCAATCAGTTTAGTTTGCAAATAATAAAACACGAGTTCAGATCAATGAAGCGCTCATTATCCGAACCCGTATAAAAATGGTTAACGTTTAATCTATTAAGTTATGTTTTTCTAGATATGCTTTTGCAACTTCATATGGGTCTTCTTTTTTCACGGTTACATTGTAGTTCATTTGTTGCATTTCTTCATCTGAGATTTTACCTGCTAGTTTGTTTAGTGGTGCTTTAATCTCTGGATGTTCTTCTAAATAAGATTCTTTAAACATAGGCGCACCTTGATATGGTGGAAAGACATCTTTATCATCTTCTAGGACGACCATATCATATTGTTTTAATTCTGCATCTGTTGAATATGCGTCTATTAAATTGATATCGCCACTTTCAATCGCTTGATAACGTAACTTAGGTTCCATCGTTTTGACGTCTCCTAAATCAAGGTCATATGCTTTTTTCACTGCGGGATATCCATCCTCACGATCATTAAATTCTAATGTAAAGCCAGGCTTGATTTTGCCACTGACTTTATTTAAATCACCAATCGTTTTAATATCATGTTCTTCAGCAAAATCCTTTTTCACTGCTAAAGCATACGTATTATTGTATTCCATTGGTTTTAACATCGTCATATCATATTTACTTTCTAGACTCGATTTAGCTTGTTCGTATACTTTGTCTTCTTGCTTAGATTTTAAATCTTCTTTCGTTAATTCACCGAGCACTGTCCCCGTAAATTCAAGGTAACCATCTATATCATCTGATTTTAGGGCGTTAAATAAGAATGCTGTTTTACCCAATCCGTCTTCAACTTCAACAGTATGGTCTGTTTCTTCTTCAATTAAGATCTTATACATATTGGTAATCACTGAAGGTTCTGAACCTAGTTTACCTGCTAACGTCACTTTATCCCCTTTTTGCGCTAACATAGGACCAATTATAAATAATAGTAAAATCATTACGATGGCACCTAATGATATCAGCAATTTTTTGTATGACATTTTTTGCATAAAGCGCAAGGCTAAATCAAATAAGATTGCGAGCAAGGCCGCTGGAATGGCACCTATAAGTATTAACGACGTATCATTTCTATCAATACCTAATAATATAAGGTCACCTAAACCACCTGCACCAATTAAAGCTGCTAATGTTGCCGTACCAATGATTAATACCATAGCTGTACGAATACCCGCCATAATTACGGGCATCGCAATAGGTAATTCTACTTTACTCAATCGGCGCCCTGGCTTCATACCTATACCTTTTGCTGCTTCTATTAACGATGCATCAACTTCGTTAATACCTGTGTATGTATTTCTCAAAATAGGCAGTAGTGCGTAGACAACTAAAGCAATCACTGCAGGCACCTTACCTATACCAAATAGTGGTATCATCAAACCAAGTAAAGCAAGTGATGGTATCGTTTGTAGTATAGCTGCAATATTCATCACTACTTCAGAAAGTTTACGTGTTTTTGTTAGTAGAATACCTAATGGAACACCAATCAGAGTCGCTATTAATAAAGCAATAAAAGATATTTGCATATGCTCGAAAATCGTAGTTAATAATTGACCTTTGCGCTCTACAAGAGTGTTAATGAATTCATTCATCCATTATGACCTCCTTTGCCTTCTGACAAAACTTTAAATATATCTTCACGTTTTAGCACATGCTGCGCAGAAGTTGCTTCATCATCGACAATAATTGCTTCATGGTCAATTAGATACTCATAAATATCATGTACAAAATAATCACTCTGAACGACAGGATAACTTTCATGAGACATCTCTGATTTATTGTTTGGTAAATTACTAACCAGTTCTGATAATTTCATATCATTAACCGTACGTTTCACTTTATCTCCCATAAACTGCTTCACAAAGTCATTTTTAGGATTTTTAATAAAACCTTCTGGCGTATCAATTTGTTCAACTCGCCCTTCATTTAATAAACAAATACGGTCACCCAGTTTCATTGCTTCTTGAATGTCATGAGTTACGAAAATAATCGTTTTTTTAATTTTTTGTTGTAATTCAATTAAATCATCTTGTAACTTTTCACGGCTAATAGGATCTAGCGCACTGTATGGCTCATCCATTAATATTACTGGTGGATCGGCGGCTAATGCACGAACCACCCCAACACGTTGCTGCTGTCCCCCTGATAACTCATCTGGTTTACGATTTTTATATAATTCAGGTTCTAAACCGACCATATCCAATAATTCATCCACACGGTGATTAATATCTTTTTCTTTCCACTTTTTCATTTGTGGCACTTGTGCGATATTCTCTTTGATTGTCATATGGGGGAAAAGTGCGATTTGTTGCAGTACATAGCCAATATCCCAACGCATTTCATAAATAGAATAATCACTAATTGGTTTATTATTAAAATAAATATACCCTTCAGATAAAGAAATTAAGCGATTGACCATTTTTAAGGTCGTTGTTTTTCCGCAACCTGAAGGACCAATTAACACAAAAAATTCGCCTTCCTTTATATTAAAACTGATGTCATCGACTGCAGTTTTGTCTCCATATTTTTTCACTACATTTTTAAATTCTATCACTTTGTCACCTTCACTTTACTGTCCTTTATTTTTAAAATTAGATTAAATTCGCATTTACCACAACTATTCCCTATTTTCATATAATCCATGTATTTATCAAGTGATTTTCAAAAGTTTTGTTTTACTTCATTAAAAAAGCGAAGTTAACTCAAATCAAAAATATACCTATGATCTTTTTATTACATAGTATATTAAAATTTAAAAATTAACTTCGCAATTATAGTTATTAAAAGCAGCAAGCTATGCGTAAATACAATAACTAAGTCATTATATCTTTGCTTTATATGATTGAATAGTTTCTAAAAACATTGGACAGTAATGTTTTAGTTTATAACTCCCTACACCATCAATTAAAATCATATCTTGTTTTGATTCTGGCTTTCTTTTAGCAAATTCTTCTAGTGTAAAATCAGAGAATATACTTACTGGTGGAATGCTCAAGTCCTCACTAAGCTGTTTACGCACAGCTATAAGTTCATCAAATAATGCACGATCCACACCTTCAACGGTGTTAATATTAACTTTTTCTGTAGTTTTGCGTTTAAATGCTGTCGTAAATATAGAGACTTGACCACTCAATAAACTTTTCACGGAGTTATCACAAGTTAATATTTCATCATACTCGTTTAAAAAACCTTTAAACCTCAATTCATCAATCAGATGACTTAAATCTGATGTAGTATAGTTTTTCATAATGCCATGTGTCGACAAGTCATTATAATCACAATAGCGAATATAATCAGATTCTTCGCCTCTTAATACTTGTATAATGACGCTATAGCTTTCTTTCTGTTTCATACGTGCAATACAACTCACAATCATTTTTGCTTCATTAGTCATATCGTACGTTTTATTTTCTCTTACACAATTACTACACTGTTCACATTCTTCAAGCTTTTCATTCGGCTCAAAATAATGGACGAGCGTTGCTTCTAAGCATTTTTTTGTTTTTGTATAAAGTATCATTTTATTTAATTTCTCGCCCATCTTATCTTTATAATCATCATCTGCTTTCGATGAAGATATAAAATACTGATGTAAACCGATATCACGTTCACTAAATAATAAAATACAATCACTATTTAAGCCATCACGACCTGCACGACCTGCTTCCTGGTAGTATGATTCTAAATCACCAGGCATATTATAATGAATAACAAATCTCACATTGGATTTATCGATACCCATACCAAAAGCATTCGTAGCTACAACTACACGTACGCGATCATAAACAAAGTCATTTTGTGCGGCTTCACGCTCTTTGTTCGATAGACCACCATGATAAGTTGTACTCTTAATATCATTAATGGCTAACGCTTCTTGTAATTCCTCAACTTGTTTTCGTGTTGAACAATAAATAATGCCGGATTCTTTTTGATATTTTTTAACATATTCCAACACAAATTTTTGTCGTTGATATGTAGGATTGACTTGAAAGACTAAATTTCGACGTTTTGTACTTGTTTTAACCTCATCATTTTTATTAATATTCAAGCGGTCCATAATGTCTTTTTGAACTTCAATTGTTGCAGTTGCAGTAAGCGCTACAATTGTAAAATCTTGTGGTAATGCAAATACCTTATGAATCACATCTCGATAACTTGGTCTAAAATCGTGCCCCCATTTAGAAATACAGTGTGCTTCATCAAAAGCAACTAACGGTATATTTAATTGTTGCACCATTTGAACAAAATAAGCATTGTCGAAACGTTCAGGCGCCACATATAGAAATTGAATTTCACCTTTTCTAAGTTGTGACTCTATTTCTTTTTGTTGTTTCTGAGTTAAACTACTATTTAAGTACGCTGCACGTACACCCATGGCCTTTAATTGATCAACTTGGTCTTTCATTAGCGAAATTAATGGACTGATGACGATTGTCGTACCGCCCAACATTAATCCCGGCACTTGATAACAAATTGATTTTCCCCCGCCAGTAGGTAATACACCTAGCGCATTTTGATGATTCATTACTTTTGTTATGATTTCTTTTTGACCCGGACGAAATGTATCGTAGCCAAAATAATGCGATAATGTTGATTCCATGTTAACAATCCCTCATTGTTCTTTTAGTTCTTCTAGTTCACTCCATCTTGCCATATCATCTTCGTACGTCTGATTAAGACGTCGTTGTTCTTCATTTAATTCTTTGATTTTAGCATAATCTGAACTTGCTGCAATCATTTCTTCATCGATGGTTTCTAATCTTTGTTCAGTAGTTTCAATACGTTCGATAATCGTTTCATATTCTTGCTTTTCTTTAAAAGATAGTCCTTTTTTCTTGTTCGTATTTTGTTTTACGTTCGTTTGTTGTTTCTGTTGCTTTTGTTGTGCTTGGGCTTTATCTTGTTCTTTTTTATATGCTTCATAATCTTCAAACGTTCCTATGATACGTTCCATTTTCCCGTCGTGAATATACCAATATTCTTGGGCTACTTTATTTAAGAAGTATCTATCATGACTTACTGTGATTACCGCGCCGCCAAATGTTTCAATATAATCTTCAAGTATTGTTAACGTTTCAGTATCTAAGTCATTTGTTGGCTCATCTAACAACAAGACATTCGGTTGATGAACTAATAATCTCAACAGATATAGTCTTTTTTGTTCGCCACCTGATAATTTATATATTTTTTTACCATGTGTGGAACTCGGAAATAAGAAGCGTTCAAGTAGTTGTGTAATTGAAACTGAAGTACCATCTTTTTCTTTAGCTACTTCACTTTCTTCTCTTAAATAATCAATCATTCTTACATCACGATCTAATCGTTCCTCGCTTTGTTTAAAGTAAGCAACTTTTACAGTTTGCCCAATTTTTAGCTTACCTTCGAAAGTTTGATCTTCCCCGCTCAATATATTTAACAATGTTGTTTTACCAGCACCATTAGGGCCGACAATACCAATCTGTTGACCACTTTGAATAATTTGAGTGATATCTTCGAATAGTGTATTACCATTTATGCGCTTAGTCAGAGCATCAAATTCAAAAACTTGTTTACCCAATCTTGAATAAGCAAGATTTAAAGATGCTTTATCTTGTTGATGTTGGTTTTTGACGTCTTGTTCTAAATCGCTAAATCTATTTTTACGTGCTTGTTGTTTTGTAGTTCGTGCTTTTACGCCAGCACGCATCCAAGCAAGTTCTTTTTTATATAATGATTGTTGTTTCGATTGTTGCTTTTGTTCGATAATTTCATTTTCCGCACGTTGTGCAATATAAGCTTCATAATTACCAGAATAAGTGCGTAATTTTCCGCGGTCTAATTCGATAATTCGTGAGGATACTTCATTTAAGAAATAGCGATCATGCGTTACAAATAACACTGTGTGTGGATATTGTTTCACATAATTAATCAACCAATTGATAGATTCGAAATCTAAGTGGTTGGTAGGTTCATCAAGAAGTAATAAATCAGGTTGTTCAATAAGTGTCTTCGCAAGACCTACTCTTTTTTGTTGACCACCTGAAAGTTCACTTACTTCTTTTGTCGTATCATGAATACCTAATTTAGAAAGTATCGTTTTGATTTCTGCGCTATAGTCCCATGCTTGGTTCGCATCCATAGCATCTTGTGCTTGCATCATTTTTTGTAGATTTGACTCACTTTGGGTCGTACTATATTGATTTAGTGCAGACTCATATGCACGTATTACTTGAAGTGTTTTAGTTTCTGAGGTCAATACTGCTTCAAAAACAGACATGTTTCGATCGAAATCTTGTTTTTGAGAAGAATAACGGATGCGATATGCGTTCGGATGCGATATTTCCGCATCGTAATCTTCGTCTAGTCCTGCCATTACTTTTAACAAAGTACTCTTGCCAGTCCCATTTATACCAACTAGTCCTATTTTTTCTCCTTCAGAAATAGAGAGATGCAAATCATCGAAAATAGTCTTATCAGCATATGACTTATATAAATGTTCAATTTTGTAAGCTTCCATCATTCTACATCCTTTTTAATATCGAAATTTTTAAATATCGAAAATAATAATTATATCTGTTAAACTTAATTTCAGTTCTATATATTATACACCTTTTTGAACTCAAATGATACAAAGGAGAGAAGCTTATGTCGGAATTTTTCCAAAACTTACCTCCTTACATCCAAGCATTAATAGCTGGCCTTATTACATGGCTACTTACTGCATTAGGAGCAGCATCGGTATTTATTTTCAAAAGAGTTAACGATAAGTTACTGAACTCAATGCAAGGCTTTGCTGCAGGTATTATGATTGCCGCAAGCTTTTGGTCATTATTACAGCCAGCCATTGCTTATGGTGAAGGCACAGCACTCCCATGGCTACCAGCCGCTATTGGTTTTTTACTAGGTGGATTATTTATTCGTGGATTAGATTTAGTGATCCCTCATATACATCCAAATACCAAAGACACTAATCAATTTCATGAAGGTGTAGGTACTAAAAAGCTCAACAAAAATACATTACTTGTATTGGCAATTACGTTGCACAATATTCCCGAGGGTCTTTCTATAGGTGTAGCCTTTGGTGGTATTGTTTCTGGTAATGGTCAAGCAACGTTTTTAGGCGCTGTTGGATTAGCTATCGGTATTGGGATACAAAATATTCCAGAAGGTGCAGCACTGTCAATGCCAATACGCGCTGCAGGTGCATCAAGATGGAAAGCCTTTAATTATGGACAAGCTTCAGCCATCGTTGAGCCTATATTTGCTGTAGTCGGCGCTGCTGCGGTAATAATGATTACGCCTATGTTGCCATATGCTTTAGCATTTGCTGCAGGTGCAATGATATTCGTTGTAGTAGAAGAACTTATACCAGATTCTCAGGCAAGTAATAATACGGACCTTGCAACATTAAGCCTAATGTTAGGGTTCACAATCATGATGATACTTGATGTCGCGCTTGGATAAGGACGTAAATTTCATATTAAAAACGGTTGTTTAGACATAAACCTAATAACTAAAAATAGCTATGGACGCTCAAAGAGTCTCATAGCTATTTTTGTGTCTATTTTTTTATGTAATCCAATTTTTTTATACATATCGATGTGGATTAAATTAAAGTGAATTTTAAAAAGAGCCAACACACCTAAATTAGGTATATTGGCTCTTTTATTTAACTATTCTTTTTGCTCTTTTGCTTTTGAACCTGGCTTATATTCGTATTCAGAAGGTTTCACTTTTTCGAAATCTGGGTTGTCATAGAATCTCAATAAGTCACCGTTAATAAGGTCATCGCTCATTTGTAGATCTTTTTCAGCCTGTTGTTTACGTTTATCGAAATCTTTCGGTTCTTCTGTTACTGGTTCATTCGTTTTATTATCATAAATTCTGCCATTAACATATTTATAATCTTTCGTTATAAAGTCACCATTTCTGAACGGCACTGTGTCGTTATGTTCTTTCGATAACATATCTGTACCCATCATTAGGTAATTCTTCGTATCAATACCCATTAAATGAAGGAGTGTAGGCATAACGTCTGCTTGACCAGCGTAGGTTTCATCTACTGCTCCTTCTTTACCTGGTATTTTCAACCAGAAACCTGTACGGTTTAAGTCAGTAAATTTAGCTGGAGTAATTTCTTCACCTAATAATTTTTCCATAGCTTTATTATGGTTTTCAGAAATACCATAGTGGTCACCGTAAATCATTATAACGGAATCTTCATAAATACCTTTTTTCTTCAATTCATTAACAAATTCTTCTAATGATTCATCTAGATATCTAGCTGTTTGAACATAGCCATCTACCGTTGAATCTCCAGTGTTTGGCGATTCTATTGTTGCATCCTCTGGTGATACAGTAAATGGATAATGATTTGTTAATGTAATTAAATGACTATAGAATGGTTCTTTTTCTTTAGCTAAGTAATCTGCTGATTCTTTAAAGAACTCTTTATCTTTAAGACCTAGGTTTTCAAGATTTTCTTCAGACATATCATAATAGGTCGCATCATAGAATTTATCTATACCAAAGTGTCTATACACTTGGTCACGGTTCCAGAATGTTTTGTAGTCACCATGCATTACATTAGATGTATAACCTTGTTTTTGATCAAGAATTGCTGGTAATGCTTGGTAAGTGTTATCACCTTTCAACGAAAAGGCTGAACCTTGTGGTAAGCCGTATAAACTATTATCCATCGTAAACTCAGAGTCTGATGTTTTACCTTGACCCGTTTGATGGAAGAAGTTTGGATAATATCTATAACCTGCGTTCCCCGATGATAATTTGTTTAAGAACGGTGTTACTTCTTCACCATTTACTTTTTTATCAATTAAGAAAGTTTGGAAACTTTCTAAGTGTATTTTTATAACATTTTTCTTTTTACCTGCGCCGAAATATTCTTGATTCGGTTCAACTCGTTTTTGCTTCGTATAATTTAACACTTTAGTTAAATCATCTTCATTTGCTAAAGCTTTTTGTTGATTATTTTGAATTGTTTTCACACCATCGTAGACAGTGAAATTATATGGTCCTAAATATTTAACTAAATATTTGTGATCAAATGTACGTGTTAATAATTCAGGACGGTCTGATTCAGCAAAAGCTAGATTCAGGAAGAATAAAGCAATTGCAGCTGCCATAACTACTGGCACAAACTTTTTACTGAATACACGTTTATCTAACCATTTTTGTTTAAATATCAAGACAAAAAGATAAATGATTGTATCAATAAAGTATACAAAGTCATACCATTTGAACGAAGCTGTCACTGCACCGCCCATTGATTCAACATTTCCAACTTGATTCAATGTACTAAACGTTATGAAATCAGAGAAGAATCTGAAATAAACAACGTTCGCGTATAATAGGAAAGTTAAAATAAAGCCACCAATAAAGATGAACCAGAATGCTTTCTTCCCTTTAAAGAATAAGAAAATACTTAATACTAAAGCGATTAAACTGTATGGATTCATTAATAGGATTAGGTTTTGTACTAACCCTTTAACACCTAAAGAAAAATCAACATAATATGAAAAATACGTTTTAAATGCGACAGTGAGCACGGTCAGTATAAAAAACGCAAAAAGAGTTAATTTCTTTTTGTGTAGACTCATGTTTGTTCCCCCGATATAAATTAATATAGGTTGGAAAATAATCCATACCTAGTAAAAAATTGGCAAAGTTATTGTGATCATATGTTGTTAGCGATGTTAGTACCCCTAACTAAGCAAAGGTCGTTATTGGCAAAAGTTATCTTCTTTAGGTTAAGTTCTTTAAAATCCTAAACAGCTGTGTATGTAAGTTGAATTTCTATACACTAGAATTTTATTAACTTCTTCAATTGTGAACTAAAGTTATAGTTTTAAAATTTTAAGTTTTATATATTCTAATTAGAAACGTTTCATTTGTCTATATAGTGTAAATTGCGTTAACATTTTCGTTTGTCGTTTAACGTCATCTTCACAATTTTTATCATTTTGTAATCTTTCCGTAACAAAAAGCATATAGTTCAATGTATAAATATAAAGCAATTCTGGTCAAATTTCAAGTAAAAACACACTTTCAAACGTAATTTAATGTTTTGCATCGTTTTGTTAAAGGCTTGTTAACGAGCTATGAATATATCATTAAGAAATAATATGCTTTTTAATTATACTCTGCTTGGATTTTATATTAATCGGACTAGAGTCGTATATAAAATAAATTTTTATTTTAATATTTTACGAAATGATAATGACATTTTATAAATTTTTCTGAAAAAATCTTAAAAGTTATATACCTGGACGCGCGATGTAAAGAAGCTGTAACCCCCATAAAATCAACTTGAGGCGTTACAGCTTATCAGTAACCATTATATTATCCTTAATTAGTAATATACATAGACCTTCTATTTTTTATTTCAACATCTCTAATTGCATTCTATATTCAATACCATGAAATAATTGGTTTAACCAATTCGTATATTTAATTAAATTCTTTTCTGCAGTTTCAATATCTATAAATTGGAATTTTAATTTTGTACCTTGATGCTTTTGACCTAACTTAGTTAAATGATAACTCGCGATTGTCCCAATTTGTGGGTAACTACCTATTGTGTAGTGGTCATTGAGTAAAATAATCGGCGTGCCATCTCTTTTAACTTGTATCGTGCCTATTTGTACAGATTGATGTGCTGGCATATCTTCATAAAAAGCCTTCACGGGTTGTCCTTCTACATACATCCCGACTCTATTCGCTTTACTCGTGACTTTATATTCCCCAAGGGTGAAATGGCTTAGTGCTTCTTGTGCAAAGTCTTCTGTCCCTTTATTTTTAATGACATGAAAAACATCAGACATGTAATTAAAAGAAAGTGCGTAACCATCAATGCCCCAATCTGTTTGATGTTTTTCTTCTAGATTTTCAAACAATTTAAGATGGCGTTCAGTATAGTCACGTTTCATATTAATTTCGTCGCCTTTTTTCAATTTACGTCCATGAAAACCGCCGATTTTCACTTTAAAGTCAGTTGAGGTTGAACCTAACCACTCATCTAATTCCAAACCTCCACCGATTGCTAAATATACTCTAGAAGTGCGATTCGTCTCTGTAAATACAAGCACGTCACCTTTTTCCATTAAGTATAATTTATTTGGTAATACTTTCATATGCTCTGTTTTAGCTTTAAAACTACCACCACTTAATGCAATCAATGTCGATTCAGTAAAGCGAATGCTTGCCATTCTATTAGTCATCTCTATCGTAGCTTCACGTTTATCATTTGCAACAAGTCTGTTCGCTATTTCATGAGATAACGGATCTAGTACGCCTCCAGGAATAACACCATTATGCTCGTAGCCTTTACGACCAAAATCTTGGAAACTTGAAAATAATCCTTCACCTTCTATTATGATTGACATGGTTCGAAGCCTCCTAAATCCAGCGTTTCTTCTGTTATTGCATTAAATTTAACATTATCGCCTAATTTTAGCTTAGTAAAATCAGTTCGTTCTCGGTCAAATAAGCGAATGGGCGTGTAGCCAATGACTAACCAATCGCCATAGGTATCTATTGTAGTAATACCTGTCTTTTTCCCTTCTATAATGACAGAACCTGCTGGAATAAACGTTTTTTTGCCACCTGTGTGATTAACAAATAAGCGCTTATCCATACCGGTAAGATAAGGAAAACCAGGTGTAAAACCCATCATTGACACAAAATACGTATGTTTCGTATGTAACTTCACAAATTTATCAAAATCTAATTTGTAATGCGTTAATAAATCCGCTAAATCAGGCCCAAATTCTCCACCATAAACAACCGGAATTTCCATTGGTTCAATCAATTCTTCTTCATGCTTAATCTCTAGTTGCACGGTTTGCATTAATGCATTCATATATAAAAATGGTGATTTAATATTGTAGTGTTTGATCATATCTCGGGCATCATAACAGATCATCATATCTGATTCAGTAGGTACAATTTCAGTAATAAAAGGATAGTTTTTTTCTAATAAATACGTTTTTAATGCTAATAAATCTTCTGTTAAATCCTTAGAGACTTCTTTTTCAATAGAAACTACAATTGCTTGGTCTCCCTGGCTATATATTTTCATAGGCTCACCCCTTATATTCTTACTAACGATAAAACACATTTAATCCTTGTACCAAATAACCCACTAGTGCTTTCACTAGAAAATAGACTACTACAAATTGAATCATGCAAGAGATTGTAATTACGAATCTTGCAATATAAATCTGTTGTTTCTTCAGCAAACGGTCTACATACCATTTTGAAAGCAAGGTTATTAATATCATTGTCAGTATCCAAACCAATATCATCGTTATGCCTCACTCGCTGTTTATAATTTATTACGTAATTATTTAAGTGCACCCTTGTATATAGTCTATTGGGAATGATTACGTATCAATGGCTTTAATACCATGATACGTCTTATCATGCTTATGCAAATCAAAGGTTAATTTGTCACAACTCATATATTTTCACATTGTCAGTTTTCTATAATGATTACCACCTCTAAATTCATGGTAAACCCAATGTTTATACTTTCTATATTCTATAGATAAATTTCAACCTCGGCAACCTCTCGCAAACTATTTATAAGAAAAACCTGTATCTGATTTCTCAATACTTTATCTTTAAAATCGTTTAAATCGTAATTTTTTTGTGATAATTTTCCATCATCTATAAGTGATTGTCTCATGCAACCACGCAAGAAATCTTGATTATATATTGGTGTATAATAGCGTCCATCTTCTTTTATCATGAGATTTCCAATATCAAATTCTAATAATTTTTCATTTGAATCATATAACAACACAAGATCAGTCTGATGATTATGCGATAAATGTTTTCTAACAGTGGTTTTATTTATTAATTCAGGTTTATTTATATTATCAGGTAAAAGTAATAATTTTGCCGTAAATTTATTTTTATCTGATAATGCTGCAACTACATAATCTAGTAATCCATCTTGGTCTAATAATATTTTTATACGATAAGCACCTGTTGGATGTTCATTAATTAACATTTCAATTAATTGATTCCAATTCGCTTCATCAAATTTAAAATTAAGTCGTTCAGCAGACTGTTTTATTCTTTTTGTGTGATAAGGTAAGCGAGGAAATTTCCCCTTTTCCAAGCGCATTGTTTCAAATAACTGCATTATAATCTCTCCAATATTTTTGTTTTATCCTTAAATTCTTGTACTTCATCTTCAGGATTAGAATCTATAGTAATACCGGCTCCCACACCGTAAATGGCTTGGTTGTCCATGTATTGAATTGTTCGAATAGGTACATTAAAAATGGACTTACCATCTGGCAACAGTAATGCAACTGTGCCACAATAACCATTTCTCGGTGTTTGTTCTAACATTGCAATATATTTCATGGTATTGATTTTTGGTGCTCCTGTAATAGAACCGCATGGAAATAATGCTTTTAAAATATGCATGAGTTTAATCTCTTGATGTAGAATTCCTGTCACCATCGACGTCATCTGAAACACAGTACTGTAGCGTTCGATATTAAATGGTTTATAGACTTTTACAGAACCCGTCTGAGCAATCCGACTAATATCATTTCGTAACAAGTCCACGATCATGACGTTTTCCGCTTTATCTTTAGATGAATACATTAACGTATGTAAATTTTGTTGGTCTTGCGTTTCAGAATGTCCTCTAGCTATAGTACCTTTCATCGGTTTACTTAATAACACATCGTCCCGATTTTTAAACGGACCTCGTTGAAAAAATAATTCTGGCGAGAGAGAAGCTAACTGCACTTCCTCTGTGTCTATTAAAGCAGAATAAAAACCATGATTTTGACGCTGTAGCACTTCATATAATGTAGCAATCGGATAATGAATATCATCAGTCAAACGTGTCGTATAATTCACTTGATATGTATTACCTTCAATAATTGCAGATTGAACTGCTTTAATATGAGTGATCAATTGAGAATTATTTAATTGAAATTTAAAATTACATTTTGGTATGTATTGTTTCTTTTTTTCGGTTAAAGCCATATCCTCTTTTTCGTCAAAAACATAAGCAGCTGCAAAAACATATTCATTACTAGTTTGAACTGTAACCATTTGTTCATTAAAAAAAGGTGCTGCTTCATAGGGTAAATACAATGCTACATAACAACCTTCTCGTTGATGTAATTCTGCAAAGTGAATAACACTGACTACTTCATCTAAATGATATGCGATTAATTTATCTTTACACTGCGTAAACTGGTATTGGTGGGTTTCATATTCTGATTCATCTAATAAATAGCGATAATTAAATTGTATTTGCATGAGACCCCTCCACAATTTCTATAAATAGTTTTATTTGTTCAATGCCATGTTCACTGAGAATAGATTCAGGATGATACTGTACACCATAAATAGGTAACGTTTTATGTGCACAAGCCATAATGATACCTTCTTGATTCGTGGCTGTAATTTTTAATTTTTTGGGAAATGTCTTAGTATCAGCAATCAAAGAATGATAGCGCATAACATAAAATGTACCGGCTAGACCTTTAAAAATACCACTACCATCATGTTGGATTTGCGTTGTGTGACCATGAATCGGTTTATAACCTTTAATAATGTCTCCACCAAAAAAGGTCACTATTTGTTGAAACCCTAGACATACACCTAGAATTGGAATGTCTTCTAAAAAAAAATTTATTACTTCATTTAGTATAGGATAATCATCAGGTGATCCTGGTCCCGGTGAAATAACTATAGCATCTGGAGAAATTCGAGTAATCTCCTCAATAGAAATCACTTCAACATCTACCACATTAACTGCTCCACTATAACTTTGCTTAATATAGTCTACAACATTGTATGTAAATGAATCTTTATTATCAATGATTAGTATCATTTCATCACCCCTTTATGTATCTTTCACTACCTATTATACTCATTATCACAAATCTCAACTTGATTTTACAGTTTAAATGTATTATTCTTATCACCGTATAAATGAATATAAAGAGGTTCCTAGCTGACACCCTCTATAAAAAACTAGACACATAAACAACGTCTATCTTTTTTATAAGGATAGGCGTTTTTTTATGGTGTCATAGCAAATATGAGTAAAAGCTAGTATGACATTATTAAGGAGTGCAAGATATATGACGCAACAATCTTTAAACAGCAATAAAGCCATCGTCGTTTTCAGTGGTGGTCAAGATAGCACAACCTGCCTATTCTGGGCAAAACAACATTACGATGATGTCGAATTAGTAACATTTGAATATGGACAAAGACACGATACAGAAATTGAAGTAGCTAAGCAAATTGCCGAAACACAAAATTTAAAACATCACATATTAGACATGTCTTTACTTTCTCAACTTACACCAAATGCATTAACACAGCATGATATGAATATTGAAGTTGGCGAAGATGGCGTACCAAATACGTTTGTACCTGCCAGAAATCTTTTATTCTTATCATTTGCGGGTGCACTCGCCTATCAAACAAATGCGAAACATATTATAACTGGCGTATGTGAAACTGATTTTTCTGGATATCCTGACTGTAGAGATAGTTTTATTAAATCAATGAATGTTACTTTATCACTATCTATGGATAAAGATTTCGTTATACACACACCATTAATGTGGTTAGATAAAAAAGAAACTTGGGCACTAAGTGATGGACTCGGTGTATTAGACTATATCAGATACAACACACTCACTTGTTACAATGGCATTATCGGTGAAGGTTGCGGAGAATGCCCTGCTTGTGAATTAAGAACACGAGGTTTAGATGCTTATCTAAAAGAAAAAGGAGCTGAATAAGATGTTTCAACAACATTATCCTAGCGTTCAACATCCTTACAGTTTTGAGCTTAATAAAGACTTTAACTTTTCTGCAGCGCATTATATTCCTAGTGAAGATGCTGGGAAATGTATGCGTACGCATGGTCACACTTACTTTGTAAATCTAACAATTGGTGGCGATACATTAGATCATAATGGTTTTTTAGTGAATTTTAGTGACTTAAAAAAATTAGTTCATGACCAATTTGATCACCATTTACTCAATGATTTACCTCAATTCAAAGGCAAAAGTCCATCAACAGAAATCGTTGCGCAGACCGTTTATGAAATGGTGCAAGCTTCATTAAATGAACGAGACAACCAGCCTAAATGTCTACAAGTCTATGTTAGAGAAACACCAACGAGTTATGTTGTCTATAGACCAAAGGAGTCCAAATATGAGTAAAATTCCTGTTTTAGAAATTTTCGGTCCAACAATTCAGGGAGAAGGCCGTGTTATTGGACGAAAAACAATGTTTGTTCGCACAGCTGGTTGCGATTATCGTTGTAGCTGGTGTGATTCAAGCTTTACATGGGACGGCAGTGCTAAGGAAGATATACGCATGATGACCGCTGAAGAAATATACGCTTCACTATATGAAATTGCTGGCGAATCATTTAATCACGTAACAATTTCTGGAGGTAACCCTGCCCTGATTAAAGGCATTCAAGATTTAGTCGATCTTTTTGAAACTAAAAACATTAAGAGTGCATTAGAAACACAGGGTAGTAAATTCCAAGCTTGGATGACACAAATCGATGACTTAACTATTAGTCCGAAACCCCCAAGTTCAAAAATGAAACCTAATCTACCAATATTAGATGAAGTTATCGAAAATTGTATACCTGCTTCTTTAAATTTAAAAGTTGTAGTATTTGATGATCAAGATTATGATTTTGCTAAAATGATACACCACAGATACCCCACCGTTCCTTTTTATTTACAAGTAGGCAACCCATACCTAGATGGTGATCACGTCGAATCACATACCGAAAAGTTATTATCATTATATGAAACACTTGTCGACCGTGTTATGGCAAGCAGTGATATGAATAATGTTTATGTCTTACCACAGCTGCATACTTTACTTTGGAGTAATAAAAAAGGTGTTTAAATTGAGTATTTCATGCGATACGTTGTATAATGCTTCTTATCCGTATAACGCGGCGCTATTTTTTAGTGATTTTAAAGCGTTAGGATAATTATCACTGCTGATATATTAAAGGAAAAAATATTTATTTCAATTTGACCTAGTATTTTTATGTAAATTTAAATAATTAATTGTTATTAAATGATTAACGTAATATTAATTGGTATAATGTTGCAGTGAAGTATCTAGGTTAGGAGAGCAACATGCTAATAAATATAATTATAAATATAGCTGCGGTATTAATCATTCTTGGAATTGATTTATATCGTCAGAATTTCAAACAACTTAGGTTTAGCTCTATACTCATTGCTTTAACTGTAAATGGTCTCATCAATTTATTTATCGTCGGTGAATATGATTACATCGCATTTTATACAAGTGCGCAACTCATCATTTGGACCATATTACAATTGTATTTAAATAGAAAAGTAACTGTATACGTTATAACAAACCAAAAATTCATTGCGGTCGTTCTTACTATTATAATGAGCACGTCATTAATACTTACTTATAGTACAAGTCATGATTCATTTTATATGTCCATTCCTTATTTAGCTCCAGCCATTTTTATCATTGGCGCTATCATGCTTTTTTATAGCACATTTCAACCAAAGGAAAAAGAACAACTTAAATTTATGAATCGTATTCGACGCCCTATTTTTGTGGGCCAAATATTAATTATTGTATCTTCGACAATCATGACGCTATTAACGCCTTATTGGTATGCTTTTGTGATTATTCATTTATTATTTATATTGTTCTTATTATGGCAGAATATATTTTCTTCACATAAATGATTAAGATTTTATATTTCGTGGTATAGATTAGAAGTCGAACGAATAATAAAGGAGGCAAATCAATATGGGCTTTATACTTATGTTAATAGTCGGTGGTTTAATCGGTTGGATAGCTGGTGCTATCGTAGGTAAAGATATACCAGGTGGTATTTTAGGCAATATTATCGCTGGTATTGTAGGTTCAGCGCTAGGCTCTTGGTTACTTGGTGATTGGGGTTGGCATTTAGGTGGCATTGCGATATTCCCAGCACTTATTGGGACAATTATTCTAGTAGCAATTGTTTCATTTATTTTCGGTAAATTACGTAAAAAGTAAAAACAAAGAGTAAAAGTACTAATGTAATAATTCAAATCAACTGAACAAACCAAATGTGATGTACACCCCAAAAGTTGGACTTAAAAATCTAACTTTTAGGGGTGCTTTTTCATGTCAAAACGTTATCTAATTCTTATTGAAAATGGAAGTAAACTTTTTGTTAGTTCAGCTATATATTCATTAATTATATGCCTTTGTCATTTTATAAGTTCAATCAATAATGACGATTGATTTATTATATTATTTTTGTTTTAATAATGGCATTGATTTGGGCCAACTCCTGACTAGTTAATAAAGTACTAGCCGAAGACTAAGGTCTGAGAGTGAGTCCCCGGAAAGCGTGCACAAAAAATGCCAACAAAGTCGGAGACTTTGTCGACACTCTAAAACAGCCGAACTTTTATAATTATTATCTGTTTTTAACAAGTTTTTTCTCTTCTTCGTTTTCTTTTATCTTACTTTCATAATTTTGGTTATCTTGTTTGAAACGCTCATTCATATCTTCTTCAAAACTACGTCCTGCTCTATGATTCGAGCAATTTAAATTCGATGCCTGTACTATATATTTTGGGCGTTGTTTAACCTCATAATAAATGCGGCCAATATATTCTCCAACGATTCCAATTGAAATCATTTGTATACCACCTAGTAGTAATATCGCAGCAATAGTTGAGAAATAACCTGGTGTTTCAATGCCATTAAACACAATTCCAGCAAAGCTAAAACCGATATACAACAGACTAATAAAGAACACAATAAAACCAAGATAAATCATTGCACGTAAGGGTTTGTTATTAAAGGATATCAATCCATCGATACCATAATTTAATAATTTGCCGAATGACCATTTAGATTCTCCGTCTTCCCTTTCTACGTTTTCATAAGTAAATACTTTGGTGTTATACCCAATCCATTCATACAGCCCTTTTGAAAATCGGTTGTATTCATCTAATTCAGTCAATGAATGGACAGCACGTTGGCTCAGCAATCTAAAATCGCCGACGCCATCTTCCAATTTAATATCTTCTACAAAATGGTTAATCATTTTGTAATACAATTTTGTCATGAATTTTCTAGCTGGTTTTTCGTTCTTTCTGTCACGCTTCGCAACAACTTGATCATAGCCGTCCATATACCCAGCAATCATTTGGGGGATTAATTCAGGCGGATGTTGCAGATCCGCATCTATCATAATTGCTGCGTCACACGCTTTACTATTTTGGAAACCTGCAATCATCGCAGATTCTTTTCCAAAATTACGACTAAACGAAATAAATTTCACATGGTTATCTTTAGTCGCTACGTCTTGAATAAATTTTATTGTTTGATCTTTACTACCATCATCTACAAATAGTAAATCATAGTCATATTGATGATGTTGACAATCTTTTGATAATATTTCAGTCAAACGTTGATAAGTCTTTAATACTACTTCACCTTCATTATAACAGGGTACTATAACTCTTATTTGCATATTAAACACCTTCATTTCAATTACTTCAATTTCACTCTATCAATTTTCATCACTATAATGCCATCCTAACCAATTAGATTTACATATTCTTTATATAGCCTTAATATTCATTATCGAAACTTAACTTAGGCAACTTATATTTCAAAAAAATATATAAATCTACGTTAGGCACACCTTAAAAGACGAAACAAAATGATTTAAGCGTTACAAAACAAAATAATATTTCGACTTTTAAACGTGATTACTAATATTGTTCAGTATTAAAATTATTAAAAGTTATAATTTGTAAATTTAGTCTATCAACTATTTGATGAATTTGGAAACAATAGCCTTTATCATCGCTACTAAAACTGTTTGAAAGCTTCATGATTTTTCTACATATATATGCATCGATTTTTTAAAGGGCCTATGCTTAATAGAAAGCACCAATCCATCAGAAAAACTAATAGATTGGTGCTCTCTATTTGAAAATAAGATGTTTATGTCTCAAATCGTTTTATCAAATTACTATTTCAAACTACCTATACGTACTTTATCTGGATCATTTCCTTGACGGTCATCATAATTCAAGCGATCTATATCAGCAATGTCTGTCAATTCTAAATTAAAGTCTAAAATATCATAGTTTTCTTTAATACGTTCTGGCGTTTTTGATTTTGGAATAATTAAACGATCATGTGACAAATGCCAACGCAATACAATTTGTGCTGGTGTTTTACCATAACGACTTGCCATATCTGTAATCAATTCTTGTTCTAATAAACCTCTATTTCTCATCAATGGCATCCACGCTGTCACAGCGATATCATGTTTATCACAAAAGGTTTGCAGTTCATGTTGATTGAAGTATGGATGCACCTCTATTTGATTCACAGCAGGCACGATATCAGTTTGCGACATTAATTTTTCTAAATGATGGGCATTGAAGTTACAGACACCTATTGCTCGAACTTTGCCTTCTTCATATAATTTTTCCATTGCTTTATATGTTACAACAAATAAACCATCCGCTTCACATGGCCAATGTATTAAAAATAAATCTAAATAATCTGTCCCTAAGTTTTCAATCGATTTTGTGAAAAACTCTATTGTACTGTCATAACCTTGATAATCATTCCATATTTTTGATGTGAGAAATAAATCTTCACGAGGTATTTCAGATTGTTTTAATGCATTACCTAGTGCTATTTCATTTTTATAAAAATAAGCAGTATCAAATGCACGGTACCCCACGTCTAAAGCAGCTGTTACTGCCGGTTCCATTTCTTCATCTGCAATTTTGTATACGCCAAGACCCACTCTCGGCATTGGGTAACCATTATTTAAATAATACACGTCTTCTAACATGATTTAATCCCCTTTCAACTGAGTTAAACTTATTTAATGGATACATCTTTTCAATTTAATTCATATGTAGTAAAAAACTATGCATATTTAAAGACATATCGTTACACTCTAATCATTATAGCAATACGTAATACATGTATCACGCATATTTATTTCAATATAAACACCATCACTATTATGTGAATATAAAAGCAGTGATTAGGCTGCGTCCACGACAAGCGTGCACAAAAAAGCTATCGACACAGTCAGAGACTTTATCGATAGCTTTAAATGTATAGAGACAATGATTAATCGTTATCTTCATCGTCTTCATTTTTTTCAGGTGTTGGACGTGTTGCATTGTATTCAACTTCTAATAAAACAGTAATGATTTGATGGTTGTCGACTTCTGACATAATCCAACGATCATATTCGGTATCGACATAATCGTTTTGTTGTAAGTTTGTATTATGTGCTTGCAACCAACCACCGATTGTATCAATGTCTTCAGAATCAGCAAATTCAATTCCGAGTTCATCATTTAAATCGTCTAATAATACACGACCACTGATTTGATATCTGCTGTCTGTAACTTTTACAACATCGTTAACTTCATCATCATCAAATTCATCACGAATTTCCCCAACAATTTCTTCTAAGATATCTTCCATCGTCAAGATACCTGCTGTGCCACCATATTCATCAATAATTAAACTGATATGAACATGTTCACGTTGCATACGTACTAACGCATCACTTATACGTGTCGTTTCAGAAATCATTGGTAAATCATGCACGTAATTACCTACCTTAATAGGTTTACCTGAAGCATATTCTGTTAAAAACTCTTTTACATTAAGAAAACCTTTCACATGGTCTTTGTCCCCATCTTCTGTAATCGGGTAACGTGTGAATTGATGTTCTTTAATCGTATCTAACAGTTCATTGACATTAAACGGTTCGTTCAATGTAGTCATTTGTGTACGTGGCACCATGATATCTTTGGCTTGTCTCTCATCGAATGAGAAGATATTTTGCATATAAGCCAATTCTGTTTGGTTTATTTCTCCACCGTTATAGCTATTGTTTATTATAATTTTTATTTCTTCTTCTGACATTGCATCGTTATTCGCATCAGGATCTACACCGAACATACGTATAATCATTCTTGAAGAACCATTCATTAGCCATATCAATGGCTTCATAATAGCGCCGAAATAATACAATGGCCTAGCATATATCAATGCTACTTTCACAGTATGTTGAATAGCCAAAGTTTTTGGCGCTAATTCACCGAGTACTACGTGTAGGTATGTCACAATGACAAATGCGACAATAAATGACACTGTCGTTGTTAACGCTTCAGGTAAATTAACTGCTTCAAATAATGGATGCAATAATTTACTGAAGGTCGGTTCACCTAACCAACCTAATCCTAAAGATGTCACCGTAATACCTAGTTGACATGCTGATAAGTAGTAGTCCAAGTTTTTAATCATTTTTTTCACTATACGTGCATTACCATTGCCTTCTGCTACAAGTTGTTCAATTTTTGTCGCACGGACTTTCACTAATGAAAATTCCGATCCTACGAATACCGTTGTTAATGCTATTAAAAAAACAAATAATACTAAATTTATTATGGTCACAGTTTCCAATTAGTTCCCTATTTCTAGGGATTCACCTCCAAATTTCGTGTCACAATAGGTGACCGTACATAAGATTTATTGCTATGTTGCATTTTCATGTTATATACTAAATCCTTCCCATTGGTGACACCTCCCGAAAAATACGCATTTCTTCTATTTTATCACAATGTTAGGTTGTCATGTAATTTGTACGTATGAAATTTTATTTCTCTAACTTAACATTTAAACGCAAATTTTAAGTTACGTCAACTTTTTGATTCAATTTACACTTAACATAATACGTTTTAAAGACTTTTAAATTTCATACTATTATTAAGAAAATTTGTGGATTCCGCCTGCTTTTATAGTAGTTTGAACTTTAATATCATCATTTACAATAACGATGTCTGCGTCTTTTCCGACCTTTAAACTTCCTTTTTGCTCGTCGATGTTTAATGCAATTGCTTGATTTAAACTTGTTACACGCCATAAATTATCTAGTGAATCACCCGTGTATTGCATTAAATTTTTCAGCCCTTCATTCATTTTCAGTATGCTGCCCGCCAAAGCACCCGATGCTAATCGAGCTTCAGAACCTTTTACTATAACGTTTTGGCCACCTAAATCGTATTCACCATCTGGCATACCTTTTGCTCTCATTGCATCAGTAATTAAGAAAAAGCGTGTGTTCCCTTTTTGTTTATAAGCAATTTGAATCGCTGTAGGGTGTGAATGAATACCATCCACGATAAGTTCAGTACTTAAGCCATCATTCGTCCATGCCGCACCAAAAACACCTGGTTCTCTATGCTCGAATGGTGTGCCAGCATTATATAAATGTGTCACATGTTTAGCGCCGCGTGCTACCGCTTCATTTGTTTCATCAAAAGTTGCAACCGTATGTCCAATAGAGAAACGTATTTCATCATGTAACGCTTCTAATGTTTCGTGAGCACCTTCAACCTCAGGTGCAAATGTAATCACTTTAATTTGGTTATTCGCTTTTTTTTGAAATTGTTTTACTTTTTCTATAGATGGTCTTTGAACATAGGCTGGGTTTTGCGCTCCTACTTTATGTTCAGAAATAAATGGTCCTTCCAAATGTATGCCTACGATGTCAGCTGCTTTTAGGGCATCTTGTTGTTTCTGATATTTAATGATATTCTCTAATGCTTTTGTAATATTCTCATCAGACTGTGTCATTGTTGTGGCTAAGAAACTTGTCGTTCCTTCAGATAAAAGAGATTCTGCTAGATGTTTCAACCCATTATATGAAGCATCCATTGCATCTTCTCCATAACCACCGTGCATATGAATATCTATAAAACCTGGCAAAACATGCTGACCCTGAACATCATAAGTTGTTAACGCACCTTCATAATCACCTTTGCCTACGCCAGTAATTTTATCGTCCTTAACAATAATATATCCTCGTTCTATTATTTCTTCTTCAGTATAAATTCTCCCATTTCCAATCACATATTCAGCCATTTTCTCTACCTTCTTTTCGTTGTTTTACGCTATGTGCCTATTTCAACACTTCGTTTTTCATTTTACCAAACTTAAGTCTTTTATTATATTCAAAAGTTTTTCCATTCCAGTCTTGCATATAAATAAAAACCAGCAGAAATACTCATTGAATTGTGAGCTTCTACTGGTTTTTCTAAGTTCATTCATTTTTAAAGCTTTATGAATTAGTCTTCCTTAATTTCAGAACTTTGTATTTCCACTTCTGTCACTTTTGGTTTCAATAAACCATAAATGATTGCACCGATGATCGAGCCTATAACAATCGCAATAAGTGATTGAATCACGTGACTGAAATCAGTACCTACTATAACAAAGATACCGCCATGTGGTGCTTGAATTGAAGAACCTAATCCTAATGCGATTGCACCTGCAACCCCTGAACCTACCATCATTGATGGAATGACTCTCAGTGGGTCAGCCGCCGCAAATGGAATTGCACCTTCTGTAATGAATGATAGCCCCATTACGTAGTTTGGTGCGATAGACCCTTTTTGTTCTTTAGTGAATTTTTTGCGGAAAATCAACATCGCTGTTGCAATTGCGATTGGAGGTACCATACCACCAATCATTGCTGCTGTAATTGGTGCAGCATTTCCTTCTGTTAACGCTGCTGTCGCAAATACATATGCTGCTTTATTAAATGGTCCACCCATATCGATAGCCATCATTGCACCAATGACTAATCCTAAGAGCATAATATTCGTTCCTGATAAACCTTCTAAACCATTAAGTAATAAATTATTCAACCACGATGCTGGAGGATTTAATACATAAATCATTACTAAACCTGTGATAGTTACTGATAACACTGGGAAAATCAATGTTGGTTTCAATCCTTCTAATGATTGAGGTAAACCACTGACAAGTTTCTTAATACCTTGTGTTAAATAACCTGCTAAGAAACCTGCAAGAATACCCCCAATAAAACCTGCATCACCTGAAATTGCTAACATACCACCAACTAAACCAGCTGCAAAACCTGGTTTATCTGCAATACTACGCGCTATATAACCAGCAAGAATTGGGATAATTAACGCAAAGGCACTCTTATTACCAATGTTCCATAATTGTTCAGCAAACGCATTATACTCAGAACTATTTGGATCGTACGAGTTTGGTCCAAATAAAAATGCGATTGCCATTAAAATACCACCGGCAATAACAAGTGGTAACATATTGGAAACACCATTCATTAAGTGTTTATAAATTGTTTTACCAAAACCTTGTTTTTCATTACTCTCAGATTGTTGCGTACCTTTATGATTACCCTTGGCTACAAATGGTTTACGAGAAGTATCTTGCGCTATGTTGATAAGTTCTTCAGGGCGTTTAATACCATCTGCAACTGGCACTTCCACGACGTTTTTACCATCAAAACGATTTGTTTCCACATTTACATCTGCTGCAACAATGACACCAGTTGCGCGATGAATATCTTCATCTGTAATGTGATTTTTAATGCCACCTGAACCGTTCGTTTCAACTTTTATTTTTACGTTCATTTTTTCAGCTTGTTTTTTCAAAGCGTCACGAGCCATGTAAGTATGTGCGATACCTGTTGGACATGCTGTAACAGCTAAGATATATGGTTCATCAGAATCCGTTTCTGATGGTGTCGCAGCTGCTTGTGCTTCTGCTTCCTCTTCTTCAGTTGCTTCATCATCTGCTGCATCTATAATTTGAAGCACTTCTTGTGGGGAGTTTGCATGAAGTAAATCTTCGCGCACTTTTTCATCCATTAAAATGCCTGATAGCTTAGCTAATGCATCTAAATGGGTTTGTGCCCCACCTTCTGGCGCTGCAATCATAAAGAATAGATGTGCGGGTTGCATATCCAAACTTTGATAATCAACACCTGCTTTTGATTTACCGAATGCAATCGCTGGTGTCTCTACTGCCGCTACTTTTGCATGAGGTATCGCGATGCCTTCACCAATACCTGTAGTACTTTGCGATTCACGGTTATGAATCGCTTCTTTAAAAGTTGTTACATTATTGAGTTTACTAGCTTTATCAAGTTGATTCACTAACTCATCAATAACACCGCTTTTCTCTGTTGAAGAAAGGTCCATTGCAATTGTATCTTTTGTTAATAACTCGGTTATTCTCATCTTATTCACTCCCACCTAATGTTGTAATCATTACTTGTGATTTAATATTTTCAATAGCCTCTCTCGTTGCTAAGTCATCGTTAAATGCTGTTGCTGTACCAGCTGATACGGCCAGTTCAAATGCTTCTTTAATAGATAAACCAGAATTTATCCCTGCAACCATCCCTGCTACAGTACTGTCACCAGCCCCGACTGTATTCACTACTTGTCCATTTGGTACAAGCGCTTTATAACTATGTTTTTCGTCTACATATACTGCTCCATCGCCACCAAGAGAGATAATGACTGAAGTCGCACCCATTTTCAGAATTTCACGACCGTAATTCATTACCTCTTTATCTGAGGTGATGGTCGTATCGAACATCACTTCTAATTCATCTTTATTTGGTTTGATAAACAATGGGTTATATTTCAATACTGATTCAACGAGTTCTTTTTCAGCATCAACAACAAGTTTGGCACCAGTATCTTGTGTGATTTCCGCAATTTGTTCGTATGCGTTAGCAGGTACACTTTTAGGTATACTACCAGCAACAATAACTGTATCATGTTCTGAAGTGTCTCTGATTTGTGTTAACAACGCTTCAAATTGTACTTTAGTTATATTGGGTCCCGGCGCGTTAATTTCTGTTTCGTTACCTGTTTTCAATTTGACATTAATTCGCGTATCTTCATCAATGTGTACAAAATCTGTGTCAATTTCTGCTTGCTTTAATGTCTCTTCTATAAATCGACCTGGAAACCCTCCAGTAAAACCTAACGCTGTAGATTGAACACCTAATGTTTTTAAAACCCTTGAAACATTTATGCCCTTACCACCTGCAAACTTATTTGTTTCAGTTGCTCTGTTTAACCCATTAAGTTCAAAATCATTTGAAAACATAATGTAATCAATAGAAGGATTAAAAGTTACTGTATAAATCATAATGTTCCTCCAATAAAATTATATTTGTCAGCATAATATTGAAAATTCGCGCCCTGTATCGCTTTTTCAGAAGTGACTAATGCCACATTCTCTAGTAAAGGGACATGTGCGAAATATACTTTTTCATATTTAGCATGGTCTACTAATACATAAACTTGTGTACCTAATTCCATAGCATGATGCTTTATGATTGCTTCTTGTTCATCTGGCGTAGTTAAACCATATTTCACATCAATTCCGTTCATACCAAGAAACACTTTATCAAAACGATAACGATTCAGCGTATTCAATGCACTCGCACCTACTGTAGCAAATGTTGTGGCTTTAACTTCTCCACCAAGAATAAGTGTTCTAATACCTCGTTTTAATAATTCTTCTACGTGCGTTAAACCATTTGTTACTACAATGATATCGTTTGAATTAATATATGGAATCATTTCTAAAGTTGTGGAACCCGCGTCTAAAAACACACAATCATCATCATCTATTTGGCTCGCTGCTAGTCTCCCAATTTCTTGTTTTTCTCTTAGATTAGTACTTCTTTTGTCAGCTAAATTAGGTTCTAATAAAGATGATTGATTAAGCGTTGCGCCGCCATGTATTCTTTTTAGTTTCCCCATTTGTTGCAATTTTGATAAATCGCGACGAACTGTTGAAGCACTACTACCTGTTCGATCAATCAGTTCTTGTAGTGTTAAAAAGTCTTTTTGTGACAATTCAGCCAATATTAATTCATGGCGTTTTTCCGTGATCATCGCTTCACCTCATCTCAATACCATTATAATGTTTCCGTTTTCATTTTTCAATCATTATTTGTCAAAAACAATCAAAAACAATCAAATATAACTAGTACGCTTCAAAAACCTCTCATTTTGCTGCCTGCCTTAAAAATAAAATCAACTTTATAGTTATTTCACAAAATACAAAAAACCACAAAGTACGAAACAAGCCGTTACTTTATGGTCATTAGATTAAGAATATTCAATTGTGTTAATTCGCTTCATGGGTCACTTTTTCAACTTTTGCTCGTGTTGTTTTGATTAGATGCGCTACATTTATTTTAATTTGTATACCACGTTCTCCACCACTGACATAAATAGCATCCATTTCTTCAACTTGTCGATCAATAATTGTTGGGAATTGCCGTTTCATTCCAATCGGTGAGCAACCGCCACGGACATATCCAGTCACTTTTTTTAAATCATCAAGTGGCATTAAATGTAATTTCTTTTCATTCACCGCTTGCGCTGCCGCCTTCATATCAAGAGATGCGTTTACAGGAATAATAAATACAAAGTGTGCGTGATTCGCATTTTCTAACACGAGCGTTTTATACACTTGTGCCACATCTACACCAACTTTTTCAGCTACAGTCTTTCCATCCATATGGCTTTCTGACACCTCATAAGTATTAACGCAATACTCAATTTTCAAGCGATCTAGCATACGCATTGCATTCGTTTTACCTTGCTTCATTACAACACCTCATATCACATACTGATGATAGTTCACCACGTTATAACCGATTTTAATCCTTCTTTTATTCAACATCTAATATCTATTTATCTAAGTCTAAATTTTTTATAAAACGCGTTAATTCCTCGTGCATAGATTTATCTTTTAAAGCAAACTCAATTGTAGTTTTCACAAAACCTAATTTTTCACCTACATCATATCGATCGCCTTCAAAATCATAAGCGTAAACTTGATCTTGTTTATTTAATCTTTCAATTGCATCCGTAAGTTGAATTTCTCCGCCCGCGCCTTTGCCTTGAGTTTTTAAGTAATCAAAAATGTCAGCTGTAAGTACATAGCGACCCATAATTGCCAAATTTGACGGTGCAGTGCCTTGTTTTGGTTTTTCAACAAATTGGTTCACTTCATATTTTCTACCTGACTTTTCTAAAGGATCGATGATACCATAACGATGCGTTTGATTCTTTTCTACTTCTTGTACTCCGATGACAGACTTTCCAGTTTCTTCATAAGCTTCTATTAATTGTTTAATAGCTGGATTATCAGATTCAACAATATCATCGCCTAAAAGCACAGCAAATGGCTCATCACCTATAAATTGACGCGCAGAATAAATGGCATGACCTAAACCTTTTTGTTCTTTTTGTCTAACATAAAATATATTAGCAAGTTCTGTAGAATATTTAACTTTTTCTAGTAAATCTGTTTTGCCTTTTTCTTGTAAAATCATTTCTAATTCTTTTTGATTATCAAAATGATCTTCAATTGCACGTTTATGTTTACCAGTAACTATAATGATATCTTCGATGCCTGCACGTGCTGCTTCTTCGACTATGTATTGGATTGTAGGTTTATCTAATATAGGTAACATTTCTTTTGGCATAGCCTTCGTAGCTGGTAAAAATCTTGTTCCTAAGCCAGCTGCAGGTATGATTGCTTTTTTTATCTTTTTCAAAATGCTCATCCTTTTCATTAAAAATTTTTAACTCTGGTTTATATAGAATTCAGTCATTTCAATTAATAGTATTATCATAACATTGATACTTATTGCTTTATACTAATTTCATAGTACAAAAAAGCCGCGCAACTCGATTTTATCATCAGTTTACGCGACTTTTAATTTACTTTTAATTTAACGACGGCTGACGGATTACGTCACCAGCTTTATTCACTATCACCTTATACTCTTTTCCTATCTTAGACTCATAAAAAGTATAAAACATACCTTCTTTAGACGTTTTAACTTTTTTGAGAATTGCATTCTCACCGAGTTCATCTTTCGCATACTTTTCAGCAATGACTTTAGATTCTTGAGGTGAAATACTAGGTGCATTAGTAGTTTGTTGGTCTTTCACGCGATAAGAATCATCAAAAATGTGCGCTTTATTATTTTTATCTACTGTAACTCTATAATATGTGTTGGGCTCTTCTTTATTTTCAAAAGTAAAAATATAATAATAGGCCCCTTGGCATGTACGATCAATACCATGATCATTATATGCATTAGCAGTGTTATTATCTTTATTCACAAGTGTTTGTGCTTCTTTTTGTGCATCAGAGAACTTTGGTAAATTAGAATTCCCGATTTCATTATTTTTTAAATTGTGTGTCGTTTTTTTAGCTATTGGTACATATGCTTTGGCATTATAAGGTTCTTCTTGTTCAACATCTTTTACTGCTGCACTAATAGTGTTATCACTGTTGTGATTATCGTCACCTTTAGTTTCAGTTCGTTTATCATTGTCTGAACAGCTAGAAATTGTTTCATGAACTTTTGCTAGTGCTTGCTGATTTGTAGCTATAAATAAAAGGAAACATAAACAACAAGCAAGAAGGAATGCCATGATTGATAAAATTAAATTTTTCAAGTTCATCCCCTTACTTAACATTATTTTTTAATATTTCCTACATACTAGCATATTTTATTAACCAAAAACTTATATAGACCACAATTTAAACCAATCGTAATCTCTGTAACATTAATATTACGCAATATGACTTTATTTAATATTAATGTCATATTACGCGTGTTATATCCCACAAATGTTAAACATACTAAAAAAGAACGCACGTGAATAAACTAACGTACGTTCTACTTTATTTATCGGTTTTTAACTTATGATTTTCTAAGGTTCGTTCTTATCATTTTTTCTACTAGAATAACAAACATACCCAGTATCATTACTACAACTGCCATATATAAAGGATACTCAAAGTTAACATCATATAACGTCCCAGCCACTAAGGGTCCTATAAAATTCCCCATACTCGTAAAGGTGGAATTTAAGCCGCCTGCAAAACCTTGCCGATCTCCTGCAATATTAGAAAAATAATTCGTGATTGCAGGTCTAATCATATCAAAACCAATAAACACAATGAAGCTGATTAACATGATAGACCAATAACTGTCCACAAATGTCAAAGCGAGTAATACAATTGCTGAATATATCAGCGAATAATTGATAAATGTTAGTTCTTTAAAATGTTTCATAAATTTATCAAAGAAGAATACTTGGAATACAGCACCTAATATACCGCCACCTGTAATTGCAAATGAAATGTCTAAAGGTGAATAATGCGCTTTATCTGCTGTATATAATGGGAACAATGTTTCAAATGCTGATAAGCCAAAAGCGAGCACGAGTGTTAAAGTAATTGGTGTAAGAAAGACTTTCCAATTAATTTTAGTAAGTAATTCAGGTTTATACACCGTGAATCCATCTTGTGTTTCGTTTTTAGGATTTTTAATCAGGATAAGAGAAAGCACTAATGCTAAACAGCCACTGAAGCCAGCTACATAAAATGGGAGCCTATGCGAAAATTCTGCAAGAAATCCACCTATACCTGGCCCTAAAATAAAGCCCGAATTAATAATTGCTGACATATAACCAAAATTCTTAGCTTTATCTTTACCTATTGAAATATCTGCAATCATGCCTGTAACACCAGGCATAACCATTCCAGCACTGAACCCACCAAGAATTCTGGACACAATTAAGAGTGAGAAGGTATGACTAGCCGCAAACAAGAATTCTGATATAGCAAAGAGTCCTAACCCAATACAAATAATTAATTTTTTACCTAATTTATCTGCTAACGTCCCACCAAATGGTGATATAACCATTTGGGCTAATGCAAAGACGGCAACAAGAACCCCTAAATCGCTACCTTTCAATCCTAAATCTTTCAAATAAACAGGAAGAACTGGAACAACTAAACCAATACCTAAAAAGACTAGGAAAATATTAAAATATAAAATTACAAATTGCTTATTCACGTTTCTCACTCCATTCGTTTATACCATTCATATCATGATACGTTCTTTTAGTATATATATAATATTAGAGTATTTTATAACATTAATACATCAAAAGACAATAGAAAAATACGCGTTTTTAATCACTTTTATATAAACTATAAAAAAGAACTTGTATACTATAGTTGTAATCAAATTTAAGAATGGAGGTTTCACATGGTATATCAGGTTGACGGAAAGACAATTGTTCTTGTTTTAGAACGAGGCGAAGACATTGTAGAAGCAGTGACAGATATAGCTAAAGAGCAAGGTGGTAAATTCGGTACAGTAAGTGGCATCGGTGCTTGTGAAGATGTAGAACTTAATTTTTATAACATCGACACGAAAACTTATGAGAAAAAATCGTTTAAAGAACCATTAGAATTAATTAGTCTTTTAGGTAATATTTCTCACATCGATGACAAACCATTTGCACATTTACACGCAACCTTCGGAACTAATGCTTACGCAACACTTAGCGGGCATTTAACGAAAGCGGTTGTTTCAGCTACAGCCGAAATTGTAATCACCATGACTGACTTAAATATTAACCGTAAACATGATGAAGCAATTGGCCTTAATTTATTAGATTTATAAATGCATATTGACCAATGGATAGAATGCAGACCAGTTACACTGTCCACTCATTAAAGACTGATGAAAAGTTCCACATATAGACAATTCATCAGTCTTGACTTCTTTTCTTACTAAAATCATTTAACCTTGTGTTTAATCGTTTTTTTATTTAACTGTAAACCATCTAGTTAATAATAATTAAACATTATCATTGAAATTTACATTAAAAAAATGTATTATATAATCTTATATTCAAAAATACGAGTTAATTTTTCCCTTGGCTTTTTAATATTAAGAGAGGGAATTTTTATTGGCATTTTTTATTTTTCAATAAATTTACTATAACTAGTAATTTTCACAATATATTTAAATACTTTATTCAGAAAGGAAGTAGGTGTATTTATGAAGGCTCGTTATATCGCTAGAACCGTATTTCTAATATTAATGATTATTTCGATTTTCTTTAATGATTATTATCAGTTTATGACTTTAAATTTATTTCTAGCATATGTGCCATTTGAACTATGCTTACTCTTAAATTTATTTAAACCTGTACATAAATACGAATGGCCACTATTTATTATTTTTGCTCTTATTTTCTTATTTATGGTGCCTAACACACTTTATATGGTTACAGATTTAATTCATTTAAACCAATTTACATTCAATTTTTATCAAGGTTTAATATTAGTAGAATGGGCATATTTCACTTTTCTAGTGTCAGCGGTGTTACTGGCGCTGTATCTTTTAATTTTAATGTTTTTAGAAATGGAAAAATTCACGCGTCACCTCTGGTTAAATTGGACAATAATCATTGCAATGATGTTTTTAAACGGTTTAGGCATTTATATTGGTCGTTTCTTACGTTTACATTCAGTCTATCTTATTAATGAACCGCTTCGCATTATCAATGAAGTATGGTCAAATTTAAATCTTGAGGCAATAGGCTTTGTGCTATTACTTGTGGCACTACAAGGTGTATTAATTTTATTGGCGAAAGGAGTACGAAGTGCAAGATGACATTTAATATTATAATTTTGCTTATTGTGCTTATCGTATTTCAATTAATTATTGGACATCTCTTGCATGATATAGGCTTTTCATATACACGCAGTATCATTCTCATGTGCCTCCCTTTAGGTATTGGATTATTTTATTTACAATTATTTTATTACGAACGCCGTTTCCCTAACTGGAACGTACCAAAAAAGATAAGATTAAGATTGAAATACATGTATATATTAACGTTCTTTGAATATGTTGCTTTATACATTTGTATTTTTAAAATGTAATTAATTTAGATTTAATTATAAATATAAATAAGTAAATCTAGAACGTAGCTTTAAGTTGAATAAAGGGGAGCAGGACAGAAATCTAATTTTTCTAATAAGATTTCGTCGTCCCACCCCGGCAAAGCTGACTAGAAAATGGCATACAAGAGCTTGGTATAAGCGTATTTTCAATTCAGTCAGCCACTGCCAATGCAAAAAGAGGAGGCTAGGACATAATTACATGTCTCAGCCTCCTCTTTTTGCGTTGAAATAAAACAAGGTTAGAAAAAAATACAAGAACTACTCATCTACATAAATGAAGAAGTAGTTCTTATAATCTTTCCTAGTGCATTTCAATATTTTTTAGTGTTTTAGTGATTGTTTTACTTCTGTAACTGCGTTTGCCGAAACTTGTAATTGCGCTTGTTCTTCTTCAGATAATTGTAATTCTACGATACGCTCTATACCTTTAGAACCTAAGATTGTTGGTACGCCTAAACATATATCAGAAAAACTATATTCTCCTTCTAATAATGCAATACTTGGCAATAAACGCTTCTGATCTTTTAAAATTGCTTCAACCATATTATAAACCGCTGAGGCAGGTGCATAATACGCCGAACCATTCCCAAGTAATTCTACGATTTCTGCGCCGCCTTTTCGTGTACGCTCTACAATTTGTGCAATTTGCGTATCGTCCAGAAGTTTATTCAGAGGCACACCGTTTACATTTGTAGATGTAATTAAAGGTAGCATCGTATCACCATGGCCGCCTAACACTAACCCTCTAATATCTTTAATGGATACATTCAGTGCTTCGGCAATAAACGTTTGGTATCTTGCTGTATCTAAGACACCCGACTGTCCGATCACGCGTTCTTTGGGAAATCCAGAAACTTGTAATACAGAATAAGTCATGGCATCTACAGGATTTGTAAGTACGATAATTTTACAATCAGGTGAATATTTTACAATTTCTTTCGTTACATCATGCATTACAGCTTCGTTGACTTGAACTAAATCGTCACGACTCATACCAGGTTTGCGTGCCACACCAGCAGTAATGACAACTACATCAGAATTCACTGAATCAGCATAATCAATAGATCCTGTTACATTAACATCGAAACCATATATTGGACTACTTTCCAATATATCTAGTGCTTTTCCTTTCACAAGGCCTTCACTCTCCGGACGGTCAATGAGTACGACATCTGCGAGTTCTCGTTGGGCCACAATAAAAGCTAATGTTGCGCCAGTATTTCCAGCACCTATAATCGAAACTTTTTGCTTTGTCATAATGCAATCCCCCTATATCGTCAATACATATTGTATGTTTATTATAACATTCAAAATATGTATCACGCTATTTAAATCATAAGAACCTTAAATTTAATCTGAGGATAATATCAATCTTATTTTTGCTTCCTTTGTCGTTTGAACCATTTCCAAATGACAAAAATAATTAGCATAGCTAAAATAATATAAATAATACGAGAATATATATCCATATAATAAACAATCGTGTGCCAATTACCACCTACGGCTTGGCCTAAATAAATTAACACTGCGTTCCAAATGATAGTACCTACCGTAGTAAACATTAAGAATAAGGGGATATTCATACGTGTTAAACCAGCCGGTATTGAAATTAAACTTCTCAATAAAGGAACAAAGCGACAGAAAAAGACTGTCCAATAACCATATTTTTCAAACCATTGAATTGTCTTATCTAGATCTTTCGTCTTCAAACGTAAAATCTTTCCATACTTTTCTACAATACGGTACAAATTACGTTCACCAATCCAAGCGCCTATACCATATAACACAATTGCTCCGACTACAGAACCAATTGTCGAGGTAACTAGAACACCAGTATATCCTAATCCAGATTGGGTAGTCATAAAACCACCGAACGTTAAAATGATTTCAGATGGAATTGGTGGAAATATATTTTCTAAAAAGATAAGTAGGCCTATGCCCCAATATCCATATTGCTCCATAAATTGTGTAATCCACTGTTCCATTTATTTCCTCCTAAGTTGTTCGATAATACATTATATTTATTACTTTGAATGTTCGTTTATTAAAATAAATTATTTGCAGTTGCATATAAATAAACTGATGCAACAAATAATGCCATAGATAAAATCGTTAATATTAACGATAATATTGCAGTACGTTTGTAATGTTTTATAAATGCTACAAATAATATACCCGCGTTATAAAAGAAAAACAGTCCAAATAGCGTCATCATTAAAGTTATATCAGGGAATGCTAAATTTAAAATTGCGATGACAAGTGCAAATCCTAAAAACGGGAAATTAATAAAATTACGCTGAAATTTAAGTTGGTTTCTTTGATGTTGTTCGTTCTGTGTATTCATTAGTTACGCTCCTTCAACATGTACTTTAAGGGATATCGTGGCCTAGGGAAGCTGTATAAATATCAAACCATTCTTGATCTGTAATTGTAACTTCTAAACCTTCGATTGCTTCGTCAATACGTTCTATTTTATGAGTGCCTAATACAGGCATGATTGTTGCTGGGTGCTTATTTAACCATGCCATAACAATGCCATTCACACTAGAATGATATTTTTGTGCTAAAGGTGAAATTACGGCCATAATCCGAACAGATTTTGCATCTTCTAAATCGAATAATTTACCGCCTGCCATAGGACTCCATGACATCATTTTAACATTATCTTTATACATATGATTCATCATACCATTTTCAAGTACATCTATAGTATATGGTGAAATTTCTAACTGGTTTAATGTAATATGCAACTTATCAGAAACAAGATGTTTACTCAATAAATCATATTCTGATTTATTGAAATTAGAAACACCAAATGATTTCACTTTCCCTTCATTAACTAAAGCAGTGATTGCTTCAGTCACTTCTTGAGGATCCATCAAAGGTGACGGTCTATGAATAAGTAGTGAATCCAGATGGTCTACTTGCAATTCTTGTAGAGAACGATCTACAGACTTTTGAATATGATGCTTACTATGATCATAACGGTGACCGTCTGCTTCATGTATACGTTCTGATGGCAACACAATACCACACTTAGTAACAATCTCCATTTGTTCACGTAATTGAGGAGATAATTTCAATGCCTCTCCAAATATACCTTCACATGAGTACCCACCATATATATCAGCATGATCCATGGTAGTAATCCCACGTTCTACCAATTCATTGAGATAACGATTTAATTGTTGTGGTGTCCACTGCCAATCTTTTGCTCTCCAGAAACCTTGTATTACTTTTGAAAATGAAACATGTTGATTAATCTTTACTTTATCCATATTACCAACACCCCTTTTACTATTTAAAAAATTAAGTGAATTGTAGCATGTCTAATTGATTGCGTATGCGATTAACATCTATTTGTTCACCAATAAGCACAATGGTTAAAGGCATAGATGCATCGATAACTTGATAGTCTGGCAAACCAAACGCATATTGAAATTCATATGTATCATTTGGCATATCACGAAACTTTACGTATCCCTTTAATCTTAAAACATTATCTGGCAACCGTAAAATAAATTGATAGAATAGTTGCCTATCTATTGGTCCAGAAAACTGATATTGCATACTATTAATCCCATGATGATGTGTATGTTGTTTCATATTTCGTCCTTCATTTTGCGTTACTGAAATTAATTGCTCCATATCTATATTTGCATAGCTCGTATAGAATGTCGGTGCATATGGATTAATTTCAAAAGTTTCATTTATACGTTCTCGTTCTACTTCATCAATCAAATCCATTTTATTGACTACAACTGTATGGCTCGCAGATAATTGTTCTTCCATCAATTGTGTTGTACTATGAGTATATTGGGCTCTGGTCAAAAATCTTGGCGCGTCAACTAAGCCAATAACCACTGGTGGATTAACGCTTGCGACGATTTCAGGATCTTGACATGCCGCAATGATTTCGATTGGATGTGCTATACCTGTCGCTTCAACAATAATATGGTGCATTGCACTTTTGTTTAGAAAATGTTTTAATTGTTTTATTAAATCTTGTTGCAAGTCACAACATACGCAACCATTTAATATTGACGCAACCTCAATATCATCGCCGATTGCACGGCTATCTATATCTAAATTGCCGTATTCATTTACGATGATACTCGGGTTTTCATTATTACTTAGTAAATATTTTACATAATTACTGAGAAAAGTAGTTTTTCCACTACCTAAAAAACCTGTTATGATTGTAATTGACGTTTTTGGATTTTTATTTTTTTTCATATAACCACTCATTTCTTAATACAAATGTCTGCATAAAAGTACAATTATTCGTATAATTAAACTTTTACTTGATAAAACATTAGATTTCTTCTAAACTTTATACGTACACTACATTTTAGCATGGCACAGTGCAAAAGTGTTTTGAGGAAGTGTCACACACATCATAAGACGGATTCAGGTCCGATACAGAAGAAAACGGATAGAATGTCTGGAGGAGAACTTTATGTCTGAACCACTTAATTTAAAAGAACAACTTTGTTTCAGTTTGTATAATGCTCAAAGACAAGTAAATCGCTATTATTCAAATAATGTCTTTAAGAAATACAAACTGACTTATCCACAGTTTTTAGTTTTAACAATCTTATGGGCTGATTCACCTGTCAATGTTAAGAAAGTCGTTACTGAATTGGCACTTGATACAGGTACTGTATCTCCATTACTTAAAAGAATGGAACAAGTTGACCTAATCAAACGCGAGCGTTCTGAAATTGATCAACGTGAAGTATTCATTCATTTAACTGACAAGAGCGAAGCAATTCGCCCTGAATTAGATACAGCTTGTCAAGATGTTGCAGTAGCATCTTCATTGAGCCCAGATGAATCTAAAGAACTAAACCGATTACTTTCAAAAGTAATCACCGCCTTCACAGAAGAAAAAGCAAAATAATTTTTCAATGGCAATGGTAAATATTAGATAGTTCTTCTATCAAAATTTATTCATTAAATATACTTGATTTATAATGAGAGCTCAAACACATTTGTGTTTGAGCTCCATTTTTTTAACTTATAAACAAAATAATTTAACTTGTACGTTTATGAAACGTTCATCTCAACCATTTGGTATAAATAGCTTCTTTCTGCAATCAGAGATTGATAACTTCCAGTTTCTACAATTTTCCCTTCACTCATAACTACGATTTTATCAAAATACGGTAGTAACCTTAAATCATGTGTTGCAACAACTAAGGTTTGAGCTTTGGCATGAATGATATCCATTACGCTATCTGTATGGTATTTGTCGAGCGCTGTAGTAGGTTCATCCATTATCCAAATCGGTACATCTCTTAATAATAATCTTGCAATACCAAGTCTCTGTATTTCACCACCTGATAATGTATTACCAGATATGGTAATGTATCTATCTAAATCGATATGATCCAAACCTAAATTAGCTAAAACGCTGCGTAACTCAACATCATCTTTTTCAGTAAATAAGTTCTCTCTCACTGTGCCGTCAAATATCTGTTGCGTTTGTAATAAAGCATTGATTTGACTATATTTTTCTTCATCTACGATATTTGTAATATCTTGATGATTTAATAATATATCCCCTGTATCACTTTGATACAAACCTAACATGAGTTGCAATAACGAACTTTTACCGGACCCTGAAGGTCCAATAATAGCAACATGCTCGCCTTTATCAATTGATAATTGGATATCTTGTAATACATAACTTGCTTGGTTCCAATACTTGAAGTTGAGGTCTCGAACCTCGTACAATGGCTCGGTAGGTAAAACTTCTACATGCATTGCTTCCTCCCCCTGCTTCATAGGATGAGCAATCACTTCGTTAATGTCATGGAAAGCTTCATCAGTATCCGCTTTAAAGTATGCTACATTACTCATAGGTATCGCCTGTTCGAAAAGCGTCAACATCATTAATACGATACTTGTTAAATAAACAACGTCTAATTCTTGATTTTGTACTTGAACCACACCCAAATACAATGTGAAAAACAATGCAATCATCGACACAATATTTAGACTATATTCGTATAGTGATAAAAATCGTTGCTCTTTTGCTTGAGCTGCTTCATAGTCACCCAATTGATTAAGCACTTGTTTTTTATAAAATTCTGTTCGACCAAAACGACCCAACTCTTCATAACCTTCTTTATAATCGTAAAATTGGTTTAAAAAATCGCCTTGAACGTCGTTAACTTGTCTTTTCAGTATACGTGCACGCTTAGCACTTAACCATGGTATAACTACTAAGGTAGCAATCATGCTAATACATATTATAATTGCATGTACATATGAAAAGTAAATCATTACGATTGTAGAAATGATTGCTGTAACACCTATTACTACAGGTGGATAATAAACACGCAAGTATATATTTTGCAGAGCTTCAACTCTGCCAATCATTCGTGCAATTAAATCACTAGAATTAAATTTTCGATATACGTCAGGAACAACTGGAATTAAATGCTTAAAAAATTGAACTCTAACGTTTCTAAGCATTGTAAAAGTCGCCCTATGTGACAACAATCTTTCAATATATCTAGCAATTGCTCTTATAAATCCAAATAGTTTTACTGAAGCTATCAGAACCATTAATGCAAATAACGGGGCTCCCAGTGCACTTTGCGTTACCATATAACCACTTAAAAAGAACATGCTTAGTGCTACTAAACTTCCTATAACACCCACAACGATTGAAAGTAACAAATCTCTATCTATTTTAAATTGAATACGTGGCTTCATGTTACGGCACCACCTTTATCATGGTTTCTTCTCTCTTGTGTATCTATTGATGTCAAATAACCTTCTTCAATATATATACGTCTATCGGCATTTTTAATAGTATTTTCTCTATGTGCAATCGTGATTACAGTTGTATCCACAAATTGTTGCGCAATTATATCTTGTATAATATTTTCTGTTTTCACATCTAAGCCAGTAGCAGGCTCATCAAAGATGAGTACGTCTGGTTGAGTCATTAGTACTCGAGATAGTTCTACGCGTCTCATTTGACCGCCTGAGAGCATCTCTCCGCCCTCTCCAATCCAAGTATCTAATCCATCTTTTAAAGATAGTACTTTTTCTTTTAAATCAACATCTTCTAACACTTTCAATATTTTATTTTCGTCCATCGATTGAAACATCGTAATATTATCGCGTATAGAAGCATTAAAGATATAAGGCATTTGACTTAAAAAGCCTAATTGCAAATTAGAATTTTGATAAGTCACTTCACCTGACTGAGCCTCGAAATGTTGTACAATAAGCTGCGCTAACGTAGATTTACCGGCACCACTTTTCCCGACGAGCGCAATTTGCTCTCCTCTAGAAATATTTAGGTTAATATTATTTAAAGCATTTTGTTGTGCATCATCGTATTTAAAACTTACATTTACCAATTTAATTAATGCAGATTGTTGTGCATTAGTACGTACCTCAGGTGCCAGCGTTTTTTCTTGTTTATCTAATAATTCGTAAACAACGTCGCTTGATCCTTCGCTTTGCTTTCCAGTGTGGAACGATTGTCCTAAATCTTTAATCGCATTATAAAATTCAGGTGCTAATATGATTGCAATCGCAGCTGTTTTAAAATCAATACTATTGAATAAAATCAATCCTAATCCAGCTTCTAAAGCTACAAGACCAATCCCTAACATACTGATAAATTCAAGCATGAGTCCGGATAGAAAAGCACTTTTTAAAATACGCATAGTTAAATCTCTGAATGTCGTACTTTCTTCATATAATTCTTGTTCTGTCTGAGCTGTTCTATTAAACAGTTTTAAAGTGATAAGTCCTTTAACTTTATTTAAAAATTGTTGACTGAATTGATTTAAATAGGTCATTTTATCTTTAGATTCATCACGTGTTTTCAATCCAAAAATAATATAAAAAAGAGGAATAAATGGTGCAGTGACTATCATAATTAAAGCAGTATTTAAATGAATAAAACACATAGCAACAATGATAAACAATGGAATCATCATTGATTTAAATACTTGTGGAAAATAACTATTAAAAAACGGAACAATACCATCAATACTTTCAGTCAAAGTATTCATTTGAACCCCAATTGGCTCTTTTGACTGTTTTAATATAAGTTGGCGTCGCAAATCATATTTCACTTTTGTAGACATGCGATTACCTATCATTTGATTTATTGTATTAAATGTTGCGCGTGCGATTAAAATAAATAATGTAAACAGTAATAGTATTAACAAATTTTGGTTCGTTTCCAATAACATTGCATTTAAAATTTCTGCAATAGCAATATTCTGAACGACCACGGTAATAGCTAATAATGTACTGATTACAAACATGAATATTGGGTATATTTTATATTTAAATGCTAAATTTGTTAATCTTTTCACAATTATCACCTGCCACATATTATAAACTGATTCAGTGAAAATTAAATGAATTCGCTCATTATTATTAGTACTTTTTTATGTTAATTTCATATTTCAGACATAATTAGAAATTCCTCTTTTTCAATGCTTGAATTCCTTTTATTATATTAATCTCAGTCTTTAGTCTAAAATTACATTTATATGTGGCGCATTACATTTTTATTGTGCTATCATTATAAAATGAAAATGTATGAAATTTAATTAGTAATATGAAAGTAGGTAAATTATGTTAATACTTGAATTGATTAAAGGCCTTGTTCTAGGTATTGTTGAGGGGTTAACAGAGTTTGCGCCTGTTTCTTCGACAGGTCATATGATCCTTATCGATGACATGTGGTTAAAATCAAGTGAATTTTTAGGATCAGAATCAGCTTTTACCTTTAAAATTGTAATACAACTTGGTTCTGTTTTTGCGGGTGCATGGGTGTTCCGTGAACGTTATTTCGAAATGCTACACATTGGTAAGTACAGAGCATCTTCTATCGACGGCGTTGGTCAAAAACCTAATCGCTTAAACTTACTACATATTATTGTCGGTATGATTCCTGCAGGTATTCTCGGTTTATTATTTGATGACGTTATTCAAAAATATCTATTCAGTGTACCAACTGTAATGATTGGATTATTTATTGGTGCTATTTATATGATAATAGCCGATATCTATAGTAAAAAAGTTACAAATCCACAATCAGTTGACCAAATCAATTATGTCCAAGCTTTTGTCATTGGGTTATCACAAGCAGTTGCAATGTGGCCTGGTTTCAGTAGATCTGGTTCTACAATATCTACGGGTGTATTAATGAAGATGGATCACAAATCAGCATCAGACTTCACTTTCATTATGGCTGTCCCAGTTATGCTAGCGGCTAGTGGCTTATCACTCGTTAAAAACTTTGAATATATTCATTTAGACCACATTGGCTTTTATGCATTAGGCTTTATTGCAGCATTTGTTGTTGGTTTAATTGCAATCAAGACATTCCTTTACTTAATTAGTAAAGTTAAATTGATCCCTTTTGCTATTTATAGAATTGTCTTAGTTATTATTATCGCAATCCTTTATTTCGGTTTCGGTATCGGACAAGGTATTACAGGGGAATAATATTTCAATGAACTGTACGTTCTTATGACTCAATATAACTTAATGTTTTAAAAGAACGAGACAGAAATCTATTTTTATAATAAGATTTCGTTGTATGAACTCAGACTGACAAAGATGACTAGAAAGAGAATGCAAGCGCATTTTAGTTCAGGCAGCTACTGCCAATATAATAATTGAGGCTAAGACAAGTACTTGTCTTAGCCTCTTCTATTTATTATCGCTATCATAAATAGCGTTTATCTTTCTGTACAGACTGTATTTAGCGTTTATTTTCGTGTATTATAGGGTAATATGTAGATAGTATAAAATTAAATGGAGGCAACGAGTATGGACAAAAAGCAATTAATCAAAACAATCATCACAGTAGCACCTGTGTTTTTAGTACCGCTAATCGTTGAACGCAAACGTATTAAGGATCATCCTGATGTGAAAAAAGCAAGTGACGCAACAGTTAGTGCTTCTAAAACAGTTGCAGATAAATCTGTACGCGTTAAAGATAATGTTGTAGAAAAATCTTCTCACGCAAAAGACTACGTTGCAGATAAAAAACATGACATGGATCAAAAACGTGAACTTAAACGTATTGCGAAAGAACATGATCCAGCCTATATTGAGAAAAAAGGCGAAAAATTAGAAAAAGAAAATCGCAAAGAAGCAGACAAAATGAATAAACTTCTGCAAAAAAATATAGACAAACGTCATAAAGAAGAAGAAAACGCACGTCAAGATAATAAGAAACAACGTATCAAAGACATGAAAAAATCAAATAAACACATGGAAAAAGTTGGACTAACTCCAGGTAAACTTGATGATGAAACAGAGAAAAAAGGCGAAAAGTTAGAGAAAGAAAATCGCAAAGAAGTAAACAAGCTTGATAAATTACTGCAAAAGAATATAGACAAACGTCATAAAGAAGAAGAAAAAGTGCAAGAGAAAAATAAAAAAGCGCGCTTATCTGAATTCAAAAAATATAAAGACTACGTGGCCAAGAGTGTTGTTAAACAAAACAAAGAAGAAAAAGGTGAATAACCCTAATGACACAAGTCATTATTGATGGAGATGCTTGTCCTGTAACCAATTCAGTAATTGAATTGACTGAAGGGACAGGCATTTTTGTTACTGTTGTTCGCAGCTTTAGTCACTTTTCTACTGTAGTACAACCAGACCACGTGAATATTATCTATGTAGACGACGGACCAGACGCTGTTGATTTTAGAATTGTAAAACTGGTACGCCCTAGCGACATTGTGATCACACAAGACTATGGCTTAGCTAGCTTACTTTTAAACAAGACGAAAATTGTTATGCATCATAAAGGTTACATCTACACGCAACAAAACATTGATACATTATTAGAGCAACGTCATGCGAGTGCTCAATTTAGAAGGAGTGGCGGACGTACAAAAGGTCCCTCAGCTTTTACTGAGCAAGATGTAGCTGAATTTGAATCCATCTTTTCATCTATAATTTCAAATCAAATGTCAAACAAGGAGGAATAAATATGAAAAGCATTGCGGTATACTGTGGTGCCAGTAAAGGAAATGATGAAACCTATATTACTGAAGCTTATCAGTTAGGTAAATATATGGCCGAACAAGGTTATGAATTAATATTTGGTGCTGGTTCTGTAGGTATCATGGGCGCTATTCAAGACGGCGTATTAGACCATGGTGGCCGTGCTGTAGGCATCATGCCAAATATGTTAAATGAAAAAGAAATCACAAGTGGAAAATTAAGCGAACTGATATTAGTAGATTCTATGCACGAAAGAAAAAATAAAATGGCTGAATTAGCTGATGCTTTTGTAATGGCTCCAGGCGGTGCAGGTTCATTAGAAGAATTTTTTGAAATGTATAGTTGGTCTCAAATCGGTATTCATGAGAAACCTATTGCTGTATTCAATATCAATGGTTTTTTCGATTCCTTACAAACACTTTTAGATCATATGATTCAAGAAGGTTTTATAGATTCTAAATATAAAAACCTTGCTCCTTTGTGCAATACGAAAGAATCACTATTCGAAGCGATAAACAATTATAAACCGCTCGGCATTAGAACTTATGATTAAATATATCGTATTATAAAAAACATAACGTTGGGATATAAACCCTAAACTTCAATAGAGGGAGATCAGATTTTTCGAAATCTGATCTCCCTCTTATTTTAATATGCATTTTTTAACAATAAATATCGAATGTTCATTACACTACATCACCCTATAGTAAAAGCGTTATTAATTGTTTTAGAATCATAATCGCAACAACTAAAATTATAATAGCAGACACTTTATTTAATATCATAATGTACTTACCTGTTTTATCAATGTTACCTATCATTTTTCCAGAAATCGCTAAAAAGAAAAACCAAATCCATGATATAACTACAGTTGAAATAGTAAACAAGACTTTATCTACACCCTCATAAACAGCCCCACTCGTTCCAATGACACCAATTGTGTCCATTATTGCATGTGGGTTCAGTAGCGATACAGAAACCGCAAAACCAATTTGCTTCTTCGCCGTCATAGGTCGATAGCGCTTCAATTCATCCGATTTTGCTTTCCATAACGACCAAGCCATATATATTAAAAAAACTAAACCTATACAATATATAGATACTTGCAGCATAGGAAATGAGAGTAAAATAACCGACACACCTAACACTGCTAACACAATAAGAAATGTATCACACAAACCCGCTGTAATAATTACGGGTATCGCTTTGTATACACTCTTATGGTTGGCGCTTTGATTAAATACAAATACATTTTGCGCACCCAATGGTAAAATCAAACCCAACGCTAATAAAAAGCCATGAGCTAATGGTTGAAACATATTTATTCCTCATTCCTCAATTTTAAATTGTCAAAATTAAACCAGACCAGTTTTAAAATGTGTTTTTTATTTAAAACATATGAATATAAAGTCTATAAGTACTATACTATAATAAATCCAAGGAAATCGGGCCAACCAGAAAGCAATTAAAATACCAACCAGATTTTATATAGGAGCGTATATATGTACAAACCCAAATACAAAAAAATCATCGATGATATCATTTCAAAATTAAATGATGAGACATTTGAGCGTGGTATGAAATTGCCATCTCAACGGGAAATGGCAAACTACTATGATGTAAACCGTTCAACTATCATACAAGCTTTAGATATTCTTCAAAGTTACGGAATTATAGAAGGAAAAGAAAGAAGTGGACTTTATCTTTCAGACAACAAGTGGAATACTTATATAAATAGCAATACAAATTGGCAAAAGTATATTAGTAATAGTAGCTCAAAAAACAACCAATACTTTATACAAATGATTAATAAATTAGAGTTTGAATCTGATTTAATTCGTTTAAGCACTGGAGAACTTAGACCAGACTTAATTCCAAACGAAAAATTCAAAGAAATTCTTTCCACAAGTAACAAAGACTTACTTAATACAAACTATGAGCATCCACAAGGTAGTTTGAAATTAAGACAAGCTATATCAAACCATGTAAAAAAATCAGGCATAATATGTAATGAGGATAATATTTGTATCACTTCCGGTGCTTTACAAGGTCTGAAGTTAATTGCTGATGGCTTACTCGTCCCGCAATCCAAAATCATCATAGAAACGCCATCATACATTAATTCTATACGTACTTGGCATAATATTAGAGCAGATATTAAACATATGCCTATTTTTAAAATAAAAAGAAATATTAACAATATTTTTAATGCTGAATCAGAATACAATAATAGTATTTTTTATTGTATTCCTACATTACATAATCCAACCACAAATTCATATACTATAGATGAAAAACAAAAATTAATCACTCAATGTAAAAAAGCCGGGATACCCATTGTAGAAGATGATGTTTATGGCGATTTATATTTTGATGATAAACGACCACTGCCCCTAAAATCTTTTGAAGATAATGATAATATATTATATCTCAATAGCTTGTCAAAAACTGTCAGCCCTGGCTTAAGAATTGGTTGGATTATAGGAAAGCCTTCAGTAGTTCAACATTTAGCTGACTTAAAAATGCAAAATGATTATGGGGCAAGCTCACTTTCACAATACGTTGCTACTGAATGGCTAAATCTACCTTCCTATCATGAACGACATTTAAAAAAATTAAAACAGCAGCTTTTAAAGAATAGAGATGCATTTTTACATTCATTAGAAAAGCACTTAAGTCATCTTGGAACTTGGACAACACCAAAAGGTTCCTTTTATATATGGTTTAAATTAAACGTATCTATTGATATGAAAATATTATTTGACGAAGCTATAAAACACAAACTTTTAATCAATCCTGGAGAAATATATGATACAAAATCTAAAAATTATATACGCTTTTCTTATTCATATATAGATATCAAAGATATAGACAAAGCATTAAAAAAATTAAGTGATCTAATTCAATATCACACATCTACTTCGGTAAATTAAGTCATATTTTTAAAATAAAAGAAGATCTCATCACAAGGTTAAATACTAATGATGAGATCTATTATTTTGAAGAAGTTTATTTACGCCCTAAATTCATGTATATCCACTAACATATTCCGATTAAGTGTTTGCTTCAAATTACATTTAACTACTCGACTTGAATTCTTCATCAACTAACATAGCTAAATTTTTATAATATCGTACATGTCTATTAAGCGGATGATGTTTACTTAATTCTGGATGTTCAAAATAATCATAAATTTCCATCCCTATTTTTTCCATAACTTTGAGTGAAGGTTCATTGTTTTCTGAAGTAAAGGCATAAACCTCATCTAAACCTTGTTGTTTCGCATACTCTAATACCGCTTCTGCCCCTTCAGTAGCTAAGCCATTGCCCCAAACTTCTGGAATAAGTCGCCAACCAATTTCATAAAATGGTAGTTCTTCAAAGGGAAAATCACTCTCTTGTGTCACATAATTTAAACCTATAAAGCCTAACCATCCATTTGTTTCTTTAAGTTCTACAGCAAATAAACCTATGCCATCATCTAATATCATTTCATTCATTTTATTCATATCGTATTCTGAACGTTGATAACTTAATAAGCTCGGAAAGTATCTACGAACTTGTTGATTCGCATTCATTTGTTGGAATGATAATAAGTCTTCCTCTTGCCAGTCTCGTAACCTTAAACGTTCAGTTTCAATATAAACTGTCATATGTTACACCTCTATACTGGAAAAATAATTTTCTATACAAAAGTAACGCGTTATGAGTTTTTTCATATCGCGCTACCGTAATGTTTTTTATAATTTGTTTATGCTCGTGTAATATAGCTAATTAATTCAAGATTAACAGCTACTTCTTTTAAACGATTACGTTCACTTTTTGGTGCAGTAAATGTTGCATCGATAAAATCATTTTTATGGTTTAATTTATAAGTCGCAACGAACGTATCTGTGTCAGATTCAAAGTTAGGTAAATGCGCAATCACGCGTTTAATCTCACCTGTTGAATCTTTTATTTCTCTACCTGTAATATTTTCTAATTCTCTACCTAGTTCTGGTAAAGTAATTGAACGACCTTCTAATAAATTAAAATCTTGTTCATGCATAATGCTTACCTCTCTTTCTATATAGACGATTTATTAATCTACTTCATTCTTACATTTGTCCTATGAAGTGAATATTAATCGACCTATATTCCAAAATTCATATTTTAAAAATTTATTTTTATATTAATCTGTATTATGTTTAATGATACCCATTATACCAATTACTAAAACCATAATACAATGATTTCCTAGGAAATAAAAAATATCATCTGAAATAGCATTAAATGTGATTTCTATATGTTATACAAATAATATTTCATTTTTCCGGAAATTTGTTCGTCAATTTTGTATCAAACCCATTTATTTTTACTATAAATTACACATGGGAATAGTAATGAATAACACCTTAATACCATATGTTTTATGTTTCAGCGTTGATTTCTTTTTCTAAATTTTTCGACTGGTCTTGTAGTTTATCTTGTTCTTTTTCCAGTTTTTCTTTTTCTTTTTTCAAATCTTTATTCTTCTTCTCTAATTTATCTATATCTTTTTCTAAAGAAGCTTTTTCATCATCTTTACCACAAGCAGTTAATGCAATTGTTGATGCTAATATGAGTGCTAAACACTTTTTCATATAAATACTCCTTTTTCATGCAATTATAATAAATTAATTTTATCATTTTTCTCTATTATCTTCATTATTTACCCTTAAATTTTTAGTCATTATGACTTTACTTACATGATAATCCATATTTAGATTTAATTGTTGCATCTGAACATTGTGATTGGCCACTGTACTTTCAATCTTTTGAGCGCCTTGTGATTGTGCCCATGATTCAATTTCATTTTTAAACCGCTTAGCAATCCCTTGCTTACGAAATGCTTCATCAACATATAGCATTTCTATTATTACTTTATTATAATTTTTCAAGTAGCGTGCCCAAATAAAACCTATAAGTTGTTCCTTTTGTGTTTCAAGCCATACTAAATCTGTATCATATTTCAGTCCATGATTTATCATTTCTTCACGTAGTCCAACAGATAAACGACTTTTACTATAATCTTCATTTTGTTTTGCAAGCTCACTTTCATGGATGTTTGCGATTTCAGTGATATATTGCTTTTGTGTAAGTGAAAGTTTCTCCATATTTTCTCCTTTAAAAAGTAATGTTGATTTATAATGTTATATTCGTCATAATAAGCCTTATCATTACATTCTATAAAAAGGACTGCGAAATTCAAATGAAATCTACTGACAAATTAATGCGGGAAAATAATGTAAAAGCTTTGCGATTAAATAATACAGATAGAGATGCATTCGAAAATTACATGACATACGTCCGAGCAGATTTAAGTGTTAATCCTCACGATTCTGAAAAAATGTTAAATCGCATTTTAAATCAATTATTGGAAGCTGAAAAAGAAGGTATACTCGCAATGGATTTCTTTGAACATGATCCTAAATCACACGCCAAAAAGGAACTCAAAAAATTACCGAATGAGACAATTTTAAATATTTTCAAATACATTATTCAACATATCCTCTTGCTATTTGGTATATTTTGTTTTCTCAAAGGATTTATTGGCTTTTTCATTGGTGCGAAGCGATTATATTTATATTCATTTCCTGTTGTCTTACTTGTTGGAATTGGTATCATCTTTCTCTTTATATGGATGATATTCCGAACTGTTCAAATGCAGTGTTTTACAAAGTCACATTGGACATGGATTTTAACGTATATCGTCATTTTATTACTATTATATGCAATATTTTATGTATTTTTTATTCCTCAATCATTTTTAGCATTTGGGCCTTATATATTAATAAGCAATTGGGCCTTTATTATAATCTCATTTGTCGTTATACCTATCGCTCTATTTATTGATCATCATTATATAAATAAAGATACAAATACATCTTTATAATCTTGTTGTTTAAATAATAGTGGCTATTTGGTACAGTGCCTAACCTGTTAATAAAACGCTAGATCTTGTACCAACTAATTTTGCGTACCAACTAGCACCCACTTTCAAAAGTGAAATATTTTAAAACAAAAAGATCTCATCACTAGTTTAAATACTAATGATGAGATCTTTTATTGTGAGCCTGGATAAAATCTATCTTAGACCCTTGATTATATTGTCACGTCATATGCATTGTTATTATGGCGCCATACCTTCTTTTCTTTCCACAGCGATACTAATAAACAAGAACACCAGACCGATTGCAGTCAATATTGGCGCAATTAAACTTAATGATGCTATCGGTAAATTCGTCACGACGACGCCACCAATAAAGGCACCTAACGCATTACCTAAATTAAATGCAGATTGGTTTAAAGTACTTGCAAGCGTAGGCGCATCTTTAGAAATAATCGTACTTTTAAATTGTAATGATGGACTCATACTAAAGCCGATTAAACCAAAGAAGAATATGCCTGCTACCATTAAGAAACCATTCATTTGTATAAAGTATAATAGTAAGAAGTAAACGATAAAGATTGAGAAAATAATTTGTAATGCTTTATTTAAATTCCAATCCGCCAGTTTACCACCTACGACGTTACCTAATGTAACACCTACCCCAAAAATAATTAACAGATACGAAATAAGGTTTTCTTGAACATTTGATACATCAGTCAATACTGTAGAAATATAAGTGAAGTATGCAAACACACTACTAAAACCAAATAATGTCACTGCTAAAGTTAACCACAAACGTTTTTCTTTTAAAATTTGCAATTCTTTTTTCATTGATGATTTTACTGTATCACGTTGCATAGGCACAAAAATAATAATGCCTATAAGTGCTAGTGTTCCTATAATTGAAATAATAATAAACGTCATCGGCCAGCCAAAGTTTTGACCTATTAATGTCCCAAATGGTACACCTAAAATATTACTTAAACTTAATCCCATAAACATTAGTGCCATCGCACTTGCACGTTTCTCTGGCCGCACCATATTCGCAGCTAAAATAGAACCTATCCCAAAGAATGAACCATGAGCCAACGATGTAATGATACGACTTGTCATCATAAATCCATAACTCGTACTAAATGAAGCAGCAAAATTCCCTAATATAAAAATAACCATTAAGGCGAGTAGTAAATATTTTCTATTCCATTTAATCGTCAACATAACTATGATAGGTCCACCGATTGCAACACCTAATGCATAGCCAGTTATCAGTTGTCCTGCCTGACTTACAGTTACATCAAAATCCCGTGCAATATTAGGTAATAATCCCATAATTACAAATTCTGTCATACCTATTGCAAACGCGCCGATTGCAAGCATCCATATAGCAATTGGATATTTCATTTTTGACTCCCTTCCGAAATCATATTTTTTTCACATGTTTGTGATTATACTAAAATACAGTTGCCAAAAACAAGGGAGTTGCTTGATTTTCTTCTGTTTTTCTAAATAATTCGCTTACATTCAATTTAGCTATATTCATTTAATAAATTATTTTACATCATAATACTACTAAGAAAATTAAAAAAGAGTTAGCAATCATCAAATGAAAGTTAAAAGTGTTTAGAACACGCAACTTCCCTTCTTTTGACAATAGCTAACTCGCTAATTTTAATTTATTAGTAATGCATCAATAAAGAACCAAACTACCATGATAAACATGATAATGCCTTGCGCAACAGCACTCGCTAAAAATGCTACGATGGATCCAAAACTTGCTTTTAAAGCTTTTGAAAAGTTAGGTTCTTGTATCATTTCAACGACTAGTACCGCGATAAATGGAATAATAATAATTCCAAATGGTGGAAATACAAAACAACCAACGATTACACCGATAAGTGCTGCATACTCGCTGAGTTTAGAACCACCAAATTTATTTACAAAGTATTTATTCATGATGAAATCTGCTACTAGTATAAACACAGTGAATAAAATCATTGATACATAGAATACCCATGATAAATTACCATTATGAAATGCGAATTGATAAATTAAAAATCCTACCCATAATACAAGCACTGATGGAATAATAGGTTTAATTAAACCTACAAATGCTAAGATGAATGATGCGATAATTAATATCCATAAAATTACTGTCATTTTTATCTACTCCATACTTTCTTCTGTGAATTTTTGATCTTTCGTAAAGTATATTAATATCATACCTAAAAATATAGCTATCGCTGATACAAAGAATACATTACCCAATCCTACCCAGTGACTCATAATACCACCTAATAAGTTTCCGCATAACTGACCTATCACCATCGCGTTAGCAAAAAGTGTAGATGCATATCCTGGAAAATCCGGTAGAATATCTTGGAAATAACTGATGCCTAAACCAAGTAATATTGCTAAGAAAATAGCTAAAAACACTTGGCCTACAAACATCATCACCAAACTTTCGAAAACGCCAATACTAAAGTAAAACAGCCCGCCAAACAGTCCGCCTAACATCAGTAAAACACGCGTCGTGAGTTTCGCTGATAAAACACCTAACACAACCATAAATGGAACTTCTAAACCGGCGCATAGACTGGCTAAGCCACCTACATAACCTTCAGCTTCATTCAAATATTTAGTGACGAACAACGGCATATTCAAAGTATACATCCATTGACCAATATGTAATAAAATAAAGGCTAAAAATGGAACGAATAATGCCTTGTCATGCAACATGTTAGGGGCTTTCGCCTCAACGTGATTCACATCAGTCGCAGTTTGTTTTGTTTTGATATCTTTAAAAAAGAAGATCTGTAACATCAGTGTAAATAAAATAATAGCAACAGTTCCAGTAAATAACCCTGCATAACCATTAACACCTAATAATAAAGCACCGATTAACGGACCAAATAAGAATCCAAATGAAAACATGGAACGCAATACAGCATTAGCAAACTTTGCCCTATCTCTCGAGGCAGAAACGTTGATAGACTCTCTAGCTGAAGCATACATTTGAGGCATTGCAGGCGCGAAAAACCCTTGGAAAAGTGCATACATGACAATGAATATCCATATTTCATGAATATAGAAGTAAATAGAAAAACTAATAGCCCCCATTAACAGTGCTGTAATAATTATGACTTTTCTATTTATATTATGTGTATCAGAAAAACGTGCAACAATCGTGTTCATTATAAATTGACTGATTGCTGCTAATGCTAATAGCAGACCATATTGTGTAGAAGTCATCCCCAAATCATTGGTCGCAAATAAAATGAGATAAGGTACAGTGATTGAAATTCCCATACCTAAAAGCATCATATTGACTACAAATAGTTTGTAATTCTTAATATGTAATAAAGCACTAAACATATAACAAACCTCTATTCTAATATATTAGGTGTCAATCCTTGTAAATACCTTAAATCCGCAATGTATAAATGTCTATGTATTAGCTCTCATCGATGTTATTCAACATATTCCATCATTAAATTGATAAATGACTCTACTTGAGGCAGTTGCAACATGCTAGAATCATAACTTAAAAACGTAGAACGAATCAACGGTTTTCCATCTATATTTACACGTCTAAATTCAAACTGGTCACGGTCTAGATGCTTCATCATGATTTCAGGTAAAATTGTTACACCGACACCATTTAACAACATTTCTTTACACGTGGCCACTTGATCAACAGTAATCATAGCATGATAATCCTGACCTATTTGACTCCCATACCATTCTTTAATTTGGTTAATATAAATTGGATCTGCTTGAAATTCAATAAATGGCATTTTATCAACATCATCGTAACGATTCTTAGGATTAATAAAATAATGCTCATCATTAAATAAATGTGTGTTACTTAAGTTCATAATTTTATTACCACGTATAATCATCACATGATAATCTCTGTGGTTTGCTTTAATTTGTTCACTTGAACCTACTTGAACTTGAATTTCTACATTAGGAAATTGGCGTGTAAATAAGTTTAATACTTGCGGTAATAGAGTTTGTCCAATTAATGAAGAACAACCGATTGAAATCGTACCGTTGACTTCGCCAATGTGCGCTTGCATTTTATCTAAAAACAAGCGCTCTTTGTTCAGCATATCTCTTGCATGCTCTATAATCATTGAGCCTTCTGTTGTGGTAATCAATTGTTTCTTAGTACGTATAAAAACATTTACACCAAAAGCATTTTCAATTGATTTTAAACGTTGTGTTACTGCAGGTTGTGAAATATATAATATTTCTGCTGCTTTCCTTAGTGTTCTTGTTTCATCTAAGGTGGTTAACAAGCGATAATCGTCAATCTTCATATTATCCCCCTATATTATTAAAAGCACTTTTAATCACTTCATTTATTGATTATTATTCATTTTCACAAAACATTTTATAATTTAATTTTAAGCTTAAAATTATATCTATGTTCTTTATCATTTACCGTCTAGCAGTGTCACTATAACACGATTCACATGATACTCATACATCGTTTCACAATACATGTACGATTCAACTAAATAGCTTCACATTACTTTAATGTTCTGGCTCTGAATCTCGACGCGTTGAATGGTTTTGATTGTAATTGTGACTTTGCTGATTGTGGTTTTCATTTTTAATATGCTTATTTGAATGTTTATTGTCTTGTGGCTTGTGCGGTTTGTATTTGTATGGTTTATGTTTCTGCTCATTGTGTTTGTGTTTACCATGTAATGGATGGTTTTGATTTTTTGATTTTTGTTTAATCTTGTAATAACAATACATAATTTTATCTTGCATAGTTGAAAAATCATCTTCAATTTTTATCATTAATTGATGAGCAATAATATATGCTTCGTGATACTGCTTTTTAGTAATTTGTCCTTGATCTAAAGCTCTTTGTAAATCGTCTTCATCTACAAGTTCATATTCGCCATTTGGCAATACAAGTACATCTAAACATAAATCAATTGTACGTGCGTTTCCTTTTTGTGTAACATTCTTAATATTTATATCAAAGTAATATTCTAACGGGTTGCCTTTGTCATCTAGCATCACTGTAATGCTATATCGTTTTTTTTCAGGCAATATTTGTAGCCATTGATAGTTATCGTCCGCAACAATAATATTTTGGCCTACCACTGTCACCTCTAATGGTTCGCGTACTTTTTTCATCGTCACCAAACCAATAATACCCTTGAACTTGTTGTTGTTTACTTTGACTTCTGTATACTCTTTGTCAATGATACGACGCCAGTGACGCTTATCAATATATTTTACTTTCACTGTCACCAACTCCTTGTCATTATTATATAAAACTGTTTACTTTATGTCATCTTATGGATTATACTGAACGTCTTCCAATTTTGTATCACGAATTTAATTATTATTATTGTACTATATTTCATAGTGTAAAAGCGAAATTGACAATTATAATAAAGTTTGATAGATTTTACCTATATTTTTCTGAAAATTCTATAAATAAAGGAGATAGTAACATGACAGTCATTCAAAGACCCTTTAGAGCGGATCATGTCGGTAGTTTATTAAGACCACAACGCCTAAAAGATGCACGTAAAGATTATCAAAATGAAGTCATCGATGCACAAACATTACGAAATATCGAGGACAAAGAAATCGAGCACATCATAGAAAAACAACTAGAAGTAGGTTTACATAGTATCAGTGATGGCGAATTCCGTAGAAGCTGGTGGCATTTCGATTTTTTAGAAAATTTAGATGGCGTCAAAGGCTATACTTCTGATCGTGGTTTAGCATTTGAAGGCGTTGAGACAAGAAATCATAACGTTAAAATTGAGAGTAAAGTCGCTTTTAACCCAAATCATCCACATTTTGAACACTTCAAATTTTTATATGGCAAAGTTAACGGCCGTGCAACAGCAAAAGTATCCATCCCAAGTCCAAACCAACTGTTCCATCCAAATATTTTAAATGAAGACATCTATCCAGATATCGAAGCTTATGCACATGATGTGGCACAGGCTTATCGTGAAAGTTTACTTAAATTTTATGAATTAGGCGCTCGTTACATTCAATTAGATGATGTTTATTGGGCTAACCTAACTTCCGGTTCTCAGAAAACACGTGGCCGTGATCGTACTGAAGCAGACAAAGAAGCAGCCCGTCAACTTGCATATCGCGTTGTAAATAAAGCAGTCCAAGATTTACCCGAAGATCTACTAATTACTACACATATTTGTCGTGGTAATTATCAATCTACTTGGGCAATTTCAGGTGGCTACGAGCCAGTTGCACCTTATTTATTCAAAGAAAATTTAGGTGGCTTTTTCTTAGAATATGATGATGATCGTTCTGGTGATTTTGAGCCATTACGTTTCTTTCCTAAAGAAAATTCAGCAGCTGTATTAGGTCTTTTCACTTCAAAAACAGGAGATTTAGAAGATAAATCTGCTATTCTTGCACGTATTAAAGAAGCTCAACAATATGTTGATTTAGATCAAATTTGTTTAAGTCCACAATGTGGCTTTGCTTCAACAGAAGAAGGCAATAAATTGACTGAAGATGAGCAATGGAAAAAACTAGCTTACGTTGTGGAAATTGCAAATGAAGTCTTTGGAACAGCAAAATAAATATACTTCACCTTCCAGTACGAAATATTAATATTAAAAATGAGAGGCCTATCAGATTCTAAAAATCTGACAGGCCTTTATTCATATCCGGATGCTTTAAATTAGAAATTAATTAATTTCCAACTATATCACTTTCGGATAAAGCATAGCACTCATGAATATTTTTCAAACTTGGAAATTGATTATTTAACCATTCTTTACTAAGTAGTTCAAAATGTTCAAATTCAAATGCAGGTTGGCACATACAGCCAACAAGTGCATAACCATTTTTATCTTCAATTGAAGAAGCAAAAATCGTTCCTTTTGGAACCACATATTGTAAAACATCGCCTGCTTCTAGGTGTTTACCAATCGTCACACATTGATAAATTCCATCTGGATGAATCATGTGCACTGTTAGAGAATCCCCGGCGTGATAATACCATATTTCATCTGCATCAATACGATGAAAATGCGATATATTGTCATGTGTCAATAAGAAGTAAATGCTTGAATATGCTGCTCTTTCATTTAGATCATTTGAATTAGCTGTGATAATCTCTTTATAATAGCCACCTTCTGGATGTGGCTGTAAATCCAATTGGTTAATCCAATACTGAATATTTTTATCCATATTATTTCAAATCCACATTATGAAAAACATTTTGCACATCTTCTAAGTCTTCCAAAGCATCAACTAATGTTTCAAAAGCTTCTTGATCTTCTTCAGATAATTCTATATCTGATTGTGGTAACATCTCAAATTCAGCGACTTTAAATTCTTCAACTCCTGTTTCACGTATAGCGTCTTGAACTTGAGCAAATTGATCTGGTTCAGCGTATATAATAGTTAACCCGTTTTCTTCAATAATATCTCTCACATCGATATCTTTCTCCATCAACGCTTCTAATGTATCATCCGCTGATTTGCCTTCAATGCCAAACACAGCCGTATGATCAAACATATAAGCAACCGAACCAGAAACACCCATATTACCGCCATTTTTACCAAAAGCAGCACGAACGTCTGAAGCAGTTCTATTAACATTATCAGTTAATGCATCTACGATTATCATTGAACCATTTGGACCAAAACCTTCGTATCTTAATTCATCATAGTTTTCTTCGCTCGCGCCTTTAGCTTTTTCTATCGCTCGATCAATAATATGATTCGGTACAGAATAAGTCTTAGCTCTTTCCAAAGTTAATCTTAACGCTTGATTAGATTCCGGGTCTGGTTCACCTGATTTTGCCGCTACATATATTTCTTTACCAAATTTAGCGTAAATTCGACTGGTATTTTTATCCTTTTGAGCTTTTTTCTCTTTAATATTATTCCACTTACGTCCCATACTTTCATCACACTTTCTCGATAAATATTTTTATTAACATGATATATTATACAATAATTTCGCTCTATTACATAGAACTACGTATATAAATGAAGAATAACCCTACCTTGTATATTACATAATAAATAAGACTAGTCATACACAATAGAATTTCATGTGTACGGCTAGCCTTTTTAATCAACTTAAAATATGAATCAATAAGGTACATTTCCTTACTTGGATTATATCTTTTATTTAGTATATGATTCAATTTCATCTAATAACGCTTTGTAATGTGCTGCGTTTTGTTCGGTCATTAATAGATATACTTTACGTTCATCTTCTGTTGAACGTATCTTACTCACTCTATCTTGATCAATCAAACGACGAATTGAAGCAAGCATTTTGGTTCTACTCAAATCCAATTCCGCAGTAGCAACTTTTAAAAATGGCTGCATTAACATAGTTTTTTCACTACAATTTTGCTGAATCAGTTCTAAAACTGCTACATCATTTATCGTCAGTTTGTATTTTTGTTCTATGTAATGCGTTAAAGTTTTATATTTTTTATAAACATTTAAATATTGCGCCTTTTTCTCTTCGTTCATTGCTATCACACCTCCAAATGAAATTATGATGAATTTTTCTGACACCTATTAAAGTAACACTGTTTTATTTTTTATTTTTTTGTTTGAATCAACATACTTTTATCTTTACGCAATTTCGAATAAAATAATTAAATTTGTCAACGCTTTTTTATAAATTTAACTAAATGCTAATTAGACCACTCTTTTTTGATCGTATCATTATTAAAATATTCGTTATATATAAAAATACACCCTTAAAGTTAAATACCAAAATCTACTTTAAGGGTGTTAATATGTTAAATACTTAACTATAAATAAATAAGTTATTTTAACGATAGTTGTTTTATTTTCTAAATTTATTCGCTAGTCTTAAAACATATTTTATAATGTGTAATAAGTTGATGAATAAATTAAAGCCCATTTCTCTTGGTGAGAATTGCCCCCGTTTCATACGGTTAAAGTCGTATAACGTGTACAGTAGGAACAATAATAGACCTACCACAGTAATAATCGTGTGAAATAGAGAGTTTTGAATAAACATACCAATCAAGCTTGCAACAATTAGCGCTACTAATGTTACAAATAAATATTTGCCCATACTTGCGGCGTTTCCAATTACAAAAAAGCCTATAATACCGAATACCATAAACCCTGCAATAGCAAGAATTACATTTTTATAAAATACTTCAGGTCCTAAATTTTGCATATATGTCGTAAATGTTGCGAATGATAGCAGTCCAACTACAATTGCATATATGTGAGATATTACTAGACCGTATTTACGAGCTCTGTTAAAAATAACAGTGATAAGAACTAAACCAAGTAATACGAATGATAAAGGTCTTCTCCATTCTAATGGCAAATATTGTCCGAAGTAACAACCAATGCCAAAAATAATCCAGTAATAGACAAAAAAGAGCCATACTTTTCCATAAGCACGAGACTTAGATTTATCTTTAGACTGTTGTTTGTGGTTATTTACATGTTGTGCCGTTTCAGCCAATTGATTCACTCCTTAACTATTAAAAAATATTTAAATACTTGAATATTATAATAACATTAATAACATACTATAACCTTTCAATAAACGTAATACTTTAACTTTCACTATTTCAAACAATACCAAACATGATCCCCATAATTTTCCAAGTCTCTTTAGCTGAGACTATTTATTTATAATTACAAGCAACTTAATTGTTACAAACACGAAAAAGTTCAATACAATTCTCTCTTTATAATGCCTTATAAACCGCATAATAAACGTCTTAAAGGGACTTAATCCTTTTTCACTCAAATATTAATAATATTACATCTTTATAACAACACCCACAAAACATCTGATTTTTGATAGTATGGAACGTGAATTCAGATTAAAGAAACTATCACATATATTTAATACGTATCTGCTTTTGAGATATATTAGGAATTGAAGGAGGAGTTCTTTTGAAAAAGTTAGCATTTGCAGTAACAGCTGCTTCAGGCGCTGCAGCGGTTATTTCTAATCAAGAAGCCGATGCATCAACACAACATACAGTGAAATCTGGTGAGTCACTTTGGACAATTTCACAACAATATGGTGTTTCAGTAGATGAAATCAAACAAAGTAATGATATCAATAACAATATCGTATTTCCGGGACAAGTTATTGAAATTGGTGGAAGTGGTTCACAAGAACAAGGCTCAAGTTCAAACTCTTCTTCACAATCATCTGGCGGCTCAACGCATACCGTAGAATCTGGTGAGTCATTAAACACAATTGCCAACAATTATGGTGTTTCAGTAGATGAACTTATATCAGCAAACAATTTGAGTGGGTACATAATCTATCCAAATCAAACATTAACAATTCCAGGGGCAACTGGTGGTTCTGGCGGTTCTGGTGGTACAACAACAACACCAAGCCCTAATACAGGTAATTCATCAGCAAGTGATGCTAATCTATACGATTGGGGTCAATGTACATGGCACGTATTCAATCGTAGAGCTGAGACTGGTAAACCAATCAGCACATATTGGTGGAACGCTGATCATTGGGCAAGCAATGCAGCATCAGATGGTTATACTGTAAATAATACACCAAGCGTTGGTTCAATTATGCAAAATTACGAAGGCCCTATTGGTCACGTAGCATATGTAGAACAAGTTAATCCAGATGGTAGTATTTTAATTTCAGAAATGAATTATAATACAGCACCAGGGACAGTGGATTATCGTACAATCCCAGCTTCACAAGCTTCAAGCTATAATTATATTCATTAATTTTTATATTGAATAAAAAGCAGTTAGACTTCTCTTTAGAAATCTAACTGCTTTTTAATTTGAAATATTTTAAACAAGATTACCTTTAATTACGCTCATAAGCTCAATCAGTCGTCTTATGAGCGTATAAACATCTTAACTGTCCCTTTATAACATATCTTATAAAACACTCATAACAGAGTCACTGAAGGCTAAAAATTAAAAGGACACCAAATTATAGAAAAAATAATTTGGTGTCCTTATTTTGAGAATAGACAATCATGTCCAAACTCTTTTTATCTTTCAAACAATAATCATGTGCTATAACATACCTACTTATAAGAAGATATTCATAACGAAATAAACAAGTGCTGCAACAATTGCAGAGATTGGCATTGTGATAACCCATGTAACAATCATACGTTGCGCTGTATTCCATTTCACGCCTTTAATACGATTAGATGAACCTACACCTAAGATAGATGAAGATACAACATGTGTCGTTGATAATGGAAAATGTAATGATGACGCTACAAAGATTGTTAACGCTGATGATAAATCTGCCGCAGCACCATTAGCTGGACGAATTTTCATAATATTGCCACCAACTGTTTTAATGATTTTCCAACCACCAACCGCTGTACCTAAGCCCATTGCAGTGGCACAAGCAATTTTAACCCACAATTGTGGTTCAACACTACCACTTGGTTGCAAATTAGCTACAATTAAAGCTAACGTAATGATTCCCATTGATTTTTGCGCATCGTTCGTACCATGTGAAAATGATTGCAACGACGCAGTAAAAATTTGGAAAAATCTAAAGTTTCTATTTGATTTTGTTAGATTCGCATTTTTAAATACGACTTTAACAATTGAATACATAATGAAACCTACACAAAAAGCAATTACTGGTGATATAAGTAATACAGCAATGATTTTTGTAAAACCTTCATAGTGTAATACGGCAAATGATCCCTGAGATGCAATAGCTGCACCTGCAATGGAACCAATTAACGCATGAGAAGATGAACTCGGTATACCATAAAACCAAGTAAGTAGGTTCCAAAAAATTGCTGCTATGATTGCTGATAGCACAACAACAAGCCCATTTTCTAATTTGAATGGGTCTACAATATCTTTAGTTATTGTACCTGCAACTCCAGTAAAAGCTAATGCACCAATAAAGTTCATAACTGATGCTAATATAATAGCAGTTCTAGGCGTTAAGGCACGAGTTGAAACAGCAGTAGCGACAGCATTGGCTGTATCATGAAAACCATTGATAAAGTCAAATATAAGTGAAAAAATAACGATAGCTACTGTGATGATCAAAATATATTCCATTAGTTAGGACTCCTTAGCTATTTTTCATAATTATAGTTTCAAAGTTATTCGCTACAGCTTGACATTTATCTGCAATTTCTTCCATGCTTTCATAAATTTCTTTTATTTTAATAAGCGTTATTGGATCTGTTTCACTGTTAAAAATGTGTTTGATTGATTGACGTAAAATGCCATCACAATTTGTTTCAAATTCTTTAATATTAATAGAATGAATACGCATATGAGATAATTTTTTATCAACAAGTAAACCAACAGCTAATTTCATTTCTGCAATAGCTTTTTGGATATTATCAACAAATTCAGCCATATATTCATCTGTATATTCAATTGAATACATTTCAAACATCGCTGACGTTTCTTCTATTGCATCTAAGACATCATCAATTGCATTACATAATGAAAGGATATCCTCACGTTCAATTGGTGTGATGAAAGTTTGGTTTAAATCTGAGATCACTTGATGCATTAATTCGTCACCGTGTGATTCATATTTTTTAATATTGTCTGAATAAGCTTTCAGATCTAAGTGCGTATTAAAATCCATTTTCCCAAATTCAATTGCCGCTCGATCTAAGTTAAAGACCATTTCTTCAAGTTGCACCATGAACTTATCTTTTTTCTTGTTAAACATCCAAAAAATCCTCCATTTACAGCGACTGTCTCCAATCAGCTTCAATAAATTTAAAAAATCAAAATCCTTTTAAGACAAATTAAGATTAGCAAGATTTACAATTCACTCATGATTTCATCACTTACCCTGTCCTTATATTGATGTAAATGAGCCTTTGCTTCTATACCGGTTAAAAAATCTCACAAATGTTGATTTGTCCTTATATGAAAATAGCACAAAATTTACATTTCCACAATTAAATTTACAATTTCTTAACATTCCAATTTTGCGTAACTCAAAGTTTTATTCAAAATATAATTTTCTCAAAGATATATTATATTTCTCATTTTAAATTAGTGAATTTCATAATTAATGCTTTATATTCATAATTAGAAAAGCTTTGAAATCATAAAAGATTTCAAAGCTTTTCAGATAATCTTGCAACAAGTTCATTTTGATTAGGAAACATGAATGTAGCCTTTGTCCCAATTTGTTCTTCTGAAGTGATATCCACTCGAATTCCTAATTTTCCTTTGACGTTACCTACTAAATATAAACCAATACCTGATGAAGTGGTCTCATTACGATAAGCAGTGGAAGTAAATCCTTTATCGTAAATTCTTGGCAAATCTTTCTTACTAATTCCTCTACCTTCGTCTGTAATTTCAAGTGTTACATGGTTTTTAATTAGATGTGCCTTAATGTGAATTGTACTATTTTCACTATATTTGATGGCATTAGATAAAATTTGCCTTATCATCATCCGACACCATTTTGTATCTGTATAGACGTCGTAATCCGCTTCGAAATCCAGATTGTAATCAATCCCTTTAGATTGACTAATATACCTGGTAATTTGTATTTCTTCTATAATAAGACGTTTTAACGCTACATGTTCAAAGTACAAATCATTATTTTGAAACTCTAATCTCGTTAAAAATAATTGCCTGTCTAGCATTCCATTAATTCTAGACCACTCATAAAGCAAGGCGTACTTTCGCTCTACATCCTGCTCTTTTTCAATCAGTAGCTTCATTGCTGTTACTGGTGTCTTAATATCATGCACAAAATCAGTTAATGAGGCTTCAGTTGTTTGAATTTGTTTTTTTTGACTCGTAACTAACATTTTCTGACTTGTAATTTGATTATATAAATAATTTACCATTTCTTGTTGAAACGGTGTATCAGCAAGTGATTTATGCTTTAGTTCCTCAGGCTCGATGTTATTGTACAAGTGTTTGAAAAATTTTACTTCCTTTATATATGTATATAATAAAAAAATAACTGAGATTCCTAAATTTAAAATAATAATATAAAAAATACTACTTACACTGATATCATAATCTAAATATGCAATAAATAAAAAGATGAAATGTAATAATATTAGCCAAAGTATCCAATTTAAACGTGAGCGAAGAAAGATAAGTAACCATTTGATATTAGCCATGTGCCATATATCCTTTACCTATTTTAGTTTCAATCGCATCGTTCATATCAATATCAGCTAACTTTTTCCTTAAACGGTTCACATTAACTGTTAACGTATTATCACTTACAAATGCTTCATCATCCCACAATGCTGTAATCAAAGTATCTCTAGTAACGATTTGATTTTGCTTTTTCACTAGCATTTCTAAAATAACCATTTCAGTCTTAGATAAATAGATTTGAGCATCACCTTTACTAATGCTATCTTTAGATAAATCTAAAGTCGTTTCCTGCCAGGACAATACACGCTTCTCCTCAATGCTAAATTGATAGACGCGTCTGTATATAGCTTGTAATTTTGCAATAAGTACACTCGTATTAAATGGTTTTTGGACGTAGTCATCTGCCCCTAATTCCATACTCATAACTTGGTCCATTGGATTATCCCGTGAAGATAAGAATAGAATAGGTGTATTGGAGATTTCTCTTATTTTTCGAGTCCAATAAAAACCATCATACTTAGGTAATTTAACATCCATAATTACAATTGCAGCATTCACTTCTTCAAACTTTGACATAACATCATTAAAATCACTGATGCCATGTACTTGAAAATCCCATTGCTCTAATTCTTCACTCAGTTCTTTAAATAATGTCATATCATCTTCTACTAATAAAATCTCCACATGATCACCTTTTCAGTTATTTAGTATATTTTATTTCTTCACCTGACTGTATACGACCATTGAAATGTTTAATACGACAATCTATTTCGAATCCTCTCATCATCAAATCTTGAAATGGCGATTGAAACAAATAATACGCCGGCCAGATGAGTTTAGGAATATAATCATATAAATGAACGATTACAGTTTGTGTTCCTTCCAGTTTTCGAAATTCTAATTTTCCTTGTTTTGTAAGATTCGGTTTCACTATCGATCCACTTACTAAATCTAATGTAATCATATCGCTTTCTGTTATCCTTTTATGAAGTACGAGTATTGGGTTGCGCTTATCTTTTATATAAACAACGAAATTATCGCCCTCATTATAAGTATGTAACATCGTTCCTTTAGTTTCATTTAACCAATCGAAATAATATTCTACCATCTGATTTAAGGTCCAGTTCATTGGTAGCTGTACATTGAGCGCACTGCGCACATCATCATACTTTGAAACTTGCAACTCCACTGCCACATGAGGTCGTGAAACTTTTACTTCTGTTTTTTCAACAGGCGTTCCATATGCTGACAATCGCTCTACTGACTCATTATCAAAGCGACTACCACTAATATAAATAATTTTTTTAATCCCTTTTTTAGCCGTAGCACGCCCAAAATTATCAGCAGCAATTAAATTCATATCTCTAGCTGTTGCTTTTGTCAGCTTTGCTGAATGCTTGGTTGGATCTAAATAATAGATAGCCATATCCATGCCTTCCATTGATTCCAGGACATCATTATAATTATAAATATCTTTTTTCAACCATGTTACCTCTTGAAAATCATCTTCTTTAGGGTATTTCGACATCGTAAAAAGCAGCGCGTCATCTTTAATGGATTGTATTAAGTTTTTTCCTATATAGCCTGTTACACCTGCTAATAAAATATTAGGTTTCATAGTTATACTTCCTTTATATTAGTTTGGCCCAATTTAAATATCTCCTAGTAAAATCATGCTAATGATGTTAAGTTATACTATAACTGAGTATTAGCAAAATAGAAATGAGGAGTGGACACATATGGTTCATCAAATTCGTGAAATCGGTATCAATGATATAGATCCATTTATAAAATTATTAACTACTATCTATGATGAATCTGAATATTTAGTTTATAATCCTGGTGAATATGCTCCATCGAACAGTGATGCCGTTTCAAACTTGGAACATTATATAACATCACCTTCAAACGCAATATATGTTGCGGAAAACAACGGAGAACTTGTTGGTTTTTCAATCGTTACAACTGAAAAGTTGGAACGTGCACGTCATGAAGCAAATTTTTCTATGGGTGTTATTAGACACTATCGCGAAAAAGGTCTCGGTCAATCACTTATTAATTCTATTGAAGCATGGTGTTTAAACCATAACATTCGCCGCATCGAAGTTTCTGTAGTCCCAGAGAATGGAACAGCAGTAGCTTTATTTAAAGCAGCTGGATATCAAATTGAAGGTGAACTTCGAGATAAACTTTATATTGATGGGCGTTATTTCAATAAATATATAATGTCTAAGTTATTACTTTAGTCTACCTCAATGTTTATATATTAAACGTTTCACTATTGTAGTTTAATTATAAATTAATAAATGGGAATAGAACAGAAATCTAATTTTCCTAATAATATTTCGTTATATGAGTCCGGCCTGTCAAAGAAGACTAGAACTAAAAACAGCTTATAGTATCCATTACAGGAGATCTATAAGCTGTTTTGTTGAAATCATATATATAAACTTTATTACTTCGAACTAATTCAACACCTTAATAAGGATTCAATTGAACACCGTCTGGATTTTTTGATTCGGGTTTCAATTCTCTCTCTACACCAGAAGCACTTGTATTTCTACTTAAGAAACTCAATGTGTTTTTCATATTCTGCTGTGACTCTGGTAATTGCATATGAAATTGGTATTGATGTTTTAAATTATGTGATCCATCATAAAACAGTTTATCTACAGGAACATCTTTTTCTTCTAATTTTTTATAAAAATCAATGTTTTGACTATAAAATGGATCTGCGTCCCCTACTGATAAAAATGTTGGTGGATAGTCTTTTGTCACTTGGTTTATCGTAGACATTTCACTGATATATCTAAACTGTTGTTCCCAATCTCTTTTGCCAGTATAACTTTCCATAAAGAGCTGAATTCTAGGAAACTCTGTCTCTCTCACTGTTTTCATATCATAAAAACCGCCAAAAAAGATTGCTGCCTTTATTTGATCTGGTTCAAATTGTTGATTAAACTCCATATCTTCTCGTAATGATTCATTTGTTTGGATAGCTGTAAATTGACTGGATAATTGGGCACCTGCTGAATCACCACCGAAAACAACTTGATCAAAATCTATAGGTAACTCATGTTTGTTCTGTTTAATAAACTGAACTGCACGATCAATTTGTTTTAACTGTGTGGGGTATTTATAGTCAGGCGCAAGTGCATAATTAATATTCACTACGATATAACCTTGTTCAGCAAATTTTGATAATAACGGATTTTTATATTGTTTATCTCCTGCGATAAATCCTCCACCATGTAACCAAAAAATGACAGGCAATTTATTATCTTGATCTAATTCAGTAGGTGTTAAAATATCTAAGCGACTATTGGGTATCCCACTACTATACGTTATATTAGTAAATGCATTGACATTTTCATTATTAATTTGTACTTTTTCTTTATATTCTTGTGCACTTTGTCGATCATATTGCTGCTTGAGTAATATTGCAATCACAATTGCAACGACAACAAAAACAACAATAGCGATAATTGTCCATTTATGTTTTTTCTTCATGCTCGACCTTCCCTTTCGCATGCATTGTATCATAATTAATAAGTACGTAGTAGTATTTATTTGAACGATTATAATAGAAAAAACTGCTATATTCTTTATTTTAAAATCAAATTAAGCAACTGCCGTTTATAATTATAAATTCTATTTCTATCTAGGTTAATATAATATTTTAAAACAATAAATGGCTGCTAGATATCCAATTGGATTCTAACAGCCATTTATTAAACCTAAGATTTATGTCCTAGTTCTATTTATACTTTATTTCACCACAATTAAGCAATGTGATCTTTATTTTGATTTTTTCTAGAGTAGTATTTAATAATAACTGCAATAACTACAACTAAGCCAATTACACCCATGATTGGATATAAGAAGTTAATTAAGTCTGCAAAACCTACGAAACTTAATGCAAAAGCTACGAGCACCATTGCAACTATAAATACATGATAATTTTTACTATATGGCGCTGTAAATCTTGCAGCAAATGAATACATTAAACCAAGAATTGTATTATACATAACTGCTAACATAATAATAGATAATACTAAACCAATCCAAGGGTGAATTTCATTTGCTAACGTTAGTGTTGGAATAGAAGCATCTTTAATTGCCGTATACTCTGATTGTAATGCAAAGTTGATAAGCCCTAGTAATATTGTATATACAACCCCACCAAATAACGCACCTGCACCAGATATTTTACGTTTAGAAGCATCGCCACCAATAGCAACAATTGTACTAAAACCAACTGCGAATGCTAAACCACCATAAATAATACCGTAAAAAATACCTTTCCAAATACTCGCCTCTGGAACTGTTTGGTTCACTTCTGCAAAGGAAATATTTCCATTAAATAAGTAAAATACTGCAATGATAACAACTAAAATAATTAAGAATGGCGTTACAATACCTAACGCACGTACTATTTTGTTAAAGTCCATTAATAATGTAATGTAGATAGCAATAACCATAATTAATGCACCTAACCACGTTGGTATGCCAAAACTTTCTTCAAACGTTGATCCTGCACCTGCAATCATTGTGACTGAGATACCAAATAAGAAGAAGATAAGTAAATAGTCAATTATCTTACTAAATACACCACCGAATAAATAATCTAAAGTGGATTCATGATTTTGCGCATCGAATGCAGTACCAATCTTAGCAACTTGTCGACCTGCAAATCCTAATATCAACCCTGATATAATAACTCCTAAATATGACCAAAGTCCATAAGGAGTAAAGAATTGCATTACTTCTTGTCCCGTTGAAAAGCCAGCACCTACTACGATACCAACATAAGCGAAACCAATTTTTATAGCTTCTTTATTCAAGCCCATGTGATTTATAACCTCCTCTTAAGTTAACACATTGAGTTATTATAACGCACTGTCATTATTTTGCAACACGACAAATTTAAAATTCACACTATTAATTATTTTTTACACTAACCTTCCAATGAATTTACATACATTTAAAAATTCATTTTTATTTTTAAATATAAATTAAAACTCTATATTATCGGGCTTAAAACAGTCTAAAGCTTTTGTTTTTGAAATTTTATACATTTATTATGCACTAATTATCACTGATTTAAAACTCTAAAATTTTTAATTTTTTATTGCTTTCAAGTTTACCTACATATCCCATCCTTTAAATGATTACTGTATTTCTATAACTATAGTGCAATTTTATTATGTATAGTGTGACAAGCAGCTTTTTATAGAAAAGAAAAATTAAAAACCGAAAACCTCAATTAAAAAATGAGTTTTTCGGTTAAATACGCTTTATTGCTAAGCATGTTAATTAATGTGCATTTTTATAACGATTAAGCTCATTGAAGTCTACAACGACATTATCCATACGTTTAGCCGTTTCTTTAAGCACATTACGCGCAACACTATTAGACGGATCTAATTTAAGTATTTGTCGAGACACATCAAATGCTTTTTTATCAGAAATGACTGGTTCGGGAACTGCGTGTAACAATAACATTTGTAACAGACTTTTCACTTCTTTACTGTCCGTAAGTTTTATGGATGATTCTGCATGATAATAAGCTGAATCCAATGCACCTTGTAATTCACTTAATGGATAAACTAATAATAGAAAAGCTAAATCATGCATTTCTGCAGTTTCTTCTACTTTCATCATATCTAAAATGCATGTATAAAACATGATACTTTCTACTTCATGTGCACTTGAAATGTAAGCCTCTTCAAATTCCATAAAATCTGTCTGGGACATTAAACGTTTTACTGATTCGAATTCGCCGTTTAAGACATGCTTTTGTATTAAATCTTTCATGGCAATGTCCTCCTAGGTATCCAGATTTCTATAACAGTTAGGTTCTATTCTACCACAGACCATTTATATATTCATATAAAAATGAATCTTTTTGCCATATTAATTGAAGACCTTATAATATATTTATTAGCTGATTTTTATCAGAAGTCTTCATCAATTAATAAATTATTTATCCTAAATTGTGTTTCAAATCTTCAACAATTTCTTCGATAGAAGCGCCTACTGATAATTTGACAGCAGCTGTAAAACTGCCTTCAACAATTGGTGCATCGACTTTTTCTACTTGATACTCACCTTCATACATTTCAATAGCTAAATCTAAGTTCATTTCTGCAGAGCCAATATCATAAAAACAAAGTGCATCATCGTCTAAATCATTAATCATTTCTTGAATATGATCGTAAGATGTTCCAATTTTACCTCTGACGCCACCTTGTATTAATATTGGAACATCTCCTGCCATTTGTTCCAATAATGCTTTCGTACCGTTTGCAATATCTTTACTATGACTCACAATTACAATTTTCGTCATAATTATTCATCTCCAATCAATGCGTTTAAGATATAAACACTACTCTGTGCACCTGGGTCAATGTGACCTTTTGAATCTTCTTTAAAATACGATGCTCGTCCTTTTGTCGCAACGATATCTTTTGTTTCCTCTGCGTATGTTTGAAGCACATCTGCATTTAAAATTTCACCTTGTTGTGCCGCTTCATTTGCGCGTTCTATAACGTCATACATTGTTTTTTCATTTAATTCAACTTTCCCTCTTTGCTTAATTGCTTCAGAAAATGAATTCAATACTTCTTTTAAGTTTGTAGCATCTAACTCATCTCCTACAACTTGCGACATTTTTACAAAACTAAAACCATATAGCGGACCTGAAGCGCCACCGATATTAGACATCAATGTCATACCTGTAGACTTGAATAAATTTTGCATGGAACTATCATCTATTTTATCTGGCAAGGCTTTAAATCCTCTAACCATGTTCACACCATGGTCGCCATCACCTATAGCTCTATCTAATTCTGTTAATAATGCTTCTTTTTCTTCAAACACTTCGACTAAATTAAGTAATCTTTCCTTTAATTCATTTACATTCATTTGCGTTCCACTCCTTATCGTATCTAAGACTAATTAATTATTAATTAAAGTAAGGGCTTGCTGTAGGTTCAGTTAATGCTGTTAATACTTCTTCTGTATATGGGACTAATGTTAAAGATAAACCCTGCATATCTAATGCAGTCATATAATCTCCTACAAACCAATGTGCAACATCAATATGCTTCTCTTGAAAATTTTCTGCTACATATTTTGCTGCGATATTAAGCTCGGATAACGGCGTAGCACCCATACCATTTACCATAACTATAAGTTTTTCTGAGCTTACTTCTTCCATTAATGCTTTAATTAATCTCTCGACAATTTGATCTACAGTTTCCACTTTTTCTCTAGAAAGTCCTTTTTCTCCGTGTATACCTACACCAATTTCCATTTCATCACTTTCAATATCAAATCCATATTGACCAGTTGTCGGTACCATTGGTGCAGTTAAAGCCATTCCCAACGTTTTAACACTCGGTAAAAATTGGTCTACTTTTTCTTTAATGTTAGTTAATGACTCACCTTGGTCTGCTAAATAACCAGCATATTTATGTGCTAATACTGTGCCAGCAACGCCTCTTCTTTTATCTTCATCGCTGACTGCAATGTCATCCTTAACAATAACGGTTGCCACTTGTATGTCTTCCATTTCTGCCATTTCTTGTGCCATTTCAAAATTCATAACATCGCCTGCGTAGTTCTTCACTACTAGTAATACACCGTTTCCATTATCAACTGCTTTAATTGCACTTAGAATTTTATCAGGTGTTGGTGATGTGAATACTTCTCCACAGACAGCTGCATCGAGCATACCTTCTGCTACGTAGCCAGCGTGTGCAGGTTCGTGACCACTTCCACCACCAGAAACTAGAGCAACGCCTTGCTTTTTCTTATCTTTTCTTACAACAACAGTATCTGCAATGACTTCAATTTCATTATTCGTTAATGAAAGCCCATCCAACATATCTGTTAAAAATTGTGTTTTATCTTTAATTAGTTTTTTCATAGAGATGACCTCCTAATTTGAATGTTCATTTATAGTATACCCTACACACGAATGCAAACGCTAACATATGAAAGTTGATAATGATTTCTTTGGAAATCATTAAATTAACAACATTACTTAAATAAAAAAGGAGCGGGAATAGAAATCAAAAATTGAAATTTGATTTCATATTCCCGCCCCCACAAGGCTGATTAGAAAAATGGGATATTGATGTCCCAGATTTCAATCTCGTATAATTTATACTGATTTTGTTTTATACATTAAATATAAGAAATAAGGTGCACCAATGATTGCGACCACGATACCTGCCGGGATACCTGAAGGTTGTAATATCACTTGCCCTAACGTATCCGCTAACACAAGTAAAAATGCACCTATTAATATTGAAATAGGTAGAAAGAGTTGGTGTCTTGGACCAACAATCGATTTAGCAATATGTGGTCCTAATAAACCAATAAAACCAATTGAACCAGCTACTGAAACAGCTGTAGAAGATAATATAACTGCAACGAGTAATAATACGATGCGTTCTCTACCAATTTTCACACCCACACCTTGAGCTATGTGTTGATGTGTATTTAATAAATTTAAAACATTAGACTTAAATAATAAAAATGGAATCAATATGAGAACCCAAGGTAAAAATGCGATTACAAATGCCCATTCATCGCCCCAAATATTACCGGCAAGCCAAGATGCAATAAATTCTGATTGAGCTTCATCAAATGTAGACATTAAAGTAAGTGAACCACCACTTAATGCAGTAGCCATACCTACCCCAACAAGTACCATACTTGCAGGCGTAATGCCTTCACCTTTATTATAACTAAATGAGAAGATGATAAATGCTGTTAAGACACCGCCAATCATACTTACGAGGGGTAGTATATAGACAAAATTCCCAGCATCTACATTGCCTATAACAATAAATAGCGCTATAGCAAAACCACTACCTGCGTTAATGCCTAGTATACCTGGCTCAGCTAACGGGTTCTTTGTAACACTTTGGATAATGGCACCACTCATAGCTAATGCTGCACCAGCTAAAATCGTAATAATCATCCGTGGCATTCTAAATTCCATTAATATCAATGTGTCCGTGTATGCTCCTTGACCAAATAATGTCTTAAAGAACGTTCCTATCGACATTTTATACTCACCTGAGGTCATACTCCACGCACAAGCAAGTAGTACAAGTACAATCAAAACCACCATTGTTAACCATTGTTTATATCTCAGTTTTGGATCTATCATGAGAAGCGACCTCCTCTTTTAACTAAATACAAGAAGTAAGGTACACCTATAAAGGAAATAATGGCTCCAACTGGTGCTTCACCTAACATACGTGCAACTGTATCAGCTACAAGCATCAACAAGCCACCAACCAATGCTGTGAGTGGAATTACACGGGCATAGTCTGTACCGACTATGTATCTCACAATATGTGGCACCATCAAGCCAACAAATGCAATTTGTCCTACCATAGCAACAGCTACACCAGCCATTACCATAGACAAAATTAAAGTGATAGCACGTGTAAACGCCACATTTTGTCCTAAGCCTTTAGCCAATGTTTCACCTAAATTTAAAATCGTTAATTGTTTACTCATACTAACCATAATAATCAGCGCCACCAAAATAAACGGTGCTGCCCACATCAACTGGTTCCAAGTTGTTCCAGATACGCCGCCAGCACTCCAAAATGTTAAACTTTGGTTTAATCTAAATAATAGCGCGACACCTTGACTTAAGGCTGTTAACAACGCACTAACTGCTGCTCCGGCTAATATAATTCTCATCGGGTTAAAGCCATCGCTTCTTGATCTTCCTATCATTAAGACGAAGAAACCACCTATAAGTGCACCAATAAAGCCTGCTAACATCAATATGATGAAGGGTGCTGATGGATAAAATGCGAAAGTAAGTGCCAACATAAATGATGCGCCAGCATTTAAACCAATTAAACTTGGGTCAGCCAGTCCATTTTTAGTAACACCTTGAATTACAGCGCCTGAAGTTGCTAAGGCAACCCCTACTAAGATTGCCCCGATATCTCTTGGAATACGTATTTCACTTATTATATTATGTTGTTGGTTTTTAGGATTATAATTGAACACTGCATCGAATATAGTAGATATATGGATTTTTGCATCCCCATATAGAATCGACACAATTAAAGCAACTACTAACAATACAAACACTATTATAAATGTAGTAGTAAAATTCAATTTCCCTTTTTTCTTTGTGGTCATAACTAGCCTCTAAACTTCCGAATAACTTTTTCTACATAAATCGTATGTCACTAGCATAGGTTTCCCAGTTCTTGGGTCGGTGCTAATTTCAACGTCTATATTGAATACTTTTTCTAAAATTTCTTTAGTTAATACGTCTTCAGTCTCACCATTAGCAATAATATCGCCATTTTTCATAGTGATTAAATGATCTGAAAATCGTACAGCTTGGTTAATATCATGTAAAACCATAACAATAGTACAACCTTGTTCTCTATTTAATTGCGTGATTAACTCTAAAATTTCTAATTGATGTGAAATATCTAAAAAAGTCGTTGGTTCGTCTAAAAAGATAATATCTGTACGCTGTGCCAATGCCATAGCTATCCATACTCTTTGACGTTGACCCCCACTTAAATCATTAATAGGACGTAGTCTAAATTCATATGTTCCTGTAACTGATAACGCCCAATCGATTTCTTTTTTATCTTCTGCTGAAAGACGTCCAAAACCTTTTTGATGTGGGAAACGCCCGTAAGATACTAATTCTCCAACTGTAAGACCATCCGCAACTTCAGGAGATTGTGGTAAAATCGCAATTTTCTTGGCAATATCTTTGGTTGCTTGTGCGTGTAAGTTCCCACCATCTAACTTGATTTCGCCACTTTTAATAGGCAATAATCTCGATAACGCTTTCAATAATGTGGATTTCCCACAACCATTTGGCCCTATAATGGATGTAATTTTACCGTCAGGTATATGGACATCTAAGTTTTCAACTATGACATTCTCCCCATATCCAATAGTAACTTGTTCTCCTTCTAAGCGATTCATAAATTCCCTTCTTCCTATATAAATAAGCTTAATGCGCTATATATGTTTTTACATTTAATTCGTCTCAATTCATCCTATATATCATTAGTTCAATTTAATAAATGATAATCATTATCACAGATGATATTATATCATTTTTTATATATTATGACTATTAAATCTCACCATTTCCAACCCATGTTTCGATGAATTTATTATACATTAAAAGGAGAATAACATCGCTTTTATAGTCCTATATAGTGTGATATTACAATGAAAACGATTAGATATTTTACAATTAATTTAGTGTCGTCGATCTTCATCCGACAGCTAACAGGAGAATTTAGTACAAGTTGAAGACTACAGACTGAGACCCTGTCCTAGCCAAGCGAGTAGAATATGATTATATAGTAATACCTATCAACAATTTAATACATGAATTCATTTAAATTCAGTATATTTTATCCATAACTTTACTTCCCAAAAAGGCAGTCACTTGTGCCGACTCCCACGGAAAGCGTGCACAAAAAAACTGCCATGAAGTTAAGAAACTTCATCGACAGTAAAAAAAATCTTTATTTACATTACAAGAACGTAAGTTTTAAAATAGATTAATGTTCATCAATCAAGAAACCATTACCATAAACATCGCGCACATCATGAATAACTAAAAAGGCTTCATCATCTATATTTCTTATCAAACGCTTCGCTTTTGTAACTTGCGTTTTCGTGATTACAACATAAAGTATATCTTTATCTTGTTTGGTGAAATAACCTCTACCATTTAAAATAGTCAATCCACGCCCAACTTGTTCATCAATAACTTTTGCTATTTCATCAGGGTTGCTTGAGATGATAGTCATTGCTTTCTTCGTATTCAAACCTTCAATTACATATTCCATTACCTTAGTACCAATATATAATGAGATAACAGTTACTAACGCACTAGAAATTGGGATTACTGTTAGTGAAATTGCTACTACAATCAAATCAAAAAATAGTAATGCATATGGTGTACTGATATCCAAATATTTATTAGCAATTCTTGCTAAGATCGTTGTTCCAGCTGTTGTACCACCAGCGAGTACAATAACACCAATACCCAAACCAACACATAAACCACCGAATACAGCATTAACTAGGATATTTCCAGTTTCGATTTGCCAACTTGCTGTTAGCTCTAAAAATATGGATATTAATATTGTAGCTACAATCGTTAAATACATACTTCTTTTACTTAAAAATTTATAACCAATTGCAATAAGCACAGCGTTAAATGCAAAGTTGGTAATACTAGGAGAAATATGAAAGGCATAGTATAGTACGATTGCTAAACCGGTCACTCCTCCTTCACCTAAATCAGCAGATATAATAAATGTATTTACCCCTGCTGAGAATGCAAATGACCCAAATAGGACTAATATTAAATCACGTACTGTTTTATTCACCTACACGACCCCCTTGTATTTGCTTCAATCAATTGAATGTTAGCAAAAAATGAGCAATACCACAACATCCACTAGCATAAAAATCCATAAAAATTATATTCAAAACGCAATTATAAAGAGTGTTATAAAACGAAAAAAATTTGATTTTTAAAAATTCTGAATTTTCGGTTTACTTTAGCACATTCCTTTGCTATAATAAAATCTATCTTCTTATTGATAGCCAATAAGAAGCCATCTCCTTTGTGTTGTTTATAGTAACAAACAAAACAATTTTTGCTCGAGTATATTAATGGTACCTAGTCCTTACTATTAGTATATAATTAATTCATTTCCCGTAAAAGCCAAGTAATGATGAATGTGTCTCCTCACTTCATTTACTTGGCTTTATTTTTATGTAAAATATCAAGCCATGAAAAAATTTTTGAAAAAACGCAAAAAACTACCCACAAAGTTATAATACTTTGTGAGTAGTTTTTGATAAATGCCATATTGGAAGCTATTTTTTAACTACAACCTCTTACCAAGCAAACAAGCCTACAAATCCTGCAGTCATTAATGACACTAGGATACCTGCAAGTAATAACATAGGTACGTATTGAGATATGAAGTCTGACGTTTTTTTATCAACAATACCTTTTAATGTACCTATAATCATACCAATTGTTGAGAAGTTCGCAAATGATATCAAGAATGTCGTAATAACTGCACGTCTATGAGGAGAATAAGAATCTATTGTATCTTTAATTTGCCCCATTACTACAAACTCATTCGTTACAATTTTCTTCGCCATTTGTTGTGCTACAATCCATGCTTCATCCCACGGTAAACCAAGCAGTAATGCGAATGGATACATGAATGCACCTAAAATTTGATCTAATCCAAAGCTTCCTTTAAGGCCTGCCCAACCACCTACAAGACCTGTAAGCAAGTTGATAAAGCGATCAATCAAATCAGAAAGTGCTACAAAACTGATGACAAATGCTACGATAATTAAAATCAATTTACCTGCATTTAATACTGAATCTCCTAAGAATGAGAAGAATGGTTGACGCTCTATTTCATCATTTCGAATACTGTAAATAATATCTTCTTTTTCCTCTACAGATACAGGATTTAAAATTGAAGAAACAATAATCGCATTAATGATATTTAATGGAATTGCCGTCAATACTAAATCGCCCGGCACCATAGACACATATGCACCTACAATCGCACCTGAAACCGAACTCATCGACATCATTGCGACCGTTAGTACACGTGTTTCTTTCATTCGTTTCAATTGTTCATTTGATACTGCAAGTGCTTCAGTATTACCTAAAAACATCATTTCAATCCCAAAGAATGATTCGAATTTAGGTTGGCGCGTAATTTTAGCTAACACCCAGCCAATTGCACCAATCACTTTTGGTAATATATTGAAATACATCAAGATATCAAATAATGGAACAACTAATAATATTGGAAATAACGCGCTTACTGCCATATCCATTGCGCCAGGTTCTACCCAACTCGCAAAAGCGAAGCCAGTCCCTGCATGGGCAGAATCGATAACCCAAGAAATCCCATTTGCTAAACCTTGTACAGCTGTTTTTCCCCAAGTAAAAGACATAAAGAACCAAGCTAAGAATAAGTTTAAAACGACTAATATCCCAATCGACTTCCATTGGATATTTTTTTTGTTTCTAGAAAATAGTACAGCAAGTCCTAAGAAAACAAATAATCCAATTATGTTGATCACTAAAAACATAATACACCCACCATTCCTTTTTAAATCGATGATAACAATGAACTTCTAAAAGTAACTTGTTGCTATGTATCGGAATAATTAAAGCAAACGCATTATATGATTGCCAAATTCGGCAATTGCACATTTATAACAACCTCTAATGTGTTCACTTTTATATTACTTATCCCTATTTAGTTAATTCATTTATTTATATATTTAAATATATACTTTTCAAGTCATTGTTTCTTAATAATGCACAATAATTATAGCATGTATGGACTTTATATAAAATAACAATTTTATGGTTCGATTATCGTAGTGAAAAACACAAATCTAATAGGACAATGTACGTATTTTCTTATGAAAGCGAATACACAGAAGTGATTTTTAATCGTGGTTTTCGCTTTTTACTATTTCGATAAATTTTGTGTACGTACAAACTGTTGGTATTTTTCGTGGTTTTCCATTAATTCTTGGTGACTTCCTTTGCCTGTAACTTCACCACCATCAATGAAAATAATTTGTTCTGCTTTTTTAATAGTAGAGAGTCTATGTGCAATAACAACTGTCGTACGATTTTCCATTAATTCTTCTAAGGCATCCTGAATTTTACGTTCACTTTCACTATCTAAATTGGCAGTAGCTTCATCCAATAATAAAATATCTGGATTTTTAACAAAGCTTCGTGCAATATCTATACGTTGACGCTGTCCACCAGATAATTTTAAGCCACGTTCACCCACTACTGTTTCGTAGCCATCATCAAATTGTTCGATAAACTCATGACAATTGGCTAAGCGTGCATAATGGATTAACTCATCTTCTGTCACTTCACGATTAATACCATATAAAATATTATCTTTGATCGTACCGTTCATTAATGCGTTTGATTGCATCACGTAGCCAATTTTCTCACGCCAATCTCCAAGCGAGATATCGTAAATAGATTTACCACCATATGTAATGTGACCGTCTTCAATTTCATACATACGTTCAATAATGTTAAAGATCGTACTTTTACCTGACCCCGATGGTCCAACAAATGCCGTCACTTTGCTCGGTGGTATATCAAAAGAGACATTTGAAAGTATTGGTTTAACGCCATATTTAAAATCAACATTCTTAAATGTTAGGCTACCATCAATGATTTTGCTTCCTTGATTAGACTCCAAAGGTTCAGTAGGTTCTTCCATAATTTCATAAATACGACTACTAGCACCTACTGCTCTTTTATAGTCTGTCACTAAAGTAGATAAATTAATGAGTGGCGCAGAAAGTTGAATAACATAAAAAATCATTGCAATTAATGTGCCCGCTGTAATCGCACCAGTAGAAATTCTAATCGCACCAAAGCCTAAAATAATAGCTATTGTAAGTAACATGATCACACCAGATATAGGCTGTATGATAGCCGTGATTTTTGCTTGTTTTAAACCTAAAAAATAAATTTCTTTCAAATTTTTATGAGCATTATCCAATTCAAGCTTTTCAGTACTTGATATTTTAACTAAGCGCATTTCTGTTAATACACGGCCAAGTAAGCCACTGAAGTTGGCAATTTCTGATTGAGTTTTTTTAGAAATGTTTTGCATAACCTTACCTAAAGGTACCATGATAAGAATAAATATTGGAATAGTGATAAAAGTTAATAAAGTCATTTTCCAATCCATAATAAAAAGCATAATTAACGAACCTATAATAGTTAATACTGAAGGTAACAAATTCGGTAACTTACGAGATATAAATTCATTGATGACTTTTGTATCATCTGTTAAACGACTCATTAATTGTCCACTTTCGTTTTGGTCAAAAAAGGGCATTTTCAAATGAATGATGTGTCGCCATAAAACTGAGCGAATAGCATAAATAATCTTTTCACCAATCTTACTTAATAAATATAAACCTAAACCACTTAATAACGCATTTATGATAAAAATAGATATAAACGCGACAATGAACATCCAGTTAACATCTTCAAAAGAAAATTTATCAACAAGTTTACCAGTGAAAAAGGGTACAAGTAGTCCTGTGATACTACCTAATGAAGAAATTGTTACAGCAATCACAATCAGCCCCACTGGCCAAGATAATTTTTTAAATAAGTAGAACAATGGATTCTCTTGCTTCATGTTTATTACCTCTTCTAAAATGATTTTGAAATTCAGTTACTATTTAATGAAAGTGAGCAGTTCAACATAATAGTAATACAGATGTTACGCATACAATTCCACACAACTATGTTTTGCACAATCATTTCTCTATAGCACAACAAGGCTAAAAAGCATTGCTATAACATTTTATTATTGCCCTAAATGTGCTAAGATATTTCTATTGCACTAAAACTGAATATTAAGAGGGAATGTAATTATGAGAAAGTTAATTCTGACAATCATAACTGTACTCTTCTTTGGTACAATTATAACACCTTTTGCCGATGCAGAAACAGTAACACCTACGCAAATAGCAAACCAATACGGTCAAAGTGTTTCCGAAGACTACCAGCCAGAAGGTGCAGTTAACGTTGCTCAAACAGGTCAAATTCTTTATCAGTATCAGATGAATAAAGATTGGTATCCTGCTTCAATGACCAAACTGATGACGATGTACCTTACACTTGATGCAGTCAATAAAGGAAATTTATCTTTAGATGATACGGTAAAAATTACAGAAGATCATTATCGGATGTCCACTTTACCAAAAATTAGCAACACAAAACTTTACCCAGGTGAGAAATACACTATCAAAGAATTACTTCAAATAACAGTCTCAAACTCTAGTAATGCGGCAGCACTCATTTTAGCAAAAGAAGTTTCTGGTGATGTTTCAGATTTTACAGACACGATGAATAAAAAAGCAAAATCTTTAGGTATGAAAAACACTCATTTCGTTAACCCAACAGGTGCAGAAAATACTCTGTTAAAAGACTTTGCACCAGAGAAATATAAAGATGAAGAGAGTTCGACTTCAACAGCGAAAGATTTTGCTATCTTATCACAACGTGCTGTTCAAGACACACCAAAAATCTTACACTTTACAAAACAACTTGCACCTACACAACACAGCGTTACTTATTACACTTTCAATCATTCACTTGAAGGTGCTGATATGAGCTTAGAAGGTACTGACGGTTTGAAGACCGGTTCAAGTGACATCGCAGATTACAACCACACAATTACAACTGAACGTGATGGGTTAAGAATTAATCAAGCTATCATGGGAGCCGGCAATTACAAGTCGCTCGGTGGCGAGAAAGAACGTAATAAGATTGGGAACGCCTTAATGAATATGTCTTTTGATCAATATAAACGTGAAAAGATATTATCTAAAGGTGAACAAGAAATTAATGGCGATACGTACTATGTAGAAAAAGACCTTTATGATGTGTTACCAAAAGATTTTGATAAAAATAATTACAAACTTGTGGTAGAAGATGGCAAAATACACGTTGATTACGATCGAAAATTTATTTCTGATAAATACGGTCCACCAACAGTAAGTGTGAAAAAACCACTCGTTCATAAAGCAACTACAGTTGTACAATCATCTTGGGATGATCATCCAATATTAACATTATTGGGCACGGTCTTACTCATCGCCGCACTTGCAATTATTGTGTACTTGATTTTGGATAGATTCAAAAAAATATCAAAACGTAAATAATTAAGCCTTAACCATTGAATAGTACTGCTCCTATTCAACACATTTAAATCAAAATCACTGTCATTAAATTCGACCCAACATGAATTTATATGACAGTGGTTTTTTCATTATAAAAAACCAAGCCGTCTCAATTTTGTGTAAACACAAAAACGAGACGACTTGGTTTCGTTAACTTTGATGTTCAGTTTTTAAAAAAATGATTCCTTCGACATCATATCAATATCAAGCTCACTTTATTTTTCTGCGTCACCATAAAGTTCTTTTTTAATTTTAGTTGTTGAGATACCTTCTGTACGATTTAAGTAAATGACTTCACATTTCTCTTTTAAGAAATCAAATTCACCTTCCCAATCATGACCCATAACGAATGTATCTATTTCATAACGGTCAACATCGATTTCTTTTTGACCCCAACCGCCTTCTGGAATAACTAAATCAACGTAACGAATTGATTCTAACATCATTTTACGTTGTTCGTAATTATAATATGATTTTTTATTTTTTACACGATTGAACTCATCTGTTGATAATGCTACAACTAAGTAATCGCCCATTTCTCTAGCTCTTCTCAATAATTCTATATGTCCGTAATGTAATAAATCATACGTGCCATAAGTAATAACTCGTTTCATAAGTATATGCTCCCTTTACAAAATATTAATTTAAAATTTACATTTTTAAAAATTATAGCATATTGCTCAAAAGTTTACGAATTCCGCCATTTTTTAGCGTTTCAAATAATATTTTAATTTCATCTTTCCTCTTAATTTTGCACGCTTTGGCAGTACTTCTACTTTAAAACGATAATAATTAGGTCTGCCGATTCCAACGTTTAAAAGGGTTTCTCTCCATTGTTGATAGAGTGCTTTATTCCATTTTTTACTCCCTTGTTCAACCACTTTAATAATTCTAAACATAGCCTTACCAGAGTAATCTGTTTTTTGCATCGTTTTGATGTATGTTGTTACAGTATCTAATAATTTTTTAGTGATTATATTATTTTTTTCGATATATGCTTGTAGTAAGTAACTTACTATTAATTCGTCCATACGATAGCTATAATATGTTTTTTCATCTTTGGATGGCAATATATCCATTACACGTGTCCTCACTTTTAAAGCATCTAACATGTATGCTTCAAATTGTTCTGCGCGTTGATTTGTAACGGATCCTTCCACTTCATTATATCCATATACAATGTTTGGCAATAATTGAATTTTTCTCGCTTTTTTATACGCTGTTATAATAAAACAATGTTCTTCGCAAAAAACAACATCTTCATCAAACCGTAAATTAGCAAATTGTGCGTTAAACATCTTTCCACCTGGACCAATTGACTGCATGATATCAGGGCATTGCGCTAACTCTATCTTTTCTAGCTTTTGAATCTCTTGATGCGTATATATTGGTTGCCACTCACCATGTTTGCCTTTAGCTATTTGCCCTAAAACGATATCCACATCTTCCGCTTTTTGATAAAAATCTGCCATAAAATCAATTCTACTCGTTAAAAATTCATCATCAGCATCTAAAAACATAAAAACGTCACCAGTCATATGTTCAAGTCCTTTATTTCTACTTGCGGCTGCACCTTTGTTCTCTTGGTTAATTAGCGTAATATTTTTATACTCTTTTTGTAATTGCTCTAGAACTGTTTTACTCTTATCCGTAGAACCATCATTGATACAGATGATTTCATAATTTTGCTTCGTATCTACCGATGCAATTGCTCTACGAATTGTGTTTGCTGCATTATATACAGGAATAATTATTGATATCTTCATAATTTCACCATTTTCTCTATATAGTGAATGACTTGCGTTAAACTATCTTTAGCATTGTATTCATGCCACGCTTCAAATAATGGTGACCATTCAGTACTATTTTCTTGTAGTTTACATACTAACACTTCTTCACTATAAGCTTTATATTGAGCGGGTATTTCATAATAAAATGAATTCAAACCGCGTTCCTTTTCATATTGTTTTTCATCGTATACATAAAATAATGTAGGCTTATTTAAAATACTTGCTTCAATGGCCAATGAACTATAATCACTTATAATCACATCTGCCATAATCATAAGAGATTGCAGATTAATCGTTGTTTGATTATCACTTGCTATAGAAGGATGTAATTTACTCAATAAAGTATAGCCCGGCAATGCCGTTTCAAAATTCACTTTATCAATATTACGATTAAATTGCTTATGTTCTCTATACGTCGGCACATACACTGCTACTTTCCCTTCTATACTATATTGTTCCTTAAGCTCTTGTTGTCTTTTTTCAACATTTAACATAGTGTAAGGCATCAATCTGGGTAATCCTGTTTTTAAAAATTGCTCATCCTTAGCTTCAAATGCATCTTTAAAACAAGTGACCATTGGTTCTCCACCGACTAAATACTTATCTGTAGCTTGGTAAACCTTTTGATACTGATTGACTATACTTTGGTTCGATAAGTCTACTTGATGATCTCGGAGTCCAAAGTTTTTCAGTGCACCAGCAGCATGCCATGTTTGAATCATAGTCTGGTTCTTTTTTTTCTTGAAACCACCAAACATTAAATAATACGTATCTATTATAATCACCTTGGCTGTGCTTAACGCTTTAATATGTTGAAATACTTGTTTATTACCTGCAGGTAGAAATGTGACATTTTCAAATTGTTTCATATACTTTCTATTTTCTTCTTTACCTATTACTGTAATTTTATATAATTTTCTATTTAGCGCTTCTACAATGGGTAATACATCTTCTGCAAATGTCATCATGACCACGATATGATTATTCTTCAGCTTTTTTTTACTATAAATTAAATTTAACAAGCTAATAATAAACATATAAAGCTTTTTGATTATCTGTCTCACAAATTCCACCGCCAATTCTAATTTCGACTACTATTATTTACATTATATCTGTCTTACACTAAAAATTATAGAAAAAGGGAGCGAGATAGAAATCAAAGTTCGAAATTTGATTTCATATTCCCGCCCCCACAAGGTTGACTAGAAAAAGGAATACAAGAGTTGAAACTCTTGCATAAAAAACTATGCATCTTCATAAATGAAGAAGTAGTTCTTTAAAACCTTAATATAAGTTCTTTTTCAATTTCAACTTACATAAAGTCTGCAAATTGATCTCTATAACGCATATGCATAATAGAACCTACTACAAATAAGAAGATAATAATAAACATGTTGTAAAGCGTTAATTCCCAATGCGTAATAAAGTACCATTCTTTATGTAGCACTGCAGAACGATATGCTTCTGCAAGATAATATATAGGATTTAATTTCATTACATCTTTAACAATGCCTTCTGGTGGTACAATCAAAATAGAAGATGCAAAGAACACCATTCTCATCAATGCTTGAATCGCTTGTTGGGTATCTTTCACAAGTACACCAAGCGTTGAAGTAAATAATGCAATTGCTGTTGTAAGAATTAGTGCAAACGGCACATATAAAAACAACTGCAACGTATAAATCGTAGGATAATAACCTGCTAACATACACAGTAAAATAACTACAACAAGTAACGCAAGATGTCCATAGAATCTACTCATTACAATATACGATGGAATAATCGACAATGGAAAATTCATTTTTGCCACTTGATTATATTTTGTCGCTATTGATTTTGTACCTTCTAATATACCTTGGTTAACAAAGAACCACATGCTAATACCTACAAGCAACCAATAAATAAATGGTACGCCATCTACAGGTCCATTATCTCTAATTCCTAAACCAAACACGAACCAATAAACCATAATCTGCATTGCTGGATTAATCAATTCCCAAGCCGTGCCTAAATAGTTATTCGTATTAGTGATTTTCATTTGGAACTGTGCCAATCTTTGAATAAGATAGAAATTTTTAAAATGCTCTCTAAAAACTACCCACACTGCATTCATTTAAATAAACCACACTTTCAATCGATTTACCTTATCACACTTCATTTGCGATGTTACACTTAATTTTAATATACGCTTTATTGTCTATCTTAACAACTTTCATTTACTATCGTAAATCAGAATAGCTAAAAAGTGCTATAAATGATATATTTTTGTATACTAAGTGATGAAACAACGTTAATGAAAAAGGAGATATAAGCTATCGTAACTTTATATTTTCATTAATTTATCTTTATAGTTGATTTTATAACATAAGTTCAGTAAAATTTAACAACTGTATAAAACTTCACTTCGTTAAATTGTACTCACTTACTTTACAATAGGTTTATAAATTTAACAACTAATATAATATATAATATACTAATAGTAACTGTAAATAAGGAAGGTTAAATTATGAATGTATCGGTTGACATTAAAAATGTAACTAAAGAATATCGTATTTATCGTAATAACAAAGAACGCTTAAAGGATGTCCTTCTTCCTTTTCATGAGAATAAAACTTTTTATGCTCTAAATGACCTGTCTATAACGGCACATGAAGGTGATGTCATTGGTCTTGTTGGTATCAACGGTTCTGGTAAATCTACACTAAGTAATATGATTGGTGGATCATTATCTCCTACAAGTGGCGGTATCAAACGTGAAGGCGATGTAAGTGTGATTGCTATTAACGCAGGGTTAAACGGCCAACTAACAGGTGTTGAAAACATCGAATTTAAAATGTTATGTATGGGCTTCACTAGAAAAGAAATTAAAGAATTAACACCTGAAATCATTGAATTCAGTGAACTAGGAGAATTTATTTATCAACCCGTCAAAAAATATTCTAGTGGTATGCGTGCAAAATTAGGATTTTCTATCAATATCACCACTAATCCAGATATTCTTGTCATTGATGAAGCATTATCGGTTGGTGATCAAACATTCGCTCAAAAATGTTTAGATAAAATATTTGAATATAAAAAACAAGGAAAAACTATTTTCTTTGTAAGTCATAATATGAAACAAGTCCGTGATTTCTGTACTAAGATTGCTTGGATCGAAGCAGGTAAACTTAAAGAATTTGGTGAATTAGACGACGTATTACCTGAATATGAAAAATTCTTGAATGATTTTAAAAAACGTTCTAAGGCAGATCAAAAGAAATTCAGAAGTGATTTAGATAATTCTAGATTTGTCGTTAAATAACACAAAAATCTCTACTCGTTTCATGTAAAAAATAAAAGCGTAAATTGCAGTGAATTTTAACTGCAGTTTACGCTTTTTTACTTCTTGCGTGCTTCTTTGATTACTTTAAATACAAATCGTGGTATTGCTTTCATTCTACCTAAGCGTTTCCAATCTATAATCAGACGGTAGACCCACTCTAAATTCAAACGTCTAAATAATGCAGGCGCTCTTTTTTTCGTGCCACTAAACACTTCTATTGAGCCACCTACGCCCATCAATATCGTTTGAGTAAAAGTATTCATGTGTCGTTCAATCCAATGTTCTTGTCTAGGATAGCCCATCCCCACAAAAACATAATCAGGACTAAATGTGGTTACTTGTCTTAATACCGTCTCATCTGTTAAGTCGAAAAATCCATGATGAAAATCAAAGTTAATGTTTGGATACTTTTGTGCTAAATTTTGTTGTGCTTTTATGACAATTTCATTCTTAGCACCTAGTAAAAAAACCTTTTGATGATTCGCATTAGCGATTTTCAGACATTCTTCCATCATTTCAATACCAGGCACACGTTCTTTCAAAGGAGTTCTAAGTAACTTAGAAGCTTTTACAACGCCTGTTCCATCCGGGACAACATAATTCGCACTATTAATTAAATTACGGTATGCAATATTGTCCGTAGCATAATCCACTATTTCTGGGTTTGCAGTAACAATGAATAAATTTTCTGGACTTTGGGATAAGAAAAAATGCTTAATATTCTCTCGCATGTCCTCTAAAGTAACATTATCAAAATATACTGATAAAACATTTACTTTATTTAGTTTGTTGTTCTCCGTCATTGTTCATGATCTCCTAACTCAAAATACATCAAATGTAATTTAACGTTTAGTTATTATTGTAATATTAACACATTACTCGTTTTACAGATATTTTGAAACTATTCTTACTTTCCATTCGTAAAATATACATCAAAAGTCTAAATGCTTTCTTGTCAAAATTACTTTATACTATAGATTATGCTATGACAACCTTAGTTCTTTATTGAACATCAGGTTGTTGAAATATTAAATCGAGGTAATCATATGACAAAAATACATGAATTTTTCAGTTCAGCTATTCAGCTCAATTTATATTGGGTTATGATTATAGCTCTGTTTTATATAATTATTCATAATTATCGTAATAAACCGATAAACAGAATTTTAGATATTTATTTAAATTACATCCCTGTCTTAACACATGAATTCGGGCACATTTTATTCAACAAATTAAGTGGCGGGAAAGCCAAAGATTTAGTTATTGTTGCATCCCCTACTGAACGTATTGCTACGTCGCAACAAGGGTTCGCTGTCACACAATCAAAAAGTCTCTTCGGTCAATCTATCACTACATTTGGCGGTTATATAATGCCACCACTCATGTTATTTTTAGGCTTCTTAGCTATTGAATTTCAATACCCCAGCTTATTTATAAGTGCATATTTAGTTATATTCATTTATTTTTTAGTACTGACTTCAAGAAAGATATTACCAATATTGATGGTTATTTTACTTATTGCATTACTCTATTTTTTATTCCAAAGTGATAATCAATTGATGATGTTTTACATTGTAAGCCTTACGTCTCATTTTATATTGGGTGTCTTATTAGGTGAAGTCTTGCAATCTTCGGTCACTATTTTTAAGCTAACCTTTTCACAGCAGCCTGTATCTTGGGATGGCAGCACTTTAAAAGAGTTAACACATATCCCTACCTTTATTTACAGCTTAATATGGATAGCGATTAATATCTTCACAATTTATCAATTATTTCATGGGTACTTTTTCACTTAAATTACTGAGCTTGAGATGATGTTTCTAACATCTATCTCAAGCTTTTTATTTTTCCAAAATGAAAAAAGTGGATGCTAAAAACCATCCACTCCAGAAATAACATTTATTTTTCAGCGTAAATATGCGCCGCATTATCATAACTTAAAATTGTCACATTTTCTTCTTTTTGAACGATAATGACTTTATTTGTATCATCTTTATTAATAATTTTAATTTCTTCATCAATTAATATATCTTTGCTCGATAGATATATTAATAATTCAGTACGGTCACGAACTCGTTTAATCGTCACCTTATCATCAGCTTCAAATGAAAGTAAATTCGTTGTATAAAGTTCCTTGTATTTACTATCACGCGGAATCACACCACCATGTGGGCAAGTGACTGGATAATCCAATAATTTATCCAAACGTTCTACAAACAAATTGGATACTTTGTGTTCTAAAACTTCTGCTTCTTGATGTACTTCTTCCCAATTATATTTCAATATTTTTATTAAAAATAATTCTATTAAACGATGACGCTTAATGATATCTAGTGTGTACATCAAACCTTTATCTGAAAGGTGCACACCTTTGTATGGTTTTGTTTCAACATACCCAGATTTTTCTAAACGGTGAACCATTTCACTGACTGAAGGTGGTTTGATGTTTAAATATTGGGATAGTGTCTTATTTGAAACAAAAAAATAATCACCATTGTGCGTTAAAATCGCCTTTAAATAGTCTTCTTTTTCTTCAGTTAGCATTATCTCACCTCTCAACTCATTCACTTTATTGTATCACGAATCGACTTGACACGCTAAATCTTCATGGTATATTATAAAATAAATTAGGTTAGCCTAAAAATATTATTAAGGAGGTCTAATATGTTAAAAGTTAAAAATCTAAATCTAACTTTAGGGAATAAGCATGTCTTAGAAGATATTAATCTAAACATCCCCATAAAAGGCGAGATTATTGGCATAATGGGGCCAAATGGTGCTGGGAAATCATCATTACTCAAATCTTTTATTGGGGAGTTTAAATCTACTGGGGCCGCACACTTAAACGATGATTATATACATAATTCATTAAAATCTATCACTTATATTCCACAAAAAGCACATATTGACTTAGATTTTCCAATTGATGTCGAACATGTTGTTATATCAGGTGCATACAAAGATATTGGTTGGATTAAATGGGTAACGTCTGAAACTAAAAAACGGTTAAATCAATTGATGAAAACCTTGGAATTAGAAAGTTTACGTCATCGTCAAATTTCACAGTTAAGTGGCGGTCAATTACAACGTGTACTTGTCGCTCGTGCACTAATGACCGAAAGTACGCTTTATTTGTTAGATGAGCCCTTTGTTGGTATTGATTTCCATAGTGAACAAATTATCATGACACAACTTCAAAAATTGAAAAGTGAAGGTAAGTTACTCTTAATCGTTCATCATGATTTATCAAAAACTGAAGAGTATTTTGATCGTGTCATACTTCTAAACAAAACAATTCGTTATTTTGGTGACAGTAGTACTGCAATGCTACCGGAAAATTTAAATAATACTTTTTTAAATTCAACCACAAAAATTGAAACGAATTAAAACAACAGAAAGGAGATAAATTTATTATGGATTTCTTTCAACATTTACTCGATTATAAATTCTTAAGCAATGCCTTAATTATTTCAATCGTAGTAGGAATTGTATGTGGAACAGTTGGCTGTCTCATCGTCCTTAGAGGGCTTTCGTTAATGGGCGATGCCATGAGTCATGCTGTGTTACCTGGCGTAGCCCTATCTTTTTTATTCGGCATTCCTATGTTTATCGGAGCATTAATTACAGGTATGATTGCCAGCATATTCATTGGCTTTATTACGAAAAATAGTAAAACCAAACCAGACGCTGCTATTGGTATTAGTTTCACAGCATTTTTAGCAATGGGTATTATTTTAATCAGTTTGATTAACAGTACAACTGACTTATACCATATATTATTTGGTAATTTGCTCGCTGTAACTCAATCAACATTTTGGTCAACAATTGTTGTTGGCTTGATTGTTATGATATTAATCATTCTATTTTACAGACCGCTAATGGTCTCAACATTTGATCCAGTATTTAGTCGAATGAGTGGTCTAAACACTACAATAACTCATTATTTTGTAATGCTGTTACTATCACTAGTAACTGTAGCTAGTATTCAAACTGTAGGCATTATTTTAGTTGTCGCGTTATTAATTACGCCAGCATCAGCAGCATTCTTAATTGCCAAAAAATTACATACAATGATGATTATATCAAGTCTTTTTAGTACAGTCAGCGCGATTGTTGGTCTCTATTTTAGCTATCTTTACAATTTACCAAGTGGCGCAACAATAGTACTATGCGCATTCTTGATTTACATCGTTACTTTTATACTAAGTAAATTACAAATTTTTAATAAGAAAGGACAAACTATATGAAAAAAATAATAGCAATTGCACTCGTTTTCATCCTTTTTTTAAGTGCATGTAGTAATGGGAGCAATGAAAAGAATGAAGCAGCTTCAAATGATAAATTAAAAATTGTTACGACAAATTCAATATTATACGATATGGTCAAAAACACTACCGGTGATAATGTTGAAATACATAGCATTGTGCCAATTGGACAAGACCCTCACGAATATGAAGTTAAACCAAAGGATATCAAAGCATTAACTGATGCAGATATAGTTTTTTATAACGGTTTGAACTTAGAAACTGGAAATGGTTGGTTTGAAAAAGCACTAACTCAAGCCAATAAATCAACTAAAGATGATTCCGTAGTAAAACCTTCTGAAAATGTAAAACCTCTATATTTAGAAGGTGGTGAAGGTGACAAATCAAAACAAGATCCACATGCTTGGTTAAGTTTAGACAATGGCATTAAATATGTTGAAACAATCCAAGATACATTATTAAAACATGATAAAAATCATAATGATGAAATAAAAGCTCAAAGTGAAAAGTACATTGGAGAATTAGAACAACTTAATAAAGAAAGTCATGATAAATTCAATGATATTCCTAAAGAGCAACGCGCAATGATCACAAGTGAAGGTGCCTTCAAATATTTCTCTAAACAATATGACATCAAACCTGGTTATATTTGGGAAATTAATACTGAAAAACAAGGTACACCTGAGCAAATGAAACAAGCCGTTCAATTCGTAAAAGATAATAATTTGAAACATTTACTTGTTGAAACGAGCGTTGATAAGAAAAGTATGCAAAGCTTAAGTGAAGAAACGAAAAAAGACATCTTTGGCGAAGTATTTACTGATTCAATCGGTGAAAAAGGATCTAAAGGTGATTCTTACTACAATATGATGAAAGAAAATATCGAAACAGTACATGGTAGCATGGAATAAATTAATAGGCTATTTAACCTAGTTATAGGTGAATAGCCCCATGTCGTTCGTTACCCTCCTTATAACGTACGGCATGGTGGTATTCAAGCCTTAAATCATCTCCTTAGCTCCATCAATGGTAGTTCCTCCCCCATTGATGGAGCTTTTTAAAACACCTTCACACTTTAGTGTTTAGGTGTTTTTATGCATAAAGACTTAATTTCCAATTCATTCGGATTAGTAAGTCTTATGCATATGCTTCAGCGTATGTGATCACTAAAATACCGTAGGCGTTTCTTTCCTAATTGGACGATTTTAAATAGAAAAGCACCAATCTATTAGAAACTAATAGATTGGTGCCCTTAAATTTGAGAATGAGATATCTATGTCCCAGAATCAGCAAGAAAATATTCATTAATCAGTTAAACTATCTACAATAATCATTTCGTCATAATTTATTGCTTCACGTATTTTTAAAGCAGTAACTTCACTTACCTCTTCATCTTCGACTAGTTGGTTCAACACACGGCGTTGTTCTTTAAGCGCCGTTAATTTAATTTTTGTTATCGAATTCTCATTTTTTGCATTAAAGAAATTAGACGGCGTTAAGTTATCTATACGTATAAGATAACTATCACAAATCATACCTACTTCTAATTTATTATCTTCAGTTGTTTCTTTAGCTAAACGACTTACGACACGATAATGTACCGTACGCATAACATTAGAAATTTCTCGCAAGTTGTCGATGATGGATAATGAAGTAGCTGCATTGGTCTTAACTTTACGTTTAATTCTTCGTTTTAAAATCATTGCTCTAAGTTCAACCTTAATACGTTGAATTAAAGAAGCTTGCTTATAGACTTGCGTACGTTCTGAATAACGCATATAGTTTTCTAAAACATTAGATGTAATATCTCCATTTTCTACTAAACTATTTAATGTATTATTTTCAACAGCAAATGCAATATTTTGTAGCCTTTGAAGTTCCTTCGTATTTTCATCTTCATTTTCTACAGTTCTTAAAAACGCTAATTTTTCATGATAATCTTTGATTACATTACCATATTGAAAACTAGATTCTACAGAAGACATTTGATTTAAATTATCAATGACTTTTTCTAATATTAAAACACGCGCCTGTTTGAAACTCATTCCTTTTTGTTTCGGTTTTTCAGCATTTGGTGTAACTAATGGTAAGATAAATTGTGCAACAATCAAACTAATAATTACCATTCCAGATGCTATAAAAAGCAAATCATCCCTAAAAACAAAAGAATGATGATCTGCTAACACATACGGTAAAGTTAAGGCAATTGCTAACGAAATGGTTCCATGAACACCACACACTGTCATGACAAATGCATACATGCCTCGTTTCGGAGGTGCTTCTGTCGATTTTTCATTTTCTTCATTATAAGAAATCATTTTTTGGAATGGACTGATTGGTAAGTAAAAGTAAGGATATAGTATGAACACCCATAAAAATCTAAATAAATATATCGCAAGTGCAATTAAACAAGTAACGACAATTAAGAAAATTAAATTATGTGGTTCGTTTTCTATAATTCTTCCCACTACTTCAGGTATTAAATATCCTAAAATAGAAAATACAAAACCATTTAATGCATAGCCTAATATATTCCAGGTATGGTTATAACTCATTTGCAATCTCGTACGTGCTTGCGCAATACGATCACGTTCAAAACCATGTACTAAACCTGCAACTACAGCGGCAATGATACCTGAAGCATGAAACATTTCTGCCACTATATACGTCACAAACGGTGTAACAAGTTGTATAAATGTGAACATATTAATATTTTCAATACCACGTCTAGATAGCGTCACTCTAAATCTTACTAAAGCTACACCAATAAGAAGCCCAACAACAAAACCACCTATTGAAGAAACAAGAAATTGTTCAACAGCATGCGTCACTGAAAACGCACCTGTAACAAGTGCTGCTACAGCAATTTTAAAAGATATGATACCCGCAGCATCATTTAAAAGTGATTCACCCTCTAAAATTGTCATAGATCCTTTAGGTAGCACTTTCCCGTTCGTAATAGCTTGAACCGCAACAGCATCTGTAGGACATAATATAGCAGCAAGCGCAAAAGCTGCAGCCATTGGTAATTCAGGCCAAATCCAATGAACAAAAAGTCCTACTACAATCACAGTAGTAATGACTAAACCTAATGCCATCATCAGCACTGGTTTAATATAACGTCTTAAGTGAACACGCGAAACCTTAACCCCTTCAACAAACAGTAACGGTGCAATTAATGCAACCATAAATAATTCTGAATCAAAATGAAGTTCAACAGGCACAGGTATTACATACACCAACATCCCGAGTATAATTTGAATGAAGGCTAAAGGCACTTTCGGTATAAAAATGTGCACAAGTGAGCTAACGATAACAAGCGCTAAAAAAATTAGTATCGTCTCAAATATTTGCAAGGTTTCACCTCTTTTCAACTTAATTATTTTTCATAATTGTTGAGGTTGAAACAATAAATAATATCGTTTTTAAATGAACATACTGTGTCTCAAACTCTTACACCCTAATAACAAATAGTGTGATCCCTTTTAACTATTTGATTAATTATTTTAAAATTAACACAATTACAAATATATATTATTTTATCATTTTTTTACCATTACCTTAAACGTATTACACTTGAAAAGTTAAATTTTGTTTTTTATCTTCTAATATATAGTCTCATACCTTATTAAATAGTGTCGTATAATTTAATACTAAAATCACAATAGAATGCATATGCAAAATGGGTCTGGTACATTAGTTGCTCTAGACAATAAAAAATGATGATTTCTACTTTGTTTTAAGTAGAAATCATCATTTTTAAATATTAATATATATTAGTAATCCTGTTCTTTTTCGTATGTTTTGCGTCTACGTTCTTCACGATCTTCTGCACGTTTTTTTAACATATCAAATGTATTATTTTCTTTAGAACTCAATAATATATTGGTTTGTCTTGGTGCATCACTTTTACGATACATGTAAGCACCTGTACGGTAGGCGGCACGTGATATTAAGTGCCCTCCGACTGGCGATGTTAAATTAATAAACACCAATGCCAAAATAAGTCGCACGCTTAAATAACCTTGTGAAGAAATAAAATAGATAATAACACCTACAAGTGTCAATAATACTGAAAGTGTAGAACTTTTAGTCGATGCGTGACTTCGTAAAAACACATCTTGGAATTTAATTAAGCCTATTGCACTTATTAATGCAATAATACTTCCTAAAAACATCATAAATGCTGCTATTAAATTAACGATTTCGCTTGTTATTTGCATTGAAGACGTGCCCCCCTTCTATAAATCTAGAAATTGACACGGTACTTACAAATGAAATGATAGCGATTAGTAAGATTGAATCAAGGAATGAGAACGTACCAAAGACGATACTGAGCATACCTACCATGGACATAAGTATTGCACTTGCAGTATCAAAAGCAACCACTCTATCAGCAGTCGTTGGCCCTTTAATCAATCTAAATAAAGTTAATAATAATGCAATTCCAAACAAAATCAGCGCACTTGTAATGAAAAAATCAATAAGGGATCCTATCATTCTGCCACCTCCAATATGAGTCCTTCATATTGTCTTATACTTTTTAGCAATTTTTGCTTTTCTTTATCTGAGACATCAATTGCATGTATAAAGAACTTTTGTTTTTCTTTTGAAATTCTTATAACTGTTGAACCAGGCGTTATAATAATCAAAATTGTTAAAAAGCTAACTTCCCAATCACTACTTAATGTTGTTTCATAAGTTACTAAACCTGGGTTTAAATCCTTAGTTTTGAATAAAATGTAATTAATTGTCGTCATGCTAGATGTGACTAATTGGTATAAATAAACGGCTAAAAATTTAATCGTTACCCAAACTTTTTTTAAATAAAATTGCTGTCCGAAAAAGCGATGCAAAATATAGATAACTATCAAACCAATAAGGTAGCCTGAGGAGAATGTCGATGCTTTAAAAGATTCTTCGTCTTGAAAAAGCACCCATAAAAAAGCAATGACAATGTTAAGCAAGACTTGTTGCATTATTTATCCTCCTTCACTAAATGGGGATTAACCATTTTTCCATATAGTCCATCATCCATATTTAAATGTGTCGCATTATCTGTCACTTTGAAAATCAATGGCGCCGCAAGTCCCATAGCTAGTATCACTGCTGTCAATATCCCAATGAGACCTTTACGATACGTCGGAATTTTTTTAAATGCTGTTTCTTCAGCTTTCTTCTCATTACCCAGATACATCGTAAAGAAGATTCTGAACAAGCTAAACATTGCAATTAAACTTGTAATTATCATTAAAGCTAAGCCAATATAATTACCGTTTTCTATAGCACCTTTAAAAATGAATACTTTACCAGGGAAACCACTAAATGGCGGTACGCCTCCGACAGCTAAAATCATAACTACAAAAGCTACACCAAAGAATGGTTCTTGTTTCGCTAGACCATTTAAATTTCGATATTGTCTGTATCCAGTAATATACACTAAACTACCAATAATAAAGAATAGCAGTGTCTTAACGACAATGTCATTAGCTAAGTAGAAAATAGCGCCATTGACACCAGCGTAGGTATTTGATCCTAACCCTAATATGATAAATCCAATTGAAAGTATAACTTGATACGCTGCAATCTTTTTAATATCACGATAAGCCAGTACGCCAAATGCTCCAATCAGCATTGTAATACAAGCTAAAAATACCAGTAATGGATGCGTAATACCTTCATGACCATCAAAGATCAATGTAAAGAAACGAATTAGCGCATATGCCCCTACTTTAGTCATTAATGCTGCAAAAAGTGCTGCAAGTTCTGTATTTAAAACTGCATATGCTTTAGGTAACCACATAAAGAGTACTAATGCTGCCTTAGCACCAAATGCAATTAGAAAGACCATAGACACAATCGTTATAGCGCTTTTGTCATTCATCTCATTCAATCGCTGTGCTACAAGGCCAAAGTTTAACGTACCTGTGAGTTTATACAGCAACCCAATACCTAAAAGTAACAACCACGAACCAAGTATATTAAGTACCACGTAAATAATCGCTGCACGCAATTGCTCCACTGATTGTCCTAAGGTGATTAGTACGAATGATGCCAACAACATAACTTCAAACATGACATATATATTGAATAAGTCAGCCGTTAAGAATGAGCCTATAACACCTACAGTTAAGAATAAGATGAAACTTGGTAGGTAATAACGTATTGCTCTTTTCTCTGTTCTACCAAAGCCATAAGCCATTATTAACGTAACAACGAAACTGGATGTAGTAACCATCAATAAACTTAATGAATCACCAACAAATTGAATACCAAAAGGTGCTTCCCACCCTCCAAAATCTAAGGCAATGGGTTTGTTATACATTACGTGAATCAATAGGAATAATGAAATAACTGTTGTAACAGCCATCGTCCCAATTGAAAACATTCGAGACAATCTACTATGTGTACGGATGAAGACAAGGGCTAATGCACAAACTGCTGGAAGAAGTAATGGTAGTATTAATAAATTACTCATTAGCATCGTCGTCATCACCTCTCAATACATCGATTTCATCTTCTTTTGTTACACGATACGTTCTATATACAAGTACTAATAAAAAAGCTGTCATTGCAAATCCGATTACAATCGCCGTTAACACAATTGCCTGTAATAAAGGATCAACAAAGTTTTTACTACCTTCTCCAATCAAAGGTTCAACCATATTCTTTCCATATTGACCCATGCTCATAATAATTAAATTGCCAGCATGTGTGTAAATAGAAATACCTATAACGATTCTTATTAAATTGACTGATAATATCATGTACGTTCCGATAAATATTAAGAAGCCAATAACCATTAATAATATAAGATTCATGAGCGACCACCACTTATAGATAACATAACCGTTACGACGACGCCTACAACAGATAACACAATACCTGCTTCAAATAAGGTTACGGTCGTTAAATGTACTTCTCCTAATAAAGGTAATTGTACATACGCATCAGTTTGATAAAGGAACGGTTTACCAAAAAACATAGGTACAACTGCAGTAGCAAATGAAACTAATGAACCTGTAATCATTAATATTCTAAAATCTAAAGGCAAAGCAACTAACACTTGTTTAACATCAAAGGCCAAGAACATTAAAATAAATGCTGAGCTGAATACAAGGCCACCAATAAAGCCGCCACCTGGATTATTATGCCCTGCCAAAAACAGATAAAATCCAAAAGTTAATAATATAAAGACGACGATTTTGGTTACCGTTCGTAATACGACATCATTCTCTTTCATCTTGACCCCTCCGTTCTTTAAAGTTAAGTAATGTATAAATTCCTAAACCAGCAATAATGAGCACCATACCTTCAAATAAAGTATCTAGTGCACGGAAGTCACCAAGAATGGAATTTACAATATTTTTACCGCCTGCTAATTCATACGCATCATGGTAAAACGTCGAAATCGTAGGCATCGTGTCACTTTGTTGTGCAATAAATACGAGCATGACTACAATCACTGCCATCAAGAGCGATACAATGATTTTGACCGCTTCACGTTTTTTGTGAACTTTTGTACGCGGTACGTTGGGTAGTCTTGAAAAACTAACAATAAATAATATTGTTGTAATCGTTTCTACAACTAATTGTGTTAATGCTAAATCTGGTGCTTTCATTAATATAAAGAATATTGTTACACAATAACCGATAATTCCGTTTAAAATAACCATCGTTAAACGCTGACGTATAAATGTTAAAGCAATACCTAGTACAAATACAACAATTAATGTGATTACTTCTAACGGGCCAAATTCACTCACATGAATTTGTTGCACTTTTGGAAATCCTGCTTGAATAACTCCATATACTACAACCATTATAAAAATAAGTAACGTTAATGTGATGTAATGATTTAAACGGTTATTCATTAAAGTACGAATACCATATCCTGAATAGTGTTCAAATTGTTTATATGATCCTAAATATAAATCTGTAATTGATGTCACTTTAATCTTATTAGCATATTTTTTCCAATCGATTTTAAATGCTGCTGTGAAACCAACAACCATTACAATCAAACTTAAAATCAATGGTAAATTAAATCCGTGCCACTGCGATACATGTGGCGCTATTTTGTCTACATTTTCTCCAATTGTGATACTTCGTAACGCCGGTAAAATAATATGATGCCCAAATATATTCGGAACAAAGAATATGACCGGTAACAAAATCATCATAATTGCAGAAGGTAGTGTGAACATGAATGGTTCGTGTGGATTTTTTATTGGTAAGTCCGCTTTCTGATAGCCCCCCCAGAAAACTTCCTTAATCATGTAAACTGCATAAATCAAAGTAAATATACTTGCTACAACGCCTATTACCGAAATAATTACCGTAAGGAATATATTGAATTGAGGTAATTGGTGTGCGCTCACAAGTCCGTCAAAGAACATTTCCTTACTCAAGAAGCCATTTAAAAATGGAATACCTGCCATCGATAAGGCAGAAAGTAACATTATAATATGTGTAATAGGAAATACTTTCCTTAAACCTGATAAGCGACGAATGTCTCTTGTGCCTGTTTCATGGTCAATAATACCTACACCCATAAACAGCGCACCTTTAAATAAAGCATGATTCATTAAATGGAATAAAGCTGCAAACAGTATTAAACCATAAATTTTAGAAAGTTCACCTGTTGGATGTTGTGCAAACCCACCACCAAGTCCTACCATTGATACAATCATACCGAGTTGACTGATTGTAGAATAAGCTAATATTGCTTTCATATCGACTTGGCGTATCGCATTGATAGCCCCAAAAATCATTGTAATTAAACCAACGAAGGTCACACAATAAATATAGAAATCACTTAAACCTAACACGGGTGTGAATCTAAATAGCAAGAATATACCTGCTTTAACCATGGTTGCCGAATGTAGATACGCACTTACTGGTGTTGGAGCTGCCATCGCTTTCGGTAACCAAATGTGAAATGGAAATTGCGCTGACTTTGTAAATGCCCCTATTAAGATGAGAATAATAATAGGTATAAACAAGTCACTTTGTGCGATTTTATCGCTCTGTTCAATAATTGAAGATATTGAATTTGTTCCTGTTACAGTATAAATCATAATGAAGCCTGCTAATAATGCCAAACCACCAAATACTGTAATCATAAATGATTGTATAGCACCAAATTGACTATCACCTTTATTATACCAATAGGCGATAAGCAAGAATGAAGATACACTCGTTAACTCCCAAAACACATACATTAGAATCGTATTGTTAGCAGTAACGATACCAAGCATGCTGAACATAAACAGTAATAAATATACATAAAAGCGTGGTAAATTATCATGTTCTTTGGATAAGTATTGAGTTGCATAATAAAATACGGCTAATCCAATAAGTGAAATTAATAAACTGAAGAATAAACTCAATCCATCTAATCTGAAATCAATATTGATATCTAATAGTGTTAGCCATGGTATCTTAACCGTTACAAAATGCCCTGCCATCACTCGAGGTATTTGCCATAAAAAGTAAATTGAAGAAATAATCGGTGCAATTAAGGCAATTTGACCTGCAAATCGCTGGAATTTAGGATTTGTAAGTGTGAACAATACCGCTACCATGATTAAAATCAAGGCACTAAGTAAATATATTAAACTCATCATATCCCTCCTTTAATTATATTTTATAAATTTAAAGCTATTGTTGTTTTAGTTGTCTTCGCTGAAATACCTATGAATTTCATAGTTTCAAAAGTTGTTTGATGACCTAAATATTTTTGAATAATAGAAATAGAAATACCAGATTGATAAGCATGGTAAGCAAATGTCTTTCTTAACGTCGTCAAACCAATATGTAACATACCTAACTCTTCAGCTGCAGCATGGATAATACGATATGCCTGTTGTCTTGATAAACCTTTTAAAGTTCTATTTGATTGAAACAATAGCTCATCATTATTAAGATCTTCCTCAGTAATAAAGCGCATTAATTCATTTCTCAACGTGTCAGGTAATCTAATATGAATATTGGGAGCATGGTCCTCTAGCCAATACTGTTTAATATCATTGTGTTCGTCTTTTACGTCCGACACACAAAGATTCAGTAATTCAGAAAGTTTAACGCCAGTATGTATTGCAAACTTGAATAATAAATAATCTCGTTTCGACTTATTACTTAAGACTTCATACATAGACTTTATCTCTTTTATATCCCTAATAGGGTCCACTTGATTCATATATTCACCTCTTAACAAATTGAATGTTTCTTATTTAATGATATATGATATTTATGTCACATGGAAGTATTTAAACCGAATTTCTCAAAAAAATTTTGACCATTTTAGGATGTTTATTCGATATATAAAGTGAAAGGAGGTTAAGCAAATGAATCAAATCAAACAGCTTGCAGTCACACTATCCCGTATTTTGTACGATAAAGATGGAAAAGCTACAAAGTTCAAACGTCATTTTGCAAATTTAAATACAGAATCAACACCCGAGCAATTAAAAAGCTTCAAGTCTATTATTGAGCAAATTACTGGAGAGCACTTTGACACAATCGAAGTTATTAAAACTGAAATAATTAATTAAGGAGGAAAATGAAATGATGTCCCAAACATTAGAACTTATTTTCAACGATGCAGTGAATAAAACAATCAAATTACAACTACCTAATATCGAACATTCGGTAAACGAAGGCACAGTTAAAGAAGGAATGAATAAATTAATCACGCTTGATATTTTGAGACCGAAAACAGGCATTCCCACAAAAGTTCATTCTGCACAGGTAATAGATAAGACAACTAACCTTCTATTTGAAAATTAGTTAATTCTAATACAAATCTATTTACTTAGATGATTAACTAAAAAGGGGAGCAGGACAGCTGACTAGAAAATGACATACAGGAGCTGAAGTTCTTTAAAAGCTTAACGTAAGCACATTTTCAATTCAGTCAGCTACTGCCAAATAAAGATTGAGGCTGAAACATGTATTTATGTTCCAGCCTCTCTCTTGTTACGTAGAATAATTGACTGTTAATACAGCTCCTCAATTAACCACAATATTATTAATTTATACCATTAATCTCTATAGGGTCTTAATCTAACTGTATCACCAAAAAAAATCTTCTTCTTACCTAACTTCTTGCACATTGCATATTTATCATACACTTCAACAATTTGAGCTAAATTTTTATAAGATCTTCTTGGATTCAACACTTCTATAAATTGATTTTTTTTAATGCCATCATTAGTTCCTGCTCCAACAAAAAAAGTTTCCTCATCTGTTAGTCGAATTATGGAAAGCTGTTTCAATATAATTAGTCACTCACTTCTTCAAAAGCTTTTATTATTACTTCATAGTTGTTAATCTTATTTCCCAAAAACTATTAACATACGTATTCTATTATATTTTGTGTGTTGTGTACATTATAATAAGCTAAAAAGCTAATAATCTTTTAAATAATTTAAACATAGGAAAAACTCAACCTTTCCTATATAATGAAATTATCCTAATAGAAAGCGTGATTTAATGTTCCTTTTATATATTATTGGGATTATCGCAGGTATGGTTGTACCCTTCCAAACTTCAATCAATTCTAGACTAAGCCTTTATACAAAGTCTTCATTCTATGCCTCAACAATCTCATTTGCTACAGGTACAATTTTTTTAATTTTAATCAATCTTATCACTAATCCTCATGTCTTTACTGCACAATTTTACAGTAACCAATCTTTTAGTTACATATGGTTTGTCGGCGGGATGCTTGGCGTCATTTTTCTGACTGGGAATTTACTCCTTTTACCCCGCTTAGGTGCATCTCTCACTGTAGTACTCACTGTAGCAGGTCAAATCATTATGGGCGTGACAATTGACACATTTGGCTGGTTTGGAGCTGACAAAGAAGCTTTTACAGCATTTAAAATACTAGGCATTATCTTTTTGATATTCGGTATCATTCTGATGAATTATGTTCGTAGCAACCCTAAAGATAAAAATAAAAACAGTTCCATATATATTTGGTTAATCATTGGATTTATATTTGGTTTCTGTCCACCCATTCAAACTGCTATTAATAGCGCATTGGGTCAACAAATAAATTCCTCTGTAATGGCTTCACTGATATCATTCACAGTTGGTACAATCGTATTATTTATTTTTACTTTGATTTTCAATAGAAGTCTTAAACTTACTACTTTCACACCTAAAGAAGGACATCTTAAACCCATTTACTTTATCGGGGGTATCCTTGGTGTAATTTTTGTAACTACGAATATTATTTTAATGCCTCACCTTGGCGCTGCATTGACTACAATTATTGTTATGCTAGGTCAAATGTTAATGGGTATTATTATAGATCATTTTGGCTTGCTCGGTACTTACAAAAATAAAGTTACTAAAAGAAAAGTTTTTGGAATTATTGCCATAATGATTGGTATAATTTTATTGAGATTATTTTAAAAATTGTTCACTCGAGTCATTTACTTATGACATTTAGTAAATGACTCCTTTTTTTATAACAAAACCTTAACTTTTCCTTGTATAATCAAATCAATAATACATCAAGAGGTGACATCATTGAAGAAAATAATTGTTTTATTTACTGTGTTGATAATACTCTGTAGTATCGGCGTTCTAAGTTTTTACTATTTCAAAATTAAAATAGGCACAAGTAAACCACAGCATCATATTGACACTTTGAAAATAACTTATAATAAACCCTACACCTTTATAGGAAGACAAGAGCCTGCTCAACGATTTCCAGTCCATTATGAACCCCATAAAGGTTATATTAACGATTGGTACGTTAAATCAAATGACAAAATAGCAAAAAATCAGCCCCTATTTGAATATTACAATCCTCGTATTGAACATCAAATTAGTAATAAGCAAAAGCACCTTGCACAATTAAAACAAAACAATAAATCCCCCACTACCCCGATCCATTCAGAAATATTACATCTACAAAATCAAATCTCACAACTCCAAGAGCAACTGCGTATCACAGTTTATGCTCCAGCGCCTGGCATCGTCCATATTACTAAATCATGGCCTAACCAAACTAAGTCTCCTGTCATGCAAATTTATGATCCTACTACAATAATCAAAGCTGAAATTGATGAAGCGATAATTGACAAGCTTCATTTAAAAGACAAAGTTTCCATTAAAGATAACAACCAGCAAACATTTGACGGTGAAGTGAAGTATATTTCTAATTTTCCAATTGATATAGATAGATCAACTAAACATTCTAAATATTTAATTGAGATAAATTCAAATTCTACCGCTGTTTTTGGTAAGCATTTCAAAGTAGAAATACCTAACCACATCATTGAAATTCCAAAAACAGCAATACATGATAAACAATTTGTTTTCGTGCAAAGAAATAAAAAATTTATAAAACGAGTTATTAAAACACAAAATTCGGGTAATAACAAAGATATGCTGATTCTTGAAGGTTTAAATCAAGGAGATGTCATAGCTAAAAACGCCGATACAGTGCTGTCTAAAAATTAGACGTACACGTTATAAAAAGTTATCATTTTAAAATTCGATAAGATTATTTAGCCTTTTTATCATATGACGGTAAATTGAAAAATAGAAAAATAAATTTCGATTAACGTATTGGTATTTAAAGAATTGAATTAATAATAGAAATCATTAACGTAACGCTTAAACATGTTTTTGTTTACTTTCTATTTTTATTTAGTTATAATAAACTAAATAATAGTGGTTTTAATATATTTCACTTAAATATAATCGAGCCACAAATTATGACAAATACTTTGTATTTAACTTTGAATTAAGACAAATAATCATACAAAAAAATTATTAATATGTATATTTGATTGGGCATTTAGAATAGGGAGGAATTAGGATGGCTATCACCAAAATCAATGATTGCTTTGAATTATTAGCTATGGTCACTTATGCTGACAAACTAAAAGGTATTATCAAAAAAGAATTTTCAGTAAGTTTCGAGGAATTCGCTGTATTAACATACATTAGCGAGCATGAGAGTGAAGAATATTATTTAAAAGATATCATTAATCACTTGAATTACAAACAACCACAAGTTGTTAAAGCCGTTAAAAATTTATCTCAAGAAGATTATTTTGATAAGAAACGTAACGAACAAGATGAAAGAACTGTATTAATCTTAGTTAACACTAAGCAACGTAAAAAAATCAATGAATTATTAACTCGTGTTAATAATCGTATTAAAGAAGCTAACGACGAAAAAGAAGTTTAAGTTAATTTAAATTTCTATAATCAAACAAGTTTTTATAATATGTCTAACTCATCTTTTAAAGGGATTTTCCAATAAATTGGAAAATCCCTTTTTTTATATGTACTGTCCTGTTCACGATAACAACAATTCTTCATAATCTTCAATCCCTATAAAAAGTAAAAAATACCGCCGACAAAGTGTTAAGACGTTATCGGCGGTGTTTCATAGAAAAACAAAAGACATTGCACTAGCGATGCTATATAAAATAGCAATGTGTATTTTAAAACAACTTTTCAAGTGCCATTTATACTAAATCATTCTTTTGATATTTCAAAGTCTCTACAAAATCTAAATACACTTCCACAAAATGATTCGGTTCTTCAATATGCGGTGCATGACCTGATTGATCAAATTCTAAAATAGTTAAAGTCTGAAAAGCATGATTATATCTATCCCTTGGTTCTCCCATAAATAAAGGGTCATATTTCCCATTAACTAGCAACGTTGGAACATTAACATGTTCAACCACAATATCTTTATTAAAAACTGGGAATCCCATTAATGCTCTTGTGGCAACAGCACTATCTTCAGCTGATTGTCTACTATAAATAAGCTGATTTTGAAACCATTTTTTAGCTTTTTCTAGGTCTTTATACATATACGGTAATAATAGAATAAGTGCTTCAGATTTATCAAAACCTTCTATTTCATCTTGATGTTCTATCATTAATTTATTTAATCCATGTACGCTGTCTATCAGATTAGATGCAATTAAAGTTAATGATGCCACCATTGATTCATATTTATTAGTAAAATTTTTAGCTATTAAGCCACCCATATCATGGCCAATTAAATGCGCTTGTTCAACATCTAATTTTTTCATTAATATTTTTAAATCTTCAATATGATCTTCTAAATTAAAGGAGTTCGGCTTAGAAGATTTACCATGCCCTCTCACATCATAAACAATGACATCAAATTTATTTTTCAATGCATCTTTCAAGTTATATAAAGAAGCCATATTGCTATCTAGTCCATGTATTAATATAACAGGAAAACCTTGACCCTCACGGATATATGCTATCTCGTTGTTACAACTTGTTTCGATTTTTATCATTATGGGCCACCTCCCTTTACAGAAGTAATATACCCTTATTTCACGTTTATTACGCTATGATTTTCGTTTTTGTCAGAATATATCATTTATAAATTTATTGTTTTTTCTGTTCCAGCTATTAAAAAACTCCCTTCAGGTTAACGAATTATTTCAGTTAACATCTTGAAGAGAGTTATAAAAACATATTTATATATACTGATGCAGCTTTAATTTCTAGATGAAATTCGTATAGTGTAATAAATAATGACAATTAATAACAATACCCAAATAATGATGGATCCAATCTGAGCAATTTCAGGGTTACTTATCATAGCGTCTATTGTTTTTTGACAAAGTAGTAAACCAATACCAGTAAATTCTAATCTTCTAAAATAAAGACCCGCAATACTAAATATAATTCCTACAAAAAAGACGCTTTGATGTCCATATGTTGTTATTGCAACGATGCCTAAATTCATATTAAATCCGTGTGCAATAATAAGAATTAAGGACGCCCCTGCAACAACTAATCCAATAATTCTTTCGAATTTATTACTATAAAGGTAATTTTTCCAATCAATGCGCAAATATATAAAAATCGAAATCGGTAAGATCACTAAACAATAAAAGATAGACAATCCTGTTGCTGCTTGAAACGGCACAAATTGTTTATCATATAAATACGATACCAATATAAAATTAAGCATAAAAAACACAATAGGATTTAACTGCAATGTAAATAAATTACGTTGTATCGTCAAAATAACCTCAGCGGGTGATTTTTTTCTATATTCAATATAATCTTCATCTTTTGCTTCAGATCTTTGAAAATCTTTTTTCAATTTCACTTTAATATCATCTATTAAATTTGGAGAAAGACCTTTATGAGTGAAGTAATCATTAATGTTTTCCACTAGTACTTTATCGTTAACTCTCATGACAGGCTCCTTTAATAATATTTGAACTGTATCAAGTAAATTAATATTTTATTTACTATAATTTAATTTATAATCTCATACTTACACTTATTTTAACAATAAAATAACCGACAAGTATATAGCTTTACACTCGCCGGTCAAATTATTCTTTTTAAATGCTATAAGTAATAATTATTCACCAATATCTATACGATATAGTTTAATGTTTTTATCACTTGGAGATGACGAGCTGAATTGATATGAAAGTTCATCATCTTGCACATAGCCAAAGTTACCAGTTACGTTATTATAATGCTCACGTGTGACCGCATCTTTGCTTACTTCATTTTTAACTTCATCATAAGTTGGGCCATCAGTATCATTATAACTCATAGAAACACGAGTAATTTTGCCTTCGTTTTTCTTACCATCAGTTGCTACAACAAGCACACCATTCTCTTTTTTAAATTCGTAATAATGTTCATTGTTATCAGGTCGATGAGAATAGACTGGCGTATCGTTATTTTTCAATACACTTTGAATAGACTCGCCTAATGTTGCGCCTTCTAATGTTGTATCTCCATCTTGCAATGCTTTAACATTTTGGATAGAGTTACCTGAAGCCGCATCCACACTACCTGCACCAATTCCAGAAAACGCTAATCCTAAAACTAAAACTGCCGCAAATATTTTTTTCATAAGCACTCTCTCCTTCTATTTATAAGTTATTTTGTGCTTATCAACAGTGTACTATAAATATTACGTAATTAACAGGGATGTTACAAAAAGATTACATATTTATATCATTTTGTAATATAAATAGCGCGGCTATACTAGATTTTTGTTTTCTCATTTGTTTTAATAAAATCTGCTACAACGTTGAGGAATTTTTCTTGTTGCTCTATAAATGGATATAAACCTGACTCTTCGAACACTTCAAATGATACATCCCCGATATAGTCGCCCACTTCTTTAGCTTCTACAACAGTTGTTCTTTCACCATGTTGCCCAACGATTATTAAAGTTGGTAGCTGGACTTTTCCTAAATAATACATAATATTATTATCATTAAATGATTCTTTAACTGCATTTAATTCCGCTTTTGTAGCAATCGCATTAGTATCATCTACTTGTTTTAAAAACTTTTTAGCTTTGCGTTTTGAATAATACAAGTGCTTATCGAAAAACTTTTGCTGCGCTTCGTGTTCCCAATTTCGTACTTTATCCGCATATTTACGATACAAACGCTCTTCTGGTGTTATTTCGTTAAGTAACGTTGGATTAACTAATGTCAGTGTCGTTGCCATTTCTGGGTATTGAGCTACAAAAGAGACTGCAACTGATCCCCCTAGCTCATGACCAATAAATGAACACTCTGTAATATATAAATAATCTAATAACGCTTTAATATCATCTGCATATGTTTTAAATTCAATATCATTTGGTTTATCTGAATAACCATGACCTCTTAAATCAATAAGCACAACCTGATGCGTTTTATTTAAAGTATTTTCAATCTCATTGTATACAGATAAATTATCTAAAGCAGTGTGGATCATAACAATCGCATTGCCCTCACCACTTGTTCTGTAATTCAAAGCGACACCATCTTTTGTTGTAAATAAATTCATTGATTATCTTCCTTTCTTCGCAATAGATAATATTGTTAATAATTCTTCAGTGCTCCTAATTGTAAAATCTATTTCTTCAGGTAATGGTTCTACTTCAACATCATCGTCTTCCTTAAACCAAACGCTAATCATTCCCATTGCTCTTGCAGGTGCTACATCATTTAATGGATCATCACCAACATACATCGTTTCTTCGGACTTTGTCCCTAGTTGTGATAACATATCTTCAAAAATCTTAGGGTGTGGCTTACGATAGCCTACTGTTTCGGACGTAGACAAATAGTTAATCGCATCTTCTACACCTAAGGTATGCATTCGAAATTGCTTGATTTTCGACTTTCCATTTGCTATCACACCAGTGAGATAGCCATTACTTGTTAACTTTTCAAGCGTATAAAGCGTATCGTAATAAGGAAATACATAACGATAAAAATGCATTTCAAAATCATTAAATAAGTCTTTCCACGTTAAGCGATCAACATGAAAATCTTTAATAATTGCTTTGTACAACTCTGGTTTATCATGATCTTCATCATCATCTAATTCTATAAATTTTTTCTTAAAATCTGCAAGTTGTATACGTACTAAATAATCATGAAATCTTTCATATTGTTCTTCAATAAATTTTTCGCGTGATTTTTTTCGATCTAAAAGTGTACCTTCTAAATCAAAGACGACCGCTTTCACTTGTGTTAAGTCCATCATCATTACCTCTTTAATTCAAACTTTTACTTTAATTCATACTTAACAACATACATATTCATTTACTTATACTTCATTATTCATACATACGTGGCTGTGTAATCATGATATAGAATAATACTGGAATACCCAGTAAAGCGAGTATAATACTTGCAGGTACTTGGAAGGGATCTAAAACAACACTTCCTAACCAATCTGAAAGCACCATAATTGTACCACCAATAATCATATTAAGTATCATTTGTTGCCCTAAATCATAATGACCACTGTGTCGCCGTACAAGTTGTGGTATAACCATACCAATAAAGCCAATAACCCCAACATAAGCAACAATTACTGCGGTCAAAATTGATGCAATCAATAAGACACTATATGTCATACTTTGAACATTTAAACCTAATGATTTAGCTCGTAAATCGCCAAGTTGTAATAATTTAATTTTAGAAATCATGCTTATTAAAATAATAACACCAATGAGTAGCACTGTGCCAATGTATACCACTTCGTTATACTCAGCTGAAGAGAATCCACCAAACATATAATTAACAATATTATTCATTTTATTTTGATTAAATATAATGAGTATATATAGAAAAGCATTAAATAAAGCCCCTATCATAATACCCGATAATATCAATGTTCTAATCGGATAACCTCTCGACATCGCCATCGTTAAACCAAGGACTAAAACCAATGTAATAATACTAAATGCAACTGAAAATATCGGTAACCATATAAATGACATTCCTAGAACGACAGCCAAGCCTGATCCAAATGTTGCACCACTCGCTAATCCTAATGTAAAACTATCCGCTAATGGATTGTTTAATAATGTTTGGAACATATGACCAGCAAGTGTTAAGCCAATACCTGCAAGCAATGCTTGTAGTATTCTGGGTATTCTAACTTGAAAGAGGATTGTTTGGGTCAATGCATCGCTGATATCTCCAATACTCCATAATAAACTTAGCAATATGCTAGCAATGAGTACTGTTAGCCATATTATGATTGATTTATAGTACTTCATTTTTTTGCCACGCTTTCAGTGAAATCTTTCAATTATTACAATACCATCTGTTAACGCTTAACACTACACCCATCCAAATAAATACCAGAAATTTCATAAACTCAAGGTTGTATGGTTATTTGGATATATAGGTGAACATCCAACTATTTGTAAATTGCTTCTTTCAAAGCTTTTAGACCATCATCAATACGGGGGCCAGGACGTGAAATTCGATCACCATCCACAGCTTCAACATGATTTTGTTGCACTGCTTTTATGTCACTAAACCCGCCACGATGGTTCAACACTTTTTGGTATTCACCTTTAGAAATACCCATTGTCGAAATCATAATATCCGGATTTTTCTTAATAATTGCTTCTTTACTTACTTTTTGCCAACCCTCTAAATTCGCAAAACTATTCGTTGTGTTTAATTGAGTTAACATATCATCAAAAAATGTGTTTTTACCTGCTGTATATATTTCAGGTTCGGAAGATACTTCCATAAACACTTTTTGTGGTTTAGCATCTTTTGGCACAGATGCTTTCACTTCTTTAATATTTTGTTTTGTCTCTTTAATGAGTGCATTTGCCTCATTCTCTTTACCAGTAACCTGCCCAATTTGTTTAAACGTGCTATACATTTCAGCGATTGACTGTGCATCTTTCACGTAGACTATTTTAACGCCACTATCTTTAAGTGTGTTTAATATGTCACCACTTGTCGATTTTTGTGATTCGTGCGCTAAAATTAAATCTGGTTTTGCTTTTAATAAGGATTCTTTATTTAATTTCATTGCATCAAACTGCTTCTTATCTTGAACTTCTTTCGGATAATCATCCACAGTCGAGACACCCACAATGTTATCTCCTAAGTCTAATTCATACAAAATCTCTGTATTACTAGGCATCAACGATATTATCCTATCATAAGATTGTTTGTCCGAATTCTGTGCTTTCTCTTTAGATTGATCTTCATTTGTGCCACAAGCTGCTAATAAAAATGCTAAAACAATAAAAAGATAAAATATTTTATGATGTCTTTTCACGTCGTAATCTCCTAGTTCATATTTTTCTTTATCATACCAAAATTCTGCTTCATTTTAATTAGCAACGCTAAATTTTTTCTATAAATACACATTTAATTGCGAAATCATTAAAAAAACCAAATGACTATTATAAGTCATTTGGTACCTGGTTAAGCACTTATGTCATATTTTATAAACAAATTCAACAGAATAGAAATTTAAGTTAAATTTTCCTCTTTATTAACAAATATACGCATTGTTTGAATCAAATAGTGATGGAAATCAGTGTTGCGATTTTTGTTAATATTCTTTATAAATCGCTCGTCTTGCTCATACGTATGTGCCATATATTCTATAAATTGATTATCACAGTTAGGTATTTGAATGGATAAAATACAGTTGAATTCTTCAATGTTATCCACTGCTTGATTAGGTGTAATACCCTCATTTTGTAGCTGATTCATTTTATTAAAAAACGCTTCAAGTTGCGTTTTAATTTTATCATTATCAGACTGTTGCTGATGTTTACTTTTTTGAGCGTTACTCTGTTCAAATGCTTTGTAATAATTAGAATCTTTATATTTGCTGTATGCTTCTCGTTCATACTGTCCGGTTAAATCAAATCCGCTGAAAGCTTCAATCTCTAGCGGCTCATGTTTATGGTTATCAAAATGTTCATCTAATTTCTCTAAAATACAGTTGAATTGATTACGTTTACCTAAAACAATTTCATAACGTGTACTGAGTATTTTATTTTTTCATTTATAGTACTTTCAAAATATTGTTTTATTTCTTCTAACGTTAATTCTAATGCTCTTAAAAATAAAATATGTTGTAGTTTTATTAAATTTTCCATGTTATATGATCTGTAACCTTGCTCATAAACCTGATTGGGTATTAATAGACCTATTTCATGGTAGTAATGTAATGTACGCGTACTTACACCAGTGATATTTGCAATGTCTTTCGGGTTAAATTGTTGTTTCACTTGTCTCGCCTCCTATAAACGAAGTATGTAGTATGACGTTACGTGGAGGTCAACCTCTTTTTAATTTTCAAAATAAGCATTTAAAAAAGTGTATTTTGTATTTATTTTGCCGTTAAAATAATTTTTGCCGAAATTATCTAATAATGCGTGAAATTCGTTAGCATCTTGATTTGAAAAGTCATCTGGTAGTTTAATGTGTCGCTTTAATTTTTCATAACTATCAGTTTGCGTATACCCTAATTTTCGATATAGTCTTCTAGAATAACTGTCTGCAATAAACTCAACGCCTCCAAAGATGTATACCATGAGTACATCAGCTGTCTCACTACCAATACCTTTAATTTCTAACAACGCTTTTCTCAAGTCTTGCTTATAGTAATCATTAATCACTTGATAATTGAAATCGTAGTGATCCAACCAAGTTAATAAAGAGAGAATTGTTTGTGCCTTATTTTTATAAAATCCACTCGATTTAATTAATACTTGTAACTCTTCTAACTTTAAATTCAAGATGTGATGGGGTTCTAAGTGTGTTACTTGCTTTAAAGATTCAATTGCATATGCTGCGTTTCGCCAATTCGTATTCTGAACTAGAATCGCGCCCAATATAACTTCTATTTTTGATTCTGCTGGCCACCAACCCTGCGGACCCATATGCTCATATAGCAGTTGATATAAGGTTTTTGTATCCAACATAACATAACCACCTCTCTTCAATTTTAAGTTTTATAATTACTTGTATATTAATTTATAAAAAAAGAACGAGCAACGATTTGTTGTTGGATAAGTTGATAAACTATCTAATCCATACAAATATATTACTCGCTCTCGTTAATCAAATCTGATCACTTTAGACTTTTACTTACATAGATTCTGGTGCATTAACACCGACTAAATCTAATGCATTATGCATTGTGATTTTGACTGCATTAATAAGCGCAATTAACGCTGCTGTCTTTTCAACATCATCTGTTAATACTTTTTCCGCATTATAAAATTTATGGAAGTGAGAAGCTAACTCTTGAATATAATTCGTAATTCTATGAGGTGCTCTTTGAACTGCTGAACTTTCAATCATTGTTTCGAATTCAGCTATTTTTTTTAATAAATCGATTGCTTTTGCATTTGTGATATATGAATAATCCGCTTCTTTTGAAGGCTTAACCCCTCTTTCTTCAGCTTGTTTCAAAATCGAACAAATACGTGCATGTGCGTACTGTGCATAATACACTGGATTATCTTGAGATTCTTGTTTCGCAAGTTCCATATCAAAGTCAAAATGTGTATCCGGGCTACGCATCGTTAAGAAATAACGCGCAGCATCTACGCCGACTTCATCCATAATTTCACGTAACGTAATTGCATTACCTGTACGTTTACTCATTTTCACTTCTTGTCCATCTTGCATTAAGCGAACCATTTGCATAATTTGGATTTCAAGGCGGTCATTTTCTACACCGAATGTTTCTAACGATGCTTTCAAACGGTTGATATAGCCATGATGATCCGCGCCAAATAAGTTAATTAATACATCATTACCACGTTCTATTTTATCAAAATGATACGCGATATCTGGTAAGAAGTATGTGTAGTTGCCATCTTTCTTGATTAACACTCTATCTTTATCATCTTTGAAATCAGTCGTACGTAACCACGTTGCGCCATCTTGTTCATAAGTATAGCCAAGTGCTGTCATTTTATCTAAGACTTTTTTAATTTCGCCCTTTTCGTATAATGATGTTTCACTGAACCAACTGTCAAAGTGTGTATTGAAATCAGACAAGTCTGTTCTTAATTTTTCCATTTCATAATCGACGCCTAATTGTCTAAACGTTTTTATACGTTCTTCTTCTGAAAGGTCTTTTAACTCAGGCTGTTTATCGGCTAAATCTTTACCAATATTAATGATATCCTTACCATGGTAACCACCCTCTGGCATTTCTAAAGAGTTATCACCAAGTGCTTCAAAATAACGTACTTCAATTGAGCGCGCTAAATTCGTAATTTGATTACCAGCATCGTTGATATAGTATTCTCTTGTTACTTGATAACCTGCTGCTTCTAAGATATTTGACAACGTATCTCCAACTGCTGCATTACGCGCATGTCCAATATGTAGGTCACCCGTTGGATTCGCAGAAACATACTCTACCAAGATACTTTTACCATTGGCTTCTTCAGTATAGCCAAATTTGTCGCCTTTATCCATCGCTTCAGAAATGATTGCAGTTAAATAAGAATTGTCTAAATAAAAATTAATAAAACCAGGACCTGCGATAGCTACTTTTTCTACTTTAGCTTTTGTTGTATCTAAATTATCTACAATAGCCTGCGCAATTTCACGTGGATTGCGCTTTGCTATTTTTGTTAAGACCATCGCAATATTTGTTGAATAGTCACCATTACTTTTATCTTTAGGAATTTCTATTTTTATTTCTGGAATTTCACTCGTATCAGCAAGTTGTGCTTGTTGAATACTGTTATTAATTTCTTCAACCAACGTTTGTTTGACTTGATCAATTATATTCATTATGGTGTCTCCTTATAAGTAATTTCATATTGATAAGATCCCATTTTCTCTTCATCTTGAATTAAATCATAATGTACTTTCAATTTGCCACCATCTGGAGTAACAAAATGTAAAATGGAATGTGTACGTACTGTTAGTGGAATGCGTCCGCCACTAATTTCATATAAAGTAATCGTATCTTCACCTTCAACAAAATGAAGAATCATCTTAATTTCACCGTTGCGAATGATTTTGACACCTGATTTCTCAATTTTCACCGTTACATTTACAGTCACATCATTAATTTCTTCTTGATATCGGATAAATTCAGCATTGCGTTTTTGCCAAAATCCTTGCATATTTTGCGAAAATTTCTCTTTATTATCAAATTGTTCAACAATTTGTTTCGTTTGGATATTAACATTGTTTTCCAATGTGCGTTTCACCCTAATCTTTAAAATAATACAAACTATTATAGCATACTTGAAATGAGCAATACAGTTGCGGAAACAATTTTCAAAACGTTAATTTCACACTAACTGAAAGTGTGGAATTTCTTTTTACACGCATAGTTAACGATAATGTAAAAATAACTGTTTAGATTTTATATCGATACTTACAACTAAGTTGGTTCCATATAATAAAAACAGCCAGAATTTAAACAATTCGGCTGTTTACTTAATCTAAAACAAAAACGTCTTAGATGTTACTTACATTATTTTCACTTAGTATCTAATGCGTCATGCAAAGCTTGCTTAGAATTATTCCACATCTCTATATCATGTGCTTTAAGAAAATCTTTTAACACTTGTTTATTTTGTTCACCAATGTGTTCAATTTCTATTTGACGTTTCATAGATTTATCCATCATGTTGACGTGTTCAGGCATACTTTTATATCCTCTACGAATACTTTTATTCACCATTAAATAACATCCTGTAACACCTGCATAGTACGGACCGTTTTCGCCTCTTTCAGTCGTAACCCAGCACAACCAATACTCTTTGGCATCTTCACCTTCAACGACTTCTTTTTCTTTAATCCATTTAACACCTTTTTCAACACTTGCACGAGCATGCATACCACCGATATCTATAAAGGCTTCCTTATTTTGAACATCAATAAAGACAGGCGCTACGTTATCTAAACTGATTGAACCGATATTCGTACCTTTATGTCCATCTAGTGGATCATTCTTAATGATGTTAAATTTAAAACCTTTGCTTTCAGCCACTAGCAAACACCTCCCATAAAATAAGTTTCATAATTCATTGTTATATCTACACTCTATTTTAAATTCACAATACGCCTCATGTATAGTTAAATGATTTTTAAAAATTGCATCCAAAACGACATTTTAATTGCCAATACTTTTCTAGCATTGGTAAACACTAATTTAATTCGTTTAAAATACTGATAATCGCATTGCTTATATTTTCATCTTCAATTTCGGTAATAAACTCTTTAGGATAATATAATTTATAATCCTCTCTGTTTATGCCAGTAATACTATGAATGATTAATGACTGACTACTAATTTCACGTATTTTACCATTACGTCGCAATAAATGAATAGGCTGTCTATCTGACCCTGGTCTATCATAATCATATGGTAAATCCGAGAACGATTCACTTACAAAATAATAATTCGGATCTATACCTGCTTGTATAAACAAATCGGTTAATTCTGTAATTGTAATAATCGAACCGTCAAACGGCATGTATTTAAATAAATCACGATTAATAAAACGACGAGATAAATCACTTAAGATTGCATCGTCTTCTTTTACCCATGCTTTCAAATAATACAATACCACTGCTTCATCTAAATCCACGTATTGTTCAATTGTCATAGATTCTTCAAAGAACGGTATGAAATCTGTAGGATGCATTTTAAATGTATAACCTTCATTATATAACTGCTTTGCGCGTTTCAAACAATTATTTAGTAACACTTCTCCACCTCGACTTACTGGGTGGAAATAAATTTGCCAATACATTTGATAACGACTCATAATAAAGTTTTCTACTGCGTGCATACCACTTTCTTTAATCAGCACTTCATCTTTAGATGGGCGCATTAATCTTAAGATACGTTCCATATCAAACTGGCCATAAGATACGCCTGTAAAATAAGCATCGCGTTGTAAGTAATCCATTCTATCTGCATCAATTTGTGATGAGATCATAGAAATCACTAATTTATTCTTATGCGTTTTATTAATTACATCTGCAACTTGTTGCGGAAAATCATCTGAGACACGTTTTAATACTTCATTGACTTCAGTTGGCCCCGTAATAATCGCTTGTGTAAATGCTTCGTGATCTGTGTTAAATATTTTTTCGAAACTATGTGAAAATGGCCCATGTCCTAAATCATGTAACAATGCAGCACACAATGCTAAGGGTCTGTCATCATTATTCCAAGCTTCTCTGCCATCAAATGAATCATCAATCAATCTACGTACAATTTCATAAACACCGAGTGAATGCCCAAATCTACTATGTTCCGCTGTATGGAATGATAAGTATAATGTGCCTAACTGCTTAATACGGCGTAAGCGTTGAAATTCTTTCGTCTTGATTAAATCCCAAACCACTTGATCTCTGACATGAATGTACCTATGAATTGGGTCTTTAAAAACTTTTTCTTCAGGTAACTTTTGTGTAGCATAAGTTGTAAATGTCAATGTAGTCCTCCTGTTCATACCCTATACTTTACAGATCATTTTAATGGCTTACGTAACAACGCTAAGTCCATTGCTTCACCGTACATTACATGTGTGTATGAGCGTACTTTTTCAAAACCTTTTTGTTGATAGAACGTCATAGCTTCATCATTTTTATTATCTACTTCTAGATAAACCTCATTATATTCATCTTTAAAATAACTAATGCCTTCAGTCAATAGATTAGAACCATAACCATGGTGTTGCCATGACGGGCTCACATAATGTGCAGACAAGAATAATTCAGTGCCATAAATAAATATAGCGAAGCCAATAATATTTTCGTCTTCTTCAACTACTAAAAACAATTGATCTTCTAAACGTTTAAGTAAATGTTGTTCATTATATGAAGCAGCCAATAATTCATTTACTGTCTTAGCTGCGTAAATATTTAAATACGTATTATACCAAGCTTTTGTTGCTACATCTCTGATGCTGACAACATCTTCTGCAGTTGCTTTTCTTACTTTATGCATGTTGCTCTCCCCCTATTTAGATAGGTAATAATAGCTACATTATAACATAATTTTAGTATTCAAAATACTTTATCTATCTAGATTAAAAATAGTTTGAACAATATAAATTATTTGCCCAAACTATCTTTTATATATTTACTTTTCGCCTAATGTTTGTTGCCATTCTTGCGCACGGTTTAGCGCATAAACGTCCTTCTCAATATCGCCTGGTTTTTCAGCAGTACCAATAATATAACCTGATAACGTTGCACCAATAAATTCCAAGCTATATTTCACTTGTGTGATACATGGTTTCCCTTTAACTTTCGGGAAATCGCCACCAACGATGATTAACCTAAAATCTTTTTTTGCCATTTCTTCTTTGAAATTTTTATAATTTGGATCCATTAATGTTTCAGACCAATGGTCGAAAAATGCTTTTACTGATGCCGATAAACTATACCAATAAACTGGTGAAGCAATAATAATCGTATCACTCGCTAATACTTTATCAATAATCTCTTTATAATCGTCATTATATGATTTTATTATCTTATTATCATGTCTTACATCTCTAACTGGATTTAATTGATATTGTGTTAAATCTATCCATTCGTAGTCGTATCCTGCTATGGCCGTCTTAGTTAAATGAGCAGTATTTCCCTCTGGTCGACTGCCCCCGAATAAAACTGTGATCATAATAATCTCCTTCTACTACTAAATTAATAATATATCTGCTGAACTTTATAATTATACATTTTTTTATTTAGGTAAACTTAATTAATAATCCTACACTAAATATTGTAATTATTAAACAGATAAATGAAAATACATTAATATATTAAACTGTTTGCTTAAAGATATTACTTTTCCATCATGCTATTCATGTATATTATTAGCCTTAAAGTTTATAAATATAAAAAGTAGATAAACGCTACGTGGTTCATCTACTGCAATGTTATTATTCTATTGGAAATAATTGTTCTATTTTATTGATTTCCTCTTTAGTTAATTTGAAATCTATCGCTATTAAATTATCTACAACTTGGTTTGGTCGTTTTGCTCCTGGAATAATCACATCTAATGATGGTTTAGTAAGATAATATGCTAATACAACATGTACTACATCTACTCTATGATTATCAGCAATCATTCTGAGTTGATCTATTTTTTCTAAGTTTTCTTGATATCTTTCACCTTGAAACTCTGGATTTTCAGCACGAATATCATTAAATTTAGTGTTCTCTGTATATTTACCAGCTAAAAGACCCGATACTAATGGGAAATATGGAATAAATGTAATATTATTTTCTGAAGTATATTCAAAAATCGCCTCATTTTTACGATTCAACAAATTATATTCCATTTGAACTACATCCACGTAGCCATCTTTATTCGCTTCTTTCAACTGCTCTAAACTAAAATTCGAAACGCCAATCGCTTTTATTTTGCCTTCATCTTTTAATTCTTTTAAAGCTGCAACAGCTTCATTTTTAGGTGTTGAATCATCTGGAAAATGAATATAATACAAATCTATATAGTCTAATTGTAGACGTTTTAAACTTTGTGCTACTTGCTCTTTTAAGAATTGCGGATCATTAGAGATTTGTACATTCCCGTCTTCATCAAAGTAATGCGCACCTTTTGTAGCTATCGCAAATTCTTCTCTCGTAAATTCTTTCACCGTTTCCCCAACAAGTTCTTCTGAACGTTCTGGTCCATAGATAAACGCCGTATCTAATAAATTAATATCATTTCTAATTGCTGTACGTACAGTTTCTTTCCCTTGTTCTTCATCTAAATTATTATAAAAGTTATGACCACCTACTGCGTTTGTTCCTAAGGCAATGGGTGATACTTTAACATCTGATTTGCCTAATTGTACTTTTTCCGTCAAACTTCTTCAGCTCCTTATATAAAATATGAATTACGTATTTTAAAGTACGCTTTCTATATTTTTCTCGTTAGCCCCGCAATGATATTGTAAATCTATGCACGTCTTAATAAATCAATATCTAAAAATCTAGCGACGCGCATAGAACAATTGAAATTTAATTGTTTCACTAACTTCATAATTTGTATTTACCCTTTTTAGCTCATTTTATGAGTGATTTCATAAAGAAATTGTATTTTTAAACCATTTTATTACTTATATCAACAACTAAAGCAAATATAATACTATCTTTATAAAATTTATCATGATAATTCTAATATATTAAATAAATTGTTTGAGTCAGAACATCACTAATATCCACAAAAAACACATTAAAAAAGGCAGTGCAACTTAAATTCATAAGTCTCACTGCCGTCGATTCGCTTTCAAACTTTCACAACATAAACACTGCATCTATATATTATTTCACACTTTTTCGCTGTGCGAGTTTTTCTTTCAATTTTCTATCTTGTTCTTCCTTACGGCGCTTCCGCATTTCATTACGTTGCCTCAAACGCTCTTCTTCTTCCGGGTCTCTCGGTTTTTGTAACTGTTTCATTACTTTTTCCATGAGTTCTTCCTCTGTTAGTGCAGCGAGTGGACGGTTATTAACAAATGCAAATGTTTTTCGTCTGCCTGGACCACAATAAGACTGACAGCCAATCTCTATTTCAGCTTCAGGGTCTAATTTCGTCAGCTTTTTTTCTAATGATTTACAATCCACGCCCTGACAATCATCACAAATCAGAAACTTATTTTGCAACTACACCCTCACCTTTCTAGTAATATACAGACTCGAAAATCCAATACTTATTTAATATGTATATGTACACGCATTCGCAGTTTATTTTGTATTTACAACTCTAATTATTTTACTCTTTTTAGTAAAAATTTCAAGTTTTTAATTATATCTTTGCCTATTATGACTTGATTCAAGTTGTCTTATAAATAAAAAGTGAACTTAGTATATGCTTACTTGTTCGCATACTAAGTTCACTTCATCAACTTCTAAGTCCACCATAAATCTGGTGCAGGGTTTTCTATATTAACCGATTTCAAGTTATTTACTGCTTTTGTAAAGCCTTCTTCAATCGACATGATTGGATCTTCATGTTCGATACTCACGACATAATCATAGCCATTGATTCTTAATGCACTAATGATTTCTCCCCATACTTGAGGGTTATGACCGTATCCTACAGTTCTAAATGTCCAGGCACGTGTTTGTACATTGGCATAAGGTTGCATATCTGTTAGACCGTACATATTTACGTTTTCTTGATCAATGTATGTATCTTTAGCGTGGAAATGGTGAATTGCATTTTCGCGACCTAAAATTTTAATCGCTGCTACTGGATCAATACCTTGCCACCACAAATGACTAGGATCCAAGTTAGCGCCAATCGTATCATTTGTTGCTGCTCTTAATTTCAATAAAGTATAAGGTGTATGTACTAAAAAGCCTGCGTGTAGTTCAATCGCAATTTTGATACCTTGTTCTTTTGCGTAGTGCGCTGCCTTTTTCCAATATGGAATCAGTTTTTCTTCCCATTGCCATTCCAATATTTCAGAATAGGCTGTTGGCCATGGTGTTACAGGCCAATTGGGATATTTTGCTGATTCATCTGATCCAGCTACACCTGAAAAAGTATTAACCACTGGCACATTTAATAACGCAGCTAATTTTATTGTTTTAAACAAAGTATCATGCGCTTCTTGTGCATTATCTTGATTTGGTGAAATTGGATTATTGTGACAGCTTAAAGCACTTATACCTAAACCACGGTGATGAATTTTTTCTAAATATTCACCTCTTTTACTTTTATCTTCTAATAATTCATCTAAAGGGCAAAATTGATTACCCGGATTACCTCCTGTACCTAATTCAATCATGTCAACACCTGCATCGGCTACATAGTCCAACATTTCTTCAAAATTCTTATCTTGAAATAATACAGAGAATACACCAATTTTCATAAATTAAACCCTCCTCAAAATTTTATAACGCTACAATCGAATACTATGTCCTTCTGTGCTACTTTGATATATTGCGTCTATTAATATATTAATTTTTTGCGCTTGTTCAGGTCGTACGACTAGCATTTCATGTCCTAGACAACTGTTCACAAAATTAAGTGCTTGTCTCTGAGCTGCAATTTCTTCATCATGCGCTGCATCAGCTTGTTCTGTAAAAAATGTGCCAAACCGTGGTTGGTAAATTTCAAAAGGATATAAACTTATGCCACCGTCCACACCTGAAATGCTTATATGTTTTGTATCTTCTTTAATATTTGCTGACCAGGAACATTCAAATTGCATCGTTGAATTATCTTCAAAAGTAATAAAACTCGTGACATGATCGTCTACATCAAACGTTTCATGATCAAATTCTCCCCAGTCATTAATTTGGTTTGGTGTTTTACTTAGCCTGTTATATGTTTTGCCTATCACTTCAACTGGTTCAACATCTTTTAATAACCATAATGATAAATCTAACAAGTGGCATCCATAATCAATCAGGCTTCCACCGCCCTGTAATGTTTTATTCGTAAATACACCCCACCCTGGCACTTTTCTTCTTCGTAAAGCTTGTACACGTGTAACAAGCGCATCACCAACGACTCCTTCATCCACGGCATTTTTTGCGGTAATCGCAGCATCCGTAAACCGATAGTGATAGCCTATCGCCAATAATTTGTCAGCATGCTTAGCAGCTTTAACCATCGATTCACATTCTAATTGATCCATCGCCATCGGTTTTTCACAAAACACATGAACACCCGCTTCTAAAGCAGCAATACTGATTTCTGCATGGAATTTATTCGGCGTGCAAATAGCTACGGCATCAATCTTTTCAAACATATCTTCATAATTTTCAAACACTGTATCAATTGCAAATTTATCCGCTACCGTTTGTGCTAATGTTTGATTGACGTCTTGCACTCCCACAATTTCAGCAAGATGACTTAAACTTTGAAATGCTGGTATATGTCTGCCTTGCGCGATACCGCCACAACCAATAATACCGATTCTCAATTTTTCCATATTCTCCATAGTAATCAAACTCCCAACCCTATTTTTTGTTTATTTTTTCTAATGGTTGAGCATTGCCATACTGATGTTTCGGCGTATTGGTATTGTATGCCCATTTCACACCATTTTTGATCACTTGTTGGATGTTGGCATTATAATATGTCGGGTAACTTTCATGACCTGGTCTGAAATAGAATATTTTGCCATTACCTCTTTTAAAAGTGGCTCCACTTCTAAAGACTTCTCCACCTTCAAACCAACTAATAAACACGGTTTCATCAGGTGCTGGAATATCAAAATGTTCTCCATACATTTCTTCTTTCTCTAATTCAAAATATGAATCTAAGCCTTCAGTAATCGGATGTGTAGGATCAACTACCCATAACCTTTCTTTTTCATCTGCCTCTCTCCATTTAAGATCACAAGTGGTGCCCATTAAGTTTTTGAAAATTTTCGAGAAATGTCCAGAATGTAGCACTACAAGTCCCATGCCATCTAAGACACGTTGTTTCACTTTTTCTACAATGACATCATCGACTTCATCATGTGCTTTATGTCCCCACCAAATTAATACATCTGTGTTTGTTAATACATCATCTGTCAGGCCATGTTCAGGTTCGTCTAGTATTGCGGTTTTAACTTGGTGTTCGTTCTCTAAAAAAGAGGCTAGTGCTTTATGGATACCTTCTGGATAAACTTTTTTTACTTCAGCGCTTTCTTGTTCATGACGAAATTCATTCCAAATTGTAATATTCAATAGTAAAATCCCCTTTGATTAATTATTATTTAGATATACCGCTTTTCCTGTTTTTGCAGATTCATATATCGCTTCTAAAACTTGAGTCACTATAAATGCTTCTTTGGGTTTTACGACAGGTTCAGTATCATGAATAATATTATCTATCCAAGCACGTGCTTCTTCTTCAGCTTCATCGATTTTTTCACTTTCATAAAAATCAACGCCTGCATTGTCCACTTCAATTTGAGATGTATATAAAGTGCCAAATGATTCACCATGGACTCGCAAACCATCTTTCATGTCGGCACCACCATGAGTACCTGACAGTGCACATTTCGCTTCGTCTACGTCTAATGAATTAAGTGCCCAACTAGATTCTAAGATGATGGTTGCGCCGTTACGCATCTTAATAAATCCAAATGCTGAGTCTTCAACTGTAAATTTATCTGGATCCCATGGCCCCCACGCATTGGCCGCATTTTCTTGTTTACCTAATTTATGGAAGGTAGATCCCATAACAGACTCAGGCTCATAATTATCCATCATCCATAATGTTAAATCCAAAGCATGTGTACCAATATCAATTAATGGCCCGCCCCCTTGCTGCTCTTCATCTAGGAACACACCCCATGTAGGTACAGCACGTCGACGAATTGCTTGTGCTTTACTGTAATAAATATCTCCTAAGTCTCCACGTTGCGTTACTTTTCGTAAATGTTGACTATCAGCTCTAAATCTATTTTGGTAACCGATCGTTAATTTTTTATTATTGCGCTCCGCAGCCTCAATCATTTCTCGCGCTTCCGCTGATGTTTTAGCCATTGGTTTCTCACACATCACATGTTTGCCAGCATTTAATGCTGCGACTGTAATATCTTTATGTGTATTGTTAGGCGTGCACACATGTATTACTTCTATAGATTTATCTTCGAGTAATTGTTTGTAATCTTCATATATTGCAGCATTGCTTATTCCGTATGTTGCCGCTGCAGATTCAGCTTTCTCTATATCTATATCGCAAAAAGCGACCATAGTTGCTTCTGGAATTTTTTCTAAACTTGGTAAATGCTTACCATTCGCTATGCCGCCGCATCCAATTATTCCAATTTTCACATTCATAGACTCATCCCTTTATATTAGATTTATTCACTTTTAAAGTAAACGCTTACAAAATATCACATTTAATTTAACCTTTATTACATTTAAAAGCTTAATACTTAATTTCATATTAAAATACAATGCTACAAATACCAATAAATTTGACGTATTTAGATTTTATATATTAACATTAGAATATATTTTCAAATTTCGGAAAATTTTCCAATGAATAGGTGGAATCCGCACATATGGTACTTGATCATCTTATAAATAAATACTTTGAACAATTAACTGAAAATGATTTACATATCATCAATATCATACGTCAAAACATGGATGACATGTCAGCTATGAAAATTCATGATTTAAGTAAACTGACGCATACTTCCATCTCAACGATTCATAGACTTGTTAAAAAGATGGGCTTTGAAGGCTATAGCAACTTTAAATTTTACTTAAAAATGGAAAATAGCACGCAACCATCACATTTAGCAAATACTGACCCGATTGTCGAAGATGTGCAAAGAACTGTAGAACACCTTGAAATGTTCGACTATAAACTTTTAAACCGTTTATTAGAAGCTGCACCTTTCGTCTATATCTTCGGCACAGGCATGGCCCAACAAAATGTGGCGCGGGAAGCCCAGCGTCATATGCTTTCTATCTCTAAACGCTCTATTGTAGTTAATGATGAAAATGAACTGCGCTTAGCTATAGATCAAATGTCACCAGAAGATTTACTTTTCATCATCTCGTTATCTGGTGAAACAAAAAATTTAAAAGAACCTATTCAACTCATTAAATCACGTGAACTGCATTACGTCTCTATCACTACTTTACATGACAACTATATTGCGAAAAATGCGGCCTTCAATATTTATGTCAACAGCGCTCCGCTGCAATTTTTTAATAATACGGAATATTATAGCTTCACTCCATATTATGTTGTTTTTGATTTTATTGCTAGAACCTATCACAACTATAAAATTTCAAAATAATGCTATGAATCATATGATGTAAAACAATGATACTGCCTTGTTTTACATCATAGTTGGTTTTACAGTTTTATTCTTCGTGTTTAATAATTTGCTCTGCCGCTTCTCTCACTTGTGGAACTGAAAGACCTACGATGACTTGCACGTTTTTACCGCTTTTCACGAGACCATGCGCACCACCTACTGTTTTAAAATAGCCATCTTCTTCAACCTTTTCAGGATCTTTAACAGTCACTCGTAATCTTGTGGCACAGTTTGTTATATCAGCAATATTTTCAGTACCACCTAAACCTTCTAAATAAATCGCAGCTTTTGTTTCATATTCATTTTTATCACTATTTTTTTTATTTTTATTTTCTTTATAATCACTCTTCGTATAGAGCTTAGTATCTTTATCATCGTCTTTCTCTCTACCTGGCATAGGTATATCCATTTTTAGGATGATAAATCTGAATAGATAATAATAAACGAATATGAATATAATACCTATAATAAATTGGGCGACATACGTTCCCCAGTGAGAACCAAACAGCGGAATCCAATTGGTTGCTGCAATTTCAATGAAGCCACCACCTAAATTACCTACGAGACCAAACCCATGCATAATTGTTACCATTGTTGCTCCAAGTATAGCGTGGATTAAAAATAGGAACGGTGCTATAAAGATAAACGTAAATTCTAAAGGTTCTGTGATACCTGCAAACACAGCTGTTAAAGTAGCCGCTAGTAATAATGCCCCAACTTCTTTCTTTTTATGTGCTTTTGCTGTTGAATATATCGCAAGTGCTATACCAATTGAACCGAACATTTTAATATTACCTTGTAATAAAAATCCACCCCCTGGAAAAATTTCTTTTAGCGGTTTTGTTGTTTGCGAATACTCAGTTAAATGAGAAATCCAATATGATTTTATACCACCATCGACCACTGCCGGCCCATATTCAAATGGTGTGTATATGAAATGATGTAGCCCTGTCGGAATTAAAATTCGTTCTAAAAAGTGGAAGAGCCATACGCCCACATAACTTGATGAAGCTAAAAATACTTGTAACGAAGCAATCCATCCTTGAACAATAGGCCATCCCCAACTTGTTAAAAAAGCTAAAGGTATCATAGCAAAGAATGAAATCATGACAACAAACGGTGAACCTTGAAAAATGCCTAATGATTCTGGCAACTTCTTATCATAATATCGATTATGTAACCAAATCGCGATGCCTGAGATGATCAACGCACCGATAATATTTGTATCTAACGTTTTAATACCTGCGAGTTCAGTAATACCTGTGACTTCTCCTACATCACCCTTAAAGTCCACGCCAAAAGCAGGTCCCCATGTTGTTAATATGCTATTTATAAAATAATTAAACATCATATAAGTTACTACCGAAGACATTACTGCATGACCAGCTGATTTTTTAGCTAGTGATATAGGTAATCCGATAACGAAAATAAGTTCTATATTTTCAAATACGGTCCACCCACCATTTTCAATTAATGACCATATTTGAAACCATAAACCATTAGGATCAGCCAGCTGACCCATAATCGCTTCATTTTTAAACAGTGTAGCTATGCCAATAATAATCCCGAAAAATGGAAATAATAATACTGGAACAATCATTGCACCACCAAATCTACGAATTGCATCTCCAAACTTACGTCCGAAATTCATAATAATCACCTTTCTATCACCGCACTATTGTAAGCGCTTTCTTATGATGATAGTATGCTTTAATTCCAATGAGTTCAATAACATTCGTACATTTAGACAATTCATTTCTACAACTGAATTTATTTCCATTAAGAGGTAAATTTTCCATTGAGTTATTTAGATGTATTCAGATTAACGACAACGTATTATGTTTTGCTTATCAGTGTCTTAGGATTTAGTTGCTTCATAGTTTACTTTTATTCAATTTCAGCAAAATAAAAAACAGTAGTGAGTGGGACATATATTTATGCCTCAGCTTCATACTGTTCATTTTATTATTGACCGTGGTATATATTAAACTCCAAAGGTTTCACTTCATTTTCTAGCCATTCACCGTAAATACGTTGTTTATTAACGCCTTTATTAATTATCGTTATGCCACAATCTCCACCGCCTGCACCTGATGTTTTGGCAGCGCCGCCATATTTTTCAGCTATAGAACACAACACTTTCAAATGGGCAGTTTCAATATCAACTGTCGCTTCTTTATCCATAGATTGAATAATCTCACGGTTGATACGAATCATTTGTTGCACGCCTTTAATATGATTCGTTTTAAAAGCATGTATCAACTTCTCAACACATAAATGAGAGCGTTCTAAGAATTTACCGTAAAAGGTAGGATCTGATTTCAAGCGTTTTACTTCACTCACTAAATGGTGTGATGAAGCTGGTGACCCAGTCCAGCCTATAAGCACTTCCATATTTTCTGGTGGCTGTAATGGTTCGATATGAAGGCCAGGCCAGTTTTTATTCAATACATCATTGACTGACGTATCTTCAATTTGCTGTGATACCCATTCATGATCAAATGTACTATAAGCCAACCAGCCAGTATAAACACTGACAGCAATATCACCACAAGAACTTAAGCTTTGTAATTTCATATTTGCAATAACTGCAAGTTTATAAATATATAAATTAGATAAATGCGTACCATAAAATTCATTCAAAGCTTTAACAACTGATACCAAGACAGCTGCACTAGAACCTAAACCATATTTATGCCCATTTGTATCGTCTAAATTACTATCAATTGTTAAATTGAAATGTTTTAAAGGCATATTATTACTTCTTACAAATTGTTCAAAGATTTCAATTGCTGTGATGACATACTTCAATTGTTTCGCAGCATTTAAATCTGAAAGTACAATTTTATCTTCACGTCTTTGAAATGTGACTGGTTCATGATGTAAGGTCTTAGAATGTATCGTGCCCTGTGGCGCATTTGAATCTTCAATAGAAGCAGTTACAAAGCGATCTACTGCGATTAATATTGATTTATACCCAGGTTCAACAACTGCGTATTCACCTGCAATATATAGCTTCCCTGGTGCTTTAACTTGAATCATTTTATCTCTTCCTTACTCAATAATTTCTACACCTGTACGTGTAATGTCACTCGCAATAATTTGTTCTTCTTTAAACGATTTATGTAATGCATCAACAACCGCTTGTTTATTTTTCTTTTCTACTAAAATTTTAACATTTGGGCCAGCATCCATCGTAAAGTAACAAGGATGACCCGCCTTACGACATTGGTCTACGATGTCCATCACTAAATAACTGTCGTCGACCATATAAGTGAATGGAGGTTGTGCACCTAAGTTTGTTGCATGCATGCGTAAACCATTGGCTTCAATCACTTCACCTAAGTGTTTAAAGTCTTTTTGATTTATTGCATGCTTAACTGACGCTATGTCCTCATCCACATGGTCTAACCAATATTGATAGAAACGTGATGTATCACGTGTAAGTGACATACCGGCACGACTCGAAACTTTTTTCGATTTATTATTAATGACTACAAATATCATTGCTAAATCATCTTCCCAATTATCTGCTTCAACAGGAAAACTGTATGATGTCTCATCATCATATCCTTTTTCCCATTCTACAAAACCGCCATAGATACTTCTAGAAGCTGAACCTGACCCTCTACGTGCCAATCTAGATAACGCTTTGCCTGTTAACCCAAGATTTAAAGCTGCATCACAAGCTGCTGCTAATGCCGCATAAGCACTCGCTGAAGACGCTAACCCTGCCGCTGTAGGAACATAATTATCACTTTCAATATATGCGTACATTGAGGTTTGACTTAATTCTCGGAACACATCCATAAAACGGCGTATCTTAGCCGCTTCTGCGTCATTTACTGCTTGACCATTCAAAATAAGCGTATCTTTAGTATAGCGCTCATCAAATGTAACTTTAGTTTCAGTATAAAAGCGATCTAATGTTACAGACAAACTATTATTCATCGGGATAATATAAGTTTCATCAGCTTTACCCCAATATTTTATTAGCGCGATATTTGTATGTGCACGTGCTTTACCACTATTAACCAACGTCCTTAACCTCCTAAATATTCAATCCATGTGTGATGTGCACCTAAGTCTTGCGCACTTCCAACAATTTTCTCAGCCACTTCTAAGGTTGAAGCAAGTACAATCATACTACCGCCACGACCGCCGCCAGTTAATTTTCCAGCAATAGCGCCTTGTTGTTCACTTGCCTCAAGTAATGTTTCAATTTTATCATGACTAACCGTTAATGTACGTAAGCTTTCTTGACACAAATTAAAGATAGAGGCTAATTTCTCGAAGTTATGATGCTCTATAGAGTCACTTGCTTCGTATACAAGTTGACCAATATGTTTCACATGTTCTAAGTACTCGCTATCTGCTTCACATAAATTATGTACGTCTTCTACTGCTTTTTTTGTAGAGCCAAGCACGCCTGTGTCAATAACAACCATGTAACCATTCAATTCTAATGGTTTTAGTGTTGTTACTTTTCCTTGCTTAAACCATACTGGTTTATTCGATACAATCGTTTGTGTATCAACACCACTTGGTTTACCATGTGCGATACGTTCTGCCCAATTGGCTTCTTCTATCAACAGCTCATCAGATAATGGTTTGTTGAGGTAATCGAAACTTGCACGCACAAAAGCAACCGCCATTGCAGCACTTGAGCCTAGTCCTCTAGATGGTGGTAAGTTTGTATCAATCGAAACTTTTACAGGCGTTTGGATTTCGTATTTTTCTACAAAACGAGTTATCACTGCCTTTAAATGTTCAGGCGCATTAACTAACTCACCTTCATATACATCACTTTTAATACATGAAGAAAGAGGTTCTTCTATAGATTCTATTTTCGCTCTCACTTTCCCGGTCGTAAATGGAATCGCAATTGCTGGCTCGCCAAATGTAACAGCATGTTCGCCAATTAATATTACTTTTCCATTCGCTTCCCCATATCCTTGTTGTGTCATATTCTCAATCACCTTTAGTATTTTCTTTAGTTTTATATTTTAAGTACGCTACACATTACAGACCACACTGATTTTAATCATTTCAGAACACCACAATTAATTTCCCTTGAAATTTCCCAGGAAATTCCGTGTTTTAAGTCTCGTTGTTAGCGAATCTAATATGTCTTTTATCATAATTAATTTGAAAAGACTGCTCGTATTCTATAGGAAAATACTCAACCTTAACTAATTTTACACACATTATTATACATTATCTCATAAATTTTATATTATGCCATACAACTCTAGTCATAGTTACTTTGTTTGTTTTTAATTAAATAACAGAAAATGTCCTTTCAAAAGTTAATACCTGCTACTAATTATAATCAATACTTTTCCATTATAAAACTCTATAGCCTTATATTCAAAAAGTTAACATGATTTTACGTAATTTTATTTAAAACACTTAGTTTTAAGCTACACTTTTCCTATATTACTTATTTAGTTTCTATAATTCAACAATTAGCAAGATTTATATCAATAATTATTATAATAATTAAAAAAGACCAGAGCCGTTACTTTAATAAAAAAGTACCGTTTCTGGTCTTAATAATTGTTTAATCCATTGTTTGATTGATCTTGGCGTTACGTTCAATCATTTTTTCAAAATAACCTTCATAGCGTTGCCATTCATCATCTGTTATAGGTTCCATATTTAATCGTCCGCCTAAATCTTTAAGGGCGTATAATAATTTAAACATTACGTCTTGAACAGTAATTGTTTTACCTAATAACGACTCTAATGACGCCATGCATTGTGGGTCTATATTTGGATAAGTAAATTTTGTTTCTGCGTCCTTTAATGCGCGTTTATAAAAAGATTTCATCATATCAGCGCGTTCACTGCCATCACCTTCTACACAAAGATATACTTGTACAGCAATGCCGCCACGCACCCGTCTTTGTGAAATGCCCGCAAATTTCCGACCATTAATACTTAAATCAAATTTTCCTGGACAATATGAACGTTCAATTTCATGAGTTTCAATCTCTACGTCTTCATCTTCAAGCATTTTCGAAACCAATAAATACATCACTGTAAAAGCTTCATCTATTGTAATGTCATGTTTACCTTTAAAGAGGAGAGAAATATTGAGTATACCTTGATCTAAGACTACACCCAGGCCACCTGAATTTCTAACAATCGCATTATAGCCACGTTCTTCAGTAAGATAACGAATGCCGTCTTGTAAAAAAGGCAGACGTGAATCATGTATACCTAAAATGACTGTATGTTGATGTATCCAAGTACGTACAACATTACATGATAAATCTTTTCCAACACTTTCTGAAAATGTATCATCGAATGCAAATGATTGCATAGGCGCTAACCCAGAAGAATGGTCAATATAACGCCAATCTATAGCATTAAAATATTTGTTTGCTAAATCCATTATTGTAATGTTTGCGCAGCAGTAATGATTGATAAGTTATACACGTCTTCTGTTGAACAACCACGAGATAAATCATTCACTGGAGAATTAAGTCCTTGTAGTACTGGACCTACTGCATCAAAACCGCCTAAACGTTGTGCAATTTTGTATCCAATATTACCCGCTTCTAAACTTGGGAAGATAAATACATTAGCATTACCTTGTATTTTTGCGTCTGGTGCTTTTTTCTTAGCAACTTCTGGTACTATTGCTGCGTCAAATTGGAATTCACCATCTACAACAACATCTTCAATATTGTCAGCTTCAATTTTCTCTTGAGCTAAGTTCACTGCGTTTGCAACTTTTTCAACATCGTCTGATTTTGCAGAACCTTTTGTTGAAAAACTTAACATTGCTACACGAGGTGTCATGTCAAAGCTTTTAGCAGTTTTTGCACTCTCTACAGCAATTTCAGCTAAGTCTTGTGCTTCAAGTGTTGGATTGATTGCGCAATCGCCGAAGATATATTGTTCTTCTCCTTTAATCATAAAGAAAACGCCAGATGTTTTTGAAACACCAGGTTTCGTTTTAATAATTTGTAATGCTGGGCGAACTGTATCGCCTGTAGAATGTGCTGCACCGCTGACTAGCCCTTCAGCTTTACCAGTATAAACAAGCATTGTACCAAAGTAGTTTACATTTTTTAGCATTTCTTGCGCTTGTTCTTCAGTCGCTTTACCTTTACGGCGTTCAACGAAAGCAGTTACTAACTCTTGTTTCAATTCACTTGTTTCTGGATCGATAATTTCAATGTTAGTAATATCTAATCCTTTATCGTTAGCTAAAGCCTTCACATTAGCTTCATTACCTAATACTACTGGTGTAACATATTCTGTGTTTTGTAATTGTGTTGCTGCTGTTAATACGCGTTCATCTTCACCCTCAGGTAATACGATTCTCACATTTTTTCCTGAAAGTTTTTCTTGTAATACATCTAATAAAGACATAGGAGCCTCCTCGAAATTTAAATCTATTTATTTACACTATATAGTATACGTTATTTTTTTATAGAATTCCATGTCACCAATTTGTAATCATTTACTTATGTTTTAACACTGCCTTTATGGTAGAATTTTATAGTGAAGACATAGAAATTTTCACAAAGGAGCGATTTACAATGCCACAAGTACCAGAAACATTAGACGGTTGGTATAGTTTACATTTATTATATGCTATTGATTGGACTACTTTACGTTTAGTTCCAGAGGAAGAACGTCAATCTCTCGTGGAAGAGTTACAATCGTTTTTAGATAAGCACGAAGAAGCACGTACAAATAATGCAGGAGATCATGCATTTTATAATATTAATGGTCAAAAAGCAGACCTTCTTTTATGGGTATTACGTCCAGAAATGAAAGATTTAAATGCTTTTGAAAATGAATTTAATAAATTAAAAATTACAGATTTCTTAATCCCAACATATTCATATGTTTCTATCATAGAATTAGGTAATTATCTTGCAGGAAAATCTGATGAAGATCCATATGAAAACCCTCATATTAAACCAAGATTATTCCCAGAATTACCTCGTACTGAATATATCTGTTTCTATCCAATGGATAAACGTCGTGGTGAAACATATAACTGGTATATGTTACCACTTGAAGACAGAAAGAAACTTATGCATGATCACGGCATGATTGGCCGCCAATATGCAGGTAAAATCAAACAATTCATCACTGGATCTGTTGGTTTTGACGATCATGAATGGGGCGTTACACTTTTTGCAGAAGACCCACTTCAATTCAAAAAAATTGTTTATGAAATGAGATTTGATGAAACGACTGCACGCTATGGAGACTTTGGTAGTTTCTTCGTAGGTAATATCATCACAAAAGAAGTCTTACAAAATCTATTTTCAATATAAAATACAATGAACGATTTCCTTCATATTAATGGAATTATTTAAGACTGTCGGCAAAGTACCCAACTTTGTCGGCATTTTTTCATTTGCCTAACTCGCTCTAGCTTTCAACCCGTTGCTACTTATGGTTCACAAGCTTACGCTTGCATAACTCGCTCTAGCTTTCAACCCGTTGCTACTTATGGTTCACAAGCTTACGCTTGCATAACTCGCTCTAGCTTTCAACCCGTTGAAAGCAGAGCGAGTAAAAAGGCACACTTGCTATTGAACAAGTGTGCCTGAGTCTGTGTAGTGTGTTTGGGAGAACTTTAATCACTACTTAATTTAATATTAACTGTTTAATATTGTCGCTACTCAATATTTGTCTGAAACAGTTAACTAATATTATTTTAGCCTATTTGCGAAATCCGAAACATATTTAAATTACTTAAATTGTATAAAATGTTATATTTTAAAATTTATAAAGCGCATAAGTTAGTTTCTGATTCTTCTAACAATTTCTAGGAGTAAAGTGTTACAATAAAAATTATTAACTCAATAACTTATTCTTATGCTATGAATACAAAAACATAGTTTTAGTTAAATACTTCATTATTGGTGATTAAATGACAATATACAATCAAACAGTTGAAAGTTATGATGAAAGAATGGCGAAAGATGTCATATTGCTCGCAGGACGCATCCTGTTAGAATCTGGTGCAGAAGGCTCCCGAGTTGAAGATACAATGACTCGGATTGCAACTACGTTAGGTTATCCAGAGAGCAATAGTTTCGTAACAAATACAGTTATCAACTTCATGTTACATAACGAGTCTTATCCTAGAATCTTCAGAATTAAAACGCGAGATACGAATCTTCATCGCATATCAAGAACAAATGGTATATCTAGGCGGCTTGCTTTAGGTGACATTTCACTTGAAGATGCCTTTCAAGAACTGCAAAAAATATATCATGAACAGAGCATCAACCATGATCTGATTTTTAAATTTATTGCTGCCGCGATAATCGCAGCGAGTTTTTTATATCTTCAAGGTGGTATCTTAACAGATGTACTTACTGCCATTTTGGCTGGGTCCTTTGGCTTCATTGTTGTAGAAACGCTTCAACGGAAACTACATGCCCAATTTATCCCAGAATTTATGGGCGCAATTGTCATCGGTCTCATAACTGTTTCAGGACATCATTTAATACCCGGTGGTTCGATATCTACTATCATAATAGCTTCAGTAATGCCTATCGTGCCTGGTGTATTAATCACGAACGCCATTCAAGATTTATTCGCTGGCCATATGTTACTGTTTACCACTAAATCATTAGAAGCTCTAGTGACTGCTTTTGGCATAGGCGCCGGTGTTGGTACCATACTCATTATTTTTTAGGAGCAATGTCTATGTTTTGGATTTTAAATTTAATATTTAGTTATACTGCTTCCCTTTTCTTTGGTGTGATATTTGATGTGCCAAAACGCCTATACAACACAGTTGGTATTGTAGGTGCATGTGGATGGATGTTTTATATTTTATTTTATGAAGGTTTTCATTTCCATACTATATATTCTAGTTTCTTTGGAAGTATTGCGTTAGGTATGTTAAGTCACATGATGGCCCGTTATAAAAAGGAACCTGTAATTATTTTTATGGTTCCAGGTATCATCCCACTCGTGCCTGGTGGACTTGCATTCGATGCAACAAAAAACTTAATTCTATTAGAGTTTAGTAAAGCAATTAATACAATGTTGGAAGTAACTTTAATTGCTGGTGCTATCGCTTTAGGATTACTCTTTGCAGATCAAATATCGAAGCTTATTGTGTCTGGTACGAAAATAGGTAAAAAAAGAATTTAAAGCGTATGATTCTAAATCAAAAACCTGAGAAAAATCATTGTTACGAATGATTTTTCTCAGGTTTTTTGTTACACACATTTTCTATAATGGTCTAAGCGCCTAACAATAAAGCCCTTCATATAGAGACACTTTTAACGTATCTCTATTGAAGGGCATTTATGAAAATCTATAATCCAAGTTTAAACCTTAAAAATTATATAATTTTACATGAAAATAACATGATTATTATTAAAAAATAACTAGTTGTTCGCTTTATCTGATTTATTTTTATTAATTAAATCTACTATTTCATCTTCTGATTGATTTAATATAAGTTTACTTAATCTGTCATTATCCATATTTTTCAGTTTTGGATAACGTACAACAAAGAAGATTAAACCAATGATTAACCAACCGCCCAATGCGATATACGATGGTGTTGAAAGTGCTGCTGGTGACCCAGGGACTAACAATAACAGTAAGAACACAAATGAAACGATTGAACCTAATATCGCAAAAACTTTGTATACAGGTCCATATGTGTTACTTGATTTATCAAAACTAAAAAGTCTTGCTGCGGATAAACATGTAATAAGATAAGCAATTGATACACCTGTTGAAGACATATCAACAATCCATGTTAATGCAGTACGACCTAGCCATGGTGCGATTAATGTAATGGAAACTAAAAAGAAAATTGCAATATAAGGTGTCTTATATTTTTTATGCAATTTACTAAATACGGAAGGCATAATGCCTGAACGTCCCATTGAGAATAATAAACGGCTTGAACTCATCAAGAAACCATTTAAACCAGTGAATATCCCCATCATAATTGCAATTGCTAACACTGCTAAACCAATGTAACCAAATGCTTCTTGTGTCACAGCACCTGTTAACCATAAATTACCGTTTAAACTTGTTGATGAACTACTTAACCAACTTGTGTATAAAATCATTAATACATAAGTAAATGCTGCGGCAAGTAAACTATAAACGATTAATTTAAACGTTTTGTTCGGTGCAAAATCAAATTCTTCTGCTGTTTGAGGAATATTATCAAATCCAACATATGCCCATGGCGCTACTGCTACAATCATAATAATGGATGTGAACCAACCCTCTTTTTCATTAGTTAACGGCTGTAAATTTTCAAAAGAGAAATTATTCCCGAAGAATGAACCGAAAAATAGTAATAAGATTGTTATAACCATTGCTACACAGAAATAAAATTGTAGAGACCCTGATACACTTGCACCTTTAATTGCTATAAACATAAAGACAATTAATAATAACGATGCGATAAGAATCTCAGTTATATAAACATCCCATCCTGCTATGGTATATAACTTACCAGTTTCTAATATATCTGGTAGTAAGAACTTAATTAATAAACTAAATGCTGTTGCGTTTAAAGCTACAACACATATATATCCAAAAGTTAAAAACCAGGATGAGAAGAAACTGACGTACCTTCCAAATCCTAAAAAACTAAATGCAAAAGCTCCACCTGAAACTGGAAAACGTTCAACTAAAGCACCATAACTTACTGCAATCAGTATCATTAATAATGCACCAATTACAATACCTATCGCTGCAGATATAGGTCCTGATTGACCAATCCAGTCACCAGGTAGGATAAATGCGCCCCAACCTATACATGAACCATAGGCAATAGCCCATACAAATTTTTCAGATAAGTTTTGTTTTAAATCTCCTCTATCTACTGCCTTATCATTTTGACTCATAAATAAAATTCACCTCATGGACTGTATTATACCCACAAGATGAATTCTATAACAATTAAAATTTTATAATTTAAATGTTCCGATAATTAGCATTAACCAACCTACTATGAATAAAACCCCACCGATTGGCGTAATCGCGCCAAGGATACGAATTTGAGTTAATGCCAAAATGTATAATGAGCCACTGAAAAAGACGATACCGAAGAACATCAACCAGCCAGCCCAATTCACATTAATTGAAGTTGTACCACTGATTATACCAAGCGCGAGTAAGCCTAGACCATGGTACATTTGGTAAGTCGTTGCCTTTTCCCATACTGACAAATATTTTGCTGATAGTTTATTTTCTAAGCCATGTGCACCAAATGCGCCAGTTCCTACTGCCATCATTGTGTTCAATGCACCTAATATAATAAATACTTTCATCATGCTATTTACTTCCCTTCTTAATTAAAAATCAAATATTGAATCTCCATTACCTATTTCATCATCAGTAACCAACTTGTTAGATGTGAGTGACGTGTCGGAAACGCTATTTTGAGAAGCGGGTTGCGAGGTTTTACCGCCCATCGCTCTGATCTCTTCCGCAGACACACCTTGTTTTTCAGAAGTTGATTGCGGTTTTGAAGTACCATTACTTACTATAGTAGATGTTTGGAATGATGAAGAAACATCATACGTGTTATCTTTATAATTTTTATGATGATTTGTCGACCCGGTAACAAGTGAAGTCAATGTGTGAATCGCATAAATGTGCTTTTCAAATTCAGCATTATTATTTGCCTCATCTGCTGCTACCAATTCTTGCTCAATTAACTGTATAATCTTATCTTTTTCCATGTTTATGCCTCACCTTCACACCAATTCACTGGTGCTTTACCATTTTCTTGTAAATACGTATTTGCTTGAGAATATGGTTTTGAACCAAAGAAACCACGATAAGCAGATAAAGGACTTGGATGTGGAGACTTAATAATATGATGTTTCGACGTATCTATCAATTTAATTTTTTGTTGTGCAGGTTTTCCCCATAAAATAAACACAACATTTTCTAATTGTTCAGATACTGTTTTAATCACTTCATCTGTAAAAAGTTCCCAGCCAATGTCTTTATGAGAATGTGCTTCTCCTTGGCGGACAGTCAGAACTGTATTCAATAACAAAACACCTTCGCGCGCCCAATCCTGTAGATGTGGCGTTGTTCTTTCACAACCAATGTCATCTTTAAGTTCTTTATACATATTACGCAATGAAGGTGGAAACTTAGCATCTGGTTGTACTGAGAAAGCTAAGCCATGTGCTTGATTGGGCCCGTGATATGGATCTTGACCTAATATGACAACCTTTACCTGTTCAAATGGTGTTAAATCAAATGCTTGATAAACATTGTCTCTATCCGGATATACAATTTCTGTTGTATATTCTTTTTCTAAAAATTCGTGCATCGTACTAAAGTCTTGTCGCGTAGTAATTTCACGAAAAACATCTGACCATTCCATATTCCCTCTCACCTCAGTTAATATTTTAACATATTAGAACTACTTTCACGTGCAAGAAATTATGCGCGTGAATAAGTAGTTCTTATGCATGAGCTTCAGCTCAGGCGAACCATTATTTCTACTTTACATCCACAAGAATAGAACCACTTATGCAAGTGCATCAGCACTTGTAAACCTTTAAACCAGCTCAGGTAATCCTTTAAGTCATTTTAAAAATATTACAATTAACCCTATTTCACTTCATCGAAATAAAATTAATCTACATTATACAAAGTAGTTAAATATTGCTCGCTATTTAAAAGGTCATTATTTAGAATACTCGACAAACGTGGTATGATATGTACAAAAGAAATTTAGGAGTGAAGATTCATGGCATTGAAAAAGACATTAACGATTGCAGGTTCAGACACAAGCGCAGGCGCAGGTATGCAAGCAGATTTAAAAACATTTCAAGAGTTAGAGACATACGGTATTGTTGCCCTGACATCAATCGTAACAATGGATAAAGCGACATGGTCTCATGACGTAACGCCAATTCCATTTGATGTATTTGAGAAACAATTAGAGACAGCAATCTCAATCCAGCCAGATGCTGTGAAAACCGGTATGCTCGGTACACAAGAAATTATCAAACGTGCTGGTGAAGCATATGAAGAATCTGGTGCCGACTACTTTGTTGTTGATCCAGTGATGGTCTGTAAAGGCGAAAATGAAGTGTTAAATCCTGGCAATACTGATGCAATGATTGAACATTTATTACCTAAAGCAACTGTCGTAACACCAAATTTATTTGAAGCGGGGCAACTTGCAAATCTAGGTACTTTAAAATCAATAGATGATATGAAAAAAGCTGCTGAAATCATTCATAAACAAGGTGCGAAGCATGTCATTATTAAAGGTGGTAAAGCTTTAGATCAAGATAAATCTTATGACCTTTACTATGATGGTGAACATTTCTATCAATTAACTACTGATATGTTCCAACAAAGCTATAATCATGGTGCAGGCTGCACTTTTGCAGCTGCAACTACTGCGTATTTAGCAAACGGTAAAACACCTAAAGAAGCAGTTATTGCTGCCAAAGCTTTTGTAGCTTCTGCAATTAAAAATGGTTGGAAGATGAATGACTTTGTAGGACCTGTTGATCACGGTGCATATAACCGTGTTGAACACATTGATGTTGACGTTACAGAAGTTTAAAAGCAACGCCATCAATAAAATAAACCAAGCAGAAATTGAATATATTTCTGCTTGGTTTTTTGTATGTTAAATATGCTTTATGATACAGTCGCACTCGTTACATAGCCATCACTCATATGAAATACAATATAACCTTCACCTACTTCATACCCATATAAACCATCGGAGCTGTTTACTTTGTCCCCATGAAGCGGTGGTTGATATTTAAAGTTTTGTCCAAATTGCACTCTCATATCTTGTAAACTTACCGTATCTTCCGCTATATCAAATTCTACTGAATTAGCTTTATTACCATTTACTTTTTCAAATTTTTGATCATAAATTACTTTGCTCTCAGAACCTGAATCATATTTGCTATTCACTTTAATGTCATTAAAAGTAACATTGCCTGCTTTTAATCCATTATAAAAGGATTGATCTAATACAAAATCTCCACCTTTAGCTGTGTACCCTTGATAATCATAATAAGGCTGCGTCGTTTCTGCTTGCGCTTCACTTTGTGATATGTCTTGGTTAGCAATACTTAGTCCTACTGTAGTGCCAAATACGAGACTACACGCTACAAAAGTTTTTGCAATTTTTTTCATACATTATCACTCCAAGCTTGAATTTTAAAAGATGTTACATCTTAGTTACAATTTACACCACTTTTCAAAATAATTCAATTCTAACCCTTATACTTCACTCACCATTTTTACTATTAAATATAAATTTTCAAATATTCATTTTTACATACTTTTTACCTTTCAAATCATATACGACATAAGACCGAGACAAAGTTGATACTGAAGACTCATGTATTTTTCAAGAAAATCTATTAGTATATTAAGTGTAGAGAGACAAAGGAGGGAATCACAGCATGATTATCTACAAACAAGCTTTTGAAAATGGTAACCCAATATATGAAATTATCACTAAAACTTTCAAATCAATTTCTGTTAAATTTGATGAAAATTTCAGCATGAATGAATTATATAAGTTACTCTCTCTACTTGAAAGTGATGTTGATAATATGAAACTAACTTATTAATAACATTTACTTTACACCTTAGACTTTTCAAAATTTAGCTTTAAGAAGAATTCAGAAGAATATAGATGCAATTAACTCCCCTTTAGAAATTAGAAGTTTAAAAAGAATAAAGGCAACATAAGTTGTCCCCTTATGTTGCCTTTGAATAACACAACCCTATAAACACTCACCCTATGAGCGGTACATAGTTAGACAAAGATTGTCCCCTTTGTTGTGCTTGGAGAGAATACTCGAAGCAGTGCTAACTTATGTACCGCTCTTTTCTATACATACAATAACTTAAATTCTTCACACACCATGATTTTTGTTTCATCAAAAGGAATACCTAATTCAGCATAATATGATTCGAAAAATTCGATATGTGCTTGGCGCCAATATGCCAGTGACTTATCTCCTTCACCTTCAAGATATGCATGTTCTTCAGTAACATCATTAAATGGCGTTTGGTAAACACGTGTAGTTTCAATGATACATTGCGGGTTTCCTTTTTCATTTAATACAACGCTGATATCACCGACTTGTGGTAACGCTTCTTCCTCTACTTTATAAGACGATAATCCACTTGTCGTCGCAGTTTTTATACCCTTTTTCACTAAATCAGCTAATTCATCTTCGTCGACACCAAAAGACCAAGCATCAAATTGCATACCTTTATATTCAGGAAATGCTTCGATAAAAGATCTCCAATATGTTTCTACTGTCATAGTTATCCTCCTAGTATACTTGTTACTTTACTTATTATTGTACCGTACTCTTTTAAATTAACACAAAAAAACAATCGACAAAGTTTTCTAACCATGTCGATTGTTTTTGACCCGAATAAGCCGAACCTATAAATTCATTTTATTATACGCGTTTATCTTTAGCCCACCACATTGCTTTTTCAGGATTGTCTGCATAATATTCATATTCTTCGTCACTTTCAACATTTGGATAAGATCCTTTAAGCGATTTACCTGAAGTGCTTACATGTAATAGCGAAATGACGATAATACCAACAATACTCATCGCAGTTAAATAATAAGCAGGAGATAAGGGATCTCCTGTCTTCGCTACAAGGGCTGAAGCAATTAATGGTGTTGTCCCACCAAATAATGATACAGATACGTTAAACGTTACTGCTAATGTTCTATATCTAATATGAGTATAAAACATCGTCGGTAACGAGCCAGGCATTGTCGCTTCATATGTTGATAAGAAGAACCCTAGAATAAAGATACCAACAATAACATAGATAATTGAAGTTGACTGGAAAAGTGAAAAAGCGAATATACTCAATACGGCTGTACCAATTAATCCAATTAAGAATACTTTTTTCTCGCCAATTTTATCAGCAACTCTGCCAAACATTAATGCTAATGGAATCATTACAGCCATTACAAGTGTGATAATTACAGAAACTGTTGTACTATCGAGTTTAACAATTTGCTGTAAATAAGAAGGCATGTATGAAGTTACCATATAATTAGTACAATTAAAGAACGCCACTGCTACGAAACATACAATTATATCTTTATAATAATATCTAATAATAGTTAAGAAACCAATTGTATCTCTTTTTGATTTTGTCGCGATTTCATTTTCATAAACAGGTGATTCTTCTAATTTTCTTCTTAAATAGAAACCAAAAATACCTAAGAATAAACCTAAGATAAACGGAATTCTCCAACCCCATGAAGCCATTTGATCATCATTTAAAAAGAAAAATAGTAATCCGGTTATTACCGAGGCAGCAATATAACCCGATAACGTCCCTATTTCAAGTCCAGAACCAAGTGTATTTCGTTTTCTATCTGGAGAAGATTCTGCAACGTACACCATAGCACCTGCATATTCTCCACCTGTTGAAAATCCTTGTAACACTCTACCTAGTAATAGTAATATTGGAGCCCAAATACCAATTTGTTCATATGTAGGCAATAGGCCAATGAACAATGTCGAGAATGCCATCATAATAATGGTTGTGGTTAGCACTACTTTTCTACCGTATTTATCTCCAATAATGCCAAAGATAATACCGCCAACAGGTCGTAGTAGAAAGGCGATTGCAAATGTTGCAAATGTAAAAATTGTTTTGAGTTGATCATTTTCTACCGAACTGAAAAAGTTTTGTCCGAGTATTACTGCTAAATAAGAATACAACCCAAAATCAAACCATTCCATAGCATTACCGATACCTGTGGCAAACACTGTTTTTTTAGCCGTTTTAGGATTAACTTTATTTATCTTGCTTTCATCAAAATCTTTATCATAATCCATGAATGTCTCACTCCTTTTAACATGCTATATTATTATACGGAGTTAGTTTGCATTGTCAAATTGATATCTATTTATTACTTTTTATTTTTAATAATTTTTCGATAATTATTATATTCCATTTTAATTAACAATGCATAGTTACTTTCCTATATTCACAGATTAAATATCGCTTTTATATTTTAAATATAAAAATTTTAACATCACCACTTTGATTAGAAACAACCACTTTTTCATTTGTCACAGGTTCAATATCTAAAGTCTCATTTATTTCAACCGATGCTACGTATTTCACTTTGTAGGATGTCCATGCTAATTTTTTATTCGTGAGTGCAAGTTGCACAATCATTTGACCAGGTACTATCCTTTGATGCACTGGGTTTTGATCATGGATTAACTCCAAATAGTCATTCACTTGTTCTGCTGTTATTTGTATCATGCTATATCTACTCCAAAAATGTTTGTTTAATCGTAATATAGTTTTCACTATTTTTACTTATTTCTAATCTGAAAGTATATTTCATAAATTGTTTTATTTTCTTTTTCTCAGCAATATACATATGCGCAAGATACGTTTCATTCGTTTTAAGTGAATTTGATTGCTTAATTTCTGTTTCTTTCAGTAAAATATTACGACTTGCATGTTGTTGAAATAACTGAAATTGTGGCCATAACTTAGCACAGTATAAATGAGGTACTTTGTTTAAGGGATGTTGGTTGAAGTATTGATTATAAGCCATTACTTCGGCTTCATTAAATATAATTTCTTGCTCTTCATGTCCATCTTTTAAATAATAATGCATTGCCCATGCCCCCTCCTATTCCCATTGTAGCAATGGTTCTTTGATATGTTTCCATATAGAACAATCGCGTCACTAAGGCTGCGCCACTTGCACCATATGGGTGCCCCGTAGCGATTGATCCTCCATAAACATTTAATTTCGCAGCAGATAATCCCAACATTTCTTGGCTTGCTAACACTTGTGATGCAAAGGCCTCATTCAATTCAACAGCATCAATTTCATCAATAGTATAATGGTTTTTTTCTAATAATCGTTTCACTGCTGGTGCAGGACCAATACCTAATACATTCGGGTCTACGCCTACAGTTAAACCATCAGTAAATGCTAATCCCGTAGTAAAACCATATGCTTTAGCAGTTTCTTTTTCCATAATCATTAATAACGCTGCCCCATCATTTTTCATACAGCAATTTCCTGCAGTAACTGTCCCTTCAGGTATGAGTGGCTTCAAACGATTCAGAGTCCGTTCAGTTAGCTTGGGTTTAATACTTTCATCTTGTTGAAACGTTTCTCCCTTAACTTGAAATGGAATTATTTCTCGGGAAATGATTTGATTTTCATATGCAACCATCGTTTTTTGATGGCTCATCCATGCATAATAATCTTGTGCCGTTCTTGAAATGTTGTAAGTTTGAGCTACATTTTCAGCTGCTTCAATCATAGATGGGTCTTGTCTCTCAGGAGCAAACGATGCACGTTCAAAAAACTCTGGTAATTGCGTATCATAAACAGATTGAGGGCGTTTTATTTTCCAAGGTGAACGGCTCGTACTTTCTACACCTCCTGCCATATAAATCGTACCTGCTCCTGCTTGTATCATACGACAAGCTTGTAAAACTGCTTCTAAACCTGAGCCGCACTGTCTATCGATGGTTACGCCAGGAATATTTTGGCTCAATCCAGCTTCGAGTAAGGACTTTCTTGCTAAATTACCTCCATTGCCTACGACATTACCGAGAATAACGTCATCTATATTTGACATCACCTGTGGGGATGTTTCTTTGAAATATGTAAATAATGGCTTTATGAGATATTCTGGCTCTACATGTTTAACCTTGCCTCCAAATTTGCCAAATGCTGTACGTTTTGCCGCAACAATCACCGCTTCTTTCATCATTTAAACTCTCCTCCTAAGTAACGTTCCTTCATTTGTCTACGAGCAATTTTCCCACTTTCTGTATAATGCATTTTGTCTATTTTAATTAATTTAGATGGTATTTGATATCTTGCCAAATGTACGGATAAAAAACTTTTTAAAGACTGGTAAGACACATCTTGTGTGCCTGTATAAAGTAGTACTGCAATTTCACCAAACTTCGAATGTGGTTCACTCACTATGCACACTTCATTAAAATAGTCATACGCTTGTAATACACTTTCAAGTTCAGACGGATAAACATTTCGGCCACCAATAATCATGCGGTCACTCTGCCGTCCGTACAAATAGAGATATCCGTTATGATCAAGTGAAGCAAAATCACCAATTTCTATCCATTCACTCTGTGAAACATCACGATTTGCATAACCACTAAATACCATATTACTTTTAATATGTAACACGCCCACACCTTGTCCATCTTGAGATGCCAAATTTATTTTCACATTTGGAAAAGGTAAACCGACAGAATTATATGGGGCTTCATTATTGTAGTTATAACTTATGAAGCTTGCTTCAGATGTGCCAAAGAACTCTATTAATATAGTTTGTGGCATATATCTTTGCACTTTATTTCTTGTATCTGGAGGTAATTTGTCACCTGTAGAAAAAATATAGCGCACTTGATTCATTTTAATATTTTCAGCCAAACATGATGTTAACATCGTTGGTACTAAAAACATGGCGGTCATTTTAGATACTTTTTCAATCGTTTGTAATAACAATGACGCATCAAATTGACCTTGTCCGATAAATGTTCTACCACTATATAACGCATAAATGCATGCATATAAAGACAGTGAATGAGATAAAGGACCAGGTGCAACTAGTATATTAACCGGTTCTTCTAATAGTTTTTCGTTTTCTTTATAAGAATATAACCATGATTTTTCATTACGATAATAAGCTTTTGGTAAGCCCGTCGTTCCTGAAGTAAAACCAATATGTAACAAATCATCATGCCACTTCAATTGATTATCTTTAATGTCTTTAATTATTACTTCTTTTTCATCATTAATTACATAAGAAATTCCATAATGCTCTAGCAATACGTCTATCTGGCTTTGTGACCATTGAAAGTCTAATATGCATGGAATACAATTGCGCCTTAACAATGCACAGTAATATATGATTGTTTCCAGTGGGTCTTTCATGACGAGTGCTACAAATTGATAACTAGGAATATTCGTTAAATCTTCTACCACTAATTCGATTTTTATTTTCAACTGTTTATAATTGCACTTTAAATCATCAAATTGCAATGCCCAACGTTGCGGCTGTTCTTGTGCGTATTGATTAATTTTTGCTAATATTTCCATTTTCATGTCATCCTTTAAATTGTAAACTTTTATATGAATCATATTAACATTTATTGTAGTAGTTTATCTTTAGAGAATCACTGATAAATTTTATTCGTGGCGATTCATAGCATCTTAATCCCAATTCTATTTAGAATTCGATAATACTTTCAATTCAAATCCCATTAACTTAATTAATTTCTCAACAATAAAAAATTCAAACCCAATTATAGCGAAATCTGCATACCAAAAATCCCCCACTGCATTTTATAGTGGGGGATTTTCTATTAACATAGAGAAATTTATTTGTAATTTTTAAAGAAATCTATGGTTAATGATTTTACTTTTGGCGAAAGTATGAGGACAGCGATAACGTTAGGTATAAGCACAATTGCGAGTGCTAAATCTAATAAATCCCACAGTTGTGTTGCTGCTCCTAAAGCACCTACGACTAATGATAATACGTAGACGACTTTCATAATCCAAGCACCTGTTAATCCAAATAAGAATTCTGCCATTCTAGAGCCGTAAAAGATTACGACGATAACCGTTGAAAACACGAAAAATAACATTGATATCGATACACTCATACTGCCAAATTGTCCAAAAGCATCTTCAAATGCTCTGGCTGTGAGTGCTGCAGATTGTGATTTGGCATCATCTGCTTTCCATACGCCAGAAACAAGCACAACGAAAGCAGTCGTACTGCACACGACAAGCGTATCAACTACAATTTCGCTGACGCTCCAAAAAGCCTGACGTACAGGATGATCCGTTTTAGCAGCTGCATGGGCAATAGGTGACGTACCAAGACCTGCTTCATTAGAGTATATACCTCGCGCAAACCCCCAACGGATTGTAGTTGCGAGCGCTGCACCGAATGTTCCACCTAATGCTGCACTAGGATTAAAAGCTTGTTCAACAACAAGTGCAATGACATGCGGCACTTGAGTGATATTCATAATAATAATGGTAAACCCTAAGAAACAATATAAACCCACCATGATTGGTACAATCTTCTCAGCAAATGATGCAATACGTTGAATACCACCAAACACGACTAATGCTGCAAGAATAGCTAAAACAACGCCAGTTACACCCATATTTATATTGAATGTATCATGAACAGTACTCGCTGCCGAATGACCCTGCACCATAATACTGGGTATAAGCTCTATCATAAGCGCAAAAGCGAAGATGGTAGAGAAAATGGCTCCTAATTTTTTGTTTTTAAAACCCTTCTTCATATAATATGTAGGTCCACCAACAAATTCGCCTTTTTTGTTTTTTTCACGATAATGTACACCGAGTACGTTTTCACTAAATTTTAAAGCCATGCCTAGAAAAGCAATTACCATCATCCAAAAGACAGCACCAGGACCGCCCATCATAATAGCAGTAGGCACCCCAACAATATTCGCAGCGCCTATCGTAGATGATAACGCCGAAGTCAGTGCTTGCCTCGGTGTGATTGTACCTTCGCCTTCTGGTTTTTTATTGATACTTCCAAAGGTCTGCTTCATCATATAAAAGAAATGTCTAAATTGAATAAATTTCAAGTTTATTGTTAAATATAAACTTGCAACTAATAATAAAGTAACTAAAGGAAATCCCCAAAGCCAATCTGAAAAAGCAACGATTTTTTCCATTACATCTCCCCTTTAATAATGTATTAAAATCAAATTGTCATAGATTTGCGTAAAAACAGTCTAAAGGTAACTAAACTATTTTTTTATAGTATCCCCTATTTGTTTTATTTCTAATCATTAGTTACCCTTTTAAAATTCACTTATAGATTCTAATTAAGCCTTTTTATAATTTTTAAATTTATTATTTTTAATATTAAAATAAATTGTAGTATTAAATAATTATTACTATACACGTTGTTATCAATGACTTATTTAACATAGCTATAACGTTTACGCTTTAGATATGTTTGATTAGAAATTCAGCATAAGGGAAAAGGTAATATGCAACAAATTTTTATCACGCATATCTATTGTGCTTTTTTGAAAATAAAAACTCGTCAAAAACGAACTTAGTGCATTGTAATTGATATAAAAACCATTAAACAGTTAGGATGATTAAAATGAAGAAACTTTTAACTATTAACATCATAGCTTCACTTGCAATAATCACTTTTATAACATGCAAACAATGTTTAGATATGACAAAAGAAAATAGTATGGAAGATCATAATCGAGTTCATTTAGATTAATTTTAAAATGCAAAAATAAAGAGAGAGAAAAACGTATCATTTAGTCTTTCTCTCTCTTATATATTGTTAACAGAGCCTAAATGCTTTGTCGGCATTTTTGTACTAAATAAAACATCACCTTTTATACATGAAATCCTTACTTTTTCATAAATAGTAATGGAATTAATCCTCCAATTGCTGCAACTGATAGGACAACCCATTTTGATGAAGATGGTTTCCCACTATTTTTTTGCTGTTCTCGCTGATGTCTTTCTTCATCTTTTTCTAATTGTGATGTAGATTTTTTCTCATCGCTTACATCTACCCCAAGTCCTTTAACAATTCTAAGCACTACATTTGTACCTTCAATCACTTGAGGATCTCTTAACGCAGATATCAGACTTAGATATCCTCCATGACCTTTGCCATGTTCAAATTTACCTGCGTTTTCAATTCCTTTATTAAATTTGAGTACTATAGGTTCTAGCTCTTCCATATCTATTGTACCTAGTAACTGCACAATCATAAGCATATTTTTCATAGATTTTGAAGCATCTGTTTCTTGCACTGACATTACTAGTCGGTGAATAATATCTTCACTCTGACCAAGACCAGCATCCATCATTTCGAGAAGTTTATGATCTTTCATTTTTTCCAATATAGAAAACAAGTCCTCTAAACTATCTTTATGTTCCAGTAGTTGTTGTTCTAGTTCTTTCACTTCTTGTTCATGCTTAATTTCAGGGTCGATTTCTTGCTTATAAATGATTTTCGTTGCTTTAGCCATTATTTATTTACCCTCTTTTCTTTTACGACATCTCCAGGGAATTTATAATCACTACGTGCCCATTTTTCTTTAACGTTTACACCAATTTGTGGTTGTGGATTACCATAACGGTGATTTTTTGTAGTTAATGGACTTTCACCTTCTGGTTTTAATATGTCCATTTTCACTGAAACTTCTTTATAAGCTGGTGTATCAGTATCTTTATCAGCATGTGAGCTTGTTAAATGGTTAATCGCACCTTCTCCGTTCGTGTTCATAGGAAGATAAAGTTGATTTCCTGTTACTCTTTCAGTAACAATACAGTCGACCTTCACTTTGCCATAAGGTGACATTAAACGAACTTTAGTGCCATCCTCGATCCCACGTTCTTTCGCTAGTTCAGGTGAAACTTCAAGGAAGACGTTCGGTGTTTTTCCAGTGATTGCTTCAGATTTATATGTCATATTGCCCTCATGGAAATGTTCTAATAAACGACCATTATTAACATGTAGATCATATTCATTACCGAAATCCAGTGGTTTAGTCCACTCTACTGGCCAAAGTTTCGCTTTACCTTCCGGCAGTGGAAATTCTTTTTCAAATAGGCGTGGCGTATCTGCCCCATCTGCAGCTACTGGCCATTGAAGACTATTGTACCCATCTAAACGGTTATAACTTACACCTGCAAAAAGAGGTGTTAGAGATGCCGCTTCATCCATGATTTCGCTTGGATGTGCATAATCCCAATTTGCGTCTAAACGGTTGGCAATTTCTGTAATAATTTGCCAGTCTGGTTTAGATTCTCCTAATGGTTCCAATGCTTTATAAATACGTTGGAAACGACGTTCTGTATTAACAAATGTTCCATCTTTTTCAAGACTCGGACTTGCTGGTAATATTACATCAGCATATTCACAAGTTTTAGAGAAGAATATATCTTGCACTACAAAGAAATCTAATTTTTCAAAAGCCTTTTGTACATAGTTAATGTTCGAATCAACGATGCCCATATCTTCGCCTTTGATATAGACAATATCGAGTTCGCCTTCATGAATTGCATCTACCATTTCATGATTATTTAAACCTGATCTTGTAGGGATTTTTGTTCCCCAGTTTTCTTCAAAGCGATGACGTACTTCATCATCAGATACAAATTGATAACCAGGGAAACGGTCTGGCATACTACCAAAGTCACTGGCACCTTGCACATTATTATGACCTCTAAGTGGGTATGCGCCCGCACCTTGCTTCATATAGTTACCAGTAATGAGCAACAGATTAGAAATTGCTGTACTTGTATCACTACCACCGCCATGTTGTGTAACACCCATCGCCCATAAAATAGAAGTAGACTCTGCTTCATGTATTGAATGGGCTATATCAATTAACGTTTCTTGTGACATGCCTGTGGCTTCTTCCGCATACTCAAGCGTATATTGTTCCAAGCTATCCATATATTCATCAACATCATTAACATGCTGTTCAAGAAAAGCATCATCTTGCCAATCTTGGTCAATAATATATTTTGTTACTGCTGACAACCATACTAAATCACTGCCTGGTGCTGGTTGTACAAATAAGTCTGCGCGTTCGGCAAGTTCGTGTTTGCGTAAATCTGCTACGATAACTTTTTGATCGTGTAATTTTTGAGCACGCTTAATACGTGTGGCTAAAACAGGATGTGATTCAGCAGTATTAGAGCCTATTGAAATGATAAGTTCAGCTTCAGCAATATCTTCATTAATTCCACCAGAATCACCGCCGTACCCTACTGTACGCCATAAGCCCATTGTCGCCGGAGACTGACAATATCTTGAGCAATTATCAATGTTATTTGTACCCACTACGCCCCGCGCAAGTTTTTGCATTAAGTAAGATTCTTCATTTGTACACTTGGAAGATGAGATGAAAGCTAACGCATCTGCACCTTTTTGGGCAATCTTCGCTTTGAATTTGTCTTCAATTAAGTTCAATGCTTCTTCCCATTCTGCTTCTCTAAATGAGTCACCTTCACGAATGAGTGGTTTTTCAAGACGTTCCTCACTATTTACGAAATCCCATCCAAACTTCCCTTTTACACATGTAGATACACCATTTGCTGGCGCATCTATAGACGGTTCAACTTTTAGAATTTCACGGTCCTTCGTCCATACGTCAAATGAACATCCCACACCACAATAGGTACAGACTGTTTTTGTTTTTTCAATACGCTGTTCTCTCATTTGTGCTTCAACATCTGAAACAGTCATTAATGAACCGTATCCTGTTTCAACTTCTTTTGTCGCCTCTACTAATGGCCTGAAATTTTTCTCTGCCATACTTGTAAGGAAACCTGCTTCTCCTTCCATATCTACTTCCATCATTGCATTACAAGGACACACTGTTGAACAATGTCCACAGTTAACGCATGATGACTCATCAATCGTCGTATCATTATCCCAAATGACACGTGGTCTTTCTAAGGTCCAGTCAATTAATAAAGTTTCATTGACCTGTAGATCCTGACAAGCTTCTACACATCTTCCACAAAGAATACATTGATCTGGATCATAGCGGTAAAATGCATTTCGCTGAACCTCAGAACCTTTAGTTGTGTGTGGCGTCTCTTGGTGTTCAATTTTCATCTGTTTAACTGTATTATGTATTTCACAGTTACCGTTGTTAAAATCACATACTGTACAATAAAGTTCATGGTTGCCTAAAACTCGGTCCAATGCAATAAGTTGTGCCTCATGGACTTCATTATCTTTAGTTTCAATGACGTCCCCTGGTTTTAATTCTGTCGAACACGCACGTTCAAATTCACCATTCACTTTGACGATACAAGCATCACAAGTTTCAATTGCACCGAGACTTGGGTGATAACAAAGACTCGGCAGTTCAACATCATTTCTTTCTAAATAACTACGTACTGTTTCCGGTGCTTCAACCCGCTTTATCTCATCATTCAACATAAAATCAAAAGCCATTGATATAGACATTAACATCGCCCCTTTTTACCCAATTTATTACCTTTTTCCCTAGGTTATAGAATTAAAACTTTTTATATAAAAAAGCAATAAATAATAAAAGGATTAACTTAATTATTCGATTAATATAAGGTTGATAAAACCTGCCGTAACCAAGTTAATTAAACTCTATATCTGAAAAGTAAAATTTATATACATGATTTTTAGCATAATAAAAAGGCTTCTGTTAATTTTACACAGAAGCCTTTAATATTGTTCAATGATGTTGTTTTATTTAAATTATGGTTATTCCAAATTTGCGTGGTTTTGTTGCATTGCTTCTTCATCAACTTTTAACTCAGTCATTAAATCTAAAACAATACTATCTAAAAACACTTGTGTTGCTTGTTCAAATAGGCTACCTAATGGTTGTGCTGAACCTTCAGCATCATATTTCGTCCCAGCTGGCAACTCAATCACTGCATTGGCAAGTTCACCAATGGCTGATGCTGGTTTTGTCGACAATAATACGACTTCTGCACCTACAGATTTAGCTTTATCTGCTAATAATCTTAAATGCTCTGTCGAACCTGACCCAGAGATGACAACAAACAAGTCCTTTTCAGTAATAGACGGCGTCGTAGACTCACCCACAACATGCGCATATTTGCCTAATTGATTTAAACGCATTGCAAAACTATTTGCTACAAAGCCCGAACGACCTTTGCCTGCAACAAATATTTGATTCGCTTCAACCACTTGTGTTAAAAACGCTTTTGCTTCACTCTCTTTAACGTGCGATAGTGTATGGTCTAATTCATCTAATATTAAGCGATAATTTGTAATTTCAGTCATATTATCTGCCTTCAATCGCGTCTCTACATTGTTTAGCAGCTTCAACTGGATCGTCTGCGTTAGCAATACCGCCACCAACAACAACTAAGTCTGGTTCTTCTGCTACAACCTCTTTAATTGTATCTGGTTTAATACCACCAATAACAGCTACTTTTGAGTTAGAGATAACTGATTTAACTTTACGTAAACTTTCTAAAGGAGATTGACCTTCAGCTTGTAAGTCATAACCAGTATGCACAGCGATATAGTCTGCGCCTAAATCATCTAATTCTTTAGCACGTTTTTCTAAATCTTGTACTGCAATCATATCTACTAATAATTCTTTACCACTTTTATGTGCTTCTTCAACTGCTGCTTTAATTGATGCATCTTCTGCAACGCCTAAAATTGTTACTACGTCTGCACCAAATTTAACTGCTTGGCTTACTTCGTAGTCTGCAGCATCCATAATTTTTAAATCTGCAAGTACTTTTACGCCTTCTATATTATCGTTTAAATATTGAACCGCTGGTAAACCTTCATTAATAACGATTGGTGTACCAATTTCTACGATATCTACATAATCTTTAACTTTATTCGCAAGTTCTGTAGCTTCCTCTTTATTCAATAAATCAATTGCTAGTTGTAATTCCAAAATGATCATCCCTTCTTGAATTAAATTATAGAGCCACCGTTGTGACTTAACTTACTATATAATGTTGCACTTAAGCTATTTACCCTTAGTTTCATATATTAAACTAGTAAAATAACACGACAAATACCCGTACATCCTCTACATAAAATGAATATACCCGTTAATACCTATGTTAATTCTATGTTTTATTGTTAAAACTACAGTCATAATAAATTAATTATTATGCAAATTATATATAAATGTTATTACACTTATGCATTATACTTCTTTTATATATTTTTAACAGGAATTGGATTCCAGCCCTATTTCACTATTAAGTTGAGACTTTTTACTATAAATTGAGCAGAGTGATACATTTCTGTTGTGGTTTTTAGTAGAATGAAGAGATAATCAAAATATAAAATACAATTCTTAGATATAAATTCACTTTTCTGGTAGAAAATATATACGAGTCGGTTTACACTAAAGTATAGACTTATATCATCGAAAACTATTCTGTTAAGTAATTATAAATAATTGCATTTTGTAATGTTGGGTTTGGAAGCAAGGAGGCAAAATTTTGGAACAAATAAACAATGAGGAAGTACAAGCATTACTTTCTTCATATGAGCATAAACCTGTATACTTACATGTTGAAACAACAAATGGCGCATATGCTGCTCACTTTGACCAACGTGTATTTAATGCAGGAACTTTTTTAAGAAATATTCAAGTGACCTACGAGCACGCTCAACTTAAAGGTGGCAACAAAGATCCTTTCCGTGTCGGTCTTAAACTGAAAGATAGCGGTTGGGTCTATGTCCAAGGGTTAACACATTATGAAGTGAATGAGAATGGTGAGTTTCTTCTAGCAGGGTTTAACTATGAAGGTCAATTAGCTGCTGCTTTAGAAATTAGTACTCAACCGTTCAAAGCATAAGGAGGGCGTATCATGGCAGAGGAAAGCCAAGTATTAGTAATTTTTCCACATCCAGATGATGAATCGTTCTCATCTGCAGGCACATTAGCACGCTATATCGATAATGGAGTTCCAGTCACGTACGCATGTTTGACACTCGGACAAATGGGACGCAATCTAGGCAATCCACCTTTTGCTACGCGTGAGACATTACCAGATATTCGTGAAAAAGAATTAGAAAAAGCAATGGAAGCAATAGGCATAACTGATTTACGTAAAATGGGTTTACGAGATAAAACTGTAGAGTTCGAACCACACGATGAAATGGATGCAATGGTTAAAACCCTAATTGATGAATTACAACCATCTGTTATTATTTCTTTCTATCCACAGTTTGCTGTTCATCCTGACCATGAAGCTACTGCAGAAGCAGTTGTGAGAACAGTTGGTCGTATGCCAGAATCTGAAAGACCACGTTTACAGCTTGTAGCATTTAGTAATGACGCACATGAAAAATTAGGTGCGCCAGACATTCTAAATGAGATCAGTGATTATAAAGAGGTTAAACTACGTACATTTGAAGCACATGCATCTCAAACAGGTCCATTCTTAGAGTCACTTGCAACACCTGACGTACCTGGAGAAGCACACAGTTTCTTAGAAGTAGAACCTTATTGGACTTATAACTTTGAATCTTAAGTGGAGGCAATAGCATGACAGAATTTGACTTATCTACTAGAGAAGGCAGATGGAAGCACTTTGGTTCCGTTGACCCTATCGAAGGTACGAAACCAACTAAAAAAGAAAATATGAAAGACTTACAAAGTACGCATAAAGATTTCTTATTTGAAATCGAAGAGGTAGGCATAAAAAACCTAGTTTACCCAGTACTTGTAGATCGTTTCCAAACTGCTGGAAACTTTAGTTTTTCAACAAGTTTAAACCAAGACGAAAAAGGCATTAATATGAGCCGTATATTAGAAAGTGTCGAAAAGCATTATGATAATGGTATCGAACTAGACTTTGACGCACTTTATCAATTATTACGTAGCTTACAAGTTAGCATGGAACAAAACGCTGCTGGTTTAGATGTCTCAGCTAAGTGGTTCTTCGACCGTTACAGCCCAGTCACTCAAATTAAAGCTATCGGTCATGCCGATGTAACTTATGGTTTAGCGATTGATAAAGATGACGTAACACGTAAAGAGATTACAATCCAAGCTGCGGTCACTACACTATGTCCTTGTTCAAAAGAGATTAGTGAATACTCAGCACACAACCAACGTGGTATTATCACTGTAAAAGCTTATCTAAGTAAAGATGTTGATTTAATAAGTGATTATAAAGAAATAATTCTAGATGCAATGGAAGCTAATGCAAGCTCTATTTTATATCCTATTTTAAAACGTCCTGATGAAAAAAGCGTTACAGAACACGCTTATGAAAATCCAAGATTTGTAGAAGACCTTATCCGTCTTATCGCTGCAGATTTAGTAGGATTCGAGTGGCTTGATGGTTTTGAAATAGAATGTCGCAATGAAGAATCTATTCACCAACATGATGCTTTCGCCAAATTAAAATATCAAAAATAGTTAAGCACAATTTAACTCATACGCTTTATTTATTATAAGAGTACTAATAGATATTTATTAGTACTCTTTTTTTGTTCATAATTTGAATATATCTAGTTAATGTTATTTCTATTTTCTACATTACTTATTTGACGTTATGTTTTTAATTATTAAAAAGTAAAATTTTAAGGGTTACTATTAAATTATTTACTCTAAAATTTAAAGTCCCATATTAATTTTAAAATAATGTCTATCAAGAGTTAAATTTTGTTGATGTTCTATATACACTTTTCATATTAAAATTATTATTATAGAGGACATACTCCTTAGTCTATAGGTGTGGTGAAATAAATAATGGATTATGGTTTAAAGATATATAATAATAAAACATCCAATTTCAAATGTTTACGTACTAACCATTTTTTAAATATCTACTTAGTTTTCGAGGGAGAAATTACAATAATTAAAAATAACGATTTTCAACATTACCGTGCTGGAGACATCTTTTATATTCAAGACTATGAATGTATTAATGATATCAACTTCGAAGGCACGCTATTATGTCTATCTATAAATAATTACTATTATTATAAACTTTCGAATAAGTATGTTCAAAAAAAGAATAATATAATGGGTAATGATAAACCCGATTTGAAAGCACATTATAGCGACGTCATCTTATCTATTTTAAATAAATCAATTATTTCAGATATAGAACGAAAATTATTATTTCTAATTGAAGCGATCTATCTTAATAACATTGATACAATACCCCACTCTAAATCTGAACGAAATTTTAAAAATGTATTGATTAAAGACGTAATTCTATATATTAATAACAATTGTGAAAGAAAGTTAATTTGTCAGGACATTGCGCACCATTTTTTTGTGAATAACAGCTTTTTATCGCGTGAATTTTCAGCACTTATGTGTTGTACTTTATCAAACTACATCATTGCTTTAAAAATTCACTTTTCAGCATGTGCCTTATTAAATGGTTGTGCTTTAGATTTTGTTTGGCGACAGTATCATTTTCGTTCACTCAAGGATTATATACATTACTTTCAAGAAATCAGAGGTGTAAGCCCCTATGAATTTAAATACAAGCAACCTGTTATAGAAGGCATTCAAAATAGATGTGCACCCATTATTCAAAAACAAATAAACATTCAAAAAAATAACTTAACGTGGTGATGACATGAATATGATAACGTACGAAGAAAAGAGAAAATTAATTAAAAAAGTAGTGAAACAAAATTTGAATCTTACATTTACTGAAATAGTTATATTGGATAAATTACTTTTTATTAACAAAGAAAGTATTGAAGCGGTTGAACTCAAAAGGCTGTTGTATAGTCAACACACACCAATTTCAATACAAATCAACAATCTTATTGAGCTGGGTCTATTAAAAAAATCTAGAGATACATATGATGAGCGCTGCATTCATTTACATGATATCGACCTACCCAAGATAAAGTCTATTCTAGAACAATATCATACAATTGTAGCTTCTATTTTAAAACCATCAACCCCAAAATAGCATACATAAAAATAACTGTTAGATTCCTATGTAGAAACCTAACAGTTATTTAGTATATTTTAATCATTTAACCTATTTTAAATGTTCGTAAGGACTATTTTTAACAAAAGAAATGATTTGATCTACAAATAATCTAGCGCGTAATTGGAATTCTTCATTATCTAAATATAATGTACCATCGTCTAATTTTTTATAATCTGTATCATGCGTGGCAATTTGTGTTGGTACTGCAATACCTAATAATGTACGTACAATTAAACGTAAATGTGATAGCGGTTCTGAACTTACAATGCCACCACTATTACCAATAAGGCCTACAGGTTTCATTTTGAAATCGTCCATAGTTAAGTGATCTAAAGCATTTTTCAAAATACCAGAGTATGAACCATGATAATTCGGAGTTCCTAAAACGAAAAAGTCCGCTTCTCTTGCTTTAGATTGTAATGTACTTAAATTATTTTTATATGTTTCACTTGGACTAGAAGCTCCTGAAACATCGAGTTGATGAATTGGATTTTCTGCTAGATCAAAAATTTCAACTTCAAATTCATGTTCTTCAAAATGCCCTTTTAAATATTGGGATAGTGCTGTTGTGTGTGAACCTATTTTCGCACTCCCTACAATGATTAAACCTTTCATAATACACTTCTCCTCATACTAAATTTCATTATTTTCTTTGAGCAATTTGATAATCGCTTTTCCGACACCACTTTGCTCATTTGTATCTGTTGAATACTTGGATACTGCTTTTACTTCAGGTGTTGCGTTATCCATTGCTACAGAGTAACCTACACGCTCTAACATAGAAATATCATTCATGTTATCACCAATTGCCATAACATTTTCCATATCTATATTAAGACGCTCTGCAATCGTTTCTAACGCTATACCTTTTTGTGCATCTGAGTGTGTAATTTCAATATTACCTCTTGAGGAAGAAGAAATCGCAAGACTTTCTGATTGCGCCAGTTTCTCACTTGCACGGTCAATCTTTTCTAAATCACTATCAAAAGCAAGGATTTTCATGACGATTTCCCCAGGTGTATCTTCAATCTTGTCATAATTATCTACAACTTTTAAAGTACCATTATCAATTCGTTTTTGAATACCAGCTTTAATTTTTTCTACATCTGCTTTTTGACCAGCACGTTCTGCAATATCTATATATATTTCTAAATCACGCTGAGGATTTTCAGTGTAGATACCTAAGTTTGTATAAACTTGATAATAAATATCTTCCTTATTCATCTCTGTTGTGATTCTATTAATTAACTCACGATTCAATTTAGATGTACTCATGATATTAAAAGATTCATCTCTTACTTCTGCACCATTCAAACAAATGTAAGGTACTTTCAAATCTGTTTGATTCACAGGTGAATTCGCTTCATAAAAAGCACGCCCTGTAGCTATAACTACTGTTATGCCTTGCGACTGTGCATATTGAATTGCTTTAATATTCTCTTCTGATATCTCATGTGCCGCATTTAATAATGTACCATCCATATCTGTTGCAATTAACTTTATCATTAATTTACCTCGTTTCCTTCTATGATCGATAACACAATCTTGATTACACATCATTCTCATTTGCCACAAATTTGTAACACATTCATATTCTACCAAATCTTTAGTCATTTGTATTATCGTCTGTTCGTATGATTTTTTTATTTTTTCTTAAATTTTTAAAAAATGTTTTTAATAAACAGCTACACGCTTCCTCCAATACACCTGTTTGAACCGTTGCCCGGTGATTAAATCTTGGTTCTTGTAACAGGTCCATTAGACTGCCTGCACAGCCTCCTTTTGGATCTTTAGCTCCATAAATCACATGCGGGATACGGCTCATTACAATCGTTCCAGCACACATCACGCATGGTTCTAGCGTGACATAAAGTCGGCAGTTTTCTAAACGCCAACTACCAACGACAGCAGCAGCTTTTTGAATTGCAAGGTGTTCCGCGTGAGCAGTCGGATCTTGTGATGATTCTCGCAAATTGTGTGCTCTGGCAATCACTTCATTATCTTGAACGATAACAGCACCAATAGGTACTTCACCAATATCCCCTGCTTTTTTAGCTTCTTCAATCGCAATTTTCATATAATTTTGGTCAGTTGTCATGTGTCTTACACCTCACATATGGTACAATATTTATTGTCTATTTTAACATTGGAGCGGTAAATATGAAAAAACAATTTATTGCTGTTGAAGGCCCGATTGGTGTCGGAAAGTCTTCTTTAGCGCACAAACTTAGTCAAACTTACAATTACTATGAAGAAAAAGAAATTGTAAATGAAAATCCTTTTTTATCAGATTTCTATGAAGATATTTCTAAATGGAGTTTCCAAACAGAAATGTTCTTTTTATGTAATCGTTACAAACAATTCCAGGATCTTGTTTCAAATGAAAGTGGTATCGTTAGTGATTATCACATTTATAAAAATAAAATTTTCGCACATAATACCTTAACGGGTGCCGAATACAGTAAATTCTCAAGAATTTATGATATTTTAACTGAAGATCTAGAAATGCCTAATATCATCATCTTTTTAGATGCAGAATTAGAAACCTTAAAAGCACGTATAGCACAACGTAACCGCAGTTTTGAACATCAAATTGAGGATAATTACCTACTTAATTTAAAGCGTGATTATAATGCCTATTACAATTCGTTAAAAGCTGACGGAGAGCGCGTAATTCGCATCGACACGACGCACCTTGATTTCGTTAAACACAATGATGATTATAATTATATTTTAGAATTAGTGAAACCACTGATTGGAGGACAATTGCATGAATAAATATGGTATCCCTCAAGATGCTGTGATTACTATCGCTGGTACTGTAGGCGTAGGAAAATCAACATTAACTAAAGCTTTAGCCGAACGTTTGAATTTTAGAACTTCATTTGAAAACGTCGACCATAACCCTTACCTCGATAAGTTTTACAACGACTTTGAACGTTGGAGTTTCCACTTGCAAATTTATTTCTTAGCTGAACGTTTTAAAGAACAAAAACGCATGTTTGAATATGGCGGTGGTTTCATTCAAGATCGCTCGATTTACGAAGATGTCGACATTTTCGCAAAAATGCATGAAGAACAAGGTACAATGAGCCCAGAAGACTTTGAAACATATTCTGAATTATTCAATGCTATGGTCATGACACCTTATTTCCCTAAACCAGATGTACTGATTTATTTGGAATGTGATTATGATGAAGTCCTTGATCGCATTAAACAACGTGGTCGTCAGATGGAAATGGAAACTGACCCAGAATATTGGCAAAAACTGTTCAAACGTTACGACGACTGGATCAGTGAATTTAATGCATGTCCTGTTGTACGTGTGAATATTAATGAATATGACTTACATGATGATCCAGACTCATTAAACCCAGTTATTGATAAGATTCGTCATATCATTGAAACACATCGTAAAGTGGATCAACGCTAATACAAATACAAAAGGAGTGTCAACAGAGTCTGCGACTTTGTTGGCATTTTTTTGCACGTTTTCCTAAAGTAAAACTTCGATTTTTCTATATATTTCATACTCGCTTGCCTAGGACACGGTCTCAGCCTGTAGTCTTCGACTCGTGTTGTTTCCTCAGGCGTCTCGTATGAAATCAAGTTAGGAATGCTAAAACGATTATAGCGCAAGTCAATTTTATATATCCAACACTCGCTAGATATGATAAAACCTCTTCTTGTAGTCTTGTACTGGTGTTATATTAACTAGTCAGGAATTGGCCCAAAGTACTGACATTATTTAAAGAAATATTGTCTAAAGGAAAAGCAGCTATAAAAAAGAATGGAGTGAGGCATTTATATGTCCCACTCCTTTTTCACTATTATGACAATGTACTATTCAATATGTCTGCGATAGATAATTTTCTCTATTTCCTCTTCTGACACATACTTACTATAGTAATGTTCATCCGTCTGATCTAATCCAAATGTGCTCGCTTTGTCTTGATCTTCTGTCCCAATATAAAGCTGTTGTTCTGTATCTTGGTATAAATCAAAAACGGCGCCTTCATACCTCGCTTCTTGAAATAACGCATAAAGCTCATCTACATCATCTCTCGCGATATGTTTAAAATATAATGTATGCGCTGATTGATTTGCTGTTTGTGCTTCAAAACCACGTTCCAATGCCTTTTCGTCTTCTGTTGCCAGTACCAATTCATTACCAACAATATCAACTACTTTATAAGTTTCACCTTGATAATCTGCGTATTTTCCATCAATCATTCAATCACCTCAAAGTTTATAATAAAGAAAAAGTCATAATATACGATACGTATATTATGACATAATTTGTGAACTACGCATATTGATTTAATATTCCTAGAACGTCATTCGCATTATCTACAACATGGTCAGCTTTATCAAATTCTTGTTCTAAACCTACACCTGTTAGTACAGCAATTGTAAGGCCTAATTTAGCATTTACACCTGTTTGTATATCATTCGCAGTATCACCCACGATGGTTACATCTTGTGGTGACACGTCATAATGGTTAAACAAGGGGTTAAGTACTTCTGGATTAGGTTTTTCAACTGCATTGGCTTCGGTAGATATCACTACATCAAAGAAATGATCAAAACCAGTTACTTCTAAAAATTGTTCCACGCCTTTTTTAGAATCACTTGTTACTATCCCCATTTTATAACCTTGATTTTGTAGCGTCTCCAACGTTTCATAAATGCCTTCTACCAGAACATTTTCTGGCACTCTATTATCAACAAGTGTTTGGCTTCTCTTTTGAGCCCACTTAGAAACGTCCTGACCAGCAATACCACATAACGCTTTGACCATTTCTTCTAAAGCGCCTGAAGCCATTATTGTGCCAGGTTGAATTTCTCCATCTACGACACCTAAATGCTTATATGCTGCGTCTATATCATGGATATCGTCCTTATATGCTTCCATGAAATCGTCGACGAGTTGCAAGCCAATCTTCATCCAACTACCGTCAAAATATATTAACGTGCCATCTTTATCAAATAAAATCCATTTCATCGCTTGAACAGCTCCTATGTATTAACTTCATACTAAATTATATCGCACTTTATTTTAATATAAAGATATAGGCCTAAACAAATAATGAAACTGAGCGAATATTATTCTAAAATTCAATGTTTTGGAGAACTTTGAAAAGATCTGTTTATATTAATATTTTTTATAAAAAAGGAAGATGATATATGGTATATCTATTTGTAATCATTGTAGCTGCAACATTAATTGGCATATTTTTTCAAAGAGACAAAAAACTAACTCTTCCAAAAGTTGGTTAAAGGGTATTGGATTAATTATTCTCTCTATCATTATTGTAAATGGCTTTTATCATATAGATGAAATTTTGAACGGCGCTAAGAAAGCGCAGGAAAATATTCAAAATAGACAAAACACAAAATAAAAGACATAACTGCCATAATTGCAGTTATGTTTAAGCTGTCTAAAGCTCATATTTTTTAATAATTATCATACATTGGTTATAAGACAAGTTTATGGATTTAAATAATCAAAAAAACTTTTTTTTATCACTTTAAGAAGTTTTGTATCAAAATCGAACGTTTTAAAAATTACGGCTAATAAAATTTATTACGTTTAAATAATATAGTAGGAAGTATATACTATCAATATATTATGATAAATATAGGGCATGTTAAAAAGGAAAGAAACGAGGGTTTTAATTTGGATGATATAGCTATTAAAGCAAATGAATTATCAAAAAAGTTTAGTGGAAATTATATTTTAAAAAATATTTCTTTTGAAATACCAGAAAAATCAACCACTTTTATACAGGGGGCAAATGGTTCTGGTAAAAGTGTTACTTTGAAATTAATCGCTGGTTTTCTACATCCCACAGAAGGCGATATTCAAAGAAAATACAAAAAAGTATCTTATACGCCTGACAATTTCCCATCAAATTTAAACTTTACAATTTTAGAATATCTTGATTACATATCAAAAGTATATAACCAAAAAAGAGAAACTACTCTGTATTATTTGGAACTGTTTAAACTTAATTCTCAAAAAAAGGGGAAGTTAAAATATTGTTCTAAAGGTACTTTGCAGAAAATAAACATAATACAGTCATTATTATCTGACTCAGATGTATATTTATTTGATGAACCCTTATCTGGGTTAGACTCAGCTACTCAAGATATAGTGAAAACTATTTTAAATGATTTAAAAGGTACAGCAACGGTTGTTTTCACTTCTCATGAAAATGAGTTTGCAACTAGCATTTGCACCCACGTTTTAGATATGAAAACAGGCTTTGTACAAAATGTAAATGATGTATCATCTAAACAAGTTAGTCATTTAAAACGAATTATAACTAAATTTAGTAACGATGCTTTAGAACTACTAAGGACATATACTACGTTAACTGATTTGAAATATGACTCAGATATTATATTCATTACTTTACCGTCCGATAAAAGTGACCAAGTTATTAAGTCATTAATAGAGCGTAATAATCACATCATAGAAGTAAAGGAATTGTTTAATGATGAATAATTTTCTCAAATATCAATTTAGAAATTTTGGAAGGAGTTATAAATTCATTCCTCCTTACGTTATCTATATTACATGGATTATGCTTTTATATGTATATAAGGACATCCCTATTTTATCTAGCTATGGAATAAGTTTTATAGTTCTTACTTTCATTTCTACTTGGCTTACTGTAATGATTTTACAGAGTGATACTTTAAGCGAAAAAGAATTACATTATATTCAACTACAGTCATTATACAAATATTTAATAGGCAAATTTGTATTTTCATTATTACTATTACTTCCTTTGATTTTGTTTGCTATTGGATACCCAGTAATAATGAATGTATATGATAAAAACATTCAATTTTTCCATTTGTTTTTAGGAGTCTATTCTCACATCTCTGGTTGTATATTGGGAATAAGTATTGCATTTATACTTGCCAATACTTCATTATCAAATAAAAAATACGCTTGGTTAATGGGTGTATTTATTTTACTCATTTCTTTATTAAAAGAAGTATTCATAACATATATTCCTTTTTTAAAATCCATATCTTGGATACTACCTCCTTTTTCTGAGATAAACGAGATATTAACATATGGAGATAATGTGAAAATGAATACTACTTTGCTTTTCAATATGGGATACACTTATTTTTATTTAATTGTTTTAGTTTTAATTTTTTTCATAATAATTAAAAAAAGCGATTTGAAAGAATAAAACTAAAATAACTATACTAGAGCCATATTTTTAACCACTTTTAATTTACATAATCTATAGTTAACACAAAACATAATAAAAGAGACTCTTGTTAAAAGGAGTCTCTTTATTGTTTCAAAATTAACACAGGTCTTAATAACGATCATTTTTTCTTGTTGGATTGCTATGTCTTATTGTTTAGTCATACCTTTTAAAATGTATAATTATTTGTTAAATAATTAATCTATTTTTTTCGGCGTCGCTCGGTAGACAATAAACGATAAGATAACGGCAATAATGGATATAGCAAAGCTAATAAAATAAACGAGTTCAACTCCTGCGACCATTGCCTGATTTATTGTGTCAGGATCTTGTGGTTTCCCTGAATTTTGTAAAAATTGAAGCTGTCTTGCATTCATAATACTAACAAATACTGCAACACCAATTGCTCCAGCAACTGGTTGTAAAGTTGTCATCACTGCAGTCCCGTGTGGATATAAGTGTTTTGGAAGTTGATTTAACCCATTGGTTTCAGCAGGCATCATAATTGCTGAAACAGATAACATCAACAAGATATAACTAACAATAACAACCCACAAAGGCGTGTCCACATTTAATCTACTCATCACATACATTGCCCCACTTAGCACAATTGATGCAGGAATCATCAAAACACGCGGGCCAAATTTATCAAATAGATATCCCATCAACGGCGACATTGCCCCATTAAGTAAACTACCTGGCAGTAAAATTAACCCCGCAGTAGCTGCAGTTAAAGCCAATGGCCCTTGCATATAGATAGGTAAAATTATTTCTGAAGCAAACATCGTCATGATGATTATTAAAAACATTAAAACAGCGTGTGTATACATAGGATATTTAAATACTCTTAAATCTATTAGAGGTTCTTTTAAATTTAATTGTCTTATTGAAAATAAGACAATTCCAATGATTCCAACAATTATTGGGATTAATACATTTATACTTAAAAAGCCTGATTTACTTTCTCCAGCACTACTAAAGCCATATATAACAGCCCCAAAACCTATAGTTGAAAACACTAATGATAAATAATCGATTTTAGGTTTAGTAACTTCTGAAACATTAATTAAAAATTTAAACGCAAATGCAATTGAGAATATTGAAAATGGGATTACCATAATAAATAAAAAACGCCAACCTAGATATTCAACAATCACTCCAGATAGAGTTGGGCCAATAGTTGGCGCGAACATGATAACAAACCCAACGATTCCCATGATTTTTCCACGTTTCAAGGGGGGATAAATCAGCAAAAATACATTAAATATAATAGGCAAAAGCATCCCAGTCCCGATTGCTTGAATGAACCGTCCAATAAGGAGTATAGAAAAGGCTGGCGCCGCCGCACAAATTATTGTTCCAAGAGTGAAAATGGTCATAGTACTTAAAAATAACTGTCTTGTCGTAAACCACTGCAATAACAGCGCAGAAATCGGTGCTACGATTCCCATAATTAACATAAACCCTGTCGTCATCCATTGTACAGTTGGTAAAGTGATATCAAATTCTTTCATCAAAGATGTAAGGGCAATATTTAATAATGTTTCATTTAATATAGCAAAAAAAGCTCCAATAATTAGTGAAAATATAATCGGTAATGTTTTAAAATTTGGATCATCTGCTAGATATTCATATTTTTGATGCTTGTTATTGTTCATGTTAAGGCCCTCTCTGTCATAAATATTTAAATTAACTAAAAATTTTAATCATCTGCTTAATACTTATGAAATGTATTTACGGTACATATTAAGAATGATGAAATTTATATAAGTGCCTTCAATTAAAATGACCATTTATTTATTCTCCTGATTTAAGGAATTACAAATTTCGAAAACGATTCTTTCCATTTGTTGCATTTGTTCCATGTCGAGGTATTCGTACATTATAGAAAACCAAAGACCATCACTAATTAAACGCAGTTTTAAAATTTCATCAGGATTGCCTTCGTCTAGTGCAAATCTTTCCTGCCAAGTCTGCGTAACATCCTTCCATAGTTTCAAACTATTTTTATCTTCGCGAGAAGAAATTAAAACCGCTGTTAACTGTGTGTTATTTGATTCACGTAAACAGTCAAGGGTTGCCAGAGCATATGCTCTGGTGAACTTATAAGACCCTGAAAGCATAGAAATGTGATATTCTATGGCCGTTTCAAATTCTTCTATAACCATTTCATTCATTTTTTTTATTAATGTTTCTTTATTATTAAAGTGGTATAAGACACCACCTTTAGTGATATTTGCCTTTTTAGCTAAATAATCCATGGTCAATTTATGCATACCATCTTCTTGTATAATCTTTGCTGCTAAACTTAATAATTCTTGCTTTTTATTGATTTGATTCACGCCCTAATCTCAATTTTACTATACTTACCGTTCAGTATAGTGAATATAACACGGTATTTTTGTTTGGTCAACGTAATGAGTTGTTATCGAAAGGTTAAAATATTAAAAGCCACTTCTTTTCAAAGAAGTGGCTTAATCGTTTCAAAAGCAAATTCTGTCTCACTTACAATTATTTTAAACACCCATTCTCATACGCCCTAATCGTACAAATAGAAACAGTATTTCACAAGAATCTTTAAATGTTTAATCAAGGTAGGGGCTAAATGTACACTCTTGTTTTGATTCAAATGCTTTAATATCTAAAATTCTATTATATTAGCCACTACATTTTCCGATTTACATATAATTTAAAAGCCATAGTTGCAGAATCTCTTAAAAAAGTAGTTACGGGAAAACTTAATACTTATTTTTGAGAAGTGACAGATTATTTATAAAATATAATAATCAAATACGTTGTACTTTATTTGATCTCTTGAGGCTACCTAACTCTAAAAAATCAATATATTTTAGGTCAACCTAAAATTATTTGTCAGCACATAAAAATTATGTGACAATTGTAAATAAATAGTTAAGAAAGGGTTAAGGTAATGTTAAAGGTAATAAAAAAAATTAAAATGCGCATTAAGAATTTGGATTTAGGTATTCTATCCATTTTTATAATATTAAGTGTTATAGGTGTAATAATGATTTACAGTGCGAGCATGGTTTCGGCTTCAAAAGGAACCTTAACTAACGGAGTACCAATAGAGGCCAATTTCTTTATGAAAAGACAGTATCTTTTTTCCGTTCTGGGTTTTATCTTAATGCTATTTATTAGTATGTATTTTAATATTAATGCATTAAAAAGTATTAGTATCCAAAAGTTTATGGTTATAGGCACGATAGCACTACTGTTACTAACACTTTTAATTGGTAAAGACGTTAATGGTTCGAGGAATTGGATTAACCTAGGATTATTTAGTGTGCAGTCATCAGAATTCTTAAAATTAGTAGCTATTTTTTACCTTGCATTTATTATAGATAAACGCTTAACAAACAAACGAGACTATAAATTGAAAAATTTAGTGCCACCTTTAGGTGTTTTAGGTGCAGGTTTAGTACTTGTATTAATGCAAGGAGATTTAGGAGGAATGTTATTAACTGTTGCAATTATTGCTTCAATTTTAATGTATTCTGATATCAAAAATAAAATAAAAGTTCAAATTTTAGCTATTACCTCAATACCAACAGTATTATACATAATTTATACCTTAGTTTTTGATTCTAAAAATCTATATAGGATGAAGCGTATAAAAGTGGTTTTAGATCCTTTTAAATATGAAAATGATGACGGTTATCAACTTACTAACGCGCTTGTATCAATCAGTAACGGCGGTTTTTTTGGACGTGGATTAGGAAACGGAATTTTAAAATTAGGTTATTTACCTGAACCACATACAGATTTTATATTCACAGTTATTTCTGAAGAGTTGGGACTCATAGGCGTGATGTTCATATTAATTATGTATGCTTTTATAATATTTAAAGGTTTTACATATGCTAATAAAACCAACAATCATTTCTACAAACTTATTTGTGTGGGCGTAGTGAGTTACTTATTTATACAAGTATTTATAAACTTAGGCGGTGTATCAGGCTTGATTCCGTTAACAGGCGTAACATTACCGTTATTAAGTTACGGGGGATCATCTATGCTAAGCATTAGTATCGCTTTAGGCAGTATGCTAGCGGTTATAAGAGAAATTAAGAAAGAGGAGCGATATAAATGAATAAAATATATTTCTCCACATTATTATATTCAAGTCTCGTTCTACTTATGTTATCGATTATCAATGGTTTTATGTTCAATATAGATTATTATGTACACCAGTTTTTAAATCAATATCTACCTAGCGGTACGGTTGTACAAACGCTACATTTTATATCTAATGTTTTTTCTCCATTTAATTGCTTATTATTAGTATTGTTTCTTTTAGCTATTCTGTTTTTTAAAAACAAAGATCAATTTTTATTATACGGATTTTGGAGTTTCAGTGTTTTTTTAATTGGGACAATTATGAAATATACAATTGGGCGTCCAAGACCATCAATATATTTTGATGGTTATAGCTTTCCAAGTATGCATGTATTAAGTGTAAGTCTATTAGTAACTTTGCTTATTTTAATTACAAAAAATAAATGGACAAAAATCGTTGGAACCGCCTTAATTATTACGATGATGATATCGAGAGTTTATGTTAACGCACATTATTTTTCTGACACGATAGGCAGCCTAATTGTATTAACAATTATGTTATTAAGCTTGAGACTAGCCGAAGAGAAGGAGTCACATTATGAAACTAACGAAAAAAGGTAAAATCTTAATTACTATACTTATTCTTTTAATTATTCTCATCGGTTTTTTTACGTATAAATTAATCCATTTAAATCAATCTATACATGATTCACAGAAGACAGGTGAAGAATCGAAAGCAGCCCAAGCGAAAATAAAATCTAAAAAACCAATTTCTATTGCGATTTTCGGGGTAGATTCAGATATTGAACGTGCAGAAGAAAATATGGGGCAACGAACAGATACTTTATTAATTGCATCTATTAACCCTGAAAAGAAAAAAACAAAACTTATTTCAATCCCTAGAGATATGAGTAGTGAGATTCCGGGTGTTGCCGGCAATGAAAAAATTGCACATGCCTATGCTTATGGAGGTCCAAAAATAGCAATGGATACACTTAGACAAAATTTAAGCGTGCCGATTGATGCATATGTGACTTTAGACATGGACGGGTTTGAACAGGTTATTGATATCTTTGATGGAGTAACTGTAACAAGTAATGCTACTTTCAGCTACAATGGATCGAGTTTTGAAGAGGGGAAAAAAGTAGATTTAGATGGGGAAAAAGCCTTGGATTATGTACGTAGCCGTAAAGAAGAAGGTGCAGGCGGTGATGAAGGACGTGCCGAAAGACAGCGCCAAGTTATTCATACATTAGCTAAATCTGCTAGCCAGTCTTCAAGTATATTTAAATTAAACAAAATACTCAAAGTAAGTGAAAATAATGTTACAACTAATCTCAATGTAGGAGATTTAAAATCATTATATTCAAATTATAAAGACGCTACACAATCAATGGAAAAAATGTCGATTGACGGAGAAAATTTAGTAGAGTCGGACGGTGTTTGGTATTTTGAACCAGACGAAACAGATAACATAAATAAAATAGCCGAATATAAAAATAATTTAAAATAACAATAAGTCCTTATTTAATGAAATGAAAAATTCTAAAAATGCGTGGTTAAATGGTAATAAACTAACTTAGCGTTTCACTTTAATAACTATTCACATAATCAATAATTATCAGAAAGCATATTAAAATCAAAATTCATCTTAATATTGTAATTAATATAAAAACCATTAAACATTTAGATTAATTTTAATATATGGAAATAAAAAGAGAGAGGAAACTAAAATTTAGTTTCCTCTCTCTTTTTACTTTTATTAACACTTATATTTGGTTATTCCAAATTTGCGTGGTTTTGTTGCATTGCTTCTTCATCAACTTTTAATGCAATCATTAAGTCTAAAACAATACTATCTAAAAACACTTGTGATGCTTGTTCAAATAGGCTAGCTAAGGGCTGTGCTGAACCTTCAGCATCATATTTCGTCCCTGCCGGTAATTCAATAACTGCATTTGCAAGTTCACCTATCGCTGAAGCCGGGTTTGTCGACAATAACACAACTTCTGCACCTACAGATTTAGCTTTATCTGCTAATAATCTTAAATGCGCTGTCGAACCTGACCCAGAGATAATCACAAACAAGTCATTTTCAGTAATAGACGGCGTCGTAGACTCACCCACAACATGCGCATATTTGCCTAATTGATTTAAACGCATTGCAAAACTATTTGCTACAAAGCCTGAACGACCTTTGCCTGCAACAAATATTTGGTTCGTTTCAACTACTTGTGTTAAAAACGCTTTTGCTTCACTATCTTTAACGTGCGATAGTGTATGGTCTAATTCATCTAATATTAAGCGATAATTTGTAATTTCAGTCATATTATCTGCCTTCAATCGCATCTCTACATTGTTTAGCAGCTTCAACTGGATCGTCTGCGTTAGCAATACCGCCACCAACAACAACTAAGTCTGGTTCTTCTGCTACAACCTCTTTAATTGTATCTGGTTTAATACCACCAATAACAGCTACTTTTGAGTTAGAGATAACTGATTTAACTTTACGTAAACTTTCTAAAGGAGATTGACCTTCAGCTTGTAAGTCATAACCAGTATGCACAGCGATATAGTCTGCGCCTAAATCATCTAATTCTTTAGCACGTTTTTCTAAATCTTGTACTGCAATCATATCTACTAATAATTCTTTACCACTTTTATGTGCTTCTTCAACTGCTGCTTTAATTGATGCATCTTCTGCAACGCCTAAAATTGTTACTACGTCTGCACCAAATTTAACTGCTTGGCTTACTTCGTAGTCTGCAGCATCCATAATTTTTAAATCTGCAAGTACTTTTACGCCTTCTATATTATCGTTTAAATATTGAACCGCTGGTAAACCTTCATTAATAACGATTGGTGTACCAATTTCTACGATATCTACATAATCTTTAACTTTATTCGCAAGTTCTGTAGCTTCCTCTTTATTCAATAAATCAATTGCTAGTTGTAATTCCATAAGTTATTACCTCCTAAGTATTGTATCGCCAGTATGATACAATGTCATAATTAATACAATACTGACATATTTGTCACTAAGGAGTAGTCTATGTTAATAGAATATAATAATAAATTGTTTTACACTTCTAAAGATTTAGCTTTATCGGTAATTGGCGGTAGATGGAAAATCCCTATTATTTACCACTTATTACAATCAGAAGTACTTAGGTTAAGTGAGTTACAAAAAAAATTACCCGATATTAACCAAAGAATGCTGATCAGACAATTAAAAGAACTTGAAAAAGATATGATAATTACAAGAACTGTGTACCCAGTAGTCCCTCCGAAAGTTGAATATCGTTTAACTGATATTGGCTTGTCTCTCGAGAACGTAGTCTATGGTATTTGCGAATGGGGAGATGAATATCTAAAATTACTTAAAAGTTAAAATATATAATAATAGATAACTACCAGAATTTCACACAATTCTCATTAAAACATGAGTTCCCAGAGCTTAAGACTAACGTTCTCTATAATACTAATACTAAAAAATTCAGTATTTCTTCAATTATAAATTATCTTTTTAACCTATAATAAATAAAAGACACTTCTTTTAAGAAAGAAGTGTCTTAGTCGTTTCCAAATCAAATCTTGTAGCAATAACGAACGTTTAAAAATCTACGTATTTTTATCTAAAGACTTGTTACTTTAATTCTTTTGGCTATGATTACTTTGAACCTTTTTCTCTAACTGATTAGCTTCTTCTATCGCTAATTTAGAATAATACTTATTCGAAAAGAACATTTGAACGATTAAAATGCAGCATTAATTGTACAATACAATCCCAAGGCGGAAGCTTATGTGATTGTATTGTACATGAAATGATTAACCATAAAAAAATTTTTTATGGTTAATCATTTCTTAAATGGTATCAATCTCTATGTCTTTTAAGTATGCATCGTGATTATTATGAAATTGAATTAAAATATTCATTAAGCTATGGTGTATGCGTTCAACGGCTGAAGCATTTAAATATCGCGTATTAAAATCATAATCGATATGCAATGTGTTTTCATTATTTCTATCACTAAGATGTATATTTAATGTATTGAAAACAGATTCTTTATTTATTAACCATTCATCATTAAAACCTGCTTTTGTGATTTCACTATCATACTTTACACTTTGATACGAAATTATCCAATCGACTAAGGCTAATGGGTTGTTATTTTTCATTTCTTCTACTAATAAATGACTAGGAAATTTTCTGTGCTTTAGTAGACTGAAATTCTCTTTTTTAACTAAATTTATAAATGTTTCAACAGATTGTTCGGGATTTATTTCAACAATTAATGGTAAAGCATTGGTAAACAAACCACAAATTGATTTTTCAATTTTACTACTTCTATTATGTAACATCAAACCTATTGAGTTTTTATTTCTATTTGATAATTTACTGATGTATAAGTGTACTAAAGACATAAACAATGTACTAATACTAATTGAAAAATCACTACATATTTTATGAAGTAGATTAAATTCATATTCATTGAGATGATATGAATTTCTTAATGACTTATAACCTGTACTTTTTAATACCGGTAAAAAACTGACAATTTCATAATTGGATAGTTTATCAGTCCAATAGTTTTTATCAATTTCAAAACGGCTCGATGCTACATACTTCTGTTCATTTTCCACTGTACTTATATAAGAATATGAATTATCTTCCATATTCAGACCAATAAGAGTTTTAGCTATATAATTAACTGTATGAGTTATGCTCCAAACATCAGTAATGGTGTGATGATGTAAGAAGAAAATACAATGGTTTCCGTCAGGTTTTTTCACAATTTTAACCTCATATAAATCTTGATTAAAATCAAATATGCATTTATTTTTTTGTTGATTAATCCAATTTTCAAATTGCTTAGTGTCTTGAAATTCTACTAATGGGAAGTATTGGAATTCAAATTTTTCTATATATTGTTTTGGGCTTTCCTGCTCAGTAGTTATATGAATTCTATATGCATCAAAATTTTCAACAAGATTATTTAGTGCATTATTTATAGCATCATAAGAGTAAAAATTGTCAGTATGTAATAAAAAGGAAAGACTGTAACGGCTTGTATTGCAATAAGTTAATTCACCCATTACGTAATTCATTTGTGCAGAGGTTAGATTTTTAGTAAACATTCAATGTCTCTCCTTCATAAATTATTTTGATATTAGTCTTTTTAAAATCTAAGTATATAATTTAAATGGTAATATTGAATAAAAAACAGATAATCATTTAAGTCAAAAAACCACCGACATATCTTGGTTTTTCAATCACGAATTTTGCAATTTTTAAAGCCCTTTCTTCGTAGTGTCTTCCTTGTGCAGATTATTTAAGCTTTTGCCTAGTAACCACCTCCTATTATAAATATAAGACCATCATATCACCCATAATCTTTTTTTAAAAATATAAACTTTTTTTATTTTAATTAAGTATATATTGATTTTTATATACAATAATCTCTCAAATAATATTTAATCCTCATCAAAGCTTTGCTTCAAATGACTCTGAGCAATATAACTTATACCCTTTATCCCCATCTAAATCCAGCACTACTTACTATAAAATTCATTTCATCTTCGCTATATCTACTAAAAAGGTACCGGCAGCCTCCCCAAATAATATACATATGCCTCGATCAGTGTAATAAGTCGTTTTGATAATGTTTCTGCTTCTGTAACTAATACTTTTTTATTTTGCCCAGAAGCAAGAAGTTCATTCGCTATATTAAGTCCGCAAGGAAATCTTGCGCAAGCAGCATTAATATCAATCTCCCATATACTTTTCAAACCCAATTTTACTTGTATATATGAGGAGATACTTGCCGTCTTATAATCTGGTTTTAATGAACGTTTAATCCTTTTGGTGATCTTCTAACTTATATTATCAAATAATATTATCGTTTAGAGATTTCGAATAATTTATCATAAAGAATTATATTTTGAGTTGTTTAATCACCATTTTCTAAAACATTTATTATTTCTTTATACTTCATTAAAATAAAATATTATATACTAAGTTTTATTAAAAATATGTTAATCTTAGAATATAAATTTTTTGGAGGTTGAATTATGGAAAAAGTTGCTTTATCAGATGCACAAATCGAAATTATTCAGTTACAAGAATATTACGAAAATACTAGTATCAATAATATAGCAGGAATTGTTAACATTAAAAATAAAGTAACGATATCGGAAACTGAAAAAGCATTAAATAATTTAATAAAAAAACACGAGAGTTATAGAATTAAAATTAAAAAAGAAAAATCAGGATATGAACAATATATTAGTGAACATAAAGATGAAAAGTTTAATGTTATTGATTTTACCAATGATCAAGAAGGATATCGTCATTGGATTGATGAACAAGTGAGCAAAAGCATATTTTCCATAAATAGTAATTTGTTTGAATTTACAATAATAAAGTTACCTGAAGGAAAAACTGGAATATTATTATTACAACATCATGTTATCTCAGATGGATGGAGTATGACGATAGCTGTGAATACAATTTGTAATTACTTAATTGATGGAACTAAAACGGAAACATTGAAATCTACATATTTTGATTATGTTAGAGAAGAAATAAAATATAAAAATTCGGAAAGATTTGAAAAAGATAAACAATTTTGGTTGCAAAAGTTAGAAAATTTCGAAAATAACGAATTATTTAAAAAAAACGCAACAAACTGTGCTCAAGGAGATAGGCAAAGTTATAATTTAACTGATGTAGATACAGTTAAATTAAAGACATTTTGCGAAAAAAATAATATAAGTATTAGCAACTTATTTACTACTGCCATGATTATTTTAAAATATAAAAAAACTTTAGCACAAAAAATTTCAATTGGCTCAATAATGCATAACAGAAATAAAAAAACAGAAAAAGAGCTTACAGGCGCTTTTTCAAGAACCTTGCCTATTATAGTAGATGTTTCTAGTGATAATTCTATTACTGATTTACTAACCAAAACAAAATACGAAAGTTTTAATTTACTAAAGCATAGAAAATATCCCTATAGAAAAATTATAGAAGATAGTGGGAGTAAAGCTGGAATATTAGACTGTATGGTCTCTTTTCAAAATAAGCAATATGATTCGAAAATTATAGAAAATGGTTATTCAGACGAATGGCTAGATAATGGCTCAAACAATACATCGTTAGCTATAAGTATAAGTAATAGAAATAGAGATAACGCTTTAGCTATAGATTATGATTATCAAGTTGCTGTTGTGAATGAGAAAGAAATTGTAGATTTACATAATTTTATATTGAAAATTATAGAAACAGCAATAGAAAATCCAAATAAGCAAATTAAAGACATAGAGTTAATTAGTGAAGATGAGAAAAGAGCTATATTGAACGAATTTAACAACACAGAGATGAATTTGAACAACACACAGACCTTTGTGGAACGCTTTGAAAATCAAGTAGTGCAAACACCTAATCAAACGGCGATTACTTACGAAGGTGAAAGTCTCAGTTATAGTGAGTTGAATGTTAAAGCGAACCAACTCGCGCATCAATTGCGACATGAAGGCGTAAAATCGAATCGTCTTGTAGGTATAATGACAAATCGACATTTAGAAATGATAATTGGTATTTACGGTATTTTAAAAGCAGGCGGGGCCTATGTACCAATTGACCCAGATTATCCAAGTGAACGTGTCAACTATATTTTAACTGACAGTAAACCCCATACTTTATTAACGGATAGCGTTTTAGATACTTCCATTGAATTTAATCAAACGGTTATAAATTTAATGGAGGATATAAATACACCTATACAATCTACCGATAATTTATCATATACCACAAATGTGTCCGATTTAATGTGTATTATTTATACCTCTGGTACAACAGGCAAGCCCAAAGGTGTTAAGATGCCCTATAAAAGTGTGATGAATAACCTTAATAGGAGAATTAATCGATTTGATATAAGTAGTAATGATAACATTTTATTCAAAATGCCATTTACATTTGATCCATCAATATGGGAATTATTTGGATGGGCCATGGTGGGTGCACAAGCAACACTTTTACCTTCAGGTGAAGAAGGCAACCCAGAAATAATTACTTCATTAATCCAAATGTCTAAGGTAACGATGGCTGTCTTTGTACCCTCGATGTTTATCCCCTTTATCGATTACATCAAGTCGACGAAGCAAGCGCACTTACTTTCTAGCTTAAACTACGTCTTAGTTGGTGGTGAAGCAGTGACACCAAAATTAGTGAATCAATTTAATGAGTCGATTGGTAAAAAAAACAATACACAATTAATCAATGTCTATGGTCCCACTGAAACTACGATTGATGTCACAAATTTTGATTTTGAAAATAATATTATTTATGACGCTGTTCCAATTGGACGACCTATTGCGAATACGCAAGCGTATATTATGAACGAAGATAATAATCTCATGGGTATTGGTGTGCCAGGAGAACTTTGTATTGGGGGCGTAGGTGTAACCGATGGTTATTTAAATCGTCCTGAATTAACACAACAAAAATTTATTGATAATCTGTTTGGTGAAGGTAAATTATATCATACAGGTGACTTAGCGAAGTGGAATGCCGATGGCAATATTAGCTACTTAGGTCGTATAGATGAGCAAGTTAAAATCCGTGGTTATCGTATTGAACTAGGAGAAATTGAAAACACTTTACGTCAAATTGACCAAGTTTCAGACGTTACAGTTGTTGCTAAACCAATGGTAGGAGAAGAATTAGCTATTTGTGCGTATTTACTCTCAGATGAAGAAATAGCGTTTGATGATATCAAAACGAAGTTAAGTGAAAAATTACCAATTTATATGATTCCATCTTACATGACACAAATAGACAAGTTACCCGTAACATCCAATGGTAAATTGGATAAAAAGCAATTACCTGAAATTAAAGTTGGAAGTAAAACTTATATTGAGCCAAGTAATGAAATGGAAAGCATAGTTGCGGAGGCATTTGAATCAATATTAAATATGAATCGTGTGAGTGTACAAGACAATTTTTTTGAAGTTGGTGGAGATTCAATTAAAGCCATCAAATTAACGTCATTGTTATCGAGATCATATAATATATCTATTAAAGATATATTTGAATTAAAAACGATTAGATGTATTAGTAAAGCATTACTTGAACGTGGAGATACGAATACCATAGAAAAATTGAATTCACTTAAAGACATTAATAGAGAACAAAAGCATCATTTTCATAGCGAGTTTATGAATGCTATCAACGATTATAAAGAGAAAAGTAGTGAAAATTATAAAAACATTGATAAAAATATAGTTAAATTAGATAAGCAAGTACTACTAACAGGTGCGACAGGTTATTTTGGTATCCATGTATTAAAAGATTTACTTGCCCGTACAGATTTCACTATTTATATCATGGTAAGAAGTAGTGAAGAATTAAGTGGCGAAATTAAACTAAAGGAAAATTGGTTATATTATTTCGGTTCTCCACTAAACCTTAAATATAAAAAGCGTATTCATTTTGTGGAAGGAAATATTGAAATGGAACGTTTAGATTTTGACAATGATACTTATGAATACCTAACGAATAATGTAGATATTATTATTAATGCTGCAGCAAACGTAAATCATTTTGCAACCGAAAATTCATCCTATAAAACGAACGTTAACGCAATTAATAATTTAGCCAAATTTGCTAAAGAAAACAAGCCTAAAGAAATTCACCATATGTCCACGAAAAGTGTTGCTTCAGGTAACATCGAAAATAAAAAGTTTGTTATTTTCTCAGAAGATGATATTGACATTGGTCAGAAACCAAACAATGTTTATATGGATGGTAAAATAGAAGCTGAAAAATTGCTCGTTGCTTACCGTGATGAGGGTATTCAAACAAATATTTATAGATTAGGTAATCTGCAATGCGATTCTGAAACAGGTATTTTCCAGAAGAATGAAGAAAACAATGCTTTTTACAATGTCATCAAATCATTCAAGAAATTACAAAAATTTCCGAACTTGGACAATTTAGACTTTACGCCCGTAAACAAAGCCGCACAAGCGTGTAATAAATTGATATTGAATAATCAGTTACAAAATGAAATTTATCATGTTTATAATACACATTTCTTACCATTTAAAAAGTTAATGTCAGTTTATAACGAAAATGGTAATTATATTGAAGATGTACATTGGAATGATTTTATGGATTACTTAATAGAATGTATTGAATTAGATATGTTAAATGATGATGTCAACGCTTTTTTACTACACACAGGTATTTTAGACAATACATTATTTAACAAATCACATTTTGAAACATTAGATTACAAAACTAACTTTATACTCGAAAAATTAGATTTTCAATGGAGACCAATAAGCACAAACCTGTTAACTAAAATGGTTAGCCACACTAAAAATAATTTCTAAAAAATGAGGTAGCAAAATATATTTTGCTACCTCATTTTTTATAACTAAATTTATTTAGATATTTGTTTTTTTAAAATCCAATTAAATAATTTGATTGGTAATATCGCATGTAAAACGATAAGTGGTTTAGCAATGAATCCTGCGACATATTTCGTTTGTACATGACGCTTTTCAATAGACTTAATAATGACTTTTGCTACTACAGAAGGATGCGAGAGAAAGTTGACTGATTGCTGTTTAATCATTGATTGTGCCATTTTTAAAGCTTTTTCTTCATAGTGCCCCCCTTTTGCGACTGATTTAAGATTTTGAGCTGCAATCATTCCCCACTCCGTTTTTATACCACCTGGTTCAATAACAATAACGTCTATATCAAAATCAGAAAGTTCTAGACGTAAACTTTCACTATATCCTTCTAATGCATATTTAGACGCATGATACCAAGTTCCAAAATAGTTAGGTATACGTCCCCCAATAGATGATATATTAATAATTTTTCCTGCTTTTTGTTCACGCATAGAAGGTATAACAGCTCTTGTTAATTCTGATAAGCCAAACAAATTCACTTCAAATTGTCTTTTGGCCTCTTCAATAGATACATCTTCAACAGCACCATAGGATCCATATCCAGCATTATTTATTAAAATATTTATATGTCCCTCTTGGGTTAAAATATGATTAACCACTTCATGAATTGCAGTATAATCTGTTATATCTAATTGAATTATGTTAACATTATACGCTAATAAAGCTTGCATGTTTTTTATATTTCTTGAAACAGCATAAACGCGATAGTCTTTTTTTGCTAACATTTTAGCTGTTTCAAATCCAATTCCACTACTTGCGCCTGTAATTAAAGCAACTGTCATCTAAATCACCTTTTCTTTAAAGTATGAAACAATCATATCACCCATAATATTTTTTTAAAAATTATAAAAATTTGTATTTTTATTTAACTTAAGTATATATTGAATTTCATATACAATAATCTATCAAATCATAATTCAAAAATTTCCATCCCATAACCTATTAAGTAATTGAATATATCTACGTTTTCAATGAATTATAAAGCATTAAACGTCAGCACTTATTATAGTGATTAATAAAATTAAAAATGAAGTGATTGAATTATAGAATAACTAGTTTAGGAAGAATGAGTAAACAGCTGAAATTATGATTCTCTATGATAAGTTATTCGAAATCTTTAAACTACATTATTATTTTATATAATATAAGCTTGAGAAAACATTAAAATCACGAAATACAATTTGATTACTGGTACAAGTTCAAGTATTGTCTATTAAACAATAATATTAGAATTTTTCAAACTAGTGAATCTAAAGAAATCAGCACTTCTATACCTTAAGTAAAAAGACACCTCTTTTAAAAGAAGTGTCTTTAACGAACGTTAAATAACTAAATTAAAGTTATAAAAATACCTGCGAGAACCACGTCTATTAATATATTAGGTGTTTTTTAGTTTGTAATATGTCTTTTTATTTCGATAAGAATTCGAGTAATAAATCATTAACTTCTTGTTTCTTTTCTACAAACAAGGCATGACCGACATCTTTAACTTTTGTTAACTGATAGTTAGGCATTATTTTTTCGAGTTCTTCAGAAAATTCAATAGGACAAACAGCGTCATCTGTACCATGGATGCCATAAACGGGTAAATCTATATTTTTAACTTTTTCTCTGATATCTTCATCCCTTAATGACTCAGCTAATTTTACTGTACCAATTAATGATGATGTTAATGTTAAATTACTAAAATATGTTTTATAAGCATCAGAGACGTTTGTATTTGAACTAAAGAATACCTCACCAAAATCTGTAATTGTCTTAGGTTGATCTTCAGAAATGGATTCCATTAATTCAGTCACTTCATCTGCTTTCATACCATATGGGTAACCATCACGTTGCACGAAACTTGGTCCCGCTGGCCCTAAAAGAACCATTTTTTGTAAATTAGGGTTATTGTGTTTAGCTGCATAATTCAATGCTAAAGCACCGCCAACAGAAAATCCTACGATACTATAATTTACAATTTCTAATTCATCAATGACTTTTTGTATATCATCTGCAATACTATCGTAATCATAGTCAAAAGCTGTGGTATCAGATAAGCCAAAGCCTCTATAATCAATACCGATATATCTATAACCATTTTCTACAACGCGTTGTGCTTGGTATTCAAACATTTTATTGTTTGCTGGCCATCCATGTAAAAATACTACCGGATGCCCTTCACCAATATCTTCAACATTCAAATATGTGTTTTCGTCTACTTTAATTTTATGAGTCATATAAACGTCCTCCTTTTAAATTTAAAAAGTATTTCACATTTTAATTTCACTTAATTATATAAACTTAAACCACACTCACACAATACTTATTGATGTAACAACTTAGAAACAGCTTGCGCAACTTGTTTAGGAGACTGTGGATTTTGGCCTGTGACGAGTTTACCGTCAACTTGTACATAAGGTCTAAATGGAAGCTTAGCTTCACTATAACGAGCACCGTTATTTTTCAATTGCATTGCTAACATAAATGGAACATCATATTTCCGTTTAGCGAGTATTTCTTCTGTATTTGAAAAACCCGTAATAGATTTCTAATCAATAAAATATCTACCCTTTTCATTTTTTACATTTAATAAAGCTGCTATGTCATGACATACAGCGGCAATAACACCAACATGGTTATCAATCTCATTGACAGCTTTTTGTATATATTGTTGTACACAAATGTCTTAATGATTGTTTTGTTATAATAATGAATATTTACATAATCTACGATTATCAGAAAGCATATTAAAAGAGACTCCTTATTGAAAAAAGAGTCTCTCAATCGTTTCAAAATCAAATTTTGAAGCAATAACGATTGTTTTGTATACACCTGCAAAATTAGAGGATGTAGGCCATAATGAATAAAATCAGCATAAATCACTTTAATATTTTCTATCTCTCTCAGTTGTTGTTCTCATAGATCTTCAGAAACATACGTATAATTTTTATCATTAATATACGATTTACATGAATTCTTTGTCCTATGGTATAAAATCTATCTGTTAAATTATTTAGATTTATAACTACTATTTGTTATTGTACCACCTGAAACAATAACGTCTTTTTCATCATAAGGTTCTTCATTAAAAAAGTTTGTTAAGAAGCCTTTCACGCCATTTTCTATACGTTTTTGTGCTTCTAATGTCATCCCTGAATAATGAATTGTCATCGCATTACGTGGCATCGTTCTCCAAGGGTGGTCTTGAGGCGCTGGTTGTGGGTACCAAACGTCGCCCGCGTAACCTTGTATGTGGTTATTATTTACTAACTCTATTAAATCGTCTTTATTTACAATCTTGCCACGTGCTGTATTGACTAAATAACTACCTTCTTTCATACGGCTTAACACATCGTAATTGAATAAATTATCTGTTTCTGAAGTTAACGGCGACAAAATTACAATGACATCACTTGTGGAAACTAATTCATCAAAATCAACATATTTAGAATATGGTGTATTTTCTTGGCTTGAACGTCTATAATGCTGTACTTTAACATCAAATGGTTGTAATCTTTCAGCTACTAGCTCTCCAATTTGCCCGTATCCAAAAATACCAATTTTTTTATGTTGAAGATCATGCGCATGATTACCTACTTTAGATAAATTCCATTCCCCATCGTAAGATTGGCGGTGACCTTCCATAAAGTTACGGAGTAATATTAAAACATCCATCACAGTATGTTCAGCAACACTAATTGTGTTACAACCTGTAACTTCTACTACTGTTAGATCATTTTGACTCGCTGTGTTTAAATCTATATGATCTGAACCAACGCCAGCTGTTATAGCTAACTTAAGTTGAGAAGCTTTTCTAATTCTATTTTCATCCATATAAGCTGGTAAAAATGGGGAACTAATAATAACGTCCATGTCTTCTAAATGCTGATCTACCTCTTCATCGCTATTTATGACTACAAATTCATGGTCTTTATCTTCTAAAAACGATTCAATGCCTAATGCATATCTATCGTTTAAAAGTTGGTTTTCGCTTTTTCCACTAGAGTCTGAAGGAAATAATCCAACGATTTTCATAATTTATCAACCTCATTCTATAAGAGTTTATATATGTCTATTACCTTTTTCATTAATTTTAATCATATAAAAAAGGTAATAGACATACTGTTATCCTTAGGCGTTATTTATGATTACGAACTTGGATGGGTCGAAAATTTTCCAATAGTTTTAAGATATATCAAATGATATTGTGCAACTTAAATGATTATATAATGCAAAAGTAAATATGATACTAAGCTTTACTTACACATGACAGGGCAAACAATTTTTCATGAGAAAGATATTAAAGAACATAACAATATAACCCCCTCACTATAAACTATAGTGAGGGGGTTATATATTTTCAAAACATTTACTTATTTATATAACAGCGTTACGGATATTAACATTTTAACTAAGTGGTTATTATTCTAACGATCATAATTTTTTCTTTGAAAACCTATAATAATAGAAACAATGATTAATGATAAACTTGCTAAAATCAATGTAATATTTAAACTTAAATAGAGATCTTTATTTTCAAAATATATTCCAAAGTAAGGCCATATAAAGATAAGTGGATATAACCAATCTTTAAATGAAATGGATATAAAAATCCCTATTAATGTAGCAATAATTAATATGATTATTGTCCAAATCAACTCATTCAGTCCTAAGATTGTTTCAATATTATGATTTAAAACTAACGTGAAAATATTAACTATAGTAGCAACAGTAACCCAACCAAAATAAATTGAAAAAGGCAAGCGATTAAAGCCTTTATATTTATTTAGTGTAGTATAAATTTTTGAAATCGTGTATAGCAGCGCAATGATTACTAAAACTGAAGCAAATATCCATTTTTGTGTATAAACTACCACCCATAAACCATTTAATAGAAAGTTAATGATAGGCAGGTATTTTAATTCATTAACTATGATACTTTTATGACTATTTGAAACAAACAGCTTAATAATCCATGCTAAAATAAGGACATAAATTAACCCCCAAATTGAAAACGCAAAACCTGCAGGTTGTATAATTGCCTGGTTATCTTCTGTCACACTTCCTATATTTCCACCACTTAAATAATTTAATAAAATCATAATTAAAAAAGATATAAAATATAAAATAATCCATTTGTTTTGCTTAATCACTATTATTACCTCCGTGTCTAAATTATTTAATTATTACCGAAAACTTTTAAACTTGTTCATAACGAATTCTCTACTTAATTTAAGGTCTACCATAGTTTTAGGGTAATCCTTCCCTATTTCAATATCATAATTTTCTTTCAGTTTATCTTTATTTTTTGAAGGATTATGAATATAGTTACTTGAAACATCCTTAAATAGTTCTAGTTGAGATTTAATAAAATAACCTTTGGCATCAAAACGTTCACTTTGGCGTATTGGGTTAAACATTCTGAAATACGGCGCCGCATCCGTGCCGGTAGATGCAGACCATTGCCAGCCATGCACATTGGACGCATTGTCATAATCGATGAGGTATTGTCTAAAGTATTCTTCTCCCCAAGTCCAATCAATAAATAGATTCTTTGTTAAAAATTGGGAAACAACCATTCTTAAACGGTTGTGCATATACCCAGTATCGTTAAGCTTTTGCATTGCTGCATCTACAATTGGAAATCCAGTTTTCCCTATTTTCCACGCGTCAAAATTTTGCTTGCTATATGACCATTGCATATTACGATATTTTTCAGTGAAGGACTTAGTTGCAGTTTTTGGATATTGCGTCATTAAAATATAATAAAATTCTCTAAACATCACTTCTCTAATATATGACTCATAGCTAGCTTCATCATTTTCATAATACTCAAGCAAATCATTAATAATTTCATGAATATCAAGCAAACCATATGCCAAATATTTACCTAACCCGCTGACATAATCTTGTGAAACATCATCTGTCATTTTTTTATAATTTGAAATATCTTCACTTAAAAAGCTTTCCCAAGCTTTACGTGCTTGTTGTTCTATATCCTCTGCTGAATTCAGGGATATTTTGCTCTGATTTGAACCTTTCTCAGCGTATTGACTTAACTGTTTATATTGGTAATGCTTACTTGGAGTATGTACTAAATTTCTTCTATTGGCTTTATAAAAACTTGTAAATACTTTATAAGGTTGTTGTTGCTTATTTACAGTCATTAAAGGTTGGAAATAGTGGTTTACGCGTTCTCCAATGACCTCTATACTATGCTTTTGAAATGCTAATTTGAGATGAGGATAATCATATTCCATATTATGATAGCTCATGATATCTTTACCAACCAAAACATGTGTTAACCCTAATTGATCGGCTAGTTTTCCTAAACTTTTGTAAGATACTACATAAGGATAAATATTATGTTTATGCAAAGTTTTAACGAAACCACTCGCTACTGTATCATAATATTGTTGTTTTGATTCCCCTGCATCTGATAGATCTTCTAAAGGTAAAATGAGATATAATTTTTCAATTTCTTCTTGATTGTTTACTACATAATCAAACAAAGGATTATCTTTTATTCTAAACACCCGGTTAAGAATAACTCCTAAATGCATGTTTTGCCTCCTAAACTTATTAAATTAAAGTAAGTTATTACTTTAATTTAAATATTTTGTTGGTTATTGATGTACAAATTGCTTTAAAAACCCCTTATTATTTCCTCATTAATATTGTTAGATTTAAACACTATATTAAGTTTTAATAACTCTATTTTTCACCTGTTAAATCATAATTTTTAAAATATTTTAAGTGTAATCAGAATAATTTTTTTTGTTAGGTTTCGTTGGTTACAGTTCTAAGTTTTTTTATCATAGATTCAATTAATTTATATGAAATATTTTTGTTTTAACAATACTTCTATATTTTTACCCTATCTCCCCTGCATATAAATATAACGACTTTATAGCATGACTTACGAGTATCGACTAAAAATTCAGGGTATCAAATAAAAGAGGTGAATTTAATATGAATAAAGAGAAAGTACTATCTAACATTGAAAATGTATTGAACCAATCAAAAATTGGTGTATTATCAACAGCGCATAATAACGTGCCTAATAGTAGATATATGGTTTTTTATAACGATGACCTTACGCTTTATACTAAAACGAGTATAAACTCTACCAAAGTTACTGAGTTTGAAGATAATCCGAAAGCCTATATCTTACTAGGGTATGATGATACGAAAAATCGCAGTTTTCTTGAAATAGACGCAATTGTTGAAATCATCAAAGATAAAGAAACAATTGATTGGCTATGGGAAAAACAAGATAAAACTTACTTTGAGTCTAAAGAAGATCCTGACTTATGCGTACTCAAAGTAACACCAAAGGCTATTAAAATTATGAATGATGGCGCTTTAGGTACGCCTCAAACGATTACTTTTGACTAATTTAAAACACAAACAAGCGTTTAGTTTACTTGGAACAATACAGTAAAACTAAACGCTTGTTTTTAAATGTCATTTTTTATATCTTCTAATATTTCTTCAACGGTTATTTTGGCACTTGTTAATACGATTGGCACGCCTGCCCCTGGATGTACGCTTGCCCCAGCAAAATATAAATTGGCATAGTCTCTACTTACATTAGGGGGTCTATAGTAATTACTTTGTGCTAATGTTGGCATTAAGCCAAACGCAGAACCGAATTTTGCATTATAATCACCTTCAAAATCATTAGGTGTATATATGATTTCTGTGACTACATGTTCTTTCAAATTATCTAATGCTTTGACAGTAGCCAATTTTTTATAAATTATATTTTTCACGTCTTCTATAGATTGCTTATCAGACCAATCAACATCCCCTGTCTTCAGTTCAGAAACTGGCATTAATATATAGAGGCCAGTCTGACCTTCCGGCGCTAATGATTCATCTTCGACACTTGGTGCATACACATATATTGATGGATCATGTGATAATTCACCTCCAAAAATTTCTTCAATATTATTGTTAAAATCGTTTGAGAAAATAATGTTGTGAATCAACACGTCCTCTGATAAATCTTTATCTAAGCCTATATACATTAAAAATGCAGAACAAGAATAGTCCATTTTTTCAATTTTTTCGTGTGTGTATTTTTTAGTTTGATTATCTTCATTTAATAGTTCAGATGCGGCATAAGGGAAATCTGCGGTACACAGTATTTTGTCATATTTCTCAATTTTACCATTTACTTTTAATCCTTCCGCACGTTTAAATCTTTGATCAATAATAATTTCTTCAACACTTGCATTCGTATAAATTTGAGTTCCTAATTCATAGTTTAATTGTTCAAGGGCATTTACAAAGCTATACATGCCACCCTTAATAAAATGAACACCGAACATCAATTCAATCATCGGAATGATAGAGTACAGTGAAGGACTACGCTTAGGATCAATGCCTATGTACAATGTTTGAAATGCTAATAACTTTTGAATTTTCTCGTTATCTACGTATTTCTCAATTAAATTATCCGCAGTATCAAATGTTTTCAACTTCATACCTTGATATAACGTAAAAGGATTATAAAAGTCTGAAGGTTTTCTAAATGTGCGCTCTAAAAAGTATTTACGTGCAATTTCATATCTATTATATATATCAGTTAAAAAAGACATAAATCCATGCGTAGAATTCGGTTCAATCGATTCAAGCATATCTCTTAATTGTGCAAGGTCAGTCGGGACACGAATTTTATCTGTGTCACTAAAGTACACATCATATATATAAGATAATTGCTTAATTTCTAAATAGTCATTCATATCTTTCTGTGCGTAATTAAATACATCATGATATATTTCAGACATCATAACGATTGTAGGACCCATATCAAACGTAAAGCCGTCTTTTTTAATTTGGTTCATCCTACCACCGATTTGCTTATTTTTCTCATATACATCGACTTGATGGCCGTTTTCTGACAACCTTGAAGCTGCAGCCAAACCTGAAACACCGCCACCTACTACTGCAATCTTCATATTGTTTCACTCCTATTATATTTCGAAATCATTTTACTATAGATTTTCATTTTTTTAACTTTACTTACATATACTTTTTTATATAGCGTATAATGTGCTTTTCTCACTTCTTCTAAAATTTCAAAGTACGATAGAGATGCTAATTCAATAATATGCTGAACCTCTGTATCAAAATAGTTTACTCCATTGAACGCTTTTTTATAAAATTGGGTAGCCTCTTGAGCATAGCTTTCCCATAAATCTATATAGTCTTGTGTAACGCCCGATTGATAAATCTCTTGCAAATTAATTATATATTGATTTAACTTTTCTTCACTTAAGTAAACCCTTCCATTTTCGAAATCTTCACCAACATCTCTTAAGATATTCGTTAATTGAAGTGCTTTACCTAATTCAATGGCGGCATTTTTTGCATATGTATTGTTTTCTTTATTTTTCGAAGCTAATATAGGTGTTAATAATTCTCCCACTGTACCTGCCACACCATAACAGTAATTAAATAATTCAGCATCTGTAGGAATATTTTTTAAATCCAGGTCTGCTTTAACATAATTTATTAAAGTACGCAGTGGCTCATGCGGTATTGCATAGTAATTCAAAGTATCTTTGAAAGCATTCATAATAGCTTTATCACTTTGGTAACGTTGAAGTGAGTTATTATAAATACCTTCTAGGTCTGATGCTATTTTTAATAACTGATTTACATCTTTATCCCTGTCAATACTATCATCGATAATTCGACAAACTGCATATATAGCCCATACTGCGCTTTTCTTTTCGGTTTCTAAAAAATCAAAAGCATATGAGAATGTTTTTGAATGGTTTTTCATAACATTATGGCAATAGTTATAATCTTTCTCTAATTGATTCACTAATCTACACCTCCTTGAACAAATTTTATTTACTCTTAAATTTATTTTTCTATTGAATTAAAGTATACAGTACTTGCTTCATTTCTAATTAATTGTCCATATTTTTATAAATTTCAGCATCATAACAATTGTAGGTCCATACCAAAAATAAAACCTTCACTTTTTATTTTTGAAAGTTATTTCCCGTTCTTTCCATATGATTTTTTTGAATATATTTATATCAATCCATGATTTAGTAAATATTGCTAAAAAAAACATAAAAAGTATTGGGTGAAATACGCTAGCAATAAAGAAAAAATTTCCCGTTCTTCTAATTAAAAGATAGAATTGAAAAGTATAAATAACATAAACTATTATTGAAAAAATAATAGAAACAGCGTTTAATTGCGTTGATGCTAATATAAGCAAAGTAGAGAGGACAGAGCCCATTAACCATATAAATATTAAAGACATTGTACTCCTTTTAGTTATCATAGAACCAAGTGCAAAATGCTTACTCCATCCTTCGATAAGAGCTTTAAAACCTTGTGGATACATTCTAAAGTTAGCTATACCTTCGCCCTCAAACATTTCTACAGGCATGTTTGCATCGTTATAAGCTTTACTTAATGCAAAGCCTTCTATTATTTCATTCTTAGCATTCAAATGACCTTGAACCTCTTTATAATCTGCTTTATTTGTTAAAAGTATGGGGCCAAAAGCACTTTTAGTGCCCTTCTTACCTTTAGTAATTGAAAATATATTCATACCTACAATTGTCATTAAATTGAATATAGCCGAGATATTTTCGTACCAATTTTGGATAACATGGTAGGGCTGTACAGATAATATTCCTTTGCTTTGTTGTACTTTGTATTGTTCACACAATCTATCGATGCTAAAGGCATCTGTTAACATTACATCTGCATCTAAAAATAACAACAAAGAGCCACGTGCAAAAGTTGCACCCTCAAAACAAGCATGAGACTTTCCTTTCCAAGTTGAATCATTAGAAACGTCATATACCCTTACATTATAACATTCAGCGACTGCCTTCGTTCTATCAGAAGACGCATCATTCATAACGATAATGTCATATTGATTCTTATGATGAATCGAAGAAAGTAATTGCGCTAAGTTATGTTCCTCATCGCGTGCGGGAATAATAATACTTACTTGGCTATTATCACTAACATTATTTGATATGTGTGGTATTTTTCGACGAAATTTATACATAAAGTATCCACTTACTATTGATATAAATATTAAACATATAAATAGCCCATATATGATATGCATTTTGGATTATTCACCATCTTCATCTATAATCTGATCTACAACTTGTATTCCACTCAATGCCACCATAGGCATACCTGCCCCTGGATTTACTGAACCTCCTACAAAGTATAAATTGCTGAAATATGGACTTTTCTTAGGGAATTTAAAGCCGTGGTTTTTCTTGCGATTTGACACCACACCATAAATTGCACCCTTATTAGAACAGTACTTCTGTTCAATATCATGCGGCGTCCATGTGTCTTCATAAACGATATTTTGTCTTAAATCAGTGAGACCCATTGCTTCTAATTTTTTTAAAATCACTTCTCGAAACTGTTCATATTCAACTTTACTAAATGGATGCTCTTGAATATATGGAACATGAGGTAACACTTTAATATTTTCATACCCTTTTGGTGCCTGTTTCTCATCTGTTTTATTTGAATTAACCACATATATAGTCGGATCTGTAGGTAATTTATATTCATGAAACACCTCATGATAATTACGTTTAGAATCAATTGAGAAAAAGAAATTATGATGTTTAAGTTGTGGGTATTGCTTACTAACTCCTAAATGCATCACATAACCTGAACTTGCTGGTTCAAATTTATCTTCCAGTTTTTCTAATTTTTTTTCATTAATACTTAATAACTTTCTATACAAGGGTAATACTTCCATGTTAGAAATAAAGTAATCAGCCTTAATACGTGTTTGGTCCTCTAATTCAATATATGTAATTTGATTTTGTTGGCCTGTTCCCATTGCAACTATACTTTGATTAAGATGGATTTCTACACCTTCTTCTAAAGCAAGTTGTTCTAATCCTTCTGCTAATTTATGAATACCACCTGAAACGTACCACAGACCTTGTTCGTGTTGCATTTGTGGTAGTAAAGACATCACTGCAGGGGCATCATATGAAGACGACCCTACATACTTAATAAAGTACCCTAGCATTTCTTGAAGATAGGGATTACTAACTCGCTTATTAATAGCTTGTTGCATAGTATGAAAATAATCAAATCCTTTAAGCGCGCTAAGTGGACCATGAAATTGAATTAAATTTTTAATATAATCTAACCCTTTATTAAAATAACCTAATTCTGTAAAGCGATGTATGCGCTCTGCGTAATCAAAAAATTGTTGCATTTCATCTATATCTTTTTGTGAGACATTTTGGTTATTTTCAAATGTATCTTGTAATGACTGATATAAATCAATAATTTCGTAGTTATGATAAAAATTTCTTATTTGTAATTCTAATTTTTCAATATTGATATAATCTTCTATTTTTTTACTACTATAGCGAAATAAGCTTTTAAAAATTTCGGGCATTGTTAAAATAGAAGGCCCTAAATCAAACCCAAACCCTTTTGTTTCTAAACGGTTTACTTTGCCGCCAATATGCCCATTTTTTTCATATAATTCAACTTGATACCCTTCTTGAGCCATTCTAATAGCTGCAGTGATACCTCCCAATCCGCCACCAATAACGACAACACTCTTTTTCATTACTAAAACACCTCGCTTCTACTTTAAAAACTTACGCTGATAATAACGTTCTAATTTAGGCCGATTATATCTCTGAACAATTACGAATGGGACATTAACTAAGATAGCATATAAGATGTTTATATTTTTTATTTTTCTTTCTTGATTCAAAAATATCAAACAAGGGGTAACAGATAATATATGAATGAGTTCAGCCTTTTTTGTTTCTATGATAAATTCTTCAATATATGTTTTTGAATAGATTTTTTCTAATCTTACTTTGCTTTTAATTTTAGAATTTAATTTATTTCCATCAGGAAGATGATCTTTCCAAGATTTTACCCTAAACCATTTTTCCCAAAATCTGCCTTCATGCTCCCAATTAAAGGTTTTGAAATACCTAGTATTTTTTTCGAAAAATTTGTTAGATAATATAGTGCCTATCATTGAGATACTCATATGCATTAAAAACCAATATAGTGTACAAATAAAAGCTTCTTTTTTCATAAATTATAGCCCCATTTTAATGATAATCAGGATTATCTTTATTTAATATCCAATTACCCGTTGTAAGGTAACTTGCAAAAGTAGACCACATAATATAAGGAATCATAATTAAACCACTAAATTTATTCGTTTTATAAAAATTAATGCTCATTACAATAACTGCTAATAAAAGCACATAACTTTCTATCAATGCTGAGCCTCTTAATTTGTATTTGAAATATAAAAGAGACCATAAATAATTCAGTCCTAATTGAGTATAATGGGAGTTTGTAACACTTTTAGTATTTTTTATATTTTTAGTGTTTTTAGCTATCGTATATGCAATACCCATACTTGTATAGAGTATGGGCCAAACTATTGGAAATACATAGCCAGGTGGTGAAAATGGTGGCTTCACGTTTTTTCTATAGTCTTTACGCGCATTTTTTACTGCAAATTTTCCAATTAAATTTCCGCCTATAAATGGAACGGTTATTCTAGCTATATTTTTAATTAAAGACATCGATTCAGACTCCTTACAATTCAGCATTAGACATTTTATTTCTTCTTGCTAAATATTTTTTGTATTTCTTAAAAAGAGTAATACTTACTGATGCAATTACAATTGGTTTAACTATTTTACACATCTTATCAGTTCTATTTGTCCCATTGTTTGCTAAATAACTCATTTTATTAGCAAACAGATTCATTACACTTTTGTGTAGTTTAGCCTGAGTCAATTTATATACCAACCATGGCAACGTAGGTTGATACTCTTGTAAAGCAACTAGCCCTTTATCTGTATCTAAAATACGTCGAAACTCTAGGCTTGCATTACCACCACTGTTTGAATATGAAAAATCACCACCAATAATACGATATAAAATACGATTATCATCAGAGGCATCATGATCTTTTTCTAATAGAAATAACATTTTGTTCAAGAAAGGTATTTTAATTCCAAAATAATTATCATTAATTTCGCCTTCAATAACATTAAAAGTAAAACGTTTTAAGAAATTCGCATACACACTTTCAATATCACTTATTGTATACTCACGAGGAATATCTATACGTGTAATTGCTCTAACATCCTTGATTTTTAATGGCTGCTTTTTCGACTTTCCTTTTTTGGATGTAGTATTTTTTTCTTCTTCTAGTGCTTTTTCAACACTCTCTTCATAATTAACTTTTCCAATAGAAATATCTTCCACAGTTTTTGTTTTATTCCTATTCATATCATGAACCAAACTATCCATTAAAGGGTAGAGCATTTCTTTGGGCGTTCCAGAAATCAGCTTCACCCAATATTTACTTAACCATATTGGGATAATTGGTAAATCTACCATAGGTAAAGGTTTTTCTAGTACATTTGAAGTACGTCTAAACAAATCCTTATAAGTCATATGTTCAGGGCCACCAATATCTATTGATTCATTATATTCAGGAGATCTTTTGACCATAGCAACTAAACCATCAATGATATCTTCAATTGCCACAGGTAAAGTCGTATTGTAAGCCCAACTAGGTAAAACAAGCATAGGCAAACGTTCAACAAGTTTTTTTAGTATTGGATATGAACTTCCTTTTGAACCTATAATTAATCCAGCTCTCAAAGTACTGACAGGAACATCATATGAGCCTAAAATCTTTTCACATTCTAATCTACTTCTTAAATGAGGAGACAATGTATTGGTTTTTGGAATCAATCCGCTCATGAAAATAATATGCTTAACACCATTTGCTTTAGCAGCTCTAGCAAAGTTATCTGCAAGTAAAGCATCCATATCTTCAAAATTTGCTTGTGTAAGTTTTGCTGATGGCATCATAGAGTGTACTAAATATATTGCAGTATCAACGCCCTCCATTACATTACTAATCTCATTTAAAGCAAATAAATCTGCAGATTTCCAAGTTACATTGTTCTCATTTTTTTTATTATCTATATTTCTAGAAATAGCTACTATTTCATAATCTTGTTTTAAACTCTCTTTAAGATGTCCACCAATATAGCCAGAAGCGCCTGTTAGTAAAATTTCAGTCATATTTTCATTCTCCTATCATATAAAGTTTAAAATGAATTATATTTTAATAAAAAAAGCGAGTAGGAATTCCCACCTCGCTTAAATAAAACTTACGTTATATAACATGTAGTTTTAAAAAATATAATTTAATGAGAAGAGTTCTATGTCTCTTATAGAAAATATTCCCCATAATTTCAGAAAAAAACATATATTTAATATATGTTTTTTAAATCAGATGAATCTAAATTGATTTTAAAATTAAAAATAAACTTTCAATCTCTTTGATTCGTGCACAATTAGATGTACAATAATACTATTAATAAAAAATCATTTACGGATACATATACTTATCAGTTTTTAAGGAGGCATACATGTTTTTAGCTTGGAATGAAATCAAAAGAAATAAATTAAAATTCAGCTTAATTATCGGTGTACTTATTATGATTAGTTATTTGCTTTTTCTACTTTCTGGTTTGGCAAATGGTCTTATAAATATGAATAAAGAAGGCATAGACAAATGGGAAGCAGATGCAATTATTCTTAACAAAGATGCCAATCAAACGGTAGAACAATCTAGCTTTGATAAAAATAAGTTATCTGATAAATATAAAGAACAAACCACGCTTAAACAAACAGGTGTGATTGCTTCTAATAGTAAGAAAGAAGAAAATGCCCTATTATTTGGTGTTACAGCTAATTCATTTTTAGTACCTAATATTATTGAAGGAAGTAATATTAAAAACAACAACGAAGTAGTGGCAGATGCTACATTAAAAGAAAAAGGCTTTCATATTGGTGATAATTTGACTTTATCTCAATCAGATGAAAAGTTAAAAATTGTTGGTTTTAGCGAAAGTGCTAAATATAATGCATCACCTGTATTATTTTCTAATAATAAAACAATAGAAAAAATCAATCCAATGCTTACTAATGATAAGACAAATGCTATAGTCGTGAAAGATAGTAGATGGGCAAATAAAAATATTGATAACGATTTAGAGGCAATAGAAATTGATAAATTTGTGGAAAACTTACCAGGTTATCAAGCTCAAAATCTAACGTTAAACTTTATGATTACATTCTTATTTGTTATATCTGCTACTGTAATTGGTATATTTTTATATGTAATAACACTCCAAAAAACAAATTTATTTGGAGTGCTTAAGGCACAAGGCTTTACCAATAGCTATTTAGCAAAAGTAGTATTATCACAAACATTCATCCTATCTTTTATCGGAACATTAATTGGTTTAGGTTTAACTCTACTAACAAGTATCTTTTTACCAAATGCTGTACCAATAATGTTCAATTTCCTTACACTGATTATATTTGGAATTGTGCTTATTTTAATTTCACTCGCAGGTAGCTTGTTCTCTGTATTAACGATTAGAAAGATTGATCCATTAAAAGCCATAGGATAGATTGGAGTATAATAAATGCTAGAATTTAAAGATGTAACAAAATTTTTCGAAGATGGCGACCAAACTATTGAAGCTGTAAAATCAACAAATTTAAAATTTTATAAAAATGAACTTATTGCTATAGTTGGACCTTCAGGATCTGGTAAAAGTACTTTTTTAACTATAGCTGGGGCATTACAAACACCTAGTTCAGGAGAAGTGGTTATTAACAACAAACCTGTATCTAAAATGAATCAAAAACAATTAGCACATACTAGAATGGAAGAAATTGGTTTTATTTTACAAGCAACAAATTTAGTACCTTTTTTAAGCGTTAAACAGCAGTTTAAACTGTTAAAGAAACAAAAAAAAGATGTTTTAGCTGATGAAGATTACAAAAATATGATGGACCAATTGGGATTAAATGACTTAGGACGTAAATTACCAAGTGAAATATCTGGGGGACAAAAACAAAGAGTTGCTATCGCAAAGGCTCTCTACACCAATCCTTCTATAATATTAGCTGATGAGCCTACGGCTTCACTCGATACTGATAATGCTATGGAAGTCATGAAAATGTTACAAGAACAAACTAAAACTAGAAATAAAACTTGTATTATAGTCACTCATGATGAAAGACTAACGGCTTATTGTGATAAAATTTACCATATGAATGATGGAATACTCAATTTGAAATAATTTTAAACTATAATAAAAATAGATAGTTAACAGAACGAATGATTATCAGAAGATATATCAAAAAAGACTCCTTATTAATAAGGAGTCTTTTAATCGTTTCATAATCAAATTTTGTCTTAATAACTATCGTTTTTAATTGTTGATTATATAATAATTTATATTGTTAAACTGCATGATTTGGCATTGGTTTATTTCACATATTCCCAAACGAGTTTTTGATTCCGATTACACGATTATCCCGAAAAATCATACTTTTGAGAAAATTCTCTAAATGTAATAAATCGCTTACGTCTTTCATCGTATAATTTGTATTTTAGCGATGCTAAACTCTCTTTAAATGTTATTGAGGTCGCATGGTGTAAAGGAGTAACATTATTATGTGTTGTTTCTAGAGAATAATTTGGAATTCCTGGGTTTAAATGGTGTACATGGTGATAGCCAATGTTGCCTGTAACCCATTGCAAGATTTTAGGTAACTTATAAAATGAGCTACCATCGATAGACGCTTTGACAAACTCCCATTCTGAGGGTTCCTCGAAATAAGAATCTTCAAACGTGTGCTGGATATAAAATAGCCATATACCTGCCATACCTGAAATGAAAACCATAGGTACAATCACCGCAAAATATGCAGCAGGGCCCAAGAGATAGATTAATGAGCCATGTAATACGACTAATAGTATATTATGCATCCAAGTGTTAAGACGTTCTTTCTGTTTAGCCTTTTTTGAGTTAAAACGATTTGAAATGAAGACTAAGAAAAAAGGTCCTAAGACGAACATAACAAAAGGATTTCGGTAAGCACGATATGCTAAACGGTCTATACGTGAAGACTCTCGATATTCTTCAACTGTCATCACCCAAATATCTCCGATGCCACGTTTTTCTAAATTGCCGCTCCCAGCGTGATGTGCCATATGTTCACGGCGCCACTTTGTATACGGGAAAGTTGTCATTAGCCCTGTAATATTACCAAGTAAATCGTTATTTTTTTTCTTTTTCAAATAAGACCCATGACAACAATCATGAAATATGATAAATGTCCGAACCAGAAAGCAAGAAGCAACGACGCTACATAATATTGCTAAGGACCAATGAACATAAAATAAAAACGCGGCCATAGTAAGAAGAACAAATAACGGAGGCAAAGTGCCTATAATTTGAATTATACTCTTTTTAGAATTTGATCCTGCAAAAGGTTTTACTGTTTTTAATAAATTCTTTTTTTCTTTTTCCATAAATTCCTTTCCCTTCTCTTATTTACTTGCGATAAGTACAACGAGATTAAACTACTGTATGATTTATTTTTAAAGTTGTGAATGATTTGTTAGCAATACATTTTTCAACTTTTTTATTTACCCTTGTTATATTTATATTTCTAGAAAAAATTATTAAGTGCTAATATAGAAAAGATTCACCCCTTAAACTTCATTTAACAATTTTAATCAATTTTCCCTTTAAGAGTAGTAAACAAACAAAATATATTAAAAGAGACTTCCTATTCGACAAGAAGTTTCTTAATCATTTCGGCAATAGCTTCTTTTATTATTACAATTGTTTTGGTACGTAAAATTTTGTGTTATGACTACAAACAAACTAATTCTATTTTTCAAAAGAATTAGTTTGTTTATAACCATTGTTTATCTTAAAGTGCTATTTTTATTTGCCTGTATAATAACGTATAAAATGATTGTTAATGTAAATAGCAGTATATTTGTAAAAATAATGATTTTACTATTATAACTTTTACCCTCTTGTCCATTATATCCTTCTAATTCTTTAATTCTTTGCTGATGTATTTCAACTTCTTCTCTTGACCCTAGCTCGTCATCTAAAATACAGGGTTGTTGATCTTTTGTTTTCACAAATTTTTGCTCCTTATTATTAGAATAGTAAAGACACCTAAAGATTTAGGTGTCTCAGTTTTTTTAAATTTAATTTTTATTACATTCGGCTAAGCAGTTCTTTTTTTATAATAATCAAAGCATGATTATCTTTTGAGTTGGTGTTTTCTTGAGCGTTTAGTATTAATAGATCAATTAAATCATCATTATCTTTTTGACTTATTTCATCTTTGAATTGGTCAATATTTTCTATTAAAATTTTTTGATCGGGTTTGATCGGGTTGTTGCTTGTCTATAGTGTAATACTGGTCAGCGCCCCAACCGCCTTCTGCAATCATTTTAGATATTTCATTAGATCGTGTTTCATTTGTTTTGCTTATTTCTATTTCCTTTTTATCAAAGTTAACCATTAGTATCCCCCATGCTCCCCTTATAAACAATTGTAATAATACATTGCAGAAATAACAATAACTCTGCTCACTAATAATCTGCTGAGGGGTTTAATAAATGACCTGTTCGGTATCGTTTACATAACAAATGATTATCAGAAGCCATAATTAAAAAGGACTGCTTTTCAATAAATATCCTATGTAGTATATTAATACGAATGGAATCATCATTGAAGTAGGTAATAAATAATGACATAGTATTAAAAATAGTACTATTGTGATATAGAGGGGTTTAGATGGTTAAAATATGTAATTATGACTTTGACGAAAACGTTATAGAAGAGCATCGAGACGTATATGGTATCGCTTATACCCAGAATATTTTATCAGGTCGTTATAAAAATTTAATTTTATGGTATCTAAAAGAAAGTGATTATAGGTTTGGAGAGATAAAGAAATTTTTAACAAGCATTTCTCAAGGTTCATTAACGAAACAACTTAAAGAATTAGAAAATGATGGTCTTATTAATAGAATAGTTTATGCAGAAGTTCCGCCTAAAGTTGTGTATAGTCTAACAAACAAAGGTCAAGCACTCATGCCAATTATAGATATGATGGAAGCTTATGGAAGAGAATACAGAGACATTTAATCCCGAGCCTTGGACATAAATAAAGACTGCCCCCAAATAGCGGGAATAAAGTTAAGACACTTTGGTTGAATTAATCACAGAATATTAATTTAATGCATTTCATATGTTTTAACTTTTTATTTTTGCTAAAATTAGTTTATACCGTCAAGGAGGGATGACATATATGTTCATAGCACAAGCTAATTTTACAGCTAATATAGAAGATAGAGCGATTTTGGATAACAAAGTAAGCCATGCTAAAGATGATTTTTCAGGATATGATGGTTTAATAGACGTGGAAATTTGGAAAAACGAAACAAAATCTAAAATTTCATACTCTATTGTATCGAAATGGAATGAAAAAAAGGATTTCCAAGCATGGGTGTCACGTCCAGCACATGTTGAAGAACATAAAAATATGCGCAAGGAAGAAAAAGAAAATTCTAAACCTACAAGTATTGAAAAACAACTAAAACAATTTGAGTTACTAGATATATAAAATATAATCTGTAATTAACAGAAAAACCACTAAAGACACTTCTTTTAAACAGAAGTGTCTTTAGTGGTTCAACAGTAAATTTTTCTCTTAATAACGATTATTTTATAAAATTAATCTTCCTTTATAGCTTTTCTTTCTTTAATCCAAAAGGACAGTACTAAACTGATAACAGCTACTATAACAATTGCAAAATAAGCAATATTAATACCATGTATATTAGCTTGTAACATGAGTTGTGCTTGCGAATCAGATGCACTCGCATGATCGGTAATATAATTTTTTGAACCCATAGTCATAATTGTAACAAGCAATGAGGTGCCAATCGCGCCAGCAATTTGTCTGATTGTATTCCATACTGCTGAAGCATGCGCACTTAATTCTTTCGGTATCACATTCAGACCCGCAGTTTGAATTGGTGTTAGGAGTAAGGCCATACCAATCCTTCTTCCTGTACTTGCTGCTAATAAATAGTAATAATTGGTATCTTGTGATAAGTCTATAAATGGTATCGTTGAGACAATTGTAATAATAACACCTACGATAGTAATCCATTTTGCTCCAAACAAATCATATAATTTACCTGCTATAGGACTCATCCCAGCCATCAATACTGCCCCAGGAAGCATGAAAACACCTGATTCCATAGCCGAATAACCAAGTACATTTTGTAAATAGATAGGTAATAAAATCATATCGGCATACATTATAATCGTAACGCCTATATTAATAATATTCGTTAATGTAAATGTGCCGTATTTAAATACTTTTAGATCCAAAAATGGATTTATAGCTTTCAATTGTCTTATAATAAATAGAATCAGTGAAATGATGCCGACTACAAATGATATCATCACGATGGTGCTTGTCCATCCCTTTTCTCCTGCGCTACTAAAACCATATAATATAAATGAAAATGCAATTGTTGATAATAACATACTCGTTAAATCAATTTTATCTTTCTGTATTTCAGTTACGTTTTCAAGGAAGAAATATCCTAATACAATAACGATAAGTGATACAGGTACTAAAACACCGAATAGTGACTGCCATGACAGTACATCAATAACATAACCTGAAATAGTTGGTCCGATGGCTGGTGCAGATAATACTGCTAAAGAAACCATACCCATGACCGTACCGCGTTCAGACGGATGATATAAAATCATTACTACACTATACAAGAGTGGAATCATAATACCTGCCCCTGAGGCCTGAACCATTCTTCCGACTAACAGAAATGTAAAATCAGTAGACATTGCTGCTATCAATGAACCAAGTAAGAATAAGAACATTGCACTCGTAAATAATTGTTTCGTCGTAAATCGTTTCATTAAAAATGCTGTAATAGGTACTAAGACGCCATTTACTAACATATAGGCAGTTGTTAACCACTGTGCTGTAGCTGCCGAAACATCTAAATCTTTCATGACTTGTGGTGTTGCTACACTCATCACAGTTTGATTAAAAGCTGTTAAAAATGTTCCTAAAATTAAAATAGTGATAATTATCTTTTTAGGAAATTTATTTATATTAATTTGATTGCTCACTATTAAGACTCCTTCATCTTTTAAATTACACATTGTTGTTTAATTGACAATTAACTATTATAATAGAGTTTAAACAGATAAACAAATTACAAAATATCGTTTTATGTTGCTTAAAATACCATTTGAATCATTACGTTTATTAACGGTTTGATAAAAGACAAAATCCAAAAAATTGTTTGAGGTGATATATATGAAGAAACATGATTTAAGAATAGAAAGAACACGTTATATGCTTAAAAATGCATTAATTGATTTACTCGAAGAAAAAAACGTTGAAAGCATTACGATCAATATGTTAAGTGAGAAAGCAATGATTAATAGAGTCACTTTCTATTCACATTATAAAGATTTAACTGATATGTTAGAGAAACTAGCAATTGAAACTGTGAATACAGTTCGTGAAAATTTATCTGCATATGAAGATGACTCACACAATTGGAACAATCTTATTAATTTTTTAACACACGTACAGAAAGAGAGCCGTCTCTATAAATTGATTTTAGTTTCTAATAAATTACCAGGATTTAGAAATGAAATTTTAAATATCATTGAAACACAAATATATAACGGTATTGAACAAAGCAAATATGCTAAGAATAAAGACATAAAATTATGGTATGAATCTTCTGCCATAATAGGAACAATTGTATGTTGGTTAAAAGAAGATATGCCCTATACACCTAAATATTTAGTTGAAAAAATATCAGAAATACATTTCAGTAAATTTTAACTTCATGAGTTTGGGACATAAATGTCTCATTCTCAAATGGAAAGCTCCAATCTATTATTTTTAATGGATTGAATCTTAACTGCCTGATTTCTAGTCATCTTTGTGGAGGCGGGAATGTGCAATCAAATTTTGATTGCACATTCCCGCCTTTTCTTTTTTTAAAATTATGACACTTAATAGACTTTATTTATTAAGTGTTGATTGAATAATATATTTATAACTGTTAATATAATTTATACATTGTTAAATAACAAACACTTTGTAGTTTAAAGAGTGAGCGATTTACTTTTGCAAAACACTTTAAATCATGTTGTTACCAGAATGTATTTTTTATATTAGGAGGAAGATTTTTGAAAACTAAAGCGATAGAAAGCTACAAAGAACTGCTACAGTTAACAGATAATGATAAAAAGGAAGGCTATTGGGAGCAAACTACAATACTTTCAAATACTATAAAACCTTTATTCGCTTCGTTTCTATACGAAGTACAAGGTTCAGTAAATAAATCTTTAGAACAACTCAAGGCGCCTGTTCCTGCAATTAAAACGAGATTTGAAAATAGTCATATTTATATGAAACGCGAACCTATTGAATACGATATTAACGAACGACACAGCCAATTTTTAAATGTTGTGCAGCCCGTATACCCAGAATTAAACACTCGCTTTCAGAACGTGTTAGAAACCTTCTTTTTTCCATTTTTTGAAAAAATAGATTATATGCTAGGTCAAGAAGTTACCTTTGATAATGCTCAAATAATGCTCGACTATGTAATTGAAATGTACCCTAAATCATTTACTTACCAATCTGAAATCATGTTGCCCCATCACCAATTACATAAAGAATTAGAAAAACTTTATGAGCAAGCGACTGGTGATAAAGATACTACTATTATTTATGACATGCTAATTGGCGTGTGGAATAAATCATTAGAGATAGATAAAGAACTTTCCAAACTATCACAACAAGTGAAAGAAAATAAAGATCTTAAGCTAAAATTCCAAACTATTGAACCTGTGGAACTATTAAATCACTTACATGAAACGCCATCAGAAAGAAAATTCGAAAGCGATTTTCAAAAGTTTTTAAGTAATTATGGTAATAAAACCGTAAGATCAAGAGTATTAACAGATCAAACTTGGTTTGAAAATCCTACAATACCTTTAACGACAATTGCAAGTTATGTCAGTAGTAACGTAAATGTGGAACAACGTTTCCAAAATGCTGTTGAAACAAGACAGCGCAAATATGAAGAAGTCTTGTCTTCTATACCACAAGGTACGACAAAAGAGCAATTTAAAACATATTATCAATGGGCATTAGATGCATCAAACCTTGATGATGACCATCACTTTTATATGGATGAAATGCCAACAGCAAAGACACGTTTATTACTCTTGCATCTAAGTAATTTTTTAGTGGATCAACAGATAATCAATGAAACTGAAGACGTTTTTTATTTATATTTAGATGAACTTCAAAAAGTTCTAAAAAACCCAGAATCACTAACAGAAATGATTTCCGAAAGAAAATTAGAGTATCAACATGATATGAATGAGCAAAGTCCTTCATATTATGGCAACCCACCTGCTCATAATGAAAAAAAACTAGATATTATTTCTGAAAGAGCTACTGGCGACGCTTCAAATAACGAAGACCCAAGCACTTATGCCTCTGGATATATTAATGGGCTAGCTGGTTCTAAAGGCATATATACAGGTACTGTAAAAATAATTAATAATGAAGATGAATTTAATAAACTTGAAGATGGAGATGTTCTTGTAACACATATGACTACGCCAGCTTGGTCTGTTCTATTTTTAAGAGCAGGAGCTATTGTGACAAATGTTGGAGGCATACTATCTCATCCAGGGATTAATGCACGTGAATATCAAATACCTGCTGTACTTGGGACTAAAAATGCTACAACTGAATTGAAAGATGGAGACATCGTTACTGTTGAAGGCACAAATGGATGCGTAAAAATTGGTGATCAAACTTAAAGATTTTTATTGATAACTACACTGATATCAAGCATTATTTTCCAACTTATTAACACTGCAATGATATCAGTGTCGCATTCTCGCCCATAGCTAAGAATAGATCACATTTTATAACAAATAAAAAGAACACATAACCATTTAAATTATACAAAATACAAAGAGGGATAACATATGTTTACTCAGACGTTCGACAACGCAGAAAATATCACAAATTCTATAGGATCAAAGGCGCTTAATTTAATTAAACTTAAGCAAGCAGATTGGCCAGTACCAAATGGTTTTATCGTTTTACCAGATACTTTTCACAAATTTATTGAATTTAATAAATTGTCACTTAAAGATAGCGATATCCAACAAAAAATTATTGAGGGTAAAATACCTGAAAGTATTTACTCTGAAATCATAGATGCTTTCAATTTAATTAAAAACAATTTCAATGCAGTTGCAGTACGTTCATCCTCAAGCGCTGAAGATTTAGAAAATGCTTCTTTTGCAGGACAATATGAAACATACTTAAATGTCCAAACCAAAGAAGATCTTATTCAGAAAATTAAATTATGTTGGGCCTCTATTTTTGCAGAACGTGTCCAAAGTTATCTTAATACAATGGCTGTTGATGCAAACAACTTATCGATGAGTATTGTGGTTCAAGGGCTTTTAATTCCTGAAACTTCCGGAGTTATTTTTAGCCAAAATCCAATTACTGATAATTTAAATGAATGTATAATCAATGTTAGTTATGGATTAGGAGAAAGTATCGTATCAGGTATGGTTACGCCTGATACTTTTATTGTAAATAAATCAACTTGCGAAATAGCTAAACAACTTGGGTTAAAAGAAATGAAAATGCTTGCTAGTGAAGAAGGTATATCTGAAGTTGAAACCACTGAATTGGAGAAAAATTCTTATTGTATAAATGATAACATTGCGCAAGAATTAGCAAAGTATACTCAAAAATTGGAATCATCTTTTGGTTATCCTGTTGATATAGAATTTGGCATCGAACAAGAAAGAATTTACATTTTACAAGTTCGTCCAATAACTACATGAAATTAAATATTATATTCAAAGAATTATGGTTAATAGAAATTCTACCTGTATAAAAAAACACTACAAGTTTGTGCACTGATATGCTCCCTTCAAAGTAGACACTTAAAAAGTGAAATTTTTGGAGGGAATTTTTTATGTCTCATAAACTTTAAGTTGAAAAATATCACAAAAAATAATATATGTTTTAAATGGGTCTCTTAATCATTTCAAAATCAAAATTATACTATTTAAGAATAATTTTCGTTTAATATAGCATTAAGCTTCTCAGAGAATATTGGTGTATACAAATATCGGTAACCCTTAATAGTTGGATGAGCATCATCTGCCATCATTGCTTTATCATCTTTAGCTAATTTGTTTATTGCCTTATCCCCCCATACATCAATAATGTGAATACCCCATTTACTTTTTATTTCAAATAATTTATTTATCAAAAATTCATAGTAAGGGTCTTTATCACGTATACAAGTATAAAATACAATAGGACAATCCCAATTTTCTTTAACATATGAAATAATAAATTCAATGGCACCTATGGTTGTTTCCGTGTCAAAATCATGAATATAATAAGATTCATTGATTGATCCTATAGGTTTGTTGAATCTTCCGTCATTTGTAGATAATTGACATACAAAGCCCTCTAATATATTTTCTGTAGAAACATTGCTTTTCAATCTTTCTACATAACTTGATTTTTGTTTACCAGCCAGTGTTGTACCTGATTGAGCTTCTTTAATTGTGTTCACACCGTATTCTTTATTTAAAAATTCAACAAATGAATTTCCTTTAGCTGCAGCACCATAGGTGATTGAAGAACCTAAAAACAGTATTTTTTTAGTATTCAAATTACTGTTTTTATCTAAATAACTGTCATTTGGTTCAAATTCATCTTTGTTACCTTTAATTATATTCGGTATATTTTTGATTAAAGAGATTACTGCGCCTGTCGCTTGCAAAATTGTTCTGAGTTTATTCATCTATATTCCTCCTAGTCATCATGCAATTTACATATTAATAATACAACTGTAAAATTATTGAAGCAAAAAAACTGTCAATATTTTCTAAATATGCGCTCTAGAGTTACTTGTATCTCAAAAACCACTATGCACAAATATTATTTATCCTGCTATTGTTCTTGAATTTCATTTTCTATTACTTTGTCGTTAGTTTTTACTGAATCCACTAGCTACTTTCTTCGTAGAAAAAAACACCTCCGCATAAATTCATTTTAATATGAATTCAACGGAAGTGTTTTTATTTTACTCCCACTCATTGGAGTCCGTTCACATCACCAAATAGTATACACATACCTCGGTCTGAGTAGTCAGTAATTTTTGACCATGTTTCTGCATCAATAACTAAAACTTTTTATTTTACTCAGAAGTAATAAGTCCATTCGCTATATTAAGTCCATATGTAAATTCTGCACAAGCAGCGTTAATATCAAGCGCTCCTGCATTTTCCCAACCTAATTAATCCTGTACATATGAACCTTAATCAGCTATTTTGGCAATTTAATTTATTAATATGTACCCATGATAAACCCTTCTACTTTTTCTTTGTAAAAGTTTTCGATTTTCAACTTTTCGTCCTCTGTGAAAGATTTAGTATTTAATGCCTCTAAATTTTGTTTCACTTGTCTCACATTTCTAAATCCTGGATTAATACAAGATATTTCTTTAGCATCTAAAATCCATCTTAATGCTGCACTTGCCATAGAAGGACGACCTTCTTTAATCCATGTTAGTTGATCAGATAATTCTACCCCTTTTTGAAAACCTAGTCCTGAAAATGTTTCACCTATATTAAAAGCTTCGCCATTTTCATTGAATTTACGATGATCATCTTCAGCAAATTTAGTTTTTGCTGTAAATTTTCCTGTCAACAATCCACTTGCAAGTGGCACTCTCGTAATGATGCCTACACCTTGTTGGTAAGCTTTAGGAATTAATTCCTCTAATGGTTTTTGGCGGAACATATTAAAAATAACTTGCAAGCTTGCTACATTAGGATATTCTAAACATATTAAACCTTCTTCAACTGACTCAACACTCACCCCATAATGTCTTATGAGACCTTCTTCTTTTAATTGGTCTAATACGTCAAAGACACTACCATCTTTTAAAATTTCAGTAGCAGGACAATGGATTTGAAACAAATCAACTGTATCTCTGTTTAATCGACGAAGACTGTCTTCACAGTATGATTTTATCGTTTCATAACTATAATTTTGTGGGTCAGCAATATCTCCTTGTCGACAGAATTTTGTTGCAATATAAATTTCATCTTCTTTTCCTGCAGTCGCCTTGGCTAATAATTCTTCACTATGACCGTCTCCATAGACATCAGCTGTATCAAAGAAATTCACACCTTGATCAATTGCATACTCTAAAGCACTTAATGCATCTTCATCATTTGTTTTACCCCATGCACCACCTATTGCCCATGTGCCAAAACTAACTTCACTGATCATCATACCTGTATTACCTAACTCGCGAAATTTCATAAAATTTTCCTCCCCTCAAAATTAAAAAATAGCTCACCATTTCTATTTATATGCTTAATTACATTTTTATATACTTCTATGTTTTACACATGTTCTTTACCCTTTATTCGTAAAAGTAATAAGCATTAACTGTTATTTGATATCTTTGTATAAATTAAAGTTATATTGTATTTTTCAAAGTATGATACATCTCTTCTGCATAATCATCTAACGCTTCTTTTGACATTTGAAGGCGTTTTTTGGATGAGCCATATCCAATTTCATTTTTTCCTTGAACTAAACCATCAAAAATTTCATTAATAAAATCAACAGGATTCGCACCAGAAGTATGAATATTCTCCCCGCCTAAATCAGTATTTACTGCAGGAGGAATAACCTCATAAACACTTGTGTTTGTGTTCGACAATTGATGTCTTAAACTAACTGTAAATGAATGTACTGCAGCTTTGGTCGCTGAATATATTGGCGCAATTGCCATAGGTGAGAAAGCAAGTCCTGAAGAAACATTAATTATATTTGAATTTGTTGTCTTTTCAGAAAAGTATTGGCTAAATAATGTTGAAAGTTGGACCGTTGCTTCAAAATTGGATTTTATTTCTGTATTTAAGCTCTCCCAATTCGTTGTAGCATTGGTTTTTAAAATATCAAAGCGGTTTTGGATACCAGCATTATTTACGAGTACATTAATATCCGAATAATTTTGGCTTACCCAATTATATAAACCCAAGCGTTCTTCAGCACTAGATATATCACATTTCTTCGTTACTACTTCTGGAAATTGTTCTTTAATACTTTTTAATTTTTCAGTATTACGTCCACATATAATAATTTTATTATCATTTTCATAAAATTTTTTAGTAAACTGGAGTCCTATACCAGAAGCGCCACCAGTAATTAATATTGTGTTGTTTTTTATATCCATTTTATACACCCCTCTATATTAGTTTAATAAGTGTAGTCGTTATTTTAGAATCCGTCTAACAATATAGTTTGTTTAGGAAAATGCGAAAATATCATATTTTGTTGTATCTAAATGGAGCCAAAAAGAAGATTTCCAATTATGGCTGACACGAACACATCACATATTGAAGAACATAAGGATATGAACATGGCTGAAAAAGAATACACCACTTCAGTAAATATTGAAAAACAGATAAAGCAATTTGAGTTACTAAATATATAAAATATAAAAGGCGCTTCTTTAAAAAAAGAAGCGCCTTTTGGTTAACTATTAATATCTTGGTACTACGACTCTCCAACCTTGTGGATCTTCAAGTTTACCACTTTGGATACCAGTGTAGTTGTTATATAAGTCTTGCGTGATTTTACCAGTTTCATTGTTATTAATCACAATTTCAGTTTCACCATATTTCAATTGACCTACTGGAGAAATAACTGCTGCAGTACCTGTACCAAATACTTCAGTTAACTCACCTTTATTATGTGATTCAATCAATTCATCGATAGATACACGACGTTCTTCTACTTCATAGCCTAAATTTCCAGCTAATTCAATGACTGTTTTACGTGTAATACCAGGTAAAATACTACCGTTTAATTCTGGTGTTACAAGTTTGCCATTTTCTACGAAGAAGATATTCATACTACCTACTTCTTCCACATATTTTTGCTCTACACCGTCTAACCAAAGTACTTGATCATAACCTTGTGCTGAAGCATTTGTCTGTGCTAATAAACTTGCTGCATAGTTACCTGCAACTTTGGCGTGACCTACGCCACCACGAACAGCACGTACATATTCATCTTCTACATAAATCTTAGTTGGGCTTAATGACTCGCCACCGTAATAAGAGCCTGATGGTGATAAAATGATAAGTAATTTATAAGAATATGAAGGACGTACGCCTAATATACCTTCAGTCGCGAAAACGTATGGACGTATGTAGAGTGATTGGCCTTCGCCTTCTGGTACCCAATCACGTTCGATATCTACTAATTGTTTCAAACCTTCTAATACAACTTCTTCATCAACTTTCGGCATATCTAAACGTGATAAAGAGTTATTAATACGTTTAAAGTTCTCAGATGGACGGAATAAATCAACTTCGCCATCATGCTTATATGCTTTCAAGCCTTCAAATACAGCTTGCCCATAATGAAGTGCTTGAGCTGCTGGGGAAAGTTCAATTGGACCATAAGGCACAATCTTTAAATCATGCCATCCTTGATCAATATCGTAGTCGAAACTTAACATATAATCTGTGAAGTATTTTCCAAAGCCTAAACCACTTGGATCCGGTTTTTCTTTAAGTGTTTCTCGTTGTACAAATTCAATTTTTTCTGACATGATTTTTTCCTCCTAATGCTATTTCCTTAAGTATTACTTTAAATTATACCAATCCACAGGCCGCTGTTCAATAATTTTCAAACAATTTCAAATATACTAAAATTATCAACTATTAATTTTAAAAACCATTTTATTATTAAAAATATGCCTATATGACTACGAATTACCCTTATACCAACAATGATTTGTTATATGTTTTGTTTTAAAAACGGCAGTAATTTGGGCCGACCCCTGACTAGTTAATAAAGCGCTAGCCGAAGAATACAGGCTGTGCCCGCGGAAAGCGTACACAAAAAACTGCCAACAAAAGACTTTGTTTACATGCTTAAAGCCCTCACTACTGCATGAGTGAGGGCTTTAAGTTATATTATCTTACTTTTTCTTTATCTTCGATAGCCTTTAGCATCGTTTGAGTCATTTTAGTTAAATCATATTGTGGATTGAATCCCCATTCTGCACGTGCACAACTAACATCTATACTGTTTGGCCAACTATTAGCAATCGACTGTCTTACTGGATCTACATCATATTCCAATTGGAATTCCGGATAAAATTCTTGAATCGCTTCTTTCACCATTTCTGGTTCAATACTCATTGCGCTTAAATTATATGCATTACGATTAATTAATTTAACGCCGTCTGCTTCCATAAGTTGAATAATGGCATCTATTGCATCTTCCATATACATCATATCCATATATGTGCTTTTTTCGATAAAGCTAGCATAACGACCTTCTCTCACAGCTTTAAAATAAATGTCTACAGCATAGTCTGTCGTACCGCCACCTGGTTCTTTCATATGAGAAACTAAACCTGGGAATCTAACACTACGTGTGTCGACACCAAATTTGTCGAAGTAATATTGACATAACAACTCTCCAGCAACTTTATTCACACCATACATTGATGTTGGTCGTTGAATAGTCACTTGTGGTGTATTTACTTTAGGAGTTGAAGGTCCAAATGCGCCAATTGAACTTGGTGTGAAAAATTGTAATTTGTGTTCACGTGCTGCTTCTAAAGCGTTCATTAAACCACCCATATTTAAATCCCAAGCAAATAATGGATTCTTTTCAGCAACTCCTGACAATAGTGCTGCCATATGCATCAATGTATCTGGCTTAAATGTCTCAACCAACTCAAACATACGCTCTTTATCCGTAACATCTAGTATTTCAAATGGCCCATCTGCAATCGCTGAATCTGTTTCTGGCTGTTTAATATCTGTAGCTAAAACATTATCATTTCCATATAACATTCTACATTTCACTACGAGTTCGGTTCCAATTTGTCCTAACGCACCTGTAATCATAATTTTTTTCATATTTTTATCTCCCCTTGTGCATTACAGAAACTGCAATGTTTTTCTCATATATACACAATCCATATTTTCATCTAAATTATACAATAAAAGCGCTTTATTGTATACATTGAGCGTACATTATATATATATTTTATTATTTTCACTTTAAAAAAATGCTTATTTTAGGGTCACAAAAGCTCATTTCACTTAGAACAAATTTATTTCAAACGTAAAAAGGCCCTCGCTACCATTAATAGCGAGGGGATTGGTACATCAATGCACGAAACTTATAGTAATATTGTTTAAATACCTTAGTCAATGAAAATACAAGCATTCTATAGCCTATATTATTGGATTTAACGCACGTATAATTGAGCTCCGTACATAAGCTATACAAACCTGGTGTTTAGTATCTTGATAATATAAATACCTTGGTCACCTATACATCTTTCACAAAATTCAACTCAATAATAAGTACTTTAATGTATATCTTGGAGAATAACTGATATTATTAACAAATAAATATGCAGTGAGAGGGATGACATAATGACTTATTTAATCATTATTTTATTCGCTGTTTTAATCATGTCATTAATTTTAAGTTATTTTTGTTTTAAAGAAAGTAAAGCTGAAATTGACCAAAGTAAACAAGCGAAGCGTAATGAAAACGAAAGAATAGGTGTAAAACAACAATCACACAAAGTATTAACTTTAGGCATTGTGTTACTTGTTTTCAGTATACTCGTTTTAATAGGTATTATTTGGATTCTAATAGCAATGTAGGTTCATTTATATAAACTTAAAATTATTTAACTATCCAAATATATATAAAAAGACGACCTTTTGTTCATAAGATCGTCTTTTTATATGCAATAAACAACTCTTTTTACATTTCATTTTCTAGCTTTAATTGCGCTTCAATAGCTTCATTTTTATTATCAAAGTCATAGTCTTGAGAATTTATCGGCTTCCCCGTTTCTGCAATACTTTTTATACTTTCCATATGAAATTGCCAACCTGCAAAATCTAAGATGATATGTGGAAATTCAGACGGTAAATATTCAATAAATGTAAGTTCTGTTTGCTGAACTTTGTTGTTTAATTCAAACTTCACAGTACCGATATCCCACGTGAAACCAATCGTCTTATTTTCTTTAAAATATGTAATTGTCATTTCTAAATCGTCTTGTTTCTCTAAATGGAAGTAGATTTTTCCATTCACTCCTCGTGTTTCAAATGACAATTGCGGAAACCATTGTTGTATTCCTTCAGTTGTACTCAGATATTTAAATATTGCTTCCTTATCTGCATCTATATTTATTTTCAATGTTTGATAAACACCGTGTCCATCTTTTGAGTATTGTACTTCCATATTTAAAATTCTCCTCTCAAATTAAAGCATAGCTAGGAAAAATTTGAATTTGCGATCTTTCTTGCTATTTTACCTAGACTTATATTAGTATGTTTTACCCTTCTTCGTTATGAATTATTTCTAAATTACATGTATTCATTATATATATATTAATGAAATTCAATATAATCAATATGAACTGAAATGGCGGTATTGATGACTATTTAATCAACTACAACAGAGAAATTGATTTTCCTATAATTTCTCTTCAATCCCTTATTAGACGCATCTTTTGTGTTTTCAAATTTCTTATTATTTTTAATTTTTCAATTTTTTAGTATAAATGTTTGTAAATCCCTCTATATTTATATACAATTAGTGAAATACTGGTGAGAGTGTGTACTCTGTTTTTAACTTATTCAGTAAAAGAAAGTTAGGTGTATATGGAAAAAGATAAGAAAAAGATGTTGAACAAAATGGTAAAGCCTTTCGCTAAAACTAACTACACGAAAAGTACAATACAAATTATAAATACATTACTTCCCCTTATTGCAATTTTAGTAGTAAGCGGACTTTTATATAATGTGCATTGGTCATTAGCAATTATTAGTAGTATATTCGCATCTATATTTTTAATTAGAACATTCATCATTTTTCACGATGCTTGTCACGGATCATATTTAAAAAAACAAAAGCACAATGATTTACTCGGAAATGTTACTGGTTTCCTTACACTGTTCCCTTATAGAAAATGGCGTAGAGAACATTTAATTCACCATGCTGGTAGTGGTAATTTAGAAAAACGTGGTATCGGTGATATCTGGGTTATGACGGTAGAAGAGTATGCAGAATCATCTAAATTCCAACGTCTAACGTATAGAATTTATCGTAATCCACTTGTGATGTTTGTATTAGGACCGTTCTTCTTAGTCTTTATTTCTAATCGATTTAATTCTAAAGACGCTAAAAAGAAAGAACGTATCAATACTTGGATGAACAATATTTTATTAATAGTCGTTTACGGCGGTCTAATTTATCTATTAGGTGCAGGTCATTTCTTTGCAGTATTTGCACCAATGCTCTTTATTTCTGGCATGTTAGGTATTTGGTTATTTTACATCCAACACACATTTGAAGATTCTTATTTCGAAGAATCTTCTGAGTGGGACTATGTAAAAGCAGCAATCGATGGTAGTTCGTACTATAAATTACCAAAAGTACTACATTGGGTTACAGGAAACATAGGTTATCATCATGTACATCATTTGAACCCTAGAATTCCTAACTACTCATTAGAGGAAACACATGAAACTGTTACACCTCTGCATCATGCGACATCTATTACGCTAAGAGAAAGTCTAACATCATTAAAATTCAAATTATATGATAAAAGTCATAAACGTTTTATAACTTTTAAAGAATTTTCACTTAGAAATAAACAAACTTTATAATCGTTTAATATTCAAATAGACAATAAAGGAGAAATGCTTGTTAACCCAAGCACTTCTCCTTTTCTTATTCTGAAGCTTCAATTTTGGTTACCTCATGCTATATTTAATCTTTTTAATGTCCTCGGGTGTTGTTTGACAACATCCCCCTATAATTTGAACACCTTCCACTAACCACTTCGGAACTTGTTCAATAATTTCATCACTGTGAGCATCATTTTCCCATTTTTTGCTATCCGCATTATAATGAGAACCTCCATTAGGATACAACGCAATTGTCTGACTCAAACTAGCTAATCCTTTGTCTAATGATCGATTGATTCCTTCAACCGAAGAACAATTAATACCAAAAATTGGAATAATAGTGCCCTTCTTTTTTATATAATCGATTAGTTTCTCGAATTCTGTCCCATCTGATAAATTTCCTGTGTCATCAACAGTTACAGAAAGCCAAAATGTTTGCTCCTCTGTGTAACTCGGTATAATATTTTCTACGATTGCTTGAATCTCTTCAAAATTAGGAACAGTTTCAAACACAAAATCATTTATTCCTCTTGAAATCAAAGCGTTTATACGTTGTTCATGAAACTTAAAATAGGATTCTCGACTTATTTCATAATTCCCTGTATATTCAGAGCCGTCGCTTAAATATGCACCATATGGACCCAAACTACCTACAACCACTTGATTATTATTTGTTACATCCATAACTTGCTCTACCGCTACTGTAAAAAGGTCATCAATTTCCTCATTCTGCATTCCTATGTCTTTAAATGTTTGGTAACTAGCTTGATATGTACTCGTTAAAATAATGTCGGCACCCGCATGTGTAAAATCTTGGTGTGCTTGCTTTATTTTAATTGGTTGATGTCTAAGCACTTCACTAGACCATAACGAAGAATTCAAATTACAACCAGCTTGTTCTAATGTAGTTGCTAGTCCGCCATCTAAGACAATTGGAGATTGTGTTTTTACTTTTTCTAACATTCTCATCTATACTCCTCTTTTCTTATTAAATTTAATAAAGTAATAAATTAACGCAATCGCTGCAAACGGTAGCCCGAAATAAAGTGCAGGTGCTTGATTAGAATCAAAAAGCATTCCAACACAAGAAACTAAGCATAATATAAACCCAATAATCGGAATCGATTTATGTACTTTTAAGCTTTGGTCAATTTTTTTAGCATTAAAATATGCAATACAGATACTCATCCACACGATAACAACTGCTAAACCAGCAATTGAAACTAGAATTACATATAATGAATCTGCTACATACACGCTAGAAAATAAAGCCAATAAGCCACCAATCATGCTAAATAATGTTGCATTTACTGGCATATGATGTTTATTTAGCTTTCCAAACCATTTAGGAAATACACCTTCATTCGATAAACTCCAAATCATTCTGCTCGCAGCATATAATCCTGAATTAGCTGCAGATAACAAAGCTGTTATAATCACTAAATTCATAATGTCACCCGCATAAGGAATTCCCATTTTCTGAAAAATAACAACAAATGGACTTTCTAATGACTTCCCTTGATAACTTGGTATTAAAATAGAAATAATAACCATTGTACCTATAAAAAAGACAATAAGACGCCATAACGTTGCTCTAATCGCTTTTGGTATTACTTTTTCAGGATTCTCTGTTTCACCAGCAGCTATGCCGATTAATTCAGTGCCACTAAATGCATAATTCACAGCTAGCATTGTTAAAAACACAGAACCTATACCATTAGGAAAAGTAGGATTCGTATACCTATGTGTAATTGTGTTTAAACCTTCATAACCATCGTAGTGAATAAATCCGATAATTACCAAAAGACCTAAAATAATAAATACGATAATCGCAATAACTTTTACTAAAGAAAAATAAAATTCAACTTCTGCATAAAAACGTGTCGATATAATGTTAAATAATAAAATTAATATAATTGCAATAGTCGCAAAAATATAAACGGGGGTTTCAGGCATCCATTTCTGCATCAAAATACCCACTGCTGTAAATTCAGAACCTAATGCTACGGTCCAAGTTAACCAATAAAACCATGCTACGATATATCCAACAGATGGATGAATGTAAAGACTTGCATATGTATGAAATCCACCTGTAACAGGATGTTTGATTGCTAATTGACCTAGACATAACATAACGAGATAAACTAAAATCGAACCAATTAAATAAGATAGTACCGTTCCAAATGGACCTGCTTGTTGCAAAGTATATCCAGAACTTAAAAATAATCCTGTTCCAATAACACCACCAAAGCTAAGTAACATAAGATGACGTTGTTTCATTGCACGTTTAAATGATGGTTGTTCCATTAATGTTCTCCTTATCTTCAAGTTCTACTCATTTTAAATATAATTATTCATTCTATTGATTTCTGAAAATTTAGTCAATACAATCATCGTCAATTCCTTGCTCTTTCATGCATTAACTTTACCAATTTTTTAATTTTCAAAGAAAATTTCACCTAATTATTCACTGAATTTTCAAATTTTTATAAAAATTCAATCTCTAGTATTGATTTTCAGTCGTAAAGTCTATAACATTTATAGATAAGTAAGTATAAATATAATAAGTAATAGATAGAGGGGAAAAAATAAATGACAGAACATAACGACTTAGTGAAATCTACCCAAGAAATTACAAAAGAAGCATTACATAAATTAGGCTTTGACGATGGCATGTATGATTTAATCAAAGAACCTTTAAGAATACTAGAAGTCCGTATACCCGTCCGCATGGATGATGGTACCGTTAAAACTTTTACCGGTTACCGTGCGCAACATAATCATTCTGTTGGTCCTACCAAAGGTGGCGTACGTTTCCACCCTGATGTAAATAAAGAAGAAGTTAAGGCACTTGCAATGTGGATGACGATGAAATGTGGTATTACTAACTTACCATTTGGTGGCGGTAAAGGCGGCGTCATCTGTGACCCACGTCAAATGAGTAATCAAGAGCTTGAAAGTCTATCTCGTGGTTTTGTTAGAGCTATATCACAATTCGTAGGTCCTGCGAGTGATATCCCAGCACCAGATGTTTATACAAATCCACAAATCATGTCTTGGATGATGGATGAGTATAGTAAAATCAATCGTTCAAATGCGTTTGCTTTCATTACAGGTAAACCACTTTCTTTAGGTGGTTCTGAAGGTCGTAACCGTGCCACTGCTCTTGGTGCTGTTATTACTATTGAAGAAGCGACTAAACGTAGAAATATTGATATCAAAGGGTCTCGTGTTGCGATTCAAGGTTTTGGTAATGCTGGTAGTTTTATCGCCAAAATCTTACATGATATGGGTGCAAAAATTGTAGCTATTTCTGAAAGTTTTGGCGCTTTACACGATCCAGATGGTTTAGATGTTGACGAGCTTGTAGAGCTTAAAGAAAAACATGGACGTGTTACACACTTATTTGAGGGCGTTATCCCTAATAAAGAATTATTTGAAGTCGATTGTGATATTCTTATACCAGCTGCATTATCAAATCAAATAACTGAAGAAAACGCACACGACATTAAAGCAAGCATCGTTGCAGAAGCAGCAAACGGCCCCACGACAAAAGAAGCTACGCGTATATTAACAGAACGTGGTGTCTTAATTATACCTGACGTACTTGCAAGTGCTGGTGGTGTAACTGTTTCTTACTTCGAGTGGGTACAAAATAATCAAGGTTATTATTGGTCCGAAGAAGAAATAAACAGTCTACTCCGCGAAAAAATGGTAGAAGCATTCAATAAAATCTATGACTTAGCTGAAAGTAGAAAATTGGATATGCGTTTAGCTGCCTATGTTGTAGGTATCAAACGTACAGCTGAAGCTACACGTTTCCGTGGTTGGGCATAATTTTTCATATTGTACTGATTAGATAAATATTTTATTTTCAAAGCTACACCTTAATTGGTGTGGCTTTTTTATTATTATATTTATCTATACACCTTTCAAAAAACACTTCCTAAAACTTTTCATCCCCCATTTCGACTTAATTCTCTGACAAAAAATTTATCACTAACCCCCTATTTCATATATATTTTCAATTATTAAATAGTTGAATTTTCTGATTTATTTGAAAAATAAAAAAATACTCTATATAATTATTTACAATAAAGGGGAGGATATAAATTATGAATAATAATATTTATGGTAATACACCATGTTTTTTAAATAGTAAAAATTTAAATCAATCAAATACTTTAGATACTGATGTAATTGTATATGGGGTACCTTTTGAAGGCGAAAGCACTTGGGGAGATTACACAGGGGTAGAGCTTGGTCCAAAGCAAATTAGACTGTCCTCTGCACGTTACAGTCAATACCTACCTGAATTAAACCACATTGATATTAGTGAACATTTATCTATGGGGGATGTCGGTGATGTGCCATTTGTGGCTCATGACAATAAAGAAAGCTATGACAACATTACAGATTTTACAAAAAAATTGTGGGAAAGTGAAAAATTCTTAGTTGGCTTTGGCGGCGAACACGGAGTCACTTACCCCATTCTTAAATCATTAACAGAAACTGGTAAAAAAGTCGGCATCATCCATTTAGATGCACATTATGATAATATGCCAGATTATGAAGGTGAAGCTTATGCCCGTAATACACCTTTCATGAGACTTTATGAAACAGAAGGTGTACGTAACGAAAGTATTATTCACACAGGTATTCACGGCCCGAGAAATCATCCAGCAACAGGACGTTACGCTGAAGAAGCTGGTGCAGTGACGATAACAATCAACGATATTCGTGAATCAAATAACATAAAACAATTTGCCCGTGATATCTACGCTCAAGCAAGTGCCGGTGTAGATGTCGTATATTTAACGATATGTAGTGACGTATTGGATTTTGCCTATAATCCAGGTGGCCCTGTCGATGGCAATGGTCTAACGTCCTATGAATTATTAACGATGATCCACGAATTTGGTGCACTCGGCCTATGTGGTATGGATTATGTAGAAGTTTACCCTATGAAAGATGCCAATCAAAATTCTGCCCATTTCGTTTCTACAGCAGTATTATATGTACTTGCTGGCCACGTCGCTTATTTAAATAAATTAAAATAATTTGAGGAGTGGTTAAATGTTTAAAAACACGGGTAAGATTTTACGATCACTTGGCCCAGGGATGATTATCACTGCTTCATTTATTGGCCCTGGTACAGTAACAACCATGACTCAAGGCGGCGCAAGCTTTGGCTATAGCTTATTATGGGCAGTTGCCTTTTCAATCATCGCCACTATCGTGTTACAAGAAATGATTATCCGGTTATCTCTCGTTACACGTGAAGGTTTAGGTGAAGCGATTCAAGATTTATTTTCTAATAAAATCGGTAAGCTGATCATCGTGTGGTTCACGCTTATTGCTGTCACCATTGGGTGTGCTGCCTATATTAGTGGTGACTTGATTGGAACTTCACTTGGTGCATCTTACTTACTTAATTTACCTGAAAACTGGGTTGCTCCAGTTATTGGTGTCATAATATTACTTATTGGATTATTTGGTAACTATAAATTTTTAGAAAAAGTTATGCTTGTACTCATGGTTATTATGGGTGTTATATTTATCACTACGATGATTGCTATAAAACCAGATGTTATGGGCATTTTAAAAGGTGCCTTTATTCCAACAATACCAGATGGTTCTATTCTTACTGTTATTGCTCTAATCGGCACAACAGTTGTGCCATATAACTTTTTCATCCATTCAACAGCTGTGCATGAACGTTTTAGCGGAGTTAAAGAATTGAAGTTCGCACGTTGGGATACGATTATTTCAATCACAATCGGTGGAGTTATTTCAGCCGCGATATTAATTTCAGCGGCAACTTTAATTAAAGGCGAAGAAGTAACAAGTGTCATTCAACTTGCCGGTCCGTTAGAACCTGTACTTGGTGATGCTGCGCCAATAGCGATTAGTATAGGGTTATTCGCTGCAGGTCTGTCATCAGCAATTGCTTCTCCAACTGGTGCCGCTGCAACGATTAGTAGTTTACTTGGTTGGAAAGGCGGTATGCAAAGTAAGAAGTACAAACTTGTCTTTGTTGTGATTATCATTATTGGAATCATTACTTCAGCACTTGGTTTCGAACCGCTTCAAGTCTTACTTATTGCTCAAGCATTAAATGGTATGATCTTACCTCTTGTTGCAATACTTATCTTTATTATTATTAATAAGAAAAATTTAATGGGCCGTTTTGCAAATACACTTTGGCTCAATATTATCGGAGGACTCGTTGTCTTAACTGTTTCCTTCTTAGGTATCTATAGTCTTATTGATGCCATAACAACTTTCGTTTCAGGATAAATTCATAATAAAAAATGACGAAAACCCAAAAACAACGTATCATCACTGATATATTGTTTCTGGGTTTTTTAATTATACCGTTAATTCTCTTACATCAATTGCGCAACATCACGCATAATGCTCGCTTTTTTATAGCCATGGATGTCATGTAATGATTGATATGCGTCAAATAACTTTTTATAGATTTTCACTTTATTGGGTTGAGGTTCGACAGTGTATAAGACGGGTTCTTTCATTGCTTTTACCGCTTCACTAAACTCTGTATGCGCCCCACCACATATTGCGCCTAGAATAGCTGCGCCAATTGCTGGTGCATAGTCACTATCAATAACTGTTACGCGTTTGTCGAGCACATTTGCATAGATATCCATGAGTAATGTATTCTTTTTAGGAATGCCACCACAAGCAAATACATGATCCACTTCCATGTTCCATCCTTCATACTGTTGCATAATCATTTTAGTACCAAATGCAGTTGCCTCCATGTAAGCACGATAAATTTCTTCATGTCTTGTATGTAATCCCATGCCAAATAAGCAACCTTTCAAATGACTATCACTGAGTACACTTCTATTGCCGTTATGCCAATCTAGTGCAATGAGCCCACTTTCACCGGGATATAGTTTAGCTGCCTTTTCATTTAATAATTCAAAAATTGAAATATCACGTGTCTTCGCCTCTTTGACGTCATCATACGGCGTTTGTTTCGCCACGTACTCGAATAAGTCTCCTACAGCTGTTTGACCTGCCTCGTACGCATAAAGCTCTGGAATAATGGCACCTTTAACTGAACCAGAAATACCAGGCACCTTGTGTTGTTCTTTATTAAGCATTAAATGACATGTGCTTGTGCCCATGACCATAGTCATTTCTTTATCTCTTTCTGAACCTATTCCTAATAAACTCGCATGTGCATCAATAATAAAAGGACTTACTTGCGTTTCTGGTGAAAGTCCTAATTTTTCTGCCATTGCCTGACTAACCTTACCTACAGTTTCACCAATATTAACGACAGGTGCCTCCACTTTATCTCTTACAATTTTAGATAAATTATTATCCACTTTATCAAACAAATCGTAATGGAACCCTGTCTCCGCTTCCCAGAACGACTTAAAGCCTAAGCCACAATTTGATCTGACATTTTGCTCAGTAAGCCGATTGACAATCCAATCACCCGCCTCCATGATATACGCACTCTCTGCTATAACTTCAGGCGCCTTATTGTTCACTTCCATAATCTTAGGGATCATCCACTCACTACTCACATTAAAGCCATAGTAGCCTAACCAACGATTCTTTTCTTCTAACGCAGTCTTAAATAATACATCTGCTTCATCTTGCGCGCCATGATGCTTCCATAATTTGACGTAAGCATGTGGATTATCTTTAAATCCTTCCTTATTATGAATGGGTTCCATATTTTCATCCACAAATACCACAGTAGACGATGTGAAATCTATACCGATGCCGACGATTTCGTTTGGCGCAATTTGCGTTTTTGCTAAAATAGCTGGAATGCCTTCTTCAATGACTTCCATATAATCATTCGCATTTTGTAGTGAGAAACTTTGAGGTAGTTTTTGACCATCAAGTTCTCCTTCAATCGTGCCATGCGTATACGCTTTAATAAATTGTTCTACAATTTCACCATTCTCTGTATTTATAAGGAAGGCCCTCCCAGAACCTGTTCCAAAATCTATACCTATACTGTAAGCCATACTTTAACCCTCCAGATCTTTCTACATTTCAGAAAACGCTTTCTTAAATCATAATTAAGATTCTATAAAAATACAAGAGAGCGGGATAGAAATCAAAATTTGATTTCGTATTCCCGCCCCCCATAATACTTATTATCATTGTCACACTAAAACAATTTAAAACGTCTCAACTTCATTAAACTGAGATAAATAAAGTTGTTTATAATGGCTATCTTGCTGCATCAAGACTTCATGACTACCTTCTTCTAAGATTTCACCATCTTTGATAAAGATAATACGGTCTACGTCTTTAATCGTTGATAGACGATGCGCAATAATGAGCGACGTTCTATTTTCTGATAGTTTTTTAAATGCCAATTGAATTTTATTTTCTGTTTCTATATCTAATGCACTTGTAGCTTCATCTAAAATAATAATAGATGGGTCTTTTAAAAACATTCTAGCAATGGAAATTCGTTGTTTTTGTCCACCAGATAATTTCGTACCTCTCTCACCCACAAGTGTATCTAAACCAAATGGTAAGTCTTTGATAAATGTTTCTAATTGCGCATTTTTAATTGCGTCCCATATTGCAGTTTCATCAGCTTCTAAATGACCATATACGATATTGTCTCTTAAAGTACCAGAGAATAGGAATACATCCTGCTGTACGACACCAATTTCTGCACGTAGTGATGCTAATTGAATCGATTTGATGCTTCGCCCGTTAATTAAGATATCACCATCATCAACTTCATAGAATCTTGGTAATAGAGAACTGATTGTCGTTTTACCACTACCGCTCGGCCCAACTAAGGCAATCTTCTCGCCTTGCTGAATATCTAAATTCAGTTTTTTTAGAATCGGTGTTTCGCCATACCCAAATGTTACATCTTTATATTGAATCACTTTAGGATCATTCGGCATTCCGACTGCGTCCGGCGCATCTTGTATTTCTGGATCAATACTTAATATTTCTCTAAAGTTTTTAAATCCTGCAATCGCTTTAGGAAATAGCTCTATAATCATATTAATTTGTTGTAATGGCTTAAATAGTACATTCGTAATCATGATAAATGCAACGATACCACCATAAGATAAATCACCATTCAACACAAAATAACTTCCGACTACTAAAACAATAATTAATGTCAGTTTTTGGGCAATATGACTGATTGTAATATTCCAAGACATATAATTATATGCTTTTAATTTTGTAGCTCTAAAATTATCGTTTATATTTCTAAATTTCGTTTGCTCATGATTTTCATTTGTAAAAGCCTGTACAAGTCTTATGCCACCCACATTATCTGCGATTAATTCATTAAAACGTGACACATTTGTAAATAAATTCTTAAATGCACGAGACATTTTTTGGCTGAAAAATATGGCCAAGATAAAAACAATTGGCACCACACAAAATGTAATGAGCGCTAATTTCACATCAATCGTTAACATAATGACAAATGCACCAATAAGCGTCATGATAGATAGAAATACATCTTCTGGGCCATGATGTGCAGCTTCACCAATATCCATCAAATCATTCGTCAGTCGGCCAATGAGTTTTCCGGATTTTTGGTTATCAAAATACTTAAAATTCAATTTCTGAATATGACTATATAAATCATTGCGCATATCACGCTCTATATTTGTACCTAACTTATGTCCCCAATATGTCACGATAAATTTAAGCACCGCTTCGATTGCAAACACAAACAATAATGCAACTCCAAAAATCACTATGAGGTTCCATTGATTTGTAGGTAATAAACGGTCAATATATAAACTTGTAATAAGCGGGAAAATTAATTCCAACAAACCAACAATAATTGCCGATCCAAAATCTAAGAAAAACAAACCTTTATATGGTTTGTAGTAGTTAAAAAATGCTTTCACAACGTCCCACCTATTCTATAACTTAATCCCTCACACATGATTTATATTATGGATTAATTGATACAGATTATCAATATCATTCAACTAATATTCGTGACATTTGTAAAAATAAATTTATAACACTCAAATAAATTTTTATTTCATTCCTTTTCATCTTTACCATATAAAATAACAACAAAAAATAAACTCCTTAATCAAGGTTGAATTAAGGAGTTTATTTTAAAATTTACATCTATTTTATACGCCAGAGTAAGATGAGAAGCCGCCATCTACAGGAACAATGATACCTGTAACAAAGCCACTTAATTCTTTATCCATTAACCAATAAAGTGTACCTAGGATATCTTCTGGTACACCAAAACGGTTCATTGGTGTTTGTGATAGAATTTTTGAAGCGCGTTCTGAATAAGAACCATCTTCATTTCTAAGTAACGCTTTATTTTGAGCTGTTTCAAAGAATCCAGGTGCAATTGCATTCACTCGAATTTGACCAGCAAAGTAAGTACTCAACCATTGCGTAAAGTTACTCACGGATGCTTTCGCGCCACTGTATGCTGGAATCTTAGTTAGTGGTGTAAATGCATTCATTGAAGAAATGTTAATAATTGTGCCTGTCTCAGATGTGACAACATCTTTACCAAATATTTGGGACGGTAAAAATGTACCTGTATAATTTAATTTAAATACTTTATCAATACCATCCTCTGTTAAATCAAAGAATGTTTTATCACCATTTTCATCATACATTTCATCATTTGTTGTAGCATTCGGGTTATTACCACCTGCACCATTAATGAGAATTGTAACTGCGCCAAATGTATCGTTAAATTTTAGTTTTGCATGTGTTAAAGCATCTTTATCTAACACATTTGCCACTAATGCGACTGTTTGTTTTCTTTCTTTATCTATTTCATCTTGTAATTTAACAATTTTATCTTCAGAACGTCCTAAAATACCTACGTTGGCACCTTTTTCTACCAGTCCTTTGACAAACGTTGATCCAATAACACCTGTTGCACCAGTGATTACTACATTGACTCCTTCAAATTGTCTTGTCATTATTTACTCACTCCTTCAATTAAACCGTTAATATAAGTTGCGCCTAATGCTCTGTCGAACAATCCGTAACCTGCTTTACCTGTTTCACCCCAAATCATACGTCCGTGATCTGGTCTGATTGTGCCTTTGAAGTTAACCTCTTTCAGTGCTTCTACTACAGCCTTCATATCTACCGAGCCATGTTTCGATAAATGACCTGTTTCTAAGAATGAATGTGAATCTAATCGTTTCACATTACGCATATGCACGAAATGGATATGCTCGCCAAACGTTCTAATCATGCTTGGTAAATCATTTTCTGCTAATGAACCTAAAGATCCCGTACAGAAGCAAATACCATTATTTTTGCTATCATTTATTGATAGTAAACGTTCATAGCTATCTTTGTTTTTAATGATACGTGGGATACCAAATATAGGCCATGGTGGATCATCCGGATGTATCGCCAGATCAATATCATGTTCGATTGCAGTTGGTAATACACCATCTAAGAAGTACTTCAAGTTCGACCACAATTGCTCGTCCGATGTTTCACGATAAGATGTAATCAAATGATTCATTTCTTCTCTTGAATAACTTTCGTCCCAACCTGGTAAGTTTAAATCTGTTGTTAATGGGTCAATATCTTTTAACTGATCATGTTTATAAATCAATGTATTAGAGCCATCAGCTAATTCATAGTCTAATTGTGAACGTGTCCAATCAAAGACAGGCATAAAGTTATATGTCACTGTCTTAACACCATTTTCTGCTAAATTCACTAATGATGTCTTATAATTTTCAATCAGTTCATCACGTTTTTCAGTACCTAATTTAATTTCCTCACTTACAGGTAAACTTTCAACGACTTCAAATTTCAATCCTGCCGCTTCGATTGTTTGTTTTAATTTTGCGATTCTTTCTTTTGTCCAAACCTCACCTACAGGTACATCATAAATTGCAGAAACGATATGCTTCATGTCTGGAATTTGTTTGATATTCTCTAATGTTACTGGATCATCTTCACCGTACCAACGAAATGATAATTCCATCGTTATACCTCCTTAACGCCTTCTATTTTGAATAAATTCACTGCATTGTTATAGCAAATATCTTTTAACATTTGTTCAATTGTTGCATCTGATAATGCAATCTCACCTTTTTCAATCTTATCTCCTAGGAAATTACATAAAATTCTTCTGAAATACTCATGGCGTGTATAAGAAATCATGCTACGCGAATCTGTAAGCATACCTACAAATTTAGCCAATAAACCGACGTTGGCATAATCTACTAAATGCTGTTCCATGCCTTCTTTCGTGTCATTAAACCACCATGCTGCACCTAATTGAACTTTATGTTCACTGTTGGTAAAGTTACCAGCTGTGGCTTGTACCATAAGGTGGTCATTACCATTATTAGGATAAATAATCGTATCTGATAATGCCTTGTTTTGTTCAAGGTGGTCTAACATCGCATTCAATGTTTTAGCGCTCAGTTGTTCACCTACACTATCAAATCCACTATCTGTGCCTGCTACTTTCAACATTTTCGAATTATTATTTCTAGTTGGGCCTAAATGGAATTGTACGACCCAATTTAATTCGTTATATACTTTACTAATTTCAGTTAATATATAACCCGCTAATTCGTATTGTTGCGTTTCAGAAACTGCTTCACCCTTCATCATGGAGTCATAGATTGACGTAGCTTCTTCTGTTGTCGCATACATCAATGGTGCTTTTTCAAAACTTTGGTCTGAACTTCTTGCGCCTTGTCTATTAAAATAATGAACGCGTGTTTTAAGTGCTTCGATATAACTGTTTAAATCTTTAATTTCACCGTCAATTTTTTGATCCAGCTGCTTAATCTTGTCTTTAACCGTTGTTTCACTTAAGAATACGTAGCTATCTGGTCTGAACGTAGGAATCACTTTAAACGTTACTTTTTTATCTTGATTTAATAATTTGTGATATTCCAAATCGTCACATGGATCATCCGTTGTACAAACTACAGATACATTACTTTGTTTAATTAAGTTTTGTGGTGTATGCGATGATTTTGCTAATTTACGATTCAAAGATTTATATAACTTTTTAACATTCACTTTATCTAAATCTGTGTCTTCATCAAAATAGCGTTTTAATTCAAGTGAACACCAGTGGTACATTGGGTTAACGATTGAATAAGGTAGCATGTTCATAAATGCTTCAAATTTATCAAAGTCATCTGCATCGCCTGTAATTAATCCTTCTTCTAAACCGTATGCTCTCATTAAGCGCCATTTGTAATGATCTCCGGCTAACCACAATTGTGTGATATTTTCATAGTTTTTATTTTCATAAATTTCTTTTGGATCTAAGTGACAGTGAAAATCATAAATAGGTAGATCTTTAACCTTTTGATATAACTTAACTGCTGTTTTATTATTTAATAAAAAATTGTCATTAATTAATGCCATGTTATTGCCCCTTTTCTATAATCCTAATAATTTAGGAAGGAATAATGAAATTTGCGGAATGAACGTTACGATTAACAGTAAAATAATAAGTGCGATAAAGTAAGGCACTAAATATTTAAATACAGATTCAACGCGAACACCGCCGACACTTGCCCCAACAAATAGTGCACTGCCAACTGGTGGCGTGATATTACCAATACATAAATTAAATGCAATCAAGATACCAAAGTGAATTGGATCTAAACCTAAAACTTCTGAAATAGGTAAGAAGATAGGTGTGAAAATCAATACTGCTGGTGTTATATCCATAAATGTTCCGATGACTAATAAAATTAAGTTAATCATCAGTAGTAAAAGGATTGGATTATCTGTCATTGAAAGGATGCCATTTGAAATGGCTTCAGGTAATCCTGTATAACTCATCACGAGTGAAAATAGTGCAGAAGCAGTAATAAGGAACAGAATCATACCACTGATTTCGGCTGTTTCTTTGATTACATTAGGTATTTGTTTGAGCGTCAGACTTTTATATATCAGCGATAATACTGTAGCGTATAACACTGCTACTGCTGCACCTTCTGTTGCCGTGAAGACACCTGACACAATCCCGCCAATTACTACAACAATTAAAAACAGACTTGGCAAAGCATCTAATGTTAAAAATAATTTATCCTTCCAACTAATGCGTTCCGATACTTTATAGCCTTGTTTCTTCGCCATAACGTAAGCCACAATCATACAAGCAATGCCCCATAAGATACCTGGAATATAGCCTGCTATAAATAATGCTGCAATTGATGTTCCGCCACTTACAAGTGAATAAACAATCAACAGTGAACTTGGTGGGATAAGTAATCCAGATGGTGCAGATGCTATATTCGCTGCTGCAGAGTATTCTTTTTTATAACCTTGTTTTTCTTCCATAGGTCCCATAATACGTCCCATCGCGGCCGCCGCAGCGACACTAGAACCTGAAATAGAACCGAACAACATATTACCTACAATGTTCGTATGTGCCAGTGAGCCAGGTAACCTACCTACTAACACTTTGGCAAAGTTCACTAATCTAAAAGCGATACCGCCGTTATTCATAATGATCCCTGCCAAGACGAATAACGGAATGGCAAGCATTGTAAAATCATCAATACCTGTGACCATACGCTGTGCTGCCGTTATAATCGTTACATCGAATGGTAATATCATTAATAACGTTATGATAGAACTCAAAATAATCGCCAAGGCGATAGGCAAGCCGAATATCAAGAAAGCGAAGAATGTGATGAACAATACTAAACCTGCTGCAACTGTCATACACGCTCACCTCCATCTTCTTGATTGCCTTCTTTAACCGCTTCAAGTTCTCCTTTATCTAACAAGTTATAGATTGCGTAGAAAATGATAAAGACGCCTGAAACAGGAAGTGCGCCGTACATGGCTGCCATAGACAATCCTGTAGATGGTGCAATTTGTGACCATGTTAAATTCACAACTTCATAGCCACCCCAAATCATGAGCACAAGTGCTACGATAATTATGATAATATCTGAGGCTTTTTCCATAATAAGTTGTATTTTTTTAGAAAACCTTTCTCGAATAAATAAAATCGCTATATGTTGTTTTACACCAAATACATAACTTGCACTAAGCAAACCAAACCATATCAATAAGAATCTAACGATTTCCTCACTCATTGTACTTGGACTATTAAAAATAAAACGTGTGGCAACTTGATAAACCGATAATATAACCATTACAAAAAGTGCAATACCAGCTAACGTGAGGAGCAGTTTATCAATGATCTTTTTTGCTTTCTTCATAAAGTTGCTCCTCCTTCTCGATTAATTTATAATCATCTTTTGTATCTGGATTCTTTTTAAATTCATCTTGTAGAGGTTGCGAAGCTTTTTTGAAAGAAGTTTTATCTACGTTATGGAATTTCACACCCATGTCTTCTTTGGCTGTCTTTTTAGCTTCTTTCACTTCTTTATCCCAAATCACTTCATGTTTCTCAGTAGAATAAGCCGCTGCATCTTTTAACCATTTTTGTTGTTGCTTCGTTAAGTCATCATACGTTTCTTTGTTCATAATTAAGATGTCTGGAACAATTGCGTGTTCCGTATAATGATAATTTTTAGCAACTTCACCATGGTTATTTGTTGTAAGTGAAGTTTCATTATTTTCAGCTGCATCAATCACACCTGATTGTATCGCTGTATATACTTCACCGTAATCCATTGGTGTTGGTGTGCCGCCTAATGACTTGATTAAATCGACACTCGTTTTACTTGGTTGAACTCTTATTTTCAAACCTTCCAAATCACTATTATCTTCAATTTTTTTATCCTTCGTGTATATATTACGCACGCCAGCGTCATAGTATGTAATCCCTAGAAACCCCTTATCTCCAGTGGATTTAAAAAACGCATCTTGTACTTCTTGTTTTTTCATAACATGACGATAATTCTCTTCTGATTCAAATAGATAAGGCATGTTAAACAATGAATATGTTGGAGAAAAACTTTCCAATGCAGCCGATGACACTTTAGTCATTTGTATTGCATTCGTCTGTGTCATCTCAATTGCTTCACGCTCACTACCTAATTGACCATTCGGATAAATATTAACTTTGATTTGCCCATGAGATGTTTTCTCTAATCTTTCTTTAAAAATCTCAAGAGATTTATGAACCGGATGGCTCGTTGGTTGATTATGTGCTAGCATAATTTCTTTTTTCTTCTCTTCCGCATTAATATAAGTATGAGGAAGTGATATAGCTAACATTCCCACTATAAAGAATGCGCTTACAAACGATGTTAAAAATTTTTTCATATGTGTCTTACGCCCCTTTGTTTAAGGTTCTATCGACTAAGCTCCCCGAAATGAGAGGATAAATTATGCACATCACTTTCGTCTACACTTAATGCATCCTCGTTTGTTGTATGTTGTAAGACTGAACATTTCGTCGCAAAATCTATAGTCTCGTCTAATTGCCAATTACGAATCAATCCATGTAAGACACCAGCCATAAATGCATCACCGGCTCCAATGCGATTCAATACCGTATATTGATAAGCCTGGCCTTCAATATAGTTTTGCTGTGATAACATAATACCTTGTAATGTACTTTGACCAATATCTCTATTACTGGAAGCCATTAATGGGATCTCATATTGTGATTGAATCGTTTCAGCACATGTCTTCATATCATCTTCTTCTGAATTTGTCTCAAGTAAATGCGTCGCATCCTTTTTACCAAAGAAGAGTACGTCAACAAGTGGCAGAACAGACTTGATTACTGGTACAGCTTCTTCTTTAGACCACAGGTTACTTCTGAAATTAATATCAAATACGATTTTAACGCCTTGTTGTTTCAATTTAGCTAGTGTATCAACGATGTGTTGTCGTACTACTTTGTTAACTGCCAATGTAATACCAGTCAATACAAAGTAATCACCACTTTGTATTGGTAAGCCATCGATGACGCTTTCCCCATGTTCTGCGAAAGTTGAATGTTCGCGATCATAAATGACTTTACCACTTCGGAAATCAAAGCTCTCTTCCATATAATATGTGCCTATTCTACCGTCATGATATTTCACACATGTTGTACCTACTTGAGTCTGATACATCTTTTTCATAGCTAAATTGCCTAATGCGTGTTGTGGTAATACTGTTAACATTTCAGTCGCGTGACCAAATTGAGATAGGGTCACGAGCGCATTTAATTCTGCACCTCCAACATTAACACCAAATGTATTGGCATCTTTCAGTTGTTTGTAATCAGGTGGAGTATAGCGTAGTAATACTTCTCCAAATCCAAATACCGTCATAGTTATACCTCTCTTTTTAGTTCAGAAATATATTGCACTAAAGCTTCTTTTCCTTGTTGTTGATAAATTTTTGTAATTTCACTGCCAATGCCTACTGCAAAACTACCTGCGTCTAACCATTCTTTTTGATTGTCTTTGCCCACGCCACCAGTTGGAACAATCTCAATTTGTGGTAATGGACCTTTGAAATCTTTAATAGATTTAGGTGAGAACTGTGTTGCTGGAAATAGCTTCAATACTTTACAACCATAGCGTAACGATTCAACCATTTCTTTAACCGTCATGCACCCTGGAATATAAGGAACGTCATACAAGTTAGCTATTTTAGCTGTTTCCTTATCGAAAGATGGACTTACAATAAATTTAGCACCGTTTAAAATCGCTGTACGTGCTGATACACTATCAAGCACAGTACCTGCCCCAATAAGTGCATCTTCTCTTTTAGATAATTCAGCAATGATTTCTATCGCATTTGGCGTCGTTAACGTTACTTCGATAATATTAAGCCCTTGTTCTATAATTAGATTCGAAATATCTAAAAATGTCTCCGGGTTGTCTGTACGCATTACTGCAATATGTTGACCTTCTTGAATATACTTCATTGTATCTCTTGAATTCATCTTTACATCTCCTTATAAATTTCATCTTTTGTGTTTGGCTCCTGAAAATAACAACGTTGTTATTGAGATTCAAAAAAATATTCTAACGCTTATCTCTATGGTATAATTAATTCTAACTTAAATCAATCTATTTCAAGGAGAACTTTTATGGCTGTAACTTTAAAAGATGTTGCCGAAGCCTGTGGTGTCAGTTATTCCACGGTCAGTAAAGCATTGAAAAATTCCCAACTCGTTAAACCAAAAACAAAACAAATAATCCAACAAAAAGCGCTTGAAATGAATTACATACCCAATCACTCAGCTAGAGCACTCGTTTCTAAAAGAAGTGGCACGATTGGATTAATCTGGCCATCCGTAGATCGTGTTGCCGTAACACATCTTATTTCAGAAATTAATAGAGTCATTAAATCGCTCGGTTATGTCATGTTCGTTTCGATTGACGATGTTGCGGCCGCTTCAAAGAAATTTGTTGAATTTGGCTGTGATGGCATTGTTATCTTTGATGAAGGCGACAATTCAAACTTACCACCTGAAATTTATAATAACGTTCCGGTTGTTGCTTACGGCGTAGACAGAGACATTCCTTATCCTATTATCAATGTTAATCACGCAGAAGCGATGATTATGGCCATCAACGCCTTATTAGAACAAGGTATCCAGATGATTGATTACATAGGCGATATTAATACCAATGACGCCCGTCAAATCGCTAAAAAAGATGCGATTATTAATTACTGTAAAGAACAAAATATTGCTTATCGTATTATCGACTCTCGAGGATTGAATGCTATAGAAGCCGAAGCATCAGTGAAACAATATTTGAAAACCAAATCACTTTCTCCTGGTGTGATTTGCGGAAGTTACGATATTGCTGTAGGAACCATCAATGCCATTGGACCTCAAAACCAACCAATGATTTACTCTTACGATAATATTCCACAAATTAAAAAATTAGATTATCCTGTCAACGCTATCGGTGTGCCTACATCTGAAATTGCTCAAAAAATCGTGACTACATTAGATAAAGTCATTAAAAATGAACCAACCGATGCAGCATATCATTTACATCCAACATTACAGAATAATATTTAATACATGCAATTTTCATCAAATTAACAAAGCGACCCTAACTACATTGGACAGTGTAGTTAGGGTCGCACTTGTTTGAGAGATATTTATCTAGAGGGTTATTACTTTTTAAAATTACTTCAACTGAAGCATAAGCTTTCTTAACTATATGAAGACATCTAGCAAGTGATTTTTATAATCTAGGAATGTCATTATAAAGTTGCGTTGTGCTTAGCTTGTTGTCTGTTATACAACATAGCATACACCTATCAACTTTCTAATATAATGACATTCTACTTGCTGAAATGCCGTTAATATAACGCGCGCTTTATATATTGCTTGCAGGTCATGTGTTACAACGCATCTTGTCTGTACAGAAAAAAGTTATCCAATATTTAATTTAGGGGGAGCGGGATTGTTTTCAGTTTTTAAATGGGAGAACTGATGAATTATATTGGTTTAAACTTTTTTCTAAAACACGTTACTGTGCAAACATTGGGTAACATACGATGCATCTGTATCTATATTACAAATGCATCACGTATCTAATCCTACTTTCATCTCTGATTAGTACGTTATGCTTACCATTTTTATAAAATTTGAGGACTCCCTTAGTTATCTTCTGCCGTTATGAGTCCTGAGTTGAATTATCGTTTATTATAAAAGCTATCATATATTGATTGTACGTGGATATTCATACATATTGAAAACTCAACTTATAACCATCTTGCAATGATCAGTTAATCAGTACTCATAACCCTCTACAGCTTCTATTATATTACTCCTTTATCTATGATTAAAATACATAGTTGGAATATATGACATTCCCTAGTGGAATACTTTAACTTTAATGATTCTTTTTATTTCAAATCCTTCAAAAAATTAATCCATTCATGCGTAACGTGATTCATATAACTTTCTTTCTTCCATATAACGCCTAAATTCCACGCTACGTCAGCACCACTTATTTCAATACCGACCACACCGTCATTTAAAATGTTGACGATGCTTTCAGGTAATATACTCACACCAATACCATCACGAATCATATTTTCTATAAAAGTAATTTGAGACATTTTAGCTACTGTTTTAGGATGAAAGCCTACTTTCCTACAGCTTTCTATAATTTGATCTTTCAAGTAATAGTCATCATGAAACATGATAAAGCTTTCATCTTTCAAATCACCTAAATAGATGGAGGATTGTTGCGCTAACTCAGAATTTTTATCCACGATAAGTAATAACTTTTCTTTATATAAAGGCACCGCATGATAGATATCATCATCGACTGGTAAAGTTGTAATACCGACGTCAATTTCGTCGTTGTTCAGATAAAATTCAACCGCTTTTCCGCCACCTTCAATGACTTCATAGGTCACATTCGGATACTTGGAATGAAACTGATTTAAACTTTCCGTAAATAATCTCACATTCATAATTGCTGATATACCAATGCGGATATGACCTCTTTCTAAATTCGTGACGTCACCCATTTCTAAAGATAAATCATCCAACACTGCTAATGCTTCAACACATTTATCATAAAAAATTTGTCCTATATCCGTTAGAATAATATGTTTTTTTCTTCTATCAAACAAAGTAATATCAAATTCGTTTTCAATGCTTTTAATATTTTTACTAATTGTAGACTGTGCGATATATAAATGTTCTGAAGCTTGTGTCATTCCACCGTTTCTCACAACTTCCACAAAATATTTCATTTGTTTTATTTCCATTTTCTGCTCCTCTGAATAGCCCTATAATTGTTTGATTAACTTAGCGTAATTGTGCAATTGCTTCTTCAGCAGCATCTGCGATGACTTTATCATCTGGCTGGCCATCTTTATCATCTTGTTTTGTATAAATTGCAAGAATGATTGGTTTTTTATGCTTATCTGGATAGATAAACGCCAAATCATTACGCGTAGCATATGTTAAGCCCTGACCGCTTTTATCTCCAACGATATAGTTGTCTGGTACACCTGCTTTAATTAAAGTATCGCCCGTTTCATTTTCAATCATCACTTGTTTCAATAAATCTAAGTTTCCGTCACTTATTTGGTCACTAGTCAAAATTGAATTTAATGTGTTTGCTGCAGCTCTAGGTGTTGTAGTATCAGCTGTACTATTTGGATTATAGAGATTTAACTCCGGTTCTAATCGTTGCGGATTAGAAATATTGTCACCTAATTGCTTCAACTCATGTTTAAAGGCCTTTACGCCACCAATTTCTTCCATTATTTTATTATTAGCCGTATTATCACTTTGTAACATAGATGCTTTGATTAAATCTTTAAGCGTCATCTCTTTGCCTATGTAATTTTCAGTTACAGGTGAATATTCTACGATATCTGCTTCATTGATTGTTATTTTTTTATTCAAATCTTTTTCTGAATAATTATTTAATAAAACACCACTCGCGATGGCTTTAAAAGTAGAAGCAAATGCAAACCGTTCATTCGCATTGTGTTGAACTTTTTTACCATTCTCAGTATTAATTCCATATACCCCAACTGTTGTGTTATTATCTTTTTCTATTTTATCAAACTCATTCGCTGATGCTGTGCCATTGTTTAAGGATAAACATACTATTCCTAAGATGACACTAAATATAATTCTTTTCATAATTTCCCCTCCACTTTATTTAAATATTCACTATGCTTATGTTAACTATAATTATAATATTGCAAAAGTACAATTATTTATAAATCTTTTAATTTCTATTTTTTGCATTAAAAACCCCTCATTGTCATAATCACTAACAATGAGGAGCAATCTTGGCTTGCTTTATAATTACTATAACTGATTATTCTATACGTCTATTGGCTTATAGTCATTTCCATTAAATTATCTTTTGTGTCAAAGAACGCTGTGTAGCTACCTTCATTTGTTTTATATTTTACAAACGTACCATCTCCGTTACCCAGTTTCCCTTCTTCAGATATTTCATTAGAACTGTGCGCATCTTTAAATGTAGCTTTTGAAACTGAATCTGGTTTAGTGAAGAAAGTTGTTTGAACAACTTCATCATCTTTATTGAATGATGCTGTTGTATCATAAACTGTTTCGTTATACTCAACTTCGGAGTCTGCTTTTGGATCTACTTTATAGCCATCGATTGATACATTATCGTATTTTAATGCTCTTACAAAGTTATAATCCTGTGTAAATGATGCATCATATGTTGTATAACCTTCGTAGTTATACCATGGTGTTTCAGCTTTTAAACTTGCACTACTTTCAGTGTTGGCACCACTAGCACCACCTTCACCATATCCCCATTTCTGTACTTGCTCTGACTGCGCTTGAACTTCTTGATTATTACTCGTGATATACGCTGCGGAAGAACCTACGACAAGTGTTGATACTATGACTGTGGAAGATAGTAACTTTACTACTTTATTCATAATAAATCACTCCTATTTTGTAGTTTCCCTTTTGGCTTAGAATTTAAAAATTATGCTACTAAACTGATGACTATAACCATAAATATATTTCATATTCACATGTAATTTTCATATCAAGCTATTAGCCAATATTCATTTGCATCAATTTGTTATCTTTGTCAAAGTACGCTGTATATGAACCATCATTCGTCGCATATTTCACAAATGTGCCGTCACCCTGTTCACCACCATTAGTGACACCTTCATCAATTATTTTATTAGACGTATGTGCTTTTTTAAAAGTTGCTTTAGATACTGAGTCTGGTTTAGTTAAGAAAGAAATTCCTATAACTTCATTATCACTATTAAATTCTACGGTTGTATCATAAACTTGCTTAGTGTGATCAAAATTATCGTCTAGACTTGTATCTACTTTATAGCCATCGATTGATACATTATCATATTTTAACGCACGAACGAAGTTATAATCTTGTGTAAATGATGCATCATATGTTGTATAACCTTCGTAATTATACCATGGTGTTTCAGCTTTTAACCCTGCACTACTTTCAGTGTTGGCACCGCTAGCGCCACCTTCACCGTGCCCCCATTTCTGTACTTGCTCTGACTGCGCTTGGACTTCTTGATTATTACTCGTGATATACGCTGCGGAAGAACCTACGACAAGTGTTGATACTATGACTGTGGAAGATAGTAACTTTACTACTTTATTCATAATAAATCACCCCTAATTTGTAGTTTCCTTTTTGACAAGTGTAATTATTCACCTTTATCATACTCCAATTTATGCTAATTGCAAGAATTATCTCTTTTATTCATTAAAATTATTATCGAAATTAAATTATATTTTTTATAAGCTTTAAGCGCTATAACATTGGTATTTGGAGCATTGTTACATTTTTTGTTTATTAGAAAGTCATATTCTAAAAAGTTAAAATTTTATCAGTATATGGATTAACCATGTATAGTGAATATATGATTATAAACTTTGAAAGGATGATATTTTATGGTACATATTTTACAAGTGGATTTTCCTTTAGATGGCCCGTTTGGAGATGAAATGGCACAACAATTCGAGGATTTAGCAAAATCAATTAATGAGGAACCAGGATTTTTATGGAAAATTTGGACTGAAAACGAATCAGCCAAAGAAGCAGGTGGCATTTACGCTTTCGACAGTAAAGCACATGCTGAAGGTTACTTGGATATGCATAGTAAACGTTTGAACGCTATGGGTGTGACTGAAATCAACGCAAAAATCTTCACTATAAATGAAGGTTTAACACAGATTACACACGGTCGTGTTGAGTAGTTTTTTGATAGTAGCGCATTAAAAACACCCCAGCAATATCATCACATGAAAAAGTGTGTGCATTGTTGGGGTGTTTTTGTATTGTTTTTAAAATTTCCTGGGTAATAGCTTTAATACATCTTGGCCATTTCTGCTGTAAACGTTTGATAAGTTATTTCATTCTTAGATAATCGTGCTATTAACATATACATTTGTTCGTTCTTTGTATATTCTTTTTTATATAATAAATTATCCGCTTCTTTTTCTTCAGCTAATGGGTTTCTAATGTTGTCACCTTGTGAAAATGCTGCATAATATCTCATACCTAATAATCGCTGAGACTGGGCATCGATATGAATCGCATCTGGGTTGGCTGTTAAGCCTTCTGCTGTTACATAGAAACAATTATCTTTTGCTTCTGCTACAGTTTTAATCACTTCACTAATTTGGGTGTACTCTATTGCACTTTGACCAAATGCTTCTTGTCCTAAGAAATCTCCTAGCAAGCCCATTACAAACGGTAATTGAGGCACATTAAGTGCTTGTCTAAAATGATCCACGACTTGATTTAACTTAGTTTCGTAGTCAAGATGTTTGCCGTCTAAACTATCACTTTCCCCTTGATGCCATAATATTCCGATGAGATCACTGTTTTCCATTGCAAATTCAGCTTCAGAAATCGCATGTCGTGTTAACACTTGATCCTCTGCCCAATCATCAATCGATGTACCACCATCTGCACACGGAATTAAGCCAATTGTTTCATCTGGATGATCATCTAACCACAATTTAGCAAACGATGCTGCGGGGCCTATACCTGCAACAGAACGATCACTATGTATCGGTTCGTCCATCATTTGCCATCTCCCATTTTTCAACACTTGAATGCGCTCATCTATAATAGGTTTCACACTATCAACAAAGCCACGACCTGCCATATTAGACTGTCCTATTAGTAAAATTGATTTCATATAAATTTCCTTTCCATTTTTGGAATGTATTTATTATTAATAATAAATATCATACCTTATGTGTGTATTAGGTTGAAGTAAAAAGGGATAATAGTGTGACTAGCAAAAAAATGACTACCAATTTAATGATAGTCATTTTTAACTTATTCACTTTGTTGTTTTAATAATTTTTGATAAAAGTAATTGGCTACTACGATATCAACAATGGCTACGCCTACGGATTTAAAAATCGTAATCTCGTCTTCTGATACTCTGCCCTCTAATTTTGCAGAAGCAATGTTCCCGAGTTCTCCGTATAAACTATCTGCTTTAAATACACCTTCTGCTACAGGATTAATTAAATCTCCTGTTTCTTCCATTGCCGCTTCTACTGCTTCTACAACAACTTTGTCTGCACTGGCAATCGCTTGAGATGGCACTTCCTGCATATCAGGTTTAAATGAACCGACAGCATTTAAATGAACACCTGGCGCTAAGCGTTTATGAAATACTGGTTCTGAAGCATTGGTAGCAGTTATGATGACATCTGCGCCTTCTATGGCATCGTCTACATTATCAAATACTGTTAAATCTAGGTCTGGATATGCACTTTTCACTTGTTTAGCAAAGGTCACAGCTTTTTCATATGTGCGATTGTACAACTGTATGCGGTCAATCGCTCTTACAGCAAGCGCTGCTTTAATAAGACCTTCCGCTTGATCGCCTGTGCCTATTACACATAATGTTTTAGCATCTTCACGTGCAAGGTATTTCGTTGCCACACCTGATATTGCACCTGTACGTATCTTCGTTAAATATGACCCTTCAAGTACCGCTAACGTTTCACCCGTTTCATAATCAGATAAAATGACAGAACCTACAATGGTCTTCTTGTCCACTTTAGTATTATTTGGTGCCATGGTTACTGTTTTAAGCCCGACAATTTTCAATTCATCTGACAACGCCGGCATCACGAGATAACGGTTATCTTCATTAAAAGGTAACGAATAGCGCAAAGGTGTATCAGTCTTACCTTCTGAATACGCACGTAAAGATTCCGATACCGCTTCAACAATTTCTTCCATATCTAATAATTGTGCTTGTTCTTCTGCATTTATAAAAAGCATAAAACACCCCTATTCCGTATCATTTATTTCAAGAATGTCGGTTTTCTTCTCAAATTTATTCTCAAATAGTATTAAGAGTCCAAATAAAATGACTATTATTAATAATATAAGCCAAGCCAAACTATTTTTTATAAATATAAAGTCAAAAAAGATCGCTGCCATCAACCCATAAGCAATCATATTTTTAATGAATAAAATCCAATAGTCAGCTTTAACACTAATAAATGTGTTTATATTTGAATCTTGTGTTTGTATATCATATAAAGTGGTTTTCAATCCTCGAATTACGACGAAAATAAGCATTAAAAGCATAATTGCAGTGAGGAGCTTATTATATAAACTATTTTCTAGTATTTCTGACATTGTGATACAAGCGATAGCAAAAATAACAGCCACCCAACTTGTATCATTTGCGTCTGGACCTTTCATCAGTATTTCACCCTCAAGTCATCAATATATTAAGTTATCTATAACGTAACATATTTTTATTGAAAATTATCACTGATTTATAATTAAATATTATTTTTATTTTTTAAAATTATTGAACAGTATAGCCGCCATCTATTAAGATGGCTTGTCCGGTGACACTTTTAGCGCTATCACTACACAAGAATAATGCATAACCTGCGATATCTTTAATATCTAATAAGCGTTTTTGTGGAATCAGTGGATATAATACGTCTTCTAACACCTGATCTACCTCGACGCCTCTATCTTTAGCTAAATCTTCCATTTGATTTCGTACAAGTGGCGTATCTATGTAACCTGGACAAATCGCGTTGACTGTAACGCCCTCCGTAGCCGTTTCCAAAGCCGAGACTTTTGTTAAACCGATAATGCCATGTTTAGCACTGTTATACGCTGCTTTGCCTGCAAAACCAATCACGCCATTAATTGAAGCCATATTTAAAATACGCCCACATTGTTGTTCTTTCATAATCGGTAATGCATATTTTATACCAATAAAACTGCCAGTTAACATGATATCAATCATTTGTCTGAACTTGTCAGTTGGGAACGATTCGATACTTTCAACATGTTGTAAGCCTGCGTTATTAAATAAAATGTCTAAACGACCATACTTTGCTACAGTGACATCAATCATATTCTTAACAGCAGCTTCATCAGTGACATCTACTTGAACTGGCATGCAATCGTAACCTTGGTCTTTCAAATCATGTGTTTCTTGAGCCAATTTTTCATTATTTAAATCAGCTAACACAACTTTAGCACCATTTTCTAAAAATACTTTAGCGATTCCTAAACCAATGCCACTTGCCGCGCCTGTAATAATTACTACTTTATCTTTGACCATTCTAACCACCTACTTCAAATGATTTTCAAATTGCGCTTCTGTATTCGCTTCAACGTCTTCCAAAGTGACGCCATCTTGTAATTCAACAAGCTTCATCACTCCGTTTTCAAATTGAAATACTGCTAAATCTGTAATTAATGTGTTAACGACACCCGCACCAGTAAGTGGTAATTCACATTGTGCTTTAATTTTAGATGCCCCATGTTTATTCATGTGATCCATGATAACGACTACCTTTTGTGCGCCGACTACTAAATCCATCGCGCCACCCATACCTTTAACTAATTTACCTGGAATCATGTAATTGGCTAAATCTCCTGTTTGTGAGACTTCCATACCTCCAAGGATTGCTAAGTCGATATGTCCACCACGAATCATAGCGAAGGATTCCGCATTATCAAAATAAGAGGCACCTTTCGCAGCAGTTACCGTTTCTTTACCAGCATTGATTAAGTCTGGATTCACTTCTGCGTCTGTTGGATAGGGTCCGATACCTAGCAAACCATTTTCAGATTGGAAAAAAACATTCTCTACGTGATTATTGATTTCATTTGCCACAAGCGTAGGCATACCGATGCCCAAATTAATCACCATATCGCTTTTAATCTCTTGGGCAGCACGTTGAATAATCTTCTTACGTTGTAATTGTTTATCCATGATTAGCCTCCTTCACTGTACGTTTTTCAATGCGTTTTTCAAAATGCTCTCCTAAATAAATATAGTCTACGTATACGCCTGACATGTGTACTTCATCCGGATCGATTTCTCCAACTTCAACTAATTCTTCAACTTCAACGACAGTCGTTGTGGCAGCCATTGCACATAAGGGATTGAAATTACGCGCAGTTTTTTCAAATACTAAATTGCCGAAGGTGTCTGCTTTTTGTGCTTTTACAATACCGAAATCACCTTTAATCGCACGTTCCATGACATAAGTTTCACCATCAAATTCACGCGTCTCTTTACCTTCAGCGATTAACGTGCCTACACCCGTTTTTGTATAAAAAGCAGGTATCCCAGCGCCACCTGAACGTAATTTCTCAGCTAATGTACCTTGTGGTGTTAATTCTACATCTAATTCACCATTAATTAATTGTTGTTCAAATATTTTATTTTCACCCACGTAGGAACTAATCATTTTAGCAATTTGTTTTTTCTCTAATAAACGGCCTAAGCCAAAATTATCTACACCACAGTTATTACTTACTACTGTTAAAGCTTTCGTGCCTTTCGTGCGGATTGCTTCGATACCGTGTTCTGGTATGCCACATAAACCGAAGCCACCAGCAAGCACAGTCATGCCATCCTCTAGTCCATCGAATGCTGTATGTATATCATTAATTACTTTCGACATAAATAAACCTCATTTCTATCTATTGTTTTAACACCTAGTACTAAAAACGATTATACTTGAAAGTTCTAGGGAAGTCTTTTATTTATGTTTGCGGTTACATTTATATTTGTAGTTCAATTAACAATAAAAAATAGGCAGCCTGATAATGGCTACCTATCTATCCTTACTATAATTGCTATATTTTATTTATTTAATAACATCTTATTCAATAACATTAACTGCTCTGGTATACTATTTCTAGAAACATCTGGATGACTTTTAATATGCTCATCGACTCTATTGATTTTATTAATATTATTCCCTTGAATCTTAGAAATCATAGAAAAATTAAATGGAACATTTTCAGAACCAATTATATATTTTTCTTTTGTACTCTGTTTTGATAAATTATTATTAATATCTTCGCTAATATCTTCTTTTCTTAATCCTTTTAAGAAGTGGTCGTCTTTAACGTTATACTCGCCTAAACTTATAATCGGATCTATTGCTAAACATTTCAAATCTAATTTAGAACCAAAATATAACGAGCCTGTACCGCCTTTTGATGCTCCATATAATACTATATCGTCTTCTTCAATACGTAATTCATCTTTTACACGGTGAATTGCATTTGAAATATCCATTTCTAAATTATGATTATTAGTACTATTTATATAATGTGAGCCATGTGAACAATTTAAATCCATAATTCTCATAGTATGAACATTCTTCACTAAGCTTCTTTCTATACCGTTAAAAAATTTTGGAAACATTCTGTCCGTCATTAAGTAGTTATCATATACATCTGCAGCTGGCATACATGTGAAAATAACAAGTAATTTTTTATTATCTTCGCTCCTATTATCTTTTTTATCTTTTGGTTCATCTAGTGTGTAAAAACTATTACCTTGTTGAATTAAATCATTTCTTCTCCACAATTCCTTTACATAGTTTCTCTTGTATAATTTAGAAATACCTTCGGTGTGAAAATACAAAATATAATCATTTGCCAATAAATCTTTATATAGATTATAAGCAACTTCATTTTTCCTAGCTAATTCAATTATATTTTTCTCGGAATTTAAAATAACTTCAACAACTTTAGTATTTAAAATTTCATATTCATCATCTAAATACATTCTTTGGATCGTTTTATGGCCTTCTTTTAAAATTGCATCTTTTCCTTTATGATTTTCCACAGTTTTAATTAGTTTATTTAAAAATGCATTATAAAACTTGTCTTCATAGTGTAAGTAATATGGCCCCCACAAATGGTCTTTATTTAGAAAGTATTGTTTTTTAGTCATATCTAACTCAGAGACATCATAGTTATTAATAATATAATCATCTAAGCTATTCCACACTTCATTCATCTTACTAAATTCTTGCAATGCTATTCCTTTTTCTTCTCTCATTTTTGTTAATGAAGTACCATCTGCGAACAAGTCAGAGAATCTAGCCTTCACTAATATGACTTCACAGTTGGGCACTTCTGTTTTCATGAAATTAAAGAATTTAGCCACTGCTTCTTTCCAGATATTAATGTATGCCTTATAGTTTTCAATTATATTGATACTCTCTAGATTTTTAAATTGAGGTAAATCTTTAAAGTTTGGGTTAGCGGTTATATATTGATTATCTTCTATTTTAATTAGCCCAAATTTAACATCTGGGTCTAAATCAATTAATAAATAATCTGGAGCTTTCTCTTTTAGTATTGATAAGAATTCTTTACTATATTCCTTATATAATAAACTTTGCACATATGGTGATTTATCTAAAAACGTTTTATTGACATTTAATTCTAACTCATTAGACATTAAACTCGGAAGTGTTGTTTGGTTTTGATGTGCTATAACATCAAAGTAGCCTTTATAATTAGGATTGAATTTTGTATTAAAATTATCTCTTGTAATACATGAACCAATAGTTGCTATTTTTACAGTCATTTTTTCACTTACTTTCGTTATATAGTATGTAATAAATCAGCCTGATATAAATATCAGACCAATCCTTGATAAATAACATCGAAACATTCTATTGTTTAAACGAGGTTATTTAAATAGTTAAAATTACTTTTCACTTTGATTATCTGTAATACCAGTAGAATCACTAAATACTTCAGCCAATATATTTTGTCCGCTACCTATTTTATCGTTCGTCATTAAGCGATTAATTAAAGTGGAATAATCGATGTGGCTAATACTTTTAATTTGAAGCCCTAGTTTATATTCATCTAACGATGCAATTGGGAAATTTCCTAACTCAAAAATATCAAAATAAAAACCAATATCTTTTTGGTACCCTTCCGCATCTTCTTGTAAAAGTAATATCGGTTTATTTAAATGTGCAAAATCAAAAATTGTTGATGAATAGTCTGTTATCATAGATTCACACAATATATAAAGCTCTTGTATATCTACAAATTCATTATAAAAACAGTGGATTCTAGCATCTAAATCATTATATTTACTTCTCAACATGCCTTCATTAGGATGTAGTTTAATGATAATTTCATATTCTTCAGGCAAATAACTCAGTAATTTTTTTAAATCAATACTCGTCAGATGCTCTCTTTCATCTTTTCTCCAAGTAGGACAAAACAAGACATATTTTTTATCGTCATTAACTGTAAATAAGTATTTTCTTTGTAATCTCTTTCTTTCTTCATAATTATTATTTTCAATTAAATATTCATTTCTAGGTGCACCATGCTGTAAAATGTTTAAATTTGGATTTTCTTTCAACGGAAATGCAGATTTGAGAAGCATTGTATTAGTATTCGAAGAAGTAATTAAATAGTCCCATTTCATCATACGAGGTTTAAATTGCATCACTTGGGTTGTCTTTTCAGTTTCGTCACTTAAATCGTTGACCATTTTTTTCAACGGAAAACCATGCCATGTTTGAATAAACACTTGATTATTATGCTTATAAACTTTATCCCATGAATTACCGTTCATAAAGATATACTTACAATTTCTAAATTTTTCAATATAATTTTGAGTACCGAATCGTATGGGAATGAACCCACAATTTCTAATTTCAATATCTACTAATGAGTTAGAAGAACTCACAAAAATTTCTTTTTCGTTATAATGTTTCTGTATACTTAAGGCAATATATTTAGGGTCTCCACTAAAATTATTACCATGAAATGACTCAATAAACACTTTGTTCTCTTGTGGTGTAATGTTATCCAGTATTTTTTTATTTAGATTTTCTTTTCTTTTTTTATAATAATTTTTAAATCCTCGGAAGAAAAATTCATTTTTAAAGATTCTACTTAAAAAAGGCTTTTCTTTTAACTTTTTATATAAAATTTTGCCACTATTTAGTTTTTCTATTTTATTTTTAGGTTTGAAAGTATATTTGCCCTTATAGTTTTTTATTGCTAATGAATGACCTTTTATAACTTGGTTAAAATTAGCTATATATTTTTCGCTATATTCACTATCAATAAATTCTTTATTTAAATTATCAAAATCAATATCTCTTTCTTGTTGCGTATATTTACTGTCAATCAATGATATTAATATTTCACTATCTTCTATAATGTTTTTTTCTAAAAATCGAACAGCATAGTATTTTGAATAAACATCTTGTAATACATTATCATTACCAGGGTAAACTAATGCTCTATTCCCATGAGCAATTGTTTCTAAAATAGAATAACCTAGTGTTTCATAAGGAGATGAAGATATATAAATATAGTTAAACGGTTCTTTCTCATTTATATGAACGTTGCTTTGTAAATTATAATACTTCACAAGGTTTTTATATAATACCTCTGATGGACCATAACCTATAATATATAGTTGTATATCATTTTTGTTTGTATTCTTAACGATATAATTCATCAGTTTAATCACATATGATATATCCTTAATACTATCTTCAAATCTAGCTTTAATTAATAAATTTCTTTTAGTATTAATCGGTTTTTCTTTAATATCAATATGTTCTGCATTAACATATTGATAGAATACTGACTCATAATTATATTTATTAATAAATTTATTTTTTATGCCTTCAGTACTAACTCTAATACTATCAATAACATCTAAAGATAAATCTAATGTTTCATCAATATACTCTAACGGACCGTGTATTTCCCCAATAATTTTAATGTCCTGGTTTTTGTTCTTGACGTCTTTTGCACAAACAAATAATTCTTCTCTCGTTATAATCAACAAATCTCCGTATGCTATATCATCTATTTTATCAAATTTCAATATATTTAAATTCGTATTATCAATGTTTTCATGAATAATTAATCGTGTTATTTCATCATCTTTAAAATCTAATTTATTGAAATAATTTATGTGATGTCCATTTTCTAAAAATGATTTTATCAAATTTATGTTACTTCTTGATGTTCCTCCTTTGGCAAAAATATTGTGTCCCAAAATATTAATATTCATTACCTCACCTTTCATTCACTCAATATTCCCCATTTGCTCAACTGTAATTTAAGTCGTCATTTTCCCTTAGCGTTCATATAAAAACTACGTCCATTATAATGTACTAAAATATTTAAAGCTATAATCCTTAAATAAAATTCAGATTAAGTTATCATTACATACAAAAATATTATTTATTATGAATACTCAAAAAAACGCGTAATCAATGAACTTCATAACTATATTTTTTTCAATATTAAAAAAAGAGAACGTAATAAATTACGTTCTCTTCCCTCTAACCGTTATTCTGTTTTTTATGCTATCTCAATCTGGAAACGGCGTATTACTGTACCATCATCTAATGTAGATGGTTCGATTTCTTCGCCACCGTTATGTTTAATTACTGCTACGGAAACTTCATTATCTTGATCACAAGTAATCAAAGCTTCTTGAACACCAATTCTTGATAAGTAGTCTAATGATTTCTTCAACAACTTATTGCCAAAACCTTTACCACGGTATTTTTTGCGAATGCCGTAGCCAACATGGCCGCCGACTTTTTTCAGTCTATCGTTTAAGTTATGACGAATATTGGCAGCACCGATGATTTCATCATCATCTATTAAAAACAATGTCGTATTATCTACAGATTCATCGTGTGACTTGTTATCTGCTAATTCGTGAACTATTTCTTCAAAATTACTATATTTCGTAATGTTCGTAATCTCGGGCACTACCTTCTCATCATGATCAATCCATTCTCTCATATAATCACAATATAATGCTTCGTCACCCATTGTTAATTCTCTAAATTCAACCATGTTGACACTCCTTCCTTCTAAGTAATTACTCATCTATGATTTCGTTGTGTGTATTTAAATAGTACACATAATGATCTGTCCATTTACCATTCTCAAATATGAAACCTTTGCGCACACATTCGAATTGAAAGCCCACTTTCTCAATCAAACCGATTGAAGGCACATTATCTACGTTGATATGTGCTTCAAGTCTGTGAAAATGCAGTGTATCTCGTGCTTGTTTAACTAATTCTGTCACTGCTTCATAAGCAAAGCCTTGATTCCAGTACTGATTATGAATAAAATAACCAATTTCAGCCCACTGAAAATTGTCTCGGCTTAAGTTTTTAATATCAAGCATCCCCAAATGATTCATATCTTTATCAAAAATCCCAAAGATATATAAATCATCTGTTTCAATGGCTTCTTGCTGCCTTACTATAAGTGCCGCAAACCAGGGTTCAGTCGAATGTGACATATCTACTTGGCCCTTATCATATTTAAATTGAGATGGCTTACGGTTTACAAAACCACGCAACCATGTTTCATAATCATTTTCTTCCAACGGTCTAATGATAAGGCGTTGTGTAGTAAAATGCAACCCTAAATTTTTTGTCATCTAAAATCCCCTTCATACCGCCATCTGTTATCTAAACTATAACATTTTTCACCATGAAAGCGTATCTTTCACTACGCTTTATAACTTAGCGCTAATTAATTAAAATTTCCAACACTTTATAAAAGTACATTTATGCTTTTAAGTCATTACTTAAATATTAGCAGTAATTTTAAATTAACATTTAAAATTACTTTTCTGTTAATAGAAAGACCATTAGTTTATAGTGTAAAAATACCATTTTAAGGGTATATGGATAAGTGAAAGTATTGGATGAATTATATTGTGCTTAGACATTTAGAATTACCTCTAGTAAAAAACACATCTCTTAACTATAAAATGACATGAGTTTGGTATCTTAAGGAGGTTTTTACTATGACTCATAATAGATCTAAAAAGTTATTTCTGTTTTTTGGTGTACTGTCATGGTTATCAGTAATGATTTTATTCATTCTGCCAATCTTAGCACCTTATCAAAATTATATTGAATCTAAAAATGGTTTGGCACTCGGTTGGATTATTGTACTACTTGTCTTCATCACATTATTTTATGTCGCTACCTTAGTACTTGATATATATAGTCCTATCGCAACACAAGTATTACAATTTGTGCTGTTAACTGTAGTCATTATTTGTGCAGTACCATCAATTACTGCGTTTATTCTGGCATCATTCGTAGTAGATATTAGTATTGTTGAAATATTTATTCCAATTGTACTTGTCATACTAGCAAGTATGCTTCATATCTTATGGTTCACAATCCCATTTATCCAAAATAAACAAACACGCAAACGTTTAAAGTCTAAAACAGGACTTTAAATAACGATGAAAACCCTGGTTACTTTAGTTATACTCAATTTATTCCCTTTCAATTCATAAAAAAAACGAGAGCAGAACAGAAATCAAAATTTGATTTCTGTTCTGCTCTCATAATACTGGTTAGGTATCAGACATCTACTACCACTATAACGGTTGAGTCTGAGCCACATATTAATGCCTCAAACTCTAGTTTAAATAATTACTATTTAATTATTCCTAGCTCTTTACCTACTTTCTCAAACGCAGCTAATGCTTGGTCTAGCATTTCTTTCGTGTGTGCAGCTGTTGGCATGTTTCGAACACGTCCTGTGCCTTTCGGGACCGTTGGGAAGACAATTGACTTCACATAGATGCCTTCGTCTTTTAAACGGCTACTAAATGCTTGCGTTTCTTTCTCATCGCCAATAATTACTGGTGTGATTGGTGTTTCTGAGTTACCAATATCAAATCCAAGTTCTTTTAACCCAGCTTTTAAATAATTACCATTATCCCAAAGTTTATCATGTAATTCTGTAGAAGCCATTAATTTTTTCACTGATTCAGTGATAGCTTTAGTATCTCCAGGCGCTAATGATGTTGAGAATAGAAATGGTCTTGATTGTACTTTCAACCAATCAATTAATGATTTCGTACCAGCTACATAACCGCCTACAACACCAATCGCTTTTGATAACGTACCCATTTGGAAATCAATTTTATCTTGTAAGCCAAAATGTTTTACTGTGCCTGCACCTTTACCCATCACGCCTGAACCATGTGCGTCATCTACATAAGTAATTAAGCCAAATTCTTCAGCAATTTCAACAATTTCTGGCAATTTCGCAACATCGCCATCCATACTGAATACACCATCAGTAATGTACATAACTTTATTATATTGACCAGACTCTACTGTTTCTTTTGCTTTCGCACGTAGGTCTTCCATATCTGAGTGGTTTACACGAATAATTTTCGCTTTAGATAAACGACAACCATCTATAATAGATGCGTGATTTAATTCATCTGAAAGAATGGCATCATTTTTATTCATAACAGCAGAAATAGCTGCCATATTACAGTTGAACCCTGATTGATATGCAATTGCTGCTTCAGTTCCTTTAAATTTAGCCAATGTTTCTTCTAATTCATCGTGTAAATCTAATGTACCATTAATCGAACGTACTGCGCCTGCACCAACACCATGTGTATCAATTGCATCTTTCGCAGCTTGTTTTAAATCTTCATCTGTTGCTAGTCCTAAATAATTATTCGAAGATAAGTTAACATAATTTTTCCCGTTGATCTTAATTTCAGCGCCGTTTGCACCTTCAATTGTATCGATTTCATTGTATAACCCGTTATCCTTTAAATACTGAATATTTTCATCTAAAAAGCCATGTAGTGATTGTACCACTGCAAGTCCCCCTTTGGATTGTCTTTGTGTTTAAGTTAATCATAACCTATTTTTAAATTACATGGAAGTAGAATAACAATAAAAGGAAAGCGTTTTCCGCAATTAGATTTATACGTTAATAATTGGTGGTACAGTTAAGTTATTTTAAATGGTATACTGGATAAAAATGACTAAGGAAGAAGGGTTGAAGTTGTTTGATTGGTTTCAACTAGCGCAAGAAAAAGAAAGTAAAATGATACAAGTACGTCGGTACTTACATCAATACCCCGAATTATCGTTCGAAGAGTACCATACCCATGATTATATTCAAAATCAATTGAGTCAATTGTCATGTGAAATACGTACACCAGTTGGTCGCAATGGTATCGTGGCGACTTTTAAAGGTCGTGGCGACGGACCCACGGTAGCATTACGTGCAGACTTTGATGCACTACCTATAGAGGAACTTACAGAAGTCGATTACAAATCTAAAAATCCAGGTGCAATGCACGCATGTGGTCATGATGGTCACACAGCGACTTTATTAGGCGTAGCAGAAATTATAGAAAATCATCTGCAATTTTTAAATGGCAACGTGGTGCTCATCTTCCAATATGGTGAAGAAGTGATGCCAGGTGGTTCTCAAGAAATGATAGATGATGGTTGTTTACAAGACGTAGATAAAATATACGCTAACCATCTATGGAGCGGCTACCCGACAGGTACAATTTACTCACGTGCTGGTGCAATGATGGCTTCTCCTGATGAGTTCAATATTACAATTCAAGGTAAAGGCGGGCATGGTGCCAAACCACATGAAACTATTGATCCTGTAGTAATTATGGCTGAATTTATTATGAGTGCACAAAAAATCGTTTCAAGAACCATTGATCCTGTCAAACAGGCAGTGATAAGTTTTGGTATGGTCCAAGCAGGATCTGCAGATAATATCATTCCTGACACTGCATTTTGTAAAGGCACTGTACGTACATTCGATACAGAAGTTCAAACTCATGTTATGACTAAGATGGATAAACTTTTACAAGGACTTGCTGTGGCAAATGACATTACATACACGATGGATTACATTAAGGGCTACTTACCTGTCCATAACCATCCAAATAGTTATGAAGTTGTTAAAAAAGCAGCAAACGATATTAACTTAAGATTTAACGAATCAGAATTAATGATGATTGGTGAAGACTTCTCTCATTACTTAAAAGTCCGCCCAGGCGCTTTATTCTTAACAGGATGCGGTAATCCAGAAAAAGATACAACACATCCACATCACAGCCCAAACTTCAATATTGATGAAAAGGCAATGAAATACACTGTTAGCCAATTCCTCAAAATTCTAGAACTCGAAAATGTGATTGTTAGCGCCACTTAGGAATGAAATGAGCAAGTGGCGCTTATGCATGAGCTTTAGCTCAGGCGTTCCTAGACTACTAACTTTATTACGTTAGTGGTTTTTATGCATGCGCCTTGGCGCAGGCGAACTTTTATCACTTCGTAACTCTGTTACTTTAGTAGTGCTTCAGCATATGTGATCCACTACAACACACAGGCATTTTATTTTTATATAAACTTTTGAAGATACATTAATTTCTCTAACTACCTATATATACAAACAAGCACAATGCCGTTTTGGCATTGTGCTTGTTTGTTTTCATTTTTATTTTTATTAATTCAATTATACTATTTGCTTAAAACGGCAGTTATTTGGGCCGGCTCCTACAGAAAAAGCACTAGTCGTAGACTACAGGCTGAGGTTGTGCCTCAGGAAAGCGAGCACAAAAACTACCAAAGATCATTGCATTAATGCGCCCTAATCCATTTCGGGTTTCTGTGGTTTACAATAGCTTTGCTATTGCATTAAGAAGCACTAATCACTTGTTGTGATAAGGGCTTCTATATAAAAAAGAGCCTCCATAATGGAGGCTCCTAAAATCTCTATCAAAGATAGAAATTATTTATTATTTAATAATTGAAGTTACAACGCCTGATCCAACAGTACGTCCACCTTCACGGATAGAGAAACGAGTACCATCTTCAATAGCGATTGGAGAAATCAATTCAACTTGCATTTCAACGTTATCGCCAGGCATAACCATTTCAGTACCTTCTGGTAAACTAACAACGCCAGTTACGTCAGTAGTACGGAAATAGAATTGCGGACGGTAGTTAGTGAAGAATGGAGTATGACGTCCACCTTCTTCTTTTGATAAAACATAAACGTCTGCTTTGAAGTTAGTATGCGGTGTAATAGTACCAGGCGCAGCTAAAACTTGTCCACGAGAGATGTCATCACGTGATACACCACGTAATAAAGCACCAATGTTGTCGCCAGCTTCAGCATAGTCTAATAATTTACGGAACATTTCAACACCTGTAACAGTTGTTTTAGTTGATTCCTCTTGCATACCGATGATTTCAATTTCAGCACCGACTTTGATTTGACCACGTTCAACACGGCCTGTAGCAACAGTACCACGACCAGTGATTGAGAATACGTCCTCAACTGGCATCATGAATGGTTTGTCAGAATCACGTTCTGGTGTTGGAATAAATTCATCAACAGCGTTCATTAATTCTAAGATTTTTTCTTCATATTCTTCTACGCCTTCAAGCGCTTTTAATGCTGAACCAGCGATTACAGGAACGTCGTCGCCAGGGAAGTCATATTCGCTTAATAAGTCACGAACTTCCATTTCAACTAATTCTAATAATTCTTCATCGTCAACCATGTCAACTTTGTTTAAGAATACAACTAATGCTGGAACACCAACGTTACGTGATAACAAGATATGTTCACGAGTTTGAGGCATTGGACCATCAGCAGCAGATACTACTAAGATACCGCCGTCCATTTGAGCAGCACCAGTGATCATGTTTTTCACATAGTCAGCGTGACCTGGGCAGTCAACGTGAGCATAGTGACGAGTTTCAGTTTGGTACTCGATGTGAGAAGTATTAATTGTAATACCACGTTCTTTTTCTTCTGGAGCGTTATCAATCATGTCATATGATTGAGCTACAGCGTCACCATTTTTTGCTAATACAGTTGCAATTGCAGCTGTTAAAGTAGTTTTACCATGGTCAACGTGTCCGATAGTACCAATATTGGCATGGGTTTTTGAGCGGTCGAATTTTTCTTTAGCCATTATAAAATCTCTCCTATTCGTTAGAAAATTAATTTTTAAAATTTATCTCTCATGACAGTTACTCACTATCATGAGAAGGATATTTGTTACTTGTAATAAAGGACTATATAGTACCTTTATAATGCATTTCAGCTAAAAAATCAATTGATAAAACTGTAAGCTACATAATTAAGCTTTACATGTAATTAACAGATAGACTGTGGTCTTACAAAATAAATTTAATTATTCTGCTGAATTACCACTGTTTTTCTTGATAATACCTTCAGCAACTGATTTTGGAACTTCTGCATAATGGTCAAAGTACATAGTATACGTACCGCGACCTTGAGTGTTAGAACGTAATGATGTTGCATAACCGAACATTTCTGAAAGTGGCACAAAAGCGTTAACAACTTGTGCATTACCACGAGGTTCCATACCATCAACACGTCCACGACGAGATGTTACGTCACCCATGATGTCACCCATGTACTCTTCAGGCATTTCGATTGTTACTTTCATCATTGGTTCTAAGATAACTGGATCACATTTTTTAGCAGCTTCTTTAAGCGCTAATGATGCAGCAATTTTGAAGGCCATTTCTGATGAATCGACATCATGGTATGAACCATCATATAATTTAGCTTTAACATCAATTAAAGGATAACCAGCTAATACACCGTTTTCCATTGAATCTTTAAGTCCTGCTTCAACTGATGGAATGTATTCACGAGGAACTACACCACCAACGATAGCGTTTTCGAATTCAAAACCGCCACCAGTTTCGTTAGGAGCGAATTCAATTTTAACGTCACCATATTGACCACGACCACCAGATTGACGAGCGAATTTACCTTGAACTTGAGCTGATTGCTTAAATGTTTCACGGTATGAAACCATTGGAGCACCAACGTTACATTCAACGTTAAATTCTTTCTTCATACGGTCTACTAAGATATCTAAGTGAAGTTCACCCATACCACCAATGATAACTTGTCCAGTTTCATCGTCTGTGTGTGCATGGAATGTTGGATCTTCTTCTTGTAACTTAACTAAAGCTGTAGTCATCTTGTCTTGGTCAGCTTTAGATTTTGGTTCAACAGATAAGTGAATAACAGGTTCTGGGAAATCCATAGATTCCAAGATGATGTCATTTTTCTCACCACATAAAGTATCACCAGTAGCAGTATCTTTAAGACCTACCGCAGCAGCAATATCTCCTGAGTATACTGTGTTTAGCTCTTGACGAGAGTTAGCGTGCATTTGTAGTAAACGACCTACACGTTCACGTTTACCCTTCGTAGAGTTCTTAACGTATGAACCAGATGAAAGATGTCCTGAATAAACACGGAAGAATGTTAACTTACCAACATAAGGGTCAGTCATTACTTTGAACGCTAAAGCAGCGAACTCAGCTTCGTCATCAGCTTTTGCGATAACTTCTTCTTCTGGCTCATCAGCACGGTGACCAACAATCGGTTTAACGTCTAATGGCGATGGTAGATAATCAATTACTGCGTCAAGCAATAACTGAACACCTTTATTTTTGAACGCTGTACCAACAAGAACTGGATAAAATTCAATATCATTTGTTGCTTGACGGATAGCATCTTTTAATTCAGCGACAGTGATTGCTTCGTCAGCTAAATATTTTTCCATTAATTCATCATTACTTTCAGCTACTGCTTCAATTAATGCTGAACGAGCTTCATCAGCTCTTTCTTTATGATCCTCAGGAATTTCAATTTCTTCAATTTCAGTTCCTTCGTTATTGTTGTATTTGAAACATTTCATTTCAACTAAGTCAATGATTGCTTCAAATTGATCTTCAGCACCAATTGGTAATTGAATTGGTTGTGCATTAGCTTGTAAACGGTCATGAATAGTGCTAACTGCATATTCAAAGTTAGCGCCCATTTTGTCCATTTTGTTTACGAAGACAATACGAGGTACGCTGTAATTTGTTGCTTGACGCCAAACTGTTTCAGTTTGAGGCTCAACGCCTGATTGTGCATCAAGTACTGTTACTGCGCCATCAAGTACACGTAAAGAACGTTCAACTTCAACAGTGAAGTCTACGTGTCCTGGTGTATCGATGATATTTACACGGTGGTCATCCCATTGTGCTGTTGTTGCAGCAGAAGTGATTGTGATACCACGATCTTGCTCCTGTTCCATCCAGTCCATTTGTGAAGCTCCTTCATGAGTTTCACCAATTTTGTGGATACGTCCAGTATAGTAAAGAATACGTTCTGTCGTAGTTGTTTTACCAGCATCGATGTGAGCCATGATACCGATATTACGAGTTCTGTCTAAACTAAAATCTCTAGCCATGTATTTTTCTCCTTCCAGTATAACTGCGAATAAATACTATAAATATGGCGATGCCCTAAGCATGCGCCTTCGATAGTAAACTATCAATGTGGAACATGCTCAGGGATAAAGCTACTATCCTACCAACGATAGTGAGCGAAGGCTTTGTTAGCTTCAGCCATTTTGTGAGTGTCTTCACGTTTCTTAACTGCGCCACCTGTATTGTTGGCTGCATCTAAGATTTCGTTAGCTAAACGCTCTTCCATAGTTTTTTCACCACGGTGACGCGAATAATTAACTAACCAACGAAGTCCTAAAGTCGTACGACGTTCTGGACGAACTTCAACTGGTACTTGATAGTTAGAACCACCTACACGGCGAGCTTTAACTTCTAATACTGGCATGATGTTGTCGATAGCTTCATCGAAAACTTCAACAGCTTCACGACCACTACGTTCTTGAACTAAGTCGAAAGCAGAATAAAGAATTCTTTGAGCTGTCCCACGTTTACCATCTAACATGATTTTGTTGATTAATTTTGTAACTAATTTAGAGTTGTGGATTGGATCCGGTAATACGTCTCTTTTTGGTACTGATCCTTTACGAGGCATAATGTAAATCCTCCCTTCCTATTATAGTATAATTTTTTAATTTATAGCGAAAATTTACGCAATCTTAAACTTATTTTTTAGCTTTAGGTTTTTTAGCTCCGTATTTTGAACGGCTCTTTCTACGTCCATCTACGCCTGAAGTATCAAGCGCACCACGTACAACGTGATAACGTACACCAGGTAAATCTTTTACACGTCCACCACGTACAAGTACAACACTGTGTTCTTGTAAGTTATGTCCGATACCAGGGATATACGCATTAATTTCGATACTGTTTGACAAACGTACACGGGCATATTTACGTAACGCGGAGTTAGGTTTTTTAGGAGCCATAGTACCTACACGAGTACAAACACCACGTTTTTGTGGAGAGTTTAAACTAGTGTATTTTTTCTTTTTGCTGTTAAAGTTTCTGTTCAAAGCTGGTGAACCGTATTTTTTCGATTTGCTTTGTCTAGGTTTGCGTACCAATTGATTAATAGTTGGCATTGAATGTTTCCTCCTCTCATCATTTATAATCCCACACATCCAGGTGGTTCATTTCAAGGGCAAATAAAATTTAGTAAGAATAATTCTTACTAATCTCATTTTAATAACGCAACAATTGTCGCATTAACGTTAATACCTACATATTCTCCTAAAGCTTGTTTACTTTTGAAAAATGAAACAGGTATTTGTTTATGATTGATTTGACTTAACACGCGAGTCAGTAAATGAACTTCAACGTCTTCAGCAATAATCAATGATGTAACTTGGTTCTTATTCAAAGCCTTAAGCGTTTGTTTAAGTCCAATAACATGATGTTGTTTGTTAAAGCGTGCAACTTTTTCATTAGACATTAAAATATCCTCCAAAGTTCTGCTTGCATCAACCTTAATAATAATAACATCTTAGTTACTGTTGAGTCAACTTTAAATGCGATAAATTCTTCGGAAATTATAAAAAACAAGTGATCGAAATATAATATCTCGATCACCTTGTTTTATTCAGTAAAAAGAATTATATCTTAGTTGTATGTGTTTCTTCAGTAACTTCTTTTTTTGGTGCAACTGTGTCGTATTTAACGTCTCTATAACGTCTCATACCAGTACCAGCTGGAATTAATTTACCGATGATAACATTCTCTTTAAGTCCGAGTAAGTTATCACGTTTACCTTTAATTGCAGCATCTGTAAGTACACGTGTTGTTTCTTGGAACGAAGCTGCTGATAAGAAGCTTTCTGTTTCAAGAGACGCTTTCGTAATACCTAGTAAGACTGGTTTAGCTGTTGCTGGACGTTTACGTTCTTTAAATGCATCACGGTTTGCATCAGTAAAGCTATGAATATCTACTAATGAACCTGGAAGTAACTTAGTATCTCCAGCTTCGATAATGCGTACTTTACGTAGCATTTGTCTAACCATAACTTCAACGTGTTTGTCATCAATTTCCACACCTTGCATACGGTAAACTTTTTGAACTTCTTTTAATAGATAACTTTCTGTTGCATTTAAGCCTGATACAGATAAATAGTTCTTAGGCTCGATTGAACCTTCAGTTAGAACTTCACCACGTTCAACGCCTTGGCCAACTTCAACTTTCAATCTTGAAGTACCTGAAGCTAAATATGATTTAGATTCGTTAGCACCTTTAATAACGATTTCTTGTTGACGGTCTTTTGCAATCTTGATGTCATCAACGACACCTTCGATTTCTGTAATCACTGCTTGACCTTTAGGATTACGTGCTTCGAAGATCTCTTGAATACGTGGAAGACCTTGCGTGATATCGCTACCTGCTACCCCACCTGTATGGAATGTACGCATTGTAAGCTGTGTACCTGGTTCACCAATTGATTGTGCAGCAATTGTACCAACTGCTTCACCAACTTCAACTTTTTCACCAGTAGCAAGGTTTTTACCGTAACATTTTTCACAAACACCATGACGTGTATTACATGTAAATGCTGAACGTATATACATTGATTCAATACCAGCGTCTGTAATTTGTTTAGCAATGTCTGCAGTTACTAATTGATCTGGTTGTACAATTACTTCATCCGTTTCTGGATGACGGACAGTTTCTTTAGAATAACGTCCTTCGATACGTTCGATGAATGGTTCGATCATTTCTGTACCTTCTTTGATATCAGAAACAAGTAGACCACGGTCAGTGCCACAATCTTCATCACGAACAATAACATCTTGAGCAACGTCAACAAGACGACGAGTAAGATAACCTGAATCGGCTGTTTTAAGTGCTGTATCGGCAAGACCTTTACGCGCACCATGGGTAGAGATAAAGTATTCTAATACTGTTAAACCTTCACGGAATGAAGAAGTGATTGGTAATTCAATAATCTTACCTGATGGTGCAGCCATAAGACCACGCATACCTGCTAACTGTGTAAAGTTAGATGCGTTACCACGGGCACCAGAGTCACTCATCATAAAGATTGGGTTTGTTTTATCAAGTGATCCCATTAATTTTTTCTGAATTTGGTCTTTTGCGTCAGTCCAAATTTCAACGACTGCGTTATAACGTTCAAATTCAGTGATTAAACCACGGTTAAATTGTTTAGTAATTCTATCAACTAATTTCTCGTGTTCATCTAAGATTTTTTGTTTGTCTGGTAATACTACGATATCAGATACACCAACAGTGATACCTGCTTTAGTTGAAAATTTGAATCCTAAGTCTTTCATTCTGTCTAACATCATAGAAGTATCTGTGATGCTGAAACGATTGAAGACTTCTGCAATAATATTTCCTAAGAAATTCTTATTGAATGGTTCAATTAATTCTTGATTATCGAAGTATTCTTTTAATCCGCCTTCTCCTAATTCAGTAGCAGATATGAAATATCTAGCTGGTGTTTTATTTTCTAAATTAGTTTGTGTTGGTTCGTTAATATATGCAAATGAATCTGGAATGATTTCATTGAATATAACTTTACCAACTGAAGTTAACAAGATTTTTTCGTTTTGTTCTTCAGTAAATGTTGGATTATTAAACGATTTAGCATGTACACCAATACGTGAATGTAAGTGTACGTAGCCATTTGCATAAGCTTTCAACACTTCATTTGTATCGTTATAAATCGTACCAGTATTCACTGATTCTTTACGCTCTAAAGTTAAGTAATAGTTACCTAGCACCATATCCTGTGAAGGCGTTACAACCGGTTTACCATCTTTAGGGTTTAAGATGTTTTGTGCTGCAAGCATTAACATACGTGCTTCTGCCTGAGCTTCTTTAGATAACGGTACGTGAACAGCCATTTGGTCACCATCAAAGTCAGCGTTGTAAGCTGTTGTCGCAAGTGGGTGTAGACGAATCGCACGACCTTCAACTAATGTAGGTTCAAATGCTTGAATACCTAATCTGTGAAGTGTTGGTGCACGGTTTAAAAGTACTGGGTGTTCTTTGATAACATCTTCCAATACGTCCCAAACTTCATCATCCATGCGTTCAATTTTACTTTTCGCATTTTTAATGTTTGTAGCAATTTCACGTTGAACTAATTCTTTCATGATGAAAGGTTTAAACAATTCAAGTGCCATCTCTTTAGGTAGTCCACATTGGTACATTTTCAAGCTCGGTCCAACTGCAATAACTGAACGACCTGAATAGTCAACACGCTTACCTAATAAGTTTTGACGGAAACGTCCTTGCTTACCTTTTAACATATGAGAAAGAGATTTTAATGGGCGGTTACCTGGTCCAGTTACTGGACGGCCACGACGACCATTATCGATAAGCGCATCAACAGCTTCTTGTAGCATACGTTTTTCGTTTTGTACGATGATGCCTGGAGCACCTAAGTCTAATAAACGTTTCAAACGGTTGTTACGGTTGATAACACGACGATATAAATCATTAAGATCACTTGTAGCAAAACGTCCACCGTCTAATTGAACCATCGGTCTGATTTCTGGTGGGATAATTGGAAGTACGTCTAACACCATCCATGCTGGGTTATTCCCAGAATGTCTAAATGATTCAACTACTTCTAAACGTTTAATTGCACGTGTAAGTCTTTGACCAGTTGCTGATTCTAGCTCATCTCTTAGCTTTTTAAGTTCACCGTCTAAGTCGATTTCTTGGAGTAATTCTTTGATACCTTCAGCACCCATTTTGGCGTTGAATTTACCAGGGAATTTATCATAGTAATCTCTGAATTCTGCTTCAGATAATAATGTCTTTTGCTCTAATCCAGTTGGTCCTGGATTAATAACAACGTAAGAAGCGAAGTAAATAACTTCTTCTAACGCTCTTGGTGACATATCTAATAAAAGACCCATACGACTTGGAATACCTTTGAAGTACCAAATGTGTGATACAGGCGCAGCTAATTCAATATGGCCCATTCTTTCACGGCGCACTTTTGACTTAGTTACTTCTACTCCACATCTGTCACAAACCATACCTTTATAACGTACACGTTTGTATTTACCACAACTACATTCCCAGTCTTTCGAAGGTCCAAATATTCTCTCACAGAATAGACCATCTTTTTCTGGTTTTAAAGTACGATAGTTAATTGTTTCTGGCTTTTTAACCTCACCAAAAGACCATGAACGGATTTTTTCGGGTGAAGCAAGTCCTATTTTCATATAATGGAAATTATTTACATCAATCAAGGAGCCTACCTCCTTCAATTTAGATTAGCTGTGCAAATTGATTGATTGCTCTATATCAATAATGGAATAACCAAGATTAAGGCAAATACAAAGACGTATTGTACCTCAACTTGGTATATTCTTTTATAAACTTAAATGCAATTAGTCTGTAATTTCTTTCTGTGATTGTGGCACTTCTTTTTGTTGAAGATCCACTTTACGTTCAACGACATCATCATCTTCAGTGTCTTGCATGTCAATTTCATTGTCATGCTCGTCCATAATCTTAACGTCTAATCCTAAACTTTGTAATTCTTTCATCAATACTCTGAATGATTCAGGAACACCTGGTTTAGTGATATTTTCACCTTTAACAATAGCTTCATATGTTTTCACACGACCTACTGTATCATCGGATTTATAAGTTAAGATTTCTTGAAGTGTATATGCAGCACCGTATGCTTCAAGTGCCCATACTTCCATCTCACCGAAACGTTGTCCACCAAATTGTGCTTTACCACCAAGTGGTTGTTGTGTAACAAGTGAGTAAGGTCCAGTTGAACGTGCGTGTAATTTATCGTCAACCATGTGAGCAAGTTTCAGCATGTACATTACACCAACTGAAATTCTGTTATCAAATGGTTCACCTGTGCGTCCATCGTATAATACCGTTTTACCGTCACGAGCCATACCAGCTTCTTCAATTGTTGACCATACGTCCTCATCACTGGCACCATCAAATACTGGTGAAGCAACATGAATACCTAAGTTTTTAGCAGCCATACCTAAATGTAGCTCTAATACTTGTCCGATATTCATACGTGATGGAACACCAAGTGGGTTCAACATGATATCGATTGGCGTACCGTCTGGTAAATAAGGCATATCTTCTTCAGGAACAAGTTTAGAAATTACACCCTTGTTACCATGACGACCACACATTTTGTCACCAACGTGAATTTTACGTTTTTGAACGATATAAACACGAACTAATTGGTTAACACCTGGAGATAATGTGTCGTCTCCTTCTTCACGGTTAAAGACTTTAACATCTAGAACAATACCACCTGCACCATGAGGTACGCGTAATGATGTATCGCGAACTTCACGTGCTTTTTCACCGAAGATTGCATGTAATAAACGTTCTTCTGCAGTTAATTCTGTTACACCTTTAGGCGTTACTTTACCGACTAAGATGTCACCATCATTAACTTCAGCGCCTACGTATACAATACCGCGGTCATCTAAGTTTTTAAGTGCACTATCTGAAACGTTAGGAATATCTCGAGTGATTTCTTCAGGCCCTAGTTTTGTATCACGTGCTTCAGATTCATACTCTTCAATATGAATAGAAGTGTATACGTCATCTTTAACTAGACGTTCACTCATGATTACAGCATCCTCGTAGTTATAACCGTCCCAAGTCATGAAACCAACAACTAAGTTTCTTCCTAATGCCATTTCACCAAGTTCCATTGAAGGACCGTCAGCTAAAATTTCGCCTTTAGTCACTACATCGCCAGTAGAAATGATAGGTCTTTGGTTATAACATGTACCCGTATTTGAACGTTTGAATTTAGATAATGGATAGCGATCTAATTCGCCTTCATATTCTTGACCATCTTCTTCAATAAGTCGACGTACAAGAATTTCATTAGATTCAACGTGTTCAACACGGCCTTTGTTTTTAGCAACAATTGCTGCACCAGAGTCACGTGCTGCCACGTGCTCCATACCAGTACCTACAAATGGTGATTCAGGATTCATCAATGGCACTGCTTGACGTTGCATGTTTGCACCCATCAATGCACGGTTAGAGTCATCGTTTTCTAAGAAAGGAATACATGCTGTTGCAGCAGAAACAACTTGCTTAGGTGAAACATCCATGTAGTCCATTTTTTCTTTAGCCATAACTGTGTTATTGCCGCGGAAACGACAAACAACTTCGTCTTCTACGAAACGACCATTTTCATCTAATACAGAGTTTGCTTGAGCTACTACATAGCTGTCTTCTTCGTCAGCAGTTAAATAGTCAATTTGTTCTGTGATTGAATGCGTTTCAAGATCTACTTTACGGTAAGGTGTTTCAATGAAACCAAATTCATTCACACGCGCGTAACTAGATAGTGAGTTGATAAGCCCGATATTCGGACCCTCTGGTGTTTCGATTGGACACATACGACCATAGTGGGAATAGTGAACGTCACGTACTTCCATTTGAGCACGTTCACGTGTTAAACCGCCGGGTCCTAATGCTGATAAACGACGTTTATGCGTTAACTCAGCTAATGGGTTGGCTTGGTCCATGAATTGTGATAACTGAGAACTACCAAAGAATTCTTTAATAGATGCAATAACAGGACGAATATTGATTAATTGTTGAGGCGTAACAGAATCAGTGTCTTGAATAGACATTCTTTCACGTACAACACGTTCCATTCTTGATAAACCAATACGGAATTGATTTTGTAATAGTTCACCTACTGAACGTAGACGACGATTACCTAAATGGTCAATATCATCTGTAAAGCCAATACCACTTAATAAGTTAAAGAAGTATGACATTGATGCAATAATATCTGCTGGTGTAATACATTTCACTTCTGAATCAGGGAAAGCATTACCAATCACTGTAGTTGTACGTCCTTCTTCATCGTTCGGAACGTAAACTTTGATTGATTGAATCTCAACAGGTTCATCAATAACAGTACCTTCTAATTCAAAGACTTCACTATTTGCATTTGCTTCTAGTACGTCCATAATCTCATCTAAGTTACGACGATCTAAGACTGTACCTTCTTCAGCTACAATTTCGCCTGTCTCAGTATTAACAATTGGTTCAGCTAATTTCTGATTGAACAAACGGTGTTTCAAATGAAGTTTTTTATTCGCTTTGTAACGACCTACACTAGCTAAGTCATAACGTTTCGGATCAAAGAAACGAGAATATAATAAGCTCTTAGCATTTTCAACTGTAGGCGGTTCGCCAGGGCGTAAGCGCTCATAAATTTCTAATAATGCTTGATCAGTGTTTTCAGTACCATCTTTTTCTAAAGTATTACGTAAGTACTCGTTTTCACCTAAAAGATCAACGATTTCTTGATCAGTTGAGAAACCTAAAGCACGTAATAATACTGTTAATGGTAATTTTCTTGTTCTATCAATACGTACATAAACAACATCTTTCGCATCAGTTTCATATTCTAACCATGCACCACGGTTAGGAATGATTGTTGCATCGAAGTTTGTACGACCATTTTTATCTAGTTTTTCATTGAAGTATACGGATGGTGAACGAACTAATTGTGAAACGATTACACGTTCAGCACCATTTATTACGAATGTACCTGTATCTGTCATTAATGGGAAATCGCCCATAAATACTTCTTGCTCTTTCACTTCGCCAGTTTCTTTGATGATTAGACGTACTTTTACACGTAGAGGTGCAGAATACGTTGTATCACGGTTTTTTGATTCTTCTAAATCATATTTCGGTTCTCCGAGTCTATAATCTACAAACTCTAAAGAAAGATTGCCTGTGAAATCTTCAATCGGAGAAATGTCTCTAAACATTTCTAATAAACCTTCTTCTAAGAACCACTCGTAAGACTTAGTCTGAATCTCAATTAAATTCGGTAATTCTAATACCTCTGAAATTCTCGCATAGTTTCTACGTTTACGATGTCTTCCATATTGGACAAATTGACCTGCCAAACAGATTCACCCCTCAAAAATTGCGTGTTTACTTTTACTAAATGAGCCAATATAATGAGATAAAAAGAAAACGGTAGCATACCAAATGACACCATTTTCCATTTTACCTCATATACATTGTCCATTTGCGCGTAAAAGTACACACTTATTGAACATAAATTTTTACATTCTATTACTATATCAGATTGACACTTTTAAATCAAGCTTTAGTACTTCTTAAAATGTAGTAGCCCTTGTCTTTTTCTAAGACTTCTACGTTGTTAAAAGTGTCTTGCATTTTTTGCTTTGCTGATGGCATGCCTTGCTTTTTTTGAATTACTACATATAACGCGCCACCTTGCTTTAATACCTTATATGCGTCTTCTAAAATGCTGTGAACGACTTTTTTTCCTGCTCTAATCGGCGGATTAGTCAGCATAAAATCATAAGCTTCCGCTTCTACCTGTGATAAAGCATCACTTTCTTTGATTTCCACATTGTCTATACGGTTCTTTTTTCTGTTTTTTCTTGATAATGAAAGTGCGCGTTGATTAACATCAACCATCGTCACTTCATGGTGTGGGGAAGTTTTTGCAATCATTAAACCGATAGGGCCGTAACCACAACCAACATCTAAGATGCGTTTAGTAGGACCAGGAGGATATGCTTTCAAAAAAGTTTTCACTAATAAATCGGATCCAAAGTCAATCTTTCCTTTTGAAAAGACACCCGAATCTGTTACTAGCTCTAATTTACAGTTATCGTAGGAGTACGTAAAAAGCAACTCATCACTTTCTACTTCAGGATTTTCATCATAATAATGACTCATGACTACACCTCTTTTAATCTAATTCTTCTTAGATTAATACTATACCCATAGTATATGCCACATCATGGTCAAACCACAGTGTGAACCATGGATATAGATCAAATAAGATAAAACCCCGTTATAGTAATAACGGGGTTTTCATTTCTCAAAGATTTCAGATTAAATACATTTCACTTAAAATCAGCGTACCGAAGTAGCGATGTATTAAGCTGCTTGTATCATCTTCAATATATAATTATTAACTGTTAGACAGCAAAAATTATTTGATTTCTACTGTAGCGCCAGCTTCTTCTAATGCTGCTTTAAGTTCTTCAGCGTCTTCTTTAGCTAGTCCTTCTTTGATTACTTTAGGAGCATCGTCAACTAAACCTTTAGCGTCTTTTAATCCAAGACCAGTTGCTTCTTTAACAGCTTTAACAACTTTGATTTTAGATGATCCAGCTGATGTTAATTCAACGTCGAATTCAGTTTGTTCAGCTTCAGCGTCTCCGCCTGCTGCTGCGCCTGCTGCTGCTACTGGAGCTGCTGCAGTTACACCAAATTCTTCTTCAATTGCTTTTACTAAGTCATTTAATTCTAAAACTGACATTTCTTTGATTGCTTCAATGATTTGTTCTTGATTAGCCATTTTAATATTCCTCCATTAATTGTTATTAGTTTATGCGCAATTATTCAGCGCTTTCTTCTTTTCCTTCTTTTTCTTCTCCAATTGCTTTAACCGCATAAGCGAAATTGCGTACTGGAGCTTGTAATACTGATAAAAGCATAGAAACAAGACCGTCGTGTGATGGTAATGTACCAACAGTGTTAACTTGTTCTGCTGAGATAACATTGCCTTCCATAACACCTGTTTTAACTTCTAATGCTTTATGTTCTTTAGCGAATCCCGCGATAACTTTCGCTGGAGCAACTACATCTTCAGTTGAAGTTGCGATTGCTGTAGGACCTACTAAGAATTCATTTAACCCGTCAATTCCAGCTTGTTCAGCTGCACGACGAACCATAGTGTTTTTGTAAACTTTATACTCAACACCAGCTTCACGTAATTGCGAACGTAATTCAGTTACTTCAGCAACGCTTAGACCACGATAGTCAACGATAACTGTAGATACTGAGTTTTTAAGTTGTTCTGCAATGATATCAACTTGTTGTTGTTTTGCATCGATGATAGCAGACATTTAGACACCTCCATAGATTTAGTTTGGTGCTTTTAATCTTGAGACGCTGTTTTATTAAACATTCTCAATAAAAAAAGCACTTTCTACCCGTGGCAAAAAGTGCTTGAAAGATCTAAAATCTTCACGTTCAAGTCAATTTTAGCCTCGGCAGGATATAATTTTAAGTTATCACTAACTCCTACTGTCTTAGGTAAAATAATACATTAACCAATATAACTGGTTTAATGTGTTATGTCAATATTTATTTAAGGTCGAAAGCATTACTTTCAACCTTAAAATATTTTATATTAAAAATTAAAGTTTAAAGCCTGATGTGTCAACTTTAACTCCAGGACCCATTGTTGTTGTTACAGCAACAGATTTGAAGTAAGTACCTTTAGCTGATGCAGGTTTTAATTTAGTTAAAACGTCTTGTAAAGTTCTGAAGTTTTCAACTAATTTTTCAGTATCAAATGATGTTTTACCAATTGATGCATGAACGATACCTGATTTTTCAGCACGGTATTCAACTTTACCAGCTTTGATTTCTTCAACTGCTTTAGTAACATCCATAGTTACTGTTCCAGTTTTAGGGTTTGGCATTAAACCTTTAGGTCCTAATACGCGACCAAGTTTACCAACTTCGCCCATCATGTCTGGTGTAGCTACTACTACGTCGAAGTCAAACCAACCTTGTTGGATTTTTTCTACGTATTCACCTTCACCAACGAAATCAGCACCTGCTGCTTCTGCTTCAGCTGCTTTTTCGCCTTTTGCGAATACTAATACACTTTGTGATTTACCAGTACCGTTTGGAAGCACTACTGCTCCACGGATTTGTTGATCGTTTTTACGTGTATCAATACCTAAACGGAATGCTACTTCAACTGATGCGTCAAAGTTAGCAATGTTTGTTTCTTTAGCTAATGCAATCGCTTCTTCAACACTGTAGTGTTTTTCACGATCGATTTTGCTAGCTACTTCTTGATATCTTTTGCTTTTTTTAGCCATTTCATGTTCCTCCTTCAGTGGTTTTAGCGGAATTCCCTCCCACATTTACTTGTTTTCACAAGTTAAGAGCAGATAACAGAGAGGTTTAATTGTATTTTATCGTTGGAATGAACTTCCTTAATAAATGACATTTATTCCTCATATTACGACAATATTGAATGCTGTCATCATGTTTGTCTTTTCTGTCATCTGCTTCTATCGTCAATCTATGTTTTCATTACTAATTTTAATTATTGAACTGTAATACCCATACTACGAGCAGTACCTTCGATAATACGCATAGCTGCTTCTTCGTCTGCAGCGTTTAAATCTTGCATTTTTTGGCTTGCAATTTCACGTACTTGATCTTTAGTTACTGTTGCTACTTTGTTTTTATTAGGTTCGCCTGAACCTTTTTCAACGCCAGCAGCTTTTTTAAGTAGTACTGGAGCCGGTGGTGTTTTTGTAATAAATGTAAATGAACGATCTTCATAAACACTGATTTCTACCGGTATGATTAAACCTACGTCTTCTTGTGTACGTGCGTTGAATTCCTTACAGAATCCCATAATATTCACACCTGCTTGACCTAATGCCGGACCAACTGGTGGTGCTGGATTTGCTTTACCTGCAGGAATTTGTAATTTAACTACTTTTTCTACTTTTTTAGCCACGATGTGCACCTCCTTGATATCGTGATGTGGTCACAGGACTCAGTTTTGTCCTCCCACTCTTCTACATTTCGTGACGAAATGAACGCTCTATGAGCGCGACCACAGTATTATACCATTAACCCAATCTATAAAGCAATGGTAAAGTGTAACTTTTTTAAACAATATCTTATCACTTTAGTGATTAGATATTGTTATGCATGAGCTTTAGCTCAGGTAATCCTTTTACTAGACCTTATCAATTTCATTGATTAGGTCTTCTTATGCATTAGCTTTAGCTAATGTAATCCGCAAAACATTTATCACTTTAGTGATTAGATATTGTTATGCATGTAAAGTGACTCTTCTCGCTTTAGCAAGATTAGTATCACTTATGCAAGTGTTCTTGCATTTGTATACAATTACAGTTTTTCAACTTGATCAAATTCTACTTCTACTGGTGTTTCTCGACCAAACATGTCTACGAGAACAGTAAGTTTGAATTTATCAGCCTCAATTTCTTGAACTTCGCCAACTTGGTTAGCAAACGGACCTGATTTAACTCTTACTTGTTCACCTAAATCCAATTGAACATCAATTGTTTTTTCTTTCATGCCCATTTGTTTAAGTATGAAACGTGCTTCATCTGGGAGTAATGGATTAGGTTTAGACCCAGAACCAGCTGAACCAACAAATCCTGTTACGCCAGGTGTATTTCTCACGATATACCATGATTCATCAGTCATCACTAATTCAACTAATACATAACCAGGGAATGTTTTTTTAGTTAATGTTTTGGCTTTACCATCTTTAACTTGTGTTTCTTCCTCTTCTGGTATAACAACCCTGAATATTTTTTCTGTCATATTCATAGATTCAACACGTTTTTCTAAATTCTTTTTAACTTTATTCTCATAACCAGAATAAGTATGCACAGCATACCAACGCTTTGCGTCAACTTCTTCAGACATGTCGTCACTCCTAACTATTTAATTAACTCTATAATTCTACCAATTCCTAAGTCTAAGGCATAGAAGAACACTAAGAAAAATACTACTGTAGCTACAACAATGACTGTGTATTTAAATAATTCTTCTTTCGTTGGCCAACTTGTCTTTTCCATTTCTGACTTTACGCCTTGGAAGAAATTTTCTTTTTTAGCCATTAACAAGACCTCCGTATTATTTCGTTATTCCTTATTTGCTTATTCCATACAACAAATCAAGCAAATACAATACTCTCAACTTAATTGGAAAGATATATTCACTCAACTGATTACTTAATATGTCGTCTTATTATTTTGATTCCTTGTGCATCGTATGCGCATTACATCTCGGACAATGTTTTTTTAATGTCATTCTAGATGTAAGGTTACTTTGTTTTGGAACATTATAATTTCTATTGCCACAGACTTCACAATTCAGTGGTACTTTTTTCATTAGACTTCACCTTACTCATTATAATACCAATCTACTATACAGAACTTCTGAGTCAATTGTCAATTGTCAGCAATCCATTCAAATATGCTATTTTCGTGATACTAGCTCGAGATACAGCTTGGTTTCAATACATATTTTTTATTTATCTAAACAACGTCTTATCTTTATTTTACAACGATGTATAGCATTGTAAACTACTTTGATGTTTAAATTTAAAATTTGTGCTATTTCCTGTGGTTTATAGTCTATTAAAATGTAGCTTATAATTTGTTGCTCTAAATCAGTTAGCCTTTTCAAGTATTGTTTTAATTGCGAAGATACTTCTCGTGCAATGATGTACCTGTCTACGGGTTTTTCAGATTTAGAATTATTATAAGCAACTATAAATTCATTCACAAGCATTTCTTGACGGTGTTGCGTATACATTTTTTTGCGAATATAATCGTTTTTCACATTTTTTATGACGCAATTGACATAATGTTCTAAGGGTGTAGCTTCTGTAAAATCAAAACGACTTAACGCACCATACAATTTTAAAATTACTTCTTGGCACAAATCTTCTTTGTCACTCGGATGAACTGAAAAATGATTTAATCTTTTGTTAATCAATGGCGTGATTTCATCAATAATTTGTCCTACATCAATTTCATTTTGTAATCGATTCTTGAAATAGGTTGTACATTCTTTGTTGTGAATTCTATCAATCATGTCTGTTATCCTTTCCTTAAAGTAAGCATAGGATACAGAGTTTGCTATAAAAAAATCAAGGGTACAAAATCGTTATTTATGATTATCTCCGCGTCTTAATTTTTCAAATTCTTTAAGAATCTCATGAGAAAGCTCGATTCGTGTTCGCGGCTTTTGTTCGTTGAAGCCATCAAGTTCTTTAGATACAGATACTTCGTTCTCTCTTAAATCTCTCCACATCTCTCTTGAAGAAACACGATAGGCGCCCGCACCGAATATTGCATGTTGTTCACTCATATCACTTGTAACAACGGTAATGTGCCTTGTATGTTTCTCATATAAATCATAGACGTAACGTTCTATATAACTATCTGCCGTCTCTTTTTCTTTGGTAAATATCGTTTTAACCCCGTGGTACATATATTCTGAAGGCGGGCCGGATTGTTCGTAAGCATCAAAGACGCAGACCACTTCATCAGCTATTACAGCATTGTAATTCGCTATAGCTGTTAATAATTGATCGCGTGCTTCCTCGAGATTATCTTTTGCTATACGACTTAAGTCCTGCGATTGTCCTATCATATTATAACCATCAATGATTAAGTAACGATCCTTCATCTCTTATCTCCAATCTGATGACGTTTACGGTAAACCTCATACATCATCAGACTTGCTGCTACCGACGCATTTAAACTATTTACATGACCGACCATAGGGATATTGATGTAAAAGTCACATTTATCTTTAACTAAACGGCTCATACCTTGTCCTTCACTTCCGATTACAATCGCTAAAGGCATAGCTGCATCCATTTCTCTATAATCCGTCGAATTTTCCGCTTCAGTACCAACAATCCAATAGCCATTGTCTTTTAAAGTTTCAATCGTATTAGCTAAGTTCGTCACACGGATAACAGGTATATGCTCTATCGCACCTGTAGATGCTTTAGCTACCGTTTGTGTTAGCGCAACTGAACGTCTCTTAGGAATGATAACTGCATCCACACCTGAGGCATCAGCCGTTCTTAAAATCGACCCTAAATTATGCGGGTCTTCTAAACCATCTAGTATAAGTACTGTAGATAATTTGTCTTGTGCCTTTTGCGTAACCAAAAATTCGTCGAAATCTGCATATTCATATGGTGCAATATATGCTGCAATCCCTTGATGAGGTGACTCTGACAACCCGTCTATTTTAGATTTTGGCACTGTTTGTACAATGATTTTTTGACTATTTGCCTTTTTTAAAATTTCATTTATTTGACCTTTTTTGATAGTATCTTGAATTAAAATTTTATTAATTGTATGTCCTGAGACAATCGCTTCTTTTACTGCATGGCGACCGACTATAACTATCTCTTCCACAGTACCACTACCTTTCGTCTACATTTTTTACGATACATTCTAACAATGATGTTAAACGTTCACATTCTTTTTCCAAGTATAAAAAACCAATGATGGCTTCTAATCCTGAACTTTTGCGATACGTTTGTATATCTGTATTCTTCGCTTTTGTATAACTTTTAGCATTTCTACCGCGACGAACAATATCTTGTTCACTTTCAGTAAACCAATTGTTTTCCATTAAAAATTCAAGTGTCTCTGCCTGACTCTTAGCAGACACATAGCGTTTTGCTTCTTGGTGTAATCGATTGGGTTTAGCTTTCAATTTCAACACTATATATTCTCTTACGTGTTGATCCAAAACAGCATCGCCCATATATGCCAACGTCAAAGGATTCAATAATTTGTTATCCATATTAGCCACGCTTAAATCTCACACCTTGCGCTGTATCTTCTAAAATAATATTTTGTGCTTTTAAGTCATCACGAATTTCATCTGCACGCGCAAAGTCTTTATTTTGTCTCGCCTTGTTTCTTTCTTCTATAAGCGCTTCAACTTGTTCATCTAAAAGCATGTCGCTCTCTTTACTTTTAAGTGGCACACCTAGCACATCGCTGAAAATTTTATATACTTCTTTAAAACGTTCGATCACTGCTGTAGAAGTTGTGTTTTCTAAGATGTATTTATTAGCTAGTTTGGCTAAATCATACCAAGCAGTAATTGCATTAGCTGTATTAAAATCATCATTCATTACTGCTTCAAATTGTTTTAAAATATCATCAATTGCTTCTATATATGCAGATTGGTCTTCAATATTTGTCGCGATAGCTTCACGTTCTTCAATGGCTTGATAACTATTACGCACACGCTCTAAGCCACTCTTAGCTGCTTCAACAAGTTCTACATTATAATTAATTGGGCTTCTATAATGTACACTAATCATGAAGAAACGTAATACATCAGGGTCAATTTGTTTTATAATATCGTGAACGAGTACGAAATTACCTAACGATTTACTCATTTTTTCATTATCAATATTGATAAATCCATTGTGCATCCAATAGTTAGCAAAAGGCGCATGGTTATGTGCTTCTGATTGTGCAATTTCATTCTCATGATGAGGGAATTGTAAATCTGTGCCACCTGCGTGAATATCAATTGTTGCGCCTAGTTCATGATATGCCATTACAGAACATTCAATGTGCCAACCTGGTCTACCTTTACCAAATGGGCTATCCCAGCTTATTTCTTCCGGTTTCGCTTGTTTCCATAATGTGAAATCCAGGGCGTCTTCTTTTTGTTCACCTTGTTCTATTCGAGCGCCTACTTTCAAATCATTCAATGATTGATGACTTAATTTACCATAGTCTTCAAATTTACGTGTTCTAAAGTATACGTCGCCGCCACTTTCATAAGCATTGCCTTGATCTACAAGTTCTTTAATAAACTTAATAATATCATCCATATGGTTCATGACACGTGGATTAGACGTTGCTTTTTTAACGTTTAGCGCACCTACATCTTCGTAAAAGGCGTCGATATAACGATCTGCTATCGTTTCTACAGATTCGCCTAATTCTTTAGAACGCTTAATTAACTTATCGTCAACGTCAGTAAAATTCGACACATATACGACTTCATATCCTTGATATTCGAAATATCTTCTTACCACATCGTAATTAATTGCAGGTCTTGCATTACCAATGTGTATATAATTATATACAGTTGGTCCACAAACATACATTTTAACCTTACCTGGTTCAATAGGCTCAAACGTCTCTTTCTGACGTGTTAGCGTATTATATAATGTAATCATCTTGTATCTCTCCATTTCTTGTTTTCTCAAGTTGCTTTTCTAATTCTTTTAATTGTTCATAAACAGGATCTGGTAAGTTACGGTGATCGAACGTTTTACCAATACGTCTACCATCTTGCTTAACGATATGACCTGGTATACCTACGACTGTTGAATAACTTGGCACAGAATTTAACACAACTGAGTTTGCTCCTATGTTTACATTTGAATCAATTTTAATATCACCTAATACTTTGGCACCTGCAGCAATTAATACATTATCACCTATATCAGGGTGACGTTTACCTCGTTCTTTACCAGTACCGCCTAATGTAACACCTTGATAAATCGTGACATTATTACCTATATTACATGTCTCTCCAATAACAACACCCATGCCGTGGTCAATAAACAGACGTTTGCCTATTTTAGCACCTGGATGTATTTCAATTCCTGTGAAAAAACGCGCAACTTGCGAAATCAATCTTGCTAATATATATTTCTTCTTTTTATATAATGCATGCGCAATCAAATGGCTCCACACCGCATGTATACCTGCATAAGAAGTGACAACTTCCAATGTAGTACGTGCAGCTGGATCTTGTTCAAACACCATGTTTACATCGTCTTTTATTCTTTTCAATATCTTAAACAAGGTTGCTACCTCCTTATTAAAAAAAGCACCTCTAACTGACTTGTTAGAGGTGCTTTGCACGGTTCCACTCTTATTTTTAAGTATAAGTTGATTATATTAACCCTAAATCCGGTTTAATAATATCAAAGCAACTTATTTTCACTCATTAAAGTTTATTTAGTTCATTAACACAAAGGTGCATTCAGTAATTTCAGTGGTGTGCTCACAGCAGCCGCACACTCTCTTTACACGTTTCATCACTTACTAATCCTCTGGCTATTTCAATTTTAATAATAGGTGGTTCGATGTAATTTTTCAAGTATTTTCACCTTAAAACAATATCATCGCACACAACCTGCTTTATTAAACGTATTTTTTCAAACGTAGTAACACTTTTTCTTTACCTAATACTTCAATCGTATTTGGTAATTCCGGTCCATGCATTTGACCCGTTACAGCAACACGTATTGGCATGAATAATTGTTTACCTTTAATACCAGTTTCTTTTTGAACTTCTTTGATTGTTTTTTTAATTTCTGCCGCTTCAAATGGTTCAAGTGCTTCTAGTTTTCCATATAAGTGGTCCATTAGTTCTGGTACTTGTTCACCACCGATAATTTCTTGTTCATCGTCACCTAAAATTTGTTCGTCACGGAAGAATAGCTCAGATAAAGGAACGATTTCTCCAGCGTAACTCATTTCTTTTTGATAAAGTGCAACCAATTTACGACCCCATTCCAAATCTGCTTCGTTTGGATCTTCAGGAAGTAATTCTGCTTTGATAAGGTGTGGTAAAGCTAATTCGAATACTGTTTCAGTATCTTTTTGCTTCATATATTGATTATTAACCCATGCTAATTTGTGCTTGTCGAAAAATGCAGGTGATTTAGATAAACGTTTTTCATCGAAGATTTTAATGAATTCTTCTTTAGAATAAACTTCTTCTTCGCCTTCTGGTGACCAGCCTAGCAATGTAATAAAGTTAAATAACGCTTCTGGTAAATAACCTAAATCACGATATTGTTCGATGAATTGTAGGATTTGTCCGTCACGTTTACTTAATTTTTTACGATCTTCATTGACGATAAGTGACATATGCGCAAATCTAGGCGCTTCCCAACCAAATGTTTCATAAATCATTAATTGTTTTGGTGTATTAGAAATATGATCATCGCCACGAATAACATCTGAAATTTCCATATAGTGATCATCAATAGCTACTGCAAAATTGTACGTAGGTACACCATCTTTTTTAACAATAACCCAATCACCCATATTATCTGAATCAAATGAAATTTCACCTTTAACCATATCTTCAAAAGTGAACGTTGTGTCTTTAGGCACACGGAAACGAATGGCAGGTTGGCGACCTTCTGATTCGAATTGTTGACGTTCTTCTTCAGTTAAGTGTGCATGTTTCCCACCATAACGTGGCATTTCTCCACGTTTAATTTGTTGTTCACGTTCAGCTTCAAGTTCCTCTTCAGTCATATAACATTTATACGCCTTATCTTCATCTAATAATTGTTGAATAAGTGGATTATAAATTTCGCCACGTTCTGATTGGCGATAAGGACCATAACCTTTATCTTTATCGACAGATTCGTCCCAATCGATGCCTAACCATTTTAAATTATTAAATTGTGAAGATTCTCCATCAGTTAGATTACGTTTACTGTCTGTATCTTCTATACGAATTACAAAATCTCCATCATAATGTTTAGCAAATAAATAGTTGAATAATGCAGTTCTTGCATTACCGATATGCAAATAACCTGTTGGACTTGGGGCATACCTAACTCTTACACGATCACTCATTATGTTCACTCCCGTTTTTAATATTAATTAGTAATGTTTTTTGTTGCGTTTTATGTTTTCTCAATTATTATAGTCACACATAAACACATCAAATAAGCTGAACGTATATCAACTTAACTTTATGTCGTTAACAATAATAATGACGCTCAACCATTAATAAGTTTGTTATTCATACGCTTATTAATAATACCATAGCTTATAATTTTTAAAAGTATCACTATCCAAAAAACTGTGTGATTTCACACATATACTGCACAGTTGCAATTCCTTTTATAGTAATACAATTTCGCTATCTATTGTAGCACTTTAAGGCTTAATATGAAATCACTGTGCTTATATTCAAAGTTAGCAGTCCCTAAATTTTATAAAAATAATATTCAAATATCAAAAAAAGGTTTCATGTGAAACTGTAACAATTTTAGCTACATTTCCATATAAAACCCTTAGTATTTACTTAATTAATCTTTTTCGCAAAAATAATTCTTCCTGATGATGTTTGTAATAAACTGATTACTTCTAAATCAATATATTCACCAATATGTTTTTTAGCATTATCTACAACGACCATAGTTCCATCATCTAAATAACCGACTGCTTGACCTGATTCTTTACCCATTTTAGTAAGTAATAAGTTAAAACGGTCACCCTGATGTACTGAAGGTTTAATCGCTTCGGATAAATCATTAACGTTTAAGGCCTGTATGCCTTGTACATGGCATACTTTATTGAGGTTAAAATCTGTGGTGATAATATGCGCTCTATAGTGTTGCGCTAACTTGATTAACATTGCATCAATATCACTATGAGACTTCGTCGGATGAATAATGCGCGTAGGATGATCAGTATCATATAACGAATTCAAAATATCTAATCCTCGTTGGCCTTTTTCACGTTTCACACTGTCGTTTGCGTCAGCAACAACTTGTAACTCATTTATGACACCTTGAGGTATGAGTATTTCACCATCAATAAAACCACACTCTATAATATCTAAAATGCGACCATCTATTATTGCACTTGTATCAATGATTTTGGGCACTGCGTTACGTGCATTGATAGACATTGAGCGTGCCATATTTTCCGGGAAGAACAATAACATTTCATCACGTTTGCGTAAGCCAAATTGAAAACCGAAATAACCTAAAATGATTGTAACAATGATTGGCACAAAATGATTCAACACATTATTACCTATAATTTGAAAAATAAATGATATCATAACAGAAATAACTAAACCTATCATCAGTCCAATTGTAGCAAACAAAATTTCTACAGCACTTTGACGCATTATGGTTTGCTCTAATTCTTTCAGCGTTAACGTTGCTTTTTTAATAAACCAACCAAAAATTAAAAAGAAAATAACAATACCAAGCAGGCCATTAAAATAATTATTAGTTAATAACATATAATCACTTAATCCAGTATCCGCAGCAATTTCCGGAATAAGATATACGCCTAAACTAGCGCCTAAAATAACATAACACAAAATAACAATGATTCTTATCATGTTCAAGTTCTAACCCCCTTTCTTTAAAAACTCTTTCATATTAAATGTTTTTTTTTATCTGTATGTTTTTTGAATTTAATTTAATGTTTGGTTAAAGCATATTTCAAGGCTTCGTGAACACTTTTCACACCAATAACCTTAATTTCACTAGGGAATTTCCATCCACCTATATTTGATTCTGGGATAATAATACGCTTAAATCCAAGTTTCTCTGCTTCCTGCACACGTTGTTCTATTCGAGATACACGTCTCACTTCTCCAGTCAGTCCAACTTCTCCTATAAAGCAATCTAAACCATCTACTGTTAGATCTTTAAAACTTGAAGCTGTTGCCACAATGATACCTAAATCAACAGCAGGTTCCGTTAACCTTACACCACCCGCAACTTTAATATATGCATCTTGTTGTTGCAGTAAATAATTTTCTTTTTTCTCCAACACTGCCATCAACAGACTCAAGCGGTTATGATCAATACCTGTTGCCATCCGTCTAGGGTTATTAAAAGTAGTAGGTGTAACAAGTGCTTGAACTTCTATGAGCAAGGGTCTTGTGCCTTCCATTGTAGAGACGATAGTCGAGCCGGGCACATTTGTCGAACGTTCTTCTAAAAACATCTCAGATGGATTTTTAACACCTTTCAATCCGCTTTGTTTCATTTCAAAAATGCCCATTTCATTTGTAGAACCAAAACGGTTTTTCACCGCTCTTAATATACGATATGCATGGTGTTCATCACCTTCGAAATAAAGTACTGTATCTACCATGTGTTCTAATAAACGTGGACCGGCAATTTGTCCTTCTTTCGTCACATGTCCCACGATAAATGTTGCAATATTCATTTGTTTAGCGATATTCATTAAGCTTTGTGTACTTTCTCTTACTTGAGACACTGAGCCAGGGGCTGAACTGATTTCTGGATGAAATATCGTTTGGATTGAGTCAACTACAAGTAAATCCGGTTTTAATTGTTTTACTGTCTCATGGATGACTTCTAAATCCGTTTCTGCAAATACATTGAGTTCGCTTGAATCTTCATCCAATCTCTCAGCTCTTAGCTTAGTTTGGTTTAATGATTCTTCACCTGTTATGTATAAGACATTATGCGACTGTGATAACGCTGCACATATTTGTAATAGTAATGTAGATTTCCCTATACCAGGATCCCCACCAATCAATACGAGAGAACCATTGACGATACCGCCACCGAGCACACGATTAAATTCGTCTGACTTGGTTTTAACACGTGGTGTCGTTTCTTGTTTTATTTCGTTTAACTTCTGTACTTTCGAAACATTGTCACGATCACGACTGCGCACTCCGTGTTTTGGACTTGCTGCCTTTTGCTCAACAATTTCTTCCATTTGGTTCCAGCCACCGCAATTTGGGCATTTACCCATCCATTTTGCGGACTGATAACCACATGCCATACATTCAAACACAATTTTCTTCTTGGCCACAACTGCACCTCCATCTTTCATTGAACAAATCTATTTTATACCTCTACTTGTTTAAAAACAAATTTTAATCTTATTTAAATTACTGCACTCTTTATGATTGGTTTTTTCAATGGCATTTAATCATACCCTACTCTAACTTTAGTTACATAAGAGCTGTTTTTATAAAATACCATGCATAGATATATACTACCAACAATATTATATATTTGTTGAAGGAAAATCATCTCCAAATTTTTTAAGCACTCCATAAAATTTCTACTATTAAACAGAAAGCACCTCTCAAAGGCGAACTAACACATTTGAGAGGCGCTTTAATCTATAAAAACTCACTTTTAGTGATTAAATTTATGATTCTGTTGTTTCTTTATTTTTCTTTTTTTCTTTTCTATCTTGAATATTATATTTGAATTCTTTTCCATCATGATCAATTTCGACTTTTTTACCTTCTATTTGGTTACCGTCTAAAATTAACTCACTTAAATTATCTTCTACTGTTTTTTGAATTGCACGAATTAATGGTCTAGCACCATACTCTGGGTCATAGCCTTCTTCAGCAATTTTTTCTTTTGCCGCCTCTGTAACTTCAATATTGATGTCTTGTTCAGATAGACGATCTGTTAGTTTGTTAATCATCATTGTTACAATTTCTTTCAATTCTTCTTTAGAAAGTTTGTGGAATACAATAATGTCATCAACACGGTTTAAGAATTCTGGGCGGAAAGCATTTTTCAATTCTTTCATCATTGTTTTACGAATTGTTTCGTAATCTTGACCTTCTGCTGCACCGCCGAAACCTGCGAATCGTTGATCTTGTAATTCTTGAGCACCAACGTTTGATGTCATGATAATTACTGTATTACGGAAATCTACACGACGTCCTTTTGTATCAGTAAGATGTCCATCATCAAGCACTTGTAATAAGATGTTAAATACATCTGGATGTGCTTTTTCAATTTCATCAAATAAGATAACTGAATAAGGTTTACGTCTTACTTTTTCAGTCAATTGCCCACCATCATCATGTCCTACATAACCTGGAGGAGCACCAACTAAACGACTGACCGCATGTTTCTCCATAAATTCACTCATATCCACACGGATCATTGCGTCATCTTCACCAAACATAGACTCTGCTAAAGCACGAGCTAATTCAGTCTTACCTACACCTGTAGGGCCTAAGAAGATAAAGCTACCGATAGGACGTTTAGGATCTTTCAATCCAGCTCTCGCACGTCTAACTGCTTTACTTATAGATGTTACAGCAGCTTTTTGTCCAATGACTCTATTATGAAGTGTATCTTCTAAGTTTAATAGACGATCTGATTCAGTTTCATTAATTTTCGTTAATGGAATACCAGTCCAACCAGCGATAACTTCTCCAATGTCTTCTTCTGATAAAGAAGTATTGTCGCCATTTTGTGCATTCTTCCAGTTATTATTAGCTTCTTCGTATTGTTTTTCTAATTTCGTTTGTTTATCACGAAGATTTGCTGCATTTTCGAATTCTTGTGAATGTACCGCAGCATCTTTTTCATTTTTAACTTGCTCAATTTCTTGTTCTAATTCTTTCAAGTTCGGTGGTGTTGTATGACTTCTAAGTCTAACTTTAGAACTTGCTTCGTCAATTAAGTCGATTGCTTTGTCAGGTAAGAAACGATCCGAAATATAACGGTGACTTAAAGTAGCAGCTGAAATTACCGCTTCATCTGAAATATTGATACGATGATGTGCTTCATAGCGATCACGTAATCCTTTTAAGATTTCAATAGTATCTTCAACTGTTGGCTCATCAACTTGAACTGGTTGGAAACGACGTTCAAGTGCTGCATCTTTTTCAATGTTTTTACGGTATTCATCTAATGTCGTTGCACCAATACATTGTAGTTCTCCTCGTGCAAGTGCTGGTTTCAAGATGTTTGATGCGTCAATAGCACCTTCAGCTCCACCTGCGCCAACTAATGTGTGTAATTCATCGATGAATAGTACAACGTCACCCGCTTGATGAATTTCTTCCATTACTTTTTTCAAACGCTCTTCAAATTCGCCTCGATACTTCGTTCCAGCTACAACTGTTCCCATATCAAGTGACATTACGCGTTTGCCTTTAAGTGTCTCAGGCACTTCATTTTTAATAATTGCTTGGGCTAGGCCTTCTGCAATTGCAGTTTTACCAACACCTGGCTCACCAATCAATACTGGGTTATTTTTAGTACGACGACTTAAAACTTCAATTACTCTTGTAATTTCTTTGTCTCTACCAATAACTGGATCTAGTGTGCCGTCTTTTGCAATAACTGTTAAGTCACGTGCAAGGCTATCTAAAGTTGGTGTGTTATTAGATTTATTAGCTTGCGCATTTTTGTTACTTAACTCTGGACTACCTAATGCTTTAACAACTTGTGCACGTGCTTTAGTTATATTTAAGTCTAAGTTCGCAAATACACGTGCTGCTACACCTTCATTTTCTCTAATTAAACCAAGTAAAATGTGTTCTGTTCCCACAAAATTATGGTGTAATTTTCTCGCTTCATCCATTGATAATTCAATGACTTTTTTCGCACGAGGCGTATAGTGTAAAGCGCCCATTTGTTCTTGACCATGGCCAATTAATTTTTCTACTTCTTCTACTACTTTTTCTTCAGTAATTTCAAATGATTCTAATACTTTGGCTGCGATACCTTCAGGCTCTTTCATCAAACCTAAAAGTAAGTGTTCTGTTCCAATATTTGAATGATTTAAGCGAATTGCTTCTTCTTGAGCATGTGCTAATACACGCTGTGCACGTTCTGTCAGTCTACCAAATAGCATAGCATGACCTCCTAATTTATATGTTCTCTTAATATATCTGCTCTTTTTTCATTTACTACTCTGTCATCTTCATCATCTAATAAGAATGGTGATTGTATTGCTACCATTAATTCATTAAATTTGAAGTTTTCTAGTTCAATATAGCCTAAATCAATACCGAGTTTCACTTCACTTAATCTCAGTGATGCTTCCTCCATAGATATCAGTCTACTATATTTTAATATTCCTAACGAACGATATACTCGGTCTAATGTTTCAATGTGATTGTGACGGTTCATACGTTCGCGAATTTGTAATTCTTCGTTAATGATTTGTTGTACAACTTCAGTTAAACTTTCAATGATTTCTTCTTCTGTTTTTCCCAAAGTTAGTTGATTTGAAATTTGATAAATATGACCATAAACTTGTGAACCTTCACCAAATATTCCTCTTATAGTAAAACCAAATCTGTTAATCGTTTGAGCGATGCGATTCATACGCTTCATAATTGTTAAACCCGGTAAATGTAGCATCACACTCGCACGCATGCCCGTACCAATGTTTGTCGGACAAGTTGTTAAATAACCTAATGTTTCATCAAAACTTACATCCAACTCACTATCAAGCGTATCATCTATAGTGGAAGCATTCTCGTACAATGTTTGCAGTGACAAATCATTTCCCATAGCTTGAATTCGAATATGATCCTCTTCATTCACCATAATACTCAATGATTCATCACTATTTAGTAACACGGCTGATGCAGGTTGTCTGATTAATTCAGGACTTATGAGATGTTTCGCAACGAGTTTATATTTGCTTTGCTGATCCATAGTATCTAAGCGCTGCATAAACAAGTTAGGAAGCGCATCCTGTACCTCATTTATTACTCTATAGCCATCCTGCTCTGACGGAAACATTAATGGATGGACATGATTTTCTAAGTTTCTAGCCAATCGGATTCTTGAAGACATCACAACAGGGCTTTCTTCTTTATCGCGCATCCACTCACTCATGTATGCACTGATATTATTTTCACTCATCCTGTTTCACCTCGCCATCGTCTTTCAATGCTTTAATTTCATCCCGAACAACTGCAGCTTCTTCAAAATTCTGATCTTCAATAAGCTGATTTAAATATGAATTTTTTTCTTCAATTTGTTTTTTAAGCGCTAATTTTCTATGGGAAGATCGAGGTGTTTTCCCTGTATGTTCTATTTGACCACCTTGCACACGACGCACGATGTCGACAATGTCATCTTTAAAAGCTGCATAGCAGTTTGCACAACCAAATTTACCAACATGTGCAATATCTTTTAACGTCATATGACAAGTAGGACATCTTTTTTCTTCTTTAAAAGCAATTTCATCAAAATCAATACCATGTTTAGCTGCTAAGTGTTGTAAAATTTGTTTTACAACAAATGCACCTTCAATATCATCTTGGGATTGTAACTGCTGATTTTGTGTCCAAGGGTTTCCACCCTGAGCACATGTCGAACAAACCCATTTTTCATTGACACCGTCTTGTCCTTTTACTGCTAATTTAACTTCTGCTTCGTTTAAATGACAATTTTCGCATAGCACGACTAAACACCTCGCTTTAGTAATAATTTATTACAGGTAATAATCGTTTAATAATATTAGCCCGTATAATATCTCTCGATAATACATCCATTTTTAGTGTTTCTCTATCAATGACAGCATAAATCATCTTAGCTTCACGTTCATTGATATATTTTTTATCTAATAAACCATCTATAATGTAATACGCTTGTTGCTGAGAAATTGATGGTCCTATTAATTGAAGTAAGTGATTAATGTAACCTGTTTCGTCTTTATTTTCAATTTTGGTGATTCGAATGTACCCACCGCCACCTCTTTTACTTTCAATCTCATAACCATGTTCATTTGTAAAACGTGTTTTGATTACATAATTCAGTTGAGAAGGCACACAGTCAAAGCGCTGTGCAATATTTGCACGTTGAAGTTCTACAACGTCTTTATTGGTGTCTTCAAATAATTTCTTAATGTACTGTTCTATGATGTCAGACATATTGTGCATGATTATCACCTCTTTTGACCTTCTTTGACTATATTATATGACCAACTTTGACCTTTTTCAACCAATATGATTAAAAAATATTAGTTTATGGATGTAAGTGCTATCACTTTTATTGTATTATAGGTATTAAGAAAAAATTAAAAGGGATGAAAAATATGCATATTATTATCGGTTTAATTGGGATTGCAGTATTTATTGGGTTAGCCTTTCTTTTCAGCTCCGACAGAAAAAATGTTCGATGGCAATATGTTGGGTTATTACTTGTAATACAACTTATCATGGCATTTATTTTGTTAAAAACACAATTTGGGATTACAGTCATTGGCGGCATTTCAGTCGGCTTTAATTACTTATTAGCACAAGCAGCAGAAGGTGTGAATTTTGTATTTGGTGGATTTCAATACATAGATCCAGAAAATCCTCCATTCTTCTTTAACGTATTATTACCAATTGTTTTCATATCAGCATTAATTGGTATCTTACAATATACACGTATTTTACCTGTAATCATTAATGTCTTAGGTTTAGTTATTTCTAAAATTAATGGTATGGGGCGTTTAGAATCATATAATGCTGTTGCAGCAGCAATTTTGGGACAATCAGAAGTATTTATTTCATTGAAAAAAGAACTTGCTCATATTCCAAGACAACGTCTGTATACATTAACTGCTTCAGCAATGTCTACTGTGTCTGCATCTATTATCGGTGCATACTTTGCGTTAATTGAACCTCGTTTTGTTGTTACAGCAGTTGTATTAAACCTCTTCGGTGGTTTCATTATTGCTTCTATCATCAACCCATATAAAGTTGATGCAAAAGAAGATAAATTAATTGTTGAAAAAAGTGAAACAAGCAAACAATCCTTCTTCGAAATGTTAGGGGAATATATTTTAGATGGGTTTAAAGTAGCAGTCATTGTAGGGGCAATGTTAATTGGTTACATCGCTATCATCGCTTTACTTAATGGTGTAGTTAGTGCGATTTTCACTGGTATTTCAGGTGGTAGTATCACTTGGGACTTCCAAACACTTATCGGTTTCATCTTTGCACCATTCGCATTCTTAGTTGGTGTGCCATGGAATGAAGCAGTACAAGCTGGTTCTATTATGGCAACGAAATTATTATCAAATGAATTTGTTGCAATGCAAAGTCTAAGTGAAGTTAAAAACATGAGTGAACACGCTAAAGGTGTTATCTCAGTATTCGTAGTGTCATTCGCAAACTTTAGCTCTATCGGTATTATCTCTGGCGCAATCAAATCGCTTAACAACGAAAAAGGAGATATGGTAGCACGTTTTGGTCTAAAATTATTATTCGGTGCTACATTAGTGTCATTTATTTCTGCAGCTATTGCAGGATTCTTTATTTAAATTTTAATATTCAAAAGAGCGACAAGGCGTATTGGGGACCTTGTCGCTCTTTTTTATACTTTTTCAGTTAAGGATGGTTTAACTATTGATTCTATGAAATACTGTGTGACTCTGTAGTCATCTGTTAATTCAGGATGAAATGAAACACCTAAATAACATCCTTGTTGGACAGCTACAATTTTATCACCAACAGTGCTAAGCACACTAGCTTCGCCATGCACACTTTCTATATGAGGTGCTCTAATAAATACACCCTCAATATCTTTGGCAATTTCTTTCACATCTAATTCACTTTCAAAGCTATCAACTTGTCGGCCAAAGGAATTTCTTTGAACTGTGATGTTCAATTTATCTAAATAACCTTCTTCACCAACAATGTTCGTTGCTAAGATAATTAAACCAGCACACGTACCAAACATAGGTAATGTAGATTGTTGCAAAGCATCTTTGAATCCATAAAGATTCATTAAGCGACGTAACGTAGTAGATTCTCCGCCTGGTATGATTAATCCATCAATGTCATTCAACTGTTCAACACGTTTAACTGCTACACCTTCATGACCACTTAGTACAATATGACGTATATGTTCTCTCACAGCGCCTTGTAAGGCTAAAACACCAATCTTCATATTACCATCCACGCTCTTGCATACGCTCTTCTAATGACAACTCATTGATATCTAGCCCTTTCATTGCTGTGCCTAATTCTTTAGCTAGACGTCCAATTAGTTCGTAGTCTTGATAATGTGTAGTTGCTTGTACAATTGCTTTAGCAAATTTTTCTGGGTCTTCTGATTTAAAAATACCAGATCCAACAAATACTCCATCAGCACCTAATTCCATCATTAACGCAGCATCTTGAGGTGTTGCTACCCCGCCAGCTGCAAAATTAACTACTGGTAATTTACCATTTTCTTTAATAGATTTTAAAATTTCGTATGGTGCACCAATATTTTTAGCCTCAGTCATAATTTCATCGTCATGCATAACTGTTAAACGATTCACTTCTGAATTGACCTGACGCATATGTCTTACTGCTTCTACGATATTCCCAGTACCTGGCTCACCTTTAGTACGTAACATAGCAGCACCTTCACCAATGCGGCGTGCGGCTTCACCTAAATTACGGCAACCACATACAAATGGTACAGTGAATGTATCTTTGCGTAAATGAAACTCTTCATCAGCTGGTGTTAGTACTTCAGATTCATCGATATAATCAACACCCATAGATTCTAATACACGAGCTTCAGTTATATGACCAATACGGCCTTTAGCCATAACTGGGATAGAGACAGCATTCATAACTTCTTCTACTATTTTAGGATTAGCCATACGTGCCACGCCACCTGCAGCTCTAATATCAGAAGGCACACGTTCTAATGCCATTACTGCGACAGCGCCTGCATCCTCAGCTATCTTAGCTTGTTCCGCATTTACGACGTCCATAATGACGCCACCTTTTTGCATTTCAGCCATTCCTCTTTTAACTCTTTCAGATCCAATTACTTTAGACATATTTATTTAACCCCTTTGCTTAGTTGATTAAATTCATTTTAAAAGATAAACTGGTATTTAAAAAGGGACAATTCTTAATTAATTAAAGGGGTCAGTTATAATGACAAAAGAACATTTATACATCAACCTGTACGAGAACCTAAAAAAACAAATCATTGAAGGTCAATATAAATCAGGAGATAAGTTTCCTTCTAAACGAGCGTTAGGACAACATCTCTCTGTGAGCAACACAACAATCGAACATGCTTACCAAATTCTATCTGATGAGGGTTACATATATGCCAAACCTCGATCAGGCTATTTTGTATCTGACGTTGAAACTTTACCAATTATTGCTAGAGATAGAGATCTACACGCATCAAACACATATCACGAAGAAAATAACGACAATCAGGCTCAACAAACATATGAGTTTGCCTTTAATTTATCAGAAATCGATGCTGAATATTTTCCCATGCAACAATTCAGAAAATACGCACGTGATGCTTTTGAGGATAGTCAATTAAACTTACTACAACATACCAATCCCAAAGGAGAATGGACACTACGCCAGGAAATAGCTCATTACTTATTTAACAGTAGAGGCGTAACATGTCATCCAGAACAAATTATTATTGGCTCTTCTACAGAACAACTCATTAATTTATTGACTGATATTTTGAATAAAGGACGCTTTATAATTGAAAATCCTAGCTATCCCCCGATCAAACAAGTTTTAGACAAAAAACAAATTACTTATCTTCAAGTGCCTGTAAATAATACAGGAATTGAACTAGAATATTTTGATGAATCTAATAACAACATCGCTTATGTTACACCATCTCATCAATTCCCAACCGGCTACGTAATGAATTTAAAAAAGCGTACCCAACTTATTCATTGGGCACAGCAATTTGAAAATAGATACATTATTGAAGATGATTATGATTCGGAATTCCGTTACTTTGGAAAACCTATTCCTGCATTACAAAGTTTAGATACAAAAGATAAAGTCATATATATTAGTACATTTTCAAAATCTTTATTCCCAAGTTGCAGAGTTGCTTACCTAGTATTGCCTAAAAAGCTACTGAAGTTATATAACGCACTAGAAAATAAGGAAGGCAATACAGTACCCGCACACATACAAAAAATGGTGGCAAGCTTTATGCAGTCAGGTAGTTTTGAAAGGCATTTAAATAAAATGAGAAACGTTTATAGAGACAAACTTAAATTTATATTAGATGCCCTCAAACCCTACCAAGAACAATTAGAAATTGATGGTGCATTAGCAGGCATGCACTTTACACTAACTGTAAAAAATGGTTTGACTATGAATCAATGTCTAAAAAACGCTGAAGAAAATAAATTAAAAATTATACCTTTTAGCAAATATAATAAGTCACAGCAATCTGTAAAATTCATTTTAGGTTTTGGTGGAATACCTTTTTCACAATTAGAGGAACACACCAAAGCACTAATTCGTGCTTTGACAATTTTAAAGAAGCCCTGATCTCTAAATCACTACTTTGTTACCAGCAAGATTAGTAGTACTTATAGAGCCACAGCTCTTGTAAACATTTAACACGTACCTAGTTACTTCTTTGGCACCTACTTGTAATCTCGTTGCATCTTTCACTGAGTTCGTCAGCTTCTAAATAACTACTTCTTAATTTATAAAGAACCACTTTTTCGCTTGTGAAATTAGTAGTTCTTATACAAGAGCACGAGCTCTTGTAACCCTTAAATTATATATATGTCTATCGGGGCCATTTACACTTTTTTACGCATAAAAAAAGAGACCTCTCGGTCTCGGGCTCATCGCATCCTATAATGCTGCCTGGCAACGTCCTACTCTTGCGGAACGTAAGTCGGCTACCATCGGCGCTAAGGCGCTTTAAAGCACTACTTTCTTGCCTGCAAGATTAGTAGTGCTTATGCAAGAGCAGCAGCTCTTGTAAACACTTAATATTTTCCTTACTCACTTACCGCTTGTAAGCTCGTCGCGTCTTTCGCTAATTTCGTCAGCTTCAAACGCTTTCTTAAACCAGCTATTTTTTAGAAGTTAAGCTCCTTTTACGCATAAAAAAAGAGACCTCTCGGTCTCGGGCTCATCGCATCCTATAATGC
>NZ_JAMBPV010000030.1 GCF_029531845.1 Staphylococcus equorum
TACATCTGTAAATAAGATGTATAATAAACAAAAACAATTAGGAGTGGTCATTATGAGTTCATTTATTCATACAGAAAGAGAATTTAATAACCTAGCAAAATATTTCAAAGAAGAATTATTAATTGATAAAGATTTAGCAGAAAACGTTGTTTTTAATTTATACCAATTTGAAGTAGTGGCAGTAAACACAAGATATAAAGAAAATAATCAACTCGATATTAGAATGTATCAAGATGAAGATTATCAAAATCTTGAAAGACTAACAGATTATGATGCACTAAAATTGTTAGATAGTATTAAATATCAAGCAAATGATATGAAGTCCGAAGTGCTTTGGATAAAAGTTGAAAACCTTTATAAAAAATTGATTACAGGAATTTTAAAAATAAAAGGTATAAGCGAACAATATAAAAACCATTCGGAATATGAAATGTCTAATTGTTGGTAATCGTCTATATTGTAGATGAAAGGAGGTGTGGTTGATGTCAGAAATCAGTCTAGCAATTATAACAATAATTTTAGCTATCTTAACATTGTTCCTAAATATTAAGTGGTGGAATGAAAGTAAAAAAAATTAACAAGATTTAGTTAAAGGAGGTGGTAAAGTTGCAAAGTAGATTAGAAAGAGAACGATACAAAAATGAACAAAAAAAACTACTGTTAATAAGCGCCTTAAACGTTATAACAGCAGTTTCTAACCTCATTCAAAGCCTATTTAGATAAATAGGTTAAAGGGGGGTGACTTCCCCCTTTATTCTCTTTCTATAATATCACAAATTAATTATTTTCGTCTATAGGATAGGCATTAATAAAACTAAAGGAGTGTTTGTATGACTACAAACTTATATATTATTAATGAAATGCATTCAGATGTTTATGAAGTGTTTGAAGAAGATGAATTGTTTATTTTTGCAAAAAACATAATTGAATATGAAACCAATAGAGATAAAAATTTTAAAACTGATGACGCATTTATAAGGGATTTTAGGAATTATTATATCAAAATAGCAGAATACTACGAAAAAGCAAAAGAAGGTAATATTAGTGAATCAGATATTCTTTTTATTATTGAACTTTATAATAAGCAAAAATTTACAGATGATATATTAATAGACAAAATATCAGTAACAGAAGAATGTAATATCGAACCACTTACTAACATTTTGAAAACTGTGGGTATGCAAGACCTATCTTATATATTAGATACGGAAAGTTTTCAAATGAGTGAAATTATTTAAAATATATAAATAAAGCCCTCGAAAAATCGGGGGTTATTTTTATGTAAATTGGGCATTACGTCTTTATATAAAATAACCCAAAAGGAGTGAA
>NZ_JAMBPV010000031.1 GCF_029531845.1 Staphylococcus equorum
ACATCTTTAACTGTTAATATTGTTTCCTGTGACACATTTCCTGAACCATCTGTTGATGTGATAACCAATTCTTCGTTTCCTACTAAATCTACATTTATTGGGATATCAATCACGTAATTGCCTTGGTCATCTGCCGTACCAGTTACAACACTTCCATCTAGGAATTTAACTGTGATTGTTGAGCTTGGTTCGCCTGTTCCTATAACTTGTGTGCCTTCACTTGTCACTTCATTCACCGTTGGTGCGTTTGGTACCGTAACATCTATTACAGTCAATTTTGTTTCTGGCGATACATTGCCTGATGTATCTGTTGATGTCACTACCAACTCTTCGTTACCTACTAAATCTACATTTGTTGGGATATCAAACGCGTAGTTGCCTTGGTCATCCACTGTGTCCGTCACAACACTTCCATCTGGGAATTTAACTGTGATTGTTGAGCCTGCTTCACCTGTTCCTGTAACTTGTGTGCCTTCACTTGTTACTTCATTCACCGTCGGTGCATCCGGAGCTGTTGTATCTTTAACAGTTAATCTTGCTTCTGGTGACACATTGCCTGCTCCATCTGTTGATGTCACTACAAGTTCTTCGTTTCCATTTAATTTCTTATCTACTGGTAAATCGATTGCGTAATTTCCTTGGTTATCTACTGTTCCCGTCACTGTGCTTCCATCTGGGAATTTAACCGTAATTGTTGAGCCGGCTTCGCCTGTGCCTGTTACTTGTGTACCTTCACTTGTAACCTCATTCACCATCGGTGCGTTTGGTGACGTCACATCTGTAACTGTCACTTTTGCTTCTGGCGATACATTGCCTGCTCTATCTGTTGATGTCACTACTAACTCTTCATTTCCATTTAATTTCTTATCTAATGGTAAATCGATCACGTAATTTCCTTGTCCATCTACTGTACCCGTTACCACACTTCCATCTGGGAATTTCACTGTGATTGTTGAGCCGGGTTCACCTGTTCCTATTACCTGCGTACCTTCACTTGTAACTTCATTCACCGTTGGTGATACAGGTGCTGTCGCATCTTTAACAGTTACTCTTGTTTCTGGTGACACATTGCCTGAATCATCTGTTGATGTGATAACCAATTCTTCGTTTCCATTTAATTTCTTATCAACCGGTAAATCAATCAGTTATTTTCCTTGTTCATCTACTGTTCCCGTCACTGTGCTTCCATCTGGGAATTTAACCGTAATTGTTGAACCTGCTTCGCCTGTGCCTGTTACTTGCGTACCTTCACTTGTTACTTCATTCACCATCGGTGCTACAGGTGCT
>NZ_JAMBPV010000032.1 GCF_029531845.1 Staphylococcus equorum
CAAATATACTTTTAAACAAGTTAAAAAGTATAAAAAACAATTAGGAGTGGTCACGATGTTAAAAAATCAATTAAACCAAATCAAAGTAAATATTGCAGAATACGAGGAAAGAGAATTCGAAATGAAATCTGATTTACAAGAAATTTTCAAAGATAGTTTAATCCAACCTATCGCTTTTACAACGTTAGATAAAAATGAAGAAATAGAAATACAGGTAAATTTAGATTTAGAAAGATTGATGTTAATTACAGAAGTGAAACCCGAACTATTTAGTGAACAACATATTGCACATTATGAATATGAAATATTTGATTCACTAGATGAAATTGTAGCATTAACTGAAAATATGAATTTTGATGAATTAGTAAGACTTAACGCAGATGAAGAAGATTTAGAAACATTTTTTAAGACAGAAAACACTATATTATAGACGAAAATATAGTGTTTTTCATTACATCTGCAATTAAGACGTATATTAAATGTAAAAGGAGTAATAATCATGAATTTAAAAACAAATGAAAATCAAAATGAATTAAGAATAGCAAATAACTATTTTAATAAAGCAGTAATGGAAATTGATGATATGGAAATGCTTAAAGGACATATCAATGATTTGTTAAGTTACTTACATTCTAATTACTTTTCAATCAAAGATGTTCTTGAATTTTACAGTCTTAGTGATTTACAAGATGAATATGATATACCTCGTTTAATGGAATATTTATATGTAGTAGATAATCTTAAAGAAAATGAATTAGACGAATATCAAATAGATAAAATCCTAGCACATAATGAACGTAGTTACTTAGTTTTAATTAGTTATGAAGAAGTGTATTAAAATATAACATCTGTAAACCAGACGTAAAATGAACGAAAATTTAGGAGTGGTCACGATGAATAATAATAAGTCTTTTAACCAAATATGTGAAAATGTAAAAACATTTATAGAGAATGAATTTCAAATTGAAAAGAATGATAGTGAATTATTCGATAAAAACCTATGTTGCTCATTACTTTATACCTTTAAAGGAGAGATTGATGAATTTGAATATCAAGTGTATCTCGATTTAAAAGGTAATCAAATTATTAAGGAAACATCATATAGTAATTTTATAACGCACTATGAATATGAAAGGTATAATAATTGGTCAGATTTAGCAGAAGTTACGAAAGATTTAGATTTTGATGATTTATATTATACAACTGGAAATATAAGTGATTTGGAAACAATAATAGAGAAAATTTCATAAAAATAG
>NZ_JAMBPV010000033.1 GCF_029531845.1 Staphylococcus equorum
CGTTCGGAATTAACGTTGACATATTGCAATTCAGTTTTCAATGTTCATTTCTTAATCACAAGACTTAATTCTACAGGTTCTAACTCAGAAAGTCAAGGACTTTTTAAAATTAATTTTTCGTTGTGTTTCGTATTTCTTTTTTGTTTGTCGTGCTGTTTCGCTCGACTAGTAATACTATACACGCATAAAAAGCTTTTAACAACAGTAAAATTTACACTATCGCCACAAAACTTACATTTCTTAAATAAAGATCCTTTAAAAAGACTGCATTATGGATCAACCTCTAGTAACCACGGGCCTTCCATTGTAAAAATCAAAGTATAAAAAAGCTTAATCCCCTTCTAAAATACCTATATATATCACTCTATTTGGAAACTTATTCACTATTTCATTTATCGTTGCTCGCTGGATTTTTCAAACTTTTTCTCTGTTCATAATATGTGTACTATTAAAACCACAAAAAATTAAAGTAAAAACATTGAAAATATTACTCTAATTATTCTTCAATAACTTTTCATTTATTACCATATATCTAAAAATTTATAGATCAAGTAAAAAACCAAGTCGTTGATTTTATGAATATCATAACAACTAAATGATTTTATATTAACACATTAAAAATTTCCCCAAAAAATCAATACACAAAAGAGATAACACTCTAATTCTTATATCAGTTGAAAAAACCATATATTAACAATGTTTTATAAATAATATAATCAAAGAATAATTTTCGTCACTGTATACAGTAGTAGATTAAGTGAAAACAGGCTGTTAACTAGAAATTCTTGGATACTAGATTGAACTAACCAAAAAATTAACCATATTAAATAAAACATCCAACCCTTTTATCCCTCTAAAATATATTTTAATTTTATAAAGAACCACTTTTTCGCTTGAGAAATTAGTAATTCTTACACATGAGATTCAGCTTATATGTTCATGTCTTAAATCAGGTTTGCAGTTCTTCGATAAGGGACTAACTCCTCAGTTCATTAGTTCATTGGGTTACTAGTCCTTTATACAAGAGCTTATGCTCTTGTAATCTTCTATAGTTAAGGCTC
>NZ_JAMBPV010000034.1 GCF_029531845.1 Staphylococcus equorum
TAAAGTGAGGGAATGTAGTCCATTTCCGAATCTTTAAGATAAATTGGCTATATGGAGTGTTTTAGCCGATTTATCTGGCTTGATCGTGCTTGAATCACATCAACCAACGTACATAGCGTTTAGACCTTGTGCGTTGGTTGGTGATGATGAAACACTTTGTAGATTATTTGAGTGGGTCGCTTACATCTGGATATTAAAATGTGAGCCTATTAGCTTGGGTTAATCGCTAATAGGTTCACTCCTTTTGGGCTATTTTTATGTAAAGACGTAATGATCGCTTTACATAAAAAAGCCCCCCCTCTATTTTTCGAGGGTTTTTAGGCTTTATTTAATTAAATGCTTTAACTTGTTTTTAGCGACCTTTAAATCTACCATTTTTTCTTTTATCTCTTTATCTGTTAAATCTTGAAATTCTAACTCTAGCTCTATATTCTCAATAATGTACTTTAATTCTAACTCTCTAAATTCACCCATTTTTTTCACCTCTTTTTATTGGTTTACTTCTTCAATATAATCATTTTTAGCTTTTATATAAATCTCTTTTAATCTTTCATCTGAAATGAATAAATGTTCATCTATATCACAGGTACTTAGTATTTCTTCATCATCATAAGTTATAATATACTCATGATTACCCATTTCATATTTGAACATATGATAAACATAGTCGTCATTTTTCATATTTTTAATATGTTCATCTTTAAAACTATCCATCATTTGATTAAATTTTTCTACATCTGATTTGCGAATAAAACCATTCATACCAATTGATATTATTTCTTCTGAATTAATTTCTAATTTTTCTAGACCCTCGTTAAATTGGTTTTTGTCAAATGCAAAAAACATATCAAAGTTATTAAATCTTTCGTGTTTACTTTCTTTAGCTTGTATATATAAATTCTCCATCGTGACCACTCCTAATTG
>NZ_JAMBPV010000004.1 GCF_029531845.1 Staphylococcus equorum
ACGCTTGTTAATCTTTTATCAACATCAAGAGATTAGCAAGCGTTTCTTTTAATGTGAAAAATTTCCTAATGGCATGTATAATAAATAGTTGAATGAGAAATATAGACTGCTATTAGATAGTGAATGAACTTATAGAGCTAAACTTTATAATTTATAGCGTTGACTGTGAGTTGTAACGCTTAATTGCATATTAAGTGTATTTTAAATATTCACATAGGGATATAAGCGTACGTGTATACTTTTATAATAAAAAAGATTTAGTATAAATAAGTCTACAGAGGGAAGATGATTTTCTTAGCGTTGTGTATAATCATCGTACAATAACAGTTATTAATAAAATAATTTGAGGTGACAAATATGAAAGTTTTAGTAGCGATGGATGAATTTAATGGTATTATATCTAGCTATCAAGCTAATCGTTATGTTGAAGAAGCGGTAGCTAGTCAAATAGAAAAAGCAGATATTGTTCAAGTGCCGCTATTTAACGGGCGTCATGAACTTATGGATTCTGTTTTTCTATGGCAGTCAGGTACGAAATATAAAGTGCCAGCACATGATGCAGATATGAATAAGGTAGAGACGGTTTATGGTATTACTGATAACCATATGACCATCATTGAAGGGAATTTGTTTTTAAAAGGTAATAAACCAATCACTGAACGAACAAGTTATGGTTTAGGTGAAATTATGTTAGATGCATTAGATAATGATGCAGAACACATTATTATGTCTTTAGGTGGCATAGGCAGCTTTGATGGTGGTGCAGGTATGTTACAAGCACTTGGAGCTAAATTTTATGATGATGAGGCCCAAGAAGTGGATTTACGTCAAGGTAGTAAGATGTTGAAATATATACGTAAAATAGACATCTCTGACATTCATCCACAATTGAAAAATGTACGTTTTCAGTTAATGACTGACTTTGATAGTAAACTATATGGGAAAAATAGTGAAATTATGCAAACGTATGAGCTTTACGGAATGACACGTCAAGATGCTGCTGAAATAGACAATTTACTGTGGTATTTAAGTGAAATTTTCAAAAGTGAGTTAAAACTGACAATGGGTCCTGTTCAAAGAGGTGGTGCAGGTGGTGGTATTGCTGCAGCCTTAAATGTACTTTATGATGCCGAAATCATGACAAGCCATGAACTTGTCGATCAAATTACACATTTAGATAATTTGATACAACAAGCGGATTTAATTATATTCGGTGAAGGTGTAAATGAACAAGACCAAATTTTAGAAACAACAACAGTGCGTCTTGCAGAGTTAGCAACAAAACATAATAAACCATCTATTGCCATATGTGCGACAGATGATAAATTTGATTTATTTGAATCAATGGGTGTAACTGCTACTTTTAATACGTTTATAGAAATGCCTGAAAGCTTTACAGATTTCAAAATGGGAATTCAAATCAGACATTATACAGTGCAAGCAATTAAATTATTAAAAACACAATTTGAAGTGTAAACGGATAGTTGTTGAAAATTGTAAAAACGTGTTAAATAAATGGCTCCAAGTTCACACGTAGCGACTATAAGTATATATGAGAAATAGAAAAAGCGTAGATTCCTGAAAATGGAAATCTACGCTTTTTTATTGATTTTGGATTTATATACCCATTTTTCACTTTTTATAAGTGTTTACGACTTCTTGTGTGATGCCAATAATGACCTCTACGGCTTTTTCCATGACATCAATGGATGCATATTCAAAAGGACCGTGGAAATTGGCGCAACCTGTAAAGATATTAGGAGTTGGTAGCCCCATGTATGAAAGTTGAGACCCATCTGTTCCACCACGTATAGGTGCTGTATTAGCAGGGATTTCTAACTTTTCAAACACACGTTTAGGTATATCAATTACATGGGGATTGGGTTCTATTTTCTCACCCATATTGTAGTATTGATCATTGATTTCGATTTCTACTGGCGCATCAGCATAATGTGTATTGATGTCATTCTTAATCTCAATAAGACGCTTTTTACGTAATTCAAAATGATTTCTATCATGATCACGAATAATATATTGTAAGGTCGTCTTTTCGACATCACCGTTCATTTTCATTAAATGATAGAAACCTTCGTAATCTTCTGTTCTTTCAGGCACTTCATTTTGTGGTAATAATGAATTGAATTGTTGACCTAATAGAATCGCGTTAATCATTGCATTTTTAGCAGAACCAGGATGTACGTTCACACCGTGACATGTAACGATTGCTTCTGCAGCATTGAAACTTTCATATTGTAATTCACCAAATTCACTACCATCCATAGTATAGGCGAAATCAGCATTGAAACGCTCAACATCAAAAGCATGAGGGCCTCTACCAATTTCTTCATCTGGCGTAAAAGCAATACGAATAGGCCCATGTTTGACTTCTGGATGTTCCGTTAAATATTTAATTGCTTCCATGATTTCAACGACACCAGCTTTGTCATCAGCACCTAATAGTGATGTACCATCTGTGACCATTAACGTATGACCTTCCACGCTTTTCATAGCAGGAAATACATCTTGGCTCAACATACGACTCGTTTCACCTAATTTGATAGGTTGCCCATCATAGTTTTCTATGATTTGTGGGTTTACATTTGATGCATTGAAATCAGGTGAAGTATCAACATGTGCCAAAAAGCCAACAGTAGGTATAGTTTCGTCAACATTGCTATCTAATGTTGCGAATAAATAACCTTGTTCATCAATGCCAGTTTCTAAACCTAAGTCAGTTAACTCGTCATTTAACAAATTTAGTAAATCCCATTGTTTCTCAGTGGAAGGCGTAGTGTTAGATTCTGGGTCAGATTGTGTATCTATTGTTACATATCTTGTTAATCTATCAATTATATCAGTTTTCAAAAAAACACCCCTTAAGCTCTATTGTTCATATTGTAAGATTTTTTATATGTTTTACCATTCATTCTACCATAATGTTGTTTAATCCGTGTATTGAGATGATAGATGATTTCTGCACATAGAATACCAAAAGCAATAGCGCCTGAAATCAAAGTGACTTCAAGAAATGTATTTACAGCAAGTGTATATTGATTACTAACTAAATAACGTGTAGCTTCATATGCTAAACCACCTGGTACTAATGGGATAATCCCTGGAACAATAAAGATAATAACAGGTCGTTTGTAACGTCTACTCATTACGTGACTCATGATTGCCAAAATAAAGCTTCCTAAAAAAGAAGCCATTACTTTACCAAAATCCATGTCCACAGTAAGTTTGAAAATGATCCAGCCCATTGCGCCAACGAAACCACAAGCTAAAAGGAGGCGACGGGGTGCATTAAAGATAATCGAAAAAAGCATTGTAGCTAAAAAGCTGACAATCAATTGTAAAAAATAATAGCCAATGAGCATATAAGCACTCCTTTTTTAAAATATTAATAAAACGATGGCAACGCCGGCACCAATTGCAAATGCTGTGAGAGCTGCTTCAACGCCACGAGACATACCGGCAATCAATTCTCCAGCCATTAGATCACGAATAGCATTGGTGATTAATATTCCTGGTACAAGAGGCATAACGCCAGCTATGGTTATGATATCTTGGTTTTCTGCCATACCTAATTTAGTGAACATGGATGCTATCATTATAACAACTGCAGCACTAAGAAATTCCGAAAAGAATTTGATTTGAATATAGCGTTGTACAAAATCAAATGTTAAAAAAGCACCAGCTCCAGCAATAATAGCGAAAAAGAAGTCGTTTATTCCACCACCAAACATGAATAGGAAGAAGCCACATGCGATTGCTGCTGCAAAGAATTTTGTAATAGATGAAAATTGTAAAGATGCATGATGCAAATGTATGAGTTCTGACTTTGCCTCATCTATATCTAATTGATTGTTTGAAATTTTACGCGATAAACTATTGGTTAAGGCGATTTTTTCTAAATCAGTAGTTCTCTCACGAATACGTACGAGTCGTGTATTCGTACGATCATTAAGAGAGAAAATAATTGCTGTAGAAGTTACAAAGCTATATGTATCATCTAAGCCATAATTTGCAGCGATTCGTGTCATTGTATCTTCGACACGATACGTTTCAGCGCCACTTTCTAGCAAAATTCTTCCTGCGATGAGTACGACATCAATCACTTTGTCTTCATCGATGATAGTGATTGTATCTGACATAGTTGGTCACCTCCTGAAATGATATTAGAACAATTGAAAGTTTACAGCGTACAACAATAACTTTCAATAACAATCGATACTCCATTATTAATTTTTGAACTTCCAATGTATATTGTAACAAATATAATTTTGTAATTGTTGTTTTTTAAGTTAAAAAATAAAGTTGAAATATGCGTCTCAATCTAACTTACAATTTTAACATATGCATCCTTTAAGTGTTGACTGTGTCTCTTTTTAGACGTATGTAATCTTTCTTGAAATGTATAAAGATATGAATGAAAAAAGACGCATTTGTAAAATGTAATGCCTATCATGTTTTTATTGATTACTTAAAATAAAATGAAGAGGTATAGTGCAACGTTTTAGAAATAGGGTAAGGTGATGATTAGGGAGCAAAAATAGAAAAAGGATACAAAAAAGCTACCAACAGAGTCTTGGACTTTGCTAGCAGCTTGAGCGCTTCTAAGATCGGAAATATCTTTTATAATTTAACGATTGGATTAAACATGACTTGATTACGGCCTTCATTTTTTGCCATATGCAACATATCATCCGCAATTTTGAATACTTTACGTTGAGATTTGTAATCTTCTTGAGTTAAGTAACCTACACCAATGGATACAGATAACTTGATAACTTCTTTATTCGGTAAATGGAAAGTAGATTGTTCCACTCCAGCACGAATATTTTCACTGAGTTTTACACATTGGTCTAAAGTATAATCGTATAACACAATTGAAAATTCTTCGCCTCCATTACGATAAATACTAAATTGTTGAGGTACATAATTTTTTAATAGTTGAGCGACTTGTCTAAGTACCGCATCGCCAGATTTATGTGAAAATTTATCATTAACATCTTTGAAGCCATCTATATCAATGAGTAATAAACCTAAACTTTCATTGTTTTCTTCAGCAATACGAGTCGTTTCATTTAGATGTCTATCAAATTCTTTAACATTACCTAAACCAGTTAAATAGTCCAGTTTATCTTCATTTTCATAACGATTAACTAATGAGAAAAAATGCCAAATATCAACAAATGTGATAGATGAAGTGATCGTTAAAATAAAGGATAATGGTATTAAGAACAACACCTCTGTTAATTCGTAATAAGGGCTAATGAGTGATAAAATAGCTAAAATAACTAATGTGATTGCATTAAGGATTTGTAATGAAACAATGTCATTTTGTTTTAAAAATGGTCCAACGGCGCCGACCACGATGGCTATAACAATAAGAATCGTAGCAATAATAATAGTGAAATCACCAATAAGCACATTGACTACGGATACAATAATTGCGGCTAGAACGGTGTATACCATATTTGTATATCTACCTAAGAATAAAATAGGTACGAATGATAAATAGAGTGCGTATTCATTGAATAAGGGCACTGGATAGGCGGATAGCAAAAGTGCTACTATCGTCATTAAAATAGTGACGTATTCTTTTGAAAACACCATGTTTTTATTTTCTGAATACTGTAAGCGATGGAATAGGTAAATTCCTGCCACAATAACAGAGATATTGTAGATAATAGCTTCAAACATTTAACGTTACACTCCTTTGAATAAACACTTAGTTATTGTAAGTGAAAACTTACATTTTGTCATCACTATATAAATAGAAATTTATAACATTCACTTAATATTCATGTTAAAATATTTGTCTGAGTGATTATATAAAAATCACTTAGTTCATTTTTAAAACTAAAACATATTCGTTTGTAGAATATTAATTATCTCATTACTATTTGTATAAGTAAAAGCGTATGAGGTATTATAGTATTAAGTGCATGAATATTTAGATATTGTAGACGTGCAACTTATTAGAGTTTTATCAACATTGCAGGTCATTTTATAAATACTATAAATATACAATTTAAGGTAATAATTAATTTCAATGTAACGACTTTGAAATTCGAAATAATCAAGAATTATATTAATGAAGGTGAACTGATGTATACATTATTATTAATCATTTTCTCAATGATTGTCAGTTTAATACTAACACCAATAATTATAAAGGTTTCTCATAAACTAGGCATTGTAGATAAGCCGAATTTTAGGAAAGTACATACAAAACCCGTTTCTGTATTAGGCGGAACTGTAATACTTTTTGCGTTTCTATTAGGAATATGGCTAGGACATCCGATAGAAACCGAAGTTAAACCTCTTGTTATTGGAGCAGTATTAATCTATTTGGTGGGACTTGTAGATGATATCTATGATTTGAAACCAGTTATAAAATTAATTGGCCAAGTAATTGCAGCACTCGTCGTTGTCTACTATGGAGTGACGATTGATTTTATTTCCTTGCCAATTGGGCCTACGATACATTTTGGTGTACTTGGGATTCCTATCACTGTGATTTGGATTGTAGCCATCACTAATGCAATTAATTTAATCGATGGGTTAGATGGATTAGCATCTGGTGTATCAATGATTGCGTTAATGACAATTGGCTTTATAGCAATATTACAAGCAAACATTTTTATTATGATGATTTGTAGTGTTTTAATAGGTGCACTTTTAGGCTTCTTATTCTTCAATTTCCACCCAGCTAAAATCTTCTTAGGTGATAGTGGTGCGTTACTTGTAGGCTTTATTGTAGCATTCCTATCATTGCTCGGATTTAAGAACATAACGATTGTTTCACTATTCTTCCCAATTGTTATCTTAGCAGTTCCGTTTATTGATACGTTATTTGCTATGATACGTCGTGTGAAGAAAGGTCAGCATATTATGGAGGCAGACAAATCGCACTTACATCATAAATTATTAGAATTAGGTTATTCACATCGTCAGACGGTAATGCTTATATATTCTATAGCATTACTCTTTAGTCTTGCTAGTATTATATTATATTTATCTCAACCATGGGGCGTACTCATGATGCTCATTCTTATTTTAGTTACGATTGAGCTTATTGTAGAATTTACTGGTCTCATTGATGATGATTACAGACCTTTAATGAAATTAATTGAAAATAAACAACGAAACAAAGATGACGAACATGATTAATTTATGCATAAAGCGTTTAATATATATCATAGCATCAATAATAAAGAGGCTTCCATCTTGGAAGCCTCTTTATTTTATACCAGTATATATAATTTGCTTTCAAAATTAGGAAGTGGGAATGTCGAAAGGTAAGCGTACGACCTCATTTTCGATTAAATCATAATTACCTGAGGTGTTACGATTTAAAAAATCTATAAATGGATCATAGTCCGTTTTAACAACGTCAATGTGATAACTTACTTTATCAGTATAATTCGTGTCGCGTAATAAGTAAGGCGTGCTCGCGAGTTCATATTCAAACTTACCCGTTAAATCATAAGCAATGGTTACCGTTGTAGGTATAGCAGGACGCAAAGCAACTCTACCAATATCATAAATTACATCTCGGACTGCGCCACTGTATGCACGGATTAATCCGCCACCACCTAATTTAATCCCACCAAAGTAACGTGTGACGACCACGGCAGCATTATGTATATCTAATTTCTTTAAAATATCGAGCATAGGAATTCCCGCTGTACCACTTGGTTCGCCATCGTCATTTGCTTTTTGAATATTCATTTGGTCTCCAACTGTATATGCTGAACAATTATGTGTTGCTTCACGGTGTTCAGATTTTACTGCCGCGATAAAAGTTTTAGCGTCATCTTCAGATTCGACAGGTTTAATATGGGCTATAAAACGTGATTTACTGATTATATTTTCAATTGTATGTTCTTGTTTAACAGTGATTATTGCATCATCCATTTTTCGTCACCTCATCTTCGTATTGTCAGACAATCATTTATTTATGAATTCAAAATTCATTAATTACATATATTATACACTGTATTGTATTATAGATTAAATGCAAAAATAAATTTTCTTTTTACTTAAAATAGGGTATCATAGTTGTGAGTATAATTGAGGAGGATTAAGATGAAGATTGCTGTCTTGACAGATTCAACGAGTTATCTATCTCAAACGCTAATAGAAAAATATAATATAAGAATTGCGACGCTAAGCGTAACTTTCGATAATGGTGAAAATTTTGTAGAAAATGCAACAATATCAACAGAAGCATTTTATGAAAGAATGGAAACTTCCAATACAATTCCCACGACGAGTCAACCTGCGATTGGAGAGTTTTTAAAACATTTTAACGAACTCCGAGAGGAAGGCTATACAGATGTCATATCAATCTTCATATCATCTGGAATTAGTGGCAGTTATCAAACAGCTACTCAAGCAGGGAAAATGGTAGAAGGAATCAATGTGCATACATTTGATTCGAAATTAGCTGCAATGATAGAAGGTGGCTATGTACTTCGTGGAGTTGAAATGATAGAACAAGGCTATGAGCCCCAAGATATTATTAAAGACCTTGAAGCTATGCGTGAAGTAACTGGTGCATTCTTAATGGTAGATGATTTAAAAAATCTACAGAAAAGTGGTCGTATTACCGGTGCTCAAGCATGGGTAGGTACAATGTTGAAAATGAAACCTGTTTTAACATTCGATGATGGCAAAATTATACCAGAAGCTAAAGTCCGGACGAAGAAACGCGCGCTCAATGAAATCATTAATAAAGTTACTACTCAAGTTAAAGATTATGAAGAAGTAACTTTATTTGTTATTGAGGGCGATAAAGCAGAAGATGCAGCGTGGATGGAAAAAGAATTACAAGAAAACTATCCAGAATATAAACTTCACCGCTCTAAGTTAGGCCCTGTTATTGCAGCGCACTTAGGTTCTGGTGGCATGGGATTAGGTTTTACAGGGAGAAACATACGTACATCATAAATATTAATTCGTTTTAAGACATGTCATGCCAAGAATGGTATACATGTCTTTTTTTATTGGAGGTCATCTAAGATAAAACATTATGGAAAATTAATTACCGAAAAATATATGTTAACCGATGAGAAAATAGTACACATTTCCACTGGTGTAATAAACAAACAAGGACGCTGGTATTGTATACAGTGTCATACAAAAGAAAGGCATTATTTTTACAAATATTTTTCAATATTATTAGATAAAGAAGTTGTGTATTGCAGAAATTGTATCAATTTGAGCAGAATGGATAATATTAATGAAGTATATATTACTGAGACAAATGCCGATATTTCCCAAGGGATATATCAGTTGCCATTTGAATTATCAGAACAACAACACTATGCTTCAATTAAAATTTTAGAAGCGGTTAAAAGTTTCAAGTCTATTTTGTTATATGCTGTGACAGGCGCAGGTAAGACAGAAATGATATTTGAAGGCCTTAGCTTTGCGAGAAGAAAAGGTTATAATGTTGCCATTGTATCGCCTAGAATAGATGTTGTTATAGAAGTAAGTTTACGTATTAAAGCAGCTTTTAAAGATGAAGCGATAGATGTACTCTATCAAGGTCAAAGACAATGTCATAACGGTCATTTTGTGATTGCCACAGTGCATCAATTATATCGATTTAAACAGCATTTTGACATGGTTATTGTAGATGAAGTTGATGCTTTTCCATTATCAATGGATCCAACACTCTTTGATGTTATAACACATGCCTCAAAACAGCAGCATTGCCACATTTACATGACTGCGACGCCCTCAACTACATTACTTAGAAAAATGAAAGGAGATCATATAGTAACATTGCCCGCCCGTTTTCATAGACAACCTTTGCCAGTTCCTCAGTTTAAACATTACAAAACAAAATTTCACAAAACACAACGATTTCTTATGAAAATATTGAAACAACAAATTGAATCAGGACGGTATACGCTTGTGTTTTTTAATCGCATACATCTTATGAAACAAATGTATCATTGTTATAAAACAGAAATAACTTCAATGACCTGTGTACATAGTGAGGATGCACTTCGTTTTGAAAAAGTGAGGGGTTTAAGAAAAGGTGAATATAAAGTGATGTTTACCACTACAATTTTAGAAAGAGGATTTACTATGGCTAATTTAGACGTTATTGTGCTCAATAGTCATATGTTTGAAAGTAGTGCGCTTGTTCAAATTGCTGGAAGAGTGGGGCGTAAATTAGAAGCACCAACAGGATCAGTGTTATTTTTGCATGAGGGAATTACGATGAGCATGCTTAAGGCACGAAAAGACATTAAAAAAATGAACATGTTAGCGCATAGCAAGGGATGGTTAGATGGCTAGGTGTATTCAATGTTATCATACGTTTGCTGAACCGTTTAATGCTTACACGTTTTATAAAAAGGCATCTAAATTATGTGAATCATGCATAGAACAATGGGCTGATATCAATATTAAACCGCTCAATCGGTGTGTCAGGTGTCTAAAAAGCTTAGCCGATAATGAGGAAAATTGTTTAGACTGTCTATTTTTAGCTTCAAAATATAACTTAATGCATCAGTTATATTGCCAATACCAATATAAAGGTATGATGAAAACACTTATTCATCAATATAAATTTAAGAAAGATGTTGCGATTTGTGAAATATTAGCATCACAGCTTCAGTTTCCTAAAATATCGTATGATTATATTGTGCCTATACCATCTCCGGTAGTTAGAGATAAGGAGCGAACGTTTAACCCTGTGATGACCGTGTTAGATAAAATGGGCGTGCAGTATGAGTCCGTACTATGTACACGCGTCCGACCAAAGCAATCACTTTTAGGTAAACAATTGCGCGCGCAATCAAAAAATCCATTTGAAATTGTAAAAAATATAGACTTAGAAAATAAAAATATATTGCTTGTAGATGACATTTATACTACAGGCTTAACGGTTCATAATGCCGCAGAATTGCTTTTTGTTAGAAAAATCAGAAAATTCGATGTGTTTACGTTTGCACGGTAGTAGAAACGTGGTATTATAATAGTAAGCAATATTACCAATATAGAGGTTTTAAAGGAGTCGATTATTATGATCAGATTTGAAATTCACGGGGAGAACCTCACTATTACTGATGCGATTCGCAACTATATTGAGGAGAAAATTGGTAAATTAGAAAGATATTTTAACGATGTGCCAAATGCAATCGCACACGTTAAAGTAAAAACGTATCAAAATTCAGCAGCAAAAATCGAAGTAACTATTCCATTGAAAAACGTTACTTTAAGAGCTGAAGAACGACACGATGATTTATACGCAGGTATTGATTTAATTAACGGTAAACTTGAAAGACAAGTTAGAAAATACAAAACGCGTGTAAATCGCAAAAATCGAAATCGTGGAGAGCAAGAAGCATTTGCATCATTACCACAAGAAAGTGAAGCAGAAGAGATTCAAAATGATGACAATGAAAGTGATATCGAAATTATTCGTTCAAAAAATTTCAGTTTGAAACCTATGGATTCAGAAGAAGCAGTATTACAAATGGATTTATTAGGACATGATTTCTTTATTTTCACAGATCGTGAAACTGATGGTACGAGTATTGTTTATAAAAGAAGAGATGGAAAATATGGTTTAATTGAAACAACTGAATAATTTGTTTTAATTAAGTCCAATATTAAACTAACCGTAGCGTTCATGATTGAGTTAAATCATGGACGCTCATTTTTTGTTGTGTTACTATGAAATAATTTGAAAGTTAGGTAAGATTTTGTGTATATTTTTATTGGATAAGAAATAAAATAAAAAAGTGAAAACTATTAATAAATATAAAACAGCATTAACAAGCGAGAAAACTGTTTAAATGGGAAGTTAATAAGTGTAAATTTAAGCTTATAAATGATATCATAAATTGTTGTAAGCGAAGAGTTAAAAAGCTAAAGGAGCGAACAAAATGGGTTTTTTATCAAAGATTGCAGATGGCAATAAAAAAGAAATAAAACGCCTTGGTAAATTAGCCGACAAAGTCCTTGCGTTAGAAGAGGATACGTCGATATTAACTGATGAAGAAATTAGAGAGAAAACAAAAGCATTTCAAAAACAATTACAAGCAGAAGAAGATATTAAAAAACAATATAAAATGCTCGATGATATTTTGCCAGAAGCCTTTGCGCTCGTAAGAGAAGGTTCAAAACGTGTGTTCAATATGGTGCCATATAAAGTTCAGGTTATGGGTGGTATTGCAATTCATGGTGGCGATATTTCTGAAATGAGAACCGGTGAAGGTAAAACATTAACTGCGACAATGCCAGTTTATTTAAACGCATTGTTAGGTCGTGGCGTACATGTTATTACAGTTAACGAATATTTATCTAGTACTCAAAGTGAAGAAATGGCAGAACTATATGAATTCCTTGGATTATCAGTAGGGTTAAACGTCAACAGTATGACAACAAATGAGAAGAGAGAAGCATACGCAAGTGATATTACGTACAGTACGAACAATGAGTTAGGCTTCGATTATTTACGTGATAATATGGTGAACTACGCAGAAGAACGCGTTATGAGACCACTAAACTTTGCCATCATTGATGAAGTTGACTCAATTTTAATTGATGAAGCGCGAACGCCACTGATTATTTCAGGTGAAGCTGAGAAATCAACTTCACTTTATACACAAGCAAATGTCTTTGCTAAAATGTTGAAAAATGAAGACGACTATAACTACGATGAAAAAACAAAAGCTGTTCAATTAACAGAACAAGGTATTGATAAAGCAGAACGCATGTTTAAGATTGATAATTTATACGACGTTAATAATGTTGATATTATTAGTCATATTAATACTGCATTACGCGCACATGTAACATTGCAAAGAGATGTGGATTACATGGTGAATAATGGTGAAGTATTAATCGTTGACCAATTTACCGGTCGTACAATGCCAGGACGCCGCTTTTCAGAAGGGTTACACCAAGCTATAGAAGCGAAAGAAGGCGTGAAGATTCAAAACGAATCTAAAACAATGGCTTCTATTACATTCCAGAACTATTTCAGAATGTACAACAAACTTTCTGGTATGACAGGTACAGCTAAGACGGAAGAAGAAGAGTTCAGAAATATTTATAACATGACTGTAACTCAAATTCCTACTAATAAACCGGTACAACGTAAGGATAAACCAGACTTAATATACATTAGTCAAAAAGGTAAATTTGATGCAGTTGTGGACGACGTTATTGAAAAACATAAACTTGGACAACCCGTACTATTAGGTACAGTCGCAGTTGAAACCAGTGAATATATATCCAACTTATTGAAGAAACATGGCGTACGTCATGACATTTTAAATGCTAAAAATCATGAACGTGAAGCAGATATAGTCGCTGGTGCTGGTCAACGTGGTGCCGTTACTATCGCTACTAACATGGCAGGTAGAGGTACAGATATCAAGCTTGGCGAAGGCGTTGAAGAAATCGGTGGCCTTGCAGTGATTGGTACAGAGCGACATGAATCACGTCGTATTGATGACCAATTACGTGGTCGTGCAGGACGACAAGGTGATAAGGGGGATAGTCGTTTCTACTTATCCCTACAGGATGAATTAATGGTTCGTTTCGGATCAGAACGTTTACAAAGTATGATGAATCGCTTAGGTATGGATGATTCTACACCAATAGAATCTAAAATGGTTTCTCGTGCCGTTGAATCTGCTCAAAAACGTGTAGAAGGTAATAACTTTGATGCACGTAAACGTGTACTTGAATATGATGATGTATTACGTAAACAACGTGAAATTATATATGGTGAACGTAACCGTATTATTGATAATGATGAAAGTGGAGATTTAGTAAATGAAATGCTCCATTCTACATTAGATAGAAGCGTTTATTATTATATTAATGAAGACGAAGAAGACTTGGATTACGAGCCATTCATCAACTATATTGATGATGTATTCTTAAATGAAGGTGACTTAAAACTAGAAGATATCAAAGGTAAGGATCAAGAGGATATCATTGATATTGTTTGGTCAAAAGTTGAAGTTGCTTTAAAAGATCAAAAAGAGAAAATTGGTACGCAATTTGATGAGTTCGAACGTATGATTTTACTTCGTTCAATCGATTTACACTGGACAGATCATATAGATACAATGGACCAATTACGTCAAGGTATCCACTTGCGTTCTTATGGCCAGCAAAATCCATTACGTGATTATCAAAATGAAGGACATCAACTTTTCGACACAATGATGCAAAATATCGAAGAAGATGTCAGCAAATATATCTTGAAATCAGTTGTTACGGTTGAAGATGACTTAGAACGTGATAAAGCAACAGATTTCGGTAAAGCGGAACACGTATCTGCAGAAGATGGTAAAGAAAAAGCTAAAGCATCACCTTATGTTAAGGATGATCACATCGGTAGAAATGATCCTTGCCCTTGTGGTAGTGGAAAGAAATATAAAAACTGCCATGGTGCGTAATTCATAAGTGATGTTAATAAAACCGGAAGCCTTGATAAACAGCTTATCAACTTCCGGTTTTTATTTATTAAAATTAAGTTTAGCGTGTTTTGATAAACAAAAAACAGTGGTAGAGTTGTAATTAAGCTTCAAACTTTTGTAGAATAGATATATTGAACAAAATAACATAACTTAAAAGTAGTAGTATTTCAATCGTACGATAACAGGAGAGATGCATTGATGGAACTATCAGAAATTAAACGTAATATAGATTATTACAATGAAAAATTAGAGCAGCTTAGGGGGTCTCTTTGACTTAGAAGAAAAAGAGACAAATATTCAGGAATACGAAGAAATGATGACTGACCCTACTTTTTGGGACGATCAGGATAAAGCACAGGAAATTATTGATAAGAATAATGCTTTAAAAACGATCGTAAATGCCTGTCGAGGGTTAGAGTCTGAAATAGAAGACATGGAGACAACAAGAGAATTATTATTAGACGACGATGATGAAGATATGAAGGCGGATTTAGAACAGAACGTAATGAATTTTAAAGAAAATATAGATAAGTTTGAATTACAATTATTACTTGATGGTCCATACGATGCGAACCATGCCATTATGGAGCTACATCCTGGAGCAGGCGGTACGGAATCGCAAGATTGGACGAATATGCTTTTAAGAATGTACCAACGTTATTGCGAACAAAAAGGGTTTAAAGTTGAAATTGCAGACTATCTACCTGGTGATGAAGCGGGCGTTAAAAGCGTCACATTAATGGTTAAAGGCCATAATGCCTATGGTTATTTGAAAGCTGAAAAAGGCGTACATCGACTTGTTCGTATTTCGCCATTTGATTCATCAGGACGTAGACATACATCATTCGCTTCTTGTGATGTTATACCACAATTTAATAATACAGAAATTGAAATCGACATAAATCCAGATGATATTAATGTTGATACATTTAGAGCGTCTGGCGCAGGTGGGCAGCATATTAATAAAACAGAATCAGCAATTAGAATCACCCATCATCCTACAGGTATTGTAGTAAACAACCAAAATGAGCGTTCTCAAATTAAAAACAGAGAAGCTGCAATGAAAACATTGAAAGCTAAGTTATATCAATTGAAAATTGAAGAACAAGAGCAGGAAATGGCAGAAATTCGTGGTGAACAAAAAGAAATTGGCTGGGGAAGCCAAATAAGATCTTATGTTTTCCATCCTTATGCAATGGTTAAAGATCATAGAACAAATGAAGAATCAGGTAAGGTGGATGCAGTTATGGATGGAGATATAAGTCCATTTATAGAAGCATACTTACGTAGTCAAATGGATCATTCAAAAAGTTAAGCAAATGATAATAAGAGACCTCATCATTAGTATTTAAACTAGTGATGAGATCTTTTTTATTTTTTGAAAATGAATAAAAATATATGTAAAATGCAATTTTAAATATTACATGTTAAATATAGCTGATGTGTGTGTATAGTCTTGAAAGGTTATAATATCAAGGGTTTAAATGCTGTTTTAGTTAATTGAACTGACCCATAATCAGGCTCAATTGTCTATTGCATTACAGTATAATAACAATCGCAAAAGAGGAAAAAATTTATGCTATATTATGATTGATTAAAATTCAAGACAGTAAAGGGTTGAACATGTAATGAAGAAAGGATTAACATTTTCTGTAACATCGGCAGCATTGTTTTTTGGTTTTAATGGTATTGCATCAGCAGACCAAATTCACACAGTAAAAGAAGATGCTAAATTATCTGATATAGCGCAAGCATTCGCCACAACAACAAATGAAATTCAGTCACTAAATCAATTGAATAATAGAGTAACTGTACAAGCAGGAGAACAATTAGTTCTTCCAGATAAAGATATAGTAGAAATAAAGCAAGGAGATACGATTTTAAATATTGCTGAAAAATATCAGCTTAATTTGGATCAAATTTATCAATTAAACCCAAATCTAGGAGAAGTAATTTATCCTGGTCAATTAGTGGCAGTATCTGACAAAGGTTCAGCACATTTAAACAACCAGCTTCAAAATAGCCTTAATGAACAACCAGCGCAGAATGAAAGAAGAGAAGGTAATGATGTGCCAGTAACATCAAACATCCTGGCACCAATGACACAACAGACTTGGGAATACGTAGAAAAAGAATCAGCAAATAATCAAAATGAAAGTACACAAATGTATTCTCATCATTATAAACCGACACAAGTAGCTTCAAATGGAAGTAATTATTATAATTGGGGACAATGCACATATTATGCATTTGACCGCCGTCAACAATTAGGAAAATCAGTAAGTAACCTTTGGGGTAACGCGAATAATTGGGCTTCGGCAGCAAGTAATAATGGCTACAAAGTTGACCGTACACCGGAAGTGGGCGCAATTTTCCAAAGTAATGCGGGTAACTATGGCCATGTAGGTGTTGTAGAACGTAAAAATCCAGATGGCTCAATTGTAGTATCAGAAATGAATTGGCAAGGTGTAGGACAAAAATCTTATAGAACGATTCACAACACTGGCCAATATAATTATATTCATTAGTAAATCATATGCTTGATATATTACCCTCAATATCATCTCAATACGTGAAGAAAAGGTGCTTAATTGTGTGTTTAGGGATAGATTTTGATTAGTATAATGATGGTACACCATAGAACCACTCCAGCATGTTTTGGAGTGGTTCTAAGTTTCTAACTTGTCGTAGTTAAATAATGTCATTTATAAGGTAATGTGATAGATATATATATATATAATTTTGCTAATAAAATTTCGTAATATGAGCCCAGCTAACTACTGCCAAAATAATAACAGAGGCTGAGGTATGAATTTATGTCCAAGACTCCTCATAAATTCAATTATTTAAATTCAATTACATTGATAAGACATTTTGATTGTTGAATGATATTATAAAATTAAGTATAATCATTCATTAAACAAACTAGGAGGCGATGTCATGGGAGTACATCAATATTTTAAACGCTTGTCTGATTTAGAAAAATTAATTAGATTGCCGGGAAAATTTAAATACTTTGAGCATAATGTCGCTGCGCATTCATTTAAGGTGACAAAAATTGCACAATATTTGGCTACAGTAGAGGAATACCATGGTAATGAAGTAGATTGGAAGAGTTTATATGAAAAATCGTTAAATCACGATTTTGCTGAAATTTTTACCGGTGACATTAAAACACCAGTTAAATATGCAAGTGGTGAATTAAAAAAACTCTTCTCACAAGTCGAGGAAGAAATGGTAGACCATTTTATAAATGAAGAAATTCCAGAAGCTTATCAAGATATATATCGAGAAAGACTTCAAGAAGGTAAAGATGATTCATTAGAAGGTCAAATACTTTCTGTAGCTGACAAAATAGATTTATTATATGAAACGTTTGGGGAAATACAAAAGCGTAACCCTGAACAATTATTTTTTGAAATATATGAGATGTCCTTAGAAACGATTATGCAATTTGATCACCTAAGTTCAGTACAAGATTTTATAGATAATATTATTCCAGAAATGTTGACGGAAAAATTCATTCCAAGATCAGAATTACGTGAAACAACAATGGCTATTTTAAATAATAGGAATGGGTGAAGTGAATGATTTGGTATGTGCTCGCATCCTTCTTTCCATGTATTTTCGTGGTATTTTTCAGTGTGCTAACACGAAGTAAATGGGTTGGAACGATTTTAACATTAATTATAATTGGTGCATCCGTTCAAAAAGGTTTTTTTCATAATGAATGGATCATTTTTATAGATGTCGCCTCATTGCTAGCTGGTTACCTTATTATAGATCAATTAGAATTTCATAAAAAAGAAGATGACTAAGCAATAAGTATTAAGCAACTTAATTGCTATAGTTAAATAAGCGTTTTATAATTGTATAACTTCAACAATATAGTTTATTTTAGGATAAACAAATACAATCTAGGCAAACATGGTGACAGAACTATGTTTGTTTTTCTTTATATAGAGTAAGATTAAAAGCGAACAAATGTTTGCTTTTGTATTTATATATCTGTTAAAATATGTAACGAGAATATGAATCTGCAAACTTGATGCAGACACAGCAACAGTGGTATATACATTTTAAACATAGACACATCAGGTATGTTCGTATCGTTAGAAATTATATAGGAGGCATGTGTCATTATGGAACACCATCAATTTAAATTACAATCTGATTTTACACCTCAAGGTGACCAACCAGATGCGATAAAAAAAATAGTTAAAGGCGTCAATGATGGCAAACGCCATCAAACTTTACTTGGTGCGACAGGTACGGGAAAAACTTTTACGATGAGTAATGTTATTAAACAAGTAGGAAAACCTACGCTAATTATCGCTCATAATAAGACGTTAGCAGGGCAATTATATAGTGAGTTTAAAGAGTTCTTTCCAGAAAATAGGGTAGAATACTTCGTCAGTTATTATGATTACTATCAACCAGAGGCTTATGTACCATCAACTGATACATTTATTGAAAAAGATGCTTCAATAAACGATGAAATTGACCAATTACGACATTCAGCGACAAGTTCACTTTTTGAAAGAGATGATGTCATTATTATTGCGAGTGTCAGTTGTATATATGGTTTAGGTAATCCAGAAGAATATAGAGATTTAGTGGTCAGTGTTCGAGCTGGTATGGAAATGGATAGAAGTGAACTTTTAAAAAAATTAGTAGATGTTCAATATTCGAGAAACGATATTGATTTTAGACGTGGTACATTTCGTGTAAGAGGGGATGTAGTGGAAATTTTCCCTGCTTCGAGAGAAGAAATGTGTATTCGTGTAGAGTTTTTTGGTGATGAAATTGATCGTATCCGTGAAGTGAATTATTTAACGGGTGAAGTTTTAAGAGAGCGCGATCACTTTGTAATCTTCCCAGCATCCCACTTCGTAACACGTGAAGAGAAAATGAAATCTGCAATACTAAGAATTGAAAATGAATTAGAAGAACGTTTAACAGAATTACGCTCAGAAAATAAATTATTAGAGGCGCAACGATTAGAACAGCGTACGAATTATGATTTAGAAATGATGAGAGAAATGGGCTTTTGTTCTGGTATAGAAAACTACTCTGTTCATTTAACGCTAAGACCTATGGGCTCAACACCATATACGTTATTAGACTATTTTGGCGATGATTGGCTTGTGATGGTTGATGAATCACATGTGACATTACCTCAGATTAGGGGTATGTATAATGGAGACCGTGCACGTAAACAAGTACTTGTAGACCATGGTTTCCGTTTGCCGAGTGCTTTGGATAATAGACCTTTAAAATTTGAAGAATTCGAAGAAAAAACCAATCAACTCGTTTATGTATCTGCTACACCAGGTCCATTCGAATTAGAACATACAGATGAAATGGTACAACAAATCATTCGTCCAACAGGTCTATTAGATCCAGAGATTGAAGTGCGACCAACCGAAAATCAAATTGACGATTTAATAAGTGAAATTCATGACCGCATTGAACGTAATGAACGTGTGCTAGTTACAACATTGACTAAAAAAATGAGTGAAGATTTAACGACTTATTTGAAAGAAGCTGGTATTAAGGTCAATTACCTACATTCAGAAATTAAAACGTTAGAACGTATAGAAATTATTCGTGATTTACGTATGGGAACATATGATGTCATTGTCGGAATTAACTTATTAAGAGAGGGTATCGATATACCAGAAGTGTCTCTTGTCGTTATTCTTGATGCGGATAAAGAAGGTTTCTTACGTTCACATAGATCACTCGTTCAAACAAGTGGCCGCGCAGCACGTAATAGTCGCGGTGAAGTTATTATGTATGGTGACAAGATTACAGATTCCATGCGTTATGCAATTGATGAGACAGAACGACGTCGTACAATTCAAAAAGCATATAATGAAAAACATAATATTACGCCGACTACAATTAGTAAGAAAATTCATGATGTTATTAGTGCCACAGTCGAAAATGATGAAACGAATGAACAACAACAAACTGAAGTACCTAAGAAAATGACGAAAAAAGAACGCGAAAAAACAATCGCAAATATAGAAAAAGAAATGAAACAAGCCGCTAAAGATTTAGATTTCGAAAAAGCAACAGAGCTTAGAGATATGTTGTTTGAATTAAAAGCAGAAGGGTGACAAATATGAAACAACCATCCATTGTAGTAAAAGGGGCGCGTGCCCATAATTTAAAAGATGTAGATATTGAAATACCAAAAGATAAACTCATCGTGATGACAGGGCTTTCTGGATCAGGAAAATCTTCACTTGCCTTCGATACAATATATGCTGAAGGGCAGCGCAGATATGTTGAGTCATTAAGTGCTTATGCAAGACAATTTTTAGGTCAAATGGATAAACCTGATGTTGATACGATTGAAGGATTATCACCTGCCATATCAATTGACCAAAAGACTACAAGTAAGAACCCAAGATCAACTGTAGCGACGGTAACTGAAATATACGATTATATACGCTTACTTTACGCACGTGTAGGTAAACCATACTGTCCCAATCACGGTATTGAAATAGAATCGCAAACTGTACAGCAAATGGTAGACCAAGTGATGCAACTTGAAGAACGTTCTAAAATCCAATTGTTGGCTCCTGTTGTTTCTCATAGAAAAGGTGCACAAGAAAAACTCATAGACGACATTAGCAAAAAAGGTTATGTGCGTGTTCGTGTTGATGGCGAAATTATGGATGTAAACGAAGTACCAAATTTAGATAAAAATAAAAACCATACGATTGAAGTAGTAATAGATCGCTTGGTAGTTAAAGAAGGTATTGAGGGACGTCTTGCTGATTCTATAGAAACTGCAATTAGACTTGCAGAAGGCACGTTAATCGTTGATATAATTGGTGGAGAAGAATTGAAATTCTCAGAAAATCATGCTTGTCCGATATGTGGTTTTTCAATTGGTGAATTAGAGCCACGTATGTTCAGCTTTAACAGTCCATTTGGCGCATGTCCAACATGTGATGGTTTAGGGTTGAAATTAAAAGTGGATGTAGACTTAGTGATACCTGATACAAACAAAACTTTAAATGAAGACGCAATCGTAGCTTGGGGATCTTCAAGTTCTGATTTTTATCCAACATTATTAAATCGTGTTTGTGAAGTATATAAAATTAACATGGATAAACCATTTAAAAAATTAACAGAGAGACAACAAGATATCATTTTAAACGGTTCTAAAGGCAAAGAAATTGAGTTCACATTCAAACAACGTAATGGCCAAACACGTAAACGAACAATGGAATTTGAAGGTGTGCTTAATAATATTAATCGCCGTTACCATGATTCACCATCTGAACATGTAAGAGAGATGATGAGTAAATATATGACTGAACTACCATGTGAAACCTGTAAGGGTAAACGTTTAAGTCGTGAAGCATTATCTGTATATGTTTCTGGTCAAAATATTGGCGAAGTTGTTGGACATTCAATTAAAGATGCATTGCATATGTATGAACATATTGAATTGTCAGAACAAGATAGAAAAATTGCAGATCAAATATTAAAAGAAATCAACTCGCGATTAGAGTTTTTATATAACGTTGGTTTAGAATATTTAACACTCAATCGTGCATCAGGATCGTTATCAGGCGGGGAAGCGCAACGAATTCGTCTTGCTACACAAATAGGTTCTAGACTTTCTGGTGTGCTCTACGTGTTAGATGAGCCTTCTATCGGGCTTCACCAACGAGATAATGACCGACTCATAAGCACATTAAAAGAAATGCGTGACTTAGGCAACACTTTGATTGTCGTAGAGCATGATGAAGATACGATGCGTGCGGCTGATTATTTAGTTGATGTAGGCCCAGGTGCAGGTGAACACGGTGGTGAAATTGTCGCGAGTGGTACACCTAAACAAGTAATGAATCAGAAAAAATCATTAACGGGTCAATATTTAAGTGGTAAAAAACTTATAGAAGTACCGGAAGAACGACGTGAAGTAACTGACCGGAAAGTAAGTGTTAAGGGTGCAAGAAGTAATAACCTCAAAGATATCGACGTAGATTTCCCATTATCAACAATGACGGTTGTTACAGGTGTTTCGGGTTCAGGTAAGAGTACGTTAGTTAACGAAGTGCTGTATAAATCCTTAGCAAAACACATTAATAAATCAAAAGTAAAACCGGGTGATTGTGACGATATTCAAGGAATAGATCAACTTGAACGTATAATCGATATTGATCAATCACCAATTGGGCGTACACCGAGATCAAATCCAGCAACATATACAGGCGTGTTCGATAATATTAGAGATATCTTCGCACAAACAAACGAATCTAAAGTAAGAGGATATACTAAGGGCCGTTTTAGCTTTAATGTGAAAGGCGGTCGCTGTGAAGCTTGTAGAGGTGACGGTATTATAAAAATTGAAATGCATTTCTTGCCAGATGTATATGTACCGTGTGAAATTTGTGGTGGCTCTAGATATAATAGAGAAACACTAGAAGTCACATATAAGGGTAAAAACATTGCGGATATTTTAGCAATGACAGCTGAAGAAGCGACTAATTTCTTTGAAAAGGTACCTAAGATTCATCGTAAATTGAAAACATTAGTTGATGTTGGACTAGGATACGTCACACTAGGGCAACAAGCAACGACACTTTCTGGTGGGGAAGCACAACGTGTTAAACTCGCTTCTGAATTGCATAAACGTTCTACAGGTCGTTCCATCTATATTCTTGATGAACCAACTACTGGTTTGCATGTTGATGATATTGGTCGATTATTAAAAGTACTCAATAAACTAGTAGAAAATGGTGATACCGTAGTTATTATTGAGCATAATTTAGATGTGATTAAGATGGCAGATCATATTATTGACTTAGGCCCAGAAGGTGGCGACGGTGGGGGCACCCTTGTAGCTACAGGCACACCAGAGCAAATTGCAGAAGTAAAAGAAAGCTACACAGGACAATATTTAAAACCTGTGCTAGAAAGAGATACAGTAAAATAATTGATATAATAATGTAACTTCATCAAAAACGAGTTATATAAAGTATGAATGGCTCTCTTCGAAGCAAACACTTAAATGTGAAAACTTTGAAGGGGGCATTTTTATATTTTGAAGTAACAACTTCAAATAAAATGACCTGAATTGAATTGAATTAAATTAATTTAAATAAATAAAATGAAAATATAATCGGTCACTAGTGTGTGGTATCGTTTATAATTGATATAATGATAGATGTTAAAGATATGTATTGAATTATCGATCTTCTACACTTTTTGATATGGATTATCATTTCTTTTTGATATGATAATATCATATTGCAAATGTAAGAGAAATATTGATAGAGGTGAACTATGTTAACTACAAAAAGTTTAGTAGACCGCTTTGAACTTGATCTCATTGTTGGAGAAGCAGGTTTAAACAAACAAATTAAAAATACAGATATTTCAAGACCAGGTTTGGAAATGGCAGGTTATTTTTCTCACTATGCTTCTGACCGTATTCAATTACTAGGTACGACTGAATTATCTTTTTATAACTTGTTACCAGATGAAGAACGCAAAGGACGTATGAGAAAGCTATGTCGTCCAGACACACCAGCTATTATCGTGACGAGAGATTTAGAACCACCAGAGGAACTTATCGCTGCAGCTAAAGAACTCGACACACCTTTAATTGCTTCGACGATTGCGACTACACAGTTAATGAGTCGTTTAACTACGTTTTTAGAACATGAACTAGCTCGAACAACGTCGCTTCATGGGGTGCTTGTAGATGTTTATGGTGTAGGCGTACTGATTACTGGTGATTCTGGAATCGGTAAAAGTGAAACAGCTTTAGAATTAATAAAACGTGGCCATAGATTAGTAGCAGATGATAATGTGGAAATTAGAGAAATCAGTAAAGACGAATTAATTGGGAGAGCACCTAAATTAATAGAACATTTATTAGAAATTAGAGGCTTAGGTATCATTAATGTAATGACATTATTTGGTGCAGGTTCGATTTTAACTGAAAAACGTTTGCGTTTAAATATTCATTTAGAAAACTGGCATAAAGATAAATTATATGATCGTGTCGGATTAAATGAAGAAAAATTACGTATCTTAGATACTGAAATCACGAAAAAAACAATTCCTGTACGACCAGGACGTAACGTAGCGGTTATTATAGAAGTTGCAGCAATGAATTATCGTCTGAATATTATGGGTATCAATACGGCAGAAGAATTTAATGATCGCTTGAATGCGGAAATATTACGAAATGGTAGCAACAGTGAGGAGAAATAGGAAATGATGACATTAAATTATATCAATCCAATTGCGTTTGAGCTTGGGCCTATTTCGGTACGTTGGTATGGCATTATTATCGCTGTTGGGATACTCTTGGGTTATTTTATTGCTCAAGAAGGTGTGAAACGTATTGGTTTTGATAAAGATACATTAGTTGATATCATTTTTTGGAGTGCAATATTTGGATTTATTATGGCGAGACTTTATTTTGTTATTTTCCAGTGGCCGTATTATATTCAAAACCCAATTGAAATTCCGATGATATGGCACGGTGGTATTGCAATACACGGTGGTTTAATAGGTGGTTTTGTCACAGGTATCATCATCTGTAAACAAAGAAATATTAACCCGTTTCAAATTGGTGATGTTATTGCACCTAGTATGATTTTAGGACAAGGTATTGGCAGATGGGGTAACTTTATGAATCATGAAGCTCATGGTGGCCCTGTTTCAAGAACATCCTTAGAAAACTTACATATTCCAGATTTTATTATTAATAATATGTACATTAACGGAAAATACTACCAACCAACATTTTTATATGAATCTATCTGGGACATTTTAGGTTTTGTTATACTGATCTTGCTTAGAAAATATTTACGTATAGGCGATACTTTCTGCCTATATTTGATATGGTATTCAATCGGCAGATTTTTCGTAGAAGGTATGCGTACAGATAGCTTGATGTTAACAAGTGACATTCGAGTGGCACAGTTAATGTCTATTATACTGATTATAGTAGGAATTGTGATTATGATTATAAGAAGAGTGAAATACAACGCACCAAGATATAAAGATGTTGGACCGTTAACTTGGTCAAACCAAAAAGTGAAGTGATAAAATATCATGCGTAATTTGAAAAAAGTGAAAGTTAAAGGTAATAATCCACTTTGGCATATGTATCGTTATGTTAGATATTTTAAAATATTTAAACAAACGATAATTATTGAAATTTGTAGGTACTTACCTCATGTGAAATTGAAACATTGGGTGTATCGCAATTTATTGAAAATGAATATTGGTGAAAACACAGCATTTGCTTTTAAAGTGGTCCCGGATTTATTATATCCAGAGTATATTTCCATTGGAAGAAATTGTGTGATTGGTTATAATACTACGATTTTGACACATGAATTTCTCGTTGACGAGTTCCGAACGGGATGTGTCCAAATTGGTGATAATACTTTAATTGGTGCGAATGTTACAATATTACCAGGTGTAAGCATAGGTGCAAATGTTAAAGTCGGAGCGGGTACTGTTATTTCAAAAGATATACCTGATTCGACATTAGCATATGGAAATCCCATGCAAATAAGAACTTAATGAATATTTAGGAGGTGATTATGGATGGCGCATAACGGCAAAGTAATACCAATGAAATTAGATAGTCAATTTTATAAAAAATTGGGAGACCAAAAATTTCTGCACCAAGATTATAAAAAGGCAGCAGAATATTATGGCAAAGTGCTGGATATGTCACCTCAAGATTTTGATGTAAAAGTAAAATACGCGGAATGTCTTGTGAATATTGGACTAAGTAGTAAAGCAGAGCACCTGTTTTATGAAAGTATTGCGCAACAAGAGTTAGTAGAAGAAAGTTATTTTCAGCTTAGTCAATTAAACATTACATTAAACGAAGCAAATAAAGCATTTTTATTTGGTATAAATTATGTCACGATATCTAACGATGAAGATTATAAAGAAGAACTTGAAGAGATGTTTGAGGTTGCTTATCATTCAGCTGAAAAAATTGAGATAGAAAGCCAACTGTTTGCGGTACAACTTATTTTCCAATACTTATTTTCTCAGGGACGATTACCCGAAGCACGTACATTTATCTTAAATCAAAACGATGAAATTCAAGAACATCGCGTGGTGCGTAATTTACTTGCGATGTGTTATTTATATATGAATGAATATGATATTGCTAAAGAAATGTTTGAACGATTGCTTAGTGAAGATAATACGGATGTACATGCATTATGTCATTATACTTTATTACTTTATAACACAAACGATAAAGAAAAATACCAACGCTATTTAAAAATTTTAAGTAAAGTTATGCCGATGAATGATGATGAGTCATTTAAGCTAGGCATCGTTTTATGTTACTTGAAACAATATGAAGCTTCGCAAAAAATATTACAACCACTTTATAGAAAAGGAAAATTCCTTTCCATCCAAATGTATAATGCATTAAGTTATAATAGTTACTATTTAAATAATATTGATGAAAGTAAATATTTTTGGTCGAAGTTGCAAGAAATGACTAAAGTAGATGTAGGTTATGCACCTTGGGTTATTGCTGAGAGTAAAATGTATTTTGACGAACAAGTATTGCCATTGTTACTCCATGACGATAGTCACCATAGGCTATATGGCATCTTTTTATTAAATCAGTTAAAAGGACGAGAAGTGCTTTTAACACAAGAGATTTGGACAGTGTTAGAATCTATGGAGGATTACGAAAAGCTATATCTTACGTATATTATTCAAGATTTAAAGTTAAATAAATTAGATTTCATTCATAGAGGCTTATTGATGTTATATGGTGTGAAATCATTGAAAAATAATGAAGAATTATTTATTGTATGGATTGATCAAGCAGAAGCAATTATATCTGAAAAGGTAGATTTAACAAATGTAAATGAATATATTGCAGCATTTGTGTATATGTATTATCGTAATGCTGATAGTAAAATAACAAAGCAACAAGTAATCGAATGGTTTGATATATCTTCGTATCGTTTAAATAAAACGATAGATTATTTAGTGAGCATATAAGTTTGAAAAATGCAAGAAATCATATATACTGCGCATAATGAATTATTAAACAGGAGGCAATTTAAATGGCTGAACAAGTGGATTTTGATGTGGCAATTATAGGTGCCGGACCAGCAGGCATGACTGCTGCAGTTTATGCATCACGTGCTAATTTGAGCACAGTAATGATTGAACGTGGTATGCCAGGTGGACAAATGGCAAACACAGAAGAAGTTGAGAACTTCCCAGGATTTGAAATGGTAACAGGTCCAGATTTATCAACGAAAATGTTTGAACATGCGAAAAAATTTGGTGCAAAATACCAATATGGCGATATCAAATCTATAGAAGATAAAGGTAATCATAAAGTGATTAACCTTGGTAATAGTGAAATTACTGCTCGTGCAGTAATCATTTCAACAGGTGCAGAATACAAAAAAATCGGTGTCCCAGGTGAACAAGAACTTGGCGGCCGTGGCGTGAGTTATTGTGCTGTATGTGATGGTGCATTCTTTAAAGGTAAGAAATTATTTGTTATTGGTGGCGGAGACTCAGCTGTAGAAGAAGGAACGTTCCTTACAAAATTTGCTGATAGTGTAACAATCGTTCACCGTAGAGATGAATTGCGTGCTCAAAAAATCTTACAAGACCGTGCATTTAAAAACGATAAAATCGATTTTATTTGGAGTCACACTTTAAAAACAATTAATGACAAAGATGGTAAAGTAGGTTCGGTAACATTAGAATCAACGAAAGATGGCACAGAACAAACACTAGATGGTGATGGCGTATTTGTATACATTGGTATGAAACCATTAACAACACCTTTCCAAGATTTAGGTATTACAAATGAAGTAGGCTACATTTTAACGAATGAAGACATGAGCACTAGTGTACCCGGTATATATGCAGCAGGTGACGTACGTGAAAAAGGTCTACGTCAAATTGTAACTGCAACTGGCGATGGAAGTATCGCAGCACAAAGTGCCATTGCATTTATCGAACATTTAAACGATACAATTGAAGCGTAAATAAATTGTATTATTGATGAAAAAAATTATGAACTAGAAAAGATCATAGAAAAATTCAGTCATAGCTAGAATGTCATACTTACGATTTATAAGTAAGTTATAACATTCTAGCTTTTTTACATCATGAAACAGCTATAGAGTTATAATCTTGGTAGATAAAACTACTACCTTAGTCGTTTTTCATGTAAAATATAATGTGATAATATTAAAGCGTTAGACTAATATTGAGAAAAATGAAATATATTGTATAAATGCTAATATAAATAAGCTATTAACAGGGTAGAACTAATTTTGCGATTAAAATAATCAATGGATGGTGTAAAGAGATGCAGCGAGAAGAAAAAGAAAGAGTAAAGAGTGAATTGTTGGTTGTGACTGGTTTGTCAGGCGCTGGAAAATCTGTGGTCATTCAGAGTTTAGAAGACATTGGATATTTCTGTGTAGATAATTTACCGCCGATTCTTTTACCAAAATTTGTAGAATTGATGGGGCAAGGAAATCCTTCTTTACAAAAAGTAGCGATCGCCATTGATTTAAGAGGTAAGGAACTATTTAAGTCTTTAATTAAAGAAATGGATCAGATTAAGAGTAACTCAGAAGTTATTGTTGATTTAATGTTCTTGGAAGCTTCAAATGAAAAATTAATCTCTCGTTATAAAGAAACACGTCGAGCACATCCTTTAAATGAAAAAGGTCAGCGTTCATTGATTGAATCTATTGAAGAAGAACGTGAATTGTTGGCTGAAATTCAGAGTTTAGCGAATTATACGATTGATACATCGCAAATGACACCGAAAGAATTACGCAAACGCATGGGAGATTATTTTAATCAAAGTAACTACCAAACATTTAATATTAATGTAATTAGCTTCGGTTTTAAACATGGAATACAAATAGATGCGGATCTTGTATTTGATGTGAGATTTTTACCTAACCCGCATTATGTTGATGAGTTGAGACCATTAACTGGTGAAGATGAAGCAGTATATAAATATGTAATGAAATGGAAAGAAACAAATATTTTTTATGAAAAATTAATGGATTTACTGAAATTTATGGTACCAGGTTATAAAAAAGAAGGGAAATCTCAACTTGTTATTGCAATAGGTTGTACTGGTGGCCAACATCGTTCTGTCGCACTAGCCAAACGTATCGGAGCAGAACTCAGGGAGAGTTTTGACTATAATGTGTATGTGCAACATAGAGATGCACATGTCGAAAGTGGCGTGAAACAAAAAAATGAAAAGAATTAAACTTGTACTTATAGGTGGAGGTACGGGTTTATCCGTTTTAGCACGTGGTTTAAAGGGTTATCCGATAGATATTACAACGATTGTCACAGTAGCCGATGATGGTGGTAGTACGGGTAAAATACGAAGCGAAATGGATATACCTGCTCCAGGAGATGTACGAAACGTTATTTCGGCATTAAGTGAAACAGAATCAACAATAGAGCAATTGTTTCAATATCGTTTTAAAGAAAACCAAGTCGAAGGTCATTCTTTAGGTAATTTACTCATTGCTGCTTTAACCAACATCAATGACGATTTCGGACATGCTGTGAAAGAACTTAGTAAAATTTTAAATATTAGAGGTCGTGTTATTCCTTCTACCAATGCGAGTGTTCGTTTGAATGCAGTAATGGAAGATGGAGAAATCGTATGTGGTGAATCTAATATTCCGAAAAAGAATAAAAAGATTAAACGCGTATTTTTAGAACCAGAAGATGTTGAGCCGATGGAAGAAGCTGTTGAAGCAATTGAAGAAGCAGATTTAATCGTATTAGGTCCTGGCTCACTTTATACGAGTGTGATTTCTAATTTATGCGTGAAAGGTATTACTACCGCACTGCTAGGTGGAGACGTCCCTAAACTATATGTTTCAAATGTGATGACACAACCAGGTGAAACAAATAGTTACTCTGCAATCGATCATGTGAACGCTATACATGATCATGTTGGTCAGAACTTTATCAATTACTCTATCTGTAGCACGCAATCATTTACTGAAGATGTTCTAAAGCGCTATAGGGAAGATGGGGCATCACCAGTGAAATGTAATATGAATCATATGGAACAACAAAATATTAAAGTGTTTACACACCCTAATTTAGTAGAAGTTTCTGAAGAATATTATGTACGTCATAATACTGAAGTGTTATCTAAAATGATTTATGAAATAGCTATGAGAGAAACTGACACGATTGAATTTACGCGTAATAAAGAAAATGATGAATAATAACTAAGTGATATCATTTAGTTAAAGAAGGGACTGATTAATCTATGAGCTTTGCATCCGAGATGAAGAATGAACTAACTAGAATAGAAGTAGATGAAGAGAATGCAAAAGCAGAGCTCAGTGCGCTTATTCGCATGAATGGTGCACTCAGTCTTTCCAACCAACAATTTGTTATTAACGTACAAACTGAAAATGCTACTACGGCGAGACGTATATATTCGTTAATTAAAAAAGTGTTTAATGTTGAAGTGGAACTACTTGTGAGAAAGAAAATGAAATTAAAAAAGAACAATATCTATATCTGTCGCATTAAAGTACGTGCAAAAGAAATATTGGATGAATTAGGGATTTTAAAAAGTGGTGTCTTTACGCACGAAATTGATGAAGCATTGATTCATGATGATGAAATGAGAAGAAGTTATTTACGTGGAGCATTTCTAGCTGGTGGTTCAGTAAATAATCCAGAAACATCATCTTACCATCTAGAAATATTTTCGTTATATGAAGACCATTCTGAAGGTATAACACAGTTGATGAATAAATATGAATTGAACGCAAAGCATCTCGAACGAAAAAAAGGTAGCATTGCTTATTTAAAAGAAGCGGAAAAAATTTCTGATTTCTTAAGTTTAATCGGTGGATATCAAGCACTTTTAAAATTTGAGGATGTCCGCATTGTGCGTGATATGAGAAACTCTGTTAATAGATTGGTGAATTGTGAAACTGCTAATTTAAATAAAACGGTGAGTGCCGCTATGAAACATGTAGAAAGCATTCATTTAATTGACCAAGAAATTGGTCTAGATAACTTGCCTGAAAGATTACGTGAAATTGCAAGGCTAAGAGTAGAACATCAGGAAGTTTCACTTAAAGAATTAGGTGAAATGATGACTTCTGGAAATATATCTAAATCTGGTGTGAATCATCGATTGAGAAAGTTGAATGAAATGGCAGATAAATTGAGAAGTGGCGAACCGATAGAACTGAAGTAATGTGTTTTACAGTTTTGAATTTACCTTTGACCTTTCAATACTGGCTTTGAGGAATTTTAAGCGCATTATTAAAAATAAATCTAGTCATACGTGAATTAGTTATGCTAGAATTACTATAAAATAATTGTATAATTTAATCATTGACGCCTCCATAAAGAGGTGTCTTTTTTATATAATAAATATAATTTATGAGGCGTAATAGTAATAGAACAATGATTAAGCCCTATTGTTGCTTGAGTCGAAGGAGTGAGTTAATGTCAAAACTGTTTAATAAGTATTCTAAAAATATTATGCTTTGTATAATTGGTACGTTTATTAATGCAATAGGTGTCAATTGTTTTTTACTTGGATCTAACTTAGGAGATGGGGGCACTGTCGGCATCTCTCTAGCCCTATTATATTCATTTGGATTGTCTCCTGCTTGGACATCATTAATTATCAATACGCTCGTAGTTTTTATTGGTTGGAAATTTTTGAGTAAAACAACTGCAGTATATACAGTTATAGCAAATACGTCACTTTCACTGTTTTTACATTTAACTGAAAATATAAATCTTGGTGTGGACAATTTTGTGATTAATGCAGTGTTTGGTGGCGCTATTATTGGGATTGGCGGAGGTTTGGTCATTGCTACAGGTAGTACACTTGGAGGCACCTCAGTCATAGCTAAGATTATTAATAAATATTCAGAAATCAAAACATCTCAAGGTATCTTTGTATTGGATGCACTCGTCGTTCTATCTTTTTTGATGGTACTTCCATTACAAAATGTGTTATTTACAATCATTATGCTATTTGTAACCGAAAGAGCGACATCGTTTATCATAGAAGGGTTTAATCCTAAAAAAGCAGTTACTGTTATATCAAGTAAAAGTGAAACAATTAGCGATAAAATTAATGCTTTTACAGGTAGAGGTTCTACGATATTAACTGGTAAGGGCGGCTATGCTAAAAGTGAGACACGTATGCTTTACGTCGTAGTGCCACAATCTCAAGTAACGAGAGTTAAAAAGCTTGTTAACGAAGAAGATGAAAAGGCCTTTTTAGTAATCCATGATGTGAGAGATGTCTTAGGTAGTAGTTTTATAAATGTAAAATAAAGTTATAAAAGCCTTGTGTTAAAAATGAAAAGCAATTGTCTTGCATAGATATTTAGCATATTATAAACTGCAAAGATTACTAGATATATTGAAAACGGGTATATGGTACACGTATTGAATGGAAGGGATATTTTTAAATATTAAAAACAAAACCCGATATCATAGATGTGTTAGTAACCTATGACATCGGGTGATGTTAAGAAAATTTTATGTAAGTCCCCTCGAAGGGAATCGAACCCCCATTTTAAGAACCGGAATCTTACGTGTTATCCATTACACTACGAGGGGTTAAAAAACAAGCTAATACAAGTGTACAAATCTTAGAAGTAACGGTCAATAAGAATAATATAAGTTTCGTGAAATTTCGAGCTTAATTTTTGACCATATTTGACTTTTGAGTTAAAATAAATTTATCAATTAGAAATGAGGAGGCAATATTAATGAATTTAATACCTACAGTAATTGAAACAACAAACCGTGGGGAACGTGCATATGACATTTACTCACGTTTATTAAAAGACCGTATTATTATGTTAGGTTCACAAATCGATGATAATGTAGCAAACTCTATTGTTTCACAATTATTATTCCTACAAGCACAAGATGCTGAAAAAGATATTTATCTTTATATCAATTCACCAGGTGGAAGCGTGACAGCTGGATTTGCAATTTATGACACAATCCAACACATTAAACCAGATGTACAAACAATCTGTATTGGTATGGCTGCCTCAATGGGTTCATTCCTACTTGCAGCAGGGGCAAAAGGTAAACGTTTTGCTTTACCAAACGCTGAAGTAATGATTCACCAACCACTTGGTGGTGCGCAAGGTCAAGCAACTGAAATTGAAATTGCTGCGAATCATATTCTTAAAACACGTGCCAAATTAAACCAAATTTTAGCAGACCGTACTGGTCAGTCTATTGAAAAAATTGAAAAAGATACTGATCGTGATAATTTCTTATCAGCTGAAGAAGCTAAAGAATACGGTCTAGTTGACCAAGTTATGGTACCTGAAGCATAACGCTAAAATTAATATAAAAGTTTAATAAAAAAGACAAGCCGCATCATGTGGCTTGTCTTTTTTATTATTTATTGTTTTTCTCATTTATTATTGTACTAAATCTTCTAAAGCTATTTTTAAATCCGGATATTTAAATTTAAAATCTATAGCCTGTAATTTATTTGGGATTACTTTTTGCGTGTCTAGTACAACTGTAGACATTTGGCCTAACGCTAATCTTAATGCTAATGCAGGCACCCAAGTAATGTGTGGGCGGTGCGTGACACGTGCTAGCGTATAGCCAAATAAATTTTGATGTTCAACAATAGGCGCTGTAAAGTTGAAAACGCCCTGTGCATTTTCAGTGTTAATTGTATAGAGAATGGCTCTTGTTAAATCATCTAAATGAATCCAAGAATACCATTGTCTACCTGAGCCAAGTTTACCACCAAGATAAAATTCATATGGTAGTTTCATCAACGGTAAGGCGCCTCCATCTTCTGCAAGAATCATGCCAAATCTACCGATTACAACACGTGTGCCTAATGATTCAAACTGACGTGCACGACGTTCCCATTGGTAAACTACTTCTGATAAGAAATCAAATGGGAGTGATTGATATAATTCTGTATAAGTTCGATCGTAATCTGGTTTGTAATAACCAACGGCACTTGCATTGAAGAATACTGAAGGTTTTTGTTTGCGATTTTTAAACAAATCGAATAATGCTTGCGTAGACTGTAAGCGGCTCAACATAATTGCTTGTTTATGTTCTTTTGTCCAACGTTTCATTAAGCTTGCGCCTGCAAGATTAATAACAATGTCAATATCAGGAATTTGAGATTCCCAATTTGTTTTGGACCAATTAACGTATGTTATTTTGGGATGCGAAGTTGATTTGTTTTGTCTAGTTAGAATCGTTATATGCGCGTCACTTTGTTTAATAGCCTCAACGAGTTGGGTACCAACCATACCTGTGCCACCTGTTATTAAATAGTGTTTCATTATATCACCTCATAAAATAGTAATGCTTTGGACTGTAATAATTAAAAACAACTCAAGCTAATAGCTTTTTTAACTGACATAATTCTTTCGAAAATTGTTCAAGAATATGTCATTTAGTCATCTTAAGAAGTATTTAAAATAATATTGGATGCCGTTATAATAAAGGTACCTTCGATATTAATTAATCATCTCTTAATTATTTCGAGTATACCCCATAATATACTAACGAAGGTAAAATTTTGACTCCCTTTAGTAGTGGCCTATGCGATTATCGTATAGGCCTATATTTATATGCTAACGTAGTTAAAGGTTTATAACTATCTTTTTATTTGTACATCGCTTATATTAACCTGTCTCTAATAAGAATTTTTAAGTTCTAATATTAGATGAAAAGAAAAATTAAACTAAATGTAACTAATAGAAGGAAAATAATAGAACTAAAGAAAAAATAGTGCTTTTTTGAAGTGGACTTTGGCTCATAGTTATCATTTTCAACCATCATCTGGCGAAGACCTTTTTTGTTGTGGTGACCGTGCTGCTCTAAATCATTTAATAAATCATGTTTATTCATATTTAGCTCACATCCTGTTATGATAATAGTGAAACATGTAAAGTAACATTTGAAATTAAATAAAAGTATTGAAAATATAGTTTGATTTAGATTAATATTAAACTGAATCATAAAATATTAAGGTATATCTATATTTTACAATAGATATGACATCAAGATAACAGCCATATTAAAAAATAGTTAATCGGTTTGATTAGTATAAAAAATAGTGTAAAATATACATTTGATAATGAAAGTACATTTAGAATAAATATAAAAGTTATGATATAAATTGAAGTGAGGGGAGCTTATGCCAAAGCATAATCAAAATAACAAGAAAATGAGCAGTTTTGCAAAAATTGTGAGCGCGATTATTGTCTTGTTATTAGTAGGTGGATTAGTTTTTGCCATTTTTGCCTTTGTAGATCATTCGAAACAAGCCGATGAACGTTTAGCTGATCAAAAGCAAGAAGAAGATAAGAAAAAAGAAAAGACTAAAGAAGAAAAAGATAAGAAAAAAGAGAAATCAACAGAAGAGTCACAAGAGACTCAACAAACACAACAAACGGAACAAATTCCATCAACACAACAAACGGAACAAACACAACAGACGCAACAACAAACACAACAACCTGCAACAGCTGAACGCACAACAGAAGAAGAAAAAGACACTCCTGAGAAAACAAAAGAAGCAACAACTGAAGAACGCTCTACCGAAGAGCAAACAACAGAGGAACGTACTACTGAAGAACGTACTACCGAAGAGCAAACAACAGAGGAACGTACAACTGAAGAACGTACTACTGAAGAACGTACGACAGAGGAACAAACACCTGAGCCATCTACAGAAGAAAGAACTTCAGAACCTTCAACAGAAGAGCAAACACCTGAGCCATCTATGGAAGAAAGAAGTAGTCAAGCCGATACACAAGAAAGATCATCACAAAACAGTAACTCAAATTCATCAGAAGAAGAATAACATCATTCATAGCCATTCAGAAGATATAGTTGCATAATACCTTAAAAAGAAGCTGAGACATATCACGTGTCTCAGCTTCTTTTTTTTATTGGCAGTGGCTGACTGAAGTGAAAATGCGCTTATATCAAGCTTTTTGTACTTTTAGTCAGCTGTGCCGGGGCTGGGACGACGAAATTTTATTAGAAAAAATAGATTTCTGTCCCACTCCCATTTTTTATGTGCGTTTTCTACAATGGCAGACTTTATTTTAAAAATACATTTTAATTAATTTGAAGCGCAAGGTGTTTATAATTTCAAATAAAGTAAAAGATAATGTGAATCAGGTTCAATTAAAATAGGAAGTTTAATAAGAAAGTAAGTAGTGATGACAAAAGTATTAAAGTGATGCAACCACTTAAACAACCGAATGGGCCACAACCACAACCGACATTTTTTGTGTAATTATATGATTGGTGTGTACCAGCGTATGGTTTTTGACTATGCTTATTAAAATGATCTGGGTCTTTATATCGTTGATCATCGGGATCGATAACCTCTGGTTGATCTTTTTGTGACATAGTTTTTCCTCCAAAATAGTATTATAAAACTATTTTAATGATAATAGGACAACCATTCAATCATTCGTGCTTGTAAAAGCATATGAATGTGAATAATGTGTGTTTTTTCTCAATACTTACAATTAAAAAATATAAAGTATGTATGATTAATTGATGTTTTTAGCGGGTATTAATTTATTGTAGGCAGTTACAAAAGTAACTAAAATTTTAATGGTCAATAGTTAATAATTAACAGATAGGTATTTCTCTTGCAATTTGAAAAATATAGTAGTAGTATTGCTGTTATAAGAGGTTATATTTTTTTGTCCCGCTAGGGACGTAAAAAGTCAATCTATGGTTAGAACTTGACCCTTTAAATGGAAATGGAGGTGGATAGTAGTGAAGGACTTGATAAAAATTCAACAAAAGTTAGTTCCAGAAATTGTTGAAAAGATGTATCGTCGTTTTTCAATACTCACTACTATCTCCAAGCATCAACCCGTAGGTAGACGTAGTCTAAGTGAATACATGGATTTGACTGAACGTGTACTTCGTTCTGAAACAGATATATTGAAGAAACAAGAACTTATCAAAGTTAAACCGACAGGTATGGAAATAACTGAAGAAGGTGAAACAACCGTTCGTCAATTGAATAGCTATTTCAATATTTATTCAGACGACCATCATCTTGCGCAAGTTATTAAAGAGCAATACAACATCAAAGAGGTTTACGTCATACCTGGCGATTCAGATGCTGACAAAACAGTTAAAGTTGAATTGTCACGTCAGGCCGGCCAACTTGTAGAAGATATTCTTTACGAAAACGCAATAGTGGCTGTGACTGGTGGCTCAACGATGGCATACGTCAGCGAAGCCATGCACAAGCAACCGTACAATGTATTATTCGTACCCGCACGTGGAGGTCTTGGTGAGAATGTTGTATATCAAGCAAATACGATTGCTGCAAGTATGGCGCAGCAAACGAACGGTGATTATACAACATTGTATGTACCAGATAATGTAAGTGAGACAACATACAATACACTTATGTTAGAACCCTCAGTCATCCATTCACTTGAGAAAATTAGAGAATCGAATATTACAATCCACGGCATTGGTGATGCGCTGAAGATGGCGCGAAGACGTCAATCACCTAGTGAAGTTATAGAGAAACTTCAACATCACAATGCCTCGGGAGAAGCATTTGGATATTATTTCGATGATCAAGGTGACATCGTCCATAAAGTGAAAACGATTGGACTACAGTTAGAAGATCTTGAGTCGAAGAAGTTTATCTTTGCTGTAGCTGGGGGTAAATCAAAAGGAGAAGCTATTAAAGCTTACCTTTCAATTGCACCCAATAACACTGTATTAATCACAGACGAAGCTGCAGCAAGAGTAATCGCAAAACAATAGTAATAAAAGGTGAAAAACACTTTTTAAATATCATTTTAAAGGAGGCCATTATAATGGCAGTTAAAGTAGCAATTAATGGTTTTGGTAGAATTGGACGTTTAGCATTTAGAAGAATTCAAGACGTAGAAGGTATTGACGTAGTAGCAGTTAACGATTTAACAGATGACGAAATGTTAGCGCATTTATTAAAATATGACACTACACAAGGTCGCTTCACAGGAGAAGTTGAAGTAGAAAAAGACGGATTCCGTGTAAATGGTCTAGAAGTTAAATCATTCTCAGAACCTGAACCAAGTAAATTACCTTGGAAAGACTTAGATATCGATGTTGTTTTAGAATGTACTGGTTTCTTCGCTGATAAAGAAAAAGCAGAAGCTCACATTGACGCTGGCGCTAAAAAAGTATTAATTTCTGCACCAGCAACAGGCGACTTAAAAACAATCGTTTATAACACTAACCACAGTGAATTAGACGGTTCAGAAACAGTTGTTTCAGGTGCTTCATGTACTACTAACTCATTAGCTCCAGTAGCTAAAGTTTTAAATGATGACTTCGGCTTAGTTGAAGGTTTCATGACTACTATTCACGCATATACTGGTGACCAAAGTACTCAAGATGCTCCGCACAGAAAAGGCGACAAACGTCGTGCACGTGCAGCTGCTGAAAATATCATCCCTAACTCAACAGGTGCTGCTAAAGCAATTGGTTTAGTAATTCCTGAAATCGATGGTAAATTAGACGGTGGCGCTCAACGTGTTCCAGTTGCTACTGGTTCATTAACTGAACTTACAGTTGTATTAGAAAAAGACGTAAGCGTTGAAGACGTTAACGCAGCAATGAAAAACGCTTCAGACGAATCATTTGGTTACACTGAAGACGAAATCGTTTCTTCTGACGTAATCGGTATGACTTACGGTTCATTATTCGATGCAACACAAACACGTGTTATGACAGTTGGAGATCACCAATTAGTTAAAATAGCTGCTTGGTACGATAACGAAATGTCTTACACTTCACAATTAGTTCGTACTTTAGAATATTTAGCTGACCAATCTAAATAATTCAGATTTAAAAATTAATTTAACAAGCTTAGATGTTGTTAAATTTAAACAATAAGCTTAGGAGTAAGCGGGGAGCACATCGCTTCTCCGCTTATTTTACTTTATTGTTCCATTCAGAGGAGGAAGCTTATATGGCTAAAAAAAATGTAACTGACATAGAATTAAAAGGTAAAACTGTACTTGTACGTGCAGATTTTAACGTACCAATGAAAGACGGTGAAATCACTGATGATAACCGTATCGTTCAAGCATTACCAACAATAAAACATATTATTGAGCAAGGTGGCAAAATAGTATTATTCTCTCACCTAGGTAAAGTTAAAGAAGAAAGTGATAAAGCAGAATTAACTTTAAAACCAGTTGCTGAAGCATTAACAGAAAAATTAGGTAAAGACGTCGTGTTTGTACCTGAAACACGCGGCGAAAAATTAGAACAATCTGTTAAAGCACTTAATGAAGGCGATGTACTTTTAGTTGAAAATACACGTTATGAAGACGTTGATGGTAAAAAAGAATCTAAAAACGATTCTGAATTAGGCAAATACTGGGCTTCACTTGGAGATGTATTTGTAAATGATGCTTTCGGTACAGCTCACCGTGAACACGCGTCTAACGTTGGTATCGCATCTAATTTAGAAACAGTTGCAGGATTCTTAATGGAAAAAGAAATTAAATATATCGGTGGCGTAGTTGAAAACCCTGAAAAACCTGTAGTTGCAATTCTAGGTGGCGCTAAAGTTTCTGACAAAATTGGTGTTATTACGAACTTATTGAAAATTGCTGACAAAGTACTTATTGGTGGCGGAATGTCATACACATTCTTCAAAGCACAAGGTAAAGAAATTGGCTTATCGTTATTAGAAGAAGATAAGGTTGATTTTGCTAAAGAATTACTAGATCGTGCAGGTGACCAAATTGTATTACCAGTTGATTGTAAAATTGCTAAAGAATTCTCAAATGACGCTGAAATCACAGAAGTATCTGTTGATGAAATCCCAGCTGATCAAGAAGCAATGGACGTTGGACCAAAAACAGTAGAATTATTCAAAGAACAATTACAAGGTGCGCATACAGTTATATGGAACGGACCAATGGGTGTATTTGAATTAAGTAATTTTGCTAAAGGTACAATTGGTATTTGTGAAGCAATCGCTGAGTTAAAAGATGCTAACACAATTATCGGTGGCGGTGATTCAGCTGCAGCAGCAATTTCATTAGGATACGCAGACGACTTCAGTCACATTTCAACTGGTGGCGGTGCTTCATTAGAATATCTTGAAGGTAAAGAACTACCAGGCGTTATCGCAATTGCTAACAAATAATTGCACGACTAAACATACAAGACATGATTAGAGATTTTAAAATATTAATCATAAATTACTAATAGGAGTGTTATATAATGAGAAAACCAATTATCGCAGGTAACTGGAAAATGAATAAAACAGTTCAAGAAGCTAAAGATTTCGTTAATGCATTACCAACATTACCAGACACTAAAGAAGTAGAATCTGTAATCTGTGCGCCAGCAATCCAATTAGACGCATTAGTTACTTTAGTAAATGATGGTAAAGCACAAGGATTACAAATCGGTGCTCAAAATGCTTACTTCGAAGATAATGGCGCATTTACTGGTGAAACTTCTCCAGCTGCATTAGCAGACCTTGGCGTTAAATATGTTGTTATTGGACATTCAGAACGTCGTGAAATCTTCAAAGAAACTGACGAAGACATTAACAAAAAAGCACATGCTGTATTTAGCCACGGTATGACACCAATCATTTGTGTTGGCGAAACTGACGAAGAACGTGAAAGTGGAAAAGCGAATGAAGTTGTTGGCAACCAAGTGAAAAAAGCAGTAGAAGGTTTATCTGAAGAGCAACTACAACAAGTAGTTATTGCTTATGAACCAATCTGGGCTATCGGTACTGGTAAATCATCAACTTCTGAAGATGCAAACGAAATGTGTGCATTTGTAAGAGAAACAGTTGCTGAGTTATCTAGTCAAACTGTAGCAGACGCAACACGTATTCAATATGGCGGTAGTGTTAAACCTAACAACATTAAAGAATACATGGCTCAATCAGACATCGATGGCGCATTAGTAGGCGGGGCATCACTTAAAGTGGATGATTTTGTACAATTGTTAGAAGGTGCAAAATAATATGGCGAAACAACCAACTGCATTAATTATTTTAGATGGTTTTGCAAACAGAGAAACAGAACATGGTAATGCTGTAAAACTAGCTAATAAGCCTAATTTCGACCGTTACTACAGTAAATATTCAACAACTCAAATCGAAGCAAGTGGTTTAGATGTTGGTCTTCCTGAAGGTCAAATGGGTAATTCAGAAGTTGGTCATATGAATATTGGTGCTGGACGTGTAGTTTATCAAAGTTTAACGCGTATCAATAAATCTATCGAAGACGGTGATTTCTTTGATAATGAAGTATTAAACAATGCAATTCAACACGTTAAAAACAATAATTCAGCGCTACATCTCTTTGGCTTATTATCTGATGGCGGTGTTCATAGTCATTATAAACACTTATTCGCATTATTAGAATTAGCTAAAAAACAAGGTGTTGAAAAAGTCTATGTTCACGCGTTCTTAGATGGACGTGACGTAGATCAAAAATCATCGCTTAAATATATCGAAGAAACGCAAGCTAAATTCGATGAACTTGGCATTGGGCAATTTGCATCTATTTCAGGACGTTATTACGCAATGGATCGTGATAAACGTTGGGATAGAGAAGAAAAAGCGTACAATGCAATCCGTAATTTTGAAGGTGAAACTTTTGAATCAGCTAAAGCTGGTGTTGAAGCTAACTACGAGAAAGATTTAACAGACGAGTTTGTTGAACCATTTATCGTAAAAGACCAAAATAACGGTGTGAATGATGGCGACGCAGTTATTTTTTATAACTTCCGTCCAGATAGAGCAGGACAACTTTCTGAAGTCTTTACAGACAAAGCTTTCGAAGGTTTCAAAGTTGAACAAATTAACGATTTATTTTATGCAACGTTTACAAAATATAACGACAATGTGAAAGCAGAAATCGTTTTTGAAAAAGTTGATTTAACAAATACAATCGGTGAAGTTGTTCAAGACAATGGTTTGAAACAATTACGTATTGCCGAAACAGAAAAATTCCCGCATGTCACTTATTTCATGAGTGGTGGACGTAATGCTGAATTTGAAGGCGAACGTCGTCGTTTAATCGACTCACCAAAAGTTGCAACTTACGATCTTAAACCAGAAATGAGTGCATACGAAGTTAAAGATGCATTAATTGAAGAATTAAATAAAGGTGACTTAGACTTAATCTTATTAAACTTTGCCAACCCTGACATGGTTGGACACAGTGGTATGCTTGAACCAACGATTAAAGCAATAGAAGCTGTAGACGAATGTCTAGGCGAAGTGGTTGATAAGATTACAGAAATGGGTGGCCACGCTATCGTTACTGCAGATCATGGTAACTCAGACATGGTATTAACAGATGACGATAAACCAATGACTACGCATACGACAAATCCAGTTCCAGTTATTGTTACTAAAGAAGGCGTAACATTACGTGATACGGGTCGTCTAGGTGACTTAGCACCAACATTATTAGATTTACTCAATGTAAATCAGCCAGAAGATATGACTGGTGAATCATTAATCAATCATTAATTTAAAAACAGAATCATGTCTTGATGTTATAAACTTGGATATTTTATAAAAAATTTCCGATAACTTGTAACATCATATACTCAATTCGATCTAATTAAATTACTTTGTATTTATAGTATTTAAAGCTATAATGAAGATGAAATTTAATATTTCTAAACTACTTATTTATAAAGGAGATTATAAACATGCCAATTATTACAGATGTTTACGCTCGCGAAGTCTTAGACTCACGCGGTAACCCAACAGTTGAAGTAGAAGTATTAACTGAGAGTGGTGCTTTTGGTCGCGCATTAGTTCCATCAGGTGCCTCTACTGGTGAACACGAAGCAGTAGAATTACGTGACGGTGATAAAGACCGTTACTTAGGTAAAGGTGTTATTAAAGCAGTTGAAAATGTAAACGAAATTATTGCACCAGAATTAGTTGAAGGTGAATTTTCAGTTCTAGAACAAGTATCTATCGACAAAATGATGATCCAATTAGATGGTACTGAAAATAAAGGTAAATTAGGTGCTAACGCTATTCTTGGTGTATCTTTAGCAGTAGCTCGTGCAGCAGCCGATTTATTAGGCCAACCACTTTACAAATATTTAGGTGGATTCAACGGTACACAATTACCAGTTCCAATGATGAACATTGTTAATGGTGGTTCTCACTCTGATGCACCAATCGCATTCCAAGAGTTCATGGTATTACCAGTTGGAGCAGAAACATTTAAAGAATCATTACGTTGGGGAGCAGAAATTTTCCACAACTTAAAATCAATCCTTAAAAATCGTGGTTTAGAAACATCAGTTGGTGACGAAGGTGGATTTGCTCCTAAATTCGAAGGCACTGAAGATGCTGTAGAAACTATTTTAGAAGCAATTAAAGCAGTTGGCTTAGAACCAGGTAAAGATGTATTCTTAGGTTTTGACTGTGCATCTTCTGAATTCTTTGAAGATGGCGTTTATAACTACGCTAAATTCGAAGGTGAAAATGGTAAAAAACGTAATGCTGAAGAACAAGTTGACTTCTTAGAAGAATTAGTTAACAAATATCCAATCATCTCTATTGAAGATGGTATGGACGAAAACGACTGGGACGGTTGGAAAGTATTAACTGAACGTATCGGTGATCGTGTACAATTAGTAGGTGACGATTTATTCGTTACAAACACTGTTAAATTAGAAGAAGGTATCGAAAAAGGTATCGGTAACTCAATCTTAATTAAAGTTAACCAAATCGGTACTTTAACTGAAACATTTGAAGCTATTGAAATGGCTCAAAAAGCTGGTTACACAGCAGTTATTTCTCACCGTTCAGGTGAAACAGAAGATACTTCAATTTCTGATATCGCTGTTGCAACAAATGCTGGTCAAATCAAAACAGGTTCATTATCAAGAACAGACCGTATTGCTAAATACAACCAATTATTACGTATTGAAGATGAATTATACGAAACTGCTAAGTTTGACGGACTTAAATCTTTCTATAACTTATCTAAATAATACCGCTTAAAAATTAAAGAGTTCACGCGCTAACACGCAAGTCATACATGGCTTGCGTGTTTTTTAAAGAAGACCTTACCACTTTAGTGGTTAGGTCTTCTTATGCAATAGCGAAAGCTATTGTAATCCTCAGGTGGCCACTTTAGTGGTTAGGTCTTCTTATGCAATAGCGAAAGCTATTGTAATCCTCAGGTGTCCACTTTAGTGGTTAGGTCTTCTTATGCAATAGCGAAAGCTATTGTAATCCTCAGGTGTCCACTTTAGTGGTTAGGTCTTCTTATGCAATAGCGAAAGCTATTGTAATCCTCAGGTGACCACTTTAGTGGTTAGGTCTTCTTATGCAATAGCGAAAGCTATTGTAATCCTCAGGTGGCCACTTTAGTGGTTAGGTCTTCTTATGCAATAGCGAAAGCTATTGTAAACCGCAGAATAACTTTCTCAATGGGGACAGCCTTAAAGAAATACCTCCGTACGTATGAAGATGTATGAAATACTAGACGAATAGAATTCGTATTGCTTCTTTGTAATGCCGTTTTATAATCTATGCTACATAATTAATATAGTAAGAGTTGTTTAAATTGTTCATCTTTCACTATGAAACTGATATAATTAAAGATGTAAATCATAGAAGGAGCCTTAATTTATATGGATGTAAAACCTAAATCAAGAGAAACGAAAACGGCTCATCTGATTGCTTATAGTTCATTAATCATCGCTATTCTTTATGCAATACATTTATTTGTTGTTTTAGATGGTAGTGTAATTAAACAATTACTTTTAAATAGTGAACAAAAGCCATCGGAAAATGCTGTTGGAACAATTAAAAATAGTTTTCAATTTACAGGTATAATGTACATATTAGCTAACTTAGTAGGTATCATTGCCATTTGGAATAGACATACACACCTATGGTGGTTTATGTTTGCTGTATTCATGTCACAAATCTTGTATAATGTAGTTAATATCGGTCCAGTATATGGAGCAATATTAGATGTTAAAGCAGGAATGAATTTAATTCCCTTAACGCTAGTGTTAATCATGTCATTTGTAGTAGCGATTTATATGTTAGCTGTATCTATTAAACGTAAGAGTACGTTCAATAGATAGTAGTTTGCTAAAGAACACGAACGTGTGGTATAATGCGATTCGTATATAATGAATGGAGGGCAATTTTCATGCATACAGTAATGATGATAATTTTAGTTTTAGTATGTATTGCATTAGTAACTGTTGTACTACTCCAAGAAGGTAAAAGTAATGGACTATCAGGTGCGATAAGTGGTGGCGCCGAACAGTTATTTGGTAAACAAAAGCAACGCGGTGTCGATTTATTCTTGCATAGATTAACAATTATATTGTCTGTCATTTTCTTCTTGTTAATGTTAGGCATAAGTTATTTTGGTTTATAAGGTCCGACAATGTTAAAGTCGGGCTTTTTTATTTATAATAGATATGTTGTATTCTAAAAAGAATTTTATAAAAATTAATTGACTCGCAATTAAAAGCATAAGCGAAAGGGTTGAATCACGATGCAAATCAAACTTCCAGAGCCGTTCTTTTTTGAGGAGGGCAACCGAGCTGTGTTATTGTTACATGGTTTTACTGGGAACTCATCAGATGTAAGACAATTAGGTCGATTCTTACAGAAAAAGGGGTACACATGTCATGCGCCACACTATGAAGGACATGCTGCGCCCCCTGAAGAAATATTAAAATCCAGTCCTTTTGTATGGTTTAAAGAAGCATTAGACGGTTATGACTTTTTAGTCGAAAAAGGATACGATGAAATTGTAGTCGCTGGTTTGTCCCTTGGTGGCTGCTATGCATTAAAATTAAGCTTAAACAGAGATGTAAAGGGTATTATAACTATGTGTTCACCTATGTACATTAAGACGGAAGGGTCTATGTTTGATGGTGTGCTAGAGTATGCCCGCAACTTTAAAAAGTATGAAGGGAAAGACGAAACCACAATTAATAAAGAAATGGACGTTTTTCACCCAACAGATACTTTAAAAGAGCTTCAAGGACAAATCCAAGATGTAAGAGATCATGTGGACGAAGTGATGGATCCATTATTGGTCATTCAAGCAGAACAAGACCAAATGATCAATACAGATTCTGCAAACATTATATACAATGAAAGCGAATCTGATGAAAAAGATATTAAATGGTATGCGAATTCCGGACATGTTATTACAATTGATAAAGAAAAAGAATTAGTATTTGAAGATGTATACCAATTTTTAGAATCATTAGATTGGTCTGAATAAAAATTATAGAATTATTTAAAAAGAGAAAGGAGGGGCATAATGAATTTAAAACCATCCATTGAAGAAATTATTAAACAACCAGATTATGAACCAATGTCTGTATCTGATTTTCAAGATGCATTAGGTTTAAATAGTGCCGACTCATTTAGAGACTTAATTAAGGTGCTTGTTGAACTAGAACAAACAGGTTTAATTCAACGTACAAAAACAGATAGATATCAACGCAAGGAATCTAACAAATCCCAACAATCAAAATTGGTGAAGGGTAAACTAAGCCAGAATAAAAAAGGCTTTGCGTTCTTACGTCCAGAAGAGGGTGAAATGGATGATATCTTTATCCCACCTACAAAAATTAATAGAGCTATGGACGGTGATACGGTCCTAGTAGAAGTACAAAATTCAAAAGGTGAACATAAAGGTAAGCTAGAGGGCGAAGTAAAATCGATAGAAACGCATTCAGTCACACAAGTGGTTGGTACGTTCAGCGAAGCACGCCATTTTGGTTTTGTGTTACCAGATGACAAACGTATTATGCAAGACATCTTTATTGCCAAAGGACATAACTTAGGTGCCATAGATGGTCATAAAGTACTCGTACAGATCACTAAGTATGCAGATGGCACAAACAATCCTGAAGGACAAGTTTCGGCTATACTGGGCCATAAAAACGATCCAGGAGTAGATATATTATCAATCATCTATCAACATGGTATTGAAATCGAATTCCCAGATAATGTTTTAGCAGAAGCTGAAGCAGTACCTGATGAAATTGAACCATCACAAATTGAAGGCCGCCGCGATTTACGTGATGAACTTACAATTACGATTGATGGCGCAGATGCTAAAGATTTAGATGATGCAATTGGTATTAAAAAATTAAGCAATGGTCACACACAATTAACAGTCAGTATCGCTGACGTTAGTTATTATGTTACTGAAGGATCAGCTTTAGATGAAGAAGCATATAGTCGTGCTACAAGTGTCTATTTAGTTGATCGTGTGATTCCTATGATCCCACACCGTTTAAGTAATGGTATTTGTTCGTTGAACCCAGATGTTGATCGCTTAACATTGAGCTGTCGAATGGAATTTAATGAACGTGGAGAAGTCGTTAAGCATGAGATTTTTGATAGTGTGATACATTCAAATTATCGTATGACATATGATGAAGTGAATGAAATTATTACAGATCAAAATGCAGACACACGTGAAAAATTTAGTGAAGTCACACCAATGCTAGACTTAGCACAAGATTTATCGCAACGTTTAGTTAACATGAGAAGACGTCGTGGTGAAATCGACTTCGATATTAGTGAAGCAAAAGTAATCGTTAATGAAGAAGGTATTCCAACAGATGTAGAATTGAGAAAACGTGGTGAAGGTGAACGTTTAATCGAGTCATTTATGCTTGCAGCAAATGAAACGATAGCAGAACACTTCGATCATTTAGAAGTACCATTTATATATCGTGTTCACGAACAACCTAAATCAGAACGTTTACGTAAATTCTTTGATTTTATTACGAATTTTGGACTAATGATTCAAGGTACAGGAGAAGAAATCCATCCTTCCACATTACAAAAGATTCAACAAGAAGTTGAAGGTCAACCAGAACAAATGGTTATCTCAACAATGATGTTACGTTCAATGCAACAAGCACGTTATGATGATGTGAATTTAGGACACTTTGGCTTATCAGCTGAATACTATACACATTTTACGTCACCAATACGTAGATATCCTGATTTAATTGTACATAGATTAATTCGTAAATATATTGTAGAACAATCTATGAACAATAAAGAGAAGTCTAAATGGGAAGCATTGTTACCAGAAATTACTGATCATACATCTCAAAGAGAACGTAGAGCGATTGAAGCAGAACGTGATACAGATGAACTTAAAAAATCAGAATATATGGTACAACATGTTGGCGAAGAGTTCGAAGGTATTATAAGTTCAGTAGCTAATTTTGGTATGTTCGTTGAATTACCAAATACGATTGAAGGCATGGTACACGTTTCGAACATGACAGACGATTTTTACCATTTCGACGAACGTCAAATGGCAATGATTGGTGAACGTCAGGCTAAAGTCTTCCGTATAGGTGATCCAGTTCAAATTAAAGTCATCAATGTAGACGTAGATGAGCGTATGATCGATTTCCAAATCGTTGGTATGCCATTATCTAAAAGCGATCGTACTCAGAGACCTTCACGTGGTAAGACGATTCAAGCGAATCCTCGTGGTAAATCATCAGATAAATCTGGTGATAACAAAGATAAAACGAAACACAAACAGCGTAGAGGTAAAAATCAACGTAACAACGATAAATCAAATAGTGGTAATACAAAACACAAACCATTTTATAAAGATAAAAATGTGAAGAACAAAGCACGTAAGAAGAAAAAATAACTCAACAAAGAGGTGAAACTCAATGCCAAAGAAAAAATCACCAGGAACACTAGCTGAAAATCGTAAAGCTAGACATGATTATGTCATTGAAGATACGATTGAAGCGGGCATTGTGTTACAAGGGACTGAAATCAAGTCGATTCGTCGTGGCAGTGCCAATCTTAAAGATAGTTATGCGCAAGTTAATCGCGGTGAAATGTATCTTAATAATATGCACATTGCCCCGTACGAAGAAGGCAATCGTTTTAACCATGACCCTCGACGTTCACGTAAGCTCTTATTGCACAAACGTCAGATTGAAAAATTAGGTGAGCGTACGAGAGAAGTGGGTTATTCGATTGTGCCATTGAAACTCTATTTAAAACATGGACACTGTAAAGTATTGCTAGGTGTTGCACGTGGCAAGAAAAATTACGATAAGCGACAAGCATTGAAAGATAAAGCAGTAAAACGTGACATGGATAGAGCGATGAAAGACCGTTATTAAGCGGATATATTGCCAAAGACCCTGATCTTTGGTAATATAATATGTGCTTTCTAAAAAGCTGAACGATAATCGTGAAGTGAACAGGAAGTGCATTTTATACTATTTAGGGGGCGTTTTTGGATTCGACAGGGGTACCATGAGCAGGTTAAGCGTGTCGGAGGGTTGTCTCCGTCACTAACACACACAGTTATAATAACTGGCAAAGAAAACAATAATTTCGCAGTAGCTGCGTAATAGCACTCTGCATCGCCTAACGGCATCTCCTATGTGCCGTTAACCGCGATTCAACCTATAGTAGGATACGCTAGGCACTGCCGTTTGAAGTCTGCCTAGAAGAGATTAATCAGACTAGCATAATGATGGCCGTCTATCACTTACCATTATGCGAAACTCAATGATAGACTACACACGTAGAAAGATCTGTATCAGGACCTCTGGACGCGGGTTCGAATCCCGCCGTCTCCATCCTTGAGCCTTTAACCTTAGTGGTTAAGGGCTTTTTATTTTTGAGTGCACAGATGTGCCACAAAAATAAAAAATCAAAGTTATAAAATTGAAATTAGCACATAATTAGTATTTTGAAATAAATAAATGCTATTGTGTTAATGTTATGATGTTTATAGTGCGTCCAATTAATAATTTAAGTGAGGGGTTATAAAATGATTAAAGAACAATTTCAAGCTACGTATAATTTATTAAATAAGCATATAAAAGATATTGATGAGGAAAAAGCTGCATTTCAACCTGCCATGGCTAATAATAATATCAAATGGCAATTAGGTCACTTAATCTTGCTAAATGATTTTTTAGTATTTGAAACTATTAATGGAGAAAAAGTTTTAGAGCAAACTGCCGCAAAATATTTTCTATGGGGGACATCACCAATAAATTTTGATGGAAATGAACCCTCTTTCGATGAATTAAAATTATTGTTAAATGAACAACTTGATAGAATATTTAATGTTTTAGAAAAACAATTAAAGAAAGATAGAAATGAACCAATTGTCCTTAAAGATGTAGACATCGTTATGGACAATTTTAATGAATCTATCCATTTTGCTATTATTCATACTAATCGACATTTTGGTCAAATTGTATTATTAAAATCTATGATTAATAAATTAAATTAAAAGTCATCGTCCAACTATTGGACGGTGACTATAGATATTTTATTATTTATTTAGCATAATAGGGTACAGATGACCCTTGTTGAGCAGTTACTTCTTCCGTAGATAATAATGCGGTTTAATCGTTATGCTATTATCTCATAGGACTAGCACCATGATTCACAAGGAACGATGCATGCCTGTGCCTTAATTCATGGCTAAGCATACGAACGTTTGATTACCCCTGCCCTATTTTTAATTTTAATTGACATAAATATATTTGAATATTCATTTTTATTGTTAACTATTGTATTATTATTGATGGACATCTTAGAGTGTCTTATAGATAGAGTGGGTCTAATGCGCACGTTAGGGTGTCCATTCAGACATGCTCTCAGATATAGCCATCCTTAGGGATGGCTTTTTTTTATGTTATCTAGTGAAAAGCTTCTAGAAATTTTTCTCGCAGGTTACTTGCATATCATTTACAACTATATATAAGAACAAGCGACCTATTGCATTCATGTGATGATTATATGAAATGAAATTCAGATAAATGTTTTTAAGAATTTTAAGTTCAGACATTAATCCAGAATGGCTATATAATGTAAAAATAATATGATTTTAAATACGAATTATAAAGTAGAAGGCAATGGTTTTTACTAAAGATGTAATTAAAGCAAGTGAAATCATTCCATTTAATTAGGTGATTAAAATCATTATTAACTAAGACGCAATAGAGATGTAGCCGCGTATTTTTAAATTAGGTTTTAATTAGGTCTCCTTGATTACGCTACAAATGTATTTTCTAGAAAATTATAGAATACGATTCTACACAGAAGATGAACTGAAACTGTCAAATTATTAATAACCATACTATTATATAATAATTTAATTGTATTATAAATAATAATGTTTGATTATCAAGTAAAAAATTACATTTTGATGTATAATGAAGGTAATGAAGAAAAGGAGATTTATAAAATGAATATAAATATAGTAACTGATTTATTGAAAGAAGAAAACGTTGTGAGTATAGATCTATTATTAGTAACTGGTAAATTAGAACGTGCTAAAGAAATTGATGTTGATAAATCATCCGAAAATTTATTGTTTGTGACAAAACCAAAAAACAAAGTAATTAATTTGAATCATGTTGTTAAAATAGAAACTGTACTTAAATTTGAAGGCAATGTCACTTTTTAATAGTTATCTAAAATGAGTAGGAAAATGAACACGTACAAAGTGCATCGGATTACTTTGTGTTCCATTTTTCACATTTTACACTCAATTAGCAATACTAGGTAAGTGTTGATATAGCATCACCTATAGCAGTTTCTAAAAGGTGTAAGCAACTCCCTTAGACGCTATATTAAAAGGCTTAGCCATCATGGCTAAGCCTTTTTTGTCTGTGCTAATTTAGAAATGTCACAGCCTTGAAGTTATTTAATCAAATTCGATTTCGTATAATGATTCGTTTATTTGTTCGTATAACTCATACTTTTCCAAATAATCAATCCATACATCATTTGGTTTCTTTTCTCTTTCTTCAACTAAAGATTTAATTTTTTCATATATACCTTTCATCAAATCCTTGTACATTGCATTGGCTGCTCTCTCTATTTTTGCCTCTGACCAACGTTTTTTAGGTGGGCGTCTTTTATCCTTTTCTAATTGAAAGTTGATAGCTCTGTCATAAAAACTATCTAACGCTGGTAATTTATCTTCTATATGTTCTTGAAATTCGTTTAAATTCATAAATATTCTCCTCTTTTAAGAAACAACGTTCTATATAATTCTAACAATAATAGGGTAAATTAAATACCTGATGAATGATTCATTTGTTTTATAAGGAACTGAATTATTGTTGGATAACTCAGTATCTGGGTCTAATTTATTATTAGAATAATAATTGACGGCTGATCGTCCTAAATTCTAGTGTCTCTATTAAGTATACAGTGTAACCACGTTCTTTAGGGTACTTTTCACAAGTTTCTATTTTTCTTGGTCAATAGGTTCATTTTTAAATGTACAAACCTCAACTGTAGGTGTTCGTTATTGCAAATAAACGAGTTGTATGGTCATTACTTATATTGTAATTACTCGGAGTAACTCGTTGGTATGAAAGTAATTAAATTATTGTCTAGTAGATTAAATTCATTTAAATAGATTGGTGGGACAAATATGGGGAAAATAATCGTTGTTGGATCTTCTGGTTCTGGAAAATCAACGTTATCAAGACAACTAGGTCATGCTTTAGATATACCTGTTTTTCATTTAGACGTATTATTTTGGCAACCTAATTGGGTTATGACAAGTTCTGATGAGCAAAAAGTAATTCAAAAAACATTATTGCAAAAAAAGAAATGGATTATTGATGGAAGTTATACTGGTATCTTAGATGAAAGATTAAATGCTGCAGATACTGTGATACTTTTAGATTTGCCAAGAAAAATTTGTTTTTATAGAGTTTTTAAGAGATTATTTAAAAATATTGGTAAAACTAGAATTGATATGGGCAAAGATTGCAAAGAATCAATCTCACATTTTTAAAATATATTTGGAATTTTCCTAAGCACAGAAAACCACATTTATTACAAAAAATTAAGGAAATAAAAATGATAAAAAAGTATTTGTTTTAACCAGCATTAAAGAAATTGAACAATTTAGAATGAATGTGGAAAAGAAGGACATTTAAATCTAAAAATTACTATGGATTGTTTTTAAATTGTTACAGAAATCGTAGAGGTTTGGTCTGACGCCTAACTAGTTGATGAAGTACTAGCCGAAGACTACAGGAAGTTTCTGTAATCACTCAAAGCGTGCACAAAAAACGCTGACAAAGTTAGACGCTCTGAGACGCCTTATTAAGATGTCTTTTTTTGATTATCGAGATAAATTCATAATGAAATTAATTTGAATATTACAGATTAACCAAAAAAATTAAAATGGAATTAATATTAGTGTAATGAGCAATTAAAAACTGTATGATATATTATCCTGAGATTGAATTATTTTACACTTTAACTTACAAGTTAACGAAAATATTACTTGTATAGTTTATTCAGTAAAATAATACTTAGAAGGGAAGATTTATAATTAAACATTACGTACAAATTTTTACATATTTTATTATAGGCGTGTTAAGCATACTAGTATTTACTCATTTGAACACTGCTTCTGCCGGAACGGCTGCCACTCAAGAGGAAGCTATAAGCCATATGAACACTTTAGAAGGTAAGGGGTGGGATTATGATGATGAGTATGGCTGGCAATGTTTTGATTTAGTAAATGAGCAATGGGATTATTTGTATGGTCACGGATTAGAAGGTGATTATGCAAAAGAAATACCGACTAAAAATAACTTTGAAGGTGAAGCAACGGTATATAAGAATCATGAGGGCTTTCAAGCACAAGCTGGTGACATTGTTGTATTCAATGATGAATTTGGCAGTGGTGCAGGTCATACAGCCATCGTAACAGAAGGTAATTATAATGGCGCTAGTGATAAATTTGAATCATTAGATCAAAATTGGGATGGTGGCGGCGCTGAAAAAACGGAAGTAGCCCATAGAGTAGTACATGATTATGAAACCGAAATGTGGTTTATACGCCCCCATCATGCTCAATAAATTACTTCATAATTAATATGCTCGTCTGTCATTGAAAAATGATTAGTAAGAATTGTGAGAAATAGTGTCTTGATATATAAATAATAACCATTGTGTTGCAACCATAACTAATTAGACGGATAATAGAGTTAACGTATTAGAATCATAAAAATATTAATTAGGGTGACCTCACATGAGTGATGTATATGTATTCATAATAAAATGTAGCGATGGCAATGTTTATCGTGAGTATGTGGAGAATATATGGAAAATTGATAAAGCATTAGCACTTAAAAGATTTGAAAAAGGCATTCATAGACATAATTATTTTTATCTAAAAGATTGTGATAGTTATGTAAATGTAGCGAAGATTACTTCTATAAAGATTGATGATGCACATAGCACTTGATCAATTACTCATTCGTATTTAATTAATAAATAGTTAACAAATCATAATTTAAGGCGGGCGCAGAGTTGCGTTAGCCTTATTTTTATATCTAAAAAGTGTAAAAAGGCGGTTTACGATACTAAATATAAATAATAGAATAGTTTAGTATGGTATTTTGGGGATTTAGTGAGGGATTATAAATGTTGTTATATGTTAAGGCTCTTGGGATGAGCCTCTTAATCGGAGTTTTAATCTTTTTATTAATGTTTATAGGCACAGGGAAAGATCAATTGCTTGGTAGTGTGATTATGGCACTATTAGGCTTTTTTGGAAGTTTTATTTCTTTCTTGTATGAAAAAAGACATAATAGGGAGGCTAAATAGATTGAATAAAATCTATTTATGTTTTTGTAACCTAATTGTGACGCGTGACAGTTACTTCTTTTTTGTTTACAAATAAGTACAAGCGTTCTATCATATCGTTGAGGTGATAAATATGGAGCCAAATTTAAATTGGAAAAAAGACTTTCAAGAATTCCAAGAAATATTAAATTCTGGCATTAACCCTGAATGGTTATATAGCGCTAAAGCCAATATGGTACTGAATCCTGCCTATACAGGAGAAGGTAGACAATTCTTTTTTACAAAAGATATTATGAAAGCAAGTAAAACAATTCCATTCTTTTAACCGGGTTAATACTATTAATATCAAAAAATGATTATCAATACATTGCTTTGAGCAATATTAATATAGAATATAAAACAGTTATAAAGTTAAACGCTAGGTAGCATAGATACCTTAGCGTTTTTTCATTTTCTAATATCCTGTTTTTGAGATAAATGATACGCTTATAAAAACAACGAGTATGTGTTAGATATTACTTTGTCTAATTATATAATTTAGGTCGTTTGTATTTTATAAAAATCTAGTAAGTTATAGAAATAAGAAAATGGAGGATCATACATGAAATCAATAAAAGTGTATCATTATGATGCTTTTAGTAAAAAAGCGAATAAAGGTAATCCAGCTGGCGTCGTTTTAAATGGAGATGACATAACAGAAGTGGAAATGCAGGACATTGCTTTTAAAGTAGGCTTTAATGAAACAGCTTTTCCAATAGCATCTGATAAAGCAGATCTTAGGATACGGTATTTTTCACCGAAACAAGAAATGGAACTCTGTGGACATGCAACAATGGCCACAATTTATGCGTTAAAGACAAACGGATTGTTAGAAAATAAAACAGAATTAACTATTGAAACGAAAGCAGGAATCTTACCGATACGTATTACAGAGAACGAGCAAAATGAAATACATATAACAATGAAACAAGCATTACCACAATTTAAAAAATTTGAAGGATCTACATATGATTTAGCGAAAGCAATAGGCATTGAAGAAGTGGATTTTGATGATGAGTTACCCATAATGTACGGTAGCACTGGGGCATGGACACTTTTAATACCTATAAAGTCACTTGACATTTTTAATAAAATGGAACCAAATAACAAGGTGTTTTCTTCAATTTTAAATGAAATACCTAACGCATCTGTACATCCATTTTGCCTTGAAAGTTATTATGAAGAAGCGGATATGCATGGCCGTCATTTTTCTTCAACTTTTTCAGGAACAATAGAAGATCCAGTTACTGGCACTGCTTCAGGTGTCATGGGTGCGTATTTTGCCAAGTATATAAAAAAAGAGGCTCATACTTCCATGAAACTTATTGTAGAGCAAGGACAAGAAATGAATAAGGATGGCCAAGTGATAGTGAATGTTGCAGAAAATAACGAAATCGAAATAACTGGCAATGCTGTTTACGTAGAAGAAATTGATATATCATTTTAGAAATTAAGCGTTTTTTATAAAGTATGCGCAGAACTTTATACTTTATAAAAATAGTGAATGGATACTTTTGTATTTGCTATATGGATATAGTAAAGTTAAATTAAATGAGATATCTAGAGAGGTTTGATAACTATGGATATAAATAATGTTATAAATACTTATAAAGTAATACTCTCGAATGCTTCTGCAGCAAACAAAAGTGATAAACGTAAAAAAGGACTAGATAAAATAATTGCACTGTTTATTAAAAACCCTGAAACGAAAAGCGAAGGATTAAAATTTCTTCAAAGTTTAGATACAGAGTCATTCTATAATTTACTTAGTGCGTGGGATATAGGTCGAAGTGTACTCACGGCGCCAGATTGTTTAAATGACGATGTTAGGATTAGTGGGAGCAAGTCAAATTTAATGAATGAAAATGTTAAAACATTAAAAAATAATTTGCCTATCCAATATGAAGCAGCCATTTATTTTAAAGATAAGGACTGTATTTTTGTAAAACAATGCCTTATAGCATTTCAAAAAGAATTTATTTAATAATATAAACACTACTTAAGGGGTGAGGAATGGCTCATCTAAGTGGTGTTTTACTTATAATTAATAAGCTTTAGAAATATTTGTGCTTAAAGTACTTATAAAGGTGCAAAACAATTGTAGAAAAAATGATTAATAAAATGATGAGAAATTAAAATATACCTAAATTAATATTTCCATCAGTAGCGTTATATACGTCTTTGGCCCCGTCTAAAGATAGGAGGACGGATAACTCGAAGATTAGTATAGCAATGAATCTTCTATTAAAATTAATAGCGTTTTCGGATGGTTTTTTATTAACTAGTCAGGAGTCGGCCCAAATTACTGCCATTTTTTAAAACGAAATAATATAATCAATCATTCATTAGTTGAATTTATATAAAGACAAACACAAATAAAAATGAATATAATTGAATTAACAAAAATCCCCATAAAAAATAACCAAATGCTTTTATAGCAATTGGTTTGTCTAAGTTCTAAAATAAACACTACGAGTGTTTATTGTTAATTCGTATTTTATAATAAAATTATAGAAAGTGCAAAAAACATGACTGATAAAATAAATAAGACAGTACCAAAAAAGACTAGTTTTCTAGACTGCTTTTAAATACCCAATTCATGATTGTTATCTAAGTTTTTTTCGTTAATAATTTTACGCTCATTATTAAATTCATAAAATGAAAACAAACTAACGATCAATAGAATTAAACTAATTATGAATGTAATAATGATTAATATTCCCATTTATGAGTTAGCTCCATCTATGTTATTTGATAAGATTTCTAAATATCGATATATATTATTTGAAGTGGTATCTTTCGGTAAGCTGTGTGAGAATACATGACCGTTTTTAGTTTCAACAGTATAAGTGACTTGGTCAAGTTTTATATTATAATTAATGATGTGCATAAAATTCTCCTCGGAAATTGAATTTATATTTATTATACAATTAATGCGTTTGTAATTCTTCCTATCGACCTAATTGTTTTGGACGATGTATAACTAATTATATCTAATTGTACTACATATAAAGTTAATTTGCTGTAAAAAAGACAATAAAAGCTAATTTAATTTTTATTTACAGACACTTGATAGCTTATTGAAAATGTAGAAATACAAATTTTTATATAAGATGTTGACAAAAAGTTATATCCATAGTATATTTGTACTCAAGTAATTTTTAATTCGGAAATTTTAAAAGTAGTCTTATTCATTGAATTTTACTCCTTTGGATTTTTTAATAACAAGTTACAAATATATGTGCTAAAGCACACGGAGGTTTTCATATGAATAAAGGTACAGTAAAATGGTTCAATGCAGATAAAGGTTTCGGTTTCATCGAAGTAGAAAATAACGACGACGTATTCGTACATTTCTCAGCTATCAATTCTGAAGGTTACAAATCATTAGAAGAAGGCGAAACAGTTGAATTCGACATCGTTGATGGCGACCGTGGTAAACAAGCTGCTAACGTTAACAAAGCATAATTTAAAGTTTTAAATTATCTTTAACACTCACCCTATGGGGCGGGTGTTTTTTTATGTTAAAAATTAAAACTCCAAAAAATTAAAAACAATAAATTATAATAAAAATACAGAAAAGTATAAGAGGATTATTTTGTAAGCGCTTAATTTAACTAGTATACTTAATATATAGTAAAAGGAGCGGATATTATGCAAAATTATAAAGGCTTTGATAAAGATTTTAATATTACAGATAAAGTAGCTATTATCACTGGGGGTAACAGTGGTATAGGTAAAGCAATAACTGACTTTTACATAGAAAAAGGGGCTAAAGTTGCAGTATTGGATATAAAAGATAGCGTAAATGAATTGAAAGATGATCAAATTCTAGGCATACAATGTGATATAACAAATGAAAAAGATATTGATAATGCGATTCATTTAACAAAGCAGACTTTTGACCGTATTGATATATTGGTGAATTCTGCAGGTGTTGTACTTTTAGATAAAGCAGAAACAATGTCTAGCGAGATTTGGCAAAAGCAAATTGATTTAAATTTAACTGCCTCTTTCAAAATGGCTCAAAAAGTAGGAAATGAATTTATTGAACAAGGTGAAGGTGGAAAAATTATTAATATGGCAAGCCAAAACGCTTTAATAGCATTAGATAAACATACTGCTTATGGAGTTACAAAAGCTGGAATTGTTAATTTAACTAAGAGCTTGGCATTTGAGTGGGCAAAATTTAATATTAATGTTAACGCTATTGCGCCAACAATCGTTGCAACAGAATTGTCTGATAAAGCATGGGTAGGTAAGGCAAGAGAAGACGCCTTAGCTGGTATTCCTTTAGGACGATTTGGTGAACCTGAGGAAGTAGCAGCAATTGCTTTATTTTTAGCAAGTGACGCGACCAATTTCATGACCGGTGAAACTAATGTATTAGATGGTGGAAATACGATTAAATAAGTGATGTTAATAAATTTAAATATGTATATGAAGATATTTTATGATTAATAAATAACAATAAGTAAAGCCTATAAATTAATATTTGTAGGCTTTTTATTTTATATATATAACTAATTTAGTAATGATCTTATAAAGTGCTGGCGCCTAGGGAATAATATGGGAGAGTGGCTACATGCTCGAACTATATCCCAGGCAAGCATACATTTTAAAATAGTAATAATACGGTTTATTAGCAAGAACTATCACTTGAAATTTATGTAAATAAAAAACACATCAGTAACTTGGGATGTGTTTAATCATTAAGTATTTGCAATATTTCATCGTATTTTTGTTCGCTCAACATACCTAATGGACTTTCTTCAAATTTAAATATTAAAAAATCATCGTTTGAATTAAAGGAATTTTTAATACTTTCGTATATTTCATTTCTATCTAAATCACTTTTCAAAAGCCATAAACCTCTATAAATATACAAAGCTTTACCTAATGCATTTAATTTAGCAGGCAATTTTTCATAACCATATGAAATAGAATTCAAATTATACGACAATATGTATTTTGACATTAATATCAGCCTCCTATATAAGCATATCATTAACTGTAAATTAAAAGTTGGGCAAAGGTTGATATTAAACGAATTTATAATGATTTTTCACAATAAATATAAAAAGCATTTAATTTATAATTTTATTTACTGAAGCTTAATTCATTTTAGAGGTGATTTAAATTGAGGGAAATAGCTCTCATTTGTATGTGAATGTTTAAAAGTGAATACTGCATATAAGTGTTTTTTTTAAATGACTTCTTAATAGGGTTCATAATCTGTAAAAGTAGGGGTAGATGCATATGCAAATCTTCAGAATAAGTTCGGACCATAAAAAAAGTGCGCGCTTTTTAGATAATAGAAGGTTATCGAAGCAAGTATTAGAATTATATCAAATTATTAGAGTATGTTTAGCAAAGTTAAACCTTGTTGATATAAACAGTAATTATATTAAACACCCCATTGTTGCTCATGTTTATAACAATGGGAAACCATATCTTATAGATACGTTCAACATTTTAGAAAGTATGAACGAAGAGCACATTCGACGTGGAGGAAAACGTTCTGTTGACTTTAAAAATGATATAGCACGTTTGAGAGAAATTGTTTATAAAGAAGAATACCAAAAATATTTTTCATATGAAATGTTGCCTCCGTTTTATGTTTTTGGTGATTGTAAAGTACATGGTGAAGATGCATTTGAGTTATATCAAACATTATTATTCAATAAATGGAAAAAAGATAAAATACCGCCACGATGTGGTGTTAAAAAGGGCGTGGATAAACGTGACACAAGGTTATCAAATTGAACAGTTATGGCGTCAGTATAAGTATGAAGTTTTGTGGCACAATCAAAATAGTTACAATAACATTAGAGAAACAATGAAACAAAGTCCATCATATGAAGATATAGCGTTATTGATTTCAGATGCGTTAACAATAAAGCCAACTAAAGGATCTATCATCAATACTTATGATCATATGTGGGGATATTTTAAAAAAATGTGCAGTTCGTCAGAAAATGAATTCCAGAAAGATATAAAATATCAATTTCAACAACATAAAATAGATGAAACTTATCTTTTAGAATTTCTCAAAAGTATGGCTGACTTTTATAACGTTGATTATATAAAACAATCTTCAATTATTAAAAGTTTGAAATAGGAGGAATTATAAAAATATGAATGAGGACGTTATTACCTTTTATGGGTGGTAATATCATAGGTAAAATCACTGCAAAAGAAGCACCAAAAGATTATGGCAAATTTGAAAAACCAGCGTATTCTCCACCGCGATATGCATTTCCTATTGTTTGGCCTATATTATATCTATGCATGGGCATAGCTTATAATTTGGTTAAAAGTAAAGGGACAAATACCAAAGCAGCAACTGCTACGCATGATACTCAGCTTAGTTTAAATTTTCTATGGTCATTATTGTATTTTAAAAAGAAAGTAAGGGGCATTGTCTTGATTTAGCGTTTTATTTTATTAATAGCAGTAACGGCTAATGTTGTTGTATTTTTTAAAAACAAACCTATCTCAGACATCTTGCTTTTCCCTTATGTCCTTTGGTCTAGTTATGCTAGTTATTTAAATACTGGAAATTGGTTGCTTAATAAAGATAACCCATAGTATTCAAAAAGTTTTTGTGAATAAAAAACTAAAATTAGCCCTGAAGAAATCTATCGCATAAATTTCTTCGGGGCTAATTTTAATATATGTTTCTTTATATAATATAGAAAGTAGGGTAAAGAGGAATATGCGAAATTTTTAAATGTAATATTATTACATTTTTAGTTTATTTAAAAAGATGATTAGGAAAAACTTTGTGGTGAAGTATTTTAAGGTATTTGTGTCCACTGCTATTTCAATAACTAGAGATAAATTAAAGTTATCTTATTTTATCTAAGAGGGAGGATTTATGGGAGAAACTAGCTTCACGCTTTTTTCTTGTATGATTTTTATGGCACTAGTTGCTTGGTACTCTTACTATAAAACTAAAAATAAAGTTAATGACTCTACAGGCTATTTTCTAGCTGGGAGAGGATTAACAGGCGGTTTTATTGCTGGTTCACTTGTTCTTACCAATTTATCTGCGGAACAATTAATCGGGCTAAATGGACAAGCATATAATGCGAATTTAACAAACATGGCTTGGGAAGTTACAGCTGGGTTTTCTGTAATTATCTTATCCCTTGTCCTACTACCACGTTATTTAAAAGGGGCATTTACTACTTTACCAGAATTTTTGAACTCTCGTTTTGATCAAGGAACAAGATTACTTGTAGTTATGTTGTTTATGTTTGGTTACGGTCTCGTGACTATACCATCTGTGCTATATTCTGGCTCTATCGCTGTATTGCAATTTTTTGATATACCTTCTATGTTAGGGATTTCTTTTGGACAAGCTATGTGGCTATCAGTCTGGACTATAGGAATTATAGGATCGATATATGCAATTTTCGGAGGTCTACGGGCGGTTGCTATTTCTGATACTATTAACGGCATCGGTTTACTTATCGTTGGATTAATAGTACCTATATTAGGATTTATAGCATTAGGAGAAGGCAATTTTATAACAGGAACGAAAGTTATCGTTACAGAACATCCTGAAAAATTAAACTCTATTGGTTCAATTGATGATGGCGTCCCTTTTGGTACAATTTTTACCGGTATGATATTTGCTAATCTATTCTATTGGGGGACGAACCAATATGTAATCCAGAGAACTTTAGGTGCTAAAACCCTTGCAGAAGGTCAAAAAGGGGCTTTGTTCACAGGCTTTTTAAAAATTCTAGTTCCTTTTTTGATGATGATTCCAGGTATTATTGCTTTTCACTTATATGGTGAAAGTTTAAAAACAATGGATTTAGCATACCCAGCACTAATCAATGAAATTTTCCCTACTTTTTTAAAAGGATTCTTTTTAGCGGTGTTGTTAGGTGCTGTTTTCTCGAGTTTTAACTCTTTATTAAATAGTGCGGCTACTATGTTTACTTATGATGTTTATAAAGTTATTTTTAATAAACAAGCAAATGACCATCAAATGATTAGAGCTAGTCAGTGGTTTGGTGTGATATTATCATTAGTTACCTTCTTTATATCACCGCTTTTAATTTATGCTCCAGACGGTTTATGGACGGTTATCAGAGAATTTACAGGATTCTTCAATATCCCAATCATCGTAATAGTGCTAACAGGTATATTTTCTAAACGTGTTCCTGCATTGGGAGCTAAGATTGTGATTATATCGCACGTCCTTATTTATTATTTTTTAATGTGGGGAATACCAACAATTTTTAATATAACAATACCGATAAACTTCATCCACGTCCAAGGGTTACTTTTCTTATTAGAAACGTTGTTTTTATTAGTTTTGGGGAAAGTGAAACCATTAAAAGAACCTTTTGTCTTTAAAGATAAATCTGTGGTTGATTTAACGCCATGGAAATATGCAGTGCCGGTTTCAATATGTTTAGTTGGCAGTATGATTTTTACTTTCATATTATTTTCTAAACTTGGCTTAGCTATAGAAGGAAGTATTGTATCCATATGGTTCTTGCCACTTGTAATAACATTAATCATTTTCACTAGTTTATTATTCTTTATTGCTACCAAATCATGGGATAAAAAGTATTCAAATAAATAAAACAGCAATAGTTTTGGAATTTTAAAGTATATATCATTATTATTGTTTAATACTTTATTAACTATCAGGAAATGTTTGTTTTGAACTATTGAACATTTTACAATAGGGGGAGGAGCCATAATTACGGAGGGAAATTATTTATGATGATAAAAACATTGCATATGCAATATGAAGAAGGTTTTGAAGCTTTTGATGAACGTGTGAACGAATTCCTACAAGAAGTTAATGATAAGCAACACTGGGAGCTTGTGAGCGTTACACCATCTGTTACAAATAGTTTGGAAGGCGTAGATTATTTTATTACTGTCGTATTCAAAAAATAAAAAGTGGAAAACAATTGCTGTTTTCCACTTTATTATAACTAAGAACGTAATTTGAATTTCTGTCCCTTAATGCGTACTTAGCTTAATATAACAGTGTCATTATGCATTAAATGTCTGCTTAGAAACATTAAAATAATCTGCGAGAATGGCAATCTCGTTTTCTGAAACGATACGGTAGCCATTTTCCCAATCCCAAATCTGACAAATTTTAAAATCTTTGTCATAGTTATTATTTAAATTAACAACTAATTTAGAGATACTTAAATTATATTTTTCGCGTAAATCATTTAGTACTTTCACAATTAATCACTCCCAAACGAGTTGTAATAATATCCGTATTTAATTGTAGTATACACACTATTTATTTTCAAATCAGTAAACTTATAAAGGCGTTATCATATACTGGTATTATGCAAATTAGCTTACTAAATAAGAGAAGCATTAAGATGTATTAATAATATAAATTTCGAAAAAGAGAGATAAGGTGGATTCATATGAAAATTATTGCTATGAGTATTTTTGTTGATAATCAAGATAAAGCAAAACAATTTTATACTGAAAAATTAGGCTTTGAATTGAAACATAATATTGAAATGGGCGGGGAATTTAAATGGTTGACCGTAAAAGAAAATAACTCTAATAATCCAGTTGAAATAGTGTTAGAACCTAATGTGAGTGCGATTGCTAAAAACTATCAAGAAGGTTTATATAATGCTGGTATACCCGTAACTATGTTTGGTGTTGATGATATTGAAGCATCACATGAGCGTTTAGTTAAATTAGGTGTCGAGTTTCATACTGAGCCTAAGGAAGTTGATGGTACCAACCTTGCGATTATAAATGATACTTGTGGTAATTTAATTCAGCTTATAGAACAATAATATACGTAGAAATAGACTGTAACCAACTACTGAACTATTATCGTTAATTTTAATTCAGCTTATTTTCTAAGAATTATAGGAGGTGTTTTATGGAATTAGTAGTTAAACGGACAAAAAATTTATCAAATATTGAACTATTACATATTTTAGAAGAAAGAATAAAAGTATTCGTAGTAGAGCAAAAATGTGCATACCAAGAAATAGATAAAGATGACGAAGAAGCTTTGCATATCATGTTGAAGGATGAAAACCACATTGCTGCATACACACGTATTGTAGATCGCCAGTCGCATATTAGCTTCGGAAGGGTGCTAGTGGCACAAAACTATAGAATGCGAGGCTATGGACGTAATATTGTGCAGAAAACAATAGATATTATAAATGAAAAATATAGTGGGTCATTAATCAGCATTTCCGGACAAGCCCATTTAAAATCATTTTATGAATCATTTGGCTTTAAAGGGATTTCGGATATCTATTTAGAAGACAATATTCCACATATTACATTCGAAATGATGGCAAGATAATATGCAAGTTTAATACACGAAATGCGTTTGAACTGTTTAAGATTAAGTGGCATCTGTTTAGATAAATTAAAAAAAGTAGCTTCCAAGATGGAAACTACTTTTTTTAATTTATCTAAGATTTTACCCAGATGTAATTTAGTTCTTTTGAACTCATCGTCTTTACAAAAAATCATTTAGAAAGTCGCTCTTTTCAAACATTTGTAATAGCCCCTTAATGTTTGTAAGACGTCTATGGTTGATACACTAAATTAAATGTATATCGCTAAGTTTATGATTTATTGTTTTTTCATTTTATCAATATCTTGTGAAACTAACATTAATAATTCTTCAGTTTCAGAGTCCGTTAAATCATCAGAACCTTTAATTCTAATGACAGAACCTTTATCTGTTTTGACATGATAGATAGGCTCGTCATCTTTATAAACTTTACGTAGTACTTCCATTTCATCACCCTTTTTTATCTGAAACAATTCCATATAATTAATAACACATAACGGTTAAAAATAAAGGATTGAGTTGTTATCGTAACTTGCAATTATTTTTATTAAATAATTTGGTAGTTATTAATGCTTTAACTATAGGATAACTTTTTGTTGGATTCATTTCCAACAGTATGATTAATTTTATTTAAATTTATTAGTATTTACATATATTGCTATATTCTTTCTTGATAAATCAATTACAAGTTTAAATAAATAATTTGAGAACGTTTTATAAAATTTAGTTATTTAGGTTTTTATTATATAAAAACGGGTAAATATAACTAAGCACAAGAAGTCCTCCAAACTTTAGTGTGGAATATATTTTCGATTCGAGATTTCACGCCACTTTTCGAAGTGGCGTATTTCTTTTATAAGGGCGATAAGTTATATTAATAGTATCATTTAAATTAAAAGGATGTAAAAGATGAAGTTACTCAATATACTATCATTGGTTTGTAGCATATTTATAGCATTGATAATTTTTTATGGTGTGATTATGATGGTTGGTGATGCCATGGGTATTACAACTTTTAATAGTCAATTACTTATTGTTGGACTATCATTAGTCTTACTTAGTGGATTAGTAGGGAAGCAAAAACCTAGATTATCTATGCTTATATTATTTGCAGGTTTTATTATTGTTGTTATGAATTAATGTATATAAAGATACAGTCCAATAAGTTGAAATTAATTCAATTTATTGGACTGTATTTTATTTGAATAAACACGATAGATGTTGAGAGAGATTGTTATTCAATATTATTTTTTAATTTTTCGTCCATATCTTTAGCAACGGCAGTTAATAAGTGAGTTATTTCAGTTTTATTCGATGTGTCATCAATTTTGACTTTAATTAATAGACCTAAATTTGTCTTTATATGATAAATAGGTGCCTTGTTTTCATATACTTTTCTTAGAATTTGCATCTTATCACCTCATCAAATAGAAATACGAAAGTGCAAGAAGTAAGGAATCAAAAATCGATAAGTGTAAAATGTTAACTAATTAGTATGTTAAAGCATTTTTGATTAAATAGAAAATAATTGAATTTTAAAAAGGACTGATTAAACGATATAAAAAAGACTGAGCAATACGTAGATAAACTCAGCCTCGTTTTATATATTTTTCCAAAATGATTTGATGAATCTGCAGTGCTTAAAAAATGATTAAAATTGATCGTTTGTTCTATCTTCTGCAACAATATATTCGTCTGTTCCGTAATCAGTAGATGTACTTAATATAGATTTTACTAATAGTGCAAATGAAACAACACCTAATAAGACTAATGCAATTTTTTTCATAACATCAAGCTCCTCTTTGTAAGATAGTTTACCATAATGCAATCTGAACAAACGAATATATGTGACCAATTTGTGATTATTGTTATGAATCATACCGACAAATGAAGTGTTCAATACTTAAATGTCGAATTAAGAGATATAAACATTCATTTTCAGTTGTTTATTGTATAAGCTTAGGAATAACTTTAATGTAAACAAGTTCACCAACGAGTTCGGTTAATGTTTGAGTAATAATGACTGTTGTGGTAATCGTTACCCAATGATCTGGTAAGGAAAGGGCGAGGGGTAACACAACCAATGCGTTTCTTGTACTAGAACTGAAGGCTAATGTTCTTAAATTCGGAATATCTAAACGGAATAACTTCCCACAGATTAAGCCTATTATAGGTGCAATAATCATAAAACAGATATAAATAGGAACAACACTTAATACGATATTTAAATCATTTGTAATCTTGTTTATTTGTGAACCTACGACTGAAAAAAGCACGAGTGACATGAAGAGTTCCGGTAACCATGTAGTAAGGTTTAAGATACGTGTCATAGAGCTAGATTTTTTACTGAGCAATTGTAATAATAATGCGAGCATTAAAGGGACAATGATAAATGTGGAAAACGCATTAATAAAGGGCCCTACATCAATGATTGATAATATTTTATTATTTAAAAAAATAGTGAAATAAAGAGGCAGTAAAATAATTTGTAATACAAATAATATAGGTGTAGAAATAAGCATATACTGCGCATTTCCCTTACCTAATGCGGTGAAGACAATAACGTAATCAATACACGGTGTTAACAGTACGAGATACAAACCAATTAATATTGGAGCAGAACTAACATCAAATAATTGTATTAAAGCATAAACAAAGATAGGTATGATAATAAAGTTAGATAAAACTAATGCAATTATATATTTCGTGTTAAAAAGATGTTGGCGAATGTTAAAAAAAGGAATTTGTGAAAACATACTAAACATTAAAATACCGATAAAAATTGAAATTACAGACTCCAGAAAAACAGGAAATGTTTGTAAGTTTATACCAGCTAACATTCCTAGTATAAGTGCTGCAAAATATATATATATTTGATAGTGTTCAATTAGAGTTTTAAAGTGTTGCATAAGGACCTCGCTTTTAGATAATAAACACATATTAATTATAACTTAATATATTACTCTATGAAATTTAATATATACATTTGACGATATAATAAGTTTTTGATTGTATTGGATACTTTTGTTTTGATATAATAACCAAGGCATGTCTTAGGACATGTTAGAATTTAACGGAGATGGGTTTTCTGCGTGTCCTTTGGCATGTGAAGATTCATAACTCCCGTTATAGTCAAAAAGCCTCTTTAATTAGGGGCTTTTTTAATTGTCAGCAAAGGCTTATGGTTTTGTTGTATTTTTTGCTCATTTTTAACTTTTAAACTTCAAACAGTAGAAAGAGACAACACAAAACGCTATTATTATTTAAAATTAAGGAATTTAATGTTAATTTACATTTAAGATTTTTGTTTATCTTGTATGCTTACCTTATTTTCGACTTTTTCGTCAGTTGAGTTATCTACACTTAATAATAACGCTCGAACTATAAGTACGCCAGTTGCAAGCAAAAGTAAATTTTTGAATAATTTCATAATTATCACTCACCCGTCTTTATTAAAACGTCTTAAATATCGCAACACTTTTTTAATACATAATTGACTTATTTATATAATACCCCTTATACAATATTGTAACTAAAATTTTACACAATTTGATTTCAATGCCGTAGTCTAAAACTTAAACGTCGATGATTTTTAGTTGTGATTGTGTTTCATTGATTTCTATTTTTAGAGTTTTGCTATTATTTTCTACAGTAGTGCTAATCACTTCATCATTTTGTATAGAAAAATGAACTTGGCTTAAGATACCCATTGCATAGTCATTGATTGGACTGACTAATGAAATAGAATTAGCATCTTCCTGGATTACAAATTGTTTCTGACTTTGGTTAATAAGCTCCCATTGAGGTAAGTATGTTAAGTTCAAAATCAACCCTCCTAGTTTTTTGTTTTTAAAAAGTTATTATTTAAACTACATTATAAACTATAATGCTAAAATTGGTATTAAACACAACTGAAAGTAAACACGGCTCATTTAGTTAAAATGTTTATTACAGGGAATAAGAATATTGAAGAAATTGTTTAATAGAGGTGATGTTATGAATATTCTTATAGCAATAATATTGAGTCTTGTATTCGCATTTTTAGGAACAATGCCATTTTTATTTATAAATACGAGGTTGCACGAAAATGTAAATCATTCATCTGAAGAGGTTCGTCATGAGAAAAGGAGAGCGTATAAACGCTTTATATACTTTTTTATTTTAGGAATTGCTATGTTGACAATTTATCATTTTCTTACTGATTAATCATGATTAAATCGAGTTATATCGAAAATTCAATTTTGTAATTGTACATGCAAATTACGATTACAATTTTATGAGAAATCAAAAAAGTCCTGATCATGACATAAAATAATCTACAAGAGATTATTAGCGTTGTGATTAGGACTTAATTTGTTTAACCGAATATAATCGAGCATAAAATGCCGACGACACCTAAAAGGATCAACATAAATGTTGCTCCAAGTAATGATTCTTTAGCTTGTTGAGACTTTTTGTTTTTGTAAGTGATGAGTAATGCGATACCACAAACTAGAAAAAATAATGATAGCCAGAATATAATGATGAAATGTAGACTCAAAGCACTAGACCTCCTTTAATATAAAAGTTAAATTGCCAATGATTTAAGACTTAATATAATTGCTTTTAGTAATTTTAAATGTAGTAAATTTAATTTTTTATTATAACAATATCAGTTTATCACTAAATACTTAACAGCAATAGTGTAAATATTTATATACAATATATTGAGTCGCAATTAAATGGTTTGACAACGTTCAATTAATTAAAAGTTTTAAAATTTAAAATTAGGAAAGATAATACTATGTAATTTAAACAAATATTTTTCTGGAAGAGGTGATTATATATTGGGAAATATGAATGTGAGTTTAGAAGAAACTAAAGCAGCAGTTAATAATTTAAAGTCCAAGAATTTCTCTGATAATAAACAACTATATGATGAAACTGAAGCCAAAATTATAAAACAAAAAGACTATATACGAAATAAGCTAATGCCTGATAACAAACAAGAAGATGAACGTATCAAAGAAATAGCGAGTAAACTTAGTTCGCATATACGGGTAGCCTTTGATGATTTTGACAACATGGATGAGGTTACCAATTATTTAACGCCGGCTTTTCAACGAGGCAAAGTTGATAAAGCATATGGACGTGCGTTATTACTTATGGAAGAAAATACAATGATTGAACAAGTGAAAGTACACTTTGATGATTCTAAAACCAATGCTAAATTAATGGATTATATTTTGACTGAATTAATAGAATTAAGTACTGAAATTATGCCAAATGAATATAGCGAAATTTTGACAATTGAGAGGTCGTATTTCGAACTATTATATAGCGATAATTAATATTATTTAATTAATTAAGTAGTTTGATGTATAATGGAAGTAAATTAAATAAGCGAGGAGATTTAGCTATGAATGAAGTAAATAAAGTGATTTACATTGTATTAGCAGTGTTTCTAGGTAGCTTTGGTATTCATAAATTCTACGCTAGAAAAACGGGCGTAGGGATTTTATACCTAGTATTTTGTTGGACTGGTATTCCTCAAATATTAGCAATTATTGGTGCTATCCTTACATTATTGAAACCAGCTGATCAGAACGGTAATGTTTTAGTATAAGCAATGTGAATAAAAATAGTTCTAGGCTTTAAATTCTAGAGCTATTAAATGGCTGTTAGAATTCTACGGAAATCTAACGGCCATTTTTTTGTTTGAAAATATATGAGTCAATGGAAGCATGAGGGTATTAACTTAACTTTACGATATATCATAAAGTAGCTGTATTTATTGTTGAGATTAAAAAACTGTCTACAAAACGTACAATTTTGTAGACAGTTTATAATGTTTACTTTAAATTAAAAAAACTTTATAAAGTTTACATTTACGAATTAAATATAGCTATAACAACAAACCTTTTTTAATTTTTTAAATAATGAAAAGAATCGTGGTAGACAAATATATAATATTTGATATGATTAGACAAAAGTACGGTATGGTAAATCATGTAACGATTAAAAATATATAAAATCGAGGTAATGCTTATGACATTTTATGATTTTGTAATTAGTTTTATAGAAGACGATACACCACTTGGACAACTCGCTCATAAAATTAAAAGGGATAATAACTTCCCTAAAGACGCAACTGGCTATAATGAATTAAATTCGTATTTTTATAGTAATTATATAGATCATGATATATTAGCATCTGCTAAACGGGCGCTTAGTTTATATCTTAATAATATAAACATAGCTTGAATATAATTAGCAACCTATGTTTCGTAATACCAGTTTTGTTTCTTTAATGCATCTTTAATATCCTTTGTTTTAAAATTAATTTCATTATTTCTAATAGAGAATGGTTCAATTATACTTTGAGCCATCCATGAATTGATAAGCTCTCTAGGTAATCCATCTAATTCCATATCAGTCTTACTGACGACAAAGCATTCCCAATCAAGTGAAACTTTCGAAGGATTGATATAATTACACTCTTTGAGCTGATTCATAAATAACACTCCTTAATATTGTAAATCCGACATTAAGTTTTACCCATGTATGATATGTATGAAACGATAATTGCGAAATAAATGAAATTTAATCATATTTTGTAGCCATATAATTTAAAAGTTAATAAATACGCAGTTCAAATAAATAACGCTTGATAACGTGTAACTCAATGAGTTATGCGTTTTCTTTTTATATACCCACTTTTTAGCGGGTTTTAATCAAAAAAGTATAAATATTACTAAATATAAAAACCTTGATACACTCAAAAGTAGTGTTTCAAGTCAGAGTATATACACAGTATACGACTTTTTGTTTTGGGCAGTTTTTTGTGTACGCTTCCGTGTTCACGGCCTCAACCTGTAGTCTTCGGCTTGTGCTTTCTCCATAGGAGTCCGCCCAAATCACTGCCATTTTTAAACAAAAAATACTATAATAAATTATTCATTGATTGAACTTATGCAAAGGTATGCATAAATACAAATGAATATAACTGAATTAATGAACAAAGATTGCCTCAATAAAAAAACAAACCAAATGCTTTTATAGCAAATGATTTGTCTACATTCTATACTGAAAACACTCAAAAGCAGTGTTTCCAGTTTTAATTTTAAACGTTGTTAAAAACGCTAAAAAATTAGTTTTACCAAGGTATAATACCGAGAATACAAGCAACTAGAATCATAAATAAACTTGATCCTATTGCCCATTTGATAACGATACGTTGGTTTTGTCCATATTCAATATCTAGCATACCAACCAGTAAGTAACCGGCAGCATACAGTGGACTTAATACGTGAAGCGGTTGTCCTAATACTGAGGCTCTGGCCATATCTACTTTAGATATACCAAATTGTTGTGCTGATTCAGCAAGAATTGGTAATACGCCATAATAGAATGGATCATTAGCCATAAAGTAAGTGAATGGCCCACTAAGTAGGGCAGTAATTAAAGCAAAATGATTACCTAAAGCATCAGGAATAATTTGCACTAATGTATTTGCCATTTCATCAACCATGTGTGTCCCATCCATAACCCCAGTAAAGATACCAGATGCAAAAACAAGGCTGATTACTGATAGCACGTCGCCAGCATGTTTTTTTACTACTGAATTTTGAATACTTAGGTTTGGATAATTGAGTACAACTGCAACACCGAACCACAGCATAAACATAACTGGAATAGGTAACAGACCAATAACAAGGCAAACAATTAATGAAATTGTTAAAATTGCGTTTGGTATGAGCATTTTAGGCCTTTTTAATAACGACTCTTCTTTCGTGTCTGTAGGTCTTACATCATCTAAATCAATATGTGTATTAGAAGTAATGTATTTTTTTGCACGTTTACCTAATATGTAAGCCACGGCAAAAGCAAAAACGATACCTGCAATCATTGCAGGTATAATAGGTATGAAAACTTCCTCAGTGGTAACCTGTAAAGATGAAATTGCTCGTGCTGTCGGGCCACCCCAAGGTAACATGTTCATAACGCCAATCGATAATAGTGCTAAGGTTGAAAGTGTATATAAGCTCATGCCAATTTTTTTATACAGTGGCATCATTGCAGTTACAGTTATAATGAATGTAGTAGTACCATCGCCATCTAATGCGACCATTGAAGCTAAAACAACAGTACCCATTGCAATTTTTACTGGATCCCCTTTAACAACTTTAATAATTCGATTGATAACAGGTTCGAATAACCCGGCATCGATCATAACGCCAAAATATAAAATGGCGAACGTGAGCATAATACCTGTTGGTGCAACTGTTTCAATTCCTTTTAGCATGTATTCGCCAAGACCAGAGTAGAAACCACCAATCAAAGCAAAAACAGTTGGTACAACAATCAATGCTGTTAATGCTGACATTTTACGAGACATAATTAATATCAAGAAAACGATAATCATAATGAAACCTAATAAAGCTAAATTCATATGTTTGAATCCCCCCCTATCTGTCCAATTATAGCGCTTTCATTTGATTTGTAAAATGAAAAATAGAAACTTATATAAAAGTTTTCAGAAAAGTTAATTTTAAAATAAAAGTACACTTATTGATAAATTTGAATTTAACAATAAATGCACTTGATAGAGAATAGATGAAGTTATGTATAAGAAGTTAACCTAAAAATCCCATTATATATGTTTTCCACATTGGATAACTCATTAAAATGAAGGCGAATATGGATACGAACATAGCAAAGATATTAGCTATACGATCACCACGTAAACAAGCATATAAGTTAAACAATAAAACGCCTAAAATGAATAAAGCACCTGCTAATATCGCCATGTCGCCTTCTATTATTTTGTTAACAGCTAGTAAAGGTGTAGCTAAAGTAATTAATGATAAGAACAAAGATAGTAATGTAGTGGCATATTTCAAATTGCTCAGTCCTTTCTATAATTGGAAAGTTGGTCTTATAATGTGCATATGTTGATTGTAAGTATAACTTAATAAAATAATATTTCTAAATGATTTTGATTGCAAGCCATTGTAAGGAGAACTTTTTAAAAATTAACTTTAACTTGATGATATTGCTACACAAAGCGTGCTATTGTGATTATGAAATAAATATAACATTATTTTATAAACAGGCATCAACAATTTAATTAAATAATTCTAGATCATTACCTTTAAAGTAATAGATCAACCAATGCTCATCGACATAATAGTTATCATATTTTCTAGCGTGTTCTTCTAAAAATAGTGTGTCAAAGTTAAGATTGCTGAAAAATACTTTTCCACTAATATTATTTGAAATGAGTGAAGTTAATAAGATTTCTATTTCTTTGTCATGGCATATTTGGAAAATGTGACGCATTAATAATTTAGAAATGAGGTCTTTTGAATTATCATCAGTACCTTGGACGCACATATTTTCCATTATTGCTTTATGTGATAAACTATATTTTTGTTTGTGAATTAAAGTAGCTACACCGACTAATTCATCTTGTTCAAAGGCACCAAGCACTACATAATCAGATGTTTGTGAAGAAAGTAAGTTTTGTATATTTAATTCAACTAAGCATTTTTCATTTTGCAATTTCCATGCAAATACTTCAAGTTCTTTGTAGATGCCCTTTAATAAAAAAGCGCGATAAATAGATGAATCTTCACTTGTTAAGTAACGTATATCTGTCATTGAATGCCTCCTAAACTTTGCAAAGTATATAACCAATAATTAATCAATATTCTGACATTTTGCTTATAATACTATAGTAAAAGCAATGATTGGGCAACTTTTCTCTTTATTTATTTCAAAAATTTAATTATGTTAAAATTTTTATAGTTAATAGATACATATCAATAAAGTTCTTTTTATATTCTATTTTATTTTTAATTAGTCTAAATGTTTTTGATGTATTATGATATAATGTAGCGGTATATATTAAAGTGGAGGCAAAATTTTTGGAAGCATTAATAGTAATTATTGTTTCTCTGACAGCGCTTATCCTGATTTCTTTTGCAATATTAATTGTTTATTTTCTCACTCAATTTAGTGATGATGACAATTAAATACCTAGACAGAGAAGCTTAAAGACATCAAGAAATAATAGGGTAGAAAACATCAAAACGCAAAATAACCCCCAAGCTCGAAATAGAGCCTGGGGGTTATTTTTTTATATTAAATACTAGTCAACAACTTCAACGCTTAAATCAACGTCAATATTGCCACGTGTAGCTTTTGAATATGGACAAAATTCGTGCGCGTCTTGTAAATATTTTTCAGCGTCTTCTTGAGATAATACGCTTTTAACTTTAGCATCAATTGAAACGCTTAATTTAGGACTTTCAGCATCTGGATCATCTTCTAAACGTACAGTTAGAGTTACTTCTGGTTCAGCGTCTCTCACTTTGTTTTGTTTTAAGATTAAATCGAATGCACCGTTAAAGCATGAAGCATAACCTGCTGCGAATAATTGCTCAGGGTTTGTACCTTTTTCAGCGTCAGCTTGTGCTGGTGGAATAACCGCTACATCAATTGCTTTATCATCTGTTTGAACGTGTCCATTACGGCCACCTGTATTTGTTGCTTTAGTTTCATAATTTACTGCCATTTTATTACCTCCTTAATGACTTACTATTACTGTATACCCGAAGAATAATTTTTAAATCATATAAAGTGCACACTTTGATTAATAATGACATTTTATAAGTTAATGTATATTGATTGTTTTATTTTTGAAAATTGTTATACAATTATTTTAATCATATTAAATAAAGGAAGTAATAAAAATGACTGAAGTTGATATCGCTGTTACGATAGCGCCAGAAAAAGAACTTTCACAATCTACTATAGATGACTTAATCAAATTTCAAGATTCAATAGAAATCATTGAATGTAGAATAGATCAGTGGGTGGATTTTGATGTGACTCATGTGTCTAAAGTAGTAAACAATATCTATAATTTAAATTTAGGGAAAAAGATACTCATCACTTATCGTACTTCTTCGCAAGGCGGGGAAGGCACGTTATCATATGAAGCATATTGGAATGCGTTAGCTGAAATAATAAATTTAAAACATATTGATTTAGTTGATATTGAATTTGAACCAGGTAAATCAACACAACCTTTGATAGATTTAATTGAGCAATCTAAAAACAAACAAATCCAAGTGCTATTGTCTTATCATGACTTTAATAAAACACCTGCATTAGAAGCTTTAAAACATCTTTACTTTAAAATGCACCAACTTAGTCCAGATTATTTAAAAGTTGCAGTAATGCCTCTTGATAAACAAGATGTGCTTAATTTATTAAGTGCGATGTCAGCAACGTCAGATTCAGTTCCTCAGCAAGTGGTTGGCATTGCAATGTCAAAATTAGGTGTTATTTCAAGAACTGCACAAGGATTGTTTGGCGGCACTGTATCATATGGTTGCCTTGATAGTCCCAAAGCACCAGGTCAAATTCATGTTGAAACGCTGAAACAACAATTGAAGTTATATGAGTAATTTGATAATAATCTCGACCTATCTTATAATTGAAAATAATTATCAATAGTGAAAGGGCGATATTATATGGAACTGCAAGATGCTATAGCACAACGTCGTAGTATTAAAGTATTCAAAAGAGATATGAATATAGACGATACGGCTTTATATCAAGCTATTCGACAAGCTACTGATGCACCTAATCACGGGATGAGAGAGCCATGGAGAGTTGTTCATATTACTAAAGATAGATTAGGGGATATGAGTCAACAGCTTACAGAAATCGCGTTTCCTAATCTGAAGAAAAAGCAAGAAGACCATTATAATGTGGCAACAAATCTTGGAGGCATGCTAGCCTTAATCTTAAAAGAAGATCCAAGACAAAAACAAAATTTAGAGAATTATATGGCATTCGGAGCTTTTACTCAAAATTTAATGCTTCTTCTACATGAAGTTGGCATTGGCACCTGTTGGAAAACGCCAGCATATATTTTCCAACCTGAAATGCGTGCGTTATTTGGTGTGAAAGATGACGAGAGCTTAGTTGGATTTTTATATTTAACTGATTTAGAAGATGAAGTACCGCATAGAGAACGTCATATAAATAATATAATTGATAAATTTTAACTGTCATATAATAATTGCAGTAAAGTGGGTAAGCAGTCATTTAAACGACTGTTGATATAAAAGGCCGCATCGAATTTAAAAATTCAATGCGGCCTTTTATTTATATTTGAAATGTATGTTTCAGAGTTTCATCTGAAACACTTTATGATTTATTTAAATGTTTCTGCTAAAAATGATTCAACTTGTTCTGGAGATTTTGCATTTGCTGAATGTAAATGAGCTAGTTTTTCTCCATTTTTGAAAACTAACAAGCTTGGGATACCCATCACATCATTGTCAGACGCTACGTCTTCTAATTCATCACGATTTACAGTGAACCATTGGTAATTATTATATTTTTCAGTGATTGGATCAATCCACATGTCCATCGCTTTACAATCTGGACACCACCCTGCTTCGAATTTAACAATAACAGGATTATCACTTTGTATTGTTTCTTTGAAATAGTCTGTAGAATTTATTGGTTGCATAGTATAACTCCTTTGTTTTAGATATTATTGAACCCATTATAACTGACATTTAGTCATTATTAAAAAAATCAGCTTGATATTAAGAGCGTTTTAAGTAGAAATTTGATATATTAGTGTTAACTAGACATAGGAGGTACAGCATAATGATAAAATTTTACCAGTATCCTAATTGTACAACTTGTAAGAAGGCAGCTAAGTTCTTACAAGAGTATGGTGTTAGTTTTGAACCTATTGATATCGTTCAACATACGCCTACTAAAAAAGAGTTTAAAAATATTATTGAAGCGACAGAAATTGATGTTAACAAACTCTTTAACACACATGGCGCAAAATATCGTGAGCTTGGGTTGCAAGATAAGTTGAAAGATCTAACGAATGATGAAAAGTTAGATTTATTGGCTTCAAATGGTATGTTAGTGAAAAGACCATTAGCCATTTCAGGAAATAAAGTTACAGTTGGATTTAAAGAAGACCAATATAAGGAAACTTGGTTATAAAATAAAATTTTAATCCATATTTAAATAAGTGGTTACAACAGCGTTGTGGAAACGCTTCATCTATTGCTATGAAAACATCTGATTAGATTATGTTATCAAGAAATAGTTGCTTGAAAGCTTTTCATATGGCATCATTAATATGTAAAATCATTTAGGAGGGGATTCTTGTGGCAGTACCGAGTGAATTTAAATATTCTAAAGAACATGAATGGGTTAAAATTGAAGGCAATACAGTAACAATTGGTATAACTGAATATGCTCAAGGTGAATTAGGAGATATCGTATTCGTTGAATTACCAGAAGTCGACGATGACATTAACGAAGGTGAAACTTTTGGTAGTGTTGAATCGGTAAAAACAGTTTCAGAACTTTACGCGCCTGTTACTGGAAAAGTTGTCGAGTCTAATGAAGAATTAGAGGACAGCCCAGAATTCGTAAATGAATCACCATACGATAAAGCGTGGATGGTAAAAGTTGAATTAAGCGATCAAAGTCAATTAGATGAATTATTATCAGCTGAGCAATACTCAGAAATGATTGGTGAATAAAAAATAAAGTATGAACTCCATGATATTGATTATCTTGGAGTTTTTTTAATAAGAACGATCTATTTTATATGGTTATTTATAATAAACCATATATAAAGTGAGATATAGCAGAGAGTAGCGTAATAAAGGGAAAGTACAATTATTATATAAGAAAATGAACATTTGTTGGATGTCTTTAAATGACAAAAATCATTTTCAATAATAAGATAAGATTAGGAATATGTAAATTATGTTTATAGTCGCTAAGTATTGTGAAGAACTAAGTAGATTGAACAACTATCAACATTTAGAGGGTGGATGTCATGACGATACTAAACCAAGTGATCATTGTCGAAGGCAAATCAGACAAGAAACGGGTAAAGCAAGTTATTGATCAGCCAATTGATATCATATGTACGAACGGTACTATGGGCATTGATAAAATCGATGAAATGGTTGAATCTTTATATGATAAACAAGTATATATTCTTGTTGATTCAGATAAAGAAGGTGAAAAGATACGTAAATGGTTCAAACGATATCTCAGTGAGAGTAAACATATACGCATAGATAGACAATATTGTGAGGTTGCTAGATGCCCTAAACCATATTTATCCAGAGTACTACGAAAACATGGTTTTTCTGTAAAAGATGCAGAAAAAGTAGCTAAAGCAAAATTAGATTATATAGCTGAAAGGGTAAGTTTATTAACATGACTGTAACAAGTGAATACCGTGCAGATGTGCACGAACATGAAGAAAAAGAAAAGTATTTAATATTTGGTTATACACCAACGTGTGGAACTTGCAAAGTTTCAGAACGAATGTTAGATATAGCGAATGAAATTTTGAAATTACCAATTACAAAAATAGATTTGAATTTTCATCCTGATTTTAGCCAAGCGCAAGAAATACAATCTGTACCTGTACTCATGCTTATGTCTAAAGGAAAAGAACAGAAAAGAATTTACGCATTTCAATCTGTTCCTTATTTATTAGAAAATTTAAAATAGTTATTGACGAAACATGAGTGCGATGATAGGATTAAAAATAATTAAATAAATGATACTCTTATCAAGAGTGGTGGAGGGATGTGCCCTTTGAAGCCCGGCAACCGTCTGTATCAGAAATGGTGCCAATTCACATGAAGTTACTATTAACTTTGGGAGATGAGAGAAGCGCTTAATGCTTTCTCTTTTCTTCACTGAATAAAAGAGAAAGCATTTTTTAATTGATAGTGTAATACAAGGAGGCAAGTGTGATGATTGAATTAAATCAAATAGTCAAAAGGTACAAAACTAAAAAACACGACGTACTAGCTGTAGATCATGTTGATTTAAGTATTCAATCAGGCTCAATCTTTGGAGTAGTTGGTTTTTCAGGAGCTGGGAAAAGTACATTAGTAAGACTCTTGAACAACCTCGAGCAACCTACTTCAGGTGACGTAATTATTGATGGAGATAAGATTGGTGATTTATCTAAATCAGATTTAAGAAAAAAACGTCAAAAAGTGAGCATGATTTTTCAACATTTTAATTTACTGTGGTCACGAAATGTATTAAATAATATTACATTTCCGCTAGAAATCGCTGGTGTTTCGCGTCGTGAAGCGAAGCAACGTGCGTTAGAATTAGTGGAATTGGTAGGACTAAAAGGAAGAGAAAATGCATATCCATCGGAATTATCTGGCGGTCAAAAGCAACGTGTCGGAATCGCGCGAGCATTAGCAAATGAGCCAACGGTATTACTTTGCGATGAAGCAACAAGTGCATTAGATCCTCAAACGACAGATGAAATTCTAGAATTATTATTAAAGATTAAAGAAGAAAGAAATTTAACAATCGTAATCATTACACACGAAATGCATGTCATTCGACGTATCTGTGATGAAGTTGCTGTTATGGAAAGTGGCCGTGTAATCGAACAAGGCAAGGTTACAACTGTCTTTGAAAACCCACAACACGCAGTAACAAAACGCTTTGTTAAAGATGATTTAGACGATGATTTTGATGAATCTATCACAGATTTAATATCATTAAATGAAAATGATTATGTAGTTCGGTTGAATTTTACAGGAAGTAATACTACGGAACCGTTAGTATCATACATAACTAAGACACATAACATTGATGTGAATATATTGGAAGCTAATATTAAACATACGAAAGATGGCTCTATCGGTTTTTTAGTAGTGCATTTGTCAACAGTGAATTCTGAAAAATTCGAAAAGTTCAAAAATGATTTAGAAGCGCAACACGTTTCAGTGGAGGTGTTAAAGCATGGGTAATTCGTTTGGTGACATACTCCGTGAGATGGTTACTATGCCAAATATCAGTTGGGATGAAGTTTGGTTAGCAACATATGAAACAATTTACATGACAGTAGTAGCAACGATATTTGCTTTTGTTTTAGGCCTAATTTTAGGTGTTTTACTCTTTTTATCCGCTAAAAGCAAATCACCAGTTGCAAGAGTTTTTTATAGCGTAGTTTCATTTATCGTAAACTTATTCAGAGCAATTCCTTTTATTATCCTAATACTCTTGTTGATTCCATTTACAAGTTTAATATTAGGAACAATCAGTGGACCAACTGGGGCGTTGCCTGCATTGATCATTAGTGCTGCACCATTCTACGCAAGATTAGTAGAAATAGCATTTAAAGAAATCGACAAAGGCGTAATCGAAGCGGCTTGGTCAATGGGCGCAAATACATGGACTGTAGTGAAAAAAGTCCTTTTACCAGAAGCGATGCCTGCTTTAATATCTGGTATTACAGTTACTGCAATTGCTTTGGTTGGATCAACAGCTGTTGCGGGTGTAATTGGTGCAGGTGGTTTAGGTAACTTAGCATATTTAACTGGCTTCACACGAAATCAAAATGACGTCATATTTGTATCAACAGTTTTAATACTGATTATTGTATTTATCATTCAATTTATTGGTGACTGGTCTACAAATAAAATAGATAAACGATAAATTTTTAAAAAAGGGGACTTTATTATATGAAAAAAATATTAAGTTTAGTTTCTGTAGTAGCTTTGGCGCTTTTATTAGCAGCATGTGGCGGCGGAGATGAAAAAGATAAAACAATTACAGTCGGAGCTTCACCAGCACCACACGCAGAAATATTAGAAAAAGCAGAACCATTGTTAGAAGATAAAGGCTATAAATTAAAAATCAAAACGATTAACGATTATACAACACCGAATAAATTATTAGATAAAGGTGAAATTGATGCGAACTTCTTCCAACATACACCATATTTAGAAACAGAGAAGAAAGATAAAGGCTATAAAGTTGAATCAGCAGGGAACGTTCACTTGGAGCCAATGGCAGTTTATTCTAAAAAACATAAAAGTTTAAAAGATTTACCAAAAGGCGCAACAGTATATGTATCAAACAACCCAGCTGAAGAAGGACGTTTCTTAAAGTTCTTCGTAGATGAAGGACTTATTAAATTAAAAGATGGCGTTAAAACAGAAGACGCTACGTTTGATGATATTGTAGAAAACAAAAAAGATATCAAATTTAATAATAAACAATCTGCAGAGTATTTACCAAAAATTTATCAAAACGAAGATGCTGATGCTGTAATTATTAATTCAAACTTTGCAATTGATCAAGATTTAAGCCCTAAAGATGATTCAATTGTTCTAGAAAAAGCTAAAGACAATCCTTATGCGAATTTAATTGGTGTAAGAGATGGTCATAAAGATGACGAGAAAATCAAAGCGCTAGTTGACGTACTGCAATCTAAAGAAATTAAAGACTATATCAACAAAGAATATGATGGTGCGGTCGTACCAGCAGAATAATAACTAACTTCATAAAGAATCCTTTAACCACAACGGTTTTAGGGTTCTTTTTATTTTTTTAAACGGTAAAAAAGGTAGCGTGTGAAAATGGTGTGCTTTGCGTCGACTACTATGGGCATAGTACAAGCTGAATACTACAGACTGAGGCTGTGTTCACGGAAAACGTTAACAAAAACTGCCAACAAAGTTGAAGGTTTTGACGACAATCTGCAGCACACCCGAATAAGGGTGTATTATTCAAGTTTATTTTGATACATGTGATGCACACTTAACTCATATATTTGAAATAGAAGTTTTAGATGAGTAAAATAAAACAATGGAAATGAATTGATGAATAAAAATTAGTTTAATTTCCAATGGGAGAACTAACAAATTAAAAGTAAGCTTACTGGATAATGGAAGGTTTATGTATTGATTATATATAGAATCACTGAAATACCACTTTCGCTGTTGATATTTCATTTAATAGGTCGGAGGTTATGGAATGCTTTTATATCATTAAATGATTTAAAAGTAATGAGACATATACTTCCGGGTTATTTTGTTCTAACACCTTTATCTTGATTCATATGAGAAGATTTCCTTGTTCAGTATGTGACTAATCTAATGCGTGTGAATAATTCAGTACTAAAGACTTTCATCGTGTCTGGGCAAGCGACTCTAAAATATAGAAAAGTTTAAATTGTACTTAAAGAAATACTGCAAAAATACCGACAAAGTTTTTAACTTTGCCGGTATTTTGTTTAAGTTTGAAATGCTGTTTTAATTAAAGGTCATACTTAGACTATATCATGCTCATCTTTAATGTCGCCTACTATATTTTCTAAAATATTCTCCATTGTAATCATACCAATAGGATTACGGTTTTCATCTTCGACAAGTGCGATGTGGATTTGATGTGTTTTCATCAACTCTAGAACATGATGATATTTAGTATTAAGACTTATTTTTAGAATATCGTTTGTAATCTCTTCAAGTGTCGTTAAATCATCATTTAAAAAGTCCTTAGCATGTATATAGCCAACAATTTGAGTTGGGTTATCTCTAAACACAGGGAATCTTGTGTAATTCGCATTGCTTATATAAGATTTTGTTTCATCTACATTACTTTTAATATCGATAACTGAAACTTTGTCCAGAGCAATATAACCATCTTTAATCGTCATTTCATCAAAAGCAAATGCACGATTGATATGTGTCAATTCATTTTCAGAGATTTCTCCGCCTTCATGACTTTCTTTAATCAATAGTTTTAATTCTTCTTCGGAATGATAGAGTTCACTTTCTTTAGCAGGTTGCATTCCAAACATCTTTAAAATTAATCGCGCTGAACCATTAAGTATATATATAAATGGATAAAATAATTTGTAAAACATGATCATTGGTTTGGCTATGATTAATGTGATTTGTTCGGCTTTTTGAATCGCAACTGTCTTAGGTGCCATTTCGCCAACAACGACGTGTAAATATGTTGCAATTACAAAAGCACTAATTAAAGTGAAGACGTGTATCATCGAATCTGATAAACCTAAACTACTGAAAAGCGGGTGTAACATAAACTCAAAAGTCGATTCACCGACCATACCAATGCCGAGAGCGGTAATTGTAATGCCTAATTGACAAGCGGCTAGGTATTCATCTAAGTGTGTTACTACCTTTTGTGCTGAAAGTGCATTTTTATTATTACCTGTTGCAAGCGAGTGGATTCTCGATGTCCGAACTTTGACTATTGCGAACTCTGAAGCAACAAAGAATGCAGTAAGTATTAATAAAATGATAAACGTGATTAAACTAATAAGGGTTCCCAAATATTAATTAATTCCTCCAATTTTTTCTGTTTCAACCTAAAAAATGATTGAGATTATATTATATAAAAAATGAAGTTACATATCTACTGTAAAGATTTACACTTTTTGAAATTAGGAATTTATTTTTTTTCTATTTCGAGAAATGTGTGAAGAAAAGCATTTTTAAACACCATCGAGCAATATCGATGGCGTTTAAAATTTATATATTTGATTTTAATCTTTTGTAGTGTTCCCTAATTTATAACTAATAATAAAACCACAAACCAACGTTATGATTGAAATGATCCATATTAAGATAGAATGGGGGATGCCAGGAAATACGGCGTATAGTGAACCTACTACGAAACCAATAATTAATGCATAGGTTAAGTAAGTATGGTAAGTCAGTAAGTATTGGATGATTTTACTGGAAAATAAGAAACCGGCAATAACGCCTAAACCAACGGAAATTAATACAGGAATTGCGTTAAAGTTTAGCGAAATAAATTCTGAAATAGCATACATCACTGTACCGTATACTCCAAACACCAATAACATAAATGATCCTGATATACCTGGAAGCAGCATAGCACTAGAGGCACATGCACCAGCAATAAAATATTTAATAAAAAGGCCAGTTGAGAGTTCTAGTGTTTCGCCTGCATGCTTGTCGCCGTTATTTAGTAAAGTAATGACAACAATTATGATGATACCCAATGCAACAAGGGAATAGTGTGTAACATTAAAAGTTTGTTTAAAGCGAGAAGTTTTTAATAAATATGGAATTATACCTACGATTAAGCCAACAAAAAAGAACATCGTGGGTATGGTGTGTTCATTAAGTAAGTAATTAATAACTTTACTTAATAAGCCTATAGCTAGCACCATTCCTAAACCAATTGGTATTAAAAATTTTAAACTTTCCCAAAAACGTTTAGAAAAAAGACCGCTAATAGAACGAATGAAGTCATCATAAATACCAAGTAAGAGGGCTATTGTACCTCCGCTCACCCCTGGAACTAAATCAGTTGTTCCCATAGCAAAGCCTTTCCCAATATTTGACCATTTTATTTTTGACATGTCAGTCTCCTTTTGATTGAAAATATATAAATGATAATAGCATAAAAGCGAGCATGAGAATATTAAAAGCAAAATCGAAAAAAATATTGTTTATCACATATATCTGTACTATAAGTCTTATTTTAAGAGATAATAGGCATTGAGAACAATGCTGACATTATTATCAGTTACTAAACCTAAAAAATCCCTATCGAAAATGATTGTGTTTTAATAACGATTTTAATTTAGCTCCTGAAAAGGTTTATATTCAAATATAACTACGTTATAATTAAAAGATGTAACAAAGGCTCAGTCTTTTGACTGCAGATTAAAATTATTATAAACTAGATAGGAAAAACATATCATATAATACGGAGGGAATATGTATGCCATCAACATTAGAAATTAAGGACCTACATGTGTCTATTGAAGATAAAGAAATTCTTAAAGGTGTTAACTTAACAATTAACACAGACGAAATACACGTTGTTATGGGACCAAATGGTACTGGTAAATCAACATTATCATCAGCAATCATGGGACACCCTAACTACGAAGTAACTAAAGGTGAAGTTTTATTAGACGGCGTTAACATATTAGAACTAGAAGTTGACGAACGTGCAAAAGCAGGCCTTTTCTTAGCTATGCAATACCCATCAGAAATCACTGGTGTAACAACTGCAGATTTTCTACGTTCAGCAATTAATGTTAAACGTGGAGAAGGTAATGAAATTAATTTGATGCAATTCATCAAAAAATTAGATAAAGAAATGGATCGCTTAGATATCGATCAAGATATGGCGCAACGTTATTTAAACGAAGGGTTCTCTGGCGGCGAGAAAAAACGTAATGAAATTCTTCAACTAATGATGTTAGAACCAAAATTCGCAATTTTAGACGAAATTGACTCTGGTTTAGATATTGATGCTCTGAAAGTAGTATCCAAAGGTATCAACTTAATGCGTGGCGAAGAATTTGGTGCATTAATTATCACTCACTACCAACGTCTATTAAACTACATTACTCCAGACCATGTACATGTTATGTATGCAGGCAAAGTGGTTACTTCAGGCGGACCTGAATTAGCAAAACGTTTAGAAGAAGAAGGCTATGAATGGGTTAAAGAAGAGTTCAACGCTCAATAATAAGTCTCAACTCATATGAAAACATTAATTTAGATGAAGATTTAAGGTTTTGATTTATACCAATGAATTAAATCATACAATCATCAAATGGGAGGAAAAAATAGTATGACGACTGAAACTTTGAACATTTCTGAAGCTCAACTTGTTGAATATTCACAAGCCCATAATGAACCTTCTTGGTTAACTGAATTACGTAGAGAAGCGTTGAAATTAACTGAAACTTTAGAAATGCCAAAACCAGATAAAACAAAAATTAATAAATGGGATTTTGATTCATTTAAACAACATGAAACAGTAGGTAATGTTTATGAATCAATAGAAGAACTACCAGCAGAAGTAAAAGAAATTATTGATGTAGAAAATACAGAGAACTTAGTAATACAACACAATAATACACTTGCTTTTACAAAGGTTTCTGATTCCGCAAAAAACGATGGCGTAATCATTGAAGGATTATCAGATGCGTTGAAGAATCATCCTGATTTAGTAAAAAAATATTTTATGAATGACACAGTAACTGTTGATGAACATAGATTAACAGCATTACACACAGCACTTGTTAACGGTGGTATGTTTGTATATGTACCTAAAAACGTAGTGGTGGAACATCCAATTCAATACGTTGTTTTACATGACGATACTGATGCAAGTTTTTACAATCATGTAATTATTACTACTGAAGAAAGTGCAGAAGTAACGTATGTTGAAAACTACTTATCAAATGCAAGCGGCGAAGGTAACCAACTTAACATCGTTTCAGAAGTAAGTGCTGGTGCAAACTCGAAAATCACTTATGGTTCAGTAGATTATTTAGACAAAGGCTTTATAGGTCACATTATTCGTCGCGGCATGACAGAAGCAGACGCAACAATTAACTGGTCATTAGGACTAATGAATGAAGGTAGTCAAATTATTGATAATACTACTAATTTAATTGGTGACCGTTCAGAAAGTGAATTAAAATCTGTTGTCATTGGTACGGGTAGTCAAAAAATCAATTTAACTTCTAAAATCGTTCAATACGGTAAAGAAACAAATGGATATATTTTAAAACACGGCGTTATGTTAGAAAGTGCTTCAACAATATTTAATGGTATTGGTTACATTAAACATGGCGGCACTAAATCAAATGCTCAACAAGAATCACGTGTGCTAATGCTTTCTGAAAACGCACGTGGGGATGCTAACCCAATTCTATTAATCGATGAGGACGATGTAGAAGCAGGACATGCAGCATCAGTAGGTCGTGTAGATCCAGAACAACTTTACTACCTGATGAGTCGTGGTATTTCACGTCGAGAAGCTGAACGTTTGGTTATTCATGGTTTCTTAGATCCAGTTGTACGTGAACTACCGATTGAAGATGTAAAACGCAAATTACGTGAAGTAATAGAACTTAAAATTAATAAATAATTAACGATATTAATTACGTTAAAGACAATAGTAATTCAAGTGTTAGGAAAGCGAATGATTCTTGTTAAGTGTGTTTTAAACTTGAATTAAAAGTAAACTCCCTAACTTTACTAAGGTCTGATTATAGATTTTTAATTAAGAAAGGTCTGTGGATAATTTGACCGAATCATTAAATGTTAGTGAAATTGTAAAAGATTTTCCAATTCTCAAGCAGCAAGTACATGGGAATAGATTAGCTTATCTAGACTCTACAGCAACAAGTCAAACGCCTATCCAAGTGATTGATGCGATTGATGATTACTATAAACGATACAACTCTAATGTACATCGTGGTGTACACACACTCGGTTCATTAGCAACAGATGGTTATGAAAATGCACGTGAAACGGTAAGACGTTTTATAAATGCGAAATACTTTGAAGAAATTATCTTCACACGTGGAACGACAGCAGCGATTAATATTGTTGCACATAGCTATGGTGATGCCAATGTTACTGAAGGCGATGAAATCGTTGTTACTGAAATGGAACATCATGCCAATATCGTACCTTGGCAGCAATTAGCGAAGCGTAAAAAGGCAGAATTAAAATTTATTCCAATGACTCAAGATGGAGAATTAGCGATTGAGGATGTCAAAGCGACTATTAATGAAAAAACAAAAATAGTTGCTATTGCTCACGTTTCTAACGTATTGGGTACTATAAACGATATCAAAGCTATTACCGAAATTGCGCATGAACATGGTGCAATTATCAGTGTGGATGGCGCACAAGCTGCCCCTCATATGGATATAGATATGCAAGACTTAGGTGTCGATTTTTATAGTTTTAGTGGTCATAAAATGCTTGGTCCAACGGGTATTGGCGTTTTATATGGTAAACGCACATTACTAAACAACATGGAGCCAATTGAATTTGGTGGAGATATGATAGATTTTGTTGATAAACATGAAGCTTCGTGGGCAGATTTACCAACAAAATTTGAAGCAGGCACGCCACTTATTGCACAAGCGATTGGCTTCGCAGAGGCAATAAAATATTTGCAAAATTTAGGATTCGAAGCAATTCATCAACATGAATCGAGGTTAACACAGTACGCTTATGACAAAATGTCAGAGATAGAAGGTATTGAGATATATGGTCCGGCAAAAGATCGTCGTGCTGGTATCATTACTTTCAATATGACTGATGTTCATGCGCATGACGTTGCAACTGCAGTTGATACTGAAGGTGTAGCTGTTCGAGCTGGACATCACTGTGCTCAACCACTAATGAAATGGTTAAAACAATCTTCTACAGCCCGTGCAAGTTTTTATATTTATAACACGAAAGAAGATATTGACCAATTAGTTGAAGCGTTGAAACAAACGAAGGAGTTTTTCTCATATGAATTTTAATAATTTAAATCAGTTGTATCGTTCAGTAATTATGGATCATTACAAAAGTCCTAGAAACAAAGGTACTTTAGATAATGAATCTATGACAGTAGACATGAACAATCCAACGTGTGGGGATCGTATTCATCTTACGTTTGATATAGAAGATGGTTTTATCAAAGATGCTAAATTTGATGGAGAAGGCTGTTCAATTTCAATGTCTAGTGCCTCAATGATGACCGAAGCGGTTAAAGGCAATTCTTTAGCTGATGCCATGAAAATGAGTCAAGAATTTTCAAAAATGATGCTTGGCGAAGATTATGAAATCAGCGAAGAAATGGGAGATATCGAAGCACTGCAAGGTGTTTCGCAATTCCCTGCAAGAATTAAATGTGCCACGTTAGCTTGGAAAGCCTTAGAAAAGGGTACAGTTGAAAAGGAAGGCAATGAAGAAGACTAATTCGAGTCGAAGCATTGACATTGTGTAAAATCCCATTCAAACTAGTATGAACAACATGAAATTTCATGAACGTATATAGATGAAATTGTTATTCTTATAGCAAACAGTTAAAAGAGAATAATACAATAAATGAACTTGCACGTAAGTCGTTTTTAATATATAAAAGGAGTGATTTAAATGGCTAAAAAAGCACCTGATGTTGGGAATTATCAATATGGTTTCCACGACGAAGATGTTTCCATTTTTAGATCAGAACGCGGTTTGACAGAGAACATTGTCCGCGAAATTTCAAATATGAAAAGTGAACCTGAATGGATGCTTAATTATAGATTAAAATCATTGAAACAATTCTACAAAATGCCTATGCCACAATGGGGTGGAGATTTATCAGAATTAAACTTTGATGATATCACTTATTATGTTAAACCATCAGAAAACACAGAACGCTCATGGGATGAAGTACCTGAAGAAATCAAGCGTACGTTTGATAAATTAGGTATCCCTGAAGCTGAGCAAAAATATCTTGCTGGTGTTTCAGCACAGTATGAATCAGAAGTTGTTTACCACAACATGGAGAAAGAACTTGAAGACCAAGGTATCATCTTTAAAGATACAGACAGTGCTTTAAGAGAAAACGAAGATTTATTCAGACAGTACTTCTCAACAGTAGTGCCTGCTACAGATAATAAATTCTCAGCGTTAAACTCAGCTGTTTGGTCAGGTGGATCATTTATTTATGTTCCAAAAAATATTAAATTAGACACACCTTTACAAGCCTATTTCCGTATTAACTCTGAAAACATGGGTCAATTTGAGCGTACTTTAATCATTGCTGATGAAGGCGCATCTGTGAACTATGTAGAAGGTTGTACGGCACCAGTTTACTCAACAAGCTCATTACACTCAGCTGTTGTTGAAATCATTGTACACAAAGACGCGCACGTGCGTTATACAACGATTCAAAACTGGGCAAACAATGTTTATAACTTAGTTACAAAACGTACTCTAGTATATGAAAATGGTAATATGGAATGGGTTGACGGTAACTTAGGCTCTAAGTTAACTATGAAATACCCAAACTGTGTACTTTTAGGTGAAGGTGCTAAAGGTAGTACGTTATCTATCGCATTTGCTGGTAAAGGACAAGTACAAGATGCTGGGGCGAAAATGATTCACAAAGCGCCAAATACCTCTTCAACAATTGTTTCTAAGTCTATCTCTAAAGATGGTGGTAAAGTTGTTTATCGTGGTATCGTGCACTTTGGCCGTAAAGCAAAAGGCGCACGTTCAAACATCGAATGTGATACTTTAATTTTAGATAATGAATCTACTTCAGATACTATTCCATATAATGAAGTATTTAATGACAATATTTCATTAGAGCACGAAGCGAAAGTATCTAAAGTTTCAGAAGAACAATTATTCTATTTAATGAGTCGTGGTATTTCTGAAGAAGAAGCAACTGAAATGATTGTAATGGGCTTCATTGAACCATTTACAAAAGAACTTCCAATGGAATATGCTGTTGAAATGAACCGTTTAATCAAATTCGAAATGGAAGGTAGTATTGGTTAGTTACAACCCTTGATACTAAGCCTTTCATGAATATTAAAAGCACGAGCGATACCTTTTTGATACCATTTGTTTTAAATGTTGTCGAATATGCGTATTGCATCGTGCTTTTTTTGCGTGTATAAATGGCTATACGTTTGCATAGTTTCGGTTATTTGTGAGTGACGCATAAGTGATTGTAATACAAAAATATCGACGCCGTTATTTGCTAAATAAGATGCGTAAGAATGTCGTAATGTATGAATGTCGTAATTTGTGAATACAAGTTTATATTTCTTTTGTAAATGACTGTAATGTTTCGGCTCAATTCCACCAAATATAAAATAAGTGTCATCGAAATATTTATGAATTGTCGCCTCGCTTTCGTATCTTTCGTTTAACATTTTTAAAATGAAATTAGGTAACGGCACGGTACTTTCAGACGATTCTGTTTTTGCTCGGCTGTATAATTTGCGATTGTTTATGTCTATAGTTTTATTGACCGATATTTCTTTTTTATATTTGTTATAATCAACCCACGTTAATGCCATTGCTTCACCAACACGTAACCCCGTATAAAACATTAAAGTTAATAAGTCACGATAATCTTTTTCAGTAATTTTGCTTATCTTATCGTCAAATTCTTCACGCAACATGTATTTAGGTTTCGGCTTGATGCGTGGTATAGGCGTAATTGATATTGTAGGGTCAACCAATAAACCAAAATGCTTCTTAGCGTGATTTATAACGACTTTAAAACCAGACCAAATTGTTCGCGCTGTGTTAGGGCTTGCTAGATTATTCATTAAGTACGTTCTAAATTCTTGGCATTGATTTTGTTTAATATCATTCATTTTTATGTGTCCGAACTTATCATGTATATGTTTTTTATATTCGTTTTCTTTTCGTCTGCGTGTTTTTTCCCTTAAATCGGTGTGTTCTAAATAGTGATTAAAAACATAATCGAATGTATTCGAGTCACTATATCCACTTTTGATACCATGTATAAATTCAGATTCTGCCGCTTTAGCTTCGCGTTTGGTTTTAAAACCGCGTTTCATTTTTCTTTTGTTATTGCCGTACACATCTTTATATCTCACTGAATAATAATATTTATTTGTGCGTTCATCTTTATATATCGGCATTATTCTCGCTCCTCTTAAATTAAGTAAAATAAAAAGGCGACTGAGTCGCCCGGGCATTATTCGTTTATCGACTCGTTGGCTCCATCGGGTAAACCGATGTGCGAGGGTGTGGCTGGGGCAGTATCAACATTTATTTCCACTTCATCTGGTGTTCTAGTTTCTACTGTTTTCGTTAACGTTTATTTTTCGCTTGTTTGTGGTTCTGCGTCCGGTGTCTTCATCATACTTTCATCATGCGTTGTTGTGTGGTCTTTGTCATATGGATTTGGTGATTGCTTAGCTTCGCCTATGTCATCTGGCAAGTCTTCGTTTGTATATAATTGTGGGTGCCCGCCGCCGTGTTCATTTGGTTTAAATGGTTCTTCTTTTGACACAACAGTTTCTTTCTCGCTCTCACTTTGCTGTTCTGAAGGTGTTTCTTTATCAGATTTTCTTGAATCCTTAACTTGCTGATTCGCATCATTTTTTATAACGACCTCATTTTCACTTGATATGCTTGGATCGTTTTTTATAAGCTCTTTGATTTCTGAATCAGAAGTATCACTATCATTTACACTACTGTCATTTTTTTATTATAACTCGTTTTTTTACACTTGCTTTTGTCACTTTATCGCCTTTTATAACTTGTTTCATAGCTTTTTTATATGCGTTGAATTTACTTTCGCTAACTTCACCATTCATTTGTAATAAGAAACTACCATCTGAATACGTATGTGAGTATAGTGCACCACTTTCTTTACCTAAATCATCATAATATGCTTTTGTATCCTTTAAATCTTTGCTCGTTTCAAATTCTAGTAGTCTAGCATTTTTTTCCTTTTCAACTTCAAATATTAGCGCCTCTTTAGCTTTCATTGGTGCAGTCCCGTAATCTTCTGGTTTCATTTCCTTTTTATCATTAACTGTTAAATCAGCAACCTTAAACCCTTTAATAATATCGTTTAAGGTTGTTTTTTAACCACACGCTGACAATATTAATAAGCTTGCAATTAGTAGGCATAAGAGTTTCTTCATGGTGCATTCTCCTCAATAAATAAATTTTATAAGTCGTTACAATATTAATTATATATAATGTTGGGTGAAAAGTTTAGATTTTTTTAATTTATTCGAACTCTATTTCATATAGTGATTCATTTATCTGTTCATACATCTCATGTTTTTCTAAATAATCAATCCATACCGTAGTTGGTTTTTTCTCTCTTTCTTCCACTAAAGATTTTACTTTTTCGTATATACCTTTAATTAAATCTTTATACATACCATTTGCAGCTCTTTCGATTTTTACTTCAGACCAACGTTTTTTGGTAGGGCGTCTACTATCCTTTTCTAATTGATAGTTAATAGCTCTATCGTAAAAACTATCTAAAGCCGGTAATTTACCTTCGATATGTTCTTGAAATTCTGTTAAATTCATTTTCTTTTCTCCTTTTTAAGAACGTATGTTCTGTTTTAGTGTAAAAAAATATGTTTATACTTTCTCGATGTCTAATGGTGAGAAGTTTATAACATAACCATTACATTCGACAAAGGGTCCATATCTAACTTTATAATCCTCTATGACTTTTTGAAAATACGATCTATCTATTTCCATTGATAAACACATATTGTGAATATTCCCCCACGTACCATGCTCATAGCAATCAATTAATTTTTGTAACGGCACCGCCAATTCATAGCCACGTCTACGTGCTTTTAATTCTTGTCTTAAATCATTTATATGATTTTGGCTATCGGTAGTGTATGCGCCTAAGATTTTACCGTATGTAGTTTCATGATGACCGATTTCTTCTGCTAAAATTCCATTTTGCACGTAGCAATCAAAATTATCATTAAGCAAAACTATACCATTAGGATGCTTTTTATTTCTTCTGTAATAACCCTTAATTTCTCCATTTGGTAAATCGACTTTTTTTACTTTTAAAAGATCGTGATTATTTAATAAACTTTCACTGAATTGCATTTGCAACACTCCCGTAACTTAATCTTCGTAATTTTTCAAAATATCTCTAAGGGCGTTAACTTCTTTTTCAGTTAAGCCTTTATCGGAATGAGCAGCCTCAACTTCTTCAAAATCAGTCCCAATATCAAAAAGGTATTCTACAGATACATTAATCCCTTTAGCTACTGCAATAACATTTTCAATTTTAGCACCTTCAAAATTTCTTTCTAGCATAGAACGCAAAGTTGTATAAGAAACACCAACTTCATTTGCAAACGAACGAGTATTATACCCCATAACTTTAATTTTATCTTCTACAAATTGGCTTCTTTCTCTCATGTAATTGCCCTCCATTAATTGTACGACATTTCGTATTTGTTAATTTTATTATACATGCGTTTAAATAGGAAGTAAAGAGTTTTTTTACGATACATCGTATTTTTTTGGATTTTTTACTTGATTATATACGAACTATCGTATATAGTATTATTTATAGATACGACGTATCGTATATAGGTGCAATGTACCGTATCTTCGGAGGTGTTGAATTTGTACCCCAAATTATTGGTAGCAATGAAGAAACATAACATCACAGAAAAAGATATAGCCAGACTTATTAATATGCCGTATACAACAGTGCGAGATAGAACTAGAGGAAAATATTCTTTCACGATTGAGCAAGCGATGTTAATAAACAAAAAATTATTTCCTGGTTATAAATCAGAAGAATTATTTGAAATTAAAAAATAGGAGGAAAAAATGCAAGGATTACAAACAATTCAAATCGAAAATAACACAGCACTTGGACCAGTAGTTTCAAGTAGAACTGTAGCAGAGGAGTTAGGAAAGAGGCACGACAATGTTGTAAAGGGTTTAGAAACAATGATTTCAGAAACCTCAAATGTGAGTTCTCTAATTATATCAAGCAATTACAAAGTTGAGGGGCAAAGAAGAAGTTATAAAGAATACCTATTAACTAAAGATGGTTTTACTTTATACATGTTCAACATTCAAGGTCATAACAATTTCAAAATGGCTTACATTAATAAATTTAACGAAATGGAACAACAAATCCAAAACAAATTGCCAGGGTCTTATAAAGAGGCTTTAACTGAATTACTAGTGAAAGTTGAAGAAAACGAAAAGTTACAGCTTGAAAACACTATGAGTAAACAAAAAAATGCAGAATTCGAACCTAAAGCATCTTATCTTGATTCAATTTTACAAAATAAAAGTTTAGTAACAGTGGGTCAAATAGCTAAAGATTACGGAATGTCAGCACAGAGACTTAACAAATTACTTCACGATTTAAAAGTACAGTACAAACAATCTGGGCAATGGTTACTTTACTCAAGTATACATGGTGAAGGTTACACGCATTCATCTACTAAAGAAATCGAACATAAAGATGGCAGTACTTCAGTAAGAATGAATACAAAATGGACACAAAAAGGTCGTTTGTTCATTTATGACTTATTAAAAGAACACAGTGTATTACCAACAATCGAAAAATAAGGAGGGTTGAACATGATAAAAAATACCTTTAGTGCAAAGGAAGTGGCTAGATTATTAGAAGTATCAACACCAACTGCCAATCGGTATATCAAACGTATGAATGACGAATTAGAAGCAGAAGGATATTTCACAATCACTGGAAAAGTTCCAATAAAACTATTTCAAGAAAAATTTCCATATCATGACATTTCGCAAAATACTCTTAATGAATTAATGGAGGGATAACATGAGAGGTTTACTAGCATTATCAACAGCTATAGTCATATTCTTCATAGCTTTGATTTTCACTAAAGACTTTATCCACTTGTTTCTAATTTACTGGGTAGCAGTTTGCTTTAGCTATGTGGCTTGGGACAGTTGGATTAACTATTTAAAGGCAACAAAAAAGACTGAAAAGCGCTGCAACGCCTAACAGTCAAACGACATATATTATTCAAAAAATTTAATGAGTTAACTATAACTTAATATCATGGAGGTCGTCAAATGTATTACAGAATCAATGATGAAAGTAAGAAAGTAATTAATGTTCAAGGGTTCCAATTCGTCTTACGTGTTAGAAAGATGACGCAATTTGAAGCGAATATATCTGTTGAAACGTTAGACAACGTATTTATAGATGAAATTTTAGTAGCTGATGAAGAACTAGGAGTAAACACTGCAAGAGAAATCTTAGAACAATCTGTATTCAAATGGATAGATGAGAACACCGATGAAGCAGATAGAGTAATGAGCGCTGTGATGACATGGTAAAAAACAAGTCTATGCACAAGAAAGACTATTGCTATATCGTTCATAAGAATGTAGATCACTATGTTGATAATAGACCGACAGAACGAGCGCCTAAAGTCGAATATACAGATGAAATGGAAACGGCACGCAAATTTTTCGAAGAAGATTTCGAAGTATTAGAAATTGATTGGACTAAGCACGACAAAATTATATGTGAATCAACTCATATAAGAATACACAGAAGTGAGAGGGTTGAAGTAAATGAGTGAAGAACAAGATATTTTAACTCAACTGGGTGTTAAAGATATTAGCCAACAGAATGCGAACAAGTTTTATAAGTTTGCTATTTACGGAAAGTTTGGAACTGGAAAAACTACTTTTCTAACTAAAGATAACAACGCACTTGTACTTGATATCAACGAAGATGGCACGACAGTTTCAGAAGATGGCGCAGTAGTGGCGGTTAAGAATTATAAACATTTCTCTTATGTAATAAGAATGATTCCACAGATTTTAGAACAGCTTAGAAATAACGGTAAGCAAATTGATGTAGTAGTTATTGAAACAATACAAAAACTTAGAGATATAACAATGGACGATGTAATGGCTGGTAAGACACGTAAAGCCACATTCAACGATTGGGGCGAAACAGCTACTCGAATAGTAAGCATGTATAGATACATTTCTAAGCTACAAGAACATTACCAATTTCATTTGGCTATAAGTGGTCATGAGGGCATTAATAAAGATAAAGATGATGAAGGTGGAACAATTAACCCTACCATTACTATTGAAGCGCAAGAACAGATTAAAAAAGCAGTAGTAAGCCAATCAGATGTACTAGCAAGAATGACTATAGAAGAAACGGAACAAGATGGTCAAAAGCAATTTGATTATGTACTGAATGCAGAACCATCAAGCTTATATGAAACAAAAATTAGGCATTCACAAAACGTGACAATAAGTGACAAACGATTTATTAACCCAAGTATTAACGATGTTGTACAAGCAATTAGAAACGGAAACTAAACTAAAAATTAAAAGGACGGTATATAAATTATGAATATTACAGGACAAGCTAAACACATTAAAGAAACTAATCAAGATGCATTTTTAAAAGGTGGCGACTTCTTAGGCGCTGGAGAGTTCACAGTCAAAGTTAAAGACGTTGAATTTAATGATAGTCAAAACAGATATTTCACAGTTGTATTTGAAAACAGCGAAGGTAAGCAATATAAACACAATCAATTTGTGCCACCATTCCAACAAGACTTCCAAGAAAAACAATATGTAGAGTTCCTAAGTAGATTAGGTATCAAATTAAATCTTCCAGATTTATCTTTTAACACAGATGAATTAATTAATAAGGCAGGAACTATTGTTTTAAAACATAAATTAAATGAAGATCAAGGCAAATACTTTGTAAGACTTTCATTCGTAAAAGTTTGGAATAAAGGTGATGAAGTAGTCAACAAACCAGTGCCTAAAACTGATGATATGAAACGTGAAGAACAACAGTCTAGCGGACAAGGACAACAAAAAGAGTCATTAAGTGATCAAAGTAATCCTTTCGCAAATGCTAATGGTCCTATTGATATAAATGATGATGACCTTCCATTCTAGGGTGTGATGAAATGCAACAAATTACTAGATACCAATTGGATAACGACGGTACATATTCCGTCGTTGCCACAGGTGTTGAATTAGAAAATAGCCATATTGAATTAATGGAAAATGGATACAATCTAAACGCTGATGTAACTGTACCAGACAATAAATTGATTTCAATTGACCAACGTAAAAAGATATTTGCCATGTGTAAAGATATTGAATTGTACTGGGGAGAACCAGTAGAAGCATTAAGACAAAGATTTCAAAGTGAATTAGAAATTATGAATGGATATGAACGAATTAGTTTACGTGACTGTACTAGGAAAATAGCTGGTGAGTTAATCGAACTAATCATAACTTTCATATTCCACAACCAAATACCAATGAGAATTGAAACAAGCAAACTATTACAAGGTGATAAAGCAATGTTGTATTGGGCTACGGTAAACAGAAACTGTGTAATATGCGGTGAACAGAAAGCAGACCTCGCACATTACGAAGCAGTAGGACGTGGCATGAACCGTAAAACAATGGATCATCATGATAAACATGTACTAGCATTGTGCAGGCGCCACCACAATCAACAGCACGCGATAGGTGTTAAATCATTCGATGATTTATATCACTTACATAATAGTTGGATATCAGTAGATGACAAGTTAAACAGTATGTTACGAGGTGAAAAACAATGATGATGCCTAGGATGATTAAACCAATAGACAGAAAAGCTATCGGATATAGAATTGCATCGCTTAGAGCGAGTGATGATTGGTCACAAGAAGAGTTCGCAAATATTTTCAAGGCAAATAAAAGTATTGTAAGCAAATGGGAAAGAGGTATTCATTTACCTAGTATGGACAGGTTGAGACAAATGGAACAAATATTCAACGTAACACTTGAATGGCTGTTATATGGAGAAGGTGAGAAGTAATGACAGATAGTATAAAGACTTCCATTTCAGGATATGGACTTGTATTTAAGAGAGTAATGAAAGATACAAATATAAGTATAGAAGCTAAAGCGCTATACAGTTACTTATCAGCATACGCTGGCGCTGATGAAAGTGCGTTTCCTAGTGTAGATTTAATTAAACATGAGTTGAATATAGGAAAACACCGGTTTTTAAGAGCGAAAAATGAATTGATAAATTTTGGTTATTTAAATGTAAGTAGGAAACAATCAAATAATATTTATGGTAGCAACCTATACACATTGTTCCATAATCCTCGACAGGCTAATCACCGACCCGTCGATGGTCGACCCGTTGATAGCCGACCGGTCGACAGTCAACCCACTACAATTAACAGTTCTACAATTAACAATATTACAAATAACAGTAACACAATTAATAATACGTCGGGCAACCCGACTATACCTTATCAATCAATCATCGAGTATCTAAATGAAAAGACTGGTAAAAATTTCAGACATACAACTAATAAAACAAAATCATTTATAGAAGCTAGGTGGAAAGAAGATTTTAGAGAAGATGATTTTAAAAAAGTTATTGATATAAAAGTACAAGAATGGAAAGGTACTGACCAAAATAAGTATTTAAGACCAGAAACACTATTCGGAACTAAATTCGAAGGTTACTGTAACCAACAAGTAAGCAATAAGGAATCAGATGATAACCCTTATGCAAATCTATTTTAGGGAGTGAGTAAATGAATCCCTTTGAGAATATCGCAAGTAAAGTAGGATTTAAAAACAATATAGTCAAACAAGAGAATGACTTGAAATGTGAAAAGTGTGGTCGTACTTATGATTATTATGAATTTGATAATGGTCAAATAGTTAAAGATGGTTGTGACTGCGAAATGATAGCACTAGCTAAACAACAGAAAGCAGAGTTTGATAAGCGTAACAAATCAGCTAAAGCTAATAGCATATTCAAGAAATCAATTATCAATGATGATCTATCACAATGTACCTTTGATAACTACAAAGCCACTAATGAAGAATTAACACGAGCTAAAGCATTATGTGAAAGATATGTAGAAAACTTCACACTTGATAATAAACAATCGCTATTGCTGCAAGGTTCATTTGGTACAGGTAAATCACACTTATCAATGTCAGTTGTAAAAGGCATTAGAGAAAAAGGATATTCAGTCCTTTACATGAACGTTCCACAATTAATATCAACTATTAAAGGAACTTATAACAAAAATACTAATCTAACCGAACAAGACTTAAACAGAATTATCAGTGAAGTAGATTTAATGGTGTTCGATGATTTCGGAATTAACATGAACGAGTTTGCTACAGGTAAAATGTTCGAACTAATCGAATCAAGAGTTGGTAAACATAATATATACACTACTAATTTAAATGCACAGGAACTAAGCAAGAATAAAGATGCACAACGGATATTTAGCCGAATGATGTCTAACACAACATTAATCAAAATGAACGGTGCAGATTATCGAATGAGAGGTATTAATTTTGATAACTAAGAATTTTATTAAACAAAAACTTGAGTGTTCCGATATATATGCTCAGAAACTCATAGAAGCATCACAAGGAGACGGTAACACATTGTACAACCTATTTATCCAAAAATTAAATGAACGCCAAAGACGAGTGGCTATTGTGGAGGTAAGGTAATTGGGATTAAGCACTGAATACGATTTGAAAGATAGTACAGGTAAAGTGGTTGGTTCTGTCATACCACTTAATAATAAAACAAATAGGTTATTCGGATTATATAAACGATATGGATTAGATGAATTCATCGTTACAGATAATAGATTAGAAAAAATAAAGAAACATTTCAATTTAACTAGAGTAGATCAAACAAGCATATTTGATTTCATACAGGAGTGAGGACATGGAAACAATCGAATTGAAAGTTGATGCACCTATGTCATCACCTAGACCACGATTTAGAAATGCTGGAAAGTTTGTACAGACTTACATGCCTAAGAAGTATACAGACCATAAAAAGGACTTACAGTGGCAAATGCCAATGTTAATGATAGATAAACCAATCAAACTAACAATAGAGTTCCATTTCCCATTATTGAAGTCATGGAGCAAGAAGAAACATGTTGCGATGGTTGGACAATATAAGCGAACTAAACCAGATATAGACAACTTAATTAAAACAGTGTTAGATGCAGCGAATGGTCACTTATGGAATGATGACAATCAAATAGTTGAGATTACAAGTTTTAAGAAGTATGCAGAGGAACCAAAGATAATCATGCATTTATATATAGAAGGTGATTCCGATGAATGAAGAAACAATCAAGATTAAGTACACGATTGAGTACGAAAGGCAGTATACGTTTCCTGCACATGTAGATGAACCAAGTGAATATGTTGAAGGTAGAATATCGAACCATATGTTTACAAATTTAGATGATTATACAGATACGAGCTTATTTAAAGATATCAATAAAGTAGAAATTATAGATAGAGGATTCTAGGGGGATATAACGATGGTTAAAATTGGGATTGATAAATATGTATATACAAATAATGGTAGTTACAAATTAACTGATGAAGATATAGAAACACTGCAAAAGGAAGGTACGACGCTAAGTGTAGTACAAAGCAGAGTAGATGCTGGTTGGAATATGAAAGACGCTATCAGATTGAATAAACGTTACATCAAAAAGGGTGAACAATTCAAAGCACGTATCAGAGCTAACGGTAAGGTTGCGTTTTTAAGCGAAGATGCAATTAGTGATATGAGAGCGCAAGGGTTATCATTTAGAGATTTAGATGCACGATTAAGACGTGGGACAAACTTATTAAGAGAGCCTAGCGAAGAATTCGATACAGCGTTAATCAGACTAGCTAAGGAAGATAGAGAGCGTGAAGAACGCAAGCAAGCTAGATTGGATGCTAAGCATCGTAAGGAACAGGAACGCTTGCAGATGATAGCTAAGCACAGAGTAAGTAGTAAGTGGTTTGAACATTTAAGTGAGAATAATAAAGTGGCGAGATTAAAACAAGATGTATACGGAAACACTCAACTAATGTAAAGGGCGGTAAATTGAATATGAAAATCACAGAATTAAGGTTAAATGAACTTATTGTTGTGCACGATGTAGGTTTTTCTGAATTGAGTGACGGTATGCCCGTAATAGGTAGAGTAAACGAAGTCGTGATCGACAACATTATAGTTGATAAAAACGACGAAGCAACAATTATTTCAATGGGAAATGAATATGTAATAACTAACAGAAATGAGTTTGAAAGATACGAAGTAAAAGAAACAAGTCCGATGGATAGGATCAATAAAACGTTAGCGCACGGGAAGGAATGTGTCGAAAGAGCAAGACTTAACTCATCAAACGATGTGCAGCAAAGGAAACGTAGCGCACCTTCACATTACGAGGGCGACATTGATTTCCTAGATTACTTTTTCATGCAATCGACACCAGATGAACGACGAGGTGCTATGAAATTCACAATGGGTCGTTATTCTACGAGATTAGGACGCAAAGATGATGAAATATCAGAATTAAAGAAAATTGCTGACTATGCGAACAGATATATCGAGGTACTCGAAAATGAGAGGTCGTAAAAGCAAATACCATTTTGTGATTTATAAAGGTGACGACGTTGTGTGTCACGGGACGCGTGAAGAATGCGCCGAGTTTCTAGGGTGGAAACCGCACACGATAACAAACATTGCTACCAAATCATGGCTAGATAAGTACGCCGGTAATGGTTTTGTAGCCGAGAAAGTAAGTATTTCAGAAGTGGAGGCGGAAAAAGCTAAATGATCTTATCAGATGCTCAAAAAATGAGATACAAACTAGATACTAAAGACATGAATATAACGCAAATGTCGAGATTATTAAAAGAACATGGCATCAAAGGTTTTCTAATGGGTATGACAACGCGAAACATTACTGTAGCAGTGCCATGTGAAGAAATACCGATAAATCGAATGAAAGTAAAAGAAATGATAAAGGATATGGAGGATTAAGAAGAATGAAGGCAAAGAAGAAAGTAAAAACAATTGACATGGTAGGGCAAGAGTTAGGACGTTTCAAAATTGTAGGTATCAACAGACGTGTATATCCGTCTGGTGGTACTAGAAACGAATTAGTAGTTATTTGTACATGTGGTCACTCTCAATCGACACAACGTAACAGATGGGAAAGTGGCGACGTGCATTGTGGCTGTAATGTTGAAGATATCAGTCGCCAGAATTGGGACGAAAAAGACGAAGAAATGTATATCGAACAATTTAAAAAGATAGATGTGTTAAAGAGAAAGAAACGCGAAAGAGAACTACAAAAATTGAAGGGTAATGTGACAGCTAAGCTATCACAAAAAATGGTGATTTCATTATGATGACAGCTAATTTATTAGAGGTAATGTTACTTATTGCATATATGGTTATATTCGACACGATAGGTAATAAATTGAAGAAATCGACGCGTATATTAATTCACATATTAGTGATAGGCACGCTATTAACTAGAACGATAGGGACGTTAACGCAAATCATAGGATAAGGGGTAAAATAAGTTGAATAAAAATATATGGATATACTCGAAATCTGGTGCATGGACAAGCCTAATTTTCAAGAGGATTTAAGAGAAGTCGCAAGAGTTGTTACACATTCAGACAATGCGTTTATACCGTGTAAAGATAAATTAGGACGTGAGACATATATCAATACTGATGAAGTGGAATGCGTTACAGAATATAAATTGGGGGACAATTAAAATGACTAAACTAGAAATCAAACTATTAAGTGACAACGCAACGAAACCTAAACGAGCAAATCCTAGTGATAGTGGACTAGATTTGTATGTATCTAAAACAGTAAATATTCCACCACACACTACTAAGTTAGTAAAAACAGATATAGCTATTAATCTACCTTATGGATATGAAGGACAAGTAAGACCACGTTCTGGTAAGTCATTGAAAAGTAAGTTACGTGTGGCATTAGGGACAATAGATTACACATATCATAAAGAAGTTGGAATTATTACAGATAACATAAGCGATAAACCTATTATAGTTCAAAAAGGTGAACGATTAGCGCAGTTAGTTATTGCACCAGTGAGTTATATGGATGTAGAAAGAGTGGAGAAATTTGAAGAAGAATCAGATAGAGGCGCATATGGATCAACAGGAATGTAAGGATATAGTGGATAAAGTTAAAGAGGTGTTACAGCGTGACTAAATACTTAATTAAGACAATCACACACGATACAGGTGAAGTATTCGAAAGTGTGCGCAAGATAAAGGATAACGAAACATTTGAGGTAATAGAAGTAGAAAACAACACCCAAAAAGATGTATTGGATAAAGTTAAGGAACGCATGACTATTAACGAATACACTATCGAAATTGATATGAACGAGAGGGAGGACGAAAAGTAATGTGGTTAATACTAATACTTATGTTTGTGACATTATTACTAGTTGGGTTTGTAGCAGAAAACGGAAACTTAAAAGGTAAGTTAGAAGCTAGAGAATATGAGAAAGACATATTGGAAGAACGTATCAAACAATTGGAGGGCTAAGATGTACGATAGAGAAGAAATAAAAGACATGTTGGAAAACTATAGAGGTTTGTGTAATACGTTGAAAGAGTTAATGCCAGAAATAGACAGTAACGGTGTAGCACAGTACGGCGTGGAAGCGTCGTTACCTAAACCACAAGGCGTGAATAGTAGTAAGGTAGAGAACAACGTTATGCGACGTGAGAAGTGGGCAGTACGCAATAGACGTATAATAGACAAGATAACGTTTGTTGAGAAGATACGCGATGATGCACCAGATGATATAGATTACTGTTTGATTAGTTTGATGATGCAAGGCAAGAAGGGCAAGGAAGCAATCGAGATAATGAACATTAAGCGTGATGAATATTTTAATCGCAAAAGACACTTGATTGATGAAGTGTACGAAGAACAATTCGAAGATTTAGAGAATTGGGTCGACTGAATCGACATAAAACGGCGAAACATACCTATAGAGGGTATAATACATGTAGTAGCTTCGGCTACACTCCGAAAATCAAATGTCACTGATTCAAACATTAGGTTTATGGCATTCACTTTAAAGTGTGTGCCTTTTTTATTTGTATGAGCTATAATGAAAGCGTAGTACAATAAAAATTTGGAGGAATGGAAAATGGCTAAAATGAGTGACCAAGAAAGGCTTTCATTATTAAATCAATTTAAAATTTTAAAAACTTTAAATTCTGATGAAGATTACAGTGTAGAAGTGAAAGTATTAGAGGAAGGGTTAGAAGCATTTTATGACGATATATTGTTTGACGGCTTAAATGATGCAATAGATGAATCTAAACAAGAATTTGTATCGAAAGTTTTAAGATTATATAGAGATGCTATTTTTTCTTATGAAAAATTAAATGACGCTGAAAAAGAAGACACAATAAAAAATAAAATACAGTTTTATGGATTTGATTTAAATGACGTTGAACAAATTGATTATATGAAAGTTGCAGAATTTTATTTATATTCTTTAGATCGTTACAAGGAAATACGAGATCAAATAGAAGGTAGAAGTGATGATTTAAATAGTCATGGTTTTGGTCCTTCAATGAATACATTAAAAAAATATATAAGCACACAAGATAAAATAAGACAAGAAAAAGCTGCGTCTGAAACTTTAAGTAAACATGAATTAGAAGAAATTTTCGAATAAATATTGCGTCCTGTAAAGGGACGTTTTTCTATGTCCAATTTTAATAAGCGATTAGCGATAAGAAGGTGATAGTATACGATGAATGAATTAAATATTAAACAACAAAGGTTTGCAGATGAATATATTAAAACTGGTAATGCTACGAGTTCTTATGTAAAAGCTGGTTATTCAAAAAACAAAGCGAATACCAACGCTACTAAGCTACTACAAATTACTGCAGTTAAGCAATACATTAAAGAACGCATAGAACAAGCGCAAGAAGAAAGTTTAATGGGTATAACGGAGGCTTTAGCTTTATCGGCATCAATCGCTAGGGGTGAGACGCAAAACGCCTACAGCAAGCGTTATGATCATTTAAATGATGAAGTGGAAAAGGAAGTTACTTATACAGTGACGCCAGACTTTGAAGAAAGACAACGTTCGATAGATCATATATTAAAAGTACATGGTGCATACTTAGACAAGAAAGAAATAGACGTCAAAGGTGCCGTATTGTTTGAAGATGATATCAAATGATAGAGAAAAAGAAATTGTCTGAATTAATCCCTAAGAAATTCCATGACTTGTGGAGAGCAGCAAGAAACGATAAAGTTTTGAACATAATTGCTAAGGGTGGTCGTGGTAGTGGTAAGTCCTCGGACATATCACATATCATTGTACAACTCATTATGCGTTATCCAACTAATGCTGTAGTTATCCGTAAAATAGATAATACACTTGCGTCATCAGTATTCGAGCAGATCAAGTGGGCTATTAACGAACAAGGTGTTTCACACTTATTTAGAGTGAAAGTGTCGCCAATGGAAATAACTTATTTGCCTAGAGGTAACAGGATTATATTTAGAGGTGCCCAAAACCCAGAACGCTTGAAGTCATTAAAGGATAGTCAATTCCCTTTCACAATTGCGTGGATAGAAGAAATAGCAGAATTTAAAACGGAAGATGAACTAACGACCATTACCAACTCACTACTACGTGGCGAGCTTGATGATGGTCTTTTTTATAAGTTTTTCTTCTCATATAACCCGCCCAAACGTAAACAACATTGGGCTAACAAGAAATACGAATCATCGTTTCAACCCGATAATACGTTTGTACATCATTCAACTTACTTAGATAATCCTTTCATATCGAAACAGTTTATCAGTGAAGCAGAAGGCGCTAAGGAACGAAACGAAATGCGTTATAGGTGGGAATACATGGGTGAAGCAATCGGTAGTGGTGTCGTACCATTCAATAATTTACAAATAGAAGAAATACAACAAGATATGATTGATAACTTTGACAATATACGTAACGCGGTCGATTTCGGTTATGCTACAGATCCGTTGTCGTTTGTTAGATGGCATTATGATAAGAAGAAACGCATCATATACGCTATTGATGAATACTACGGTGTGCAGATAAGTAACAGGGAATTTGCTAAGTGGTTATGGAGTAGAGGATATCAAACAGACGAAATGTACGCAGATAGTGCCGAGCCTAAAAGTATAGATGAACTTAAAAGAGAGCACGGCATCAGACGTATCAAAGGCGTTAAGAAGGGTCCGGACAGCGTCGAATATGGCGAACAGTGGCTTGATGATTTAGACGCTATTGTCATAGATCCTAGACGTACGCCTAATATAGCGCGTGAGTTTGAGAATATAGACTACGAAACAGATAAAGACGGCAATGTTAAGCCGAGATTAGAGGACAAAGACAATCACAGTATAGATGCCACTAGGTATGCCCTATCACGTGATATGAAACAATCTAATTTATCAATACTTAAATAGAAGGTGATTAAAATATACATGCCAAATGAAAAGTCTTATGGCGAGCGTATAGTCGAAGAACTAGCGCCACAGTATGAAACGCAAGAAGAAATGATCAATCGTTTAATTGAAACGCATAAACAAGGCATAGACGATATTACAATGGGTCAACGATACTATGATAAAAAGAACGACATTATAAAACAAGAGCCTAAAAAAGATGCTGACGGCAAAGTAGACACTGAAAAACCAAACTGGAAAATCACTACTAACTTTCATCAGAATTTAGTTGACCAAAAGGTTGGTTATACAGTGGGTAATCCGGTCACGTTATCACATGAAAATGACAAAATCATGAAAGATTTGGAACAAGTATTTAACTATAAATGGAATAACAAGTTAGTCGACATCTTAACGGCGGCAGCTAACAAAGGCGTCGAATGGTTACAGCCTTATATTGACGAGCAAGGCGAATTTAAACTATTTAGAGTACCGGCAGAACAAGCGATACCTATTTGGACTGATAAGGAACGCGAAACATTACAAGCGTTTATACGTTATTACAAGCTAAACGATGAAGAAAAGGTCGAGTATTGGACTGCGACAGATGTTACTTATTACGTTAAACAACATGAAAACTTGATACCAGACTACTATCATGGTGAGAACAACGTACAAGGTCATTTTGACGGTGGTAGCTGGGAACGCGTGCCATTTATACCATTCAAGAACAACCCCGAAGAAACAAGCGATATACACATGTACAAGACAATCATAGATGCTATTGATAAGCGATTATCTGATACACAAAATATGTTTGATGAATCAGCCGAGTTAATTTATATCTTAAAAGGATATGAAGGTGAGGACTTGAAAGACTTCATGAGTAACCTCAAATACTATAAAGCGATTAACGTTGATAGTGAGGGTGGCGTCGACACGATTCAAGTTGAGGTGCCAGTATCAAGCACGAAGGATTATCTCGAAATGATGCGTGCATATCTAATGGAATTTGGGCAAGCTGTAGACTTCCAAACAGACAAATTCGGTGCTAGTCCCAGTGGCATAGCATTGAAATTCTTATACGGCAATCTTGATTTGAAAGCTAACAAGTTACGTAATAAAACGCATGTAGCGATACAAGAATTACTTACATTCGTTATACAACATTACAATATCAAAGCGGATATAAGCGATATAGAAATTGTATTCAACTATAACCGTATGATGAATGAACTTGAACAGTCACAAATTGGCGCACAATCTCAATACTTATCAAAAGAAACACTAGTTACTAATCACCCGTGGGTTAATGATCCACAGACTGAATTAGAACGCATGGACGCCGAACAAATGGAATACAACGAACAACTTCCATCTATTGGGGAGGGTTTAAATGACCGATCCGAAGATAATAAATCAAGATGACATTGATAAGTATATTGAAAGGTTAATCAAGCAAGCAGATAAAGAAATAGAAATACTGTTTGCTAACCGTTTGAAAGTAATCAAACGAGAAATAGCGGACATGTTCGAACGTTATCAAGATGACGACGTTCATGTTACATGGACTGAATTTAACAAATACAACAGGCTCAATAAGGAACTAACACGCATAGGCTTAATGCTAACAGATGATTACAAGGCAGTCACTAAGGCTATCCAGAAGTCACAGCAAGACGCTTATGTAGAAAAGTTCCTTATGAGCCTTTATTTGTATGAGTTAAGCAGTCAAACGTCAATGGAATTTGATGTGCCAAACGCAAAGATTATCCAATCAGCTATTGAACAACCTATCGAATTTATCAAATTGATACCAACATTAGAAAAGCATCGTGATAAAGTATTAAGACGTATACGAATACACATTACACAAGGCATCATGAGTGGTGAAGGATATGGCAAGATAGCGAAGGCATTACGTGATGATATAGGCATGACTAAAGCACAGGCGCAACGTGTAGCTCGCACCGAAGCTGGGAGAGCAATGTCACAAGCTGGTATTGATAGCGCAAAGGTCGCTACTGATAACGGACTAGAAATGCGTAAGAAGTGGCAAGCAACGAAAGACGTTAGAACACGCGACACACATCAACATTTAGACGGTAAGGTCGTCGACATAGACGCAAACTTTAAATCTAGTGGTTGTATAGGTGAAGCGCCTAAGTTGTTTATAGGCGTTAAGAGTGCGAAAGAGAATATCAACTGCCGTTGTAAGCTACTTTATTTTATGGACAATGACGAACTACCTACTGTTATGCGTGTTAGAAACGACGAAGGTAAAAACGAAGTTATCCCTTATATGACATATCGTGAATGGGTCAAATGGAAGGAAAATAACAAATGAACAACTTAATAAAACTATATTTCTTAAAAGATAAAGTAATGATCTTATATCCAAACGGAACAAAGCAATATAAAGACCGTAAATAACACATTCGCCCTAAGCATGGCGTTAAAAGGCTTATTTTTTATACAAATTATCGTGTCGTTACACGTTAAAAACGTAAAAGGAGAAATAAACAATGGAATTTAAAGACATAGTGAAACAATTTGCTGACGGTACAGCCGACGAGCAAGACGTAATCAAAGCGTATGAAGATGCTACAAGCAACATGGTACCTCGCAGTCGCTTGAATGATAAGAACGAGGACATCAAAGAGCTACAAGCACAGCTTGAAGAACGTACCAACCAAATTGAATCGCTACAATCAAACGTAGCGGACGAAAGCGAGTACAAGAAGCAACTCGAAGAATTACAAAAAGCTAACGCGGATTGGTCAACTAAATACCAAGAATCACAACTAAATAACGCAATTAAGTTAGGCGTAGCTAAAGATGCCAACGATCCTAACGATATTCTAGCTTTCATCAATAAAGATGGACTGGAATTAACAGACGACGGCGAAGTTAAAGGGTTAGAGGAGGCAATCAACAACTTAAAAGAATCTAAATCATACTTATTCGCTAGTAACAAACCGACTGGCAAAACACCGGCGGGCGGAAGTAATCCATCGGGAGGATTAACAACCGAGCAATTCAACGCTATGAGCTTTGACGAACGTCAAGACTTATACACAAATGACCCGACAACTTTTAACAAATTAATCGGAGGTTAACACCAACATGGGACAAATTAAAAAGAGTACACAAATCATTCCAGAAGTATTAGCGCAAATGGTAAGCGCAGAATTACCGGCACAATTAAGATTCGCACAATTCGCAGACGTAGACACTACACTAGTAAACCAACCGGGCGACACGGTAACGATGCCGTCATACGCTTATTCTGGTGATGCTGTAGTAGTAGCAGAAGGCGCAGAAATTCCAACAAGCGAATTAAAGACATCTACTAAATCAGTAACAGTTGAGAAAATCGCTAAAGGTTTTGAAATCACAGATGAAACACTTTTATCAGCGTACGGTGACCCTAAAGGCGAAGCAGCTAAACAGTTAGCAATGGGTATCGCTAACGGCGTTGACAATTCTTTATTAGGCGCTTTAGACACTACTAAAGTTACTTATGAAGGCGATGTTAAAACTGTAGACGGCATTAATGGTGCTATCGAAGTATTCAACGACGAAGATCAACAGCCAATGGTATTGTTCATCAATCCTAAAGATGCATCGCAATTACGCAAAGACGCTGGTATTGACTTCACTAAAGCGTCTGATTTAGGCGATGACATCGTTATTAAAGGTGCATTTGGCGAAGTATTAGGCGCTGCTATTTACCGCTCACGTAAAGTTGAAGAAGGTACAGCGTACCTAGTCAAACAAGGCGCTTTAAAATTATTCTTAAAACGCAATGTATTAGTAGAAACAGAACGTTACGCATCACGCAAAACAACTGGATTATTCGGTGACGAGCATTTCGCTGCTTACTTATACGACGAATCAAAAGCTATTAAGATTGAAGCCGGAGTAACAGCACCAGAAGGTGTTTAAATAAATAAGAGGTGATTTATAGTGATATTCAAAGCAATTAGAGCGTTCAAAGACTTGCAAGACAGTAACCGTATTTACAACGTAGGTGATGTTTTCCCACGTGAAGGCAAAGAAGTAAGTCGCGAGCGCCTAACTGATTTATCCACTGACAACAACCTACAAAGGCAACCCGTTATTGAAAGCATAGCAATCACAGAGGACGTTTCCGAACGTCCTAATTATTCTGACATGAAAGTATCGGAATTAAAGAAGATAGCTAAAGAACGTACTTTAAATGGCTACAGTGATATGAAGAAATCAGAACTCGTTGAATTATTAGAAGGTGGTAAGTAATGGACGCAAAAGACGTCAAACTGTTGAATCAGATACCGCTTGAAGATACAAGCAACGATGAAGTTTTCAATCAACTTATCAAACTGTACAAACCAATGGCAGACGACCACTGTAACCAATCATTCAAAGATGAAACGTTACCTAGTGGCGTTAAGCGTTTTATTGCCGACTGTATCAAACATGGGGCTACTGGCAACCTTGCTAGTCGCTCGATGGGTACGGTTAGCTATTCTTTTGTTACTGACATTCCCGAAAGCATGTACAAGCCGTTAAGACCATACAGACGCGTTAGGTGGACTGGTTACCGTGTTTAATCCATATAATGAGTTCCCTCATACGGTAGAAATAGGCAAAATCGAATTAGTTGGTCAATATCCTAATGGAAAAGAGCGCTATATAAGCGAAACAACTACAAAAGGTTTTATGGATACACCAACAACAAATGAACGCCTACAATACCATCAAATGAGCGACAGTGTCGACAGAAATCTGTACACCCCGTATAACTTACCAATAAACAATAATAAAACTATATTTAATTACGAGGGTAACCTTTACGAGTGCAACGGTGAATCTGTAGATCAAGGCGGACAACACGAAATCAATCTAATTAAGTTGAAAGTGGTACCTAATGGCAAAAGTAAAATATGGTAATTGGGATCTAGTCGCAGAACTAGAAGAATATAAAAGGGAAACTGAAAAGTGGGCTAAAAAAGGTATTGCAAAGACAGTCAATGTAATTCATAACACAGCAGTATCGTTAGCACCGGTCGACGAAGGCTTTCTAAAGGAATCTATCAACTTTGAATATAAAGATAGTGGATTAACTGGGGTCATCGAGGTTGGTGCTTCTTATGCTATATACGTCGAGTACGGTACAGGCATATACGCGGTTGGTCCCGGCGGAAGTCGAGCGAAAAAGATACCGTGGGCATATCAAGATCCAAAGACTGGTAAGTGGTACATGACTAAAGGCATGCAAGCCCAACCTTTTTGGGGTCCGGCAATTGATGCGGGTCGCGAAACATTTAAGAAGTATTTTTCATAAGGTGGTTGTGATATGTGGGTATCAGCAGAAGATGATTTATTTATTAGTATATACAACAAGTTAAAAGGCGACCCTTTAATAAACAAGTATGTGGACGATAGGGTTTTCGATTGTGTTCAAAAAGACGCTGTTTACCCATATATCATAGTGGGTGAAACGAATGTCACAAATGATGAATCATCAACGAACATGACCGAAGATGTAGCGGTAACGTTACATGTGTACAGTCAAGCAGTAAATAGACATGAAACAACGCATCTACTCAAGATACTTGGGTATTTGCTTAATCGTGAAATTGAATTAAAAGATTATGAATTTAAGAGAAGTCGTATAGATGACCAACAAGTGATTATTGACATAGATCAATACACTAAACACGGTATCTTGCGACTTCTTTTTAAATATAGGCACAAAACTAAATATTAAGAGGTGTATAAGTAATGGCACAAAAAAATTACATTGGTGTAGTTAGACCTGCTGTAGATAAACTTGATGCTGGCGAGGGCTTGCTATTAGCAGATTTACAAGAAGGTGGGCATACAATTGAATCAGATCTTGCCGAAATCGTTCGCGCTGGCAAAATGGACTACGGCGTTAACTCAACGTCGGAAGAATTAAAACTTACAACAGGACACATTCCGGGTGATCCGGGTCAAGAACAAGTTAAGAAGGCTATTAAGAACGGCGAGCAGTTGCGCGTATGGCTTATTGAAACTAAAAAACGAGACAACATGTACAACGCTGTATTTGCATATGTACAAGCCGAATCTTACGAAATGTCATTTGATGATGAGGACGACACTATCGAGTTAACACTAAAAGTTAAATGGAATAGTGCAGATGGCGGCTTTAGTGAGTTACCAGAAGAGTGGTTAAACCCATCAGCTTCAGCAGAACTTGTTGAGTTCGAAGAATTTAACGAAAAATACGGTACTTATGAGAATCAAAAAGAATTAGGAAGTACGCCATCTGGTGTGTAGCAATATAGGGGCATAGCGCCCCTTTTTTTATTTATATTATGGAGGTTATACAAAATGACAGAAGCAATTAAAACACTAACTATTAACGGTAAAGAAATTACAGCTAAAGGATCTTTGATGTTTGATATCGAAGCGAAGAAATTTAGTGGAAAAGAAAAAGATAATACAGTACCAGGCTTTAATGCTATCTACACAAAATTAATTAACAAAGATACAGAAGCTATTTTCAGCTTTTGGCAGTGTGCAACGGCTCATTTATCAGAACGACCAACTAAAGAGCAAATTATGGACGCTGTGACAAATGTCATTGAACAAAAGGACGACACTATCGAGTTGTTAGCCGGTGCAGTTGATGTTATGACAAATTCGGGTTTTTTCAAACAGAAAACACGCCAGTATTGGGTTCAAATGAACAAGGGTGTGCAAATGGTCAAGAAGGAAGAAAAAGAACAAACGAAAATGGGAATCGAACTAATGACGGACAACTTCATGGATATCATGGGCGCGAAACCCTTATAGACTTTGACGAGTTGCGACAACTTACTTCGCGCTATATCGGTTACATTCCAGAACGCGAACTATACTGTATGACGCCCAAAGAGTGGAAGGATTGGCTTATTGGCGGTCAAGATAGATTACTAGACGATAAAGAGAACAACTTACACATGGCAGGCGCAAACGGCATGGTACAAGGTGGCAAACGCCTAACTAGAATGTACAAGGAAATAGAGCAAAGTAGATATGAAATTCGCGGCAAGTTACAAGAGTTTAGACGTAAACGAGCGGAAGAACGTAGGAAGCGTAAGGCAGAACGTGAAGCCGTCAAACGTGGATCACGCAAATTCTTAGAACAATTTAAATAAAGGGGGGTTAACTATTGGAAAAGAATTTTGTTGCTCGCATTATGGCAAATATTAAAAACTTCGAGCGTAACATCAATAAAGCTCAACGATTGGCGAAGTCGTCAATACCACGTGAAGTGACTACAGATGTAGACGCTAAAATCGGTAAGTTTCAACGTGCCTTAATGAAAGCAAAAGCAATGGCACAGAAATTCAGACATCACACTGTAAAGGTAGATGTCGATACTTCCGCAACATCTAAAATGCGTAAAGCATTTGGCGCAATTGAAAGGGAAATACAAACGTTTCAAGGTAGAGTGGATAGGTTAGCTGGTGACATTAGATCATTTGGTACTGTATTTTCACAAACCTTTAAAGGTGTAATGCTTACGGCTGTACAAGGACTTATTCCAGTTATTGGTGGATTAGTACCGGCATTGTTCGCTGTGCTTAACGCTGTAAAAGCCTTGTCGGGTGGTGTCGTTGCCCTTGCGGGTGTGGGTGCAATTGGTCTGGCTGGTTTCGCGTCGTATGCGTTTATGGCTGCAAGTGCTATTAAAATGCTAGACGATGGAACTATAGAAGCTAGTAAGTCTACAAAAGCATACGAGGACGCCCTCGAAGGTGTTAAATCTCAATGGCAAGAGATTATTAAATTAAACGCCGATAGCATATTCCAGTCGATGGCTAACGGTTTAAATGCTATGAAATCAGCTTTGAAATCATTAACGCCATTTTTTAGTGGTGTGGCTAAAGGAGTAGAAAAAGCGAGTGCATCATTGCTTAAATGGACGCAAACAAGCGCAGTAGCGAAGAAATTTTTCAATATGCTTAACACTACTGGCGTATCTGTATTTAACAAGCTATTAAGCGCAGCAGGAAGATTCGGCGATGGATTAGTTAATGTATTCACTCAATTAGCGCCATTATTCCAATGGTCAGCTAACTGGTTAAACAGATTAGGTAAGTCATTTCAAACGTGGGCGAATAGCGCAAACGGACAGAACAGCATTAAGCAATTCATGGAATACACAAAAACAAACTTGCCTATCATAGGTAATATTTTCAAGAATGTGTTCGCCGGTATCGCTAACTTAATGAAAGCGTTTGGTAAGAACTCAACGAACATTTTCAAATACTTGGAAGAAATGAGCGCTAAATTCCGTGAATGGTCGAAAACAGTAGGCGAATCACAAGGGTTTAAAAACTTTGTTAACTACATGCAAGAAAACGGACCAGTGATAATGAAATTGATCGGTAATATTGTGCGCTCATTAGTAGCGTTCGGCGTCGCAATGGCACCAATAGCAAGCGCAATCTTGAAGGTTGTAACTAAAATTGTCGAGTTTACAGCAACGTTGATGGAAAATCACCCGTGGGTAGCTAAAATGGCTGGTATAGCGCTTATATTAATGGGCGCGTTGTGGTCTTTAATGATGCCTTTGATGGCTGTTAACGGCGTCTTAGGACTATTCGGAACATCAATATTGGGGCTTATTACTAAATTTGCACAAGCTGGTGTTGCAAGTAAGATATTTAGCGGAATAATGACCGTATTAAAGAATGTATTCAAATTCTTAGTTAATCCAATAGGTATGATTATAAGAGCTTTACCGGCATTAGGTACAGCGTTCACAGCTTTAACGGGGCCAATTGGCATCGTACTTGGTGCTATAGCGTTATTAGTTGGTGGCTTCGTGTGGTTATGGCAAACAAACGAAACGTTCCGTGACTTCATGACAGAAACGTGGGAGAAAATATCTACTGCGGTAAGTGGTGCGATACAAGGGATCATCGGTTGGTTTCAACAATTATGGGGGTCAATCCAGACCACACTACAACCTATCATGCCAATATTGCAATTACTTGGCGACATGTTTGGTAAGATTTTCGGCATAATCATTGTGACCGTCATTAGTAATGTCATTTTAGCGTTTCAAGCATTGTGGGCTATCGGGTCTATAGTGTTTCAAGTATTAGGAATGGCGATACAAATTTTCGTGAATACAGTGGTGTCATTATTCACTATTATTATCCAATTACTAACTGGCGATTTCGCCGGTGCGTGGGTCACTTTAAAGAATATGATATCTACAAATTTAGATATAATTTGGTCGACAATATCAAATATTTGGGGCATAATTACCAGTTTTCTAGGTAATGCGATGGAAACTATAAAGGGCTTAATTTCCACAGCTTGGTCTATAATTTCTGGAAATACTAAATCAAAAGTACAAGAAATTTGGAACTCGATAACTAGTAAATTTTCAGAAATTACCAACGACATAAATCAAAAAGTAACTGATTGGGTTAATAAAGTAAATAACGGTTTCGTCAATATGGTGCAATCGGCTATTGACGGAATGGGTAGTTTTTTACAATCCATTGTTGACGGTTTCTGGAAAGTCGTAAATGGCGTTGGTGATGGTGTGAATCGTGCAGTTGATAAAGCTAAGTCATTCGTTGGTGACATGATGGACGCCGGGGGGGATTTAATCGCTGGTTTAGCCGACGGTATTATGAATGGTGCATCTAAAGTTATAGAAGCAGCAGGAAATGTAGCAAGTAAGGCGATTGCTAAAGCTAAAAGTGTACTAGGTATACATTCACCTTCTCGCGTATTCCGTGGAATTGGCGGTTATATGATGCAAGGTATGGCGCTTGGCGTTAGTGGTGGTCAAGGTAGCGCAGTATCAGCCGTTTCTAAAGCTGCTAACTTAGTTAGTGATGCTTTTGATGCAAACCTAGATAGCGACCTTACAAACGGGGTTAATGCTAACTTAGGCGGCAACGTAGACAAGCATCTAACTAAAGATGTACGACACAGTATGACTGAAAACTCACGCCCTATTGTGAACTTAAATGTACACAACGAAAGTGATATACCGGCTATTAAATCATGGATAGATGACGCAAACGCACGCGAAGGCGCGCTAACATATTAAAAGGGGGTGCTTTCTTGCCTATTATGTACGATATAGAAGTCGTGAAGGGTGGTAATAAATATCGTGTAAGCGACAACCCTTTCACGCATCAAAACATCGAAGTTACTGGCTACGATGTACAAAGTGCAGGGTATAATCGAGAGTTTAACAGTGTAGAGCGGTTAAATGGTCGATTTCTCAACGCCACAATGGAAGAAATGAAAACAGTAACGATGCGCCTAAGATATTCCGTATCAAGAGTCGCGCATGTTGCGCATTTAAGAAGCGAGCTGCAGAAGTTATTTAGCGGTTCGTTTTTTTTGCGCGAATTATCAGCAAGTGACAACACAATCGAGTTTTTAGGATTCAATGATCCAGATAAAAAATTCGAACTGGAATACTCGGATGGTCGACAGTTAAAAGTCGGTTTAGTAAGCCCAATATCATTAGATAGTACACAAACGTCGGGCGATATAGAACTAGAATTTGAAACAATAGAATTACCATATTTCGAAAGCATCGCATACAACACAGCACTATCAACTAACCCTAATATGGAATGTTGGGCGCTGGCAGACGATGTCGCTTGGAATGAAAACGACGATTATAGAAAAAACAAATTTTATAACATTCAAGATGGTTATTATTACTATTTAGGCGATGTAACTATAGAGCAATTCAATCAAGATTATTCAGTCGAAATTGTTCTTGGTAAAGACACGAAAGATTTCACTTTCTACATTGGCAATCATGACATGATGCGCATTAGTGGTTTGAATATGAAAGCTGGCGACAAAATCAAATACGATGGCTTACAAACGTTTAAAAACGGTATATCAGTCGACGCTACATCATCTGGAACGCATACATCGGGCGCACAACCAGTTATCGAGCCGGGCAGTAATAATTTTCACTTTAATCAAGAGGTACAAAGTATCTACTTTAAAAATAAACTTTACTTTAGATAGGAGGTCACGCAATTGGCAATAATAGTAAGAAGTTTACAAGGGCGTGGCTTTCCGCTAAGTACAAGTACGAAAGTTACGCAAAAGATATCGCAAGAAGGAACGCTCGAATTTGATATCGTAGAAAACCCAGATAATTACGATTTACTAAACAGTATCACTAAAATGTGGAGGGTAACCCGTGTAGGTGGTCCTACAGACTTAAAAGAGTATCGCGTTGTTATGACAGATAAATCAAGTGTCGGGCAAGTGCAAACACTGCACGTTAAAGCAAAAGAGCGAGAAGTCGACGATCTCAACAGTGATCGCATTTACGAATCGTATAACGGTAGTTTCACAGGCAAGAAGTATTTCGATATGGTATTCAAAAAGAGTGGCTACAAATACAAGTTGAAAGATAAAGTGAACGCAAGTAGCTTTGAAAGTCTAGGCGAAGGCGATACACGTTGGGAATTATTCAAAAAAGGACTCGACCGTTTCACACTAGAATATACTTACGACGAGAAAACAAAAACTTTCACTTTAGAAACATCTATCGAGCATCAAGCGAAATACTTCATTGATAGTCGCGTCAATGCGAATAATATCAAAATTGAGGAGGACGCAACTGATGCTTTTACCTTTATTAAAGGTTATGGCGATTTCACAGACGAGGGCGGATATAGTACAGCTGGCTTGATCATGGAATACACCCACCCACTAGCAAGTGTAATAGGGAAACGTCATGCGCCCCCCGTTATCGACGGTCGCGTCAAAAAAGAGAAAACAATGGACGCGATGCTAAAATCAGTTATAGGGCAAAGTATTAAGACATCGTTATCACTTGATTTCGTAACACTACCCAATCATTACAAAAATGCTGTACCGATACCAGGTGATGTCGTTCGCGTTAGGGATAACTTAACAGGATTGAATGACGACGCTCGAATAGTAGAAGTTACAACCGTACGCGATCCTTTCGGCAAAGTTAAGAGCCAAGATGTCGTTTTCGGTGATTTTCGCATGCGTGAAAAGTATATGCGTAATCTAAATAACGCCGTTAAATACGTCGGTGGTCTAGGTGGCGTAAATTCAACTAATCCCGGCAAAGAAAGTCGTATCACAGCTGAAAAGATTGGTGCGAACGCCAAAGCTACAGCTAACATAATTGATAGTACCAACGCTTTAAACTTTTCGGCAAATGGCATATCTAATAAAACTGGTGGCGCTGGTGGTGGCATTTCATTCGTCAAAGAGGGGTTGTATTACGAAACAGGCAACGAGGACGACGAGCCTATCCTTATAGCGAACGATAAAGGTATCAACACCGAATCTATACCGAAAGCGACAACGTCCAAAGATGGTCTTATGAGCGCATCAGACAAGAAGAAAATAGATAGCATTAAAACTGACGCTATTCTAATGAATGGCACAGATGGCAAAAGTTACAAACTCACTATAAATAATGGTGAAATAAAAGCAACGGAGGTATAGCATGAGTTTAAACTTAATTAAAAAACTTCATTCTGTATTCGGTCAAAAATTTGTAAATCAAGTTGAAAGTAATTTTGAGGACATCGAAAGCTATACAGACCGAAACGAATCATACAAAGAATCACATAAGAACACTGAAAAGAAAGCACATAACACTACGCAAATTATTCACAAAATGGTCGACGGTTTAGAAACGTTGACATCAGATGAATTGAAATATCAACGCGAACAAATAGCCGAGTTAGTGCTTGGTCATAACGGAAACGGAATACAAGAATTAACAGCATCGCGCACATCAATGGACGCGAAACGTTTCCCGGACTTGAGCAATAGACTTTATCACGACTTCTTAAAAGAGAAGAACGACCGTGAGAAAGCAGATGCCGAACTAAAAGCAATGATCCAACGTAATGTTAATGTTGATGACTACGGCGGTGATCCTACCGGTAAAAAAGATAGTTCGGAAGCCTTCAAAAAAGCTCTGGGAAGTGGTGGCGTAACTGTTAACCTTTCGGCTGGTACTTACTTGTTAGATAAAGGTATCAAATTACCTAACTACACACGTTTAGTAGGGCAAGGGCAAGACATTTCAACTATTAAGTTATCAACTAAAGCACCACGCGAAACAATCGCTATTACCAACTTAAAAATGAGTGGTGAAGCAAGATGTATCAGTATCGAACATTTAGCTGTTAATGGCGACAAAATGAATCGTTTCCCAGAAGGTAACGGCGATTACATGGGGTCTAATCCATCTGGCGGCTCGCTATCGAGTAATATTCGCTTTGCCGGTGTAACTAAAGGATTTGTGCAAAACGTTAAATCATATGACCCACTTTTACACTGTATAGATGTAACGTTCGCTAGTGACGATTATTTCTATAAAGGTGACGGCGTACGCGTACCCGAAGAATTAGAATCTAAATATATTTGGATTGAGAATTGCGAAGCATACGGTTTCGGCGATGATGGTATCACTACCCATCACTCGAGATATTTATTTATTTCAAATTGTTATTCTCACAGTCCTAAACCAAATCACGGTAACGCTAATGCCTTTGAAATAGATGACGGGTCACAATTCGTTATGATGACTGGCAATACATCTTATAAGAGTTATGCGGGCATAGAAATAAAAGCACACGCTACTGCTTCGGCAAGTCATGGCATTGTGGTCAATGGTCATATTAGTATCAAAGACTGTCGTTCGTATAACCCACGACATATTGGTCATCATCATGCGACGACAGATGTTTCAAAAACTGCGAAAAGTATAGTCTTAAATGACTGTATAGCTTTATTCCCTTACAAAAACGGTGTGTACAAAAACGCAGACCCTAGAGCATTAGTTATTTCGGCATATAGAAACATTGCAGTTAATAACTTCACAGCTATTGGCGACAGTAGTTTCACATCGGGTCAACCGGCAATCGCAATACAATTTATGAGTGGCAATGTAGTTTTAAATAATATTAATATTAACGGTTTCCGAAATGCGTCGGCAGACATCAAAGTAAATGGTGGCGCGAATAAAGGTAAAAACATTATCTTTAGTAATATTAATATATTCCAAAGTAGTAACAAAGGCGGTATCGTCGGCGGATCTAAAGTGCAAGGTATGAAGATTATTGGCGCTAACCTACAAGGTAACGGCACAGGTAACGGCATTGAATCATATAACAACCTTGTCGAAGTTATTGGCTGTAGTGCTACTGGCTACGCTAACAACGCATTTATAGCTAACGAGAAGTATTCGGTCGTTCCAACAGTTGTAAAAGGTGGTTTTTCTGGTGGGTCTACTGGGTCTGCTGCTGTAGCGCCACAAAGTGCCATTTTAGCGTCAACGGGTAACTCGCGCGCTTATGATACACGTAGTTATGTATTAGGGTCTGGTGATAGCAGTATCGCCCGTGGGTCACGTTCAAGTGTTACCAACTCGCTACAATCAGAAACTTCAAAAGGTAATCACACACAAATGGTATTTAATAGTAACCGTGTTAAGGCAGTTAAAAACTATCACGTTGTAGCTGGTTATGCTGATAAGGGCGGACCATCTGAAAAGAATATCAAATATGATTTAAGCACATATACAGGCACGATTACGTTAGCTGGTAAATTGAAGCAAGATAACGCGGATATTGCCGAGTTAATGGAATCGCAAAGTGGGCAACCAATTGAAATGGGTATGATTGTTGCGTTAGATGGTAGCAAAGTAAGAAAATCTCAACAAGGTGATCGTGATATAGGTGTGATTTCTGGTACTGCTTCATTAGTATCTAACGATAAATCATTCCATCATAAAGATAGATACTTGAAAGACGAGTACGGCGTAGTTATGACAGAACATAAAGAAGTAACTTATACAGATGATGAAGGTATCGAACATTCAGAGTGGCGTGATATTCCAGTAGACAATCCAGACTACGTCGAAGATTTAGAATATAAATCACGTTCGGAACGTCCGGAATGGAACACAGTAGGTATGTTAGGTCAAATCTACACAAATGTTGAAAAAGACGTTAGAGCGGGCGATTTCATCAGTGGTCGTGCTGGTATCGGCTTCAAAGATTATGAAAATGGTCGTGGTATTGTAATGGAAATTACATCAGAATACACAGACGAACGCGGTTGTGCTATCGCCTTAGTATTATGGGGGGTTAAATAATGGAATTAGAGAAATTAGTCAAGATTAATTTAGACGAAGAACCTATCGACACGGCGGTACAACACAAAAATATCGCTTTTTACAACCTAGATAAAAACACCGCGAAGTTTCAATTTTTAGTTACAAATAAGAAACGCCCTTTACTTGTTTCGTCAAAGAATGTTAAAGGGTATGCGTTTTTTAAATCAGAAAATGGCTCGACATCGGGCGCTATAAACTTAGATTTCATCGACCCTATGAAAGGCTTATTAGGCTTAACATTGCCTACACACTTTTTAAACGCAGCTACTAACACGCTTGTGTATGGTGAATTGTACTTATCATTGAATGATGCAGACGGAAAAGGCAAGGACGACACAGTCGTTCTAGGTCGTTTCTCATTCAAAGTTAAAGAATCATTAATCAATGAAATTGAAAGCGACATCAAAGTACGTTATATACAAAAGTTCGATGATCTTAATGACGAAATTAGAGAAAAAGTAGACATGCTTACAATAGATATTGAAAATATCAACAACGTAGTGAGTGACGTCAAAGAAGTAGGTGAAACAGCAAAAACCGACGTAACACTAACTAAAGATGCAAGTATCGAAGAATTAACGACAGCTAAAGATGCAGCAACTACCGAAGTTATTTCTGAAAAAACAAATGCTTTAACAGCTATCGACGAAAAAGAAGGACACGTTCAAACGTCTTATGAGTTAGCGTTAACAGACTTCAATACAAACGCCGAAGCAGTAACAACATCATTTAACGAGAATACAACGAACGCGAACAACGTTATCGACGCTAAAATGACAGAATTTAACGCAAACTTAGCGAACAACAACTTCGTAACTAACGAAGGACTTTCTAACACTATGAATGAATCTAATTGGCAAAAATTCAGATTGACGTTAGAAGATGGAGGAGCTATTTATATAAACTTCTCGGACAAAACGGAAGAAGATATCCTAGCGTTAGAAACTGGTATTTATTACCTATCCAATGCCACTATATCTGCGACACCATCGTCTAAAAATGCATTTGTTACTGTAAAACAAAGATCTGGCGGTGTGATTAAACACGTTGAGTTTAGACCTTACAACAGTTCGCAAGTGTGGTTAAATCGCTACTATACAGAATGGTCGGGTTGGGAATTAATCAGTCATGAAGTTTCTGATACCGATTGGATATTATTAGATTTCATCAACGGCGCAGTAGTAAACAACGCCGCTTTAGCTGACAAAGATAAAGGTTTCGTATCAGCTTATAGAATAGTCGAAGATAAAGGTACCAAACGCTTATTATTAAGACTTAACGGCTCGAACATAGATAGTGGTCAAATCATTGCGCAATTGCCTAATGATATCGTTACAGGGCAACAAAGAGGGTTTGTGTCTACAGCAGACGCTAACGGCTTCGCAGTGGCTACAGTTAGAACTGGCGGACAGATTAATATTAATATTCCGGCACCACATACAAGTACATGGAAGAAAGCGACGACTAATTGGTTTTATGGTCAATTAGAATTTACTATATAAGTGAGGTCACAAAATGAAAATAGTTTATTTATGGAAGAACGGCACGCCGGTAATCGTTTATAAAAACGAAGATGGCGAGTTTGTTTATCCGGTAGAAAAGACGACAGAAAATAAACCCCCTACAGGTATATATCAACCTTATTACTATGACGGTAATCAGTGGATAGGCAATACAGAAGAATCATACAAAGCAATGCTATAAAAATACAATCCCTAACACTTCGGTGTTGGGGTTTTTTAATGGGGTGAATTAATGGGATTACCGAGCAATAGAAAACCGCGAGCAAGTGAAGTGGTAGCGTGGACCCGTAGTAGAATAGGAAAAAGACTCGACGTCGACGGTTACTGGGGTAGCCAATGTTGGGACTTACCTAACTATTTGCTTAAAAAATATTGGGGTTTCACTACACCAGGTAACGCAATCGCGATGGGTTGGTATAACTACCCGAAAGGTTTTAAAAAATATAACAATACACCGAACTTCGTACCTAAACCGGGCGACTTTGCTGTATGGGGTACTGGGTCATTTAATAATGGGGTAGGTCACGTAGCTATCGTGGTAGGTCCATCTACAAAATCATACTTTACTAGTGTCGATCAAAATTGGATAAACGCAAATAGCTATTCTGGATCACCCGCCTCGAAGATTAAGCATAACTATAACGGTATTTCAAAATTTGTACGTCCGGCTTACTTCCCAGAGAAACAAGCGAGTGACGGCAAACCAGAAGAAGTTAAACCGCCTCCACAGAAACCAGAAGAAGAAAAGAAACCGCCAGAAAAGCAAAAGCCTAAATACGTTAACAAGAAAGTCACTAAAGTTTCTTACACTTCCTTTAATGAAGAAGATGATAAATTTGAAGAACTCACGCAATACGTGGCACCGGGTAAATACAGAAGTGATAAACAAAAAGGTATATACGTTAAGGAAAGTGCAGATTTTAGAGGTACGCAAGAAATATACAGGCAACGTAACAAGTATTTACAGCCTAATGAGTACCCACACGCGTATGTCGATCGCGAGCTTGCTTGGCATTGTAGACACACGAGTGTTCCCGTGCCGTCACACCATGACTATATCGTATTAGAGATATGCGGTGCTAACACTGAAAACGAACGTGGTTATCTACTTAATCAATTACGAGGGATTATATACGGTATTAAAATGCTTGGTTGGAATGACCTAGATTTATCCGAAAAAGTATTAAAAGTAGACGATAAGATTTGGCGAGCTATGAAAGATGCGACAGGTTACGACATGATCATGGACGGCAAGCCTTCGCTAGCCGAATATGACAAATTAAAAGCGAAACTAATCAAATACTATAAAGAACGCGAAGAAATATTCAAAGAGAAAATCACTACAACAAAAACAACATCGACAATCAAAGTTAAAAACCCTAAATATAACGAAAGTAGTAGCACAAACAACACTGCGAAACCGAGTAAACCGGGATCAACAAGCAAACCGAGCAAGCCGAAACCAACAACACCGAAAGTTACGCAAGCTAAAAGTAAGTATACATTCAATCAAGCGCTTAATAAGCAAATGTATGCAAACCCTCAAATATCTAACGGTTACTACTGGTATAGCGCGAGCCGTTCACAAACCAGCAACGCCATGAATCCTACGACGATATGGAAATCAAGCACACAGAAATATCAAATGCTTAATCTTGGAAAATATCAAGGTATTTCAGTATCTAAACTTAACAAGATACTTAAAGGTAAAGGCAAACTATCCGGACAAGGTAAAGCGTTCGCAGAAGGTTGCAAGAAGCATAATATCAACGAAATTTATCTTATCGCTCACGCAATGTTAGAAAGTGGTAACGGCACAAGTAACTACGCTAGTGGACGTTATGGTGTTTATAATTTCTTCGGCATTGGCGCGTATGACAATAATCCGGATTACGCAATAACTTACGCGAGAAATCAAGGGTGGACTACAGCAGCTAAAGCCATTATAGGTGGCGCTAAATTCGTTAGAAAGGATTACATCGGCGTTGGTCAAACAACATTGTACCGTATGCGTTGGAATCCACAGAAACCGGCAACACATCAATACGCTACCGATGTTCGTTGGTGTCAACATCAAGCGACAACGATTTCTGGTTTATATAAAAAGATTGATGCGAAAGGTCTTTATTACACTAAAGACACATATAAATAGGAGGTTTTTCAATGATATACAAGCAAAAGGACGTAACCGCAAACATCAACAGCGATAACATCAATGTTGGTGCTATCGGTGGTGCTTTTTATACCGAAGATGAAAATACAGCAGTATTGAATATCAACCTAGAATTTAACGGTTTACCTTATGATCTAACAACTACAGACATGAAACCAGTATTAGATTTATTTTGTGCTGACGGTTCAATATTTATGGGCGAAAAATTAGAAATACTAAATGAAGAAAATGGCATCATGCAATATGTAATTACCGAAGACGTTATCAGACATGCTGGCAAAGTATCAGCGAAGATGTTCCTTGTAAACGAAACGGACAGCGTTCACGCGTCTAACTTCTCATTCACTATTTACGATAGTGGGATAGAGGGCGTAGTCGAAAAAGAAGTACATGTAAGGCTTGTCGAGGACGCCGTAAGAAAAATAATGAAAGAAAACGCACTTGGCTTATTAGATGAGAAGTTTCTCGAAAAAGTCGGGACAGATTTAAAAGAACATACATCAGCAAACGCCGAGCTATTCAAAGGAGATAAAGGAGACAAGGGCGACACTGGCGAACGTGGGCCAGAGGGTGAAATAGGACAAACGGGATTGCAAGGCATACAAGGCGAACAAGGTCCCGAAGGTGATAAAGGTGACAGGGGAGAACAGGGATTGCCAGGCAGTGATGCAACATTACCAGACACAAGTACATGGCAAAAATATAAAATGACTAATGATGACGGAACTAGAAAATATCTAAGGGAAATTAATTATGATATTACAACACTTGAAACAGGCTTTTATATGATAACTTATGCATCTAACGTGGATTGGAACGTAATAAACACACCGGACACTTACGACACACGCGTCGGACACATAGCTATGCTAGATATTACGAAAGACCACACAGGAAGAAAACAATTTATATATTGGCAAAATTCTTCCAACAGAGTGTTCGCAGCTACTATTCATACCGGAAATAATTTCAGAGGTTGGAAGGAATTAACACCAACGCAAACCACTACAGGATGGTTAGATGTCCCGTTAAAAAACGGTGTTACAGCAAACGCAGACAAACCGCAATACAAGATAACCAAAACGAATGAATTAACTACTATCTCTTTACGTGGTGCCGTTCGAACAACACCAGATCAAATAGATTTAGTTATCGGTACAATTCCGGTTAGTGATATATTGCCAAACAATTATGGTTACATTCAAAACGCAAGTATTAAAAACGGTATACCGAATATCGCGCGATTTAATTTAAGGAAATCGAACGAGTTGGTGCTTGAAAGAACATCAATTCCGAGTAGTGAAGCAACCGAAACTGATTGGATTGCAATAGGTCAAACTATCACAATTTAAGGAGGACGAACATGTTTATACAAGTATTTAGAAAAACGGACGGTATGCCGCAATTAATACAAGGCATGACAGTATATGAAACGTTAGAAATAGAATACGACTATGATCGCGATTTATATACAGAAGTAATGCCACCTAACGGATTGTATAATCCAATACATTTCGACGGCGAACAATGGGTCGGAACATCTAAAGAAGAATGGGAAGAAAACAGACCTGAAAAAGAACCTCATATTCCGAAAGCTAGCGAAATAATGTTAGCTCAAGCACAAATGCAAGTGACCAAAACAGCTAATCAGTTAATTAAAACACAACACGAACAAGCAGAAACTTTAACGGAATTAACCAAGAAGGAACAACGACTAAAAGAAATTGAACAGCAACAAGCAAACACCTTACTAGAGATTGCCAAATTGAAAGGGGAAAAATAATATGTATCCAGGATTTGATTCTATCAAATATTTTTATGACATTAATTGTTACACAAACGAGGATATACAAACGTATGTTGAGTTAGACGCATTAACTAAAGAAGAATACAAAGAAATTACCGGAGAAGATTATCTAGGACAACCACAGGCTTAAGCTTGTGGTTGTTATTTTATAGGGAGTAGGTAAAAAATTTGGGAGAAGTTACGGTTAAATTTACAGAAACAGAAGCTTTTCATACGTTTATTTATGCGGGTGATTTAAAACTATTGTATTTTTTAATAATATTAATGATTTTAGATATTGGGACGGGAATAGGTAAAGCGATTAAAAACAAAAATTTGTGGAGTAGAAAAGCTTTATTCGGTTATTCTAGGAAGATATTTATATTCTTCATTATTATTCTAGCGAACATAATAGACCAATTACTTAGTTTGAATGGCGGTCTTGTTGTATTAACGATATTTTTCTATATAGCTAATGAGGGGTTAAGTATCGTAGAAAATTGCGCGCAAATGGGTGTACTTATACCGAAAGAAATATCAGAAAAATTAAACGTAATTAAATCTACACAAGAAGATACTAAAGATAGTTTAAAAGATGATTTTATAAACGAAAACAGAAATAAAAAATAACCAGTCGACTACTAACGTGGTCGGCCTTTTATTATGGAGGCAATAATATGACAAAAGGCACGATAGTAAGATTATCAGCATTAGTATTATCAATAATCAATCAAAAGTTAGTAGAGAACGGCATTTCACCCCTACCATTCACAGACGAACAAGTAAGTGAGTTGGTGATGTGGGGCTTTATGGCTTATACAGCATATAAAGACAACCCAGTAACTAAAGAAGGTAAAGTAGCTAACAACAAACTTAAAGAGTTGAAAGCACAAAAGAAAGCGCCTAAATCTGGTATGGCACCAATGGAAGTCGAAAACAAGGAAGGTGACATCTAATGACAGTAAATAAAACCAAAGCGCAAGCAGATGCTTACCTCAAAAAGTTAAAGGGTTATTGGTGGGACTTCGACGGTGCTTTCGGGGCACAATGTTTCGACCTTGCCAATATGTATTGGAATCATTTAACCGGCGGGCAATTATATGGCTACTATGCAAAGGATATTCCATTTGTGAACAACTTCGACGGATTAGCAATGATTTATGAAAATACACCATCATTCTTACCGCAAAAGGGTGACATCGTGGTATTCCACAAAGGCTACGGCCAAGGTTGCGGGCATGTAGGGATTGTTTGGTCGGCTAACATTAATAACTTTGTATCACTCGATCAAAATTGGTGGGGTGGCGCTCAAAATAACCCTTGCGAAGTGGCGCAGTTAATCACTCATTATTATGATAATCCTATGTATTTCATAAGACCCCATTACAAGAAGAAAGCTAGTTTGATACCTAGTAAACCTAGCGCGTCGCCAAAGGCTAAAAAGATACTTATATGTAGTGGGCATGGCTATTCAGATCCCGGTGCTGTAAATGAGAAACTAAACGTCAACGAACGCGATTTTATCCGTAAGTACATTGCGCCTAATGTTCAAAAGTATTTAAAACAAGCAGGGCATAAAGTAGACTTATACGGTGGAAGTAAACAAGATCAAAATTTATTTACCGATACAGCATACGGCGACAGAATAGGCGACACTAAAAACTACGGTATGTATTGGGTAGCTAAACAAAAATACGACGCTGTAATCGAGTTACACATGGACGCGGTCGAAAATGTAAGCGTCAAGGGTGGTCACGTTATCATTTCAAATCAATTCCCGGCTGATACAATAGATAAGAACATACACAACTGTTTGAAAGCTACAGTGGGCGTTAGACGCGAAATAGACCCACGTAACGATTTGCTTAACATGAACGTAGCTGCACGCACGAGCGTTAACTATCGTCTTGTTGAGTTAGGTTTTATCACTAATAAGAATGATGTCGATTACTTTAAAAAGAATTATGATAAATTCAGCAAAGAATTGGCGGGTGCTATTCACGGCAAGCCTATCGGTGGCATAAGTGCCGGAAATAAAAAAGTAACTTGGAACTGGAAAGGTATGTTTTACCCACAACCAACGAACACGAAAGGAATCAAAGTAAGACGCAAACCGAGTACAAACGCAGCTATCGTCAATAAAGACTCATGGCTGTATAACAAAAAGCATTGGGTAGAATTTGTAAGTATAACTAAAGCTAATGGCTATTGGTGGATTAAATTCAAATATCCTACTAATCCTAGCTCGGGTTATTTCTACTGTGCAGTGTGTAGGATTACAGATAAAAAAGAGCGGATTATGAACGAGAAATATTGGGGAACTATTAAATGGAAGTAATTGAGCGGGAAGGTATTAAGAATTGAAAACACCATGCTATACTATCTTTAGTTAATAATTTTACTTCCTTTCTTTCTTCAATCTATCAATACTATATTATGTTTAGAAGGTAGGCGACGCCATGCGCTTACCTTCTTTTTTTATGCTGTTTTTGAGCGTTGCGATTATGATAATTAATGAAATTTTGTATTATACATATTTTAACAAAATAAAAATAGACAAAATATAATAGTTATATCTTTCATTAAATGTGGTGGAAGGTTCTTATTTATGCAATAAATTTTTGTGAATTTAATTATTTTTGCAAATATATTGTTTTTAATCATTTCTAATATTATAATTACAAAGGATTCAAACGTGCTAAATATATAAATTGAATAGGAAAGTAGGGAAATATATGAATTTTTCAATTATAATTACCTATAAAAATAAATGGGGTAATGAAAAATACATAGAAAGCTGCTTAGATAGTATTATTAATCAGACATATGGTGATTTCGAAGTTATTCTCGTACATAATGATTCAGAATTAATTGACAAACTATGTAAGGATAGCGAACTAAGTATTAAAAGCATTGAAATGAGCGAAAGCGATAATATCTCAAATTACAAAAATATAGCAATTAAAAATGCTTCTGGAGAGTTTTTAGTTTTCTTAGACGCAGATGATTACTTACATCCAAATGCTTTAATTTATGCTCAACAAATGATTGAAGATAAAAATGAAAACACTGATATCTTTAAATTTGGTATTAGTAAAACTAATTTAGATAAAGCTACAACATTAAGCACAAATAAAAGAGCCTTTTTTGATAACGAAGCATTTAATAAGTTAGAAGAATTATTAAGTGAAGCAGATATATCGGTTAATAACAGGCAAGTTAAAGGGATAATAAACGGTATGTTTGAAAAACAAATGATTAACCATAAATTTACTACGGTTAAACCTAAAAGCTATTTAAAAAATTTAAATTACCAATTTAGATTGCATAGCTTCATTATTCGAAAATCTTTCTTGATCGAAAATCAAATCTTCTTTGAAACTGATAACCAATTATATAATGATATTCCTTTTTTAATGGATCTTTATAATAAAACATCTCATATCGTACAATCCAGCACAAAATTATATTATAAATATACACATAACGATTCAATAAACAGCCCTTCTTTAACGCAAGAAGAACATGATGATAGACTTATACAGAGGGTAAAAGCATTAAAAGAAGGCTTAGAAAAATGCGTTGATTTAAATTTAGCAAGACAAATAAAAGTCGAAGCAATACGATATTATTTATATAAGATTATAAAAAGTAGTTTATTTACTGAATCTTATAGTGAAATGCATGAAATATATCAATTATTACATAAAATATTCAACTATCCATCGTCTAAAATTAAGTTAAGCAAACGACATGCTTTTGAAATCAATGCTATAAAAAACGGGAATTTTAAAAAAGCATTCATGTTAAGTAAAACCAGAGTATTAGGCTATAAAACATATCAGTTTGTTAAACCAATAAATCAAAAATTTAGACAAAAAAAATTACAAAAAAATCTATTTACTAAACTACCTATAAAAGAAAATACAATATTATACGAAAGTTTTTTGGGTAGAAATTATTCTGATAGCCCTAAAGCTATTTTTAACTATCTTTTAGAAAATGATAAAAGTAATTGGCAACATGTATGGATTTTAAATGATAAAAGTCTTGTTGAGAACGAACAAGAGTTTAAGAATAAAAATGTAAAAATTATAAAACGTTTTGGTTGGAAGTACTTTTACTACGTAACAGTGTCTAAATATTTCGTATTAAATATGCGACAACCAAAGTGGTTATTTAAAAAAGATGAACAAACAATTTTATCAACATGGCATGGTACGCCTTTAAAACGTCTTGTGTTTGATATGGAAAATGTGACATCGGCTAACAAAAATTATAAAAAAGATTTTTATATCCAATCTAGAAACTGGGATTATTTAATTGCAGCTAATAAGTATAGCGAAGAGATATTTGAAAGTGCCTTTATGTATCCAAAAGAAAACATATTAACTTATGGATATCCAAGGAATGACGTATTACATAATTATTCTGATGAATATAAACGTAATATTAAAGGGAAATTGAATTTGCCTACATCTAAAAAAGTTATTTTGTACGCTCCTACATGGCGAGATGATGAATTCCATTCTGCAGGGAATTATAAATTTAAACTACAAATGGATTTAGAAAGAATGCGTGAAGAGTTTAGCGACGAATACGTTATCGCTTTAAGAATGCATTATTTTATTTCAGATAATATGGATTTAACAGATTTTGAAGGTTTTGCTTATGATTTTTCTAAGTACAACGATATTAATGATTTATACATTTCAAGTGATATTTTAATTACAGATTACTCATCTGTATTCTTTGATTATGCGAATTTAAGAAAACCGATATTATTTTTTACTTATGATATCGAGAAGTACCAAAGCATGTTAAGAGGTTTTTATATAGACGTTTACAATGAACTACCTGGACCGTTACTACTTACGAATGATCAATTAATAGATTCCATCAAAAATTTAAATTTAACAAAAGAGAAATATAAAGAAAAATACGATGAATTTTATCAAAAATATTGTTATTTAGAAGACGGTAACGCTACTAAAAGAATAGTAGAAGCAGTTATAAAATAAAGGGGAAAACTATCATGAAAAAATTTTTGTTAGCAGCATTAGTTGTATTAGGAATAAATTATATTAAAAATAAGGAAATCAACGATATTCGCGAATATTATTCTGTTGACGATGAAGAATAGATACAGTGAAATGTTATTTGTTAAACAAACAGGTTTATCTGCGTGTATGAATAACCCATTAAAAGCGCCTTTTATAAGGTGCTTTTTTGTTTATGGTAAAAATATAGTTGGGTTTTTTATTTGTATATTACTTACTCGGCAATTTCAACTTTACAAATGCGAACAAGCGTTCTATTATATTTATGAGGTGATAGTATGAAAGTGATTAATTCAGATACGCCAGACGAATATAAATACGAATCCGATTATCGTAATATACCACGAGAATATTTAAATCCACGTATTCCCGAAGGGCGTGGCATGGTTAAGTGGGCGCCATTTGCTACTATTCCAGAACAACATGAAAGATTAAAAGAACATATTCAAGATCAAAACAAAATAGAAAAGCCCGAATTAAGCGATGACCAACTAAACATGTTAAACGATACATTGATATTTAAAATGTACAACGATCCAGTAATAGAAGTTCGCTATTTTGTAAAAGGTTATATACAAACAATAGAAGGTTACATACACAAAGTAGATGTTCATACACAATTACTCTACTTATATGAAGAAACTGGTTTAAGTAAGATTAATTTAAAAGACATTGTGGAGATAAAATGAATTTACGTTTATGATATTACAATAAGAGGATGTGATTAAAATAAAACTTTTTTTCAAAATACTGTTTGCTGGTATTATAGGAGAGCTTCTAATTATACTAGTTTTAAACAGTATTAATATTAGCATTTTAAAACCGTACGAAAAGATACAAGTTGTAATAGGAGTTACAGGTCTATTCACCACCTCTTTAGGTGCATATATTGGTGCTAAAATAGCAGGTAACGAATCAAGAAAGTTATTTAAGCAAGAAATAAAAATGAATGATTTAAATAATAATATGTCGATAAATTTAGATGTTTTAGAAGATATAGAATATGTTAAAAGAAAAATAGATTTTATTAATGAATTAAATAGAAATAGTAAGTTTTTAGAGCCAAGTAGTTTAAGACAACTACAAGCAACTTCTAAAGACGCGAATTATACTTTAGAAAGTTTAAAAAATGAAAATCTAAAGAAAGCATCAGTTGTTTTGTATTCGGACATTCAAAATTTTTATAAAGAATTCGAGAATTTTAATTATAAAATACAAAATATAATCGATACTGATGCAACACGTGATTTATTTAAAATGGTAAAGAAAAATGAAATACCAATGGAACTTATAGGTTTATGGAGAGATTTTCATGAGTCATCTGATAATTACATTTATTTTTTAGTGGATAACGGCAGAGAAGAAATACTGAAAAAAATTTCCGTAGATTTAATCATGGAGGAAAATAAAAAATTCTTCGAATACAAGAAACTTGAAATTAAAAATTTTTCTCATAAAATAAACGATTCGTTTAATAATATGAAATATAAAAATAGAGAGGACTTAATCGAAGAATATACCGAACTATATAAAGATTGATAAAGCCCACCTAAATGAATAGGTGGGTATTTTTTGTTGTCAGTACCATTTTTGATACCATTTGAAGTTAAAACGTTAGATTTTTGTTTTATTATAATTTTTAAAACGTTGATTTACCAGGGGTTTTGATTTATAACCATCCTATATTTTTCGTTATATTAATTGAAATGGAAGGGTCAATTGGCTAGTCTTAGCTACTGATTCAACGATTTCTTATAAAAATAAAAGCACGAGAGATACGACTTCAATGCCATTTATTCTTTAAATGGTATTGAAGTATGCGTATCATCTCGTGCTTTTTATATACATGAATATCTGTAGATAAATATATTCAACTTTTCTATTGATGCAAAATTTTAGAAAATTAAAACCTTCCATATTGGAAAAGTGAAAATAAGTAGTGCTATCACTGTAAATAAACATAGTAAGATATTTACGATGCGATCACCATTGATAGCTGAAATAATATTAATCATAATTAATATTATGATTATAAAAAAGCCGCTATAAAAATATAAGTTGCCATTAAATACTTTGTTAAAAGATAATATCGGTATGAGATAGGCGACTAATGTAGCGAAAGCAGAAACTAAAGTCATATAATACTTAATAAAAACACCCCTTTAATGAAGAAACAACTTTATGTGCTATCAAAATTTTTAAATACAAGGGAAGTTTATAGCATAGGTATACACCAATCATACTATTCGTAAAATTTTTTCTTGAAAAAATAGAAGAAATCAAAAGGTATATTTCAAGCATTTCAGCATTGATAGAGTGATGGCTTGGCGAATTTCAAGAAGGATAAGAAAACAAGTGCCCAGCCAAATCAATTGGTTGGGCGCTTAATTTTTATGTATAACTTGTACCATATTGGAGCGTACTGATATTTTCTCTTCGCAGGTCTGCACCTGTTCTGTACAAAACGATAATTGATAAGAGCAGTATCATTACTGTACAAATAATAATCCATTTTCCCAGTTTGTTAATATTAAATATGAGACTGAAAATTATTATTAAGAATAATATACAGAAAAAGGCAAAAGCCGTATACATCATTAAATCTCCCATAAATAAAACATTCCTTGTAGAGTTAGCTTAAAAAACTCACTAATAAAAGTGAGTTTGTGAAGAGTTCCCCAAATTTAGCGTGCCTAAGTGTCACGCTTATTTTAATTTTAGCATAGCTATAAAATTCATAATATGTATATGAAGAGAAATAGTACTAAAGGATGACATTTCCTAACTAACTTATTTAAAATTTAATTTAGTTAATGTATCACAATTAGATGATTCAAAATACTAATTCTTTTGTAACGTTTATAAATTTTGAAAGAAGGGAAGTAAAGTATAACTTATGAATTTTTTTATTATAAATTATACTAAAGGAGTAATGCATATATGATTATAGCGATAATCATACTTTTGTTTGCTTCATTTTTCTTTTCAGGCAGTGAAACCGCATTGACGGCTGCTAATAGGATGAAGATGCAAACGGAAGCACAACAGGGCGATAAAAAGTCCGGAAAGATATCGAAATTATTAACTAAACCAAGTGAATTTATTACTACTATTCTTATTGGTAATAATATAGCAAATATTGTTTTACCTACATTAATAACGATTTTAGCTGTAGATTTAGGAGTAAGTGTAAGTATTGCAACAGCAGTGACAACAGTGACAATTATTGTAATATCTGAAGTCATTCCAAAATCGATCGCCGCTACATATCCTGATAGAATATCACGATTGGTTTATACACCAATTTCATTCTTTATTATTATATTTAAACCAGTAACTTTAATATTAAATGGATTAACAGATTCAATTAATAAAATTCTTTCTAAAGGCCATGAAGACCAGCAACGATTTTCAAAAGAAGAAATTAGGCAAATGGTTTCAATTGCAGGTAGTGAAGGTGCATTTAATGAAATGGAACGCAATCGTATACAAGGTGTCATGGATTTTGAAAAATTAAGAATTAAAGATATTGATACAACACCTCGAATAAATGTTGCAGCATTTCCATCAGATGTATCCTATAAAGAGGCATATGATACAGTTGTTTCAAACCCATATACGCGCTATCCCGTATACAATGAAGATATAGATAATGTTATTGGTGTTTTCCATTCGAAATATTTATTAGCGTGGAGCCGTGAGACTAGTAATGATATTTCACATTATACTTCTGAGGCTTTATTTGTAAATGAGCATAACAGAGCTGAGTGGGTGTTAAGAAAAATGACTGTATCGCGTAAACATTTGGCAATTGTATTGGACGAATACGGTGGCACAGACGCGATTGTATCTTATGAAGATCTTATTGAAGAAATGTTAGGTATGGAAATCGAAGATGAAATGGATGAAGAAGAAAATGAAAAAATCGAAGAACAAATGAAAGCATACAACAAGAAATAACATTTTAATAACACTTTCATATTTATTTTACAGTTAATTGGTGAAAGAGGGGTGTGCTAAATGAAATTATCATCAAGAATGACTGAGATTTTAGGTATTAGATTTCCGATTTTGCAAGCAGGTATGGCAGGTAACACAACGCCTGAATTAGTAGCAACTGTAAGTAATAGCGGAGGGTTGGGCAGTATAGGTGCAGGTTATTTCACACCTGAAAGACTTGAAAAAGAAATTACTTATGTACAGCAACTAACTGATTTACCTTATGCAGTTAATTTATTTGTGCCTAGTCAAAAATTATATATTCCAGATAAGGTAGAGCATATGAATGCGTGGTTAAAACCATACCGGCGTGCGTTTAATATTGAAGAGCCAGTATTAAATATGGATGAAACGTATCAATTTAATAGTGCAATTGATGTTGTTATTGAAAAGGGTGTGCCGGTGGTTACTTTTACTTTCGGTATACCTGATCAAACGACTATCACAAAATTAAAAGAAAGAGAGATTACCATTATTGGCACTGCAACATCCGTAGATGAAGCGATTGCTAATGAAAGTGCAGGGGTAGATGCTATTATTGCACAAGGTAGTGAAGCAGGCGGCCATCGTGGTTCGTTTACTGTGACTGTAAGTAATCAGACACCATTAGTTGGAACGATGTCACTCGTTCCTCAGATTGCTGATGCAATTGATATACCTATTATTGCGTCTGGCGGTATTATGGACGGTCGCGGACTTGTGGCAAGTATAGTTTTAGGTGCAGAAGCAATTCAAATGGGGACAGCATTTTTAACTACTGAAGAAAGTGGCGCATCATCATTATATAAAAATATGATACAACAAAGTAAAGAAACGGATTCTGTGGTCACTAATGTATTTACTGGAAAGCCAGCTCGAGGTATTGATAATGATTTTATTCATAAAATGGATGAATATGACGATGATATACCGGATTATCCAATTCAAAACCAGTTAACGAGTGCGATTCGTAGAGAAGCAGCTCAAAAAGGTGACGCACAGTGGACACATTTATGGAGCGGTCAAAGCCCACGACTTGCTCGAAATGTCTCCGCTACGTTGTTAATTCAACGTATTATTAATGAATCAAAAGCACTTCTGAATAGTTAAATAGTCGTACTATTAACATAGATACTTTACTCTATACGGTTGCTCGTATCCTTACGTGATGAGCAATCGTTTTTCTATAATATAGTAGTTAGCAAAATAAGCGAAGTGAAGGATATATTTTATAGCAAACTCCTACTTTTTAAAGTTATAGTAAATTAAATTTAATCAAGTGAATCCACTAAAACATATATGGTATCATTACATTGGTGATACTATGATAAATATTGGATTAACGGGTTGGGGCGATCACGATTCATTATATGAAGACTTGCAACGGAAAACAGATAAACTAGTGACATATGCAAGTCATTTCCCAATAGTAGAATTGGATGCAACTTATTATGCAATCCAACCTGAAAGAAATATAAGAAAATGGATAAGAGAAACACCTAAACGATTTGAATTTATAGTGAAGATACATCAAGCATTAACTTTACATGCTGATTATCATGAATATGCAGAAACTAGACAAATATTATTTGATCAATTTAAAGAGATGCTACAACCATTAAAAGAAGAAAATAAACTTGCTATGGTATTGGTACAATTTCCACCATGGTTTGATTGTACAGTTCAAAACATTACATATATACGCTATATCCGTGAGCAATTAAAAGCATTTCCTATGTGTGTAGAATTTCGTAATCGATCATGGTTTAATGACTCGTATAAAGAAGAAACGTTAGCCTTTTTAACGCAACAACAAATAATTCATTCCGTATGTGATGAACCGCAAGCAGGCCAAGGTTCGATTCCATTAGTTAATCGCATTACGCATGAAACTGCATTTGTTAGATATCATGGAAGAAATGTTCACGGCTGGACTAAAAAAGACATGACAGATGAAGCATGGAGAGATGTTAGGTATTTATACGATTATAATGAACAAGAATTAACAAGTTTAGTAAATAAGGTCAAAGTATTAGAACAAAAAGCTAAGAATATTTATGTCGTTTTTAATAATAATTCTGGTGGCCATGCTGCTAAAAATGCAAAAACCTATCAAAAAATATTAGGCATTGATTATCAAGGGTTAGCACCGCAACAATTAAAATTATTCTAGGAGAGATTACATGTTAACAATTATATTATTGATTTTAATTGGTGGCTTATCAGCAATTATAGGTTCTATTGTGGGAATCGGTGGCGGTATAATTATCGTGCCGACATTGATATATATCGGGGTAGAAAATAACCTATTACAAGGTATTACGCCTCAAATCGCTATAGGAACATCTTCCGTTATTTTAATAGTGACGGGTTTAACTTCAACATTAGGTTATTTAAAGACAAAGCAAGTAGATGTGAAAAACGGATCAATATTTTTATTTGGATTATTGCCTGGTTCTTTAATTGGAGCTCTACTAAGTCGCTATCTAACGTTAGAATCCTTTAATTTATATTTCGGTATATTCTTAATCATTGTAGCTATCTTACTTATAATAAGAAATAAGATCAAACCATTTAAAATATTTGATAAACCCAAATATGAACGTAGTTATGTCGATGGTACTGGAAAAAAATACCATTATAGTGTACCACCGCTAGTAGCATTTATTGCGACACTATTTATTGGTACTTTAACTGGATTATTCGGTATTGGTGGTGGCGCATTAATGACACCATTGATGCTTATTGTATTTAGGTTCCCGCCGCATGTAGCAGTTGGTACAAGTATGATGATGATTTTTTTTACAAGTATAATGAGTTCAGCAGGACACATTGTCCAAGGACATGTCGCATGGTCATATGCTATCGTTCTAATTATTGCGAGTTACTTTGGCGCTAAACTAGGCGTGAAAGTGAATCAATCCATAAAGTCAGATACAGTAGTCTTTTTATTACGTACATTTATGTTAATTATGGGTATATATTTAATAATAAAATCATTCCTATAAAGTAAGAGGAGGGAAAGTATAGATGAAACTAACGATTTATCATACAAATGATATACATAGTCATTTACATGAATATGCACGAATTTCAAAATATTTAGCCGAAGATAGACCGAAACTAGATCATCCCTCACTCTATTTAGATATTGGTGACCATGTTGATTTATCTGCGCCAGTTACTGAAGCAACGATGGGTATAAAAAATGTTGAATTGTTAAATAAAGCGCAGTGTGATATTGCCACGATAGGAAATAATGAAGGTATGACAATTTCACATGAAGCTTTAAATACGCTTTATGATGGTGCGAATTTTGAAGTGACATGCGCAAATGTCTTTGATGAGCAAGGACAATTACCGAATCATATATTGCCATCTTTAATTAAAGTTATAGATGGCGTACGGATTTTATTTATTGCAGCTACTGCACCATTCACGCCTTTTTATAGAGCGCTTGATTGGATAGTAACTAATCCATTAGAAGCAATTAAAGATGAAATCAGTGCTAATGAAGGTGAGTATGACTTATTATTTATCATGAGTCATGTTGGTGTTTTCTTCGATGAAAAATTATGCCAGGAAATTCCTGAAATTGACCTTATTTTAGGTAGCCATACCCATCATTATTTTGAAAATGGAGAAATTAATAACGGTGTATTAATGGCAGCTGCAGGTAAATATGGCAATTTTTTAGGTGAAGTTACGCTTGAAATTGAAAACAAACAAGTTGTTAATAAAGAAGCTACGATATATCCGGTTGAAACTTTGCCTGAAGTTGAAACGGATTTTGAAACTGAAGGTAAAGTGCTTTTAAGTGATCCTGTCATCGATCGACCAATAGAGCTACCACGTAGAACAGATGTTATTACGCAAACAGCGCATATGCTAGCTGAAAGTATATTTGAATTTACGAATGCTGACTGTACGATTATCAATGCTGGTTTAATCGTTAAAGGTGTCATTGCCGATCAAGTAACCGAATACGATATTCATCAGATGCTACCTCATCCAATTAATGCAGTACGGATTAAATTAAGTGGCCAAGAACTAAAAAACGTTATAATAAAAAGCCAAAAACAAGAATATATTCATGAACATGCACAAGGTTTAGGTTTTAGAGGTAATATATTTGGAGGGTATATATTATATAATTTAGGTTTTATTGAATCTGAATCACGTTACTTTATTAACGGTGAAGAAATTGAGGATGAAGCGACTTACATTCTAGGAACAGTTGATATGTATACGTTTGGTCGTTATTTCCCAATGTTAAAAGATGAGTCTATAGATTACTTAATGCCTGAATTTTTAAGAGATATTTTCAAAGAAAAATTACTAGAATATTAAAAACTAACAATATACGTTTAAATTTATTGAAAATTTCGTTATAATGATTACAGATTTCAAACTCAGGAGGATTGTGCGGATATGGCTACTAAAAACGAAGAAATTTTACGTAAACCAGATTGGCTGAAAATAAAGCTAAACACTAATGAGAACTACACAGGTCTGAAGAAAATGATGCGCGAAAAGAATTTGCATACAGTGTGTGAAGAGGCAAAATGTCCCAATATACATGAATGTTGGGGAGAACGTCGTACTGCTACTTTTATGATTTTAGGTGCAGTTTGTACACGTGCTTGTCGTTTCTGTGCAGTTAAGACAGGATTACCTAACGAGTTAGATTTAGATGAGCCAGAGCGAGTGGCTGAATCTGTTGAATTAATGAACTTAAAACATGTTGTTATAACAGCAGTAGCACGCGATGATTTAAGAGATGCTGGTTCAAATGTTTATGCTGAGACGGTACGTAAAGTACGTGAACGTAATCCGTTTACTTCAATAGAAATCTTGCCATCAGATATGGGTGGAGATTTTGAAGCGTTAGAAACATTAATGGCTTCAAAACCAGATATTTTAAACCATAACATCGAGACAGTCCGCCGATTAACGCCGACAGTTCGTGCAAGAGCAACGTATGATCGTACGTTAGAATTCTTAAGACGTTCAAAAGAGTTACAACCCGATATTCCAACTAAATCAAGTTTAATGGTAGGCTTAGGTGAAACACATGAGGAAATCTATGAAACAATGGATGACTTACGTTCAAATGATGTAGATATACTAACAATAGGTCAATATTTGCAACCTTCACGTAAACACTTAAAAGTTGAAAAATACTATACACCATTAGAATTTGGTAAATTAAGAAAAATTGCGATGGATAAAGGATTCAAACATTGCCAAGCTGGCCCGCTTGTAAGAAGTTCATATCATGCGGATGAACAAGTGAACGCAGCTGCAAAAGAAAAACATCGTATTGGTGAAGAAAAATTAGGTACTGATACAAAGATTTAATAGTAAAAAAGACTTAGTTTATTGGTTAAGTGTGCTTAATTTAGCTTCACTTTATGAACTAAGTCTTTATTAGAAATATAAAGTATATATACATAGCATGAGTCTGACTGTAACAGTTTGCCATTCATTGAGTGCATGGGTAGTATACTTAGATTAGGTGAATGAAATGATAAAAGTGAATGAACACTACTTTGAAATCATAGAAGAGTATAGAGAATGTTTTGACGAGGAAACATTCGCAAATCGTTATTCTGACATATTAGATAAGTATGATTATATTGTAGGTGACTTTGGTTACGAACAATTAAGGTTAAAAGGTTTTTATAATGATAAAAACAAAAAAGCAGAGTTGAGCAAACGTTTTTCAACAATACAGGATTATTTATTAGAATACTGTAATTTTGGTTGCCCATATTTTATCTTGAGACGTATACCGGAACAAGAACTTAAAGAATATGTAGATGAAACTGAAGAGGTTGAACCTGATTTTGAAGAAAATAAATTGCAAGACGTAAAGATTAAACCGAGTATTCAAGATACAGAAAAATAAATATTAATTAATTTACGTTTATGAATGGGACATAAATCGCCATTCTAAAAAGAACTCATCCGTTAAATTTTAACGGACGAGTTCTTTTTCTATATTAAAATATTTCTGTTTTGGTTGTGCATACTCAACGATATTGATCGAGCCTGTAGTCATTGACTTGCGTAGTGTCCTCAGTGACTCGCATGGAATAGCGATATAAAGATAACTATGAAGTCAGCCTATAGTTAACCACTATTGGATGACTTCATTTAGATATTCGGTAATTTCATTTCCTTCATCTTCATTAACACCAAGTATGTATGAAATATAACCTTCTTCTTCTAAATCATCTGTGCCGATAATTCCGAATTTATTTGTTTGCATATTCAATACGATAGTTTTACCAAAATGGCGATTGGTTTGAACTAACATCAAATCGTAACGGCTATGTTCGCCAACAAAACCGACAAACTGCACTTGAGCTGATTCGTCGTCGTCATATAGATACATATCAATCATTTTATAACACCTCTCGTAGTTTGTGACTTATAATATAATTCAGTAGTTTACTTCATTTTCCTGGTTAAAAAGTCTTAATTCACAGTATAACGATAAATGAATTCGACTGCAAAGGTATGGTATGATTAGAGATATAGGGGTGACGATGATGTATTTTGTTAATAAAGAAAAATTGAATACAAAGTTAAATTATTTACAACAATTAATTACAGATTATCCTCAAAGTAAAGATAATCACTATGCGTTTGAGCGCATTGCGCAAATGTTTATAGAGTCAGCTGTAGATATTGGAAATATGGTTATTGATGGCTTTATATTAAGAGACCCAGGTAACTATAAAGATGTTATCGATATTTTAGAATTAGAAAAAGTAATTTCTAAAGACACACAAGTTCATATTAATGAAACGGTCGATGTAAGAAAACAATTTGTCCACTATTATGATGAACTTGATACGGCTAGTCTTATACCACTTTTTGATGAGGCAGTGCCTTATTATCAACAATTTATTGAAGAAGTCATACGTTTTCTAAAAAGCGAAGATGTGCCGGTTACAGCTTTTGGTAAAAAAGGAGAGTAAGTATTAATGAAAAATTACAAAGCTTATCTTATTGATTTAGATGGCACGATGTATAAAGGTAATGAAACAATTGATGGTGCAACACAATTTATAGAGTATCTAAACCAACAACAAATTCCACATTTATATGTAACAAACAATTCTACGAAAGAACCAGAAGAAGTTGCTTCAAAATTACATACAATGGGTGTAGATGCAAAGGCTGATGAAGTAGTTACTTCAGCACTTGCAACTGCTGAATACATTTCAGAAGAATCTCCAGGGGCTACTGTTTATATGTTAGGTGGTAGCGGACTTGAAAAAGCACTAACAAGTCATGGATTAATATTGAAAGACGATGAGTTTGTTGACTACGTAGTAATTGGGTTAGATGAAGCAGTGACATATGAAAAATTAGCTACTGCAACATTAGGTGTACGCAATGGCGCGAAATTTATATCAACGAACCAAGATGTATCGATACCTAAAGAACGAGGCTTTTTGCCGGGTAATGGCGCTATTACAAGTGTTGTAACAGTATCTACAGGTGTTCAACCGACATTTATCGGTAAACCTGAACCTATTATTATGAAAAAAGCATTAGAAATTTTAGATTTAGAGCGCTCAGAAGTAGCTATGGTTGGAGATTTATATGATACGGATATTCTTTCAGGAATTAATGTGGACATTGATACGATACATGTACAAACTGGCGTCACAACTAAGGAACAAATCGTACTAAAAGACATACCTCCGACTTATACGTTTAAAGATTTGAATGAAGTGATCAAAGAACTCAAAATGTAGGGGTGATTGTATGAATAAAATAGTCGTTAGTAGAAAAATACCTAAGTTATTTATAGAACAATTAGAAACACTTGCGGATGTAGAAGTTTGGAACGAATCTTATACACCAATGCCAAGAGATAAATTTTTGGCATCATTAAAGGATGCAACTGCTTGTCTTATAACTTTAAGTGAAAAAATTGACGAAGAAGTTATGGAAGCAGCACCTCATTTGAAAGTAATTGCGAATATGGCAGTTGGTTTCGATAATATAGATGTACAACTTGTACAAAGTAAAGGAATTGTCGTTACAAATACGCCAGGTGTGTTAACTGAAACAACAGCAGAGCTAGGCTTCACTTTGATGTTGACTGTGGCAAGACGCATTGTGGAAGCGGAGCAATACGTACAAAGAGGTGAATGGCAAAGTTGGGGGCCATACCTCTTAGCAGGGAAAGATTTATATAATGCTAAGGTCGGTATCTACGGCATGGGCGATATCGGTAAAGCCTTTGCAAGACGCTTGAAAGGATTCAATGCAAATATTATGTATCACAATAGGTCAAGGCATAAAGACGCTGAAGAAGCATTAGGTGCTTTATATGTGCCTTTTGATACATTACTTGAGCATAGTGATTTTATTATTTGTACAGCACCACTTACTGAAGATACAAGAAATAAATTTGATACTGCTGCATTTAAGAAGATGAAAAACAATGCGATTTTCATTAACATTGGCCGAGGCGCAGTTGTTGATGAACAAGCACTTGTTAATGCTTTACAAGATGGAGAAATTGCCGCATGTGGTTTGGATGTCTTACGCCAAGAACCAATTGAAATGACGCATCCATTGTTATCAATGAAAAATGCGGTCATCGTGCCACATATTGGCAGTGCATCTGTACTAACGAGAAATCGTATGATTCAACTTTGTGTAGATAATATACGCTTAGTGTTAAGTCATAAAAATGCTAAAACGCCGATTTCATAAAATTAAATTACATGTTTTTCAGAACTGCTAATAAAGTCATTGACCTTATTAGCAGTTTTTTTGTGCTCAATGAACATTCGTAAGTTTAAATACATAAAATAACAGAACAATAATTTTTAACGAGGCTCGTTTTGTTATATCAATATTTAATAAAAATTAATTCTTCTCTTTTTATGCGTCATTCAATATAACGTTTTTGTTATATAGAAAATTGTTTATTCAATTGTCAAGCAGTGGTAAAAAATGTATAATATATTAGTAAAATGTTAACACAATGTAAACTGCTTTAATTAATAAAATTTTATTTATTACATAATTTGATTATAGTGTAGTCTAAATTGAAACAGAAGAGGTGAACAATGAGTAAAAAAATAGAACAAGATTCATTATTTCATAAGTTAAAACCTTGGCTCATAACGCTGCTTTATTTTGCTATTTTTATAGCGTTGTATCTCATATATGGTACTGGCGATACTCATAATAACTTTATTTATAATGAATTTTAATAGAGGAGAGAAGTATGAAAGATATTATACATTCACTAATTGAAAATGCCCAAAATCACCCTGATCATAAAGCAATTCAACATAATAATGAAAGTTTGACGTATCGTGAATTAAACCAATATTCAAATATACTTGCTGGCATTATTAAAGATTCGAAGCGACCGCTCATTTTATATGGTCATATGTCTCCATTTATGATTGTCGGCATGTTGGCAAGTATTAAAGCAGGGTGTGGTTATGTTCCAGTCGATACATCTATGCCTAAGGATCGTGTTCAGTCCATTATTGAAAAAATAGATGGGCAATTTATATTCAATACAACTGACGATGATATAAATATAAAGAAAATTGAGGTGATAGATCACAGTATGATTATGAGCGCATTAAATACGAAACAATTTGATTCTAAAATGCGAGGTAAGGATATTGCCTACACGATATTCACATCTGGGTCTACAGGTGAGCCCAAAGGAGTTCAAATAAGCTATGAAAGTTTAAACCAATTCACTGAATGGATGATTGGTCTTAATAAATTAGGTCGTAAGCAACAATGGTTAAATCAAGCACCATTTTCATTTGATTTATCAGTGATGGCAGTTTATCCATGTATCGCAACCGCAGGTACATTAAATTTAGTAGATAAAACGATGATTAATAAACCTAAATTATTAAATGAAATGCTTGAGCACTCAAAAATAAACATATGGGTTTCAACGCCTTCTTTTATGGAGATGTGTTTAATGCTGCCCCATTTATCTGAGACGACATACACGAGTTTAAAAGAATTTTTCTTTTGTGGTGAAATTTTGGCGCATAGAACAGCCCAAATGTTATTACAGCGTTTTCCATCTGCATATATATACAACACATATGGCCCTACAGAAGCGACTGTAGCTGTTACGAGTATATTGATTACTGAAGCGGTAATTGCCCAATATAATCCTTTGCCAGTAGGTGTGCCAAGACCGGGAACGTCTTTATCACTGACAGATAATGGCGAGCTTGTGATTTCAGGAAAGTGTGTAAGTGAAGGATACGTCAAAGATGAAGTTCGTTCTGATGAGGTTTTTAAAATAAAAAATAATAAAAAATATTATTATACTGGTGACAAAGCAAAAATAAAAGATAACCAGTGGTTTATTAATGGGCGTATAGATTTTCAAATCAAATTAAATGGTTATCGAATGGAATTAGAAGAAATAGAATTTCAATTACGTCAAATAGCGTGTGTGAAAGAAGCTATAGTAGTACCAATATACAAAGGTAATAAAGTCATACATTTAAATGCTGTAATCGTAGTAAATGAAGCTGACCGTGTTGAAAATGAACAAAAAGCAATTCATGGCATCAAATATGAATTAAAACAGCATATACCAGAATATATGATACCAAGGAAAGTTATATTCCAAGATAATTTGCCTTTAACAGTAAATGGTAAATTAGATCGCAAAAAGATTGCTGAGGATGTAATGTAATGATTCCATACGGCACATTTACGTTTTTTCTCATAGCAACAGTAGTATTAATACCGGTCATAATTCTTGGTCTTATGGGTAAAAGAAGTCGTATATATAATGGTGTGAGTACTGCGATAATGATTGTACTTATTTTCTCATCTGAAAAGCACAATTTATTTGGACAGGATTATTTAAGTGTTCAGGTTATAAATTTTGTACTTTATACGATTTGGCAAGTTGTAATTATTATGTATTATTGGAAATCTAGAGCTAAAAATAATACATTTAGTAAATTTTTTATAGTAATCTCATTATCTATATTACCGTTAATTATTGTGAAAGTGATGCAAAGTTCTTGGTTTGGAACTGCACAGCTGAAAATCCATGAAAATAAAGTTATAGAGTTCATAGGATTTTTAGGTATTTCATATGTAACTTTTAAAAGTGTTCAATTATTGATGGAAATACGTGATGGCTCAATTAAAGAAATACAGAGCTGGAAAGTCATACAATTCATTTCATTCTTTCCAACCATTTCATCAGGACCCATCGATCGTTATAAACGATTTGTAAAAGATGATAATAAGATACCTAATAGTGAGTGTTATCGTGAACTATTAGTTAAAGCAATTCATTTTATAATGCTTGGGTTTTTGTATAAATATATTATTGCTTATTTAATCCAAATGTATGCAATCAATCCACTTATGTTAGATTTTACAAGTTTTACTGCAAAATGGTTGTATATGTATGCCTATAGTTTATATTTGTTTTTTGATTTTGCAGGTTATTCATTGTTTGCAATTGCATTTAGTTATTTGTATGGCATACAAACGCCTCAAAATTTTAAGCAACCTTTTAAAGCTAAAAATATTAAAGATTTTTGGAATAGATGGCATATGTCATTGTCGTTTTGGTTTAGAGATTGTATTTATATGAGAGCATTATTCTTTATGTCCAAGAAAAAATTGTTGAAAAGTCAATTTATGATGTCGAATATTGCGTTCTCACTTAACTTTTTAATTATGGGGGTGTGGCATGGCATTGAAACTCATTATATTTTATATGGTTTGTATCATGCGACACTCTTTATTGGCTACGGTTATTATGAAAAGTGGCGAAAAAATCACCCGGCACGATGGCAAAATCAATTTACAACGATGTTAAGTGTTGTTATCACATTTCATTTTGTGACGTTTGGTTTTCTGATATTTTCTGGAAAACTGTTTTAAAAAATAGGAGGAATTTTTATGAAATTTAGAGAACAAGTTTTAGATTTATTAGAAGAAGTAGCTGAAAATAGTATCGTTAAAGAAAATCCAGATGTTGAGTTATTTGAAGAAGGTATTATAGATTCATTTCAAACAGTGGGGCTTTTACTAGAAATACAAAACAAATTAGATATTGAGGTTTCAATCATGGATTTTGATAGAGACGAATGGGAAACACCAAATAAAATTGTAGCGGTTTTAGAAGAATTAAGATGAAATTAAAGCCATTTATACCAATTATCGTAAGTCTTATATTATTTGGGATTTTCTTAGCTATACCAGTGAATTGGTTTACAGGATTAATCAATTCAAAAACGTTAGAAACACAACGTATATCGTTATCAGATCAAGTGTTAAAAGGAACGTTAATTCAAGATAAGATGTATGAATCTGATGCATATTATCCAATTTACGGTTCAAGTGAACTCGAGAAAGATGATCCTTTTAACCCAGCTATATTATTAAACAATAATAAAAATATTTCTGAAAAGCCCTTTTTAATTGGAACGGGTGGTTCAACAGATTTAGTTAACGCAGTAGAACTTGGTTCGCAATATGATAATCTTAAAGGTAAAAAAATGGCCTTTATTGTATCGCCACAATGGTTTACTAATAATGGTTTGACCTCTGAAAATTTTAAAGCGCGTATTTCTAAAGCACAGTTAAATCAACTGTTTAAACAAAATAATTTAAGCCCTGAACTTAAACAACGTTTTGCTAAAAGATTATTACAATTTAAAGATGCTGAAAACAAACCATATTTGGAAAAAATAGCGCAACAACCAGAAAATGTTACTGGTACTTATATTTCATCTTTCAAAGATAATCAATTGAAAAAAATTGAATTAATAAAAGCTATGTTTCCGATAACTTCCTCTCCACTATCGCAAGTTAAACCTGTAACTCAAGAAGGTGAGTCATGGAAGGATATTCAAAAGCAGGCAGAAAATTATGGTGAAGCACGAACGAAATCAAATGAGTTTGGTATTAGAGATGAATATTGGGATTTAATAAAAAGCCATAAGCGTAAAATAAATAGAGATTATGAGTTCAATATTAACTCACCAGAGTTTAACGATTTAGCGTTGTTAGTAGATACACTAAACGAAGCTGATGCTGACGTTAAATATATTATCTTGCCATCTAATGGTAAGTGGTATGATCATATTGAGATTGATAAAGACAGAAGACAAGGCGTCTATAAAAAAATAAATCAGACAATTGTAGAACATGGTGGGGAAGTTTATGATATGTCAGATAAAGACTATGAACCATACGTTGTAAGTGATGCAGTGCATATCGGTTGGAAAGGCTGGGTATATATAAACGAAAGAATAAAGCAACACTTACAAGAGTGATTTAGTGATTTATTAATGAGTCTCAGGTTTACGAGATAGGGAATACGAAATCAAATATTGATTTCGTATTCCCTATCCTATGTTTATGATGCATTCACTAAAAATATACGGTGAAAAAAGTCCGGAATATTGTATAATCAATCGGAAAATTGATATTATAACGAAGAATACATCTATATTAAAGCACTTGTAAATTTTGTAAAACAAAAAAAGCTAAACGATATTATTCGTTTAGCTTGTCTATGCTTTGAAAATATTCGTATTGCAAAAGTGAAATAGTTAATTAAAGTACTCGAAAGAAACTTAAACTTTAGATGTTATCTATATATCAATTAGAATACTTGTTCTACTTCGATTACTCCTGGTACTTCTTCATGCAAAGCACGTTCAATACCTGCTTTTAAAGTAATTGTTGAACTAGGGCATGTACCACAAGCGCCATGTAATTGTAGTTTAACAATACCATCTTCTACATCAACGAGTGAACAGTCACCGCCATCACGTAGTAAGAAAGGGCGCAGTTTTTCAATTACTTCTGCTACTTGATCAAACATTGTTACGTTTTCAGTTGGCATGGAAATGCCTCCTTTCAAGTGAGTTATTTCATATTCTACTTATCTTTTCATTATAATAGAAATGTAAGGAAAAATCTATCAATCGATACAAAAGGGGAATGTTAAAATGAATAAAGCTAGTGTAATCGTTTATGGTGCAGATATTGTTTGTGCAAGTTGTGTTAATGCGCCAACGGCACGCAATACTTATGATTGGTTACAACCATTGTTAAAAAGGAAATATCCAGATGTTCAGTTTGAATTCACATATATTGATATTGAAAAAGATACTGAGAACTTAACAGACCATGACCAACAGTACATTGAACGCATTCAAGAAGATGAATTATTCTATCCATTAGTCACTATCAATGAAGAATATGCATCAGATGGATATGTACAATTAAAAGATATAACGAAATTTATGGATTCACATTAAGCAAATTCTATTTAGTCTTTTAATTAATATTACGTTTTAAAATGTAAAAGCGCTTGAGACATCTAATAATAATGTCTTAAGCGCTTTATTGTTCAAATTTGTTTTCGTAATGTAATTTAAGAAAAGGCTATTTAACCATTATGGTATTTATATAACCATAGTACGCCTGATTTTAAAATAGAAGCCAAACGGCCAGTAACAGTTCGATCCATTATATAAGCAAACCCTTTTTTATCTCCAAGTGAGCCTAGGAAACCTTGAACTTTAATTTCAGGCATTTTTTCTGGAAGTGCTTTGCCTTGCCATTGTAATTTCATTACATCAGCAATTTGATCACCTTGTGCTTCAGCGAGCTGTGCACTTGGCGCATGTGGTAATTCTGCACAGTCACCCACCACATAGACGTTTTTGTATGTAGGCACTTGGTGATATTGATTTAAAATAACACGGCCCCCTTTACTAATGTCTATTGGAAGGTTTCTTACTACCTCAACAGGTTGAATACCTGCTGTCCATACGATTAAATCTAATTCTTCAGGTACATCATTATTATAGATACGGCCTGGTTCTACACGATTAACATCAGAGTTTGGTACTACAGTTACATCATTTTTCTTAAACCAATTTTCAATATATTGACTTAACTTTTCAGGAAAACGACTTAGAATACGTTCACCTCTGTCATAGAGGTAGATTTTTAAATCTTCACGACTTTCACGTAATTCACTGGCTAATTCGATACCACTTAATCCAGCACCAACGATACCTACTTTGGCACCATTTGGTAATTCGCTTAAATGGTGGAATGTCTCACGAGATTTAGATAGCGTTTGAATACTATGTGTGTATTCTTCTGCACCTGGAACGCTGTGATACTTATCTTCACAGCCTAAACCAATCACTAATTCATCATAATCTACTTTCGTATTGCCAACGGAAATAATTTGATCATCTAAATCAATATCATTAATTTCTCCAAAAACATTGTTGATGCGATCAGAATCAGGAAAATTCATACGAACGTCCTTATCAGATTTAGTACCAGCAGCCAACTCATAAAACTCTGGCTTTAAACAGTGGTAAGGCATACGGTCAATTAACGTAACCGAATAATTTTCAGGAAGTGCAGATGGTAAAATATGTGACATGATACGCATATTTCCATAGCCGCCACCTAATAATACTAAGTTTTTCATTTGTGATACCCCTCTAGTAAAAATTGTATTGAGCATTAAGATAAAACGAGATGTATTTTATCTATAACTCGTCAATGTAAGTTATTAAATATAATGTGGTTAAATCATATTTCGTCTTGCATCGATATACCAATTTTCTATAATCAGCTTACTTAGATATATTATAAGCCTTTTTGAATACTTCTACAAATAAAGTAGATACTTTATTATTTGTAATTACATTTAATTTGTAACAGAATTTATTAACCCATCAATTTAAGTAACAACAGCTTATATTAACGTGAACCATTTGATAAATGAACGTGTTTAATTGAATTATTATATATCTATAATCAACTGTTTATTTTTGTTTGCTATGTCTGTTCAAAAGTGTAGTTATTATAAGCTAGTATGTAGTCAACTATGGGCAGTATTTGTTATAATTGTTTAACTGATAATTTATGAGAGGGTGTATTATGAATCCAATAATTGAGTTCTGCATTTCGAATTTAGCGAAAGGCGGGGACTATGTATATAATCAACTTGAAAATGACCCTGAAGTAGACGTATTAGAATATGGTTGTTTACAAAATTGTGGGCTATGTTCAAGTGGGTTGTACGCACTAGTGAATGGTGATATCGTTGAAGGTGAATCGCCAGATGACTTATTACAAAAAATTTACGCACATATAGAAGAAACATGGATTTTTTAGGAGGTAATTATAATGGCAGTAGTAGAAATAACTGAAGCAGCAGCTTATGAAGTAAAAGATATGTTACAACAAAATGATATGGCAGATGGCTATTTAAAAATTAAAATAAATGGTGGCGGTTGTACAGGCCTTACTTATGGTATGTCAGCTGAAGCAGAGCCTGGTGAAAACGATGAAGTCTTGGAAGTGCATGGTTTGAAAATACTTGTAGAAAAATATGACAAACCTGTATTAGATGGTACTAGAATTGATTTCAAACAGTCACTCATGGGTGGCGGTTTCCAAATTGATAATCCAAACGCAGTTGCATCTTGCGGTTGTGGTAGTTCATTTAGAACAGCTAAAGTTGCCGGTTCGCCAGAAGATTGTTAATTTAATTATAAAATTAAAAGGCTATAGTTCGCATAATATCCAAGGTGAACTATAGCCTTTTATGAGTTTATGTGAAATAATAAACAATATGGGCATTAGCGCTTGAAAATAAGCTATAAAAACTATAAAATTAGTATTGGGTAAAAAATGTCTTTTTTGTGAATTACTAATTAAAATATAGGGTATAGCAAAAGACTATGGCAACAAAAAAATTATGAAAGCTTAGGTGAATGAAATGGCTCAAGATCGTAAAAAAGTATTAGTTTTAGGCGCGGGTTATGCAGGTTTACAAACTATTACAAAATTACAAAAGCAAATTTCAGCAGATGAAGCTGAAGTTACATTAATTAATAAAAATGATTACCATTATGAAGCTACTTGGTTACATGAAGCTTCAGCAGGTACGATTAGCTATGAAGATTTACTATATCCAGTTGAAAGTGTTGTAAACAAAGACAAAGTTAACTTTGTTAAGGCTGAAGTTACAAAAATCGACCGCAATGCTAAAAAAGTAGAAACTGATGCTGGCATCTTTGATTACGATATCTTAGTTGTATCATTAGGTTTCGAAACTGAGACATTCGGTATCAAAGGCATGAAAGACCATGCTTTCCAAATTGAAAACGTTTTAACTGCTCGTAAATTATCTCGTCATATCGAAGACAAATTTGCTAACTATGCGTCTTCTAAACAAAAAGATGACAAAGATTTAGCTATTATTGTTGGTGGCGCAGGATTTACTGGTGTGGAATTCTTAGGTGAATTAACTGACCGCATCCCTGAATTATGTAATAAATATGGTGTAGAACAAGGCAAAGTTAAAATTACTTGTGTCGAAGCTGCTCCAAAAATGTTACCAATGTTCTCTGATGAATTAGTTAACCATGCTGTGAGTTACTTAGAAGATAAAGGCGTAGAATTCAAAATTGGTACTCCAATCGTTGCAGCTAACGAAAAAGGTTTCGTAGTAAAAGTTAACGATGAAGAGCAACAATTAGAAGCTAATACAGTTGTATGGGCTGCTGGTGTTCGTGGTAGCCAATTAATGGAAGAATCATTTGAAGGTGTTAAACGTGGACGCATCGTTACTAAACAAGATTTAACTATAGAAGGTTATGACGATGTCTTTGCAATTGGCGATGTTTCTGCATTTATCCCAGCTGGTGAAGAACGTCCATTACCAACAACTGCACAAATTGCTATGCAACAAGGTGAACAAACTGCTAAAAATATTAAAAATATTTTAGAAGGTCAACCAACTCAAGAATTTGAATATGTTGATCGTGGTACAGTATGTTCATTAGGTTCTAATGATGGCGTTGGTGTTGTTTACGGTAAAGATATCCAAGGTAAAAAAGCAGCATTCATGAAAAAAGTTATCGATACACGTGCAGTATACAAACTTGGCGGTGTCGGCTTAGCATTTAAAAAAGGTAAATTTTAATATATCAATTAAATAATACAGGCGCATGCACTATGTGATTCTGTACTTAAAAAGACCTGTCTAGCAATAGATAGGTCTTTTTATTAAATAAAAAAACATCGAATTATATAAATTGTAGTATTAGTTTTAATAAAAATAATTGATAGATAAGAACACGTTAAAATTTGATTGAAAAAGAGGGATGCGCAATGCAAGTAACAATGAAGAGCAATATTAACATTAACAATAAAACTTTAGTGGTCGGTGTGCCAGAACACTTGAATCAAATCAGTGAATTAACTGTAGAAAATGAAAATATAATCGAAAAATTAGATGAACTAAAACGTAATCAAATTATTAATACAAATGTTGGAACGATTTCTAGTACATTGTTTTCATTAAATGGTAAAAAATTAAAACTTATTACAGTTGGCTTAGGGAATTTAAAAACAACGAACTATAGTGATTTTTTAAAAGTATTTGGTAACTTATTCCAATATTTAAAAAAGGACAGAATTACTCAAGCTTCGCTTTTATTTGATACGTTTGCATCTCAAGTAATCACAATAGATACGGTTGCAGAAATTTTAGGGCAACAAAGTGAACAAGCAACGTATCAATTTGATGGTTATAAAACGAATAAATTACCACCTTATCAACTTGATTTAGATATACATACAGAAAGTTCAGCGGTGCACTCGTTTGTTAACCAAGGATTAATTATTGGATCATCGATTAATTTGGCGCGAGATTATAGTAATATACCACCTAATATATTAACACCAGGTTATTATGCTGAATGCATTCAAAATCATTTTACAGATACAGATGTTGCTGTCGATATCAAAGATAGCGACACGATACAACGTGAAGGATTTGGATTGATACATGCTGTTGGTAAAGGTTCGAAGCATGGACCTAGAGTAATCACCCTTACATATAATGGAGGAAAGGCAGATGCTGAACCTATCGCGCTTGTGGGTAAAGGTATCACTTATGATTCTGGTGGCTATTCTATTAAGCCTAAAATAGGCATGCAAACAATGAAGTATGACATGTGTGGTTCTGCGAATGTAATTGCAATGATTGAAGTTGCGCGCCAATTAGAACTTGAAGTAAATATTGTAGGGGTTATTGCAGCCGCTGAAAACATGGTGAATGAAATAGCTATGAAACCAGACGATGTTTATACCGCGTTAAGTGGAGAATCTGTTGAAGTATTAAATACGGATGCTGAGGGACGCTTAGTACTAGGTGATGCAGTATTTTATGCAAAGCAATTTCAACCACAAGTCATTCTTGATTTTGCAACTTTAACTGGCGCAGCTGTAGCTGCACTAGGTGAAGATAAAGCAGCGGTGTTTATACATAACGCAGAACAGCAACTTGAGGCTATATTGACTAAAGCACAATTAGTAGACGAATATGTTTTTGAATTACCAATGACTGCTACAGAACAAACTTTAATCCGTAAAAGTGAAGTCGCAGATTTAGTGAATCATACGAATGGTCATGGAAAAGCTTTATTTGCCGCTACATTTATTAATCATTTTGCAGGTGAAACACCTCATTTACATTTTGACATTGCAGGACCTGCAACGACTAATATCAATACGCATAAAGGACCAAAAGGGCCCACAGGCTATTTAATCTCAACTATTGTTCAATGGTTGCGCACATTAAAGTAAATGTTAAAGTAATTTAAATATTTTTGTTATTATTATAATGGAAAACTCATAAAACATTTTATAGGGTTTTCCATTTTTCTATTTATAAAATAAAAAACTTGCCATAATTATTTGGAAAAAGCTTATGAATTATTAAATAGTTAAAGTATGCTGAAAAATAGAAAATGCTTTGGATAAATGTTATTGACAATTGAAGTGGTTATTGATATTATAAACCTCGTGATGCTTTAGTTCGATAACGTGGTAAAGGAGTTGTGCTTTGTGATAAACGCAGTAGTTATAGCAGTCGTACTGATGATTGTCTTATGTTTATGTAGATTAAATGTAGTGATAAGTTTATTTATTGGTGCGCTTGTAGGTGGCTTAATTTCAGGAATGAATATCACTGAAATTGTGTCCGTATTTGGTAAAAATATAGTAGATGGTGCTGAAGTAGCACTTAGTTATGCTTTATTAGGTGGTTTTGCAGCACTTATTTCTTACAGTGGCATTACCGATTATTTAGTGAATAAAATTATAGATGGTATTCATGCTGAAAACAGTAAAATGTCACGAGTAAAAGTAAAAATTATTATTATTGTTGCATTATTAGCGATAAGTATAATGAGTCAGAACTTAATTCCTGTGCATATTGCATTTATCCCGATTGTTATACCACCATTAATAAGTTTGTTTAATGAACTTAATATCGATAGAAGACAAATCGCGATTATTATTGGCTTTGGTTTATGTTTTCCTTATGTACTTATGCCTTTTGGTTTTGGTCAAATTTTTCACCAAATTATTCAAAGTGGTTTTTCAAAAGCAGACCACCCAATTGAAATGGGTATGATTTGGAAATCGATGCTCATCCCATCACTAGGGTATATAGTCGGCTTGATTGCAGGTATATACTATTATAGAAAACCAAGAAAATATATTCAACGTGATGAAGTAAAAGATACAACACAAACTGAAATTAAACCTTATATACTTATAGTTACTGTGGTTTCAATTATTGCGACATTCCTTGTACAATTGTTTACGGATTCAATGATATTTGGTGCATTAGCAGGTGTTCTAGTATTCTTTATTTCTAGAGCATATAAATGGACTGAACTAGACAAAAAATTTGTAGAGGGCATACAAATTATGTCCTTCATTGGTGTTGTTATTTTATCTGCAAATGGGTTTGCAGGTGTGATGAATGAAACAGGTGATATTGCTAAATTAGTAAGTGATATAAGTGGTGTGATAGGAGATAATAAGCTTGTAAGTATTATTGTAATGTACTTGATTGGATTAGTTGTCACGTTAGGCATTGGTTCATCATTTGCTACGATACCTATTATAGCTACATTATTTGTACCTTTAGGCGAATCATTAGGGTTAAGCACCATGGCCCTTATAGCTTTAATTGGTACAGCGAGTGCGTTAGGTGATTCTGGTTCGCCAGCAAGTGATTCTACACTAGGACCGACTGCAGGTTTAGACGTTGATGGTCAGCATGACCACATTAGAGATACATGTATTCCTAACTTTATGTTTTATAATATACCATTAATTATTTTCGGTACAATTGCTGCTATGGTACTATAAAACTATGAAGTTAAAAATGGAGTGACAGCGATGACCAATATGTTAGAAGCGTTAAGCATGAAAATAGAAAAAGAAGCACCTGGTCTGTTAGTAATGTCTATGCCAGTAACCGATCTAGTTAAACAGCCATTTGGTTATTTACATGGTGGTGCGAGTTTAGCATTAGGAGAGACAGCTTGTTCTATGGGTGCAGCATATTTAATCGATACTGACCAATATGTACCGCTAGGATTAGAGATGAACGCCAACCATATTGGCTCTACTACAGAGGGTACGATATACGCAACAGCATCTATCATCCATGAAGGTAAGACAACACAGGTGTGGAATATAGAAATTAAAGATGACACAGATAGATTAATTTGTGTGATGCGCGGTACAGTTGCTATAAAGCCTTTAAAACGTTAATAAATTGAAGAGCGATATAAAGTTAAATCATTAACTTTATATCGCTCTTTTTTTATTACTTTTATTTTCAATTTCATCATAAGCTTCGGCAATACGAAGTGCTGCTTCTCGTCCACCCATAATATTTCGTGCAAAAGGGCCAAGGACTAAATCTGCTAAACCACTTGTGACAAAAAGGTTAGGTAACCATTCCAAAGTTGAAGAGATTAATGGCAAACCGCACGATGTTATAGGTGCTTGGAAGTGATTCGTAAGTTGCTTAATAATAGGTTGCTGCATGATAGAATTCTTGAATCCTGTAGCTAATAAAATGTGATCATAGTACAAGCAATAATTATCTGTACAAATATGATGGTGCTGAACATCTGTGAGCTCATTGACATGCATAATTAGTCTGTTTTGCTTGATGTATTTTTTAAGCCTTAATTCTAGCTCTTTAGGCATAGATCCCCTATGACGCTCGCGTTTAATAATATCGAACTTTTTTTCAGGAGATTGAATGGCATTAAAAGAACTCATGTTTTTAGGACCGAGCCATCCTGGGTCTGCATCAAAATCATGTACGTCTATTTTTTTATTCGTCCACAGGTGAATAGTATTATTATTTTCCTTTAATAGTCTTAAACATAAATGGGCAGCTGATATACCGCTACCGACGACATGTGATGCTTCTGTATAAAAGGATTCATTATCATCGAATACATGTGATATATCAGGTTGTTGTGCAAATAGTTGAGGCGTGTATGTATCATGATTACAACCAAAAGCGATAATTAGATTATCTGTATGTAGCCATTCATTACTGTTTAATTGTATGAACCATTGTGTGTCGTCTTTTTCTATTTTGTTGGCATAACTTTGTATATGACTTTGGTTTAAATCAAAATGATGAATAAGCTCATGCGTATGATCCATAAACATATTGGTAATATTACGTAATTTTCCGTATATAAAGTGAAAAGGGTGCGGGACAGAAATCTAATTTTTTTTGAGATTTCGTTCTCCTACTCAGGCAAAGATGGCAAGAAATGGAATACAGAGCTGAAACTCTTGCATAAGAACTAATTGTCTTAAATGAAGTATTAGTTCTTTAAAAGTTTAATATAAGTGTATTTTCAATTCACTCAGCAACTACCAAATAACTATTGAGAGTGAGGCATGTATTTATGTCCCAATCTCTTCAAAATGTAGACAAAGCAAATTTTATAAAAATATTTGGTTTTTACAGAATTCTTACCTAGAGATAATATTTTTTCATTTATTTCATTTTATTGGCATTGGCAGGATTTTGGTTTCACTCCTTCGGGAAATGCTCTGTCCGTAAATTATAGGCTGAGGCCGTGCCCGTGGAAAGCATGCACAAAAAAGTGCCAACAAAGCTGAAGACTTTGTTGGCACGCTAAAAAACTATACTATGATTAGATCTTTGTATCTTTTAATTCCTCTTTTAAATCATTGCGTTTTGTTCGTTTTGAAGTTGGTGTATCTAAATTATATGCAGCTTTAATGATAAGGTGGCTTGATAGTGGGCCGGTTATTAAGATAAATAATATTCCGATAAGCAACTGCATACTTGCGTAGCCTTCGCGTCCAATAAAGAACAAGAATACGCCACTAATTAATAACATCGCTCCCAATGTAGCGGCCTTACCAGCAGCATGTGCTCTTGAATAGACATCGTCTAAACGTAAGAGCCCAATCGCTGCAAGTGCGCTAATGAGTGAGCCAAGGATAATCAAAATAAGTGCGATACTAATGACGATCGTCGTTATCATATTCAATCACCTTGCCTTTATCCATATATTTCGCGAATACTGCTGTACCTAAGAAAGCCAAAATACCAATCATTAGGATGACGACCATCATATATTTAGTGCCTAAGAACACACTAAATAATGCGACGATGGCCATAAGTTGAATACCTATTGCATCAAGTGCAACAACACGGTCAGCTAGAGAAGGGCCTATGATTACACGCACAAGCATACCTAGCATAGACAACGCTACGATGACTAATGCGATAATTAAGATTATATTGTAGTTCATCATTTTTCGCCTACCTCTCTAACGACTTTTTCAAGGGAGGATTTAATACCTTCCACTTCCTCTTCTTTAGTACTGAAATCAATACAATGTATATAAATTTCAGTACGATCATCACTTATACCCAATACTACGGTACCAGGTGTTAAAGTAATTAAATTAGATAATAACGCAATTTCCCAGTCTGTTTTCAAATCTGTATTATAAGTGAAAAATGCTGGTTCATTGTCCATCTTAGGTTTAATAATAATTCGTATCACATCGATATTCGCTTTTATTAATTCTATGATGAAAACGAAGAAGAGTTTAACTATTTTATAAACTGTAATAATATAAAATCTTCCAGGTAAAATACCACGCATTAAGTATACTAATAATAGGGCAAATAAGTAGCCTAGTATAAAGTTATTAAAAGTATAACTCCCTGTTACAAACAACCAAAAAACGGATAAAAGTAAATTCACTAATATTTGGACTGCCATATTATTTTCCCCCCAATACGCCATCAATATATACACTAGGATTATAGAACGCTTCTGCAGCATCTTTTATAATTGGATGTAGAAAGTCTGCAGATAATCCGAAAATTACTGAAATTACGACTGAGACAATAGCAATCGTAAGTATACCTTTATATTGTAATTTAGGATTGACTTTATATCCTTTTGATTCGCCAAAGAATCCTTGTAAGAATATGCGAATGACGGAATAAAGTACAACAAGACTTGAAAGTAGTATGACAATACCACTTAAGTAGAAACCTTTTTCGAAGGTAGCCTGTACAATATAAAATTTACCATAAAAACCACTGAGTGGTGGTATGCCTGCTAAGCTAAGTGCCGCAATAAAGAATGTCCAACCTAAAACTGGATAGTCTTTAATGAGACCACTGTATTTGCGTAAATCATGTGTTTTAGTAATTTTGTACATAACACCAATTAAGAAAAATAGTGCTGCTTTAATTAACATATCATGTAAGGTGTAATAAATTGCGCCCATCATGCCAGTTTGGTTCATCATAGCTACACCGACTAAAATAACGCCGACAGCAATCATAATATTGTAGATAATAATTTTCTTAGTATCAAAATAACTCACTGCGCCTACACAACCAAAAATAATGGTTAATAATGCTAAGAAAAGAATAATGTAGAACGGGAAGCTTGATGTATCATGAATGAATAGACTTGATGTTCTAGCAATTGCATAGACACCAACTTTTGTTAATAACGCACCGAAAAAGGCAATGATTGCAATTGGCGGAGCATAATATGCACCTGGTAACCAAATGTACATTGGAAAAACGCCGGCTTTCGTTGCAAACACAAAGATAAACATGATGAATATGATATTTACAATCCCAGCATCTGCAGCAGGTAGTTGTTCTAATTTTTCACCAATATCTGCTAGATTTAATGTACCGACTACAGAGTAAAGCATTGCTACCGCAATAACAAAGAAAGCGGATGATGTAACATTGATAAGTACATATTTTATAGTTTCACTTAATTGTACTTTCGTACCGCCGATAACTAATAGAATATAAGATGCCAGTAAGAATACTTCGAAGAATACGAATAAGTTGAAAATATCACCTGTGATAAATGAACCTATGACACCTGTAAGCATGAACATTACTGCGAAGTAGTAATAATACGTTTCACGTTCTATGCCCACTGATTGATAAGAATATAAAATAATCAGCATTGTTACGATTAAACTTGAAATAACAAGAAGGATACTAAATATATCGAGCACTAATACGATACTATATGGTGCTTCCCATGAACCAAGTTCTAAAGTTATAATCCCATTCTTTAATACGTTGTTTAAGTTAATAAATGCAAAAACCAATGTGACAGCTGTCCCAGATAGTGCAACGTATCGTTTAATAATAGGGCGCTTACCAATGAAAACAAGTGCGATAATCGTCAACATTGGTATGACGAGTAGTGAAATAATGAGATTACTCTCGATCATCATCTAGCACTCCTTTCATACTTTCTACGTTGTCAGTTCCTAATTCTTTATAACTTCTAAAGGCAAGTACTAAGAAGAACGCTGTTACAGAAAATGAAATTACAATAGCTGTTAAAATCAACGCTTGTGGAATTGGATCAACATAGGAAGATATACCTTTTTCATAAATCGGCACTTCACCTTTCTTTAATCCACCCATTGTAATTAAAAATAAATTGGCTGTATGTGTTTGCAAAGTAGTCCCAATAATGATGCGTATCAAACTCTTAGAAAGAATGAGATAGACGCTCATTGCTGTGAGAATACCACAAACAAAAATCATCACTATTTCCATTACTCATTCTCTCCAATCGATAAAATTATAGTCATTACTGTACCGATAACCGCAAACATTACGCCTAAGTCAAAGAACGTTGCCGTATGCATTTCCATCGGTGGTAAAATTCCTAAAGGTATTTCAAATGGTGTGTGCGTGAAGAAATTTTTATTATAAAACCAACTCGCCATAGGTGTTGCTATACAAAACAGCAAACCAACACCTATTAATAATTTGAAATCCCAAGGAAAGATTTTCCTCATAGTTTTAATATCAAAAGCTACAGCTATGATGACTAGGGCACTAGATAGTAATAGTCCGCCTACGAAGCCACCACCTGGTGTGTAATGTCCTGCTAAAAATAAAGATAGACCAAACATTACGATGAGGAAGAAGATAAGAACTGCTGAATATTGAAAGATTATATTATTCTTCTGTCTTTTCAACGTTTTTACCTCCTTCATCATTAGATTTATCATTTGTGCGTAGCTTAATCATCGTATAAACTCCCAAACCTGCGATACCTAGCACAGAGGCTTCGAATAAAGTATCAGTACCACGGAAATCGACAAGTATGACGTTTACCATATTAGTGCCGTGTGCTAAATCATATACATGTTCTTTATAGAACTCAGCGATAGAGCTAAAGTGTCGATTACCATAAGTAATTAATCCAAGTACAGTTACGACAACACCTGCGCCCACCGAAACTAAAACATTCACAAGTTTGAAAGAACGAGTCTCTTTATGTCTGTTTAAGTTTGGTAAATGATAGAAACACAATAAGAATAACGCTGTAGAAATTGATTCAACTACAAATTGTGTAAGAGCTAAATCTGGCGCGCCAAAGAATATAAAGAATATAGCGACAGAATAACCTACTGCACTTGCCATAATGATACTGAATAGTCTTGAACGTGCAAATATAATCATTGAAGCTGATGTAATTATAAGCACTACAATGATTAATTCGAATGGACGTATTTCACTCACGTCTTTAAAATTAATACTAAACGGTGTGACTAATAATGTAGCTAAAGTAATTAAGATTAAAGAGATAAAAATAATTACTAAGTTGTTACGCGTAAAACCAGTCACATAAGCATTTGTGAATTTACTTGAGTAACCTGGTGTATCATTACCGAACTTATCATACCAATAATTGATTGTAAGTTTTGTAGGGTGTGCGCGTAATAAGCGAACCCAATAGCCAAACGATAAAATCAATAATATACCGACAATATATATACCAATGGTAGAGAAAAATGCTGGCGTAAAACCATGGAACATATGGAATTCTGCTTGCGTTCCAGTAGTTTGACTGATTGAATTAACAGCAGGTTCGATGATTGATTTAGTTAATATAGAAGGGAAGAACCCAAATACAATAACTAATACTGCTAAAATAGCTGGTGATACTAACATTAGTATAGAAGCTTCATGTGCTTTTTTCGGTAAAACATCTGATTTACGACTACCTAAGAAGATTTGCCCAATAAATCTTATAGAATATACAAATGTAAAAATACTACCGATAATTGCTACGATTGGAATTAATAAGCCAAGCGTATTTAAACTAAATAGGTTAACGTTTGTGACCTCAATCATACTTTCCAAGAATTTTTCTTTAGAAAGGAAACCGTTAAACGGCGGTACACCTGCCATACTGAGTGAGGTGATTAAGGTGATTGTAAAAGAAATAGGCATTATTGTTAGTAATCCACCTAGCTTTTTCACATCCCGCGTGCCTGTACTATGGTCAATAGCACCAGCGATCATAAATAACGCACCTTTAAATGTAGCGTGATTAATCAGGTGGAACACAGCAGCGGTAAATGCGGCAACATAAAGTTGGCTTTCGGAGCCTTCAAAATGATAACTTACTGCACCTATACCTAACATAGACATAATCATACCAAGTTGTGAAACAGTAGAAAATGCCAAAATACCTTTTAAATCCTGTTGTTTTGTAGCGTTTAATGATGCCCAGAATAGAGTGATTAAACCTACAGCAGTTACAGTCCAAATCCAACCTTGTGAAAGTGCAAAGATTGGTGTCATGCGTGCTACTAAGTAAAGACCTGCTTTAACCATTGTAGCTGAGTGTAGGTAGGCACTGACTGGTGTTGGCGCTTCCATTGCATCTGGTAACCATACGTAAAATGGAACTTGAGCAGATTTTGTCATCGCACCAATTAATACAAATATCATTGATAAAATGAAATATGGACTTGTTTGGATTTCAGATGCATTCCCAATAAGTTCTTGAATACTTGTAGAGCCACCTGCGAGTGATAGTAAAATAAGGCCACCCAAAAGTGATAAGCCACCAAATACAGTGACAAGCATTGATTTTTGAGCACCATAAATAGATGCTTGTTTGTCACGCCAAAATGAAATGAGTAGAAAACTCGAAAATGAAGTTAACTCCCAAAATAGATATAACATAATAATATTATCAGATAAAACAACACCTAACATTGCACCCATAAAGAGCAACAGATAACAATAAAAATTCCCTAACTGCTCTTGTCGACTTAAATAACTTATAGAATATAGTACGATTAAACTACCAATGCCAGTAATTAACAAACTGAAAAGTAATCCCAGACCATCAACGTATAAATCGAAATTCATACCAAAGTGAGGCATCCAGTCTACTTTCTGCATTATGGTATTTCCTGACATGGTTGTATAGATATATGCGAGGAAATATATAAATAAGACGACGGGGATAGGTAACACAAACCATCCTAAATGTATTCGTTTATGAAACCGATATACAAATGGAATAATGAGTGCAAATATTAACGGTAGAAGAACCGCTATATGTAACAAACTCATTATTTTATCCTCCTTTAAAAATAGTATAAGGTTATTATACATGAATTAGACTATTCTGAAAAACATGGCCAACCCTAGAAGCACATGAATTAAATGTTTATTTAAATAAGAAGAAACGCAGTATTTTTATTCAAAATTTTGTTTATATTGAATTGCGTAATCCTTCTTAAGTTGCTGTAAATTCTCGAGTGATTTCTTTGCGTGTAACGTATCTTGATCTTTTAACTTAAGCTCGAGATTAGTGATTGCTTGTTGTAGTGATTGTTCATAAGGCAATTCATCTTCAGTGAAAGGTTTAAGATGCGATTTAGTTGTATAGCGTTTTTCAAAATGACTCAATGCTTTGCGCTCATGGAAAAATACATTTTCAGTTTCTGTTGGGTTATGTAAATCACCTTGTTTTGGGTGTTTGATTACTTGTTCAACTTGAACTAAGACTTGATTTTCATCTTCTTCTTTTATTATGACGCCGTAGCTTCCAGTTTTATGTGCAAATCGATATAACATAATTCAATACATCCCTTCATTTATGTTAGAATACATATATCATCTTAACATGAAATGGAGAATAAAAATGACGAACTATCCTCAGTTAAATTCAGAAATAAACGGTAACGAAATTAAAATGGTATTACACACGAATAAAGGCGATATGACATTTAAATTATTACCTGACGTGGCGCCAAAAACGGTAGAAAACTTTGTAACACATGCCAAAAATGGTTATTACGATGGTGTGACTTTCCACCGTGTAATTAATGACTTCATGGTACAAGGCGGCGACCCAACAGCAAGTGGCATGGGTGGCGAAAGTATTTATGGCGGTGCATTCGAAGATGAGTTCTCGCTTGAAGCATTTAATTTATATGGTGCTTTATCAATGGCGAATTCTGGCCCAAATACAAATGGATCTCAATTCTTCATCGTACAAATGACGGAAGTACCTGAATCAATGCTAAGTCAATTAGCTGACGGTGGTTGGCCAGAACCGATTGTTAAAGCGTATGGTGAAAATGGTGGTACACCTTGGTTAGATCAAAAACATACAGTTTTCGGTCAATTAATAGAAGGTAAAGCAACATTAGAAGATATTGCGAATACAAAAGTAGGTCCTCAAGATAAACCAGTACACGATGTTACAATTGATTCAATTGATATTGAAGAAAAACAAAAATAAGGGAGTATGACAGGGGCAACAATGGTGTGAATATATAATGGTATTAGTTGTTGGCCGGTTATAACCCTATGCAATTTTCAGACAAATTTATAGGGGGACGCAGAAGTAAACGACATGATAGATGCTGCCCGTCTATATGGAGAAGCTGAAAAGATAGCACAATAATTACAAGCAAGAAGTAAAATGTAATATATGTAAAACAGGTTCAATCAATCACTCAATGTAGTAGTTTTATGTTGAGTGCAAAGTTGAGCCTGTTTTTTAATTGAACCTACTTTAGAAGTTAATAATGTAATTCAACGTAAAAATAGCTCGACACATTATTATGTATAAAAATTTTTATGGAGAATTAATTTAAGCGTTAAATGAGAGCGGATACTTGCTATACGTAGAAGGTTAACATTTTTATTTTGTTGAATTATTGTAGGAAATCTATAAAATGTGAAATTTTTCTATTTAAATGTTAGTACCAAGTTATAATTTATGCTATTATAATAGTGTTAAGTAAAACGAAATAAGGGGTTATCACGTTGAATAATCACTATACAGTAGGTCAACATATCAAAGTTCGTGTGACTGGTATTCAACCGTATGGCGCTTTTGTAGAAACCCCGGACAATGCTGAGGGATTAATCCACATATCCGAAATTATGGATGATTACGTCCATAATTTGAAAAAGTTTTTATCGGAAGGACAAATTGTAAGAGCGAAAGTGATTTCAATTGATGATGAAGGTAAACTGAATCTTTCTTTAAAAGATAATGACTATTTTAAAAATTATGAACGTAAGAAGGAAAAGCAATCAGTATTAGATGAAATTAAAGAAACCGAAAAATATGGGTTTCAAACAATTAAAGAACGCTTGCCGGTTTGGATTAAACAGTCCAAAAACGCGATTAAAGATGAAAAAACATCTTTAACAAGATACTGACATTTCGATGAGAGATGTCAGTATTTTTTTATTGTGAAAAGAAAGTTATCAAAAATTACATGCGTGAGCATATTTATTTATCTTTATAGTTTAGGTAGTTAGAATTAACAAGCACTCAAATAGTGTGGAAAAAAAGCGATATGGTATTTTACTTAGGAGGAATAATTGTAATGGATAAAAAATTTCAACCGTTATTTGAAAAGCTCACATTGCCTAATAAAGTTGTATTAGAAAATAGATTTGTCTTAGCACCGCTAACACACGTATCTTCTAATGATGATGGGTCGATTTCAAATGAAGAAGTAGTATATATGGAACAACGTTCAAAAGATGTGGGATTAGCTATTTCTGCTGCTAGTAATGTAACAGACTTAGGGAAAGCATTTCCTGGACAGCCTTCTGTAGCGCATGATTCAAATTTAGAAGGGTTGAAACGATTAGCTGAAGCAATGAAGAAAAATGGCTCGAAAGCTATTGTTCAAATCCATCATGGTGGTGCCCAAGCATTACCTAATTTAACTCCTAATGGAGATGTTGCTGCACCTAGTCCAATTTCATTAAAAAGTTTTGGAGAACAGGAAGAACATCATGCACGTGAGATTACTGTTGAAGAAATAGAAGAAACAATTAAAGCGTTTGGTGAAGCGACACGAAGAGTGATTGAAGCTGGCTTTGACGGCGTAGAAATTCATGGCGCTAACCACTATTTAATACATCAATTTGTCTCACCTTATTACAACCGTCGTAACGATGAATGGGGCGAAGATCCTTTTAAATTCGCAACTGCAGTTGTTGATGAAGTGACAGAAACAGTTAAACGTCATGGAAATAAAGATTTTATCGTTGGATATAGATTTTCACCTGAAGAAGCAGAAACACCAGGTATAAGCATGGAAATTACAGAAACGTTAGTAAAACATTTAATTGAAAAACCATTAGATTATTTACATGTTTCATTGATGGATATTCATTCGAAAACGCGTGAAGGGCAATATAAAGGTCAAGAACGTATTAAATTATTACTACAATGGATTAATGGTCGCATGCCACTTGTTGGTATTGGTTCAATATTTACTGCGGAACAAGCAATTGAAGCTATTGAATCAACAAATGTAGAACTTGTAGCATTAGGTAGAGAGATTTTATTAGATCACAATTTTGTTAGTAAAATTAAAAATGGTGAAGAAAATCAAATTATTTCTCACTTTGATCCAAATAGAAAAGATAAACATCATCTTCCACCAAAATTATGGGAACAGTTTAATAAAGGTTTCTATCCACTTCCAAGAACCGATAATAAATAGTATATAGATAATTAAGTAGTGTATTATCACAATTTTTTAAAGATATTGTGATAGATATGCTACTTTTTTTATTTACTGATAAAAACAAGAAATTAGCGTTTATTAGATGAGATAAAACGAAAAAAATGTAGAAAAATAGTTATAGATTAATAACCATTATGATGAATACATTAAGGTATTAGATATTGTACGAGGCATTATTCATTAGTAATTATATATAATTAAGAGTAAATAACAGTGTATAATTATTAATTTATCAACTGTTATAATGCATGAAATACTGATTGAATATGCAATTTTGTGTAAAAATAATAAACGATATTTTATTTTTTAAATCAGGCAAAATTATCTTGTATAAATGCAGGTAATTATGTCATTATATATGTAAGGGCTTACATATAAATTAAGTAGTTTATTGATATGTTTAAAGCTTGATTTATGTTGATGTATCAGCTTATAAGTCGCATGAAGTGAGTAGTTTTAGAAAATGGTTTCAGTTGAACTCTAAATACGTTATGCTATGAACAAGTATCGTTTTAGAGTTTAAAAAGACTCTTAAATATTTTCAAAGGGGAGATATCATGTCAAGATCAAAAGAAATCATAGAAGTAACAAATCATTACGGAGCACAAAACTATGTGCCACTTCCAATCGTCATATCGGAAGCAGAAGGTGTTTGGGTTAAAGACCCAGAAGGTAACAAATATATGGATATGCTATCTGCATATTCAGCTGTAAACCAAGGTCACAGACATCCTAAGATTATTCAAGCATTGAAAGACCAAGCAGACAAAGTTACTTTAGTGTCTCGTGCATTCCATAGTGATAATCTAGGCGAATGGTATGAAAAAATTTGTAAACTTTCAGGTAAAGAAAAAGCATTGCCAATGAACACAGGTGCCGAAGCGGTTGAAACTGCATTAAAAGCTGCACGTCGTTGGGCTTACGATGTTAAAAATATAGAACCAGATAAAGCAGAAGTTATTGCATTCAATGGTAACTTCCATGGTCGTACTATGGCACCAGTATCATTATCATCAGAACCTGAATATCAACGTGGGTATGGTCCGTTATTAGAAGGATTTAATAAAGTTGATTTTGGAGATATTGAAGCTGTTAAAGGCGCTATCAACGAAAATACTGCTGCAATTTTAATTGAACCAATCCAAGGAGAAGCAGGAATTAATGTTCCACCAGAAGGTTACTTAAAAGCAATTAGAGAATTATGTGATGAACATAATGTCTTATTTATTGCCGATGAAATTCAAGCTGGTTTAGGTCGTTCAGGTAAATTATTTGCTACAGACTGGGATGACGTTAAACCAGACGTATACATTTTAGGTAAAGCATTAGGCGGCGGCGTATTACCAATTTCAGTAGTATTAGCAGATGAAGAAGTATTAGGTGTGTTTACACCTGGGTCTCACGGTTCTACATTTGGCGGTAATCCATTAGCTTGTGCAGTTTCAAATGCTGCATTAGATGTTATCATCGACGAAGATTTACCAGGCCGTTCATTAGAATTAGGAAATTATTTTAAATCTGAGCTAGAAAAAATAGACAACCCTGCAATTAAAGAAGTTCGCGGACGTGGTTTATTTATCGGAATTGAATTAAATGAAGACGCGAGACCTTATTGTGAAGCATTAAAAGAAAAAGGTTTATTATGTAAAGAAACACATGACACTGTGATCCGTTTTGCACCACCACTTATTATTTCAAAAGAAGAATTAGACTTTGCATTAGACAAAGTAAGAAGCGTTTTCGAGTAAATTTATAGTTAAAAAATATAAGTTTTGAAAACTCTTTAAAAAGCAAAATGTTATGTTACAATTATCATGAAAGCGAAATCATTAGTTACGAAAAAGAGGCGAAATGAATCATGACTGAGAATAATAATTTAGTTACTTCTACGCAACAAATTATTAAAGAAGCATTGCATAAACTGGGATTTGACGATGGTATGTATGATTTAGTAAAGGAACCATTAAGATTCCTTGAAGTTCGAATTCCTGTCCGTATGGATGATGGTACTGTTAAAACATTTACTGGTTATCGTGCACAGCATAATGATGCTGTTGGACCAACAAAAGGTGGAGTTCGTTTCCATCCAGATGTTGATGAAGAAGAAGTTAAGGCCCTATCAATGTGGATGACATTGAAATGTGGCATAGTGGATTTACCGTACGGCGGGGGCAAAGGTGGAATCATTTGTGATCCAAGACAAATGAGCATTCATGAAGTAGAACGTCTATCTCGTGGGTATGTGCGCTCAATTTCTCAATTCGTTGGACCAACTAAAGATATTCCAGCACCAGACGTATTTACAAACTCTCAAATTATGGCGTGGATGATGGACGAATATAGTTCATTAGACAAATTCAATTCACCAGGTTTCATTACTGGTAAACCAATTGTTTTAGGTGGTTCACAAGGCCGTGATCGTTCAACAGCTTTAGGTGTAGTAATTGCCATTGAACAAGCTGCGAAGAGAAGAGGACTAGATTTAAAAGGTGCACGTATGGTAATTCAAGGTTTCGGTAACGCAGGTAGTTTCTTAGCGAAATTCTTATACGACATGGGTGCAAAAATTGTTGGTATCTCAGATGCTTATGGTGCATTACATGACCCAGAAGGTTTAGATATCGACTATCTGTTAGACAGAAGAGATAGCTTCGGAACAGTAACAAATTTATTTGAAGAAACAATTTCAAATAAAGAATTGTTCGAACTTGATTGTGATGTGCTGATTCCGGCAGCAATTACAAATCAAATTACCGAAGACAATGCAGGAGATATTAAAGCTGATATTGTGGTTGAGGCTGCTAATGGTCCAACTACACCAGCGGCAACACGTATCTTAACTGAACGTGGTGTCCTACTTGTTCCTGATGTATTAGCAAGTGCTGGTGGCGTAACAGTTTCATACTTCGAATGGGTACAAAATAACCAAGGTTATTATTGGACTGAAGAAGAAGTAAACACTAAATTACGTGAAAAACTTATAACTGCTTTTGATACAATTTATGAATTATCGCAAAACAGAAAAATTGATATGCGTTTAGCTGCGTTTATCGTTGGTATTAAACGTACTGCAGAAGCAGCACGTTACCGTGGTTGGGCGTAATAGTAAATAGAGTAAAAATGATTTAGATAGTTATTAATTTAGATACAATAAAAAGTACCCACTATTAATTTTTAATGGTGGGTACTTTCTATTTATTACAAGTTCTTTTTTTACTATACATGCAGATGTACTAAACTTATTGTTCTCATCAATATTTTTTAAAAAAGCATTTGATTTGTTTTATATGTGTTTTTCATTTGTGTTTTATCTTTAAATGAGTTGAACTATAAATTAAGATGACAGATTCATTTAATTATTATTTAAAATGGCAGTTCATTGGGCTAAATTCTGCAGGGATAGTACGAGCCGAAGTTTACAGGTTGATGCTGTCCCATCCGGAAAGCGTGCACAAAAAAATGCCAACAAAGTCACAGGCTTTGTCGACACTCTTAAAAGTTAGTTTAAACATTAACTTTTTAAGTAAATGCTTTTAATAAATTTAATAGTTAAACCATATATCCAGTAATGGGATGGTTATTATATAATAATATTTTCTTCAACACTGTTATTCTCACCAGCAAATTATTCTTTGTCATAAAAATTTGCTGGTAATGTTTTCACAAAAGTAAATAAAACTATCGTCTGCAATGTTACCATTATTAACAAACCCAATCTTATATAAGGATGGTCTATCATAAAAATTGAAAAGCCGATAACTATATAAAGACTCAACAAAAGTTTGAACTTGTCCTTTAAAGTATAGCCTTTGTTTTCTTTAAAACTTTCAACATAATTCACATAAACCTTTGTTTGTACTAACCAATTTTCAAATTTATCAGAGCTTTTAGAAAAACAAATGACTGCAACTAATAAAAATGGCGTAGTTGGTAATAAAGGTAACAAAACTCCAGCAAAACCAATGACTGTAAATAACACACCAATAATAATTAAAAAATATTTCAAAAAAACACTCCTATTGATAGCTATTATCAATAATAAACTAATTCATCATTATAGTAAATAACATAACATTTTACAGGATAGTTTTTATTATGGTTGTTAATTAAGACGTTAGTTATAGGTAATGAAAAGTTTTATTTTGTGAGCGTCTCATTTTCATTAATTACTTGCTTATATAAATCGGGATAATTCGTAAAGACGCCATGTACGCCATAGTCATTTAGTCGTTGCATGTCTGCTTTTTCATTAACGGTAAACGGATGTACTAAAAGGCCAGCTTTTTTAAGATTATGCACATTTTGTTTTGTTAAATCTGTATGTTCGGGACCTACACCAACTGCATACTGTTTGATCGCATTAAAGTCTTGTTGTGTCATACTAGGTAATTCACCCTTATCTAATAAACGTACAAGAGGGATATTAGGGTTTAGGTTTTGTAACTTTAATAAGCTTTCTTGTGAAAAGGATTGAAGCATAACATGACCATTTTCAAGTGATTCGCTATTTAATAAATTATGTTTATTTAATGTATCTAGAAGTTTTTCTTCCATACCTGGATAAACATCGGGCGATTTAGTTTCAATATAATAATTAGCATCTGAACCATAGCGTTGGAAAATCTCATCTAATGTTGGTACTTGGATACCTTCATAGTTTGAATTTGCATATTGAGGATTTTCCGCATTAAATTTACTTCCAGCATCTAATTGTTTCAGTTCTTCAAGTGTATATTCGTCGACTCTGCCCGTACCATTTGTCGTTCTATCAACAGTTTCATCGTGCATTGCGACGAGGTGACCGTCTTTAGTCATTTGTAAATCGATTTCTATATATGATGCGCCTATGGCATTATGACTCTTATCATAAGCTGCTAGCGTATGCTCTGGTGCGTAACCACTTGCGCCTCTGTGAGCAATTGTTGTGAATTTTTCACCTGTTAAATTATGTAATTCATTCTGCTTATTATTTATCTCGTTTGAATGAGGACTTTGTTGTGAACTAGAAGCATTCTGATTTTCCATCTGACTACCTTTACCACTAGCTTGAATGTCTGGAGATGCACCAATACTCAATAATGATGTTACCGCAATACTTGAAATGATAAATTTACTGACGTGTTTCATAATGTTGTCACTCCTTAATCTGAACTGTAATTTCATAGTACAAAAGAAAATCAAAAATAAGAATAGGATTTACAACATATTTATTCAAACTAAATAATATTAAACATATACTTACAATTTATAACAAAAAATTACAAATAGAAGTAAGACATTGCACCTTGCGTGACGTATACAAGCTATTTCTCCAAGCGTTGAGGGTATTAGAATAAAAAGATACTGTCTTTGCGTCACAGGGACGCTATATAGGTGTTTATAATCTATTAAGACGTTATGATTATATATATTTAACAAAAAAAGAACTGGAAAACCGCTTGATTAAGCATGTTTTCCAGTTCTTTTTTGTTAATGTTGTTGTTTTATTATATTGATTTGTTGTTTTACTGCTTCTTGTCCTGTTGAACCATAACTGATTCTACGACTTACACAGTTTTCAGGTTTTAAGTAATCATAAATGTCCGCTTCGATACTAGCATGTGCCTTTTGATATTCTTCTAATGGAACATCTAGTAAATAAACGTTATGTTGTATAGACCAAAGCACAATTTTACCGACGATTTCATGTGCATTTCTAAATGGCACACCTTTGTTGACTAGGTAATCTGCAAGTTCTGTTGCATTTGAAAAATCATTGTAGACAGTTTCTTGTAAGTGATCCACATTCACAGTCATTGTACCAATCATGCCTTCGAAGATACGTAGAGAACCTTTAAGTGTATGCACAGCATCAAAGAGTCCTTCTTTATCTTCTTGCATGTCTTTATTGTATGCTAAAGGCAAACCTTTAAGTGTCATAAGCATACTCATAAGATTACCTGTCGTACGTCCAACTTTACCTCTAATTAATTCTGCCATATCAGGATTTTTCTTCTGTGGCATGATAGAAGAACCAGTTGAAAATGCGTCAGATAAAGTTATGAAGTTTGCTTCTGCTGATGACCAAAAAATAATTTCTTCAGCAAAACGAGAAAGATGAACCATAGTTAAAGAAATATTGTGTAACGTTTCAACGATATAGTCTCTGTCACTTACGGCATCCATACTATTTTCATAAAGTGCGCTAAAGTTTAATAAAGATTGCGTTTCATGACGATCAATTGGGTAAGTAGTACCACTTAATGCAGCTGCACCAAGAGGGGAGATATCAATACGTTTCAAGCTATCTTGGAAACGTGATTTATCTCTTTCTAGCATCCAATAATACGTTAATATGTGATGAGCAAACGAAATCGGTTGTGCTCTTTGTAAATGCGTGTAACCTGGCATAATTGTATCGACATGTGTTTCAGCAACTTTTACAATTGTTTGCTGGAAAGCAGTGATAGATTCAATTAAGTAGTTAACTTCTTCTTTTGTATAAAGGTGCATATCAGTAGCGACTTGATCATTTCTACTACGTCCAGTGTGTAATCTACCACCAGCATCACCGATACGTTTAATTAATTCATGTTCAATATTTAAGTGAATATCTTCTAAAGAGACGTCTAAGTTTAAATTACCTTGTTCATAATCAGCTAAAATAGCGTTCAAGCCATCTATAATTTGTTCACAGTCTGAATCAGAAATAATACCTTGTTTGGCTAACATCGTTGCATGTGCAATACTACCTTGAACATCGTATTCGATTAATACTTTGTCAAAGTGGATAGAAGCATTGAATTCATCGACCCATGCTTCTGGTTGTTCACTAAATCTACCGCCCCAAGCTTTACTGCTCATCGTTATATCCGCCATGTAACATAGAATTTACTTTAGTAGGTAGGCCAAAGATATCGATGAAACCGACTGCTGATTCTTGATTAAACGCGTCTTCTTTTGTATAAGTAGCTAATTTTTCGTTATATAGTGTATGTGGTGATTTTCTGCCATTAACGATTGCATTACCTTTGTATAATTTAATACGTACATCACCTGTAACATATTGCTGCGTACTATCGACAAATACTTTTAAGCTATCTGTTAATGGAGAGAACCATAAACCATTATAAATTTGTTCAGAGAATTGTTTTTCGATTACAGGTTTGAAATGTGCTACATCTTTTGTAAGGGTAATTGTTTCAAGCGCTTTGTGAGCTTTTACAATTACTTCTGCTGCAGGTGTTTCATAAACTTCTCTTGATTTAATACCTACAAGTCTATTTTCCACATGATCAATTCTACCAATACCATGTTTACCAGCTAATTTATTTAAATATAAAATAAGTTCACTTAATTTATATGATTGACCGTCTAAAGCAGTAGGTATACCTTGTTCAAATGAAAGTACAATTTCATCTGATTCATCAGGTGTATTTTCTAATGCGTTAGTTAAGTCATATGCATCTTCTGGTGGTGTTGCATATGGATCTTCGAGAATACCACATTCGTTACTTCTACCCCATAAGTTTTGGTCAATTGAATAAGGAGAATCATGTTGAATTGGTACTGGGATATTATGTTTAATTGCGTAATCTATTTCTTCTTCACGACTCCAAGCCCATTCTCTTACTGGAGCAAATACTTTTAGTTCTGGATCTAAAGCTTTAATTGCTACTTCAAAACGAACTTGGTCATTACCTTTACCAGTACAACCGTGTGCAATACCAACTGCATTTGTTTTACTAGCAATTTCTACTAATTTTTTTGAAATTAAAGGTCTTGATAATGCAGATACTAATGGATAAGTACCTTCATACATTAAATTACCTTTAATTGCATATGATACGAAATCTTGACTGAATTCTTCAGTAGCATCAATAATGTGGCATTCACTTGCACCCATATCTAATGCTTTTTGATGAACGATATCTAAATCTTTACCTTCACCTACGTCTAAACAACAAGCTACAACGTCGTAACCTTTATCTAATAACCATTTTACTGCAACACTTGTGTCTAAACCGCCTGAATATGCTAATACTATTTTCTCTTTCATAATTTCCACCTCTAATTGATATTTTTTAAAATTTGTTTTTTTATTTGATATTGAATAGTATAGCAGATGTTTAATGAAAATAAAACCACTTTTATACATAAATATGCAAAAATATTAGAAAGGTATTATTTCGAAAAAGGAAGTTTTTATGTTCTAAGGGTAGGTAAGTTGTTGATTAAGGGTTTTTATTTATATGTATATAATAATGAATAAAAAGTTGGATTGCTAAAGATAATTAGTAAAATTGTCATAATTTATGATTCATTATAGGCTAGTTGTTTGAATAGTCAAAAAAAACTTAGTAATATAATGTTGAAACTAAAAACACTGGAGGCAATATCAAATGACTCATATTCAATTAGATTATGGTAAAACTTTAGAATTTTTTGGAGAGCACGAATTACAACAACAAAAAGATATCGTTAAATCAATTCATAAAACAATTCATGAAGGAACAGGCGCTGGCAGTGATTTCTTAGGTTGGATAGACCTTCCTGTTGACTATGATAAAGAAGAGTTCTCACGTATTTTAGAAGCTTCAAAACGTGTTAAAGAAAATTCAGATGTATTTGTAGTAATTGGTATCGGGGGTTCATATTTAGGTGCGCGTGCAGCTATTGAAATGTTAACTTCTTCATTTAGAAATAGTGACGAATACCCAGAAATCATTTTTGTAGGTAATCATTTATCTTCAACATATACACAAGAATTAATTGATTATTTAGATGGAAAAGACTTCTCAGTCAATGTAATTTCAAAATCTGGTACAACGACTGAACCAGCAGTTGCATTTAGATTATTTAAACAATTACTTGAAAATAAATATGGCAAAGATGAAGCGAAAAAACGCATTTTTGCAACTACAGATAAAGAAAAAGGTGCATTAAAAGAATTAGCTACAAATGAAGGCTATGAAACATTTGTTGTACCAGACGATATTGGCGGTCGTTATTCAGTATTAACTGCAGTTGGCTTGTTACCAATCGCGGTTGCTGGAATTGATATTAAAGCAATGATGGAAGGCGCGGCTAAAGCACGTGAAGAATTGTCATCAGAAAACTTAGAAGACAATATTGCTTATCAATATGCAACAATCCGTAACGTTTTGTATGCAAAAGGTTACGACACTGAAATGTTAATCAACTACGATCCTTCAATGCAATATTTCAATGAATGGTGGAAACAATTATTTGGTGAATCTGAAGGTAAAGATTTCAAAGGTATTTACCCTTCAAGTGCAAACTATACAACAGACTTACATTCTCTTGGCCAATATGTTCAAGAAGGACGTCGTTTCTTATTTGAAACAGTAGTAAAAGTAAATAATCCAAAACATAACATTACTATAGAAGAAGATAGTGATAATTTAGATGGATTAAATTACTTAGCAGGTAAAACAATTGATGAAGTTAATACGAAAGCTTTTGAAGGTACACTATTAGCTCATACAGATGGTGGCGTTCCAAATATTGTTGTTGATATTCCTCGTTTAGATGAAGAAACATTTGGTTATATCGTCTACTTCTTCGAATTGGCTTGTACAATGAGTGGTTATCAATTAGGTGTGAATCCATTCAACCAACCAGGTGTTGAAGCTTACAAACAAAACATGTTTGCATTGTTAGGTAAACCTGGATTTGAAGATAAAAAAGCAGAATTAGAAAAACGTTTATAATATAGAAAAATTTGTTACATTAAAATATGATGATTTAATTAAAGACTCATCCCAAATTTATATTTGGAATGAGTCTTTTTTATATTGATAACGTTGAAATATAAAATGGGTAGCCATATTTTTAAAGCATACCATGGTTGTTAATACTATAAGTCTCTGACGTGACGCTTTTTTCATTCTCGAGACTGATTTATATTAAATCTAGTACTTTATAGTTTTAAAAACATGATATTACACTTATAATTATAATCAATAGAAATGATGGAGATGGGTTAGATGACAGAAGAACAAGTACAATATTGGTTTGAATTATTCGGAAACTTAGGATATATTGTAGGTTTTTTATTGCCATTTATTGAAGCTTTTATTCCTATTTTGCCAATCATTGTATTTGTCATTGTTAACGTTAATGCTTATGGTTTTATCATTGGAACCTTATTGGCTTGGGTAGGTACAGTAGCTGGTAGTTATATTGTATTCTTATTTTTCAGAAGGCTTACGCATACACGTTATATGAAGAAAATACAACAACGCACCTCTGTTCAGAGATTGATACATTTCATTGATAGAAAAGGCGTTCTTCCTATTTTTATATTAATGTGCTTTCCATTTACACCAAGTGCGCTAGTCAATATTGTCGCAAGTTTATCGCATATTAAAGCACATGCCTATTTGACTGTTCTTATAGCTTCAAAATTCGTGATGATTGGGCTTGTAGGTTGGTTGGGGAATGACATCACAACTTTATTCACAAGCCCTACAAGATTAATCACTATTATCATTGTCATTTTAATAGTATGGTTTGTGGGACGAAAAATCGAAAAACATTTTATGCATTCTTCAGAGGAGTGACAGCGTGCGATTCATATTAAAACATTTGATTTCCATAATATTTGCGATTATTATTGTACTATTGATACAAGCGTTTGTAATTACAGGCGCCGTCATTAAAGATGATTGGATGGCGCCAAACCTTAAACAAGATGATCGAATTATCGTAAATAAGATTAAAACTACATTTAACTTATTAGATAATAATGATATTATAATGTATCGTGAAGGCGATGAAATACAATTCAGTAGAATTATTGGCAAACCTGGGCAATCTATTGCGTATAAGAACGAGACGTTATATAGAGATGACAGAGCAGTTGATGAGCCCTATGCGAGTAATAGTATAAATGATTTATCACTTAGAAATATTAAGCAATCTGAAGGAGATATCATTCCGCCAAATGCTTATTTTGTACTCAATGATAATCGTGAAAATAAACAAGATTCTAGAATGACTGGATTTATACAGAAAGAAGACATTATTGGAAATGTGAGTTTAAGATATTTTCCATTTGAAAAATTCACAGTGAACTTTAATTAAATAGACGAGGTGTAAAAATTGAAAAAAGAGATATTGGAATGGATTGTGTCGATTGTCGTTGCAGTAGCGTTAGTACTACTAATTGTAAACTTTGTGGCAAAACCGTATACAGTTAAAGGTGATTCTATGGACCCTACGCTAAAAGACGGTGAACGTGTCATGGTCAATTTGTTTGGATATAAATTCGGCGATATAAAAAATGGTAATGTCATTGTCTTTCATGCAAACAAAGAAAGTGATTATGTTAAACGTGTTATCGGAACTTCAGGCGATAACGTTGAATACAAAAAAGACAAATTGTTTGTAAATGGTAAAGAAGTAGAAGAACCATATTTAGATTCAAATAAAAAAAATAAACAATATGAATACATTACAGGCAGCTTTGAAACAAAAGATTTAAACCAAGTAGATGGAAAAAATAAAATTCCTGAAGACAAACTACTTGTGCTTGGTGATAATCGTGAAGTAAGTAAAGATAGCCGTTCGTTTGGCTTAATAGACGAAGATCAAGTAGTTGGTAAAGTATCATTTAGTTTCTGGCCACTTAACGAAATGAAATTTGGTTTTGATCCTGATACAGATCAAGATAAATAATAAGTCAGTTTAAGACATAGTTATCTATCATAAAAATAAAAGTGCTAATCTGTTGATTTAATGGATTAGCACTTTTTCCATATTAAAATCTATAAAATTAAATACGTTTCATTAAACTGAGTAGTGGTAATTTAAATCAGAGACCATTACAGAATTTATAAATACATACGAAGATTAATCTAGTTTTTATAAATAAGCGATTCACATACTTAAAAGAGTTGAAGCGGTCAGTTTAAAGATTCACAAAGTAAGACCTTTTCTATGTTAAAATGTGAGTCAAAGGAGTGGAAGTTTGCCATGGAATTAAATGCTTATATCGGAAGAGCAGGAACAGGGAAGTCACATGAAATCATTGAAGAAATTAAAAGTAAAATGAAACAAGATCCACTAGGTGATCCCATTGTATTAATTGCTCCTACACAAAATACTTTTCAACTCGAACAAGCATTTGTAAACGACCCTGAGCTAAGTGGTAGTCTTAGAACAGAAGTGCTACACTTTGAACGTTTGAGTTACCGTGTATTTCAAGAAGTCGGTGGCTTGATGGAACAACAGTTATCAAAAGCAGGTACAGAGATGATGATTTATGACATCATCCAACAGCATCAAACAGAGTTGAAGCTTTATCGCTCTCAAGTTAAATACTATGGTTTTAGTGCAAAGCTTTATGAACAAATACAAGATTTTAAAAAATATGCAGTTTCTCCAGAACAATTAGAGGAATATATAGCTACAAATCAGTTACAGACACGCACGAAACATAAACTACAAGACATCGCGCTCATTTATAAGCATTTAGAAGATAGAATAAATGGTGAATATGTATCAACTGAAGATTGTCTTCAGCGCTTTATAACGATGATGGATCAATCTGAGTGGTTGAAGCGAGCCGAAATTTATATCGACGGTTTTCATAACTTTTCGACTTTAGAATATCAAATTATTCGTAGCTTAGTAAGCTATGCGAAAAAGGTTACGGTGGTATTAACTACAGACGGAGATAAAGATACGTTTAGTTTATTTAGAAAACCATCTGAATCTTTAACGCATATTGAAGATATCGCGAATGACTTAAATATTAAGGTCAACACCAAACACTTTAATGACACCAAACGGTTTAACAATAGTGATTTAAAACATTTAGAGCATAACTTTAATGCACTACAATTTGAGCCGATTCCGGTACAAAGCAATATTGAAATTCTAGAAGCATCTGTGATGCGAGAAGAAATTAATGAAGTAGCTCGTCGCATTTTGAGAGAAAATCGCGAACAAGGTCGACGTTTTCAAGATATCGCAATTTTATATAGAGATGAATCTTATGCTTATTTAATGGAATCAATCTTGCCGCAATATGATATTCCATACAATATAGATATTAAAGAATCTATGACGCATCACCCAGTTATGGAAATGTTGCGCTCACTCATTGAAGTCATTCAAACGAATTGGAATTTTGATCCACTCATGCGTCTATTTAAAACCAATATACTATCTAAAAAGTTTAAGGATAGTCATTACCTTATTGATATTTTAGAAAACTTTGTACTTGAACGTGGTATTTATGGCAAACGTTGGATTGATGAAAAGTACTTCCATGTTGAACAATTTAGAAAAATGGGGTTAAAACGCCAACCATTAACTGATGAAGAACGTGAAACGTTTGAACGTGTAATTCAAATGAAAACAGATGTGATTGATAAAGTGATGATGTTTGAAACGAAAATGAATACTGCTACAACTGCAATTGAATTTGCGACAGCCTTTTATGAAGCAATAGAATCATTTGATTTACCGAGCCAATTGATGACAGATAGAGACACATTAGATGTTGAGGGCGAACATAAAAAAGCAGAAGAGATTGACCAGATATGGAATGGTTTTATTCAAACATTGGATGATTTAGTTACTGTTTTTGGTGAGCAGCCTATGACTCAAACGCGCTTTTTGGAATTGTTTGATGTTGGGTTAGAGCAATTAGAATTTGTGATGATACCACAAACGATTGATCAAGTGAGTATAGGGACGATGGATTTAGCTAAAGTTGATAACAAACAACATGTCTATCTTGTTGGTGTAAATGATGGAGTCATGCCACAAACCATTTCATCATCGAGCTTGATTACAGACGATGAAAAGAAATATTTCCAAGAACAGTCAGCGATAGAATTGAGTCCTACTGCAGATATTTTACAAATGGATGAAGCCTTTGTATGCTACATTGCTATGACTAGAAGTCGTGCAGCTGTGACATTTTCTTATTCTTTAATGGGAACAAGCGGAGACGAAAAAGAACCGAGCCCATTTTTAAATCAAATTCAGCAGTTGTATACAAATTTAGACATTCAAAATATTCATCACCAACATCAAGCGAACCCATTGTCATTGATGGAACATCCACATCAAACTAAAATTGCATTATTCGAATCGTTAAAAGCATGGTTAGATGATGAGATTGTTGCTGATACATGGTTAGACACATATCAAGTGATGAGAGATAATGATAATTTAAACGATGGTTTAAATTATTTATTATCGGCATTAACGTATGATAATGAAACAGTACAATTAAGTGAATCATTGTCTACAGATTTATACGGAAAGACGATTAATGCAAGTGTATCCAGATTTGAAGGGTATCAAGCTTGTCCCTTTAAACATTTCGCATCACATGGTTTACGACTCAATGAACGTACAAAATATAAACTTGAAAACTTTGATTTAGGCGATATTTTCCACCAAGTTTTAAAATTTATTTCAGAAAAAGTGAATGGTGATTTTAAAAACTTAAATACGAAGCAAATTCATAAATTAACATTAGAAGCTTTATCTGAAATATTGCCTGAAGTTCAATTTAACTTGTTGAATTCAACAGCTTATTATCGTTATTTATCACAACGTATTGGTGCTATTGTAGAGACGACATTGACTGCGCTCAAATATCAAGGCAGTCATACGAAATTCACACCACAACGTTTCGAAGCAGGATTTAGAAGAAAATCACGTGATAATAGTGAATTGTTAGCTGAGCCATTGAAGACAACACAAGGTGTTCCAATCAACATTCGTGGACAAATTGACCGTATCGATACATATCAGCACGGTGATCAAAGTTTTGTGAATATTATTGATTATAAGTCTTCAAAATATAGTGGGACGCTAGATTTAACCAAAGTCTATTATGGTATGCAAATGCAGATGATGACGTACATGGATATTGTGCTACAAAATAAATCACGTCTTGGTTTAACAGAGATGACTAAGCCAGGAGGACTTTTATATTTTCATGTTCATGAACCGCGTATTAAATTGGCGTGGAACCAATTAAATGAAGATAAACGAGATACAGAATTTATTAATTCATTTAAATTAAGTGGCTTATTAAATAGTGATGAATCTGTATTAGACGCTTTTGATACAAGATTAGAACCAAGTTATAATTCTGATATTGTACCACTAGGATTGAAAAAAGACGGAGGAATTAAAAGTAACAGTAAAGTTGCTGATGAAGATACAATTTATAAATTAATAAAGCATAATAAAAAGAACTTTATTGAAACTGCCTCCAGTATTATGGATGGTCATACAGAAGTTGCACCGATGAAATATAATCAAACATTGCCTTGTGAATTTTGTAATTATAAATCAGTATGTCATGTAGATGGTGCTATTGATAGCAAACGTTATCGTACTGTAGACGAGTCAATTAATCCGTTAGAAGCCGTGCAAAATGTGGAGTTAGAAAGCGAGGAAGATGAATCATGAATCAAATACCAGCAAAACCAGCTGATACAAGATGGACTGACAACCAATGGAGAAGTATTTATGCCAAAGGCCAAGATATACTTGTAGCTGCGGCTGCAGGATCAGGAAAAACAGCTGTTTTAGTTGAGCGTATTATTCAGCGTATTATCAAAGATGAAATAGATGTTGATAAATTACTTGTAGTGACATTTACAAACGCAAGTGCACGTGAAATGAAACATCGTGTAGATCAACGTATTCAAGAAGCATCTATGGTATCACCTGATAATGCACATTTGAAAAATCAACGTATTAAAATTCATCAAGCACAAATTTCTACACTCCATAGTTTTTGTCTGAAATTAATACAACATCACTACGATGTTTTAGATATTGATCCAAATTTTAGAACAAGCAGTGAAGCGGAAAATATTTTACTGCTAGAACAGACAATTGATGAAGTATTGGAAAGTCATTATGATGTGTTAGATCCAAGTTTCGTAGATTTGACTGAACAGTTATCATCTGATCGAAACGATGATCAATTACGTAATACGATTAAACAAATATTTTATTTTAGTGTGGCAAATCCAGACCCTTTAACGTGGCTGCAAAATTTAGCAGACCCTTATTACGATACGGAGCAACAAGATGATTTATTACAATTGCTGAATGATTTAGCAATGATTTTTATGAATTCAGCTTTAGAAGCATTGAATAAAAGTTATGATTTATTCATGATGTTAGAAGAAGTAGACAAACAAGTAGCAGTATTAGATAAGGAACGACGCTTTTTAAATCAAGCGATGGAAGGCGGTCAATTAAATACACAAGTCATTGCTGAACACCAATTTGAAGCGCGCTTCCCAGCTAAAAATAAGAAGATTAAAGAAGCGAATGAGATGATGATTGAAGCGTATGATGATGGTAAAAAACACTATGATCAATATAAAGCATTGGTCTCCAAAGTTCAGGAAGATTATTATTCGCGAGAAGCAGAAGATTTGAAGCATGATATGCAGCGCTTAGCTCCGAGAGTATCATATCTAACGCAAGTAACAGCAGATGTCATAAAACAATTTAATTCGAAAAAAAGAAGTAGAAATCTCTTGGATTTTTCTGATTATGAACATTTTGCGTTGCGCGTATTAATGAATGATGACGGTACGCCTTCAGAAATTGCAGATATGTATCGCCAACAATTTGCAGAAATTCTTGTTGACGAATATCAAGACACAAACAGAGTTCAAGAGAAAATATTATCATGTATTAAACGAGGTAATGAGTCAGATGGTAACTTATTCATGGTGGGCGACGTGAAACAGTCTATCTATAAATTTAGACAAGCAGATCCAAGTTTATTTATAGGAAAATATAATCGTTTTTCTTTAGATGGCTTAGAAAATGGTATGAGAATTGATTTATCACAAAACTTCCGTTCAAGAGAAGAAGTACTGACGACGACTAATTATTTATTCAAACATATGATGGACAAAGCAGTAGGGGAAATTGTATATGATGATGCTGCACAACTGTATTATGGCGCCCCTTATGATGATAAGTCTCATGATGTTCAGATGAATATGTTGGTAGAAGATGCTGAGTCAGATTTAAACGGCGCAGAACAAGAAGCTGAGTATATCGTACAGCAAGTTGAAAAAATAATGGATAAACATGAGATATATGATATAAAATTAGAGCAATATCGTAAACCCAGCTATAAAGATATCGTGATACTTGAACGTTCATATGGTCAGGCACGCAAGATTCAGCAAGCTTTTAAAGATCACAATATACCGTTCCATGTGAATAGTAAAGAAGGGTATTTTGAACAAGTAGAAATACGATTGATATTATCATTTTTAAGAACGGTTGATAATCCATTACAAGATATCTATTTAGTAGGATTAATGCGTTCTGTGATTTATCAATTTACTGAAGATGAGTTATCAAATATTCGTGTGTTTAGTCCCAATGATGATTATTTTTATCAATCGATTAAAAATTATATGGCAAATGATGTTGCTAATAAAAAATTAGTGGAAAAATTAGATACGTTTCTAAAAGATATAGAAATGTATCAACATTATAGCCAAAGCCATCCAGTTTATCAGTTGATTGATAAGTTTTATAACGATCATTACGTGATTCAATATTTTAGTGGTATTGTTGGAGGAAAAGGGCGTCGTGCCAATTTATATGGATTATTTAATAAAGCAGTAGAGTTTGAAAATTCCAGTTTCCGTGGTTTATATCAATTTATCCGTTTTATAGATGAATTAATAGAACGTGGCAAAGATTTTGGAGAAGAAAACATTATCGGTCCTAATGATGATGTAGTTAGAATGATGACGATTCATAGTAGTAAAGGGCTAGAATTTCCATTTGTAATATATTCAGGGTTATCTCGCAAGTTCAGAAGAGATGATTTACATAGACCAGTGATTTTAAATCAAACTTACGGTTTAGGAATGACTTACTACGATGTGGAAAGTAACTTATCATACCCTTCGCTATCATCTGTTACGTACAAAGCCATTGCAGAAAAAGAAATGGTTTCTGAAGAAATGAGGCTCATATATGTTGCGCTCACACGTGCAAAAGAACAATTATTTTTAATTGGGCGTGTTAAAGATGAGAAGGAATTAACTCAGTTTGAACAAGTTTCTGTGTCGGATACTCATTTGCCTGTAAGTTATCGCCTAACAGCGCAAAGACCGATAGATATGATTTATCCAATATTGTCAAAATATCAGTCGTCTTCTTTACCGATTGAATTGCGTTTTGAACGCTCAATTGGTGACATCGACGCAACGATGAAACCTTATGTTCAACTAAATACTGACTTTTATCAAGATATTGCATCAGAAGCGGTAGTTGAAGAAAGCGAACGTCGCACTTTAGAAGATATTGAGACAATGAATACAAATGATGAAGCAATTAAATCCCAAATTCACCAACAGCTGAGTTATACGTATCCGTATCAAGATGCAATCAATAAACCTTCGAAGCAGTCCGTATCTGAATTGAAACGTCAGTTAGACACAGAACAAGCAGATACAAATTATGATAGAGTAAGACAATATCGTATAGGCACATCGTCTTACGAAAGACCTGGCTTTTTAAGTCATAGTTCTAAAAGGAAAGCAAATGAAGTTGGTACACTGATGCATACAGTGATGCAACATTTACCATTTAAACACGATGGGCTACCGCAAAGTGAATTACATGCACATATTGATTATATGATTGAAAAACATATCATACCGGAAGATGCGAAAGACGATATTCGCTATGAAGATATCTACACTTTTATTGATAGTGAACTATACGCAACTATCGCATCTAGTGATGAAATATATCGTGAATTACCATTTGTTGTGAATCAATCCAATGTGGATCATTTAAAAACAGATGACGAAGATGCTTCAATCATTCAAGGTATGATTGACCTTATCTTTTTAAAAAACGACCAATATTATTTTGTAGATTATAAGACAGACGCATTTAATAGACGTCGGAACATGTCAGATGAAGAAATTGGCGCTCAATTAAGAGAACGTTATAAGATACAGATGGAATATTACCGCACCACACTAGAAACAATATTAAAAACAGAAGTTAAAGGATATTTATATTTCTTTAAATTTGGTCAACTTTCAATCGATACTTAAATTTCCAAAAAGAGGTGCTATATTGTGTCACCGCAACGCAGATTATTTGAATTAGATGCTTTACGTGGTTTTAGTTTGTTTGGCATTATATTAATGAATATTTTAGTTTTTAGTTTTCCTTATGAGGAAACTTACCTGCCTGGAGTATTGCATGGTGCTAATGAAGGGCTATTCCGCATTGTTACACTTTTCGTTATCAGTTCATTTTATCCAATATTTACAATTTTATTTGGATATGGATTAGGTATTATGTATGAAAATAGTAAGCGTAGAGGTATGTCTTATTATCCTTTTATTTACCGAAGATTAGTAGTTTTACTTATTTTTGGTGTACTACATGGTTATTTTTTATTTAATGGAGATATTTTATTTGGTTATGGTTTCACTGGTATGATCGCGGTGTTATTCATCAAATTGCAGCCTAAGACTTTAATTAAATCAGCTGCTGTCTTATTTATAATGAAAATTGTCATATTGGTTATACCAATTTCTTTAGCGTACTGGAATAAAGGTCGCCATGAAGCAAGTAATTATTCAGGTAAATCACTAGCACAATTGGTTGATATCAAACAAAACGGTCATTACTTTGAATTCTTACAAGTTAATGGATTAGAAAGTAAGTATAGTGTTATAGATATTGTAACAAGAGCTGCATATCTTGATCTTTTACCTTACATACTTATAGGTATTGCTGCACAAAAATTAAGTTTAATAACTAAGATACAAAATAACCCACGTAGCGCTATGACTTGGGGGAGTACTTTATTTATTATCGGTTATTTTATTAAACTGCCATTTGCCTTAGACTATGCAAACAATACGTTTTCAGTCATAAGTTCAATGGTTGGCGGTCCGATTCTAGCAATGGGGTACATCTTGATCTTTGTTCGCTTATGTCAATTTGCTAAAACTGCGAAAGTACTAGCTATTTTTAAATATCCTGGAAAACTGAGTTTATCAGTTTATATATCACAAAGTATTATTTTTACATTCATTTATAATGACATAGGACTAAGTTTATACAACAAGTTACCACTCTATCAATCCTATATTATTGTAGTGGTTGTCTACAGCTTGCAACTTTTAGCTTGCTACTATTATTTGAAATACTTTAAGTATGGACCCATCGAATGGCTATGGCGGAAAATTACTTACTTAAAATGAGACACATTAGAGACAAAACAATAGAATTTTGAAAATTCTAGTTATTTATTTGTTATTTAGTAGTAAATATAGTTATAATATGTAATAAGATATAGATGAGGAGCTGATATTGAATGAAATTCCTATCATTCAGACATGAAGGACAGACATCATATGGTGTGAAAGTAAAACGTGAAGAAGCTGCGTGGGACTTACAAAAAGTTTTCGCAGATTTTTCTGAGGGCACGTTCCATCCTAAAACGTTATTAGACGGCCTTCAACAAAACCAAGTCGTAGATTTTCAAGAAGAAGTTCGTAAAGCAGTTGTTGCTGCAGAAGATAGTGGTAAAGGCGAAGATTATAAAGTACAATTTGCTGACATTGAATTTCTACCACCAGTAACACCAACTAATAACGTCATTGCCTTTGGACGTAATTATCAAGATCATGCTAACGAATTAAATCACGAAGTTCAACGCTTGTACGTATTTACTAAAGCCGCTTCGTCATTAACTGGAGATAATACTACAATTCCTAATCATAAAGATATTACAGATCAATTAGATTATGAAGGTGAATTAGGTATTGTTATTGGTAAATCTGGTGAAAAAATACCAAAAGCTTTAGCATTAGATTACATTTATGGTTATACAATTATTAATGATGTTACAGACCGTAAAGCTCAAGATGCACAAGATCAAGCATTCTTATCTAAAAGTTTAACTGGCGGATGCCCAGTTGGACCATACATCGTAACTAAAGATGAATTACCTACACCTGAAGACGTGAATATCGTTACAAAAGTGAACAATGATATTCGTCAAGATGGTAATACAAGTGCAATGATTCTTAAAATAGATGAATTAATTGAAGAAATTTCTAAATACGTTGCTTTACATCCAGGTGATATTATTGCGACTGGAACACCTGCTGGCGTAGGCGCAGGAATGAATCCTCCGCAATTTTTACAACCAGGTGATGAAGTTAAAGTTACGATCGATAACATTGGTACATTGACTAATTTTATCGCAGAAAAATAAAGGATTGATATATTAACCGGGCTGACATATATTGCCCGGTTTTATTATGCAAAAAATAGGATTAACATTGCAATAATGGGCATATTCAAATAAAATAAGTAGTGCAGAATTTCTTTTTTGAAAAATATACTTATTTTGAGTATGATTAAGAAAGATACCTTTTATTTTGTTAATTAAAAGGTGCAACATACTTCTGTTTTACATATTATTGAAGTAAAAATTGTGTGGGGGTTATATTTTATGTTACACATGCATATTGCAAGTTGGGTGTTATTAATAATCTTGTTCTTTGCTGCTTATTTTAATTTTTCAGAAAAACAAGGTGCATCACCTTACTTTAAACCAATCCATATGCTCTTAAGAGTGTTTATGGTATTAGTTTTAATTTCGGGCTTTTGGACTTGGATTCAAGCATTTTCATCTGGTAACGCTGGTGGGCATATGTTACTTACTTTGAAAATGGTTGGCGGCGTAGCAGCAGTTGCACTTATGGAAGTGTCACTTGCGAAACGGAAAAAAGGGCAACCAAGTCATAGTTTATTATGGACAACGATTATTGTTATTTTAATTACTATGCTTTTAGGTGTTATCTTGCCATGGGGACCAATTACTCAACTATTTGGTTTATAAATAGAAACTTAAAATATAAATCAAGTTCAATTAAAAAGGGATCTTCCAATTTTGGAAGATCCCTTTTAATTTGTCGACAAAGACGTTGTTGGCTTTGTTATAGGATGTCGTGCACATTTTCCATGGACACAACATAAGTTCATTAACGTTACCTTGGACAGGGCTTAGTCTGTACCTTGCTAGCTGATGCTTTAAGATAAGAGCATATGCCTAAATCACTATCTCTATTTATTACGCGCTTTGTAACCAATCATGTTTATAATATCTTTAGGTCTACTATAAGGCGGGGCATAAGCAACTTCAAATTCTGTTAATTCGTCTATTGTTAATTTGTGCATCATTGCCATAGAGAGTACATCTATACGTTTGTCTGCACCTTTCTTTCCAACAGCAGCAGCACGTAGTATACGTCGATTCGTTTTGTCAAAATGAATGCGTAAATGTAATTTTGTATTACCTGGGTAATAACCCGCGTGTTCGCCTTGTTTGGCTTCAACAGTTTCGTAGTCGAAGTTTGAAAGTTCTTGTGGAGATACGCCGACACTGGCAAACGTATAATCGAAAAATTTTACAATATTTGAACCCAAATAACCTTTAAAGTGTATAGATGGGTCGCCGGCTAATTGTTCTGCGATGATACTTGCACCACGATGTGCGCCCCAAGCTAGCGGGATGTGTGCATTTAAATCTACATGACGATAATGTGAAGTGATAATATCACCTAAAGCATAGATGTTAGGTATGTTAGTTTGAAACTGGACGTTCACTGGGACAAAGCCCTTATCATCCAGAGTGACATTGGATGACTCAATAAATGCTGAATTTGGTTTGGCTCCGACACCTTCTATAATAAGGTCGTAACTTTCAACTTTACCCGACTCAAAGTGTACTTCATTACCAATGACTTTAGACACTTGTTCATTTAAACGGTAATCGATATGTCTTTTCTCTATTTCATCGATAATGGGTTGGTTCATGTCTGCGTCCATCAATTTATTGAGATGTGCTGAACGATGGATTAACGTGGGCGAAATACCTCTTTCATATAAATTATCTAGAATTTCTAAACCAATATAGCCAGCACCGATTACGAGTGCTCTTTTAACTTGGTTTGCTTCTATAAAAGTTTCAATTGCATCTGTATCTTCCATATTCCTTAAAGTGAATGTAATATCGCTATTTAAGTTCAACGAGTTAGCACTACAACCAGGGCTTAGAATTAATGTGTCATATCGTTCTTCAAAGGTTTTATCTTGGGTGTGATCGTAAACAATTATCGTTTGTGAAGTATCATTGATTGAGGTCACTTCATGATAAGGTTTTACTACAATCTGTTTAGCATCGTAAAATGATTCTGGTGTTGCTTCTAGTATTTGATCTCTAGATTCTACGACATTTCCTAAATAGTAGGGTAATGCACAGTTCGCGAAACTCATATCACGATCTTTCTCGAAGACAACGATTTCACTTTCTTGATCTAATCTTCTTATTTGGCTAGCGACAGTCGCACCACCAGCAACAGCACCAACGACTATGATCTTATTCATAATAAATTGCCTCCTAGTGAGTGATTTTCATATTAAATATAAGATTTTACAGTTACTTCATACGGAATGTTTAATTGGAAGTAATCATTTAAGTAACGACCAATACCATCATTATTATTTGAATGTGTGATTTCATTCGCTACATGTTTTAACTCATCCAAGCCATTTTCCATTGCGATACCATGTTTTGCGTATTTAATCATTTCTAAATCATTATCTTCATCGCCGAATGCGATAATATGATTTCTATCAATGTCTAAGTGCGTTTTAACATAATCAATACCTCGTGCTTTGCTAATACTTTGCTTTACAATTTCTATAACTGGGAAAGGCGAGCCCCATCTACGGTGTTCAATATTTTCTGCATAGAACCGTGTAAGCATTTGCTTAACCCTTGGTATCATAAATTCTTCTGCTTCTACTAAAATTGAAGTCGGTGCTTCATTTAAAGATGTAAGTAAATCTCCTGTTTCAATTTTTGGCGTACCCATAGAAAAGCCGTCAAATAATTTTTGATCATAGCTATTAAGAAATACATAATCTTTCACTTCTGCAATAATATTAGTAACGCCAAAATCATTTAAAGATTGAATAATATTTCGAGCTAAATCAAAATCTAATCTTTCATGCACTGTTTCAAATTGATCATCTTTTGGATGATGTACAAATGCCCCATTAAAATTAACAACAGGCGTGTTCATATTAAGTTCATGATAATAAATTTGACTTGCTCTGTAAGGTCGACCAGTAGCAATCATTAATTTGTGACCTTGATTTTGTAAAGCTGTTAATACTTCTTTGGTATATGGTGTGATCACTTTTTCATCGTTCAAAAGTGTACCGTCTAAATCTAGACAAATTAAATAAGGTTTCATGTAAATCTCCTTAATCTTTGATAATTGATGTATGAATATCATAGCATTTTATTGGCGTTTTGTAAGATATTTGATATATTGTTAATAAGATTAATTACGAAGAGGTGAAATATATGGAGGAAGATTTGAAAGATAGCATCTTAGGTGCTTTAGAAATGGTAATTGACCCTGAGTTAGGTATTGATATTGTGAACTTAGGCTTAATATATAATGTGAATGTTGATGATGAAGGCTTATGCACAGTAGATATGACACTAACTTCTATGGGTTGTCCAATGGGACCGCAGATTATGAATCAAGTGAAAGAAGTATTAGCTGAAGTTCCGGAAGTTAAGGAAACAGAGATCAATATCGTTTGGAGTCCGCCATGGGGCAAAGATAAGATGTCTCGTTACGCTAAAATTGCATTAGGTGTAAGTTAAGATTTAATTTTTAGAGTGAAAACTAGTCTAGTAAGTACGTTTTTAAATGTACTTTACTTAGGCTAGTTTTTTTATACAAAAATTCCAAGCAATTTAAAACATTTAATTTTCTTAGCAACTTCATTCATATCTTTACTGACGATAGTTATTATTTCAGCACCACATTCAGCACATTCTCGAGTGTATTTTGGGACGGATACCAAACTTCAGGCGATGTTGCTAGGGGTAATCCTTGCATTTGTTTGGCCGCCTTTTAAATTGAAAAAAGGTCTTAACATCATTTTGCATAACATGATTGCTTTAATAGGCTTATTGTTAGTATTTTTTTAAGTGAGTGATGATAGTAGTTGGATATATAATGGAGGATTTTATTTAATATCTACATTAACTTTATTTATAATAATCAGCGTGGTACATCCATCTGGTTATTTCGCAAAACTTATCGGTAACCGTTTGTTTGTCTATATTGGAAAACGCTCGTACAGTTTATATTTATGGCATTTTTCAATAATCAGTTTATTACACGCTTATTATGTAGACGGTCAAATACCTGTTTATATTTATAGTATAGATTTAATTTTAACTGCTATTTTCGCAGAATTATCTTATCATTATATTGTGAGACACCATTTAGAAAAAAATGTAGTGCTTATTGATTGGTACAAATGTTCTGAAGGTCATTCTGAATACTTTGCACCAGATGGTATTCATCTTGAAAAAGCAGGTGTAGAGGCTATAACTAATGAAATATTAAAACATAGACTACCCCAAAAATGATGCATAATTAATTGAATAATTTATCTTTAATATTTTTTATCTTCTTCATGAATAGGGTAGTCATTTGCGCTCATGTCGCGTCTTGTCATGAGTCCATTGGCATTAAATTCCCAATGTTCATTACCATGTGTACGCATCCACTGATTTGTACTTGCATCGCGCCATTCATATTCAAATCTAACAGATATACGATTGTCTGTATAACACCAAAGTGATTTCATTAATTTATAATCTAGTTCTCTATCCCATTTTCTATAAAGAAATGCTTTAATTTGCTCACGACCTTCGAAAAACTCACTACGGTTTCTCCAAACTGAGTCTTCTGTGTATGCTAAGCACACTTTTTCTGGATTTCTAGTATTCCATGCAGCTTCTGCTATTTTTACTTTTTGCAAGGCGGTCTCTGCATTGAAAGGTGGGACAGGTGCTTTGATTTCTTCAGTCATTTTCGAACACGTCCTTTATTGTAAAGTTACAAGTAGTCTAGCAGAGTGTGTTTTTTTATCAAGTTTTTACAATGCTATTTAAAAGTATAAAAACAGTGTTTAAGCAAAGTGGAAAATGGGCAAAACACTGATATACATTGACTTAGAATTGAATAAAATAAATTTAGAAATGTAGACTAATTTGTTGATTATTTAATTGAAAAAGACTATAATTAACTTAAGGTCAAAGAAAGTCAAAGTCAAACTTGATTTGTTTTGATCAAACTCTTAATGGAGAGGTGAATCATTTTGGATATTAATCAAATGACCTATGCAGTCCAAGGCGCTTTACAAAAAGCAGTTGAATTGGCAAAAACAAACGAGCACCAAAATATAGAAATTGAAGCTGTACTTAAATCAGCACTTGAAGAAAATGAAAGCCTATTTAAAAGTGTTCTAGAAAGAGCGAATATTGATACAGAACAACTTGTTAAAACATACAATGAAAAATTAAAAAGTTACCCATCGGTTCAAGGAGATAACGTTCAATATGGACAATATATTAGTCCTAAAGCAAATGAACTTATAAATAAAGCTGAATCTTATATGAATTCCTATGAAGATGAATATATATCTATGGAACATCTTATACTTTCAGCCATGGAAATTGACGATACGACACAACAGTTTGTCGGTAATAAAAAAGAAGTTATTGAAGAAATTATTAAAAAAATAAGAGGGGGCAATCACGTGACGTCACAAAACCCAGAATCAAATTATGAAGCGTTAGAAAAATATGGTCGCGATTTAGTCGAAGAAGTCCGTAAAGGTAATATGGACCCAGTTATTGGTCGTGACGAAGAAATTAGAAATACAGTCAGAATTTTAAGTAGAAAAACAAAAAATAATCCAGTGTTGATTGGTGAACCTGGCGTTGGTAAAACAGCCATCGTTGAAGGGCTCGCCCAACGTATTGTGCGTAAAGATGTGCCGGATTCTTTACTGGATAAAACAATTTTCGAATTAGATTTAAGTGCACTCGTAGCAGGGGCTAAATATCGTGGTGAATTTGAAGAACGTTTGAAAGCAGTACTTAAAGAAGTGAAGGATTCAGACGGCAGAATTTTATTATTTATTGATGAAATTCATATGCTCGTAGGTGCTGGTAAAACTGAAGGCGCTATGGATGCAGGGAATATGTTGAAACCAATGCTTGCACGTGGTGAATTACATTGTATTGGTGCAACAACGTTAAATGAATACAGAGAATATATTGAAAAAGATTCTGCTTTAGAACGTCGTTTCCAAAAAGTGAATGTATCTGAACCTGATGTAGAAGACACTATTTCAATTTTACGTGGACTAAAAGAGCGTTACGAAGTGTATCATGGGGTCCGTATACAAGATAAAGCAATCGTAGCTGCTGCAGAATTATCAGATCGCTATATCACAGATCGTTTCTTACCTGATAAAGCGATTGATTTAGTGGATCAAGCTTGTGCAACGATCCGTACTGAAATGGGATCTAATCCTACCGAATTAGATCAAGTCAATAGACGCGTGATGCAATTAGAAATTGAGGAAAGTGCCTTAAAAAATGAATCTGACAATTTAAGTAAACAGCGTTTACAAGAATTACAACAAGAATTATCTAATGAAAAAGAAAAACAAAATGCGATACAATCTCGTGTTGAAGAAGAAAAAGGTAAAATAGCAAAACTACAAGAAAAACGCACAGAATTAGATGAAAGTAGAAAAGCATTAGAAGATGCCGAAAATAATTATGATTTAGAAAAAGCAGCGGAATTACAACATGGTAAAATTCCTGAATTAGAAAAAGAATTACGTGAACTCGAAGACGCATTTCAAAACGAACAAAATGGTGACAATGATCGCATTATTCGTGAAATTGTAACAGATGAAGAAATTGGCGATATTGTTAGTTCTTGGACAGGTATACCAGTATCTAAACTTGTTGAAACCGAAAGAGAAAAATTATTAAATCTATCCGACATTTTACATGAACGTGTAGTAGGACAAGATAAAGCAGTAGATTTAGTGGCAGATGCTGTTGTAAGAGCGCGTGCGGGTATTAAAGATCCAAATAGACCCATTGGTAGCTTCTTATTCTTAGGTCCAACAGGCGTCGGTAAAACAGAGCTAGCTAAATCATTGGCGTCAACGTTATTTGATTCTGAAAAACATATGATTCGTATTGATATGAGTGAATATATGGAAAAACACTCAGTTTCACGCTTAATCGGTGCACCTCCAGGTTATGTAGGTCATGATGAAGGTGGACAATTGACCGAAGCTGTTCGACGTAACCCATATTCAGTGATTTTGTTAGACGAAATTGAAAAGGCCCACTCAGATGTATTTAATGTGCTTTTACAAATATTAGAAGAGGGTCGTTTAACGGATTCTAAAGGTCGAGAAGTTGATTTTAAAAATACAATTATTATTATGACAAGTAATATAGGTTCTCAAGTACTATTAGAAAACGTTAAGGATGCAGGTGTCATCACAGATGTAACTGAAAAAGCTGTGATGAATAGCTTAAACCAATATTTCAAACCAGAAATTATCAACCGTATGGATGATATTGTGCTCTTTAAACCATTAACAATTAGCGATATGAGTTTAATAGTAGATAAAATATTGGCGCAATTAAATATCAGACTTATGTCACAGCGACTCTCAATTGATGTGTCTGATAAAGCAAAAGCATGGTTAGGAGCAGAAGCGTATGAACCACAATTTGGTGCTCGACCATTGAAACGCTTTGTTCAAAGACAAATTGAAACACCACTAGCTCGTAAAATGATTAAAGAAAACTTAACAGAAGGTACAAAAGTAAACATAGATTTATCTGATGATGGTTTGACGTTCGAAGAAATTAAACCAGACACGGAATAAGCTAAACTTTAATAAAAAGATTCTGTGGCTTAAATTCTAGAAAAACTGAGAACGCAATGAATTTATATTCATTGCGTTCTCTTTTTATATATCAAAACTTAGTATTATGATTGCTCGCTTTCTACAGATACGTTTTGAGCCCGTAGTCTCAAAATACATGCTTTTTCTCTAAGAGTCTCGCAAACAATCCACGTTATTTGAAAAAGTTGATATACGAAACGTAAATATAATTTTTATAGATATTTCATATCGATTCATTTTATCTATTGATTTATTTAGAACAAAAAAGCTACCAACAAAGCCGGAGACTTTGTTGGTAGCTTGAAACGAGTCTGATTATAGACTTGTTCTAATGTTGCTTCGTTGTATCATCATTATTGACTTTAATGACCATATCAAACAATACAATAATAATCGTGAATATTATTGCGCCTATGATAGGCGTGATGAGGTTAAGTTCGCCGCCACCTACTAAACTATTAAGCACAAAGTTAATCATTTGCAATAAGACAATAGACCAAAATAAAGTTGCGAGGTATTTCATTATGTAATGCCTCCAATATAATATATATATTTTCATTATAAATAAGAAAGTACTGTTTGTATAGTATCAAAGTAAGATTCTTAGTTTTACATTGTTATAATATAAGTTTTAAATTATAATTAATCTGTAAAACATCTTATATGTTAGGTGTTGTTCTTGTATTTGAAATGTGTATTATGTTAAATTAATACCTGGTATTAAAATTAAAAATAAGATTGAGAAGGTGTACAACCATGGACGTGGGTATTAAAGGTTTTGGTGCATACGCACCTAAAAATGTCGTAGACAATACCTATTTTGAATCATTTTTAGAAACTTCAGATGAATGGATTTCACAAATGACTGGTATTAAAGAGAGAAGATGGGCTGATGAGGATGAAGAAACTTCAGATTTAGCTTATCAAGCAAGTTTAAAAGCGATAGAAGATGCTCATATCGAAGCAACAGATATCGATATGATTATAGTTGCAACATCAACAGGAGAATTTCCGTTTCCTACAGTTGCCAACCTGTTACAAGAGAAATTAGGTGTTGGTACAGTTGCCTCGATGGATCAACTTGCTGCATGTAGTGGCTTTATGTATGCCATGATTAATGCTAAGCAATTTGTTCAGTCAGGGGACTATAAAAACATACTTGTTGTCGGTGTAGATAAATTATCTAAAATTACAGATTTTACTGACAGATCAACTGCAATATTATTTGGTGATGGTGCTGGCGCAGTTGTAATCGGAGAAGTATCTAAAGGCCGTGGTATTTTAAGTTATGAACTCGGTTCTGATGGTTCTGGTGCTAAACATTTATATTTAAATCCAGAAAATGGAAAAATATTTATGAATGGTCGTGAAGTATTTAAATTTGCAGTGAGAATTATGGGTGAAGCCTCTAACAATGCCATAGCTAAAGCAAATTTAAAACCAGAAGACGTAGATATGTTCGTACCACACCAAGCAAATATCAGAATTATGGAATCTGCAAGAGAACGCTTAGGCATTCCAAAAGAAAAAATGAGTGTCTCTGTAGATAAATTTGGTAATACATCTGCAGCTTCGATTCCTTTAAGTATTGCTCAAGAATTAGAAAATGGTAAGATAAAAGACGATGACGTCTTAGTATTAGTAGGATTTGGCGGCGGTCTTACATGGGGCGCAGTAACACTAAAATGGGGAAAATAGGAGGATAAAATATGAGCAAAGAACAACGTGTTGTAATAACAGGAATTGGCGCATTATCACCTCTTGGCAACGATGCTAAATCAACATGGAATAATGCTTTAAACGGGGTAAGTGGTATCGATACAATTACACGAGTAGATACAACAGATTATAATGTTCATTTAGCTGGAGAGCTAAAGGATTTTAATATAGAAGATCATATACCTAAAAAAGAAGCGCGTCGCATGGACCGTTTTACACAATACGCAGTTGTGGCAGCTAGAGAAGCGGTTAACGATGCTAAATTAGAAATTAATGATAATACAGCTAATAGAATTGGTGTATGGATTGGTTCAGGTATTGGTGGAATGGAAACTTTTGAAATTTCGCATAGCACATTAATGAACCGCGGTCCAAAACGAGTAAGTCCATTTTTTGTACCAATGCTTATACCGGACATGGCAGCAGGACAAGTATCAATTGATTTAGGTGCTAAAGGGCCTAATGGTGCTACAGTGACTGCATGTGCGACAGGTACGAATTCGATTGGCGATGCTTTTAAAATCATTCAACGTGGAGATGCAGACGCAATGATTTCAGGTGGAGCAGAAGCACCTATTACGCATATGGCTATCGCAGGATTCAGTGCGAGTCGTGCTTTATCTACAAATGATGATAAAGAAACAGCTTGTCGACCATTCCAAGAAGGTCGCGATGGATTTGTCATGGGTGAAGGCGCTGGTATTGTTGTACTTGAATCTCTAGAGTATGCTCAGGCACGAGGCGCAGAAATCTATGCTGAAGTAGTAGGTTATGGCTCAACAGGTGATGCGCACCATATCACTGCACCTGCCCCTGAAGGCGCAGGTGGCTCACGTGCTATGCAAGCTGCTTTAGATGATGCAGAAATAAAAGCTCAGGATGTACAATATCTTAACGCACACGGTACGAGCACTCCTTTAGGTGACTTAACAGAAATACAAGCAATTAAAAACACTTTTGGAGAAGCTGCTAGCTCATTAAAAGTGAGCTCAACAAAATCAATGACAGGTCATTTACTTGGTGCTACAGGTGGGTTAGAGGCGATATTCTCTGCACTTTCAATTAGAGATAGCCGCATCGCGCCAACAATCCATGCAAATTCCCCTGATCCAGAATGTGATCTTGATATTGTACCAAATAAAGCAGAAGACTTAGAGATTAATTATGCAATGAGTAGTAGTTTAGGATTTGGTGGACACAATGCCGTACTCGTATTGAAAAAAATCAATGACTAAATCTATAAACTTCATTTAATTTTAAAAGATTTAAAAATATATACAATATAAAAAAACAGCTAAAATTTTAAATTTTGGCTGTTTTTTTTATATTGGAATTTTCTTTAGTGCTAACAAACTTTGTATATTTGTAGTTATAATACATTTTTACCATTATTAACTTCATAATAAGGAAGGAAAATTTTAAAAATGTATATGTACAACATACAATTCATGTATAATAGGAATAATTTAAAAGTCTGGAGGGATAAAATTGAAGAAATTTATGACGTTATCGACGACTTTAAAAACAAGGTTAATAGCTGATTTCATCTTGACCATTGCGAGCCAAGCGATTTTACCTTTTATGGCTTTATATTTAACGAGCAAAACAAATGCGGTGTTTGCCGGTGCATTTTTAATAATAAATATCGTAGTTAGTTTTTTTGTGTCTTTTCTAGGTGGATACTTAGGGGATAATTATAATAGGAAGAAAGTCGTTAATTATATACACTTTTTATACGCAGTGTGCTTAATTATTTTAAGTATTACTGTAACCATGGATGGTGTTGGTTTAATTATTTTTTGTGCTACAGTGTTTATTTTTGAAACCTTATTTGCAGCGAGTCAGCCTATTTTCGAAGCGGCTATCATGGATGCGATATATGAAGACGTAAGAGAATATGTATATCAACTCAATTATTGGATGTTTAATATTAGTACTGCAATAGGAATGATGTTAGGTGCAGTACTATATTTAGGACACAAGCATTTGTTATTTATTATGTTTTTCTTTGCTATGTTAGTGAGTTGGTATTTATTTGAAAAATATTATGATGTAGAACAAGTTTATAATAAAAAAGAAGCATTGACATCTCGCTTTAAACATTTTATAACGAGCTATCATGTTGTACTTAAAGATAAGTATTATATGATTTTTAATTTAGGGATGATGCTGGTTTTTATGGCAGAACTGAGTTTAAATTCATATGTTGTAGTTAGATTGAAGGATGAGTTTGAACCCTTTCATTTTTTAGGCTTTTACATAGATGGTGTAAGGATGTTTACCGTTATTATGATTATTAATACAATCGTGGTGGGCACGTTAACATTTACGGTGAATAGACTTATAGCACAGACTTCTAAAAAAGCTGTCTTTATTATTGGTATAGTGTTATATACTATAGGTTATAGCGTATTGACGTCAGCCAGTGCATTTTGGATATTGTGTTTATTTGCAATCATAGCCACATTAGGAGAATTGATTTATTCACCAATTCAAAATGCGCAACGATTTTTAATGATTCCTGACGACAAACGTAGTACGTATTCTACATTTGGCATGGTCTCTTATTATGGAGCCAATGTATTATCTAGGTTCGGATTAATTTTGGGGGCATTTCTACTGCCGTGGATGATGTCAATCTATGTTGCTGTAGTTGTATTAATCGGGTTTGTCCTACTTTACTATGCATTGTTCTTTAACCCGAATATAGAAACAAAATAAGAAAAAGACTGCATTAGAGTATTGTTGAGAAATAAACAATACTCTAATGCAGTCTTTTATATTGCAAAAGAAATAACGATAGAGAGAAATAAATAAAATAAATTACATACAAATGCAACCTTAACCCATGGTGTAACAAAGTAATTTTCTTTTTTTGCTTGTGTGGGTTTGAAAAACTCATCATTTTCGAGTGTATCTTTATGTTTTTTGTTAGTAAGTTGGTATTTCAATCTTCTAAAACCATAGCTGGTAGGATCTAAAATGCCTTCTTGAACAACGATAATGATGAAAAAGAAGATAGCCAACGAAATGGAAATATAGAAAAAAGTATTGATGTAAAGAACCAAAGTATGTGAAGCAAATAGCCAAACTAGCAAAGAAAGTAAAGGTGTAAAAAGTGTCCACATTAGTAAACTTGATATGTGCTTCATATTAATTCCTCCAATTATACAATAAATTTATTGTAACTTAATATATCTAAAAAATGAATAAAAACTTCTATAAATTCAATTATATCAACACTTGTATAAGATTATAAAATAAATTGTTAATAAATTCTTTAATAATGTAAAGCGAAACAATATTGCTTTACGCGTAAAGTAAAAGTATAATGTTAATAAATATTCTGAATATTTCAAAGGGAATGTTAATTCTGAATTTAAAGGGGGATAAAATATGCTTAAGTATGTTTTAAAGCGTTTGGGATATATGATTTTATCATTATTCATAATCATTACGATTACATTTTTCTTAATGAAGCTTATGCCAGGTTCACCATTTAATGATGAAAAATTAAATGAAGAGCAAAAGCAAATTTTAAATGAAAAGTATGGTTTGAATGAACCTGTACCTGTACAGTATGCAAGTTATTTAAAGAACGTGGTTACAGGGGATTTTGGTAACTCATTCCAATATGATAACCAACCTGTGTGGGACTTAATAAAACCAAGATTATTACCATCGCTTGAAATGGGACTGACAGCTATGGTTATTGGTGTCATATTAGGATTGATTTTGGGGGTCATAGCAGCAGTACGGCAAAACAGTTGGGTCGACTATACAGCCACCGTCATTTCGGTTATTGCAGTATCAGTACCATCGTTTGTTTTAGCAGTATTGCTACAATACGTATTTGCAGTTAGATTACAGTGGTTACCAGTTGCAGGTTGGGAAGGAATATCGACCGCGATACTGCCATCATTAGCACTATCGGCAGCAGTATTAGCAACGGTGGCAAGATACATAAGAGCAGAGATGATAGAGGTTTTAAGTTCGGATTATATCTTGTTAGCACGTGCAAAAGGTAATTCAACAATGAGAGTACTATTTGGACATGCATTACGAAATGCATTGATACCGGTTATTACGATTATTGTACCGATGTTAGCAAGTATCTTAACTGGTACTTTGACAATTGAAAATATTTTCGGTGTGCCAGGGTTAGGGGATCAATTTGTGAGATCGATCACTACGAATGACTTCCCAGTTATTATGGCAACGACAATTTTATTCAGTACATTGTTTATTGTCTCCATATTTATTGTAGATATTTTATACGGTTTAATTGATCCGCGTATTCGTGTACAAGGGGGTAAAAAATAATGGCTGATAAAAGAGATGAAAAATTAACAGATGATCATTCAAATGCAGTTATGACACATACTTCAGAAGGTATACCGGCATCTGATTTTATTAGAAGCAAGAATGATATTGATAAAGAACCGGAAATGCAAAGAGAAAGTAAAAACTTTTGGCAAGATGCATGGACGCAATTGAAACGAAATAAATTGGCCGTAGTTGGGATGATTGGCCTAATCCTCATCGTACTTCTAGCATTGATTGGACCTTTAATAAGTTCACATGATTATGCAGAACAAGATGTAGATAGACGTAACTTACCAGCTAAAATACCTGTACTAGATAAGATACCATTCTTACCATTTGATGGTGAAGGCGCAAAAGGTGTCGACGCTTATAAAGAAGCAGGCGTTACAGAAAACTTTTGGTTTGGTACAGATCAATTAGGTAGAGATTTATGGTCAAGAACTTGGCAAGGCGCGCAAGTATCATTATTCATTGGTGTGGTAGCAGCTTTGCTCGATATATTTATAGGTGTTGTGTATGGTGCGATATCTGGATTCTTTGGAGGACGGATAGATAACGTCATGCAGCGTATTATAGAAGTTGTTGCTTCGATACCTACATTAATTGTAGTTATTTTATTCGTATTAATTTTTGAGCCATCTATTTGGACCATCATTTTAGCCATGGCACTTACGGGTTGGATTGGCATGAGTCGTGTGGTACGTGGTGAATTCTTAAAATTAAAAACACAAGAATTTGTTTTAGCATCTACAACATTAGGGGCATCCAAACTGAAATTAATATTCAAACATATTTTACCTAATACACTTGGGGTTATCGTAGTAACTTCTATGTTTACAGTGCCTAATGCCATATTCTTCGAAGCGTTCTTAAGTTTCATTGGTATTGGTGTACCGGCGCCTAGAACGTCATTAGGTTCGTTAGTTAATGAAGGAAGAGCAATGCTGTTAATTCATCCACATGAACTATTTATACCAGCAGTAGTATTAAGTTTATTAATTTTATTCTTCTACTTATTTAGTGATGGATTACGCGATGCATTTGATCCTAAAATGCGCAGATAATAAAAGGGGGCAACATTTATGTCAGAACGAGTATTAGAAGTGAATAATTTGCATGTTTCCTTTGATATCGACGCTGGGGAAGTGCAAGCGGTTAGAGGTGTTGATTTCTTTGTCGATAAAGGTGAAACACTCGCAATTGTTGGTGAATCTGGTTCGGGGAAATCAGTTACAACGAAAGCAATCACTAAGTTATTTCAAGGTGATGCAGGAAGAATTAAAAAAGGTGAAATTAATTTCTTAGGTGAAGATTTAGCAAAGAAATCAGAACAAGAATTAATCAAGCTTAGAGGTAAAGATATATCTATGATTTTCCAAGATCCAATGACTTCTTTAAACCCAACGATGAAGATTGGCAAACAAGTTATGGAACCATTGATGAAGCATAGAAATTATAATAAAGCAGATGCGAAAAAACGTGCTTTAGAAATATTGAATTTAGTAGGTTTACCAAATGCAGAAAAACGTTTCACTGCTTATCCGCACCAATTTTCAGGCGGACAAAGACAAAGAATCGTTATTGCAACAGCACTTGCATGTGAACCTAAAGTATTAATTGCTGATGAACCAACAACAGCATTAGATGTAACGATGCAGGCACAAATTTTAGAGTTGATGAAAGAGCTTCAAGATAAAATTAGTACGTCAATTATATTCATCACACATGATTTAGGTGTGGTTGCGAATATCGCAGATCGTGTAGCAGTAATGTATGGTGGTCAGATGGTAGAGACTGGAGATGTAGATGAAATATTCTATGATCCTAAACACCCATACACATGGGGGTTATTATCATCAATGCCAGATTTAACTACAGGTTCAGAAACAGAATTGCTAGCTATACCAGGGACACCACCAGATTTATTACATCCACCTAAAGGAGATGCTTTTGCAGAACGTAGTCAATTTGCATTAGATATAGACTTTAAGACACCGCCGCCTTGGTTTCAAGTTTCACCTACACACTTTGTGAAATCGTGGTTGTTGGACGAACGTTCACCTCATATTGAGCCACCAAAAATGGTGCAGAAACGTTTACGTAAAATGCCAAATAATTACGATAAACCTCAACAAGTAGAAAGGGTGTCGTTCGATGGAGAATAATAAAGATGTGCTATTACAAGTAAAAAACTTAAAACAATATTTTAATGAAGGTAAACGAAATGAAGTCAGAGCCATCGAAAATATTTCTTTCGATGTATTTAAAGGGGAAACATTTGGCTTAGTAGGAGAATCAGGCTGTGGTAAATCAACTACAGGCAAAGCCATTATTAAACTGAATGATATTACAGATGGTGAAATTCTATATGAAGGTGTAGATATTCAAAAAATAAAAAATCGTAAAGACTCATTGAAATTTAATAAAAAGATACAAATGATCTTCCAAGATCCCTATGCATCATTAAATCCGCGTTTAAAAGTTATGGATATCGTAGCTGAAGGTATTGATATACATAAACTTGCTACCGGCGTTAAAGATCGTAAGAAACGTGTTTATGACTTATTGGAAACAGTAGGGCTAAGTAAAGAGCATGCGAACCGTTATCCACATGAATTTTCAGGTGGTCAACGACAACGTATCGGTATTGCACGTGCATTAGCAGTACAACCAGAATTTATTATAGCTGATGAACCGATTTCTGCATTAGATGTTTCTATTCAAGCACAAGTTGTAAACTTGTTATTAAAATTACAGAAAGAGCGTGGCATTACATTCTTATTCATCGCTCATGACCTTTCAATGGTGAAATACATTTCTGACAGAATTGCAGTGATGCATTTCGGTAAAATCGTTGAGTTAGGCAGTGCTGATGAAATTTACCATCATCCTATGCATCCTTATACTAAATCTTTACTTTCTGCTGTACCTCAGCCAGATCCTGAAAGTGAAAGAGTGAGAAAGAGAACGGTTTTTAAAGAAGATGCTGAAAATAATGACAAACGTTCATTGCATGAAGTACGAGCGAACCATTATGTATTTACAACAGATGAAGAAGCGGAAAAACTGAAATCTGAAACACATGAAACATCTGTATAAAAGGGGAAAGGGGGATTATGATGAAAAAGTTTAAGTTATTTACGATACTTATTGCGCTGTCAGTAGTATTAGCTGGTTGTGGTAGCGCTGAAGGTGTCTACTCAGATAAAGGACAAGTATTCAGAAAAGTGTTACCACAAGATATTACTTCACTGGATACGGCATTGGCAACTGATACAGTGACATTTGATTTGTATAACCAAATTTATGAAGGATTATATACATTAGATAAAGATGACAAAGCGCAGCCAGGTGTAGCCAAAGCTTTGCCTAAAGAAAGCAATGGTGGTAAAACATTAACGATTGAATTGCGTAAAGACGCGAAATGGTCAAATGGGGATCCAGTTACTGCTCATGACTTCGAGTATGCATGGAAGCGAGTAGTTAACCCTGAAACAGCGTCCGAATATGCCTATATTATGTATGACTTGAAAAATGCTGAGGATATTAATATGGGGAAAAAAGATGTGGATGAATTAGGCGTAAAAGCACTAGATGACCATACATTAAAAGTGGAATTAAATAAACCGATTCCTTATATTAATGAAATGTTCGCGTTCGGTACATTTATGCCACAAAATGAAAAAGTTGTGAAAAAGAATGGACAACAATATGCGACTACAGCTGATAAAGCTGTATTTAACGGGCCATTTAAAGTAAAAGATTGGAAAGTTGAAGACAAAATTCAACTTGTAAAAAACGAAGACTATTGGGATAAAGAAGCGGTTCATTTAGACCGAGTAAATTATAAAGTGTTAAAAGATCAACAAGCTGGTGCTTCTTTATATGATACAGGCTCTGTTGATGATACTCTCATTACAGCAGATCAAGTTGATAAGTATGCAGATAATCCAGGTTTGAAAAAACGTTTGTTAGCAAGTACATTCTTTATTAAGTTAAGCCAGGACAATGTTCCTGCATTTAAAAATAAGGATATGAGACTTGCGATTTCACAAGCTATTAATAAAGAAGGTTATGTAAATGCTGTTAAAAATAATGGTTCGGAAGCAACAGATGGTTTCACTGCAAAATTAACTGCTGAAACTCCTGATGGTAAAGATTTTACTGAGACTATCGATTCACCATTATCATACAACCCAGAAGCTGCCAAAGAACATTATGAAAAAGCTAAAAAAGACTTGGGCATAAAAGATCTGACATTTACGATGAATACAGAAGATACGCCGGATGCAAAAATTTCAGCTGAATATATCAAAGCTCAAGTAGAAAAAACTTTACCTGGTGTCACATTGAAAATTAAACAATTACCGTTTAAACAACGTTTAAATCAAGAATCGTCAGAAACTTTTGAAGCTTCATTATCTGGTTGGGGGCCTGACTATCCAGACCCGTTAACGTTCTTAAACATTATGACAACAGGTAATGCACAAAATAATACCGGTTGGGGTAGCAAAGAATATGATCAGTTAGTTGAAGATGCTAATGGCGAATTACTGAAAAAACCTGAAGAACGTAACGCCGCTATGAAGAAAGCAGAAGAAATCATGCTAAATGATGCACCAGTCGCACCGATTTATCAAAAAGGGGAAGCACATTTAACGAATCCACAAGTTAAAGGATTAATCTATCACCAAATTGGTGGAGATACATCTCTAAAAAATGTAAAAATAGATAAAAGTATTGATCGTGAAACTGGTAAAAAGAAAGAATAGTTAGTATAGATTTAAATAATAGTGAATTAAATATTATAAACAGCACATCAACAGGAGGTTGGTGTGCTGTTTACTTTTCATATTAAACTAAAATTTTACTAGTTAGTCTTATTTGAAATCGAGACAACCTTTCTTGTTCAATTAGTTATATATTTATTTTTTATTTGTGTGTGGCTTAATATAAGGTCAATCGATTATGATGAATGATTAATTATATTGTTTTTTTAAATCGGCAGATATTTGGGCCGACTCCTGACGAGTTAATAAAGTACTAGGCGAAGATTAAAGGTTGAAGCTGAGCCTGCGGAAAGCGTGCACAAAAAAATGCCAACAAAGTCAGTGACTTTGTCGACACTCTGGCATATTCTAATAAAATAGGATGTGCTTCTTGTAATTATCTTTTACGACCTAAGCCCATAGCTTTTTCCATTTTTTTCAATGTTTTGAAAGAAACTTTTTGTGCTTTATCTCTACCATTATCTAAGATAGTATCTAATTCATCTGAATTAAAATAGTAATCAAATTTTTCTTGGAAATCTGTTAAGAATTCTTTTACGATTTCTGCTAAGTCTGATTTGAACACACCGTAATTAGAGTCTTTATATTTAAGTTGTAATGACTCTAGAGATTCATCAGTTAGACTAGAGTAAATTGATAATAAATTAGAAATACCTGGTTTGTTATCTCTATCAAATTTAATAATTCCGTCTGAATCAGTTACTGCACTTTTGATTTTTTTAGCTGCAGTATTTGGTTGGTCAAGTAAGGAAATGAAGTTTTTTTGATTGTCATCACTTTTACTCATTTTTCTAGTGGGATCCTGTAAACTCATAACACGACCGCCAACTTTGGGTATGCGTATTTCTGGTTTAATTAATATATCGTTAAAACGAGAATTAAATCTATCTACTAAGTTTCTTGTTAATTCTATATGTTGCTTTTGGTCATCGCCTACAGGAACAATATTCGTGTTGTAGATTATAATATCTGCAGCCATTAACGGTGGATATGTAAGTAAACCAGCTGGAACGCCTTCAGACTGTTTTGTAGCTTTATCTTTAAATTGTGTCATACGTTCCAATTCTCCAATAGAAGAGATCGTAGTGAGCATCCAACTTGCCTGTATATGCGCTGGTACTTCTGATTGTATAAATAATGTGGATTTCTCTGGATTGATACCAGAAGCTAAATAAATCGCTGCAAGCTGTCTTGTTTGCTTACGTAACTTCAAACGATCTTGTGGAACAGTAATTGCGTGCTGATCCACGATGCAGAAGAAACAATCGTAATCGTCTTGGACTTCACTAAATTGTTTCAATGCACCGATATAATTACCAAGTGTTGGAATACCACTGGGCTGGATACCTGAAAATAATGTTTCCATTTTTAGATGCCTACCTTCTAAAATTTAATTTAATTCATATTACGTATATTATAACAGTATTTCAATCATTTGTAATTTATGTTAAACTACAGACATATCAATATTTCTACCTGAATTTATTGAGAAATGCTTTTATTTTAAATTTTTTGATAAAAATTAAAGAATTCTCATTTAATTTTAATGTTGAAAGGGTATACTTTGATTGTAAGGTTAAGGAAGACAAAGTTTACTTGAAAGTTTCTTAATCATATGAATATTGAAATCTAATGAATTTAAATTCATGAAAAATAGGAGAGTGAGATGTATGGTAACATTATTTACTTCACCAAGTTGCACATCTTGCCGTAAAGCGAAAGCATGGTTACAAGAACATGACATTCCGTATACGGAGCGTAACATTTTTTCAGAACACTTAACAATTGACGAAATCAAACAAATTTTAAAAATGACTGAAGACGGAACAGATGAAATTATATCTACACGTTCTAAAACTTACCAAAAGTTAAACGTTGATATAGACGCATTGCCGCTTCAAGATTTATATTCAATTATCCAAGATAACCCTGGTTTATTACGTCGTCCAATTATTTTAGACGAAAAACGTTTACAAGTTGGTTATAACGAAGACGAAATCAGACGTTTCTTACCAAGAAAAGTACGTACGTTCCAATTACAAGAAGCGCAACGTATGGTTGACTAAAACAAATCATAATTTACAATATTGGCCATAAAGTAGCATGTTTATGTTGTTGCTTTATGGCTTTATTATATTTAGCATAACAAATAGACTCAGAGTGAGGTCAAATGAACCGGTTTTTAATTTCATTACTTTTAAAATAAGTAGACATTTGATTAGAGGATGACAACAGCGAAACAGCACTTGGTATATAGTGCTGTTTTTTTGGCTTATGTTAGGGTATGTGTTAATATAAGAGACCAATTAGGAAATAGTAAAAATTAATGAAACAAATCAATTGTAATTATTACTACGTTCTAATACAATAATGATTACTATTCATCGACTGTAAGGAGTGAGATGATATGAGAATAGAGCGTGTTGACGATACTACTGTTAAATTATTTATAACATATAGTGATATAGAGGCTAGAGGTTTTAAACGTGAAGATTTGTGGACAAATCGCAAACGTGGTGAAGAGTTCTTTTGGAACATGATGGAAGAAATCAACGAAGAAGAAGATTTTGTAGTTGAAGGACCTTTATGGATACAAGTACATGCTTTTGAAAAAGGTGTTGAAGTAACAATATCTAAATCTAAAAATGAAGACCTTATTAATATGTCAGAGAATGGCGATAATGAACAACTTGATTATCAAGTAAATGATTTATTATCACAGACGTTTGACCAAGATGATAGTTTAGAAGATTTATTTGAACAACGTCAACAACAAAAAGAAAGCAACCACAACCAAGAAAATAACGACCGCAAACAACAAAGTACACGTACAGTAATTGTTAAATTTAACGAATTAGAAGAAGTTATTGATTATGCGCATCATAACAATCAATCAATAGATGACTTTGAAGATTTATTATACAGTTTTAATAATATATACTACTATGCTGTTCATTTTGATGAAACAGTGGATCAAGAATCAATTAATGATAGTTATAGTCAATTACTTGAATTCGCATATCCTACTGACAAATCAGAAGTATATTTAAACGACTATGCAAAAATTATTATGAGTCATAATGTCGCGTCACAAGTACGTCGTTACTTCCCAAGTGTGACAGAATAATATAAATGTTTTGAATTTAAAATGGAGACCTACTGAAATTTAATTTTCAGTAGGTCTTTTTGTATAGCTTGTTTTATTGACCGCTCAATTATTAGTAGCATATAAATAATTTTCAACTATTACTATATTTTAAAAGTAATTACACATTAGTAACAGTGTAATTAAATGAGGTGGTAAATTTTTGTTATGTGCAAAAAGCGAAAGCAACCAAATCATATCAGCAATGATTGCTCAAAAAGGGCATCAATATAAATGTCCACATTGTAATAATAAAGTTATCTTAAAAAAAGGCCGATTAATCGCACCTCATTTTGCCCATATAAGTAAAAGAAAGGTCACATGTAATAAAGGAGAGACCTTAGAACACTATCGTCTTAAATATCAGCTTGCTCAATGGTTTGAAAAATATAATTATGATGTTGCCATAGAACCTTATATAATAGAATGTTATCAATATCCTGATTTAATCATAAATCATAGCGTAGCAATTGAGTTACAATTTTCACAAATTACGGTATTAAATATAAAAAAACGTAGTATATCATTACAAAAATGTGGGCTAGATGTTGTATGGATTATTAATAATCCAAATTATGATAAGATAACACAAATCTTAATACTTACTACATATGAACGGACTTTTATTAATATAAAAGAGCGCCATTTATTTGCTTGGAATCATTACACTCAACAACTGTACAAATATAAGATTATACAATATTTAGGTGGTAAACGTTATGTTGCGATAAGAGAAGTCATTTCAAATGATGCTTTGATATATACTTCGACTCAAAGAAATATTCAACAAAATAATTTAACTTTAAAATTAAGTGACACTGCTATCATTAAATACTTGAAAAATTGTCGGAATAGGCGGTCGGTACTTGAGCCGAGCCTTAGCGTTATGTACCAATTACAATTATCAGAAGCATGGGTAAGTAAAAACCTTGGCATTGTTTTTCCAGAACAATTATATGTGAAATCTCATCCTGTATATTGGCAATTACAACTTCTGTTCATGTTAGAGGATGTACAATTTAAGTTAAGTGATTTTATGAAATTAATTGAGTATAATGAATTTTATATCGGCGATATTAATAAGGAAGAAATTGCTAATAAAATGGTTAGAAAATTTCAGAAATTGAATTATAGAATTGGACGTAATAACGTGCAAAAATGACTGTTACGTGAGAAAATTATAATAATGAACTTTATAGGAGGTTTACTTAATATTATGACTGAACAATTAACAAGAGAAGAACAAGAACGTAAATATCCTGAATATACTTGGGATTTAACTACTATTTTCGAATCAGATGAAGCTTTTGAAGCAGCATTTAAAGAAGTAGAAAATAACATAGGACAAGAAGAACAATTTAGAGGTCATTTAGCTGATAGCGCAGAAACACTTTATAACGCATTAGCTTTAGAAGACGAACTGGGTTCTCAACTGGAAAAAGTATACGTATATGCACATCTAAAACAAGATCAAGATACTGCAAATGATAAGTACACGGGGTATGAATCACGTGCGCATCAACTTATTATTAAATTCAGTTCTGGATGGAGTTTCTTGGTACCAGAAATTTTACAAATTGATGAAGCGCAAATCCAAACTTTCATTGAATCTAATGATGATTTAAAACGTTACGCATTTGATTTGAAACTGATTAATGAAAAACGCCCGCATGTTTTAAGTGCAGATAAAGAAAAATTACTTACTGAAGCACAAGATGCCTTATCAACATCAGATAATGTATATGGTATGTTTAGTAATGCTGATTTAGAATTTGAAGATGCCATTGATAAAGATGGTAATCATCATTCATTAACTCAAGGCACGTTTATAAAATGTTTAGAATCAGATGATCGTATTTTACGTAAATCTGCATTTGAAAATTTATATAAAGCTTATGGCGCATATAACAATACATTAAGCGCAACATTAGCCGGAGAAGTGAAAAAAAATGTGTTTAATGCCAGAACACATAATTACGAAACTGCAAGAGCAGCAGCTTTAAGTAATAATCATATTCCAGAGGAAGTATATGATAATTTAGTTAAAACTGTGCATAACTACTTACCATTATTACATCGCTATACGAAATTACGTAAAGACTTATTAGGTTTAGAAGATATGAAGATGTATGATCTTTATACACCTTTAGTTAAAGATGTAAAATTTGAAATGCCATATGAAGAAGCAAAAAATTGGATGATAAAAGCATTACAACCTATGGGCGAGGAATACATGAAAGTCGTTGAAGAAGGGTTAAATCATCGTTGGGTAGACGTATATGAAAATAAAGGTAAACGTTCAGGCGGTTATTCTTCAGGTGCGCATTTAACTAATCCATTTATATTATTAAATTGGTCTAACACAGTGTCTGATTTATATACATTAGTTCATGAATTTGGTCACTCTGCGCATAGTTATTTCAGTCGTCAAAACCAACCAGCCAATTCAAGTGGTTATACAATTTTTGTAGCAGAAGTAGCTTCTACATGTAATGAGGCATTATTAAGCGACTATATGGACAAACATTTAGATGATGAACGTAGACTATTACTACTTAATCAAGAACTTGAACGTTTCCGTGCAACATTATTTAGACAGACAATGTTTGCTGAATTTGAACATAAAATTCATCAAATCGAAGAAGCAGGAGAACCACTTACAGCAAATCGTATGAATGAAGAATATGCAGAATTAAATAGACAATATTTTGGTGATTCTGTTGAAACAGATGAAGATATTAGTAAAGAATGGTCAAGAATTCCTCACTTCTATATGAATTATTATGTGTATCAATATGCAACAGGATATAGTGCGGCTCAAAGTTTAAGTCATCAAATTTTAACTGAAGGTCAACCAGCAGTAAAAAGATATATTAATGAATTCTTGAAAAAAGGTAGCTCAGATTATCCAATTGAAATACTTAAAAATGCAGGTGTAGATATGACAACTCCTGAACCAATTGAACAAGCTTGCCAAGTATTCGAACAAAAATTAGATGCTTTTGAAAAGCTAATGAAAGCTTAGTATGAATGTATTCGTTTTCAATATGACAAGTTTGTGACAAAGTGGATTTATTTAATCTAAATGGTTGAAAGGCGCAATTTAGCGTGTTATATTATAAACATGAAATTAATCACATAACAAACATACCCCTTTGTTTGAAGTGAGAAAATTTCTCCCATCCCCTTTGTTTAGCGCCGTGTAATCAGACACGGCGTTTTTTTATATCCTTTTTTAAATAAATCCAAAAATATGAATAACTATTCGTTTGACTTCAAAAAATTAAAACTATAAAATTATCTTGTACTTATACTAAATACAAGTAAGAGGTAGTATATATGAAATTAGCAATTGTAGCGGCAAATGGTAAAGCAGGGCAACTCATTACGAAAGAAGCTTACGATAGAGGTATAGATGTGACAGCCATTGTGAGAAGTTCAAATAAAACAGTAACAGATCAAGTGATTCAAAAAGATTTATTTGATTTAACAACGGATGACATTGCAGAATTTGATGTAATTATCGATGCTTTTGGACAACCTGATGAAAATAAATTAGATGAACATAGTAAATCAATGAAACATCTGGGCGATTTAGTAAGTAACAGCAACAAGCGTTTATTAATTATTGGTCGGGCAGGTAGTTTATATGCAGATTTTGCTCAAGCAATGGTAGATGAAGCTGTAAAAGCACAGCAAATACAACAACGTTTTGCTGTATTTGCAAAATAAGATAATATTGTAAAATATTCTGAGATAATTTTACTGTTCAGAGTATAAAATTCCGAAATATAAATAGTAATTTGTATAGATTCCTGACTAGTTAATAAAACGCGTGTCGAGGATTACAGGTTGAGATTGTGTCCTAGGTAAAAGGGTATAAAATATATAAGATAAATTTACAGTTGTAGAAAAGCATACAAAAAAACTGCCAACAAAAAATCATGAGATTTTGTTGGCAGTCTGAGATAGCCTTTAAGGCTATCTTTTTATTTGCTGAAATTATGTGTAGTCATCTATTTAGCACACAATCAAATTTTAGATCTCCAAAATTTTCCATCTGGAGATTTAAGCTTTTCTATTTTTTGTTGTAACGCTAATTTTTTCAGTTCTTTATTCATTAATTTTTCAGGCCATTCATAAATGGTAAGTAACTCTTCTTTGGTAACTAATTGCTGTTGTTGTATATAACCTTCTAGTGTAGGCGGTAATTTTTTTTCAATAGGTGTTCCAATGAGTTCATTTATGATATACGTATAGATGTGATAAGGATAGAGGCCTTCAACTTTCAAACCTTCTTCGTGAACATCTTCGTTAAAGAATACAAGCGAAGGCGCTTCTTCAATCTCCATTTCTCGTGCGATGTGCAAGTCTACTTGTAAGCTTTCTTTCAAATAGCTACTATGCAAATCTTCTTTAAACACTTCATAATCTAACCCTGCGTTACTTATGCAATTATTGACCATAGATTCAGTGATTATATCTCTTTTAGGTATGATTTCATTTTGCACAAGGTGTATAAAACGTTCTGCACGTAAACGTCCTTGAAGTTCAGCAGCCTTATATGCGAGGGCAATATTATCTAAGTCTGATGTGCTCTGCGCTTGGCATTTTGTTAAGACACGTAATGACGGGTTTAATATATGTCTTATACTGATATATTGCTTATACTCTATACGTAATTTAGAGAGAATTGCTGATAATTTAAAGCAATCTTTACTGAATGGGTCGAAAAAAGAATAAATTTCTATCTTACTCACAGGTGAAAGATTCGCATCTTCACGACTATTAGCATGTATTAATTTTAATTCTTCAGTCATGTACATTTCACCTACAATTAGTTTTCGGTATTAACCATATGATTCGCTGTTAAACGCAATCTTTCATACAAATAATCGCCGACACCTGCTTGGAAATTTGCATGCTGAATAGCACTATACATATTTTCAAGCCATGCGTCGCGTTCGTTGTTTGTTATTATAAACTCCATATGACGTCTTTTTAACATTGGATGACCATGTTCTTCTGAATAAAGGCTTGGTCCACCTAAAAATTGAGTCAAGAATTGTTTTTGTTTTCTACTTGTTTCTTGAAAATCTCCAGGAAACAAATGGTTAATTCTGTCGTCTTTTTCCACTAAGAAATAGAAATGGTCAATCATCTTATATAATGCGTCATGTCCAATGATTTCGTAAGGTGTCTGTGCCATTTTATCACCATATTCTCTTAATATATAACTAATATAACATGAATATTTGCATTTGGAAGTAATTCGACTTTTTAAACTTGTGCGCAATTAGTTGTTGTTCAAATTTGATTTGCGATTGAAAAATCTTTGTACTTTATTTTCGGGAGTTTCATGTTTAATGTCGAATGTTTCAAGAATCATTTTAAATTGAATTAAACCTTCATCATAATCTTCAACTTCATATTCCAATTCATAATCTTGATAATTTAAGTAGTCACTTCTATCTAATACGAGTAAGTTGCCTTGAATTTCTTTTTCTAAACGTGAAGTAGTCAAAGCACCAAGAATCACAAGCTGATTAACGTCAACATTCATTTTATTTAATTGCTGGGTAATTTCTAATGGCAAATCACTTGCGGCTAAAGCTTTATTTAATTCTGGTATAACATGTGTTTCAAAATTATATTCCATCAAGCCAACTTCAGCAGGTACTTTCAAGGTCATTTCATAGAATTTATCTTTTACGCGTATTCTTAAAGCAGAGTTATGTGAGCGTAAATCAAATTGCTCAGTATCTATATAATAGTTTGTTTGACTGAAGGGTTGCATGTCTAGGAAATACTTATTATATATAGATTGGTACTGTGATTGAGATAATAATTGTTTGAATTCAATTTCATTGTTAGTTGCCACGAGAAACACTCCTTTAAAGCATATAATAATTTATTTTAAAACACTTACGACATAATTTAAATTGAACTGCATTTTAAAATTAAAAATACTTCAGACATTATGCTAAATTGTTGTCATAACATTAGCCTTGTAACGTGTTATGTACGATAGAATTATGTTAAAATGATGAAGAATAAGGAGGAACAAGCATGCGTATTTATGTAAATGAAATTAAAGTAACAGAAGATAGTATCAATTGTTATACAGAAGCGTCTACAGAAGGTCTGGAAGAAGCAGGACAAATGCTTGTTGACAGTGATAATTATAGTTTCGCATATATCTTGGATGATGGACAATCGTATTCATATTTGATTTTTGTTCAAGAAACTTGGTCTATGCTACACGAAAACAAAGGTAAGAAAATAATAATAAATGATGAATTAGAATTACAGCAGTTCGAAAGGGAATTTAATTACATATTGGATAACATACAAGGTAATTTAAATTATGGTAAAGAGTTTGTTTCCGTTGTAGAAGATACTTTCGAATTAGAGTGAAGCGGAGTGAGGTATTATGAATCAATGGGATCAGTTTTTATCTCCATATAAACAAGCAGTGGACGAATTGAAAATTAAATTAAAAGGCCTTAGAAAACAATATGAAGTAGAAGACAATGCTTCGCCAATTGAATTCGTAACTGGTCGTGTCAAACCAATGACTAGCATTATTGATAAAGCAAATAAGCGTCAAATTTCTTTTGATCGATTACATGAAGAAATGTATGATATTGCAGGATTACGCTTGATGTGTCAATTTGTTGATGACATTGATGTTGTGGTTAATTTATTAAGACAACGTGAAGATTTTAAGGTTGTGGAAGAACGGGATTACGTTAGTAATACTAAGCAAAGTGGTTATCGTTCATTCCATGTTATTATTGAATATCCTATTGAAACCTTAAAAGGGGAAAAGAAAATATTAGCAGAAATTCAAATCAGAACGCTAGCCATGAACTTTTGGGCCACTGTTGAACATACATTACGTTATAAATATGATGGAGATTATCCACCTGAGATTCAACATCGCCTGGAACGGGCAGCAGAAGCAGCGTTTTTACTTGATGAAGAAATGTCGGAAATTAAAGAAGAAATTCAAGAAGCACAAAAGTATTATTCTAAAAAACGCTCTAAGAAACACAATAATGACTAAGGGGTGTAATCATGCGTTATACGATATTGTCTAAAGGTGATTCAAAATCAAATGCACTGAAACATAAAATGATTAACCACATGAAGGATTTTCAAATGGTTGAAGATCCAGATAATCCAGAGATAGTTATATCAGTGGGTGGCGACGGGACGCTGTTACAAGCTTTCCATCAATATAGTCACATGCTATCTCGTTGTGCATTTGTAGGGGTACATACTGGTCATTTAGGATTTTATGCGGACTGGTTACCACATGAAGTAGAAAAGTTAATTATCGAAATTAATAATTCAGAATTTCAAGTCATAGAATATCCTTTGTTAGAAATTATTGTGCGTTATAACGATAATGGTTACGAAACAAGATATTTAGCTTTAAACGAGGCAACTATGAAAACAGAAAATGGTTCTACTTTAGTTGTCGATGTGAACATACGAGGTAATCAATTTGAACGATTTAGAGGTGATGGTTTATGTGTGTCTACACCATCAGGTTCAACGGCGTACAATAAAGCCTTAGGTGGCGCACTAATTCATCCATCTTTAGAAGCAATGCAAATTGCAGAAATTGCTTCTATCAATAATAGAGTGTTTAGAACAGTGGGTTCACCTTTAGTATTGCCTAAACATCATACGTGTTTAATTACACCAGTTAACCATGACACGATATTAACTACTATTGATCATGTAAGCATAAAACATAAAAATGTTAATGCTATACAATTTAGAGTAGCAAATGAAAAAGTAAGGTTTGCGAGATTTAGACCATTTCCTTTCTGGAAAAGAGTGCATGATTCCTTTATCTCTAGTGGGGAAGATGAGTAATGAAATTCACATATGATATTGAAATTCCAGAAATGGTAAGAACATTTTTACAAAAAAATCATTATTCTAAGCGGACTATAAGCGCCATTAAACATAATGGCGCTTTAGTTGTTAATGGACAGCCAGTTACAGTTAGAAAACAATTGGAAATTGGTGATGTGCTTCAAGTTCATTTAGGTCAAGAAACACCGAGTTTGAATTTGCTGCCATTTACGGATAGTTTGAATATCTTATATGAAGATGAATATTTACTTGTTGTATCGAAACCTGCACTTCAAAATTGTGCGCCCTCGAGAGATCATAAACATTTCAGTTTAGTCGAACAAGTATTAGGATATTTTAACCAGTCATCCCTCTCAATCACCCCTCATATCGTTACACGGATAGATCGGAATACATCTGGCATCGTTATTTTTACTAAACATGGATTCATACATCATTTAATGTCTCAAACACAGGTTGATAAACGATACTTATGTATATGCCATGGGAATTTGAAAGATGAGGGCTTGATTGATGCACCTATTGCAAGGGATCCAGCTAGTATTATTCAACGCCAAGTCAACGTGAAGGGTAAAGAAGCTAGAACACGTTTTAAATGTCTTCAACGTTCCGAAGATTATAGTTTGAGTGAAGTACATTTATTAACTGGTAGGACACATCAAATACGTGTGCATTTTCAACATATAGGACATCCAATTGTGGGTGATGATTTATATGGAGAAGCGCATCCAGCTTATGCACATCAACTATTACGCTGTGTACGCGTATCTTTTATTCACCCAATCACGTATAAAAAGATTGAAATAAATGACGAGTATAGAGCAATAGAATCTATATTTAATATGATATAATTTTTAACATTCATGGAGGTGGGGTCATTGGCTAATGAAAAGGATTCAATCACTTTAGAGGATGAACAAGTATATGATCAAGCATTGCTAGATAATTTGTTGTTTGAAAATCATATCGATGAATTCAGAAATGAATTTTTAGCGATGCATACATATGAACAAAGTGAATACTTTGAAGACAGTAATGAAGAAATTCGTCAAAGAATATTTGAAGTATTATCACCAGAAGAAGTAGCTGATTTCTTTGAGCAATTAGAAATTGACGAAGATGAATATGAATCACTTTTTGACACTATGGATGCCGAGTATGCGAGTAAAGTGCTAGAAGACATGTCTTATGATAATGCTGTAGACATAATGAATCAGTTATCTAAGCAAAAAATTGTTAGCCTGCTTACATTAATGAAACGTGAAGATGCTAAAGAAATCAAAGCATTATTACACTACGAAGAAGATACCGCTGGTGGTATCATGACGACAGAGTATATTTCTTTAAAAGCGACAATGCCAGTTAAAGAAGCGATGATGCATGTAAAAGAACAAGCGCCAGATGCCGAAACAATTTATGTCATTTTCACAGTGAATGATAATAAACAACTTGCAGGCGTACTTTCGTTAAGAGATTTAATTGTTGCTGAAAATGATGCATACATTGAAGATATTATGAGTGAACGTGTGATTAGTGCTAATGCTGCAGATGATCAGGAAGACGTTGCTCAAAAAATGCGAGATTATGACTTTATTGCAATGCCAGTAGTAGATTATCAAGACCATTTACTTGGTATTATCACTATTGATGATATTTTAGATGTTATGGATGAAGAAGCCAGCGAGGACTACTCACGCTTAGCTGGTGTGTCAGATGTTGATGCAACCAATGATTCCATTATAAAAACAGCTAGAAAACGCTTGCCTTGGTTAATCATATTAACATTTTTAGGTATGATTACTGCCACAATTTTAGGCTCTTTTGAAGATACTTTATCACAAGTAGCATTATTAGCTGCCTTTATTCCAATTATAAGTGGGATGTCAGGTAATTCCGGCACCCAATCGCTTGCCGTTTCAGTACGTAACATTTCAACTGGTGAAATTTACGAACAAAGTAAATTTAGAGTAGCACTCAGAGAAACAGGAAGCGGTTTTTTAAGTGGTTTAATTTGCTCAATCTTGCTATTTTTAATTATAATGATACTTTATGGTCAACCAATATTAGCAGTGATTGTAGGCGCTAGTTTGACGATAGCAATGACAGTCGGTACATTAGTAGGTTCAATGATTCCGTTAGTTATGAATAAGCTGAAAATCGACCCTGCAGTGGCGAGTGGACCTTTTATTACAACAATTAATGATATTGTAAGTATGTTAATTTATTTTGGTTTAGCAACGTCATTTATGTCTTATTTAACATAGGAGGGTTATATGGAATTTCTATCGCTTGTTGTCGTTGTATTAGCGGCATTTTTAACACCAATTTTAGTCAATAGACTACATATTAGTTTTTTACCTGTCGTAGTTGCTGAAATATTAATGGGGATTGTCATTGGACACTCATTTTTAAATTTAGTAGAGCGCGATGCGATGCTTAATATTTTATCCACTTTAGGATTTATCTTTTTAATGTTTTTAAGTGGTTTAGAAATAGATTTTAAAGCATTTAAAAAAGATAAAAGTTCAACAGCACAAGAAGAAAAATCTAAAAAACAAGAACCTGGGCATTTACAATTAGCAGTTATTGTATTTATGGCTATTATGATTATTTCAATTGTATTTGCTTATATGTTTAAATGGTTCGGTTTAATTGATGATGTCTTACTTATGGTAATTATTATTTCAACAATTTCTTTAGGTGTAGTAGTACCAACTTTAAAAGAAATGAACATTATGCGCACTACAATAGGTCAATTTATCCTACTTGTTGCTGTACTAGCAGATTTAGTGACAATGATACTACTTACAGGTTATGGTGCGATGCATGCTTCTGGCAGCACATCACTTTGGTTAATTGGTAGTTTAGTTGTATTTACACTTATCTTTTATTTCTTAGGAGGTATCTTCAAGAAAGCACAATTCCTGCAAATGTTGATGGATGGTACGACACAAATTGGAATACGTGCAGTCTTTGCATTGATCATTTTGTTAGTAGCATTAGCAGAAGGCGTAGGAGCTGAAAATATACTTGGAGCATTCTTAGCAGGTGTCGTTGTATCATTATTAGGTCCTGATGAAGATATGGTAGAGAAGTTAGATTCATTTGGTTATGGTTTCTTTATTCCTATATTTTTTATAATGGTAGGGGTAGATTTAAATATTCCAGAGTTAATTAAAGAACCATCGCTATTATTAATTATACCCTTTTTAATATTAGCATTTTTAATTTCGAAATTAGTTCCTGTGTTTTACATACGTAGATGGTTCGATATGAAAACAACGATTTCTTCGGCCTTTCTACTAACTTCAACACTATCTTTAGTAATCGCATCGGCGAAAATCGCTGAACAATTAGGTACTATTTCTAGTGAAATATCAGGTATTTTAATACTAAGTTCAGTTATTACCTGTGTCTTTGTACCTATTGTCTTTAAAAAGATGTTCCCAATGCCAGATGAAGCAACAAGACAAATTGAAGTTAGCTTAATCGGTAAAAACCAATTAACAATACCTATCGCTCAGAATTTAACTTCACAGCTTTATCAAGTTTCACTTTACTATAGAAATGACTTAAGTGATAAACGAAAGCTATCTGATGCCATTTCTATGGTTGAAATTGGAGATTATGAAGAAGAGTTGTTGGAACGTTTAGGGTTATTTGAAAGAAACATTGTAGTATGTTCAACAAATGACGATGATATCAACCGAAAAGTTGCTTTGATGGCCAAAGAACATGGCGTGAAACGTGTGATTTGTAGGTTAGAATCAAGCTCTGGTGATGTTGAACTACAAAAAGAAGGCATAGAAATCTTCAGTAGTTATTTGAGTAACAAAATATTACTGAAAGGTTTAATTGAAACACCCAATATGCTTAATCTTTTAAGTAATGTTGAAACCTCACTATATGAAATTGCAATGTTAAATCACCAATATGACCAAATTCAATTACGTAATTTCCCATTCGATGGTGATATTATCTTTGTACGTATCATTAGAAATAATGAGTCTATCGTGCCTCATGGTGATACACAATTACGTTATAGAGATAGAGTGATTGTAACTGGCTCTAAAGAATATGTAGATGAATTGAAACGTGAATTAGAATTTTATTATTAATAAAGAGTACAGCGTTAAGTTAAAAAGTGATTTTTATGTTTTTTACCACTGACGCTGTATTTTTATAATTATGTTAAAAATGTCTTTTATTCGATTGAAGGCATAGATATTTATTAAATACCTTATAGATAGCAAAAAAACTGTTTAAACAATCAAACCAATGTTAAAATAAGGGATATTGGAATCGAGCCAATGAATCAAAGCTTTCTGATAATTTCTCGAACCGGTTTAAAATGAATACATAAATAAAGGAGTTATTCTCATGTTTAATTTAGAAAATAAAACGTTTGTCATTATGGGTATTGCTAATAAACGTAGTATCGGATTTGGTGTAGCTAAAGTATTAGACCAATTAGGTGCAAAATTAGTATTTACATATCGTAAAGATCGTAGTAAAAAAGAGTTGGAAAAATTAGTAGAACAATTGAATCAAGAAACACATCATATGTACCAAATTGATGTTCAAAAAGATGAAGATGTTGTCGACGGTTTTGCTAAAATTGGCGAAGAAGTTGGAAACATTAATGGTGTATACCATTCAATCGCTTTTGCAAATATGGAAGATTTACGTGGTCGTTTTATAGATACTTCTCGCGAAGGTTTTTCATTAGCGCAAGATATAAGTTCTTATTCGCTAACAATTGTGTCACGCGAAGCTAAAAAATTAATGCCTGAAGGTGGTAGTATCGTAGCTACAACTTATTTAGGTGGCGAATTTGCTGTTCAAAATTATAATGTTATGGGTGTTGCTAAAGCAAGTTTAGAAGCTAATGTCCGTTACTTAGCATTAGATTTAGGTGAAGACAATATTCGTGTGAATGCAATCTCGGCAGGGCCAATTCGTACATTAAGTGCAAAAGGAGTAGGCGGATTTAATACGATTTTAAATGAGATAAAAGAACGTGCACCATTAAAACGCAATGTGGACCAAGAAGAAGTAGGTAAAACTGCGGCATACTTATTAAGTGATTTCTCTAGTGGTGTAACTGGCGAAAACATTCATGTTGACAGTGGATTCCATATCGTTAAATAATAACCAAAACACCTCTAACCGCAATGTATGGAATTTAATATTGCAATTAGAGGTGTTTTTTATTTAAACATAAAAGTGGTACTATGATGACAAACTAAAAGCTGAAAGATCCTTACAAATGTAAAGGATCTTTCAGCTTTTTTGGTTAAATAACAATAAAATTTTTCGATTTTATAAACTAGCTAATCTTTGACGTCACTATTAGCTGCTTCAATGAGCTGTTGTCTATACCGGAAGACATTACGAACGATAGATTTAATAACAGCATATAGCGGTACAGCAACAAGAATGAGTACAAAGCCACCAAGATTACCTGCTGCTAAAATCACAACAATAATTGTTAATGGGTGAATATTTAAAGATTTACCCATAACATTTGGAGTAATGACATTTCCTTCTAGCTGTTGAGCAATCAGTGTAATGATACAGACCCATATAAATATTGTCGGGCTTTGTATAATACCAATAATTCCAGCTGGTACAAATGCCATCCAAGGGCCTAAGAATGGGATCATATTGGCAAGACAGGCAAACATAACAAGTAACAATGTATAGTTAAGTCCTAAAATAGAATAACCAATATATAAAATAACACCTAAAATAATACTTACAGTTACTTGACCTTGAATATAAGATTTAACTGTTTCGTTTAAGTCTTTCAATAATTCAACTACGAATACTTTTCTATCTCCTTTAAACAATCTTGCAATAAAAGGAATGAACCTTTCGTGGTCTTTTAACATATAAATTAGGAAGAATGGCACCATGATGAGTAGAAACATAGTAGAAATAAATGATGTCACGAATCCTAATGAGTTAGATAATATACTAGTAGCTCCATCACTCATTGACTTAATCATATTATTAATTCTGTCTGTTACATCTGCTGGTAATCTTTCCATTTGATCTAAAGCAAAGTTAACAATGTGTTGAACTTCATTTTGTAGTGATGGGATTTGTTTAATTAATTTTGAAATTTGTTCTATTATCAGCGGTGCCAGATAACCTACAAAACTGCTTATAATAATGACTAACCCAATCAGGATAATTGTGATACTACCCCAACGTGGAACTTTGTTTTTTTCAAGTATTTTTTGAAAAGGTAAACAGATATAGAATAAGAAGCCACTAAGTAATAGTGGTAACAATACTGATTGAATAATAACCATAAATGGTGTGAAGACACTATGGACTTCCATTACTAATTTGATTAGCAAAAACAGGATAAGTAAGGCAACACCTGTTCTAAACCAAACCTTATTAAGCATAGGACTTTTCCTCCTAAAAAATCGTATTTGAAGTACTATTTAGTATATCTCAAATAGTCACAGAACAAAAGATAAAAATTGATGTCAATTCGTTGAATAATTAAATCGATTCGAATTACTTTATAGAATATTAAGGGAAGTCACATTATACATTAAATAGTGTAAAATTATTTCTTTGGAGCATTTAAGTTATTGAAAAATTTTATTATTAATTAAAAAATAGAAATATATAAATTGTGAAAAAGATAACTTATGAAATGCGTTGCACGGAATATTTTATATGTGTATAATGATTAAAAATATATCATTATACATAATGGTACAACAAGGGGGATACGTTATGTTAGAGAGTTTACTTACGTGGTTGTATGATATTGTATGGAGCAAGCCTTTAGTCTATGGTTTGTTACTTACAGGGGTATTGTTTTCATTTATGATGCGCTTTTTCCAAGTTAGGCATTTTAAAGAAATGATACGTCTAATGTTTCAAGGGGAGAAATCACCTACTGGTATATCCAGTTTCCAAGCGATTGCGCTATCATTGGCAGGTCGTGTAGGGACTGGTAATATCGTAGGTGTGTCGACTGCCATATTCATTGGTGGTCCTGGTGCAATATTCTGGATGTGGGCGTCAGCATTTTTAGGGGCTGGTAGCGCATTTATTGAATCTACACTCGGTCAGATTTATAAAAGGGAAGAAAAGGGGCAATACCGAGGTGGTCCAGCATTCTATATCGAATATGGTATCAAAGGTAAGCTCGGCAAAATCTACGGTTTAATCTTTGCTGTAGTAACAGTAATTTCAGTAGGTCTATTATTACCAGGTGTTCAATCCAATGCAATTTCTAGTTCAATGAAAAATGCGTTTAGTTTTGACCCTTGGATAGTCGCAATATTTTTGGCGGTATTAATTGCTTTAATCATATTTGGTGGTATTAAATGGATTGCAAACGCTGCAACAGCAGTTGTTCCGTTTATGGCAATTTTATATGTTTTAATGGCAGTCGTTATTATATTTATTAATATCGAACAAGTTCCGGCGCTCTTTGCTTTAATTTTTAAATCTGCATTTGGTTTTGAAGCAGCATTTGGTGGTATCGTTGGTGCTATGATTGAAATTGGTGTGAAAAGAGGACTATATTCAAATGAAGCTGGTCAAGGGACTGGGCCACATGCTGCGTCTGCAGCAGAAGTATCTCATCCAGCTAAACAAGGGCTAGTACAATCATTCTCAGTATATATTGATACACTCTTTGTGTGTACGGCAACAGGTTTAATTATTTTACTTTCAGGTACATATAACGTCACTGATGGTGGGACCATGTCAGATGGTAAAGCAAGCATGATTAAAGATAACGGTATATTTGTAGAAATGTCAAACGGGGATAAAGATTATTCAGGTACAGCAATGTACGCGCAAGCAGGTATTGATAAAGCATTCCAAGGTAGTGGCTATCAATTCGATCCTGCATTCTCAGGAATAGGGTCATACTTCATTGCGATTGCACTATTCTTCTTTGCCTTTACAACAATATTGGCATATTATTATATTGCTGAAACCAATATTACGTATTTAACTAGAAAAAGTTCGAAAAAAATGACTTTTATTTATATTAATATCACTAGAATTGTGCTCATTGCAGCTACAGTATATGGTGCAGTGAGAACTGCTGATGTAGCGTGGATGATGGGTGATTTAGGTGTTGGTATGATGGCTTGGTTAAATATCATTGCTATTTGGATATTGCATAAGCCAGCAATTAATGCCTTGAAAGATTATGAGAAACAGAAGAAAGCACTTGGATCAGGTAAAAGAGCCATTTATAAACCAGATCCTAAAAAATTACCTAATGCTGTCTTCTGGCACAAAGATTATCCTAAACGACTAAAAGAAGAAAAGTTTGAGGAATAACACTGTCTTCAATTTATAAAAAAGTTAAGTTGAAATATTTTAAAATAATGCGTCTCTTGGTACAATGTCATTAAGACTACTAGGGGGCGCATTATTTATGTATGATTTTCAACCAGGAAGAATTAATAAAATTAGTTTTCCTAGCGAATTATTAGAAAGAGATGTCACACTATCTATTTATTTACCAAAGGATTTTTCAGAATTATTTAAGTACAAAGTCATATTTTGTTTTGACGGTTTAGATTTTTTTAGTTTTGGAAGAATTCATAGAAGTTATGAAAGTTTACGTGAAAAAAATGAAATTGAAAAAGCAATCTTTGTTGGTTTTCATTATGAAGATGTTGACAAACGACGTGCAGAATTTCATCCACAAGGTGCACGTACACATTTAACTGTAAAAGCAGTAGCGAATGAAATTTTACCTTTTATTGATCGAACGTTTCCTACATATAAAGTAGGTAATGCACGCATATTACTTGGAGATAGTTTGGCTGGAAGTGTTGCGTTAATGACAGCTTTATCTTATCCAAGAATCTTTAGTCAAGTCGGCTTATTGAGTCCACAACATGACGAAGTGATTCAAACTTTAATTGAACGATGTCAATTTCAAGAGCAGTTAACAATATGGCATGCTGTTGGTTTAGAAGAAGACGACTTTGAGTTACCAACAAACGGTAAGCGTGCAGATTTTCTAACGCCTAACCGCGAACTGAAATCTATTATTGAAGCAAATAACTTCACGCATCATTACATAGAGTTTGAAGGCGGCCATAGATGGAAATCATGGAAGCATTTACTCGATGATTTACTAAAGTATTTTTTGTCAGATAATATTTCGTTTTAATAATCTGAATAAAATTTAGTTTAAAGTAACGAATTTTTCAGAAATTTGATATAATGTAATTATGTTAAACAAAGGAGGAATTTAAATGATTTTAGGATTAGCATTAATTCCGTCAAAAGCGTTTCAAGATGAAGTGAATGCATATCGTAAGCGTTATGATGCTCACTATGCGTCAATTATGCCGCATATCACGATTAAGGGGCAATTTAAAATAAACGATAGCGATTTAGAATCTGTCAAAGAGACGATTAAATCTAGACTTGAGGGTATACCAGCAGTTGATGTTCATGCAACAAAAGCATCGAACTTCGCGCCGATTACCAATGTCATTTATTTTAAAGTTGAAAAAACTGAAACTTTAGAAAAATTATTCTACAAATTTAACAATGGTGATTTCCATGGCGTTCCGGATCACTCATTTGTACCACATTTCACAATTGCGCAAGGGCTAACAAGCCAAGAGTTTGAAGATATTTATGGACAATTGAAATTAGCGGGCATTGATTATAAAGAAACAATTGAACAACTTTCTTTAGTTTATTACGATGAGAAAGATGAAAAATGGAAAGTATTAGATAACTTTAATTTAGCTTAAAATAATACCCCATTAGTAGCATCTATGATTGCTTACGATTAAAAAATGGAATTAAATAAGGAGTCACTAACAACTTGTTAGTGACTCCTTATTTTGTGGCTATAATCTTAGTGAAAATATTATGAGTTAAGATTATATTTTCTTTTTCTAATAAAATATAGACCATAGAATATAGCTAAGAATAAGAATAATAATGCTGAGAAATAAAATGTATTATTTACAGAAGCTGTGAATTGGGTGATTAAACCACCGACAAGTGGGCCAATCATTGAACCAAAGCCTTGTACACTGTTAAATACACCCCAAGTTTCTTCTTGTTCATCTAAATGGATATGGCTTGCCATAAATGTGTTCCACGCCGGTAGTAATATACCATACATCAGACCAATGAAGACTGCTAATATCCATACAAGTGCAATATCTGTAATTAGTGATAAAGCAAATATCATTACCGTATATAGCATAAAACCACCAAAAATGACACTGTACATAAATAACGTGCCATGTTTATCAATGACTTTTGATAAGAAGAGCATTGAAACAGCACAACCAATACCACCAAAGACAAGCGCCATAGTGTATTCTACTGTAGAGACACCGACAACTTTCGTGGCATAAGTAGGTAGGATAGGTACTAACGCCGTGATTGAAGCACCTTGTAACAAAATACCTGGGAATAAAATTAAATGACGTTTTGTAACATCTACGATTTGGCCTAATTGTTGCTTAACTGGTCGAGTATTATAATTCGTAAGTCTTATTTTCACGAAGTAATATAAAATCCAAGCAATAAGCACCACCAACGACATCATAAACGCAAATTTCGTCGGATGGAATTTGAAGATAAGGTTCATACCAACCATACCGACAAGTAAACCGAGGAGCCATGAAAAATAAACATAACCCATTTGTTTGCCACGATTTTTCTCATCAACACTTGCAAGCATAATGACCCATATAGGGCTGACAGCTATACCAAGGAGTACTGCACTGATAATTAGAACAATCGGAGAAGTCGGGAACCAAATGACTAAGAACAAGCTTCCGAATGCAAGTAGAAAACCTAATGTAAGCACGAGTTTTGTGCCTAAACGTTTAAGTAAAAAACCAATGACAAAGTTGGTTGTTGCATCAGCAATAAAATGAACAGAAATAGCGATAGATGTGACACCTACCGCTATTGAGGTTGCTGTTGGAAGTAATGCTAAGTAACTTAATATATACATACCTCGGGCAAACTCCATTAAGAACAAAATTACTAACAAGATTATAAAGTTTTTATTTGAATGATAATTATCTTTATTTAACGAAGAGCTTTGCATATAAAGGAACCTTTCCGTAAACTTCTTCATAGCGTGATGAATGATCTAGTAAATTTAACAAGTCATTACATAACTTGTACGTTGAATATGGAATTCGAGATTCATTCATAGACTGAGTCATTTCTGCTATTTTTGATGGTGTATTTGTTAATGTTGCAACTTGCTGAATTGCTTTTTCAGGTGTGTCAGCAATCAAACCAAACCCTTTTTCTTCAAAGTAATTTGCATTCTCTAATTCTTGCCCAGGAGCAGGATTTAAGAAAATCATTGGTGTCTGACGTGTTAGGGCTTCGGATATTGTGATGCCACCTGGTTTAGTAATCATCAATTGACTTGAAGCCATCCATTCATTCATATGTTTAGTATAGCCTACAATGAGTACGTTGTCGTAATTTTTAAATTGTGCAGATAACGTACGTTTCAATTCTTTATTTTTACCACAAATCATTACGACTTGAGAGTGCGGACTTCGATTTAATATTTCTTGTATCATTTGATCAAAGCCTTTTGATACACCAAAAGCACCTGCAGACATGAGTATCGTTGATTTGTTAGGGTCTAAATGATTTTGACGCAGCCACGAAGTTTTATCAATATCATCTTCGAATTTATCTGCAATAGGGATTCCAGTAACTTTCAAATGTGATTTAGGGATCCCTATGCTAGCAAACTCCTCTTTTAAATCTTCCGTAGCTAGGTAATATCTTTGAGAATGAGGTGTTATCCAGTTCTTTTGCATTCTATAATCTGTCATTACAGTTGCAATAGGAATGTTCATGTCAAATTGTTCTGTCAAAACAGACATTACTGGTGTCGGGAAAGTTAGCAAGATTAAATCAGGCTTTTCCTTTAACAGTAAATTTATTAATTTATTAAGTCCATAGTATTTATAGAAACATTTGTCTAATTGGTCGGGACGACTATAGTAAAATGCTTTGTACATATTTCTGAAATATTTAAAACTGTTAATGTACCACTTTTTACATATAGAAGTCAGTATTGGATGAGCTTCTAAAAACAAATCATGTTCAATAACTGTTAAATTGTCTAGATTAATTTCATTAAACTGGTTCACTACACTTTGAGTAACCTGTAAATGACCATTACCAAAGGATCCAGTAAGGATTAGTATTTTTTTATTCTGAGTAACCATTTAAGCCACCCTCCAATAGTATAAATTTAGCTCATGCTAAGTTTAACGCATTTCCTTGACATGCGAAAGAAAAAACATAATTACTGAAGATTATATCATTTTACATACTGATATGAAATGATTCATACTGATATTCAGAAGTGTGTATGCAGTATATTAAGTCATTGTATATTAATACATTACCACGCTTAATATAAATGTATGCTTGAAAAGTAAAAATTAAGTGAATATATAGAAAGTATTAACAGAATAGTTACATAAAATTAATAAAGCGGTTTAAAACCAAATTAAACTCAAAAAAATCATGTAATTTTCCTATTATAAAAAGTACATATATAATAGGAAGAAATTATTAAAATCTAGATATTAGATTCTATAAAATCAAAGAAAAACGTGTATAATAGAAGTATTGGAAATAAAGGAGCGATAAATGTTGGATGCAAATTTGTTATTTGAAAAAATAAGAGTAAAACAAGTTGTCGGTACGTTAAAGAGAGATGTAACAGATATCACAACTGATTCTCGTACTGCACAACAAGGCAGCGTTTTTGTAGCATCAAAAGGTTACACCGTTGATAGTCACAAATTCTGTCAAGACGTAGTTAACCAAGGCTGCCAAATCGTCGTTGTAAGCCAAGCGCAGGCATTAAACGCAAACGTGACACAAATCATAGTACCGGATACTTTACGCGCAGCAAGTCTATTAGCAAACCAGTTATTTAATTATCCAAGTAAACAACTTGTAACATACGGTGTCACAGGAACAAATGGCAAGACTTCAATCGCTACAATGATACACCATATCTATAGAAAATTAGGTAAAGGTAGTGCTTACTTAGGAACAAATGGTTTTCAGATTAATGAGGAAAAATCTAAAGGCTCTAATACTACACCAGAAACTGTAGCTTTAACTAAAAAAATTAATGAAGCAGTTCAAAAGAAAGCGGAGGCAATGACTTTAGAAGTTTCAAGCCACGGTTTATCGCTGGGACGCTTAAGCGGCGTTAATTTCGATGTGGCAATTTTTTCAAATTTAACACAAGACCATTTAGATTTTCACGGTACAATGGAAGCATATGGCCATGCAAAGTCACTATTATTTAGTCAGCTTGGTCAAGATTTGTCTGAAGAAAAGTTTGTTGTTTTAAATAAAGATGATGAATTTTCTGAATATCTTGCATCAGTATCACCATTCGAAGCGTTTACTTACGGTATTAATAACAATGCACAATTTATGGCAGAAGATATAAACGAATCATTACAGGGTGTGACTTTCAATTTCGTAACGCCAGAAGGTGATTTTTATGTGAAATCACCCTATGTCGGATTATTTAATGTTTCTAATATTATGGCAGCAATGATTGCTGTTTGGAGTAAGGGCGTCAAGCTAAGTGAAATTATAAAAGCAGTTGAAAATTTAGAACCAGTCGAAGGCAGACTTGAAGTATTAGACGCAACGCTACCAATTGATTTGATTATTGATTATGCACATACAGCTGATGGTATGGATAAATTAATCGATGCAGTTCAACCTTTTACTTCACAAAAATTAATTTTCTTATGTGGTTTGGCAGGAGAACGAGATATGAGCAAAGCGCCTGAAATGGGACGTATTGCATGCCGTGCGGATTATGTGATCTTCACACCAGATAATCCAGCAAACGATGATCCTAAAGTGTTAACACATGCACTGGCACAAGGTGCGACACATCATAATTACATTGAGTTTGATGATCGTGCATCAGGAATACGCCATGCGATTGACATCGCAGAACCTGGAGATACAGTAGTGTTAGCTTCAAAAGGCAGGGAACCATATCAAATTATGCCTGGCCATGTAAAAGTACCTCATAGAGATGATTTAATTGGTTTAGAAGCAGCATATAAAAAATTTGGTGGTGGGCCTGTTGAAGATTAGCAGTATAGATTGTAACGGTGTGCATTCAAATTTATATATTTATGAAAATACGAAATTGCAATTATACTTAATTGCGCTCCCAGAATTAAATTGGTCATTAGAAATAGATACAACACTAAATGAAGATGATATCAATGAAGAACTTGTGATACACTTGTTTACGTTACTTGACGAGTCTACAGCGACTAAGATTGCCACAGACATTGTCAAATCGATACTTGAGGATTAAAGGAGATTAAAAATGAGTATAAAGGAAGAAGTAGAATCTAGAAAAACCTTTGCAATTATTTCTCATCCTGATGCTGGTAAGACCACATTAACTGAAAAGTTATTATTATTTGGTGGTGCAATTAGAGAAGCAGGAACTGTTAAAGGTAAAAAAAGTGGGAAATTTGCAACGAGTGACTGGATGAAAGTTGAGCAAGAGCGTGGTATTTCAGTTACAAGTTCAGTGATGCAGTTTGATTATGATCACTATAAAATTAACATTTTAGATACACCAGGGCACGAAGACTTTTCAGAAGACACATATAGAACACTTTTAGCAGTAGATAGTGCTGTTATGGTAATTGACTGTGCAAAAGGAATTGAGCCACAAACTTTAAAACTGTTTAAAGTTTGTAAAATGAGAGGCATTCCAATCTTTACCTTTATTAATAAGCTTGACCGTGTTGGTAAAGAACCTTTTGAATTATTAGATGAAATTGAGTCTACTTTAGAAATTGAAACATATCCAATGAATTGGCCGATAGGTATGGGCCAAAACTTCTTTGGTATTATCGATCGTGATTCACATACGATTGAACCTTTTAGAGATGAAGAAAATACGTTGCACTTAAATGATGATTTTGAATTAGAAGAAGATCACAAAATGAAAAACGATAGTGCATTTTCTCAAGCTATTGAAGAGTTGATGCTAGTAGAAGAAGCGGGAGAAGACTTTGATAACGAAGCATTATTAAATGGTGAATTAACGCCTGTATTTTTCGGTTCGGCATTAGCTAATTTTGGAGTTCAAAACTTCTTGAATGCTTATGTAGACCATGCACCAATGCCGCATAGTCGTCAAACGAAAGAAGAAGTGGAAGTAAAACCTTATGATTTAGATTTTTCAGGATTTATTTTCAAAATTCAAGCGAACATGGATCCTAAACATAGAGACCGTATTGCCTTTATGCGTGTGGTGAGTGGCGCATTTGAACGTGGCATGGATGTCACATTACAACGTACGAAGAAAAAACAAAAAATTACACGTTCAACATCATTCATGGCAGATGATAAAGAAACAGTAAATCATGCAGTAGCTGGAGATATCATTGGTTTATATGATACAGGTAACTACCAAATTGGCGACACTTTAGTTGGTGGAAATCAAAAATTCAGTTTCCAAGAATTACCACAATTCACACCAGAATTATTTATGAAAGTTTCGGCTAAAAACGTTATGAAACAAAAGCACTTTCATAAAGGTATTGAACAATTAGTTCAAGAAGGTGCAATTCAATATTATAAAGCACTTCACACAAACCAAATTCTTATTGGTGCAGTTGGACAGTTACAATTTGAAGTATTCGAACACCGCTTAAAAAATGAATACAATGTCGATGTTGTCATGGAGCCAGTCGGACCGAAAATTGCACGTTGGATAGAAAATGAAGAAGAAGTTAAAGATAAGATGAGTACATCACGTTCAATTTTAGTTAAAGATATTTATGAAAATCATGTATTTTTATTTGATAATGAATTTGCAACAAGATGGTTTGAAGAGAAGTTTCCAGAAATTAAATTATATGGTTTGTTATAAAACTATATTTTGTGTATAATAACGATATTAATAGAATACCTATGACTTTGTAGTCAGAGGGGAGTAACTCAACTGTTATTAAAAAGATATATGAAGCATGCATTTATATGCTTAAGAAACACACTTTATATCTCTTTTTAACATAGTCATTTTATCGTCATTACGAAGCTTGATTGCTTCCGGTAAAATGGGCAGATACAAACTGTCGAGTGAGACCTTTGCTAATAGTGAATAACGCGATCGATTTGTTCTTTAGTGTATAAAAACTAAGTGAATTAAATTTAATAGCGATAATACACTAACTTAGCTTAGGTCTCTATTTTTATGTTAAAAAAATTAAGGAGTTGTCCTATATGGATCCAAGTATGATTTTACCTTATTTATGGGTGCTCGTTGTTCTAGTATTTTTAGAAGGACTATTGGCTGCAGATAATGCCGTAGTTATGGCAGTTATGGTTAAACATTTACCGCCTGAGCAACGTAAAAAAGCTTTGTTTTATGGTTTGCTAGGCGCATTAATATTCCGTTTTATCTCATTATTCTTAATCAGTATTATCGCAAATCTTTGGTGGATACAAGCACTTGGCGCACTATATCTATTATATATGTCCATTAGCAATTTGATATCCTTCTTTAAGGAGAAAGATAAGGAAGAACAAGAAGCTGGAGATGATCACCACTTTGATGAAGATGGTGGAGAAATTCACGCAAGCCCTAAAGAGTTTTGGGGTACTGTATTAAAAGTTGAATTCGCAGATATCGCATTTGCTATTGATTCAATGCTTGCAGCCCTAGCAATCGCAGTGACATTACCTGCTGTTGGTATTCACTTCGGTGGTATGGACTTAGGTCAGTTTGCAGTTATGTTCATAGGTGGTATGTTGGGTGTTGTAATTATGCGTTTCGCTGCAACATGGTTTGTAAACTTATTAAACAAATATCCAGGTTTAGAAGGCGCAGCTTTTGCTATTGTTGGTTGGGTAGGTGTTAAATTAGTGGTCATGGTGCTCGCGCATGAAGAAATCGCTGTTTTACCTGAACACTTCCCACATAGTACGTTATGGCAATCTATTTTCTGGACTGTCATGATATTATTAGTAGTTATTGGTTGGTTAACTTCATTACGAAATAACAAGAAAAAAGAAAATCAAAAGTAAATATTGGATTAACTGGAAAAGCTCATAGAGTTTTTCCAGTTTTTTTATGTAAAAGATGTGGCAATAATAAAGTATTATGAAGATATTTTAATATTGTAGGTTACCAAAATTCAGTAAGCATGAGTCTGAATATTCAAGAATTTCATTTAAAGTTAGAAATTTAAGGAGAAAGTGATTATAATCAGAATATATCTATTTTTATAAAAGAAAATAAGGAAGAATTATCTTTTATGTTATGTCATAATAGAGAGTGAAGATTTATGTAAGATTAGGGGGGATTATGGTGACTCAAAATAAAAAACACGTCATTCCTAAAGAAAAATACGGACGTAAACGACGTGAGTTTTTTCATAATGAAGAACGTGAACAACGTCTACATTTAGAGCATGAGGCCAGAGAACAGCGCGAAGAAAAAGCGCAAAAATTAGCCAAAAATAATGAGGAACGTGTGAAAGAAAATTTAAGAAAAGCACGTATCGAAAAGCTAACACAAGAAGAGATTCAACAGCAACAAGCTTTGATGGCTAAACAAAGTAGTTCTAAAGAAGACATAAATACAACAAGCGATAAACAGACATCAGATAAAGAACAGTCTACAAGTCACCCACAGAAACAAAATGCTATTCATCATACGCATAGTAATTCTGAGCTAGTTACAGATTATCGTCGAGATAATAAAGAAAATGATAATGTGGTTAGTGACAAGGGAGCGTTATCAAAGAATCAGCCGTCGAAAATTGGCGAAGAAGATAACTTTTATTCAGAAGAAGCGCAACAATCCCGAGTTGAACAGTACATTGAAGAGGATGATGTAGATGTAAAAGAACGGGAAAAAGAACAAACAACAGAGCGTAATAAGTATAAATCTCAACAAAAAGAACCGAGTCACGCCAATCAACATGGACAATTAAGTGGTGTTGATAGAGTTAAATATTTCTTTAAGAAACATTGGCCTAAGGTACTTATTGTTATTGCAGTTATACTATTATTAACTTTGATGAATGCAATATTTACTAATGTTGATCAAAACGGTAATGAAAAGGATAGTATCTTCCAAAGTAATAATGGTAAAGAAAAGGCATATACAGCAACTATGAAGAGCGCAAATAGTGCTACGCATTCAGTAGTAACGGTTGAGAATGATACAAGCAACAAAGGTTCTTCTGCAGAGAAAGAGACACAAGAAGCAGGTAAAGAAAATGAGTTAGGATCAGGTGTCGTCTACAAAAAAGTAGGCGACTCTATTTTTATCATGACAAATGCGCACGTAGTAGGAGATAAGGAAGAACAAAAGATTACATATGGTAATGGAGATTACTCGATAGGAAAAGTCATTGGTACAGATAAATTTTCTGATATTGCGGTAGTAAAAGCTAAAGTTAAGTCAGGGAGCGATGTTAAACCAATCAAAATGGGAGATTCAAGCACCTTAGTATTAGGTGAACCCATCATTGTTGTAGGAAATCCGCTAGGCGTTGATTTTAAAGGTAGTGTTTCAGAAGGTATCGTATCAGGCCTTAATCGTCATATACCTGCAGATATTGATAAAGATGAACAATATGATGTATTGATGGATGCATTTCAAATCGATGCACCAGTAAACCCTGGTAACTCAGGCGGTGGTGTGATTAATAGAGATGGTAAATTAATAGGCATTGCATCATTAAAGATTGATATGGATAATGTAGAAGGTATTGCTTTTGCAATTCCAGTAAATCAAGCTGAATCAATAGCAAAAGAACTTGAAGCTAAAGGTGAAGTCAAATATCCTAATACAGGCATTCGCATCATGAATGTGGCCGATATAGATGATGAAGCGCGTCAATCATTAAAATTACCTGAAGATGTAAAATCAGGTGTAATAATTGGTGAAGTTAAAGAAAATTCAACAGGTGAAAAATCTGGGTTGCAAAAAAATGATGTAATAGTAGAATTAGATGGTAAAGAATTAGAAGATAATCTAAGATATAGACAAGTTATTTTTAACCATAAAGATGATTTGGATACATTACCAGCTAAAATATACAGAGATGGTAAGCTTAAGGATATCAAGATTAAATTGAAGTAACGTTGGGGTGAATAAACGTTGTCCATTTTCAATCAATTGTTAAAAAAATCAAGCCCTCAACAAGGGATAGTGATGTATTATATTGTAGCAATTATCGTGGCATTTTTATTGCTTAATTTGCCATTTGTTCATAAATCTGGCGTCAATGTTAATCCAATTGATTCCTTGTTTGTAGCAGTTTCAGGCGTGAGTGTGACCGGTTTATCACCTGTTAATATCGTCGAGACATATACTACTTTTGGACAAATCATAATAATGATTATTCTAAATATTGGTGGTATTGGTGTCATGGCCATAGGTACGATGTTATGGGTTTTTTTAGGAAAACATATTGGCATGCGTGAACGTCAGCTCATTATGCTTGATAATAATAAAGATACAATGAGTGGTACAGTTAAATTGATTCTAGATATTGTCCGTACAATTCTAATTATAGAACTTGTTGGTGCCTCATTATTAGCATTCTATTTTTACAGAGATAACCCAGATCTGCAATATGCAATTATGCAGGGCATGTTTGTAGCTGTATCTGCAACGACAAACGGCGGTTTAGACATTACAGGACAATCGTTAATTCCCTATGCCAATGATTATTTTGTTCAGACTATTGTTATGTTTTTGATTATTTTAGGATCTATAGGTTTTCCGGTATTAATAGAAGTTAAAGCATATATTAAAAATAGAATACCTAATTTTAGGTTTTCATTATTCGCAAAAATTACAACAATGACTTACTTAGTATTGTTTGTATTTGGTGCTATAATTATTTTATTATTTGAACATAATCATGCTTTTCAAAATATGACGTGGCATAAATCATTGTTTTACGCACTGTTCCAATCTGCAACTACGAGAAGTGCGGGATTACAAACCATTGATGTAAGTGATTTTGGAGAAGGTACGAATGTTATTATGAGTCTCTTAATGTTTATTGGCTCTTCTCCAAGTTCAGTAGGTGGTGGTATCAGAACGACTACTTTTGCAATCTTAATCTTATTCTTATTGAACTTTAGCAATAATAATGAAAAAACTTCGATTAAAGCATTTAATCGTGAAATTCATACCACAGATGTACAACGCTCATTTGCTGTTTTTACGATGGCAGGTATACTCACTTTTGCAGGTGCGATTACGATACTTGTGGTCGAAAATGGCAAGATATCATTTCTACAAGCATTTTTCGAGGTAATGTCAGCGTTTGGGACATGTGGACTATCGTTAGGTATTACTGATGACATAAGCGGAATGAGTAAGGTTGTGTTGATGATACTGATGTTTATTGGCCGTGTAGGGCTTATCAGTTTCATTATTATGATTGGTGGCCGTAGAGAGCCAGATAAAAACCATTATCCGAAAGAACGTATCCAAATTGGTTAAGTTATAGTTAAACCCTTTCTTGTGAAATTGCAAGAGAGGGTTTTTGTTTTAATAATTCATAAAATAGCGTATAACTTTTAAATATAGAAGGTTGTTGAATAGTTTCAGCAAGGTTTCTCAAATTATTAAAATTCTAAGAATGTAATATTTCCTTTTGCTATCATGGGTATTTAGAAACATGTTAAACTGAAGGAAATGAGGGGAGAGGCATATGAAAAAAAGTGAGAGAATTACAATAGATGTTATCACAACTTCAGATATGCACAGTCATTTTCTAAATGGGGATCATGGTTCTAATATATATAGAGCAGGTACTTATGTTAAAACGAAAAGAAAAGAAAATGAACATGTGATTTTGTTGGACAGTGGCGGTAGTTTGGCTGGTTCATTGGCTGCATTTTATTATGCTGTTGTTGCGCCATATAAGCGTCATCCTATGATAAAATTGATGAATGCTATGCAATATGATGCAAGTGGTATCAGTCCTAATGAATTTAAATTTGGTTTATCCTTCTTTTCAAGAGCAGTCTCTTTATCCAGGTTCCCATGGTTATCGGCGAATATTGAATATAAGCGTACACGAGAACCTTATTTTTCTACACCATATACGATAAAAGAAATAGAAGGCGTCAAGATAGCTATTGTTGGATTGACTTCAGATGGATTGATGAACCGTGAACACTTTGAAATGGAAAATGAGTTGCAAATTGATAAAACTTTAGTGGCTTCTAAAAGGTGGATTCGCTTTATTCATGAAACTGAAATGCCAGATTTTCTCATAGTCATATATCATGGTGGTATAAACCAACTTAATAAATCAGCAAATGAACGCGAACAAAACGTGAATGAAGCGGAAAAAATTATGCAATCATTAGGTGTTATTGATTTACTGATCACCGGTCATCAACATCAAACCTTTATTGGTAGAGATGATCAAACACTGTATGTACAAGCAGGTCAAAATGCAGAACAATTAGTCCATGTAAAAATTAACTTTAAGCAAAGAACTACCTCATATGAGTTAGAAGATGTCGAGTCACAAATTGTTGATTTAAACGAGTATAAAGAAGACGAGGATTTACTAAATTTAACATTTTATGATAGAAAAACAGTTGAACATTGGGGCGAAGAAGTTTTAAATGTTACACCTCTTTCTGCTCAAGTAAATGGTTTAGCAGATGTTATTACAAAACCACATCCTTTTACACAACTTTTACACGACGGTATTCGCTCAGAGTTTGATTATGATATTTCATGTGTACACTTACCTACTAGTGGAGAAGAAGGCTTAGAGGCAACAGTTACCAATAAAACATTATATAAAGCATATCCGCATCCTGACGTGCCAGTTGATTTAACTATAAAAGGGCAGCAAATTAAAGACATTCTAGAATATGGCTATTCACATATAGAATTTAGCCAAGGCGAACTTAGTTTAACAATTATTGATGAAACATTATGTACTTTTTGGCAAGGTGTGGATTATACGATAGATATGAACGCTGATCCATTTAATCGTGTTAATTTAAAAAACATTAGGCTGAATCATATGTATCGTGTAAGCATGACAGATTATTGTTATAGAAATTATAGACAGTATTTAGAAAATGCAGTTATTCACGAAACTGGAGAAATCACAATGGTAGAATTAATATCTAGAAATTTGAAGAATGCACATTATAAAATAAACCAAAAACAAAGCTTTAATGTAATAACATAGATTAAAAGATTATAATATAAATACTATTTCATACTCGCTTACATAAGGCACAGCCTTAATCTGTAGTCTTCGACTCGTGCTTGATCGTTCGAATTCGGTAGGCGTCTCGTATGAAATCGTGTTGGATTAACTAAAAAAGGTTTGCCTATTAAACGTAGTCATTTCATATAACACAAAAAACTGGAAGAGGATGAGACATAATACATGTCTCACTCCCTTCCAGTTTTTAATTTTTAGTAGAACGTGTAAAGTTCTACAATAGGTTAAGCGTGGAATATTAATAGAATTACAACTGCAACAATTTGTGCAATTACAGTAGTAGCAATTCTACGCGTATAAAAGTAGCTTATTGAGAGTGCAATTTGTACGATGAAGATGAAGAAAACAATCCATAAATTATCTAGATAGTAGAATAATGAAGCTGAGCAAAGCGCCGTAATTATAATACTAAGCCAACTTGGTATGTTTAATTTAATCAATTCTTTTTGTAAAACTGTTCTCATATAAAGTTCATGACAAGGTATAACAAAGACTAATGTTATTAACATTTGCCATTTAAAATATACACCTGTTCGTGTTAATTCTTTAATTAATTCAAGATATTTTATATCCGAAGAAATTGCTGCAATAATCAGCTGAATAATAATTAATACGATACCAGTAACAATTCCGACACCTAGAGAAGTAAGTAACCTCTTAGATTCTATATCTCTTTGATAAAAGATATAACTAATACCAGCTATGAGCATGATGCCGGTATATAAATACCAATACTCTTGTTTCTCTCCCCACATAATGTAGAGGATAATGTGGAATACAATAAAGCTTAAAAGAAACCATATTAAAGCCTTTGAAATTCTATGCATTTTTTACTATCCTTCTTGTTCAACGATTGTATATCGCTTATGATTAATGACAGTTTTTTCAGGTAAGTCTAGATCATTAAAGTTCTCCATAATCGTTAAATCAACAATTACTGAATTATCATTAATTTTCTCTACACGGCCTTTTAAACCATCATAAAATTCTACTATATTTCCAACTTCTGCAACAGTCATTTGTAGTCCTCCCTAGAAATGCTAACTAGATAGTATTATACAAAAAAACTTAAGACAAATAAACAAATAACCATTAAATTGTGCGATATAAACAGATTTTGAAACTTTTTATCATATTTAAAGTGAATGATTGGCATTTTCAGTGGAAATATAGCATAAATAAGGTAAGGATATATTTATAGGAAAAAGGAGTGCAATAGATGAAGTTTATTAGTAATAATGATATTACAGATCCAACGCTAAATTTAGCAATGGAAGAATATGTTTTAAAAAATATGCCGAAAGATGACAGTTATTTTCTATTTTATGTGAATAGACCGTCTATTATAATTGGTAAAAACCAAAATACAATTGAAGAAGTTAACAAACCATATATTGATGCACATAATATTGATGTTGTGAGACGTATATCTGGTGGGGGCGCTGTTTATCATGATGAAGGTAATTTAAACTTCAGTTTTATAACAGATGATGATGGTAACAGTTTCCATAACTTTAAAAAATTTACTGAACCAATCCTTGAAGCATTAAAATCACTTGGCGTTGATGCTGAAATGACTGGGAGAAATGATATTCAAGTAGGTCAAGCTAAAATTTCAGGCAATGCTATGGTAAAAGTGAAAGATCGTATGTTTAGTCACGGTACATTAATGTTAAATAGTGAATTGAGCGAAGTTCAAAACGCATTAAAAGTTAATCCTGCGAAAATTAAATCTAAAGGGATTAAATCAGTACGTAGCAGAGTCGCAAATATTTCAGAATTTCTTGAGGCACCTATTGATATCGATAACTTTAAAGAGATTATCTTAAAAACTATTTTTGGTGAATCAAATCAAGTCGAAACATATCAACTTACAGACGAAGATTGGAAAAATATTGAAAAATTGAGTGATGAGAAATATCGTAATTGGGACTGGAATTATGGTAGAAACCCAAAATATAACTTTGAAAGAGAAGAGAAATTTGATAAAGGCTTCGTTCAAATTAAATTGGATGTTAAACAAGGTCGTATCGAACATGCAAGAATTTTTGGAGATTTCTTTGGTGAAGGTGACATTACAGAACTAGAAAATGCATTAGAAGGTACGTTACACGAATTTGATAGTATTGAAGAAGCATTTTCAAACTACGATATTTACCATTATTTTGGTGATATCGCGCGCCATGAACTGATTAGATTAATGTCATAAGTAAGAGTTATTAATAAGAATAAATGCAACTCAAAAAGGCCTATTCTCTAACTTATAAGTGTAAGTAGGGAATAGACCTTATTTTAAATAACAATCGATTAAATTATCCAACGAGAAATTCCTCCAGGTTTCTGTATTCTTCAGTATAACGTTTGAAATCCTGCTCGTTTTTATTCTTAAGTGCATGATCAATGAGGTGTTCTAACTGCTGCTTACGGACATTTCTTAACGACTCATCAATGATTAATTCAATACCTAAATCATTGATCGTTGACACAAAAGATTCTAATGAATTGTATTTAACATTTGTATTGTTTTTCATTTTCAACACAGCCCCTCTATCTATATTTACATATAGTATACAGCCTTTTATTTTTGAAATCAATGAATAGTCAGACTTTTCCGAAAATATATGTGTAATTTGCAACTTTTCAAAAAGTGAGAAAATGCAAAAGTATAACAACTAAAAATCAATTGCAGAAAACTTATAAAATATTTTATAATATAAGTTGATTTTAAATTCTTTGTGTTATATTATTTGAGTATCACCATAAGCTTTAAGGAGGCGTCAGCTATGATTCAACAATACATTATTAAAAAGGGTGATATGGTTCTTCAACCATGTAATTTATCAATTGGACAAAATGAAGGCACTAATATATTAAGGTATAAGGAGTCGCGTGATATCGTAAAGGAACGAACACACAAGATTATAGATCGTTCATGTAGATTTTATGGCAGCAGTTATGTATTTAAAAAAGAAGACACAATGAGAATTACAGGCATTAGTAGTAAACCCCCAATTTTATTTACTCCTTTATTTCCTACTTATTTTTTTCCTACACATTCAGACCGAAAAGAAGAAAACACTTGGATCAATATTCATTATGTACAAACAATAAGAGCTTTAAAAGATAAAAAATGTAAAGTCACATTTGTCGATAATCAAACTATAGTTGTTAATATTTCAGCACATAGCATGCATCATCAATACTTAAATGGTATATATTATTACTATATGATGGATAGAGCAGCTAGGGTGGCTACTTTTGATCCTGAATCTCCGATAGACTATACGAAACCCCAATTAAATATTTATGAAGCATTAGCTAAATATTCTCTGTTTGAAAATAAATAGCAAAACATTTCCGAAAATTAAATGTAAAAATGTCATATGTGGAATATTATATTAATTTAGTGTAAATATTCCGCATATTTTTTTGCTAAAGGTACTTGAAAATTTTTCTGTAGTTGATATAATAGTATTTGTGCTTGATTGAGATATCAATTATTCCACAGTAGCTCAGTGGTAGAGCTATCGGCTGTTAACCGATCGGTCGTAGGTTCGAGTCCTACCTGTGGAGCCATTGGAAACGTACTCAAGTTGGCTGAAGAGGCGCCCCTGCTAAGGGTGTAGGTCGCGCAAGCGGCGCGAGAGTTCGAATCTCTCCGTTTCCGTTAATAAAAACAAGATTTTTAATACCGAAGTCCTTAACAGGGTTTCGGTATTTTTTGTTTTGAAAATTTAGATTTTGTAAATCCATAAATTAACATTTAATAATATTATAGTGAGTAATAGATATATATGAAAAAGGAATCTCCCATAAGTTTAGAAGATTCCTTTTATTAATTAGTATTTAATATTTTTAGCGCTTTAAAATTGAAAAATTAGCAATAATTTTCGTTGTTTTCTTCTTTTTCCTCGTTGTTTTCTTCTTTTTTATCCGTATGTTCTTCAATTTCTACTGAACAACACGATTGTTCTTGTGGTTTTAATTTTTTTAATGCATCTTTGAGCCCCATTTACTACACCTCCTTAAACAATTAAGTTAACAATTAGACCAGTAGCAATTGCTACGACTAAAATTGCTATAACAAAAGATATTACAAATTTCTTTTTAAATAATTTGGATAATAATACGACTTCAGGAATACTTGTGCCTGCGCCACCTATAATTAACGCGACCACTGTACCTAATGACATGCCTTTAGATACTAATGCTTCAGCTATAGGAAGCATTGTTTCTGGTCTGATATACATTGGAATACCAATAATAGAAGCAATAACAACTGAGGTAACGCCATCGCCACTTGCATACTGAGTTATAAATGTTTCTGGAATAAATCCATAAATAAACGCACCTATAAATACACCAAAAACTAAATAAGGTAACATTGGATAAAGGAAAGCCCATGCATCATTTAGTGCTTGCTTAACTCGAGATCCTGATTTATTTGAGAAGAAACCATCGCCTTTAACAGTAACGCCTTTATAACTCTCTGACAGATTCATTTTTGAAAATACAAGACCTGTTAAAATACTGAAAATCGCTATGACAATAAAATAAACAACAGCAACTTTCCAACCTAATAGAATCCATAGCATAAATATCATGAGCGGATTCATGAGTGGGGAAGCGATTAAGAAACTCATAGCTGGACCAAATGGAACTTTTGAGTTTAATAATCCAGCAAGTATAGGAATAGTAGAACAAGAACAAAATGGTGTGATAGCCCCAAAAGCCATTCCTAATACATAGTTAGTTGCTTTGTTAGGTTTGCTCAATAACCTTCGTATTTTATCTTCTGAAACGAGTTGCTGAATTAAACTTACGATAAAACTTACAACTATAAATAGTGCTAGCAATTCAAAAAATAACATTAAAAATGTTTTTATGAATTCGATAATTGACGCTGTCATGAGTGAAGCTCCTCTAAATTTATTAATCAACTTTTATTGATATATTGATCAAAAAAGGTTGATTAACATAATGTGAAACAAGTTAAAAACTATAATATTTTACAACAGGTATCTTCAGTTAATACGACTTGAATTTGTGCTTCGTTGATTTTGTAGTAGTTCCATGTACCATGCTTTTCAAGGATTAAAATTTGTGCATCGACTAATTTTTTTAAATGATAAGAAAGTTTGGATTGTTTTAAATCTAATAACGCTTCTAAGTCACATACACATAGTGATTTATTAGAACTCTGACTAATTTTATTAAGTATTTTTAGACGGTTTTTGTCGGCAAGTGCGTTGAACATATTTTCATAATAGGTTAACCTGTCATCTTCATTTAAATGGTTTGCATTTTTTATAACGTCCATAGATTACACCTTTCTAATTAATCAATTTTTTTTGATGTATTAACTATAATATATCATAATCATTTTTTCAATTAAAAATGCAGGGTATTATTAATTGAATATAGACAACCATCTATATAGATGATATTCTATTTATTTGTGAGAGGAGAGATAAACTTGTCATATAAAGACTTATCGGTCGTATTAAAAGTTTTGTCTGACCCTAGTAGGTTAGAAATTTTGGATTTACTTTCTTGTGGTGAATTATGCGCATGTGATGTATTGGAACATTTTCAATTTTCGCAGCCAACGTTAAGTCATCATATGAAATCATTGGTAGAGTGTGAGTTAATTACTACGCGAAAATTGGGTAATAAGCGCATGTATCAGCTTAACCACGATGTATTTGAACAAATTAAGCAAAGTTTAAATCTAATAAATACTTCAAATGAATTATGTATTTGTAAAGATATGAAGTCAGGTGAGTGTTAATGGTGACGATATTAGCAATCACAATATTTGTATTAACGTTAATTTTTGTTATCTGGCAACCTAAAGGTTTAGACATTGGTATTACTGCATTAATTGGTGCTGTAGTGGCTATAATTACTGGTGTTGTGAGTTTTTCAGATGTACTGGAAGTTACTGGGATCGTTTGGAATGCGACTTTAACGTTTGTTGCAGTTATTCTTATTTCACTCATATTAGATGAAATTGGGTTCTTTGAGTGGTCTGCTATACATATGGTCAGAGCATCAAAGGGTAATGGCTTAAAAATGTTTATCTTTATCATGCTATTGGGTTCAGTTGTAGCAGCATTCTTTGCAAATGATGGTGCTGCTTTAATACTGACGCCTATTGTTTTAGCAATGGTGCGTAATTTAGGCTTTGATAAAAAAGCAATATTTCCATTTATTATTGCGAGTGGTTTTATAGCAGATACAACTTCATTACCACTTATTGTTAGTAATTTAGTTAATATAGTTTCTGCAGACTATTTCGACATTGGATTTATTGAGTACTTCAGTAAAATGATTATACCTAATATATTCTCGTTGATCGCAAGTATTTTTGTTTTATGGCTTTACTTTAGAAAGTCTATTCCGGGCAAATTTAACGAAGTGAATATTAGAGAGCCAAGAGAAGCGATTAAAGATAAAAAGCTTTTTAACATCTCATGGATTGTACTTGCTATCTTACTCGTTGGTTATTTAATAAGTGAGTTTATAAATATTCCAGTATCTATTATTGCTGGTATCATTGCTTTAATATTTGTATTACTGGCGCGTAAATCTAAAGCCGTGCATACGAAACAAGTAATTAAAGGTGCACCATGGAATATTGTTTTATTCTCCATTGGTATGTACCTCGTCGTATTTGGTCTTAAAAATGTGGGTATTACAACACTTCTTGGTGATGTACTAACCAATATTTCAAGTTACGGTTTATTTAGTAGTATCATGGGCATGGGCTTTATAGCTGCATTTCTTTCATCTATTATGAACAACATGCCAACTGTATTAATAGATGCAATAGCAATTGGTCAATCGAGCGCCACAGGAATATTAAAAGAAGGCATGATTTATGCCAACATTATTGGGTCTGATTTAGGGCCTAAAATAACACCAATTGGCTCTTTAGCCACACTTCTTTGGTTACACGTGCTAACTCAAAAAGGAGTGAAAATATCTTGGGGTGTATATTTCAAAACGGGAATTATTATCACAATCCCTGTCTTATTTGTAACCCTATTAGGTTTATATTTAACATTAATTATTTTCTAAAAGAGAGGTAATAGTAAATGAATAAAAAAACAATTTACTTTATATGTACTGGTAATTCTTGTCGTAGTCAAATGGCTGAAGGCTGGGGAAGAGAAATACTCGGTGAAGAATGGAATGTTTACTCAGCAGGTATCGAAACGCATGGTGTAAATCCTAAAGCTATAGATGCTATGAAAGAAGTTAACATTGATATTTCAAACCATACATCCGATATGATTGATAGTAATATTTTAAAACAGTCTGATTTAGTTGTTACACTTTGTAGTGATGCTGATGATAATTGTCCAGTTATCCCGCCTAATGTAAAAAAAGAACATTGGGGCTTTGATGACCCAGCAGGTAAAGCGTGGTCAGAATTTCAACGTGTAAGAGATGAAATAGGCGATACAATTAAACGATTTAAAGAACTATAAGTAACGCTATTTGTTGTTCTAAACTGAAAAATAAAAAAAGAGCATAAATCAAACCTTCAAAGTAGGCACTGAAAGTGAAAACTTTGAAGGTTTTTTACACGTCAAAATAAAAAAGTATATTAATAATTATAATGTATAAATATTTAAATTTTAAATAATAATAATGTTTTTAAATAACTAGTTAGGGAAAAGTGTATTATAAACACCAAGATTATGATGCAATAAACGTAATAAATTTTTGATTTTAATTCAAAATCTTGCGTGATTAAATATATCTTGATGTTGTAAGAAAAATAAGAAAGTCATTATAAAATATTTTTGTTTTTAAAATAAATATTGTTTACGATGTTGTATATAAACAAAAAAAGTGGTAAGCTATGCAACGTGGTAAACTAAGAAAATAGGAGAGATATATATGGGCTTTATTATTATGATTATAGTAGGCGGTTTAATTGGCTGGTTAGCTGGCGCAATTTTAGGTAAAGATATTCCAGGTGGAATTATTGGTAACATTATTGCAGGATTAATCGGTTCAGCTATTGGTAGTAAATTGTTAGGCACTTGGGGACCAGTCTTAGGTGGCGTTCCAATCTTACCAGCATTAATTGGGTCAATCGTATTAATCCTAATTGTTTCATTTATTATGAAAGCAATTAGAAAATAATATATAACCACTTACCATTTGGTGGGCATTTTTTAATTTTTATTTATTTTGATATTTATAGGTTTGTGCATATGTAAAAAAAACTAACCGTTTCTTATTTTAGAGACGGTTAGCTTTTTATTTTTTCGTAAACTTAAATATATGTGAAATCTATTTTTTACTTATTAAATTTTTAATGCCTTTAATAATAAAGCCTACTACTACAGATCTGAATACACGTGTTATAATATTTTTCATTGTTAATCCTCCTAAGTTACAATTCAAATTTGCTCAATTTGCTGTATAGTTTCTTTACCCAATTCTAGATAAAATATTGGAGAAAGTAAAAAGTTCTTTAACTTTTAATAAAATAGTGTTTATTTTTCAAAAGAAATAAGACCGTCTTCATCTGCTTTGTTAAAGAAAATCGTGATGATGCCACTAATTATAGCGATAACGTATGGAATGCCTGTCCAAAAGAACAATAAATGTATAATACCTTGTAAAAGTTGATTTGAATAAAATTTATGAATGCCACCCCAACCAAGTATAAATGCAAGTATAACGTAAATGACTTTATTTACTTTCATATGTCTAATCCTTTCATTTTAAAATTATTATCTTAATTATCTCTTATATTAATCAATACAACAATCGAAAACAATTAATGAAAAACGAATTCTCGTAAAAATTCAATGATTACTTCGAATTTTTTATTTAATTCATATATAATATAGTTAAATAAACATATTAAGGAGAATACAAATGATTAGAAAAGCTAAACCTAACGATAAACATGAAATTGCAAAATTATGTTATATCATTTGGAGCCAATTAGACATAGATTTAGTGGAGTATACTGAAGAAGAGAGACTACTAAAAATTATGGAACAAAGTATGGTTGATGTGCAATATAGGGGCCATTATAGTAACACGTGGGTATACGAAATCAACGGTAAAATTGCTGGCTGCTTGATTGCATACCCTGGCGACAAAGAATTAGAATTTGAAAAAGCTTGGTTAGATATGGAATTAGATGAAGATATTAGAGCTTATGGAACGCCAATGCCAATGAAAGAAGCTAATGATGATGAATGTTATATCGAAACAGTTGCTACATTTCCAGAATACAGAGGGCAAGGAGTTGCTACTAAATTAATTAAACATGTATTAGAAACGTATCCCGATGAAAAATGGAGCTTAAATTGTGACTTACACAATGATGGTGCGTTACATGTTTATAAAAAATTAGGATTCCAACCTACAAGTGAATTCGATTTATATGGTCATATGCATTACCACATGGTACATATAAAAGACTGAGTTTTTATCTCTGTTAAAAAACAAAAAATCGACCTTCATGAGTATGAAGATCGAAAAAGTAATACTTACTTTATTTGATTCGTTTAGTTAAAGCTTGTTTATTGCTAAATGTATTAAATACCGCCAAGCAGAGCACTAATATAAATACCAAGTGCATATAGTAGACCGAAGAATGTGTTCGTTTTTCCTGTTGCAGCCATTGCTGGCATCATAGTGGCTGGAGTATCATTCTTTTTGAACCTACGTACAGCTTTGATTGGTAGTGGAAATGACAGTAAAGCAAGTAAAAAGAAAATTGAACCACCAGGTTGGAAGAACGTAATATAAATGACTAATGCATACGCAACAATGTACATAAATGCTAAGAAGCGTATAGAATTATTTTTACCCAATAAAATAGGTAATGTCTTACGACCACTTTCTTTGTCTTTAACACGGTCACGAATATTATTGGCCATATTGATTAAACCGATTGTTATAACAATTGGAAGACTAATCCAAACAACTAGGCTTTGTAAGTTACCTGTTTGAATGAAGAATGAAATTAAAATAATAATCATACCCATGAAAATGCCAGAGAATATTTCACCAAATGGTGTCCAAGAAATAGGGAATGGCCCACCCGTGTATAAATAGCCAATTGCCATGCACACGAGACCAATTGGTATGAGCCAGAATGAACTGTTGATGGCTATGAATAGTCCTAGTAAAGCAGCAATAACATAAAATGAAATGGCTATATTCATGACTAATTTAGGACTCATGCCGTTACGAACTATTGCACCACCAATTCCTACAGAAGTGTGGTCATCTAATCCTTTTTTGAAATCATAGTATTCATTAAACATGTTTGTCGCAGCTTGTATTAATAAACAAGCGATTAACATGGCTAAGAGCAAAGCAAGGTTTAGATGATCTTCACTACCGAGCAGGAATATTTTTGCAGTAGCAGTACCAACAAGTACTGGAACCACTGCAGCAGTTAAAGTATGTGGTCTCATTAAGTGCCAGTATTTTCTGACAGTAGAATATTGTTGATATTGAGATGCCATAAAGTTTTATACCTCGAATTCTTTTATATTAAAATATTTTTTATCAAATTTATTTTAATGGAAGAACTTGTAAAGGTCAAATAACGTAGAAATTATATAAATGAAATAGGCTAGATACCATACACACATTGTGAAAAGTGGTACAATATTATAATGAGTGTAAACTGATAAATGAAAGAAGTGAAATAGATGACTTTGGACGTCAAGGAAAGTGAAATTGTCGAAGCGGTATACGAAAGTAATCATACTTGGGTTTCTGTAGAAGCAAAATTAAATTATGAATTAGATCCTACTGTATTATTCCATATTACGGAAGACAGTGCAGGAGACCGTTTTTATTTTAAAAAAAATGACAACGAAACTTCATTCTTTGGCTATCATGCTATTAAAAGATTTAAAAATGACTTTGAAAGTAAACAATCTATTTTCCGTGAATGGGAAAAATATAAAAGTGATATTGATTTAATTCATCCAAATTCAGAACGACATCATTTAAAGATATGTGGTGGGTTCCAATTTTCAACACATAAATCTGGAGATGAGTGGCGTGAATTTGGTATTAATCATTTTATATTACCTGAAGTATTGGTAACTATGGAAAAAGGAAATACGTATATTACCTATACTGTAGAAGCAGCTCAATTTGAAATTGACTCATTTTTAGCGATTATAGATAAGTTAACTCAAGAAAATGTTAGCCCAGATTTTGAAAAAGGTGATATTAAACGCATTGAGGATATTTATAAAGATGAGTGGCGTGATCTAGTTAAAGATACCATTGATATATTAGATGAAAATAAAAAAATTGTGCTTGCAAGAAAACGATTGATTATGTTTGATAAAAATATAAACATTCCATATATCTTAAACCAAGCAACACAAGGTGAACATAATAGTTACTTATTTGTATTAGAATCACAAGACAGTGTATTCTTTTCACAAACACCTGAACAATTAATGGAAATTAATGATGAAATCTTATCTACAAAAGCAGTTGCAGGTACGATTAAACGTACCCACCAAGATGATGTAGATAATGAAAATATAAATGCATTTTTAAACGATGAAAAAAATTTGAATGAACATCGCTTTGTAGTAGATAGCATATTGAATGACATTGATTTATATGTAGAAAATATTACGTACAATAAAAAGCCGCAAATTTTAACAAATGATCATTTGTATCATTTATATACGAAAATTAAAGGGCAATTGATCAGTGAATCTTACATTGGTTTATTAGATAATCTTCATCCGACGCCGGCACTTGGAGGTTATCCAAAAGAGGAAGCAATTGAATATATTGAACAAAATGAGTTTGGAACACGTGGACTTTATGGCGCACCAGTAGGTTATATTGACATGTACGATGATTGTGAATTTATCGTTGCAATTAGGTCTATGTTAATTAAGAAAAATCAGGCAACATTATTTGCTGGTTGTGGAATTGTAAGAGATTCTGATGCAGATAGTGAAGTAGAAGAGACTGCTGTTAAATTTAGCCCAATGATGAAAGCATTAGGAGTCGAGAAATATGAATAACCATACAACTGCATTAACAAAACAGGTATTTACTTTTGTTTCAGAATTATATGCATACGGAATAAGAGAAATAGTGATAAGTCCAGGATCTCGTTCAACACCAATGGCAATTGCAATTGAGGCACATCCTAAAATGAAATCTTGGATCCATCCAGATGAACGTAGTGCAGCTTTCTTTGCAATGGGATTAATGAAAGGCAGTGAGCGACCAGTTGCGATTCTTTGTACATCTGGTAGTGCAGCTGCGAATTATACACCTGCCATTTCTGAAAGTAGCTTGAGTCATTTGCCATTAGTGGTATTAACAAGTGATCGTCCACATGAACTCAGAGGCATTGGGGCACCACAAGCAATAAATCAAATAAATATGTTTGCAAATTATACACAATATCAATTTGATTTCCCGATTGCTGATAGTAGTGATGACCAAGACTGTATGACGAATACTGTTAAATTCCAATTACAAAAAGCGAGTCAGTATTTATATGGCCCGCATCGAGGTCCAATTCATCTGAATTTGCCATTTAGAGAGCCACTGACACCTGATTTAGAAAAAGTTGAATGGTTAACTTCAGATACGAAGATTATGCCACATTATCAAAAAACGACAAGCCTCAATGAGATAAATGTGACTGTTAAAAAACGCAAAGGCCTTATTATTGTTGGTGATATGCAACATCAAGATGTAGATCAAATACTCACATTTGCGACGATACATGACATGCCGATACTTGCTGACCCATTAAGTCAATTACGTCGTGAGCATCATCCTAACGTTATAACAACATATGATTTATTATATAGAGCCGGACTGGAAGTGGATGTTGATTTTATAATTCGAGTAGGTAAACCAGTTATTTCTAAAAAATTAAATCAATGGTTAAAAGAGACGAACGCATTTCAAATCTTAGTGCAGAATAACGATAGACCAGATGCATTTCCAATAACCCCTCATGTTTCTTATGAGATGTCTGCCAATGATTTCTTTAGACAATTATCTGAGACGACTACTGTTGAACGGAAGCAATGGTTAGAAAAATGGCAATCATTAGAGAAACATGCCAAAGTTGAAATTAAAGATTATGTAAGAACTGCCACAGATGAAGCGGCATACGTAGCAAATGTACTAGACAAATTAACAACCAATGATGCATTATTCGTGAGTAATAGCATGCCAATTCGGGATGTAGATAACTTATTTACTGACTGTGAAGCAGAGGTCTATTCAAATCGTGGCGCTAACGGTATCGATGGTGTTACTTCAACAGCATTAGGCATGGCGGTACACAAGAAAGTGACATTGTTGATTGGTGATTTAGCCTTTTATCATGATATGAATGGCTTACTTATGTCTAAGTTAAATGATATCAACTTGAATATAGTGTTATTAAATAATGATGGTGGGGGGATCTTTTCCTATTTACCACAGAAAGATACAGCTGATGCCTATTTTGAAAGGTTATTTGGTACACCTACTGGATTAGATTTTGAACATACTGCGCTACTTTACGATTTTACATTTAAACGTTTTGAATCAATTGAAGCATTTAAATACACTGAGTTATCCAAATTTGGCGCACATATTTATGAAATTATGACGCATAGAGAAGATAACATGCAACAACATCTTAAACTTTATAAAAAGTTGAGTGATATTATCAATGTTACATTATAAATTTTATCGAGCAAATCAATCAACAAAGCATTTATTAGTGATGCTACATGGCTTTATTAGTGATCATCAAGCATTTGATAACCATATTAAAATAATGAAAAAAAACGTTAATATCGTGACGATTGACTTGCCTGGACATGGTGTAGATGAATCTCCGTTTGATAAAGAATGGGATTTTCCATTTATCAACCAACAGTTAGATGAAACGCTAGAAGTGTTCAAAGGATATCAATTGTTTTTACATGGCTATTCAATGGGTGGTAGAATAGCGTTGTATCATGCAATTCATGGCAACACTAAATTGACAGGTCTTGTTTTGGAAAGTACTTCTCCAGGCATCGAAGATAAAACAGCACAGATAGAAAGACAACAAGTTGATAATGCACGTGCAAAAGTGTTAGAAATTGCTGGATTAGAAGTTTTTGTTAATGATTGGGAAAAACTGCCACTCTTTTATACACAATATGATTTAGATAAGGCAACTAAAGTAAGTATTCGTAATATGAGAATGCGCCAAAATGCACCACGATTAGCAAAAGCGTTAAGAGATTATGGTACTGGAAAAATGCCCAATTTATGGTCGGAATTGAGTCAAATACAAATCCCAACATGTATTATTGTTGGAACTTTGGATGGTAAATTTTGTGAGATTGCTCAAAAAATGGTTTCAATCATACCGCAAACTGAACTTTTTGAAATAGCACAAAGTGGTCATACTGTTCATGTGGAAGTAATGGCAGAATTTGATAGAATAGTATTAGGTTTTATTCAAAAGGAGGAGCAAAATGACTAGACAGTGGGAAACAATTAAAGAATATAAAGAGATTAAGTATGAATATTACGATGGAATCGCTAAAGTAACAATTAACCGTCCTGAAGTTCGTAATGCATTTACACCAAACACGGTTCAAGAAATGATGGACGCATTTACTAAAGCGCGTGATGATCAACGTGTTGCTGTTATTATTTTAACAGGTGAGGGAGATAAAGCCTTTTGTTCGGGTGGAGATCAGTCTGTACGTGGCCATGGTGGATATGTGGGCGAAGATCAAGTTCCTCGTTTAAATGTATTAGATTTACAAAGGCTTATTCGTGTAATTCCAAAACCAGTTATCGCAATGGTAAGAGGTTATGCTGTGGGCGGCGGAAATGTATTAAACGTCGTATGTGATTTAACAATAGCAGCAGACAATGCTATCTTTGGTCAAACTGGACCAAAAGTAGGTTCATTTGATGCTGGTTATGGTTCTGGCTATTTAGCGCGTATCGTAGGACATAAAAAAGCACGTGAAATTTGGTATTTATGTCGTCAATATAATGCACAAGAAGCATTAGATATGGGGTTAGTAAATACTGTAGTACCACTAGACGAAGTAGAAGATGAAACTGTTAAATGGTGTGAAGACATTAAGAAACATTCACCAACTGCTTTAAGATTCTTAAAAGCTGCTATGAATGCAGACACAGATGGATTAGCTGGTCTTCAGCAAATGGCTGGCGATGCAACATTACTTTACTATACAACGGATGAAGCAAAAGAAGGAAGAGACGCGTTTAAAGAAAAACGTGATCCTGATTTTGACCAATTCCCTAAATTCCCGTAAGGAATTATCATATTAGCTCTCTATTGAAGGTTAATCACATAATATCGACAAAGTATCAAACTTTGTCGATATTTTTTGTGAGCTTTTCACAAGTACAAATTCGATTTTACTATATTTATTTCATACGTAATTAGCTAGAACATAGTTTTATGCTGTAGATTTGGACTCGTGCGGTTTCTAGACATCATTGACACAAAGTACTATTTTTATTGATTGATGCAGTTCATACAAAAATAAACATATACTGAAGTAATGTGATAGATAAAAACGCTATAATCTATTTTTTAGATTCGTTCTGAGATTAACTTTTCTGTTAGAGTTAATCTTTTTTATGTTAAATATCAGGGTATTATTATTTAGTATTAATACAATAGTGCATTATAATATGGATGATTATTTGTTGTTTTAAAAAATCTTTATTAACATTTAAATATATTTGACTGTTATTTTAAAGTATATTAATATTATAATGAAAAGAAATGAGGGAGAACAATGACATCAGACACTAACGGGCAAATAAGAAAAGAAATGTGTTACTTATTTTATATAACAAGTAAAGAAATTGTGAATCGTTTTAATCAATACTTAAAACAGTATGATATAAGCTTTCCTAATTATATTGTATTACTTTATATTGAAAATGATAAAAATGTTTATATTAAAACGTTATGTGATGAACTCTACTTAGATTCTGGTACGATAAGTCCTATAATTAAACGATTAGAGAAAAAAGAGCTTATTAATCGTATTAGAACGGAAGAAGATGAACGTAGAGTGAAAGTGAGATTAACAGAAAAAGGCTTGAAACTTAAAGAAGAATTCAGCAAAATCTCCGAAGATGTTATTCAACAATTTGATATGGAAAGTGAAGATTCTGTTACTTATTTTAAAATTTTAAAAGCGTTTGCTGAGAGAAATGTTTTTTATAAAAATGAAGAACCCAAATTATAAATATATAGAAAATATAAAATACCCGCTAAATATTGAAGCTAATTCAACATTTAGCGGGTATTTGTGTTTATAAATATTTATTAGCGATAATATTCGCTAATAAATTCTTCTAATCTTCTCATACCTTCTTTTAAGGCATCAAGTTCATAAGCATAGGATATTCGTACATGGCCTTTGCCTAAATCAGTAAAGGAAGATCCAGGCACCATTGCTACATGTGCTTTTTCAAGTACATCAATACAAAACCCAAAATCATCATCAGTAAAATTTTTGATGCTAGGGAAGATATAAAAAGCACCTTCTGGCTTAGCATCAAGTTCAAATCCAAGTGACTCTAATTTTTGAATTAAAAAATCACGACGTTCAATATAAGCTTTATTCATATATAGTGGCGCTTCTAGTCCTTCATTTAAGGCAGCAATACAAGCAATTTGTGCAGGTACATTCGCACAAATACAATTATAAGCATGCATAAATGTTAGTTTCTCAATTAAGTACTCAGGCCCAATTAAAAATCCAATACGAATACCAGTTGCAGAATGTGATTTACTTAAACCACCTACGAGTAATAGTTGATCACGGATGGCATGAAACTCTGCAAAAGAAGTATGTTTTCCACTAAATGTGTTTTCAGCATAAATTTCATCACTAATTATGAAAATTTCTTTGTCTTGCAATGTTTCAGTGATTGCTTGAACCTCGTCATACGATAATATGACGCCAGTAGGGTTAGTTGGATAGTTGAGTAATATTGCTTTTGTTTTGTCCGTAATATGAGCTTCTATGGCTTTAGGAGTGATTTTATACTCAGACTGAGTTATATCTATGAAAATTGGGATGCCACCCAATGTTTTAATCAGGGGAATGTATCCTGCATAAATAGGGCCAGGAACAATAATTTCATCGCCTTGATTAATAATACTGCGTAATGCTGTATCTAATGCTTCACTAGCGCCATTAGTAATAATAATTTCTTCAGTGCTATATTTAAAATGATAGCGTTGCTCAAAATATTCACTTACAGCGTTTCTTGTTTCAATTAGGCCTTTATTATGCGAATAGGTTGTTTGATCTTCTTTTATCGCATTAATATATGCAGATTTAACTACATCTGGCATAGGAAAATCGGGTTGGCCAATCGTTAAATTGATACAGTTATCAATGTTCTTAATACGACTTGAAAATTGACGTATGCTTGGAGCACTTAAATATTTAGCATTGTTGTTTAATGAAAGTTTCATTGATTATTTCACCTCAAGATTAAAAATACCGAATTGTATTTAAATATGTATGATTAATAGATATCATCAAATTATTTCTATCATAACATATTTAAAATAAATACAATTCGGTAAAAGCCTTAATTAACCTTTGAACTTAGAAGGTGATTGTAAATTAATAACTGGATTTGTCCATTTTGATACAAAACGTGTCGATAAAATATAGACAATGATACATGTTGCACTTAAAAGATAAATATAAGTTAAAACAGATATTTCATCTTTAAACGGATGAAGTCCAAAACCACGAACCACTCCGATTACAAGACCATGTAATAAATAAATATGCATTGTTCTACGTCCTATATAAGTAAAGAATTTTTCTTTTTCAGGTATTAAATTTAAGAAAGAAAACATAGTTGCTAAAATAATAAAATAAAGAAGTAATCTCTTGAAAGGGCTATAAAGATCTTGTTTTCCTTCTAATGACATGTAAGGTGAATCACCTAACAACCAGTCTGAATTGATTGGATGAATGGTATAGATTATATAGAAAACCACTAAAACTGTAATAGCAATAGGGACGAACTTTTTATTTCTTAAAATTTGTGTATGTTTACTTGTGAATAAATAACCTAAATAAAATATAGGGAAGAACATAATTGTTCTTGAAAAACTTAAATAATTATCAATATTGTCAGAATAACCAGCAAATAATGAAAAAATGATGGCTATTGGTAAGACAAAATAAGGTTTATAGTCTTTAACAATTACTAAAATAACGTGAAAGAAGAATAATGTAAGTAAAAACCATAGTGCGAACACCGGATCGAAAGGATCAAACTGAACGCTGTCTTCTTTACCTGTTAAATAATAATAGAAAGAGAAAAATCCAAAGAAAATTATGTAAGGTATTAATAGTTTTTTAGAGACTTTTTCTAAATAACCAACTTCACCTGCTTTTTTAGCGAAGTAACCAGAAATAAATAAAAATGCTGGCATATGGAAGCTGTATATTGTTAAATACAACGAAGATAGGTACGTGCTTGATTCATTATAGGGTTGTAATAAATGCCCGAAGACAACAAGAAATATCAACACTGCTCTTGCGTTGTCAAAAAAGTAATCTCTTTTTTTTAATTGCGCCATGCTTTTTCTCCTTTAAAAGTATCGGATGAATTTTATAATCACTGATACTAATTTATTATAAATCATATGAGAAATGCAACAAAATAGACCGATTTGTATTTTATTATTGTATATTATATAGAATGACATTATAATATTAAGAAATATAATAGTGTAATTTGATTGCTGGTAACAAGTAAATTAACATAGTGGAGATGAAGCAACATGTACAAACAACTAGAACAATTAATCACACTGACGAGTAACGACTTGAACTTAGTAAGTAGAAGATTTGGCCAACGTACAGATTTAACTTCAGAGCAATTAGAAATGTTAAGGATTTTATATAATTATGAAGTTTTATCTCAATATGACTTAACTATGAAAATTAATAAAGAACAATCAATTGTATCACGTTGGATAAAAAAACTTTGCCAAATGGGATACATAACTAGTAAACAATCTAATAAAGATTTAAGATGTAAAGATTTAATGGTAACAGATAAAACAAAAGAACTCGTACAACAAATTAATGAGGTAAGGGTAGCTTTAATTGAAGCACGTTGCCAAAATTTAACATCACAAGATATAGAAGACTTAAATCATTTGCTATATAAGTTAAATGTTCATCAGGCTTATTTACGCTAGATTATGGGAATTATTAATTTATATAAAAGTATTACAATATAAAAATTTAAGAGTACATGATTCACTCATAGACAATGTCTATTGAGTGATCATGTACTCTTATTTTAATTGTATAAAAGCAGAAAAAGTATTTTAGGTGTGACTTAAGCTTTATAAGTATTTACATCAAAATATTTACCTAATTTATCCATTGAATCATAGAAACCTTTAATACGTGTCGCATTGTGCTCTGCCCATCTGACATCAGTTGCGTATTGGTGTTCACCTGGGTTTTCAGGGTTCCAGCGCATTTTATAAAGTGTATTTTGACCTTGGTTGGTATATGAATTAGAAATGAACTTAGCACCACCAACGATTGCTTTTTGAACTGTATCCCAACCGTTAGATTTGGCAGTAGCGAAACCTTGTTTAACTGCATCGCTATCAACTGCTCCGATACCAAACATATTATAATACTTGTTTGGACCATCTGTTACGACTTTATCATCTACTACATCTCCGCCGTTAGCAAGTTCTGAAGTACCATCGCCTGTTTCTAATAGTGCATGTGAGATTAAATAAACTTCATTAACATTGTAAGTCTTTGCTGCTTCACTGAATGCTTCGCCTTGACCTTCTAAAATACCTTTACCAACTAAAAGTTCATCTAAATCTGCTGAAGAGATATCTTGAGCTCTATCTAAACGTAAGAATTGATATTTTTGAGTAGGGTCTTGTGCTAATTTACCAGTATCCATAGCATTTTTTATCTCGATAGGTGTAGCATCTTCCCATTTACCTGGTGTGTGTTGAATTTGAGGTTTGGTTTTTAAACCTGATTGAATTGCAACAGCCTCATCTAACGTTAGACCAGATTGATAATATTTGATTAATTCTTTACGTAAGTCTTCTTCTTTAATCCATACCATTTGGCCATTAGATAGTTTGCCATGATACCAAGTAACACCGTTGATAACTTGTTTCTCGAACACTGTAAAGATACTCTCATAGAAATCCTTTAATGATCCTGCCGGTTGAGCAGAAGTTGGATCTAAGTAATAACTACCATCAGCATTATAAATTACATAATCAAATTTTTGAGGTGTAACTGCCGATTTAGTTACGTCAGATGTTTGAGCTTCGGTTACAACTTTATTATTTTGGTTTGTTTTTAAATCTTTAGCCGCAATCCATCCAGTCTTGTTATTTACATTACCATATACATATTCATCTTTATCCACTTGAACTGATTTAGAAGCATTAAATTGATTGTTTTTTATATTTTTTAATGAATCTAATTGCTGAGCTTTTGTACCCCAAGGCACTGCATAAAGTCCGTTATTTGTAGATTTAACTGTGAACTGACCATTTTTAGCAGATGTTTTACTTAAATCACGTGTATTGATGTCTTTTGTATTAACCCAGCCTAATGGTGTATTTTGATTAGCGTTTTGAATTAATACATAAGTGTTATCGCCTTGTGTACGTTGTTTTGTAACATTAAATGTACGGCCTGATAATTTAGACGCATCTTTGGCTTTTGTATCATTGACTTTAGTTTTAATGCCAGAATTTGTATTGCTTAATTGACCAATTTTACTTACTGATTGAGTTTGGTTTGTTGTATTTTTAGTAGTAGCTTCATTAACTGTAATATCACCAGTTTGCATCCAACCTATATTAGTATTCGTTTTGTTATCTGTAATTAAGTAGAAACTATTACTTCCAAGTGTAGCTTTTTTACTTAATTTATAAGTATTGCCATTCACGTATGGTTTTTGTACACCTTGCTTGTCGTAAACCGAAGTGTAAACACCATGATTAGTTTTTGCTACAGTGCCTTGTTGGTTAGTAAGATTACTTATAGATAATTGACCTGTATTTGTAGATGGGGCAACAGTTGAACTTGGTGAAGACAACTTACTTAGACTTACCCAACCAGATAAATCATTTACAGAGCCATAAACATAGTTTGTTTGACCAATTTGTTGTTGTTTAGTTGCTTTAAATGTTTGATCAGCCTTACCAGAAACAGTTCCGGCTTTTTGTGAACTAGTACCCCAAGGGACTGTGTATAATATTTCGCCTGGTTTAATATTATAGTTTTTGTTTATTGCAGTAACAGGTTTAGCTGTATTATAATTTACATCATTTTGGTGAACCCACCCAATTAAATTACCTTTATTATAATCAGTAACTAAATAGAAATTTTCATTACCGATTTTGGCAGATTTTGTAACTTTTAAAGTTTGATTTGTACGATCTGTCTTTTTACCTTGTTGGTCATAAACTGTTGTATATAAGCCATCATTTGTAGTATTAATACGGCCAACACCATTATTAGCTTCTACTGTTAAGGAACCTGTTTTTGGTGGGGTAACAGTGCCAGCGTTGCTTGAACCGCCTGTACTACCTGAGCCGCCAGTGTTGTTTGAACCGCCTGTATCGGTAGATTCGTCTGTGCCACTAGTACTACCTGAAGATGTTTCTCCCCAAGGCGCTGCTTGACCAGTTTTAATTAAATATTTTTCATAGATCAGGTCATATAATTCATCATAACTGTAGTTATATGAAGCTAAATAACCATGAGGGTCTGTATGATTAGAACCACCTAGGAAAGTACTAACGGCTTGGTGAGTCCAAACTGTGCCTTGTCCATCGTACTCAGCGCTATCTGGTGAAAGACCATAATATTGTAAGTTTGTCGCTGCATAGTCGGCATAATTGTTAATTGAACGTGCAAATGAATCATAATCATGTGTATGAACTAACTCAACATGAATAAAACGATCGTTTGCAGCTGGTCCAGCGCCCCAAGCAAGATAATCAGTATTTGCGGTTTCTATAATACGGTCGCCATCAATATATGCATGAACAAAAGCACTATTGTAATTGTTCTTCATGTAGTTAATTTCACCAGTAATAGTTGAGTTATCATTTGCAGTTTCGTGTAAAACGATACCTTCTGGTTTACCATAACGATAGCTATATTGTGGCAAATAACTTGCAATATCTTGTTCATAATTTGGAGCTTGGAAATTATTGTTACGAATATAGTTATTAAGTGATGAACTCACTTGCGGACCATATGCTGGTAGAGAACTTGTGGTGCCAGCTTCTCTAGTTATTGCAGAACGCGTTGGAAATGTATTGCTTGTATCTGTACTTAACGTTGTCGCAGTAGCACTTGGCGCGCTCGGTTTAGTTGCGACTGCTGTCGCAGTTGATGTTGTATTACTGTCTTTTTTAATGTTTTGTTCACTTGCGTCAGAAGAAATGTCATCTTCTTTATCTTGTTCAGAAGCTTGAGTATCTTCATCATCTTGAGCGTCTTTATCAGAAGTGTCATCTTCGGATTGTTGAGCCTCTTCAGAATCTTGTCCGCTTACGTCAGAAGAAGTGTTATCTTCTTTATTTTGTTCCGGAGATTGATTAGTTTCATCATCTTGAGCGTCTTTATCAGAAGTGTCATCTTCAGATTGTTGGGCCTCTTCAGAACCTTGTTCG
>NZ_JAMBPV010000005.1 GCF_029531845.1 Staphylococcus equorum
ATACTCTCTTCGCTCGTTAAGTGCCAGTTCAGTTCGCAAGCTCTCGCTTGCATAAGCAACACTAAACTCTCTTCGCTCGTTAAGTGCCAGTTCAGTTCGCAAGCTTTCGCTTGCATAAGCAACACTAAACTCTCTTCGCTCGTTAAGTGTTGCTAAAAATCATAAGGGATATCTTTATCAGCGATTATCTTATCATCAACTCGAATGGTATACCCAGCCGTCTCGCCTTTTTGAATCGTCATTGGAATTTTCACTGTTTTATTTTCTTTTATCTTGAACGTTTGTGAAGCTGAATCGCCTTCGTCATCTTTATCTCTTACATAAACTTTGACTTCTTGGCTTTCATCATCATCACCCGTATACTGTACTTGATATGTCTCTGTATACGTCTTGTCTAATTCATCATCTTTAGATTTATCTTCATCTTTTTTATCAGAATCTTCTTTGTCTTTTTCTTTGTCCTCATCTTTTTCCTCAGGTGCTCCTTTAGAAACTGTGAATCCAATTGTTGAACCTTCATCAACTTCTTCACCTTTTGGTGTCTGGCTGATAACGTGATCTTTTTTAACTTTGTCGTCGTCTTGTTCTTTGTTAACCACAACTTTAAAGCCTTTAGCTTCTAATTCTGATTTAGCTGTTTTGAAAGGTTTATCTTTATAATCTTCGACATAAACTTGTTTTATACCTAATGACTCAGTTAATTCGATATTACTATCATTCACTTCAACTTTATCGCCAGGTGATACGTTTTGTCCTTCGATTAAACCTTTAGCTACGTTTTGGTTCGTATAGGCTTGTTTTACCTTAGCGTCTTTAATGCCTAAGTCTTTCAACTTATCCATCGCTTCCGATTTAGGGATACCATAAAGACTAGGCATTTCTGTTAACTTAGGTCCTTTAGATAAAACGATATCCACCTTACTCTTCTGCTCTAAACGCTCACCTTTATTAGGTGTTGTTTTAATGATTTTATTTTCAGAGTATTTATCACTATACTCACGAGAAATTTCACCAAGTTCTAATTTATTATCTTTTAATATCGTTTCTGCTTCTTTTTCAGTCTTGCCAGATAAGTCTGGTGTTTCTAAATACTTACTCCCAAACATTCCCATAGCCATAAAACCAAACAAGCCAAATAATAATAGAATGATTACAATAGCATAGAAAAACTTCTTTTTCTTCGAACGTTTTTTTGTTGGCACTGCGTATATATGCTCTTCACTAGATTGGAATTGTTGTTGATTCACAATAGGAATTTGCATTGTTTCTTTAATGTTTTTATGTTGATTTTCTGATTGTGTTTGATTGGCAATTTCTTCTTTATTTATAGGCACTGTTTTAGTATTAGCATCATCTGAAAGGTATTTCGCTTCATGCTCTCTACTTTTTGACAATGCACTATCAAGATCTTCTTGCATATCTCTAACAGTTTTATAACGTTCATTTCTATCTTTTTCAGTTGCTTTTAGCACCACATTACTTATAGCTTGTGGCACGTCTGAACGATGATCAGTAACATTAGGCATCGGATCTTGTATATGCTTAATTGCAATACTTACTGCGGTTTCCCCTGAAAATGGTGGCTTTCCAACAAGCATTTCATACAATACTACACCGATGGAATAAATATCAGTTCCATTATCTGTAGACTTTCCTCGTGCTTGTTCTGGTGACAAATACTGAACTGTACCTAACACATGATTCGTTTCGGTCATTGTCGTTTCACTTAACGCTTTAGCAATACCAAAATCTAATATTTTTAAAGTTTTGTCCTTTTCCACCAATATATTTTGAGGTTTTATATCACGGTGGACAATTTTAGTATCATGCGCATGCTTGATACCATCAATAATTTGTCTTGTGAAATTTAACACAGTTTCAATATCTAATGGACGATTTTCTTGAATGTATTCTGATAATGTTGGACCTTTTATGTATTCCATCACTAAAAAGAAATTTTCTTCATTTTCTGTCACATCAAATACACTAACAATATTGTTGTGTGAAAGTTGAGTTAAGTTATGTACTTCACGCTCAAAACGTTTAATTGTTTCTTCTTTTTCACCCGATGGTATTCTAATTGCTTTAATTGCAACTTGTCGGTTGAGTATCGAGTCTTCAGCTAGATAGACAGTACTCATACCACCGCCACCAAGTTTTGTTATTACTTCATAGCGTTCATTTATTAATTTGCCTATCATACTTTATCACCTTCAATCTCAGCCAAAATTAAACTCACATTATCATTAGTATCTTGTGATAACGCAAGTTCTATTAAATTTTGTCCATGTGTTTCTAATTCATTATCTTGAATTAGTACTTCTTGAATCATATGATTACGTACAAAGTCAGTTAGACCATCAGAATTTAGCATTAAAAAGTCATAAAAGTTCGTTTTTTTCACAAAAATATCTGGCGTAACTAATTTATCTGTACCCATCACTTTCGTTATAATATTACGTTGTGGATGCGTAAATGCTTCTTCAGCGCTAATTTGGCCTATCATCATAAGATGATTCACGAATGAGTGGTCGTTGGTAATTTGTTCAATATCTCTGCTATTCACTAAATACGCACGTGAATCTCCAATATTTGCAACAACTACATAGTTATCAAACACTAATGCACAAACACAAGTCGTACCCATACCTTGATATTTTGGATTTTCTACTGATAATTGATATAGTTCACGGTTAATCGCTTTTAGTGTTGTTCTCAACCAATCTTCAGCTTGCCCTGCTTCGATGAGATTTTCTTCTTCAAATCGTCTTTGCAGTTCATTCATTACAAATTGGCTTGCGACTTCGCCTGCAAGATGTCCACCCATACCATCACAGAGTACTAATAACTGTTGCTCTGTTTGATTATAAAATACGCCACCTGCATCTTCGTTTTTATCACGATGTTGACCCGTGTCAGTAAAAAATTGTGCTTTTAGCATGTCTCTACCTCGTTTCTACTTTTCGTTCCTTCGCTCTTAATTGACCACATGCAGCATCTATATCTGCGCCTTGTTCACGTCTAATTGTTGCATTAATGCCTAAACGTTTTAATTCTTTCTCAAATTTAAATATGTCTTCTTTTGGTGTTTTAACGTAATTTCGTTCTGGCACGTGGTTTACTGGAATTAAGTTAACATGGCAATTTAATTTTTGAATTAAATGAGCTAATTCTCTAGCATGTTCAAGTTGATCATTGACGCCGCCAAACAAGCCATACTCAAAAGTAATACGTCTATTTGTTTTTTCTTGATAATAATTAATAGATTCCATTAACTTTTCAACATTGTATGCTCTGTTAATAGGCATTAATCGAGAACGTATTTCATCATTTGCACCATGTAAACTCACAGCAAAATTAATTTGAATATCTTCATCTGCAAAATCATATATACGTGGGATAATACCTGAAGTTGATACCGTAATATGACGGGCGCCAATATTCAAACCATTATCGTTATTGACAATTTTCAAGAAATCCATCATTTCATCATAGTTCTCAAATGGTTCACCAATACCCATGATAACGATTTGTGATACGCGTTCTTCTGATTCATCTAGTGCTTTTTGAACAGTAAGTACTTGGGACACTATTTCTCCCGCTTCTAAATTACGTTTCAACCCACCTAAAGTAGATGCACAGAACGTACAACCAATACGACAACCTACTTGTGTCGTAACACATACTGAATTCCCATATTCATGTCTCATAAGAACTGTTTCTATTGTATAGCCATCTTGTAGCTCAAATAAGAATTTAATTGTACCGTCTCGGCTTTCTTGTTTAACAACTGTCGTCATAGTTGTCATTGTAAAACTATCTTTTAAAATTTCTCTAAGTTCCTTAGATAAATTTAACATTTCATCGATGCTGTCTACGCGTTTTTCATACAGCCACTCAAAAATTTGTTTCGCTCTGAATTTTTGTTGACCATTTTGTATCAACCAATCTTGCATCTCGTCATATCTAATTGAATAAATGGACTGCTTTTCAAAATTGGGAAGAAACTTATTCTTTTTCTTCTTTTCTTCAGTAATCATAATTTAATTTTCCTTTCTTCTAATCCTAGTAATGAAAAAGCCATCAGAGTTGAAATCTTGAGGTAGTACTTGCATCGTTTTCACTTTTTCTCCAGTTATCGGGTGTTCAAATGTGTCAAATTCAAAATCTTTATTGTCTTTCAAAAATGTATAGACTACATTTTCATTCTCTAATTGTTCAATTGTACATGTAGAATAAACTAACGTGCCGCCTGGTTTTAAATTATCTTTCACATTATTTAAAATTTCCAATTGAATTTCAACTAATGATTGAATTGATTGTTGCGACTGTTCATATTTAATTTCAGGTTTATGTCTTAGTACACCTAAGCCACTACATGGTGCATCAACTAAAATCTTATCATACACTTTACCATATTTTTCAGTCGCATCGTGTTCAAAAGCAGAAATGTTAGACAATCGTAATTTTTTAATATTGAAATCTATCAAATCTATTTTATGTTCATAGATATCAGTTGCATCAATGTGTCCTGTGCCATTTAATACTTCTGCAATATGGCATGCTTTTCCACCTGGTGCACTACATGCATCTAGAACTTCATCGCCATCTGCTAATCCCATTAATTCAGCAACGAACATAGAACTTTTATCTTGTATTGAAACTAAACCATCTTTGAACATACGTGATTCGATAATTGGTTTGCCACTAATATGCAAACATGTATCAATCTCGTTATCTTGTTCTACGATATAATCATCTTCAACTAACCTTCTAATTGCATCTTCAATCGAAATCCTTGTTAAATTAACACGTACAATTGTCTCTACTTTTGTTAAAAATGATTGCGCAATAGCTTCAGTTTTTTCAATACCAAAGTGTGTTGACCAATGATCCACTAACCATTTTGGCAAGCTGTATTCGATTGCAATTCTCTTTTTGTCATCAGTAATTTCAGTGAAGTCTGGTAAGTTACTGCGCATAATATTACGTAAGATACCATTCACTACGTTACCATTATGTGGGCCACCCTTGCGCTTAGCAATTTCTACTGCTTCGTTAATAATTGCATGTTCTGGAATTTTATCTAGATAAACGTATTGATAAATACTCATCCATAATAATTGTCTTACCCAACCTTTGAGTTTCGTTTGAACGAAAGGTTTTAAAAGATAATCCAGCGAAAACTTTCTTTTTAACGTACCATAAACGAGTTCAGTAAATAACCCTTTATCTGCACGATTTAATTCATTATTAGATAATACTTCATTAATGATGATATTGCTATATGCCTTGTCATTGATGATGTCTTGTAAAGTTTCAAATGCTAACTGTCTTACGTTCGTGTCTATTGTCATAATAATACCTTCCCAACGAGTGACGTTTGCACGCCGCTTAAGTAATTTGCAGCAAGCATTCGTTTTTTACCTGCAACTTGTATGTCTGTTAAAGCAATCGCATCTTCGGAACCAGTCGCTACGATAATTGCTTTTTTTGTTGTTTCTATAATCGTACCTGGTTTTCCAGTTTTATCTTTTTCAATTTTAGATGCATATATTTTTAAGTTTCCTTCGTCCATAACCGTATAAGCAACCGGCCATGGTGACAGACCGCGAATATGGTTATATATCTGTTCGGCTGGAAGCGTCCAATCAATTTTCTCGTCTTCACGATTAATATTAGATGCAAATGTCGCTTCACTTTCATTTTGAGCAATACTGTCATTAGTTCCATTTACTATAGATGGTAAGGTTTCTTTTAGTAAGTTTGCACCTAGGAAGCTCAATTTCTCGTGCATCGTACCTACATCATCTTGCTGTTCTATCTCAATAGCGCGTTGAGATATAATGTCACCAGCATCTAGTTTTTTAACCATATACATGATAGATATTCCTGTTTCTTTTTCGCCATCAATAATCGCTTGATGAATTGGCGCGCCTCCTCTATATTTAGGCAACAATGAAGCGTGGACATTGATTGCACCTAGTTTAGGTGATGCTAATAATGATTCCGGTAATATTTGTCCAAAAGCTGCTGTGACGATTAGGTCTGCATTTAAATCAATAAGTGCTTTTAAGTCTTCTGATTGTGCTAATTTTTCTGGCTGATAAACCGCAATGTCATGAGCTACTGCCACTTTTTTTACAGGTGGTGGTGTGAGTGTACGTTTTCTACCAACCGGTCTATCAGGTTGAGTTACAACCGCGATTACATCGTGTTCCGCAATTAACATTTCCAAAACTTTAGTTGAAAAATCAGGTGTTCCCATAAATATTATTCTACTCATTGTCAAAATACGCCTCCATTTCAGCTTCATTCAAAAATTTACTTACGCGCTCAGTAAATAACTTACCTTCAAAATGGTCAATCATATGTAATATCATACGTGCAATATCATCATATGCTGTCATTTCAACTTCATTACCATTTTTATCATTACTTTTAACAACGATCATTTTACTTCTCGTCACTTCACCATATACGTTAGGTATACTAATGGAACCTTCTAAATCTGTAACTTTCTCATTAGATTCGCTTATTAATTGAGGATTAACCAGTTGTAACAAGCCATCTACTTCCATATCTATAATCGCCACTTTTTGCGATATACCAATTTGTGGTGCACATATAGCGGATGCACCCACGTCATACATTGTATCTTCTAAATCGAGTAACAACTCCGCTAATTGAGCGTCAAATAAAGTAACATCAGGTATTGATCTTTTTAGAATTGGGTGTTGACTCGTAACAAGCTGTTTAATTGTCATCATATTTCTCCTCACAAAAATTCATCATATCATTATAACTTATTTTGACCAAAAATGCATCATGCATTGTGCAACTGCTAATTTAAATAGCCGTGCTATCTGTTCATAATACAACTCAAAAAACATTTCATAACTTTAAAATACTAAGTATAGCTTAACAATAATAAACAAAACGAAGGAAATATTTTATCAGTTAACAATAAAATATTTCCTTCGTTTTGTAGATAATTCGATTATATAAATGTTAATTTTCTTTCTTTTATTCCATAGACAATCTAGTAAGCTGTATACCGAATTCATCAAAATTATACGCATTCAGCCATTTTTCAAATTTACTTTTATATTCATACCATTCATTGTCTAACATTGATAACCAGCAAGTATCTCTACTTCTATTTTTATAAATTGTATGATTTCTAAAAATACCTTCATATTTAAATCCAAGTCTTTTGGCTGCCTTAATAGAAGGTTGATTCAGCGCATCACATTTCCATTCATATCTTCTATAACCTAACGTTTCAAAGACATAATTTGCTAATAAATATTGCACCTCAGTTGCAATACGTGATTGTTTTAAAACATTTGAATAGTGAATATGCCCCACTTCGATAGATGCATTTTTTTGATTTATTCTTAACAACGACAAAATACCAACCGCTTCATCTCTCTCACTATCGATAATCGCAAAGAAATAAGGATCCTTCGATTCAATTTTATTATTTATGTAGTCTTTAAATTGACTAAAATCTTGTGTTTGTTCATCGGGTAAATACGTCCAATTCGGTGCATCTTCTTCTGTACTAAAATGACTGAATAAATCATCTATATGTTGTGTTGACAATTTTTCCAAACGACAATATTGCCCTTTTAATAACTCCGCTTCAGGAATATAAGGCATTTCAAAATCTTTTAGTATTTCACCAATTGGCTGATTATATTTATTATATACCATTGACACATCGCCCCTTTATTCACTTGTACTATGCTGAGCTTTATAGGCCCACTATACACTAATATTTTAAATTTTTCTAATCATTTTAAATACTAATTCATGGCGCTAAATTTAATGTATAACAAGTGAGACGATACTCATATTTTATGGTTAAATTACTCATTTAGATGAATTTTAAAGTCTGTTTGGTTCACATTAAATCTTCAGAGGTTGTATTAAAAAATTCGGCCAATATTTGTGCATCTTCATTTTTTAATTTTGTTTGCTTACTTTCTATGCGTTCAATTAATTCAGGACTTAATTCTGTATTATATAAAGATGCGATACGATTTGATAATTCAACTATACTTAATCCTGTAGCTTCTCTTTTATTCATTAAACTCATAGACAAATCCCCTTAGACATTATATTTACATGATGAAAACTGTTCACCATTGTATTTTATTGCTGATTTAAAAATCTAGATCTCTGTTTTAGATAAGTACGATATCAATTTATATTGGACTCGTTACTATTCAATATAACTGTACAACGCATTAAATGCAAATTTAAAATTGATATGTTTTTTATAAATTAAATATAGATATATAACAATTATTATAGACATTTAAAATTTTAAAAACAAAAAATTAAAAAGGCCTTTATAATAAATGATAGCTCGCTATTTACTTTTAATTACATTGTTAATTTAACTTAAAGATTTAATTACATTCTCCCTCTGTTATTGATTTTACTTATTCTTTTATAATATGGTTACCATATACTTTTGAAAAGGATGAATAAGTTTGGAAAAAGAAAACTGGTTTATAGCTATTCTAGTAATACTTATGTTTTTAGCGTATTTATTTCCCTTCATAGATGCTATTTATAATCATTAACGACATTAATGAATCGTTTTTTCCTCACATAAACTCCTCTAATATAATATTTTTACTCCTGCAAATCGTCGAATTCCACATATATTAAAGGGCTTTGTAAACAATTATTCAAATATATAACAGTAAAAAAGACAAACAGTTAATTGAGACTTAAAATATGACTCAAGTTAAACTATTTGTCCTTTTTCTGGACTTTATTTAATTCTACAAACGTTTGTATCCTTTAAAACTATTGTAGTCAGGACATTTAAACGAGCTTCTTACATCATCATTTGAGGATTAATATCAATTTTTAATGATAACTTGTCTTTTAAATATTGATCGTGATAATAATCATCTAAATACTTAAGCGCTTCATGTAATGCTGGTTCACTTTTATATTTAATTAAGATTTGGAAGCGGTATTCATTATTTATTCTTGATAATGCTGCTGGTGATGGCCCTAATACTAATGCTTTATCTGATAAATGCTGTAATAAAATTTTATGAATATGTTTCGATGCTTCCATTACTTTCTTCATATCTTTGTGTGAGATAGTGAAATTTATTAAAAAGAAGTAAGGAGGATATTTCCCTATTTTTCTATAATTCATTTCTTTGTTAAAGAAAGCTGTATAATCATTTTCTTGAACATCTTTAATCGCGTAATGTTCTGGATTATAAGTTTGAATGATAACTTGCCCTTCTTTTTCGTGACGTCCTGCACGCCCAGATACTTGTGTTAATAATTGGTAAGTACGTTCACTTGCTCTGAAGTCAGGAAGGTTTAGCATCGTATCTGCGTTAAGTACACCTACTAGCGTGATATTAGGAAAATCTAACCCTTTTGCAATCATTTGAGTTCCTAATAGAATATCTCCTTTACCTGTGCCAAAATCATTTAATAATTTTTCATGAGCTCCTTTGCGAGACGTAGTATCAACATCCATACGTATAATTCGCGCTTCTTGGAACACTTCTTGTAATAATTCTTCAACCCTTTGCGTACCTGTACCAACTTGTCTTATATGTTCACTTTCACAATTAGGACATTTGTTCGGAGGTGTTTCTTGGTGACCACAATAATGACACTTCAATTGGTCTGAGGACTTATGATAAGTCAAGGAGATATCACAGTTAGGACATTGTGGTACATGACCACAATCTCTACATAGCATAAATGATGCATAGCCTCGACGATTTAAAAACAATACAATCTGTTCTTGTTTATCTAAACGATTTTGAATTGCTTCACGTAATTGTTCTGAAAACATAGATCGATTGCCTGAACTCAATTCAGCTCTCATATCAACGATTTCAATTTCTGGTAACGCTTGTTGGTTGACTCTGTTAGGTAAAGACAATAGTTCATAAACACCCTTATCAGCACGCGCGTATGTTTCTAAACTCGGTGTGGCACTCCCTAGAATCAATGGGCATTGATGATATTGACTACGCCATTGGGCAATATCACGTGCATGGTACCTAGGATAGTCCTCTTGTTTATAAGATGATTCATGTTCTTCATCAATAATGATCATGCCTAAATTTTTAAATGGTGCAAAGACACTTGACCTTGCGCCAACACTTACCCGAGCTTTACCATCTCTGATTTTTTGCCATTCATCATAGCGTTCACCTTTCGACAAACCTGAATGGAGCACCGCGACTTCATCACCAAATCGTTGCTTAAACCTTAAAACCATTTGTGGGGTTAAAGCAATTTCAGGCACTAGCATCATAGCTTGTCTATCTAAATGCAACACCTCTTCAATTGTTTGCAAATATACTTCAGTCTTTCCTGAACCCGTCACACCATGGAGTAAAAAGGTTCTTTGCTCATGTGCCTTAATAGTTTTAAGTATTGCTTCAAACGCTTGCAGTTGATCAACTGTAAGTTGTTGCTTTTCGTCTTGTTCAAATACACGTGTTTCAAAAGGATCACGTTCCACGATTGCATCGTATTTTTCAACAAAGCCTTTGCGCGTAAGTGTATCAATACTCGATTTTGAAAAGTTCATTTCTTCTAATTGTTTCAGTAATACAGTATGATGACGTTCATCAATTAAATAAGCATATAAATCATATTGTTTTTGAGACTTTTCTAAAGAACCAAGTACAGCGTCATATTCAAAGCCTTCTATCACTCTCACAGCACGTTGTTTCTTTTTGCTGAGACTTTGAGAAAGTAATGTGACTTCACTAATATCACCTTGCTTCAATAAAGGAGAGATGACGGATAGGTCGTCATTATACTGCGCTTCTTTATACGCATAATGCCCTTCACTATCGAAACGTCGACGTAACTGTTCCGGAATCGCTTCCTCATTTTCAATTGAAAAAACTTTTGTATACTTAGCTTTAATTGCACTCGGCAACATCACTTCTAACATAGAAATACGCTTCGTCACAAAGTAATTATTGTACCAATCCGTTAACTTAATGAGTTCCTCAGTTAATTCTGGTTTAATATCTTGAATTTCTTTTATCTCTTTTAGCTTGGCTATGTCTATATTTGCGTCAGGTTGTTCTGTTATTTCCATAATATAACCTTGAATTGTTCTAGGTCCAAAAGGCACAATGACACGCATACCCACTTGTATCATAGATTGTAATCTTGTAGGAATAATATAATCGAACGTAAAGTCCACACTTTTCGAAGGTATATCAACAATTACTTTTGCTATCATTTTATTCCCACCTTGTTTCTAAACTATCTAAGATATGCTCCGCTAATATGACTTTTTTGTGTTTTCCTAAGCTAATAGGATTTCCATTTTTGAAATACATCGTATAGTCATTATCGTCTGAACTAAATCCTATTGAACGATCTCCTACGTTATTAGCAATAATCACATCTGCATTTTTATGTTGTAATTTTTTCTGAGCATATGTTTCAATATTTTGTGTTTCAGCAGCAAAACCTACTAAGAATTGCTTTGTTTTATGTTCTCCTAAATATTTCAAAATATCTGGTGTACGTTTAAAAGTTACAGATAACGTACCGTCTTGTTTTTTTAGTTTGTGCTTTAACATTTCAGCAGGTGCATAATCTGATACTGCTGCAGCTTTAAATATGATATCTTGTTCATCAAAGTGTTTTTTCACCGCTTCAAACATTTCCTCAGCGCTCTGAATTTGAACAACATTTACATTTTCTGGAGGTATTAGGTGTGTAGGTCCAGATACGAGTGTAACGTTAGCGCCACGCTTAGTTAGTGATTCCGCCAATGCATAACCAATTTTTCCTGATGATCGATTAGATAAATAACGTACTGGATCTAACTCTTCGACAGTAGGTCCGGCAGTGATTAAAGCATTAATTCCTTCAAATCGACTGTCTGTTGGATAAGATGCATGATCATTTTCTTTGAAAAATTGGTTTAATCTTTCAACGATTTGCAACGGCTCTTCCATGCGTCCTTTCGCAACATAACCACATGCTAAAAAGCCTTCACCAGGTTCGAGAAAATAATAACCATCCGAACTTAGTGTAGCAAGATTATGTTGTGTTCTATTATTTTCATACATATGCACATTCATCGCTGGCGCAATAAATTTAGGTGTTTCCGTAGCGAGTAATGTTGACGTCACCATATCATCGGCAATACCATTTGCAAGTTTGGCGATTGTATTTGCTGTTGCTGGAGCCACTACGATTGCGTCCGCCCAATCACCTAATGCAACATGTTGTATTTCCTCTGGGTTTTGTTCTAAAAAAGTACTTGTATAAACTGGATTTCTACCAATTGCTTGAAAAGCTAATGGAGTCACAAACTCTTGTGCATGATCTGTAAGCATGACTCTAACATCATAGTCTGCTTGCGTTAATTTACTTGTTAAATCAATTGCTTTATACGCAGCAATACCACCCGTAACAGCAAGTAATATTCGTTTCATTGAAAATCCCCTCCAAATGATTTAAATATGACCTTTCAATAGGTTATAATTTTTTATTTATAAATAAAACAAAGACTAATTTGTAATTTAATACATTAAATACATTAAATACATGATTAATCATCATTATACACAATTTATTAATCAAATAAAAAAAGAGCGGGACAGAAATCAAAATTTGATTTCGTATTCCCGCCCCCACAAGGCTAGCTAGAAAAAATTGGAAAATTTTAACTAGATCCGCATTAGTTGTATTTCCGTATTTCAAGATTAACTTTTAATTATTTAGATGGTATTTTGTAAAGTCCGTTTGGATAAACATCTCCGCCAGCGATTTCTTCTAGCGCCTTACCTACAGGTTTTTTTGCATCATATTTACTTAACAATGCAGTTTCTGGATTTTCATCTATTTCACGAGCACGTTTTGCAGCAGTAGTTGCAATTAAATATTTTGAATTAACTTTTGCTGTTAATTCATTTAATGGTGGGTATAACATTATTTTTTTGCCTCCAATATCATTTTTCTATATTTTGCCTCAATACGTTCTCTCTTCAAATGCTCAGCTTCTACAATAGATTGAATACGTTGTTTAGCTAACTCTACTTCATCATTAACAACAACATAATCATACAAGTTCATCATTTCTACTTCTTTACGCGCTTCATTCACACGACTTTGAATTTTCTCATCAGATTCCGTACCACGACCAACTAATCGTTCACGTAAATGATCTAAACTTGGCGGCGCAAGAAAAACAAATAATGCATCTGGAAATTTCTTACGTACTTGTTTCGCACCTTCTACTTCAATTTCTAAAAATACGTCATGACCTTGCTCCATTGTATCTTTAACATATTGAACTGGCGTCCCATAGTAATTGCCTACGTATTCAGCATATTCTATAAATTCATCTTGTTTAATTAATTCTTCAAATTCTGCTTTGGCTTTGAAAAAATAATCAACACCATCTACTTCACCTTCACGTTTATCACGTGTCGTCATCGAAATAGAATATTTATAAGATGTGGTTGGATCATCAAATATTTTTTTTCTAACTGTCCCTTTTCCTACACCAGAAGGTCCAGATAGTACAATCAATAAACCTTTCTCATTATCCATGACTTACTACCTCTCTAAGCTAATCTTCTATTATTTACATATGATACCATAAGAAACATTCAATTGTATAGCGTCCCACAACACAAACTTTGCTCATGACCTAATCTTTACGCCATGTTACAATATGTAGAATGACTAAAAATAAGGTGGCTGATAGTAATGGCATATGATGGTTTATTCACTAAAAAGATGGTGGAATCTCTACAATTTCTTGTAGGTGGTAGAATCCACAAAATAAATCAACCAGAAAACGACACACTTCTTGTCGTTGTGCGTCAAAATCGTAAAAATCATCAACTTCTACTTTCTATCCATCCAAGTTTTACTAGAATGCATTTAACTAATAAAAAATATGATAATCCATTTGATCCTCCGATGTTTGCACGTGTATTTCGTAAACATATTGAAGGTGGCTTTATAAAAGCAGTAAGACAAATCGGTAATGATAGACGTGTAGAAATAGATGTACAGAGTAAAGACGAAATTGGCGATACAATACATCGTACAATTATTTTAGAAATTATGGGTAAACACAGTAATTTAATTTTAGTAGATGAACAGCGCAAAATTATTGAAGGCTTTAAACATTTAACACCAAATACAAATCAGTATCGTACTGTAATGCCTGGTTTCCAATATGAAGCACCACCTGCACAAAATAAAATTAACCCATATGATATATCTGGAGAAACTGTATTAAAATATATAGATTTTAATAGTGGGAAAATAGCGCGACAATTACTAGACCATATAGAAGGTTTTAGTCCATTGATCGCTAATGAAATTGTAAGTAGAAAACAATTTATGACTGCTCAAACTTTACCTGAAGCATTTGATACAGTAATTGAGGAAACTAAAGGTGAACCTACACCTGTTTTCCATAAAAATCATGAAACAGGTAAAGAAGATTTTTACTTTATAAAATTAAATCAGTTTTATGATGATGTTGTAGAATACGATTCATTACATGATTTACTTGATCGCTATTATGACGCACGTGGTGAAAGAGAACGTGTCAAACAACGCGCCAATGATTTAGTTAAATTTGTACAACAACAACTCCATAAATATCAAAATAAATTAAGTAAATTAATTGATGAACAAGAAGGTACAAAAGAAAAAGAATTACAGCAACTATATGGTGAGTTAATAACAGCCAATATTTATCAAATTAAACAAGGCGATAAAGAAATCACAACACTTAATTACTATACTGGTGAAGAAATTACAATTCCTCTTAACCCAACCAAAGCACCGGCTGTCAATGCGCAGAATTATTATAAAAAATATAACAAGTTAAAAACAAGAGCACACGAGTTACTTCGTCAAATTGAATTAACTCAAGAGAATATTGCCTATTTTGAAAGTATTGAACAGCAGCTCGCACATATCTCTGTTGATGATATTGACGATATCCGAGATGAGCTAGCGGAACAAGGCTTTATGAAACAACGCAAACAAAATAAGAAGAAAAAGAAACAATCCATTCAATTACAAGAATATGTTTCAACTGACGGCGATACGATTCTTGTTGGAAAAAACAATAAACAAAATGATTATTTAACTAATAAAAAAGCAGCAAAAAATCATCTTTGGTTCCACACGAAAGATATACCAGGTTCACATGTTGTGATACTTAGTGATGCACCAAGCGAAGATACAATTAAAGAAGCGGCCATGTTATCCGGTTATTTCTCCAAAGCTGGTAATTCTGGACAAATTCCAGTAGATTATACAGAAATTAGACATGTACACAAACCTTCAGGTGCCAAACCAGGCTATGTCACATACGATAATCAAAAAACGCTTTTTGCTACACCCGATTATGACCACATTCAAAAAATGAAAGTAAAGTAACTTTTCAGAACTGTAACGATCATCAAAATGCATAATAAAAAAGCTAGGATAAAATCGTTAAATATTTTTTCGAAAACGATTATATCCTAGCTTTTTTTATTCTAAAATTTAAGTTTATTCTGGCAACGCTAGTTGAAAATTAACACCAAATTTATCTTGAATCCAAGCAAACTCTCTAAATGGTGGCATCTGCGTTTTAGGCATTAAAATAGCTCCTCCACTTTTCAGATTACTGAATAAGCGTTCCATTTCTAAAGCACTATCTACAGTGACATATAATGATACGGCTGGGTTCATTTCTATATCGACACCATTCATATTATCAATTGCCATAAACACTTGATCTTTCAATCTAAAAATAGCGTGTTGTACAGCACCTGTTGGTTCTTTATCACTTTCACTATATCTTACCAATGCTAATATCTCAGCATCTTCAAATGTACTAACATATAAATTAATTGCTTCTTCTGCATCTCCATTGAACATTAGAAATGTAGTTATTTTCGGTATAGCCATTATTCAACCTCCTTAATTCTTCTTAATACTAAAATAAATGATAAGTTGTAAAAAATCGAATATACACCGCTACTATAAATTTTAATATATACACAAAGCATTATTTTTAACAATCAAAATAATACTTATGTTAAATTAATAAATCCACTACCTAGCACATCACGCACATCATGTATAACTAGAAAAGCTTGGTCATCTTCTTCATTCACTAATTTTTTGACTCGCGTAACTTGGGATTGTGGCACCACAACATATAGCATACTTGTTTCTTTTTTACCAAAGCCACCTTTGCCTTTAAGTAACGTTGAGCCTCTGCCTGTAAAGCTGTTGATTTTATCGCTAATCTTTTCATTTTTATCCGAAATAATCGTAACAGCTTTTTTAGGATTAAAGCCTTCAATTATAAATGAAGTTGCACGTTCGGTAATAAATATCATAATAATTGTAAACAACACATTCTCTAGTGGTAATACGAACAAGAAAGATAGCACAACTAAACCATCTAATAGAAAAATACCTTGTGACGTTTTTATATCAAAGTATTTGTTTAACATTTTAGCAACAACCGAAGTTCCTCCGATGACACCACCTGCTGCAATAACCAAGCCAATGCCCACACCTACAAATACACCACCAAAAGCAGCATTGATTACAAAGTTATCTATGCCTGTACTAAAATTTTCAGTTAAATCTAAAAATAGAGAAATTGCAGTGTTCGCAATAAAGGTATATACAGCGGTTCTTGTACTTAAAAACTTCCAACCTACAATAATAACAATTGTATTAATAATTAAAGAAGTTAGGGCTGGCGACCAACCAAAAGCATATTTAAGTGCTAAAGATATACCAACTGTTCCACCATCCCCAAGATTAGATTCTAGAATAAAGCAATTTACTGCAATTGCACTGACAAATGCGCCAATTAAACAAACAATGATATTTTTAGTATGATCACGGAATAATTGTTTCATCATTTTCATTTAAGCACCCCTTACATTTTCAAAAATTAAACACTTTGGCAAACGGATACGAGCCGTAATTTAAATTCAGTCAACTATTGCTAATATAACTATAGAGGCTAAGACATGTATTTATGTCCCAGCCCCATAAAAATATATTATTGTAATTCTAAGGTACACATCGTATTATAAATGCAAATGTATCGCAACAATAATCGTCATACCACTTTGTATTGCCTGCAATTATTTTAGATTCATATATTCAAACGCTGTGTAGCAGGCTCCCTTTTTGTAGTTGAATGACGCTATCGTCCTTATTTCTTTTACTTTTTAATATTTACAGTTAGAATAAATATAAATCCAATTGGAGGTATTTCATGTCTTTTTATATTATTCCATTACTTATTGCAGCATTAGTATTATTGGTAGGCTATATTATTATTAAAATTATGATCCGCTAATAATGACTATACTACACATCTATACATTTTAGTTTTAAAACGGTCAGCACATATCATAAGCATTATAAATCGTGAATCATATTGATAGTCTTTGTTGTTAAAAACCGAACTTCATTTAATGAATTTCAATGAGAAGTTTGCTATATCAAAATGATTTAATATAAAGAGGAAGGTCAAAATAGAATTCATTTTGATCTTCCTCTTTATTATGGTCTTAAATACGTGGTTTATACATATGACATTTTATGAATTACTTGATATGACCTTTTTGTTTAATAGTAGACTTTGATTTCTTATATATATTTGCTTCTGATGTGTTAGATAGCCATTCGTTTTTATTGTCTGAATGAGATGGATGTCTATAATCGTTTTCTTTTTTTAAAAAATCGTTTAAATGTGCAAAGTGATTATATGCTTCTTTTGGGTCTTCTGTCATAATATCCCCTCCAACTCACATATTAAGACAAGTTGTCTCGCCATTCAACTAATGTACTAATATCATTGTCAGAAATTTCTCCCTTTTCTTTAGCAACCTCAATTAATTCATTATAATTACTTAAAGTAAAGAAAGGTATTTCAGCTTGTTTAAATTGTTCATCCGCTTTTTTTAGACCGTACGTAAATATAGCTACTACGCCTAGAACTTCAGCTCCCGCTTCTTTTAATGCCTCCACAGCAGCTATAGAAGATCCACCTGTTGAAATTAAGTCTTCAATGACAACCACTTTTTTACCTTTAGTTAACGCACCTTCAATTTGGTTTTGTTTACCATGGCTCTTACTCTTAGAACGCACATAATTCATAGGTAAATCCAGTGTTTCAGAAACGTAGGCAGCATGCGGAATACCAGCTGTTGCAGTGCCTGAAATGATTTCGACACCCTCAAAATGATTTTTAATTAAGGTACTTAAACCATCTCTAATATTACGTCGCACAGAAGGATACCCTAATGTTACACGGTTATCGCAATAAATAGGTGATTTAATACCTGAACTCCATGTAAACGGGTCGTTTGGCGAAAGTGAAACTGCTTTAATATCTAATAGTGATTCTGCTATTGCTTTAGCCATTTTAACTTAACCAACTTTCTTTAATTTTATGATAACTTGCGACAGGATCGTCACTTTTCGTAATTGGTCGCCCTACTACAATATGCGTTGAGCCTAGTTGTTTCGCTTCTCCCGGTGTAGTAATCCTTTTTTGATCATCTGAATGCGCATTTGCGGGTCTAATACCAGGTGTTACTTTCAAGAAATCTTTACCGAGTTCACCTGTAAGTAATGCCGCTTCAAGCGGTGAACATACGACACCATCTAAACCAGACGTTTTGGCTAGATACGCATAATTAAGCACTGCATCTTCTATGGAGCTTTGAATATTTTGTTCATTTCTTAACATTGATTCTGTAGTTGAGGTAAGTTGCGTAACTGCTATAACTTTAATGTTTTGGTTATTTTTTCTTAAGCCTTCTAATGCGCGTGTCATCATTTCAGTTCCACCGGCAGCATGAACGTTCACTAAATCAACATTTAATTTACTTAACCCTTCCATTGCCTTACCCACAGTATTAGGTATATCATGTAATTTTAAATCCAAAAAAATATCGTGTCCACGTGCTTTAATGGATTCTATAAACTGTGGTCCGGTTTGATAAAAAAGTTCCATACCCACTTTTACAAAAAGCGGCTCATCAAATTGATCTAAGAATGCATCCACCGCTTCTGAAGAATCAAAGTCTAGTGCAATAATTGGTAAATTATTCATAATATGTTCTACACCTCGTATTTTAAAAATTCTACTATATGTACCAAGATAAAATAATGTTACACAATCGCGCTGTCATTTTATCTTAGTTGGTATCAAACTTAACTATTACATATTTTTCATTGTAAATGTCATGCTTTCAATCACTGACGTCAGTGCATCAGCTGTGTCTAACGAAGTGAGACAAGGTACGCCATTTTCAACTGATGTACGTCTGATTTGGAAACCATCACGTTCGAATTCTTTACCTTTAGTCATTGTATTCACTACAATTTGTACTTCACTTTGTTGAATACGTGTTAATAAATCATCTTCTTTACCAATTTTACCGACGATTTCTGTTGGTATATTATGCTCAGCTAATTTATTCGCAGTACCTTCAGTTGCTAAAATTTTATAGCCTACTTCATTTAAGCGATGTGCAATACTGACTACTTCTTCTTTATCTTTATCACTAACTGTCATCAATACTGTACCGTGATCTTTTACTTCCATACCACTGGCTGTTAGTCCTTTGAATAGAGCTTTTTCCATCGTTGTATCTTTACCCATAACTTCTCCTGTTGATTTCATTTCAGGTCCGAGCGTAATATCAACATTTTTCAACTTATTAAAGCTAAATACTGGCGCTTTGACAAAGACACCCTCAGTATATGGCTGTATACCTGCTTTATAGCCTATATCTACAAGTTTTTCACCCATAATCGCACGCATTGCTAGCTGAGCCATTTGGATGTTCGTAATTTTACTTAAAAATGGTACTGTACGACTCGAACGTGGGTTTACTTCTAAGACGAAGACACCATCATGAGCGATGACAAATTGGATATTAATTAATCCTATAATATTTAATCCTTTGGCTAGCCTAATCGTATAGTCTTCTAACGTATCCATTTCTTGTTGTGTTAATGTTTGCGGTGGATAGACTGCTATTGAGTCACCTGAGTGAACACCAGCTCTTTCGATATGCTCCATGATGCCAGGGATAATAACAGTTTCTCCATCGGATATCGCATCCACTTCAATTTCTTTACCTGTTAAATAACTATCTACTAGTACTGGATGATCCGGACTCGCCTTAACTGCTTGATTCATGTAATCTTCTAGTTCTGCATCACTATTCACAATTTCCATTGCACGCCCACCTAATACATATGAAGGTCTTACAACAACTGGATAACCGATATTTCTCGCATTTTCTAATGCTTCTTTAGGAGATGTTGCTGTTTTTCCCTTAGGTTGAGGTACATCTATCGTGTGTAATAATGCTTCAAATTCTTTACGGTCTTCTGCACGATTTAGATTTTCTAAAGAAGTTCCTAAAATTTGAACGTCATGTTTAGCAAGTTTATCTGCTAAGTTGATTGCTGTTTGGCCACCAAATTGTACAACTACACCCTTAGGTTGCTCTAGATCAATAATATTCATAACGTCTTCTTCTGTTAATGGCTCAAAGTATAACTTATCAGAAATTGAGAAATCAGTTGATACCGTTTCAGGGTTGTTATTAACGATAATAGCTTCATAACCTGCACGTTGTATCGCCCAAACTGCATGTACTGTTGCGTAATCAAACTCTACGCCTTGACCAATACGAATCGGTCCTGAACCAAGCACTAGGATTTTTTCTTTATCTGTAACAACAGATTCATTTTCATACTCATACGTCCCATAATAATATGGCGTTGCTGATTCAAATTCTGCAGCACAAGTGTCTACCATTTTATAAACTGGCGTTATACCATTTTTTATTCTTAAATCATGAACTTCTTCTTCGGTTATATCAAAACGGTGTGCAATGACACGATCACTAAAACCATAATCTTTGGCAAATTTCAGATGCTCGATATCACCTTTATTGGCTTTCAAATCATGCTCAATATTGATGATATGTTGGAATTTATTTAAGAAGAAATAATCAATTTGTGTCATATCATGAATTTCTTCTAATGTTGTTCCACGACGTATCGCTTCACCTATAAAGAATAAACGTTCATCATCTTGATCATTGATACGCGCTTTAATGTAATCTAAATCATACGAATCTCCATTAGGTAAACCTAGGTGATGTACGCCATATTCCAATGAACGAATTGCTTTAAGTAATGACTCTTCGTAAGTTCTACCAATTGCCATAACTTCCCCAGTTGCTTTCATTTGTGTTCCTAAAACACGTTCTCCTTTTTCAAATTTATCAAATGGGAAACGTGGAATTTTCGAAATAACATAATCTAAAGTTGGTTCAAATGCAGCATAAGATGTTTCCGTAATTGGGTTTAACATTTCATCTAATGTTAAACCAACTGCAATTTTAGCTGCTAATTTAGCAATTGGATAACCTGTTGCTTTAGATGCTAATGCTGACGAACGAGATACACGTGGATTCACTTCAATAATATAGTAATCCATAGAATGTGGATCTAAAGCTAATTGCACGTTACATCCGCCTTCTATACCTAAGGCACGGATTACTTTTAATGACACGTCACGTAGCATCTGATATTCAATATCTGACAATGTTTGGCTCGGTGCCACAACAATTGAATCTCCTGTATGTATACCCACAGGGTCAATATTTTCCATGTTACACACAACGATTGCGTTGTCATTTTTGTCACGCATCACTTCGTATTCAATTTCTTTAAAACCAGCAATTGATTTTTCAATCAAACATTGTGTTGCTGGGCTATAATGTAATCCATTCGCTACAATTTCTTTGAACTCATCATCATTATGACAAATACCACCGCCAGTACCTCCCATTGTAAATGCTGGTCTTACGATGAGCGGATAGCCAACTTTTTCTTTAAACATAAACGCTTGTTCTACAGTGTTTACAATATCACTTTCAGGCACAGGCACCCCAAGTTCATTCATTAATGATCTGAATAATTCTCTGTCTTCTGCCTGTTGGATAGATTCTAATTTAGTACCTAAAAGTTGCACATTGTTTGCTTCAAGCTCACCGCTATCATGTAGTTGAATAGCCATGTTCAATCCTGTTTGTCCACCTAATGTAGGTAACAGTGCGTCCGGTTGTTCTTTACGAATAATGCGCGCAATAAAATCATGCGTTAATGGTTCAATATATACTTTATCTGCAATTTCTTTGTCAGTCATAATTGTTGCTGGATTCGAGTTTACTAATATTACACGGTAGCCTTCTTCCTTTAATGCTAGGCAAGCTTGAGTACCTGCATAATCAAATTCTGCGGCCTGACCAATGATAATTGGACCGGATCCAATAACTAAAATCGTTTCTATATCTGTACGTTTAGGCATTTGACATACGCTCCTTCGCTTTAAAATCATTCATCATATCGATAAAGTTATCAAATAAGTAATTTGAATCAGATGGTCCTGGACATGCTTCAGGGTGATATTGAACCGAAAATGCTGGTAATGACTTATGTTTCAAGCCTTCTATCGTTCCATCATTGATTGCGATATGTGTAATTTCTAAGTCACTATCGATTAATGAGTCTTTATCTATTGCATAACCATGATTTTGACTCGTTATTGCAATTTTCCCTGTTTTAAGATCTTTCACAGGATGATTGGCGCCTCTATGACCGAACTTCATTTTAAATGATGTTGCACCTTGAGATAATGCGAAAAGCTGATGTCCTAAACATATACCAAAGAAAGGAATACGGCCTAGAATACCTTTAATCATTTCAACAGCAATTTGTACTTCTGCTGGATCACCTGGTCCATTAGAGAGCATTACGCCATCTGGAGACATTCTCATAATCGCTTCTGCCGAGGTGTCGTAAGGTACGACGGTTACATTACAACCACGCATATTCAATTCTCTAACGATGTTTTGTTTTTTTCCAAAATCTACCAATACTACACTTAAATCATATCCCGTTGAAACATAAGGTGATTTTGTTGATACTTTTGTTACTTCATTTTTTGGCAATCCAGTCGTTTTCAATTGTTCTACTAATGATGCAATATCAGCTTTGTTATCAGTAAATGCTGCTTTTAGCACACCGAAATTTCTGATTTTTCTGGTAATACTTCGCGTATCAACGCCTGATATACCAGGAATATCATATTCTACTAATACCTCATGTAATGTCTTTTGCTTTCTAAAATTGCTTGGATGATCACTTGCTTCTTTAACAACTACACCATTTAACGTAGGTACAAGTGATTCAAAGTCATCTCGGTTTATACCATAATTTCCGATAAGTGGATATGTAAATGTAATAATTTGACCCGTGTATGACGGGTCCGATATAGTTTCTTGATAACCCGTCATTGCTGTATTAAAAACAATTTCCCCTACTGTTAATTCATCAGAACCAAGGGGGTAGCCTTCGTAAAATGAACCGTCTTCTAAAACTAGATAGCGTTTCTTCAACATTATTTTTCCTCCTTAAATTTAACTTCACCTTCAACCATTGTTAATACTGGCGTACCATATACTTTGTAACCGATAAACGGTGTATTACTTCCTTTAGATGCAAAATTCTCTGCTTTTATTTCACTTTCATCATCTAGGTTAATAATCGTTAAATCTGCTAATCCGCCTTCTTCTAATGTACCATAAGGTAACGAGAAAGTCTGAGCGGGTTTAATCGTTAAATAATCCACTAATTGTTGTAACGACCAGTCACCGTTTTTTACAAAATGCGTATACAATAACGGGAACGCTGTTTCGCTTCCAACAATGCCAAATGGTGCTTTTGTCATAGGCTGTGCTTTTTCTTCTGCAGCATGTGGTGCATGATCTGTTGCGATACAATCTATCGTACCATCTAACAGGCCTTCAATCAGTGCTTCTCTATCTTCTTTGCTTCTTAATGGAGGGTTCATTTTATAAATCGCATCATCACCTGGAACATCATCTTCAGTTAATAATAAGTGATGCGGTGTCACTTCTGCTGTCACATGTATCCCTGCCTTTTTAGCATCACGGATTGCTCTGACGCTTTCTTTCGTAGATACATGACATACATGATAATGTGCGCCAGCCGCTTCTGCTAATAGCACATCGCGCGCAATTTGTACTGCTTCACAAATATTAGGAATACCAGGAATACCTAATGCTTCACTGCGTTTACCTTCATGCATAGCGCCTCCATAAATTAAACTGTTATCTTCACAATGTGCTACGACTGCTTTATTCACTTTAGCTGCTGCTTGCATAGCTTCATACATCATATTAGCTTGTTGAACACCTACACCATCATCCGTAAATGCAAATGCGCCGCTGTTAGCAAGTGTTTCAAAATCAACATGCTCTTTACCAGCTTGTCTCACTGTAATAGCCGCGTAAGGTAATACTCTTACTTCGGCATTATCTTCTATTAATTGATTTAAATGATTTAGATTCTCTTCCGAATCAGGTACAGGACGTGTGTTCGGCATTGGGCAGACGGTTGTAAATCCACCTCTTGCTGCGGCTTTCGTACCCGTTGCTATTGTTTCTTTATGCTCCCCACCTGGTTCACGTAAGTGTACATGTACATCTACTAAGCCCGGAGAAACAAATTGTCCTTTAACATCTATAATTTCAATATTTGTATCTACCTCAATATGAGTAGCTATTTGTTTTATACGTTGTCCTTCGACTAAGATAGACACCGTTTCAAATTCACCGTTTTTTAAGATTTTAGCATTCGTTAATAATTTCATTTGTTTCTGCCCCTTTCGATTGTAAAATATAATCTATAACAGCCATGCGTAAGTACATACCATTTTCCATTTGTTTAAAAATGCGTGATTTTGATGCTTCCACAAGTGAATGTTCTATTTCCACACCTCTATTTACTGGTGCTGGATGCATCACAATTGCTTGTGCTTTCAACCTATCATATCTCGCTTGCGTCAACCCGTATTGATCATGGTAGTTACTTACTTCAAATTGTATTGTGTCCCCATCTGTATGTCTTTCATGTTGTACTCTTAATAACATTACTATATCTACCTCATCTATAACAGTATCAATATCTTTATACGGCGCATCTAAGGAAGTATCTTTCCAAGCATCTGGGCTAGAAAACATTACGTTAGCACCGAGTGCTGTTAAACTTTGAAAATTACTTCGAGCGACACGAGAGTTTTTAATATCACCACAAATTAAGATGTTTAAGCCTTCAAAAGTTTGATATTCTTCATAAATTGTCATGATATCTAATAAGCTTTGTGTTGGATGTTGCCCACTGCCATCTCCTGCATTAATAATTGGTACGTTAAGCGATTTTAATTCGTCATAATAAGTGGTTTGTGAATGCCTAATTACCAGAACATCTGCACCTACTTGTTCTAAAGTTTTACATGTGTCATATAATGTTTCTCCTTTTTGAACAGAAGATGTATTTGTTTCAAAATCAATTAATTTCAGTCCTAATTTTTGTTCTGCTACTAAGAAACTACTTTTCGTACGTGTCGAGTTTTCAAAAAATAAATTTGCTACGAATTTATCTTCATAACGTTGCGGTTGTAGTTCGCCAATTTTTATTGCACTCGCACGTTTGACTAATTCATAAATTTCATTTGTAGTTAGATGTTCCATCGATAGTAAGTTATCCAATTTTTCAGCCCCCTCATAATGGTCAATGCTTATTTATTCGCTGGTGCTTCTTTCGGTAAGATCAGATTGAGTATAATACCTGCTAATGCTGCTAATGCCATACCTTCTATTTGCATATTGATGCCGACACCATTTAAGTTAAAGACGAGATTACCAATACCAATTACAAGTATGACTGACGCAATAACAAGGTTGCGGTTACTCGCAAAATCAACTTCACTTTCGACTAGCATTCTTAAACCACTTGCTGCGATAATACCGAAAAGTAGTATAGATACGCCACCCATTACCGGTGTAGGTATAGATGAAACTAGTGCTGTAAATTTGCCAACAAATCCTAAAATAATAGCAATAACTGCTGCGCCACCAATGACATAAACACTGTAAATTTTTGTAATTGCCAAAACACCAATATTTTCACCATAAGTTGTGCTCGGTGGCCCGCCTATCAAACTTGCAAACATGGTAGAAACACCATCACCAATAATCGAACGATCTAAACCTGGATCTTTAAAAAAGTTACGACCTACAATTTTGTTAATAACCATCTGGTGCCCAATGTGCTCACTTACAGTCACAAAGACAATAGGTATCAGGACAATGATCAATCCCATGTGAATGGATGGTGTGTAGTCTTTAAATGGCAGATACACATCTGGAAATTGTAACCATTTCGCCTCAGCTATTGGAACGAAATTAACGAGTCCCATAAACGCTGACAAGATATAACCTGTGATGATGCCAATTAATACTGGTATCAAGGATAGGAAACCTTTGAAATAACCCTGTACTACAATTGTTATAATCAACGTGGTCATTGCTACTGCTAAATAACTCAGATTATAACCTTCCATTTCTGAGGAATTCTCAAACATTGCCATATTCACTGCTGTGGGTGCCAAACTTAATCCTATAACCATAATGACTGGTCCTACAACAACCGGTGGTAATAAATGCATCAGCCAGGCTGTCCCAGTTAATTTAATTGCTAACCCAATGAGTACATACATTACGCCACTCATGAACAATGCCATCAACATATCACCTAAGCTATGTGAATTAAGTCCTGTAATGATAGGCGTAATAAATGCGAAGCTCGACCCTAAGTAAGCTGGTATCTTCGCTTTAGTAATTAATATGTATAACAATGTCCCTACACCAGAAGCTAATAATGCAGAAGATATAGGTAATCCTGTTAAAAATGGTACGAGTACAGTTGAGCCAAACATCGCAAATAAATGTTGTGTACTTAGGAATGCCCATTGTCCTAATTTAGGTCTATCTTGCACATCTAATACTGGCTTAACTGTCCGTTCAAACATTGTTTCATTTTCCATGTCTTATGCTTCCTCTCATTAAAAAATCTCTTTACATTAAATTCATGTAAAGAGACTAAAAAGTATATATTCCGATTATTGCTAAGTTGAATTATAGCCACTTACACTTAATGACTAAAGCCAACTCGCAATAAAACAAAGTATATGTGAAGAGGCAAGTTATCAACATCGCGCGTTTGATAACTATAAATGAATTGCTTACGTATCCAATGCTTAGATCGTAGCTAAAAATTTAAACCCTCTTCCCTTTTCCAGTCTCTCGTACTGAATTAAAAGGCCCTATTCAATTACTACTGCATTTCTATCATCAATTTCTTCAAGAAAGACTGCCACAGCTTCTTCCCTTGCTGTTGGTATGTTTTTACCAACAAAGTCTGCACGTATCGGTAATTCTCGATGTCCTCGATCAACTAATGTAGCTAAGCCTATTTTCTTAGGTCTAGCGTACTGTAACACTGCGTCTAAGGAAGCCCTGACCGTTCGTCCTGTATATAAAACATCATCAATGATAATTACGACTTGATTTGTAATATTAACATCAATTTCATATGCTCTTTCTTCATCTTCGCTTATTGTCTGTTCTAAATCATCTCTAAATTGAGTGATATCAATTGTTCCAGTTGGTACAACTTTTTCTTCTATGCGCTCAATCTTTTGTTGAATACGTCGTGCTAAAAACGCACCACGCGTTTTAATACCTAGCAAGATTAAATTATCAGTACCTTTATTATATTCTAAAATTTCATGTGCAATACGTGTCACTGTTCTTTGAATCGCTGCTTCATCCATAATAACTCGTTCTGACATTTTAGGCACCTTCCTTAATTTGATTTAATATAAAAAACTCATGTCTTTATAAAGACATGAGTTTTAGTTATAAGATATCATAAACAAACAAGAGACTTATCTTCACTTAAGTTAGATGTTTTCTCTTCACAGGGATTGAATCACTATGTTTCCCATTGCGCAGATAACCTTCAGCTACAACAGTGTTCATTTGTCTTCACAAACATACAATATGTTTATGACCTTATATTAAATACATGTCTTAGAAGTCTCTCTGGACTTTCATTTAAAGACGTATGGCGCTCTATTAAACTGTCACTATACTACCATGAATACAATTCACTTGCAAGCAGTCAAATAAAATCTAAGATAATCATTTGATCATATTTCACATCATTCCTATAATATATTGACTTATTTATAAATAGATATTAAAAAACTACTAGATTCTATATTAGGATTCTAGTAGCTCATTCTTATATATTAAATTTAAGTCTTCAAAACTTTATATTTCAAATTTACTTTTATTATTTAGCTGTCACTTTTACGAATATCTGCTAATAATTGTTCAAAATCCTCAGGAAGTGGTGTAGACTTTTCAATATATTCTTGCGTCACTGGGTGTTCAAAACCAATAATACCTGCATGTAGCGCTTGTCCACCAATATTCAAAGTTTTCTTCGGTCCATATTTTGGATCACCTACAAGTGGGAAACCAATATATTTCATATGCACACGTATTTGGTGTGTACGCCCTGTTTCTAATTCACATTCTACTAAAGTATAATTATTAAAATGCTCTAACACATTAAAATGCGTAACGGCCTCTTTACCATCATCAACAACGGCCATTGATTGACGATCATTTTTATTTCTACCAATTGGTGCCTCTATTGTACCGTAATCATGTGGTATATTACCGTGAACAAGTGCTACGTATTTACGTGTCACAGTTTTCTTAACTAATTGATCCACTAAACTACGATGTGCAATATCATTTTTGGCTACCATTAATAGACCTGATGTATCTTTGTCAATACGGTGTACAATACCTGGACGTACTTCTCCATTTATCCCAGATAAATTTTTCATTTGATACATTAGACCATTTACAAGTGTTCCTGTTGAATGGCCTGCTGACGGATGGACCACAATGCCTTTAGGTTTATAGACAATTGCTACATCATCATCTTCATAATATATATCTAAATTTAGATTTTCTGGATTGATATCTGCTTCTACAATCTCTTTTTCAGTTACTACAATATGGTCGTTTAACTTTGTCTTATAATTTGGTTTAATTAAGTTATCATTTACCTTTACAAGTGATAATTTAATCCAATCTTGAATCTGTGTACGTGACCAATCTGAATTGAATTCGGGTAATACTTTATCAATACGTTGGCCTGCATCATCTTTATTTTCTATTTTATACTCATGTATAGTCATGCAAAATCTCTCCTATTCTTCGTTCTTCATATCTGTTAACAAAGCGATAATAATTAACAAAACGCCTATCGTCAAACTAGAGTCAGCTACATTAAATATTGGAAAGTTATAACCAAATATATATGTGTCAATAAAGTCAACAACTTCACCATGTAACACGCGATCAATAAAGTTACCTAAAGCACCTGCAAATAATAAACTAATTGCGATTTGCATTAACAAACTGTGTTTTGCTTCTTTAATATAAAATACAATGAGCACTACAAGTATAATAACTGTAAGTACATAGAAAAAGCCCATCTTTCCACTCATAATACCCCAAGCTGCGCCATCATTTCTGTGAGAAGTTATATTTAAAAAGTTGGGAATGACTTCAAACGTTTCTCCAACCTTCATTGAACTAGCAACAATAAATTTTGTGATTTGATCTAATATTAATATAACGATTGTTATGAATAAAGAAATACCAATATAGTACGGACGTTTCATGTCTGTACCTCCTATTCTAATCTCAGTCGCTTTTACAACATCTTTCATTATATCCTAATCAAACTTATAAAAAAAGTTACAGTTTGAATATCTGATAAAAAAGTTACATTATTAATACTAAAACACTAATAATATTCACTTATACAATAAGCCAATTAAAAAACATCTACATTTAACTGTAAAATGGCACACTATGCTGCCTATTTTTAATAGTTATTGTAGATGAAATATTTTATGTTGAAACAATGACAGTATTGTACACAGACACCTGCACCTATCTTAATATTCCAACACGAGTTGAGAACAAAGATTGAGAGCGTGTCCTAGGCAAAAGAGCATGAAATATATTAAATGGCTGATGCTGTGCCCGAGGAAAGTATGCACAAAAACTGCTTTTAATACTATTTTACATTTAAGTTTAAGCACTCGTGTTGTTTTTAGGATGGATATATTTATAATCTTTAACTTCGTCTTTCGTTATAATTCGCGTTGATATTTCAAAAGGCTTGTTATAATTCATTTCACTAACTTCTAATGAACCATTGTCATTTTGTTGTTCAATATAAGCTACATGACCATACTCACCATCAGTAGACTGCAAAATGCTCCCTACCTCAGGTGATTGATTTACTTTATAATCACTTTTTTGTGCATACGATACCCAATACTTTGCGTCGTTCCAGTTCTTTCCTATTTTCATACCATCTTCTCTTACTTTTTCAAAGACGTAGTGCGTGCATTGTCCTTTAGTATACGTATTATATTTCATTGGGTCTAATGACCAAAAATGATTCGTTGGCTCAGTCATATCTTGGTTATCTAACCCTTCATATGCAGCAGCAACAGCAATGATAGCACTTATCGCAAACATCGTACCAAGTCTTTTTTTCATTTGATCACACGACCTTATTATAATTAAATCGAAATTGTATACCGTCTGGACCTGTTAACAATTTGTGTGTAGTTTCAGGGTAATGAAAATCAATAATTGCTAAACCATATGTTCTGTCATTTTCAATTCGTTTAATACTTGATAACCAATTATTAACCACTAAATGTTGGTGATAACCATTTGAAGATAAGTAAAATGCGCCATCTGTTTCTAATGATGATGTTTCAAGTCCGAAATAATTATTATAGTACTGCTTTACTTTGTTTAAATCAATCGATTTTAAATTCAAATATCCAATAACACTTTCATCTGGAATACCTTGCCATTTTTCATTTGAAGTATACGTTAATAGATTAGGCACGTTAATCGGTTGCGTTTCAAGCACTACTTTTTCGTCTTCAAATGACCAGTCTTCAATTGGATTATCAACATAAAATTCTAAACCATTGCCTTCAGGGTCTTCTAAATATAATGATGTTGTCACATCATGCTCTCCACCGTGGACTGGAATACCAGACTCACTTATTTGTACAAGTAAATCTGCAAGGTCTGTTTTTGCGGGTAACCTAATCGCTAAGTGAAATAACCCTGCTTCTGAACGTAATGGCTCTCTTCCCTGTATAATTTGATTAAATGTCATAAAATGATTTAAATTACCAATCTCATATTGGATTGTTGAATAAGATTCATTTACCACATTCATACCTATGATGTCTTCATAAAATTGTTTCATTTCATCTTTATCTCTAACATTTAATGTAATACCATTTACAAAATGCGCGCTTTGACTATGGAACATGTATAACACCTTTCTAAAACTCTAATAAATTCAGTATACTTGAAATCCATTTTTATACATTAAAAAAGCTCATTCAATACTTTATTATTTATTCCATCGAAATCATTTTAGTAGTACAAATATTCAAAAAGGCTATATGCTTTGCGTAATGCAAAACATATAACCTAATTTAATCATTTCATATTTATTTACAATTGATGGTGCTACGTTTTATACAAGTGTCTTTACGACTTCTTGACAACGTGGACATAAGTGATCAAGTTCGCCAACTGAACCAAGTTCTTCACTATAATTCCAACAACGTTGACATTTTTCACCATGCGCATGTTCAATACGGATATCACCATATTGATAGGCTACACCCTTTTCAACAGATCCCACTACTTCTGCTTGAGAAGTGATGAATAACTGTTGTAAATCTGAGAATTGTTGTAAAAATGATGTTGCATCAAAGTTCTCATTACTACCAATTACAACTTTTGCTTCTAACGATTTACCAATTACTTTTTCACCACGTGCTACTTCTAATGCGCGGTTAACATCATCACGTAAATTCATAAATGTATTCCATCTATCTAAAAATTCACGGTCAACTTCAACGCGTTCTGGCATACGAGTTAAGTGAATACTTTCTTCTTCAACGTGAGGAATATGAGACCAAACTTCTTCAGCAGTATGCACTAAGATTGGTGCTAGTAATTTCGTCATGTCCACTACAATTTGGTATAACACTGTTTGCATACTACGACGTTTATGAGAATCACGTTCTTCAATATATAAAATATCTTTACCATAATCTAAATAGAAATTACTTAATTCTACGTTTATGAAGTTTTGAACTTCTTGATAGATATCTAAGTAGTCATAGTTATCATAATGATCTAAAGTGTTTGCCGTAAATTCACGTAATCTATTTAATAGATATTTATCTACTTCTAATAAATCCGCTTCAGCTAATGCATCTGTAGCTGGATTATAATCGCTCACGTTACCTAACATAAATCTTAATGTATTTCTGATTTTACGATACACATCAGAAGTTTGTTTTAAGATTTCATCTGAGATACGAACGTCGGCTAAGTAATCAACACTACTTACCCATAGACGTGCAATATCTGCACCTTTTTGTTTAACAATTTGATCTGGCACAATCACATTACCTAATGATTTACTCATTTTTTTACCTGAGCCATCCATAACAAAGCCATGAGATAAGAGCATTTTATATGGTGATTTACCTCTTGTCGCTACAGAAGTTGTGATAGATGAGTTAAACCATCCGCGATATTGGTCACTACCTTCAATGTATAAATCAGCTGGATAAGATAGTTCAGGTCGCCCTTCTAATACGCCTCTATGAGAAGAACCAGAATCAAACCAAACGTCCATAATATCTGTTTCTTTAGTAAATTCACCGTTTGGACTACTTGGGTGTGTAAATCCTTCTGGCAATAAGTCTTTTGCATCACGTTCAAACCAAATATTAGAACCAAATTCTTCAAATAAATCTGCAACATGATTCACAGTTTCGTTTGTCATGATGATGTCACCGTTTTCAGCGTAAAATACTGGTAGTGGTACACCCCAAACACGTTGACGTGAAATAACCCATTCACCACGATCGCGAATCATATTGTAGATACGTGTTTTACCCCAATCCACTTTAAAATCAGTTACTTCGATTGCATCTAAGATATCTTGACGCACTTTATCAATAGATGCAAACCATTGTGGCGTTGCTCTAAAGATAACAGGCTTTTTCGTACGCCAATCATGAGGATAACTATGTGTGATAAATTCTAAATTTAATAAAGCGTCTTTTTCTTTTAATACATCAGTAATTGCTTTATTCGCTTTGTCATAAAACATACCTTCAAATTGGCCAGCCTCTTCTGTAAAGACACCCTTGTCGTCAACTGGGCTAATTACAGGTAATTTATACTTCTGACCAACTATATAGTCATCTTCACCGTGACCAGGCGCTGTATGTACACAGCCTGTACCAGCATCAGTAGTAACATGTAAGCCATTGATAACCAATGAAACTCGGTCAACAAATGGATGCTGTGTCTCAACATACTCTAATTCGCTACCTTTAAATTCTTTTTCTAATTCAAGCGCATTTTCATCCCAGCCTAATGCTTCAACAACATCACTCGCTAAGTCTTTACCGATAATGTATTTTTCACCGTTCACATTATATTGGCCATAAGTTAATTCAGGATGTACTGTAATCGCTACGTTAGAAGGTAATGTCCATGGCGTTGTTGTCCAAATGATGAATTTTGCATCTGGATCTACAACGCCTTTACCATCTTTAACGTCAAAGGCTACATAGATAGAAGCCGAACGTTTATCTTGATATTCAATTTCTGCTTCTGCAAGTGAAGATTCACTTGACGGTGACCAATATACTGGTTTTTTACCTTTGTAAATTAACCCTTTGTCTGCCATTTCGCCAAACAAACGAATTTGAGCTGCTTCATATTCTGGTTTTAACGTGATATATGGATTATCAAAATCGCCCTTAACGCCTAAACGTTTAAAATCTTTTTTCTGATTTTCAATTTGTTCTAAAGCAAATGCTTCACATTTTTTTCTGAATTCAGCAATAGACAATTCTTTACGTTTAACACCTTTTTTAGTTAATGCTTGTTCAATCGGTAAACCATGCGTATCCCATCCTGGGACGTATGGTGCGTAAAAACCACGCATTGATTTATATCTAATCATCATGTCCTTTAAGATTTTATTCAGTGCATGTCCCATATGCAAATTACCATTAGCGTATGGTGGGCCATCATGTAAAATATATGATGGGTTTCCTTCATTTTTATCTAACACTTTTTGATAAATGTTTTGTGCTTCCCATTCTTCTTGGATCTTAGGTTCTTTGTTAGGTAACCCTCCGCGCATTGGGAAATCTGTTTTTGGCATTAATAACGTTTCTTTATAATCCATTTTATACACTCCTTGTTCCGATTTTCATACTAAATTCAATTCATTCGTACAATAAAAAGAACTCTAAGTTCAATTAACAGGGACGATTAATACCGCGTTACCACCCTGATTAACTCAACTTAGAGTTCTCTCATTGTTCATATACTTTTTTAAAACAACAGTGATATAAGCATCATACATATGAAAGGCTCTCACTGTCCCTAACTCGCTTTGATATGCAAACGGATGCTTACGCGTCTGTTATTTATATTAATTATTATTTTTTATCTGTTTCAGTATTCGAAGCTTGAGCGTTTGCTTCTGCAGTACTATCTGCTTCTGCTTTCGCTTTCATCGCTTTTTCTTCTTCAGTCAAATCATTTTCATGTAAATGATTAATATTTTCTTGAGTAACTTGTTCAGAATCAAGATCATAATTTAATAAATAATCCCAATCTTCACTTTTTAGTAAATCTAGTTGAGCCTCAACTAACATACGGAAACGTGATCTGAATATTTTTGATTGGCGTTTCATATCTTCAGTTTGGAATGAAAGACGACGTGCTTTTTCAACTGCATCATTAACAATTCTATTAGCTTCACTTTGTGCTTTAGAAACTGTTGCTTCAGCATCTTTAGTTGCAGCTAATTTTGTTTCTTCTCCGGCTTGTTTTGCATGAATTAAAGCGTCACTTACAGATTGATGAACATCTTTATATGACTGGATGTTTGTATCTTTATCTTCAATGACTTTCTCTAATTTTTTTTTGTCTTCTTTTAAACGTTCAATTTCGTTACTAAGTTGTTCTAAATAGTTTTCAACCTCAGTTGGTTCAAAACCAGTTTTCACGCGTGTAAAATCTTTGTTTTTTATTTCATTTGGTGTAAAAGGCATGCGTTATCCTCCTTCTATAATACACTATTTGAGCACTTCTTTAAATATCTGAAATAGTGCTTTATGTCTAAATTTTCTATTTTTTAATAATCATTTGTATACATTTTCATTGTTTAAAAATCTAATTTAGCTTGTTTATACATTATATAAGTATAACATTATTTGAATAAAGTTTTATAAGAAATTCTTACTTTATCTTTTTTTGTTTTCCCGCCAATATCAGTAATCATTGCTCTCCCGTAACCTTGGATTGACAACAAGTCACCACTATCAAGTTGAAAATCTGTAGCGTCAATCATTGTATGATTCACCTTGACACGCTTCTTATCAATTAATTGTTTAGAAATTGTACGCGATTTGCGTATCATTTCTTTTAATATAACATCTAAGCGCAAACCACTCACAGTAGTTTCATATGTTTGCCAATGCTCTTTTGATTGTATCATATCTTTTATAGGAATAGAATTAAGTTTAACTGTAGCACCTTTAATTCTATTTAGCTCTAACATGATATAAGATTCCAATTGTTTTGTCAAAGTAAATTGAATTGAGTCATCTACAATGATATCTCCTAACTGCTCTCTTTCTATTCCTAAAGACATAATTGTGCCTAATATATGTTGATGTTGTAGTGTTACAAACTTTTGAGGATAGTCTATTTCAATCAACACAATTTCAAACAGCTCTTCTTCTGGTACAAAATAATCAGGTGCTACAATAGCTCTTTTACGTTCGGCGTAAGGCCCACCAAAAAATGTAACTTCTAAATCATCATAGCTACCGACTATGACACTCATAATATATTGTCCACGTGGATCTAGAAAAGGTGTTAATATAGGCGCATACTGCTCATTTGCACGATTACACTTATCCATAAGTTGATCTATTAATTCATGCTCTTCTTTTCTAAAATGCTGATAAATATCGATGCTAATCACTCCGAATACAAGAGAAAGCACCTCGCGTCATACAACGTTAGGTGCTTCTCATTTATTTTATACATTAGTTATAAGTAAACTTAAATTCTATTTGACGTAAATTGATTTAAGCTAAATTACTCAAAATTAGATTAAAAATACTTGCCAAACCTTGTCGGAATAAAACAAGTACAATTATTGCTACAATCGATGATATATCTATCATACCAATTGGAGGAATAATTTTACGGAATTGTTCTAAAAATGGTTCATAGATTTTAGCTAAAAATTGACCGAATTTATTTTCTCGTGCATTAGGTATCCATGACATAAAGAAATAAACAATCATTCCGTAATAATAAATTTGAACCAAGAATAAAATAAAACTAAATATATTTCCTAATAAGCCTATATCCATTTATTTTTACCTCTATTCACCTTGGTATTCCATATTTTCTATGTGATCCGTAATACTACCAGCCACTTCAATATTATCTGGCGTACATAAGAATATATCTGATCCTACGCGTTGAATGTCTCCACCAATTGCATAAACTGTACCACTTAAAAAGTCGATAATACGTTTAGCAGAAACTTTATCAATACGTTGTAAATTAACTAAAGTTGCGCGACGATTTTTGAGTTCATCTGCGATATCTTGAGTATCTGAAAAAACACGTGGTTCAAATAAACACATTTTAGAACTTTCTTCTGTAAAACCGAATTGATCTTGTTCTTGATTATTCATATTCACAACGTTCCTTGTATTATTTTTTGATGAAGTGTTATTCATTTGATACTTCCTTTCACCTGAGGATTGCTGTAATCTTGATGACTGCTTTTTGGGAACGGATTGTATGGATCTTTGTCGTTCTGTATTTTCGTTATTTTTATGTTCATTGAAATTCGTTTGAGACTGCGCTTGTTGCTTGTTTTGTTGTCTATCTTGTTCTTGTTCTGGTGCTTCTAATTCGTCATCTTCTTCTTCAACCACGAAAAATCCACTAAATAAATCTTTTAAAGCCACGGGGCTCACTCCTCTTTTCCTACAAGTTTAGTCCCAATTCTCACAAATGACGCACCTTCTTCAGCAGCTAGATGGAAATCATTACTCATTCCCATTGATAACTCAGTACACGGTGCATAATTTAAATTGAGCGCTTTAATCTCATCTCTTTTATTCTTTAATGATTGAAACAAGTTTTTTATATATGACTCATCATCAGTTAATGGAGCCATAGTCATAAGACCAACTACTTCTAAATTTTCATATTGTTCCAATGTTTCAATAAAAGTATTCACATCTTTCAACGCAACACCTTGTTTAGATTCTTCACCTGAAACATTTACTTGAACAAAACACTTTATTTTGTGTTCCGCTCTTTTATTTATTTCTTTTGCTAATTTAAGACGATCTAATGCATGAAAGTAATCAATTTCGTTGATTACTTCTTTTACCTTTCTTGTTTGTAATGAACCAATAAAGTGCATCACTATGTCGTCAGGTAAAGCTTCTTTTTTAAGTTGAAATCCTTCTAAACGATTCTCACCAAAATGTCTAATTCCCGCATTATAAGCATCATTAGCTCGGTCTATTGTAACATACTTTGTCACTGCAATCACGTTTGGTAACATTGAAATATTACTCTTTTCGCAGTGAGTTTTTAATTGTTCTTCAATTTGTTCTAAATTATATTGTACGTTCAAATCTCTACACCTCTTCATTATTGACCGATAAATGCTAACATGCGGCCAGTGTTCCCTTTCTCTACTCTATATGAGAAAAATAAGGATAAATCTTCAGATGTCGCATAGTTAGTAATATAAATATTGTCCTTAGGAACACCTGCATTTTCAAGTAATAAAGCATTTGCTCGTTTTAAATCAATCCCATGTCTGTCATTGGCTCTTGTCTCAATGTATTCGTTCATGTCTATCGGTAATGATTCGAATTTTGATTTAATATCATCATTAATTTCATAAGTTGTAGAAGTCGCAGGTCCAATAACGATATTCAAATCATTTAAATTAAAATCGATATCGCGGATGACTTCGTTCACAATTTGACCGACAGTACCTCTCCAACCAGCATGTGCCAAACCGATATAATGATGTTTTTCACTATAAAAATATATAGGTACACAGTCCGCATAGCACATAGTAAGTAGAATATCAGATTCATACGTATATAATGCATCTACACCATGTAAAGCATCTGTTAGAATATCAATATTTGTACCTTTGTCTTTGGCTGTCACCTCTACAACTTTATTTTCATGCGTTTGTATAGGAAATACCCACTGTTCTCTCGGGTATTGAATTACAGCTGCAAGATCCTCTTGGTGTTGTGTAACGTGCTGTGAGTTATCATTAATATATCTAGCCATATTAAAAGCTTGTTCGGGATAGGGACTTAAACCATCTTCTCTTGTTGTTATACCCAATTTCACATTATTTAAATGACTATCCTCATATTTCAATATATGACTATCTTTAATAAATTTATCATGCATACTATGACCTCCATTAATTAAAACTGTAATTCCTCGCTATGACTTCAAATAGGAGACCCGTGACAATAATTTATTCTATAATCTTAGACAAATATATTATTAAGTAATGTTCATACATAGCAATAAAATTCAAAAAAGTCATCAGATCTTTGGATCTGATGACATCATTGTATTTATTATTGACTACTTTAAGCTTTAAGCCTTATGTATACAAGGCGAGCTAGTTTGAAAATTAACGTCTAGTTCTTCTTGAACGTCTTTCTTCTCTATTTCTAATAAAGCTTGGAATGTCATCTTCATTTGTAGTATGACTTCTGCCTTCACTAGCACTTTCTGATGGTTGAGAAGTATTTGCTGTATTTGATGCAAATGAATCTTCTTTTGAACTATTACTGCTTGTGGCACTCGTACCGAAACCAGTATTTGAAGCTTTACGTGCTTGCGATGAAGGTTTATCTTCAAATCCAGTAGCGATCACTGTAACTACAATTTCATCTTGTAATTCTGGATTAATTACAGTACCGAAAATCATATTTACATCTTCGTCTGCTGCATCTTGTACAATGTCAGCTGATTCTTGTGCTTCGAAAAGTGATAATGACTCTCCACCAGTAATATTCATAAGTACACCCTGTGCACCAACGATTGAAGTTTCTAATAATGGTGACGAAATCGCCTTTTTAGCCGCTTCTACTGCGCGGTTTTCGCCAGAAGAAACACCAATACCCATTAATGCTGAACCTTGGTTAGACATGATTGTTTTCACGTCTGCAAAGTCAAGGTTTACTTCACCAGATACTGCGATTAAATCAGATATACCTTGAACACCTTGACGTAATACGTTATCTGCTTCTTTAAATGCTTCCATCATTGGTGTTGATTTATCAACGATATCCAATAATCTGTCATTAGGAATAACAATTAATGTATCTACAGCTGCTTTCATTGATTCTACACCAGCTGCTGCTTGTGTTTGACGCTTACGACCTTCAAAACCAAATGGACGTGTAACGACACCAACTGTTAACGCTCCCATTTCTTTAGCAATTTTTGCTACGACTGGTGCAGCACCAGTACCAGTACCGCCACCCATACCAGCAGTTACGAATACCATATCTGCGCCTTGGATAGCATCTTCGATCTGTTCACGGGACTCTTCTGCAGCTTTTTTACCAATGTCTGGGTTCGCTCCAGCGCCTAGACCACGTGTTAATTTTTCACCAATTTGGATTTTAGCTTCAGCTTTAGACAGGTTTAAAGCTTGTCCATCCGTATTGATTGAAATAAATTCAACATTATTCATACCATGGTCAATCATACGGTTTACAGCGTTGTTACCGCCGCCCCCTACACCGATGACTTTCAACGTCGCTAAATGATTAAATCCTTGTTCAAATTCTAACATTTATATTTCCTCCTAGTTTTAATGGCCAATCAATCGAATAGAGATTTCATAAGTTTTTTGAATTTACCTTCTTCTTTGTCCTGAGGTTTACGTTCTTCATCTTGGTTGACGTCTACTTTTTCGTCGTATTCCTCAGGCGCTTCTGGTTCTTCCAATTCAGAAGCTGACGTTTGTGGCTCTTCTTGTTTGTTTGATTTTTTCTTGAACCAGTCAAATCCGCTTGATTTTGTGCTATGTTCTCTTTCATCAGATTCGATGACTTCTTCTTCGAATTCTTCACTGTCATGATTACTAATTGTAACATAATCTAGCAATTCGTCGAAAGTAATGCTACTAGAAATTGTTGAAATTGCTGAAGAGAATTCAGGTTTTCTAATACCCATTTGTGATGGTGTATGAATTCTTACTTTTTCACTTACCATATCTTGTAGTAATTCTTTAACACCTAATAGGTTTGCTGAACCACCAGTAACCACGAAACCGCCGTTAACTTTAGTAAGTCCTAGCTCTTGTAATATATCAAAAACATTAAAGAAGATATCTTCAACACGTGCTTCAATAATATCTGCTAAATCTTTTTGAGTAAACTGAGCTTCTTCTTCACTATCCACTTGATCCACACTAAACACATCATGATCAGAAGCAGATTCAAAGAAAGCGTGACCATATTGATGTTTAACTTTTTCTGCTGTCTCATAAGAAGTGTTTAAACCTTGCGAGATATCTTCTGTGATATCTCTTCCAGCCATTTCTATTGCCGCAGCATCAACAAGCTCACCGCGTTCATAAAACGCAAGTTGTGTAATATCTTCACCAATATCGATGATACATGTGCCTAACTCTTTTTCAGTAGCTGAAAGCACTGAACCATAGTTATACGCATCTGAATATACATCTAATACATCTACGCCACAAGATTCTACACATTTAATCATATTGATTAAGATTGATTTTTGAATTGCAATAACGCCAGCTTCTACTTTCAAACCATGTCTCGCAATTAATTCTTTTGGATCTGAAACTTCATTTTCCCCATCAACAATAAATTTAATTGGGAATGCATTTATAATTTCAGTTTCTGGCACATCATTTTTTTCACGAATACCTTCAAGCACACTTTCAATATGTGTACCATTCAATTCTGTATCTTCATAAAATTCTATTTCATTTGCTTCATCAAATACTTCAGTTCCAACTATCGGAAGTTTTAAAAAAACTTCTTTAATATCTACACCTGAAGCAATAGAGGCTTTTTTGATTGTATCTTTTATCGCTTGCTTAGCGATATCAAAATCATCAATAAGACCATTTTTAATCCCACTTGTGTAGGTCTGTCCTGTACCTATCACATTTATTCCATTGTGAAATTTTTCGCCCACTATCGTTTTAACACTTGATGAACCAATATCTATACTTACATAATAATGCTCTTCCATAGATAGGCACCTCCTGACAATAACTTATTCAAGTTCACACTATTAACAGTTTACAATACGTTTTGATGCTTGTGAACTATAAACACGTGTATTTGTCGAAATTTTTTAATTATTTTTGTCTGATTCTTTATTTATTTTGTTTAATGCACTTTGTAACTCGTCTTTTGCAACATCTGTTTCTGTTGTTTGTTCGTCTACATTTTTATCACTTGCTGATCTTGTTTCATTGCCACCACTATAAGGAATAAATGATGCACCTACTGATAAATCAATGTATCCCGACTTTTTCAATTCGCCTGATTCATCGCGTTCTAACGATTGTGACATTTGTGGATAATATTTCATTTTGTTAGCAATCGTATTTAGATTACCAAGAATTTGAATATCATCAGATGTGAATAATTTAATTTGATTTTGTAAATTTTCTTGAGGGTCATACTTAATTTCTGCAATCATACCTCTCACGTTTGCCGGCATTTTTGCAAGTTCATTAACGATTTTTTCTTTTTCCTCTTTTTCAAATCCTTCTAAAATAGGTCCATCATCCGTTGCATTGCCATCATAGTTTTCTAATTCTGTACCATTTTCTAAAATAGGCACATAATCATCTTTCTTTTTCGTCATTCCAATAATTTGATTTTCAGTGACTTCAACCGTTAATGTGTTAGGCATTTGTTTCGTGATTTTCGCGCTTTTTATCAACTTATTGTCTTTTAATTTATCCATCGCTTTTGAAGTGCTATATGTGTACATTCTGGAGTTGTCTTTAACATCAATTGCTTTATTGATTGCACCTTTAGACACATTATCATTGCCTTTTATTTCCACACTACTTATCTTACTTAAAGGCGTGAACATATATATAAGAATCAAAATGATAATAAATAACAATACACCAAATACTGAATATTGAATTTGCTTTTGTCGTTTTCGACGTCTTGCTCGTTTTTCTTTTAAGTATTCAGAGTCAAATTCACTTACTTTATTAGTCATTCATTTTCACACCCTTTAAAAAGAAGGTAAGTGCGCTTGGAAACTTTTAATAAATTTATTTCCACGCTCTTCAAAAGTATTGTATTGATCCCAACTTGCACAGGCTGGAGATAAAAGTACAACGTCATTTGGTTCTATAGCGTCTTGTATTTTATCAACTGCATCTTGAACGTCAGTCGCCGTTATTACGTATTTTCCCTGGCTTTCACCTAGCTTCACAAATTTACTTTGCGTTTCTCCAAATGCGACCATCACCTTGACGTTTTTCATATACGGAATAAGTTCGTCAAAATCGTTACCACGATCTAAACCACCACATAACCAAATAATTGATTGATCAAATGAATTTAATGCAAATTGTGTCGCGAGTGTGTTGGTTGCTTTTGAATCATTGTAATATTTATTCGTTTTGTTTGAACCCACATATTGTAATCTATGTTCAATACCAGAGAATGTTGTAAGACTATCAATGATTGCTCTTACTGATATGCCAGCTAAAAGTGCAGCTAAAGTCGCTGCAAGTATATTTTCTAAATTATGTTCACCAGGCAATACTAAATCGTCTTTATGAATAATTCTAAATCCTTTGAACACGATAAAGCCATCTTTCACATAAATACCATCAACTTCTTGTTGCGTAGAAAAATAATATGTTTTGGCACTTAATGATTCCGACTCAATTAAATGACGTTGGTGATAATTACATATTAAATAATCGTCGTCTGTTTGATTTTTATAAATTTCTTTTTTAGCATTTTGGTAGTTCTCTAATGATTCATGATAATCGAGATGTGCCGAATATATATTTGTAATAATAGCAATATGTGGCTTGTATCGATCTATACCAAGTAGTTGGAATGAAGATAATTCCGTAACTAAATAATCACTTGCTGTGACCTCCTGAGCTACTTTAGAAGCAACATATCCAATATTCCCTGATACTTTACCTGTTACTCTACTTTTTTGAAACATATCACCGATTAATGACGTTACAGTAGTTTTGCCGTTTGTACCAGTGACACCTATGATAGGTGCTTCTGATATCAAATAACTCAATTCAACTTCTGTTAAGATTTTCAACCCTTTCTCTACCGCTGCTTCAAGCAAAGGTACAGTATAGGGTATCCCCGGGTTTTTAACTATAATAGGGTTACTATCAAGTAATGACAATGGATGTTCTCCACCGATAACTTTAATCCCCCTATTTTCCAAATCTTTAGCATGAGAGTCTTGGCTTAAATCTTTGCCATCATTAACTATGACATTGGCGCCCAACTTGTTTAACAACTTCGCTGCTTCATAACCACTTTTCGCTAAACCAATTACTAATACATTTTTATTTTCTAATCCTGTATATTTCAGCAATTTAATTCACTCCAATCCATAGGCCGATAAGTCCTGAAATCAAGCCTACTGTCCAAAATACCGTAACAACTTTCTTCTCATTCCAACCAACTAATTCGAAATGGTGATGTAACGGTGACATTTTGAAAATGCGTTTCCCTGTTAATTTAAAAGATGTAACCTGAATAATTACTGATAAAGTTTCTGCAACAAACACGAAACCAATAAATATTAGTGATAATTCTTGGTTTAACATAATTGAAATTGTGGCAAAAATACCACCTAACGCCAAGCTACCTGTATCTCCCATAAACACTTTTGCTGGGTTTAAATTAAATGGTAAGAACCCTACTAATGCAAAAATCATAATAATACAGAATAAACCGATAGACGTAGCGCCTTGGAAATAAGCCATAATTGCATACATAACAAATCCAATTATAGATAAACCTGTTGCTAATCCATCCAAACCATCTGTTAAATTCACCGCGTTAGAGAAACCTACTTGCCAAAACACAATAAATATTACATATGCAATAGATAGTGGTATTTCAGTATTCGTAAATGGAATATGTATTCCTGTTGAAAAATCAGTTAAATTAAACGCTTGGCTCAAAATGAAGAAGATGACTGCTATCGCAATCTGTGCTAAGAATTTTTGTTTACTTGTTAACCCTTCATTGTTCTTTTTCACGACAATGATGTAATCATCTATAAAACCGATCAAGCCAAACCCTATTGTTACAAATAATAGTAAAATAATTGGATTAGGGTTTTCCATAAAAATAATAGCAAGTATCGAAGTTATAATGATACTAATCAGGAAAGTAAGTCCACCCATTGTAGGTGTACCTGTTTTTTTCATATGACTTTGTGGGCCTTCCTCCCTGATACTCTGCCCAAATTTCATTCGTTTTAATGTTGGTATCAATACTGGGACTAATATAAAAGTGATTAAAAGTGCAATGATTGCGAGTAAATAAACCATATTATGCTCCTTTATATATTTAATTGGATTATTTCTTAGTGCTAAGTGGCAACAGTATGTATAGAGGTAAGTAGCTTCATCAGTTATTTAGTTAACGTCATTATTACTAAATACTGACAAGCTACTATTTGTGAATACCTCATAATCATGAAACAAACATTCTAACATGCTTTAAAATTGAAACCAGAAATTGTAGTAAATAATTTTATTCTTTATCTTCTTTATTTTCTTCATTGTCTTTAGATTTTGATTCATCATCTGATGTTTCTCCATTAATTTCTTCTGAAGACAATGTTACTTCAATCTTATCTTTTTTACTTATCTTTTGACCTGCTGTTATGGATTGTTCAGAAACAAATCCGCTGCCTTTGGTAGTTACTTTTGTATTCGTAAGCTTTTCAAATGCAATGACTTCTTCTTTAGTCCAACCGGACATATCTGGCATAGTAACATCGCCATCAGTCAATAATAGCACTCTACTATTAGGCAATGCTTCTTTGTCTGCAGTAACAGATTGTTTTGTGATTTTCTCACCGTCACCTATAACAATAGGTTCTAGAGATTTACTATTCACTTTATCTTGTGCTTTTTGCGTTTCTTGACCTTCAACATCAGGTACTTTGCTGTATTTTACATCTGATTTGTCTTTCGAATTTTTATCTCCGACATTCAAATATTTCAATGTATTCTCCATAATTGGTTTAAAGGCTTTACTTACACCTAAATCATATGCTTCTTGATCATTATTTTGAGCTAAGCTCATACCAGCATAAACGACAACTTCTGGGTCATCTTTTGGAGCATCACCGATAAAGCTTACGAAATATGGATTTTCACCCTCTGCATATCCACCATTATCTGGATCCGCTACTTGTGCTGTTCCGGTTTTACCTTCGATTTCATAACCATCAATTCTGTAGTTTTTAGCATGACTGTCTTCGCTGTTAACAACTTTATCCATTTCAGTACGTACTTTTTTAGCAGTATCTTTTTTGATTGGTTTACCAGCGATTTCTTTTTCACCTTTGTAGAAAGTATCATTACTTACAGGATTAGATACACTTTCTATGAACCATGGTTTCAACATATTGCCCTCATTATAGAATGCTGATTGTGCTTGTAACATTTGTACTGGTGTTACAGTCGTTGACTGACCAAATGCAGATGTTTTTTGTTGCGCTTCATTATCCCACGCGATGTCACCAGTAGCTTCACCATCAAACATGCCGTTCGTTGATTCACCGAATCCAAATTTTTCATACCAATCTTTCATCTTATCTGCACCAACTAAATCTTGTAAATGCATCATTAAGGTATTTGAAGAATACGTGAACCCAAGTGACATTGGTATCTCTCCCCAACCTACTTTGTTCCAGTCGGAAATTTTAGAGCCCATTACTTCTCTAGGTTCTGCCGTATATTTTTTATCTGGATCAAATTTTCCTTCTTCGATTGCTGCTGCTAAACCAAAGTTTTTAAATGTGGAACCTGGTTCATACGTGTTTTGATACAAATCATTCGCCCATTTTTTACCAAAATCTTTACCAGTTTCTGGATTAAACGTAGGTCGTTGACTGTACGCAAGAATTTCACCTGTATCTGCATCCATGACTACAGCAAATAAATCTTTTGGTTTATAATGCTCAACCATTCCATCTAAGGCTTCTTCAACAAAGACTTGAATGTTGGAATCTATAGTTAAGTGAACATCATCACCGCGTTGTGGTGTTTTCTCTTTTTTTGTATTCGGCGCAATGTAGCCCCAAATATCATGAATATAAGATAATGCACCTTTTTGTCCCGATAAATAACTATCGAATATCTTTTCAACACCCATAGCGCCATTTAATTCCCCGGTATCAGGATTTTTTTGTGCTATTCCAATAAGATGTGACGCAAAGTTACCATTAGGATAGAAACGTTCAGTTTCTGGATAAAGCGTGACGCCAGGTAAATTCATTTTCTCTATTTTTTCTTTTTCTTGATAAGTTAAATCAGCACCTTTTTGTCCAAATTCAACTTGAAATGCTTTTTTATTATCCAATCTTTTTTCAATATCTTCTTCTGACATATCTATCACTGTCGCTAATTTCTTCGCGGTTTCTTTTTTATCTGTAACATGTTTCGGTTTCTTGCTGCCTTCACTCGCTTTTTTATCAACAATAGCAACGACTTTATATCTTTCTACGTCTTCTGCTAGTACTTTTCCATTACGATCATATATTTTCCCACGTTCAGGTTGCTCTTGGCTTTGGACTAAATATTTTTCATTTGCTTTCATTATTAAATCTTCACCTGAAGAGTGTCCTGTCAACATAATATATGAATATCTTAAAACCAACGTAAAAAAGAGCAGCCCAAATCCGAGAACGAGTAGGACTGCCCCTATTTTACTTTGTTTAATTTGAAAGTTCGGTTTTTTAAATCTAATTTTTCGCTTCGCCATTATTACGCACTACCTTTACATTGTCGTTCTTAAGGCTCATTCCTTCGTCTTTTGCCTTATCGTAAATGCGTTCATATGAAGAGTTCTTTTTAATTTCAGATTCTATTGCGCTGTTTTCACTTGATTGTTGTTCGATTTTAGTATCTAAATCTGCAATTTTCCCTCGAGTATCATACGCATCCATTTTCAAAGATAGCATATAAATGCTTATTAAAGCAATTACTGTTATAAGTCCTATGTATAACATTTTCTCAAACTTTGTAAGTTGAACTACTACTTTGCGTTTTACGGTTTTGGTTTTAGGTTGCGTTTTAGGTTGTTTCCTCGGCTGTGACTCGGGAATCTGTTGTTCTGATCCATTATAAGGTTGATAAATCTTCTCTACTGCCACTCATCATTCACTCCTTATTTCAATATTTCTGCAACACGTAACTTCGCGCTACGCGCACGGTTATTTGTATCTAGATCTTCTTCAGCAGCGGTAATGGGTTTACGGTTAACACGTTTCAATTTAGGCGTGTACGCTTCAGGTATGACTGGCAATCCCCTTGGAACATCTGGACCCTTTTCATATTCTTGAAGCATTTGTTTGCATAATCTATCTTCCAATGAATGGAAGGTTATGACTGAAATTCTACCATCAATTTTTACTGCACCTATCGCTTGTTCTAGTGAATCCTCAAATGAAGATAATTCATCATTCACTGCAATTCTAATTGCCTGGAAAATCCTTTTTGCAGGATGACCACCTTTTCGTCTAGCTTTTGCAGGTATACCTTCTTTTATTACATCAACGAGTTCTAACGTTGTTTCGATTGGCTTTTGTTCTCTGTTCTGTTCTATACGTCGCGCAATTTGTTTTGAAAATTTTTCTTCGCCATATCTATGAAAAATTCTGACTAGTTTTTCAAATTGCCAATCATTTACAACTTCATAAGCTGATAACGATTGTGTTTGATCCATTCGCATGTCTAATTTGGCATCATTATGATAACTGAATCCACGTTCAGGTACATCCAGTTGTGGACTGGACACACCTAAGTCATAGCAAATGCCATGTACTTTTTCAATATTCAAATCATTTAAAATTTCAGTTAATTCTCTAAAGTTGCTATGGACAAAAGTCACTTTATGTAAGTGTTCTTTCAAAACTTCTTTAGCATTTTCAATCGCTGTTGTATCTTGATCTATTGCTATAAGCCTACCTTCGTCACCCAATTGATTTAATAAATAGAGGGCATGCCCTGCGCCACCTAATGTACAGTCGACATAGACACCATCTTCTTTAATATTTAAATAATCAATGGTTTCTTTAAGCATAACGCTGACATGATGAAACAAATTTAACTCCTCCTATTAAAAATCAAAATCAATCAGGTCTTCAGCAATATCTTCGAAACTATCTTCAGATTCTTCATAAAAACTGTTCCAAGTTCCTCTATCCCAAATTTCAATACGATTTGAGACACCTATTACTGTACATTCTTTACTTAAATTAGCGTATTGTCGCAAGTTTTGCGGAATGTTAATCCGCCCTTGTTTATCCAATTCTACTTCTACAGCTCCCGAGAAGAACATACGCATAAATTTACGTGCGTCCTTTTTAGTCATTGGTAATGTCTTCATCTTCTCTTCGATAACTTGCCATTCTTCCAAAGTATAACCGAATAAACACTTGTCTAGGCCTCGAGTGATTATAAAACGTTCATTTAAGTCATAGCGAAATTTGGAAGGCACTATCATGCGTCCTTTTGTATCCAATTGATGCTCGTATTCTCCCATGAACATTTATAATCACCTCACCTTCTCATATATATAATTTACCACATCTCACCACTATCCTCCACTAATTATACAAATTTCACCATAATTTCTTATTCAACATAAAAAAACACCCGATTCATCACAAAGATGAATCGGGCGCACTCTTACTGGTTCTAAGGTTTTATTATAATATGGTCAAAAGTGTGAGAAAGTGGTGGGTAAGTGGAGGGACTGAACACATTCATCCCAAAATCATTCATAATTTGTAAGGGGTTCCATATTCGTTCTTGTAACCCACCCATTGGATGAAGTGTACCACTTAATACTTTAAAATGTTTCATGCTAATTTCATTTTCTCTTTCTATATTTAACAAATATCTATTTATCAAATAATCATATTGTTTTTGGTGAATTGAATTATTTTTTTCTAATAACAATGTATTATCATTGTTGCCTGTTACTTCTGCTTTTAACGATTGATATAGCGTTTCTTGTTGTTCTTTCATTGATTCAATTTGATTAATAAATGTTTGAGATGCTTGTGCTCTAACAAATTTTTGTTTAGCATCTTCAATTCCATTTTCGATAATTTGGTTTTTATCTAGTTGATATTGTGCTATTAATTTTTCAATTCTGTGATTGGCATAAGTAATTCGTAAGCGCGGTAAGACGATTGGCATTGAGACATCCAATGTTCTAAACACATCACTTAATTCGGTCCAATATTTTATTTCACTTGGTCCGCCAATAAAGGCAATAGTATTAAATAACCATTCTTCCATTACTGGTCTTGTTACCACATTATTTGAAAATCTTTCTGGTTCTGAATCTACTAAATCTAAAACCTCTTGCATTGTCATCGTTTTATCTGATTTATTCAAATAGAATTGACCCTCTTTGAATGTCAGTAATTGTCTCATATTGTCTACATGTAAAAACAAATGTACATTTGTATCTGTTTGAATCATTTGCTCTAAACCACGTGATGTTGTTTGTGTTTGTGTTTTTCTAAAGGCTGCATCTACTTCAAGATGATTTTCCACCATTTTTCTAATAAACGGTTGCTCTAATTGACGTAGGTCCGGATCATTGGCATCTATCATTAATAAACCATATGTCTTAAACACTTCATGTAGCAATGCTTTAAACATATCAGACCAACTATCATGTGCATCAATAATATTACGGCACAGTTCAATTAAAGGACGTGAATGTTCAGTTTCATTCAATTGTTGGAAAAATTGATTTAAAGTTTCCTTTAACTGCGTTTTATCAGGATTATAATGTGAGACGCTTGCTTCTGGAGGCTCCATTGTATGATATTTGATTTTATGTAACTTAGCATCTTGATTGTTATACGCATAAGTATGATTTACTTCGTCAAAATCATGGTCTTCACCTGCAATCCAAAACACAGGAACGATATGCTTATTATATTCTTTAGATAGTTTTTGACTTAGCGTAATAATAGAAAATATCTTATGGAATGTGTATAAAGGTCCACCAAACAAACCTGCTTGTTGTCCGCCAACAATTACTTTCGCACCATCACTTAATAATTTAATATTACTCTCTTGTTCTTCAGTCAAAGATAAATCGCTCATATAATTTTCAATTACTTTTGCTAATGCAACTTCTCTTCCATTATTTTCACTTAGAAGTCTGTGTTTATAGTTATTAGTATCCATTGCATCTAAATGATAGAACTGAGCTAGTGTTGAATCACTTTGTTTAATTTTTGAAATAAATTGATCTTTTTCATTGAGTTTCGTAGTCATACAATCCATTCGTAATTCTCCTTATGTTACTCTATTCCTAATCAGTATAAAGTTTATGTACTATATTGACAATTTAACGGCTTAAAATAACCTGTATTTTTTTACTTTTTTAATTCTATGTACAAACTATAATAAACGATTTTGGAAAAATTTAAAAAAAGTGTGTTTATGTATTTGAAATAAGTATCGTATACAGTCTATGTTAACTGTATGTTTCGAGTCATCATTTTTGTGAAATATCATTAGAAATAAGGTATAATAAAATGTAATAGTATAAAGGGGGAGACGCTATGAGTAATGTAAAACGTCTTGATATAAATTATAAAACAGACGAATTATTCGAAGATTTCAGAAACTTCGGGAACAAAGATTTATATATGGTTGATGAGCTCCGTGGAGAAATGATAGACGCGAGTTCAGATTCACCTTTCTACGGTATTCAAATCGGAGATAGATTAGGAGCAAGAATGGCATTGTATCGTAAAGGCGATGTAGAAGAAGTTTACTTCCCTGATTTCGACGATTACAACGTATTGTGGAAATTAGAAGTATTAAGTGATTTTCAAAATCGTGGTTACGGTAATGAATTATTGGATTTTGCAAAAAAACAAGGGTTACCAATTAAAGTAATTGCTCGTAATCAGTCTAAAGCATTCTTTATTAAACACGGATTCAAAGATGTAAATGCAGTAAACAAAGATGGGCATGATGTTCTAGTTTGGACACCACGATAAAAAATATGACACATAACTACATGTCTCAGTTATTTTAGTTTCAGTAACTGTCTAATATCAAATGCACGTGTTCCAAGCTTAAAAAAACTACTTCTTCAATTATGAAAACGAGTAGTTCTTATGCAAGAGCTTCGGTTCTTGTATTCTTTTTTAGTAAAACTTGCGTGGGTGGGAATACAAAATCAAATTCGATTTTGTATTCCCACCCACTTTTTACTTCATATAAATTAATAATTCATTGAATGACGTAATTGTATAATCTGGTTTTATATCAGTTTCATTCATATTATTTCTAGGATTAAACCAACACGTGTCAATTCTAGCATTTTTGCCTCCTAAAATATCTGATGTCATTGAATCTCCGACAATTATGGCATTATCTCGTTTGTCTTCACCAATTTCCTTAAATACATAATCAAAAAATTCGGGCATCGGTTTTTGGTAACCTGTTTGTTCTGAAACAAAAACACCTTTAAACAATTGACCAAACTGTGCCTTTTCAATACGGCGCTCTTGGGTTTCCAGGACACCATTTGTCACAATATATAAATCATGATTTTGTTTTAAATGCTTTAAAGTTTCAATTGTGTGAGGAAAGAATTTTATTGGCGCTTTAGCTAATTCATCTCTAAATATATAATCTGCTTCTTTACCATCTACAGTCATTTCATGTAAATCAAAATATACTTCAAATCGCTTACTTAGAACTTCTTCTTTCGTTAACTTATTAATTTGAAAAGCTTCCCAATGTGCTTGATTCACTTTCATAAATGTTTTCAAATCATCATGATTAGCGATTAATTGATATCTTTCTGCCATTTTGAAAAATGCATGTGATTCCGCATCATGAAAATCTACGATTGTATCATCAAAATCTATAAGTAGACTTTTAGAATTCATTATTATTATCCTCTCTTTTTTATAATGTTTTTATCATCTTTATTGTAAATCATATCAAGTTATCTAAATTCGGTAAAATAGTTGCTTAGCCTTTTGAATATATTTATTGCTTTTATTCATATAGTAATAGTATACACATTTTGAATACAAAAAATGGCCAAGGTTATCACCCTGACCACTGAACTCTATTTTAATAATTAGGACCCAAACAATTGACCTAATAATCCGACACCGCTTGATACGATATCTACAATGCTTGTCCCTAATTTAGTTCCGTCTCCCGCAATTCCTGCTTGTACTGTGTTTTTAATTGCTTCAAATAAACGATCCATTATAAACACTCCTTATAAAATAAAATTTCTCTGACTGAACAATCTGTTGAAAACGATACTTTCAAAAAAATTTTTATTTGTGTATCGCTTGTTATATATACTATAAGATAATACTTGATTATATTGTTTAGTATTACTTACTTAATCATAAAATTGCTGTATCTGTTATTTAATTGCTGATTTCAAACAGTTTTGAATCCTTTATTGTATTTCGCACAATTAAATAATGTTTTGTAATGTTAATCGATGAATAATTATATGTTTAAAAAGTATTAATTTTATCAGAACTTTTAAAAATTAACGTATGAACAGAATCGATTTGTAGTATGCTTATATAAATTAAATTCAACAGATTATCTTAATAGATCGGGAGGAAAATTTATGAAAGCAGTGCTTAAAATTAATAACCATCTAAGTCTTAGAGATGCTCAAGCAAGTGACATTGAAGATTATCTCTCAGTCCCCTTTAATGAAGAACTTTTGAGAATGTATGGCTCTGGTATGAATGTAGAAACAGAAAAACAAAAGTCTGGTGCTAAAATACTAATTTCGAAGATTATCGAAAATCCATATGAATGGGCTATTGACTATGATGATTTATTTATTGGACAAGCTCGCTTAACATTAGATAGCACAAATAATAAAGCTAAGTTTGCAATAGGTATATTTAACCCGGATTTTTGGAATAAAGGAATCGGTACTCTAGTAACACAACAGATTTTGAAATATGCCTTTATTAACTTAAGACTTCGTAAAGTTTATTTACGTGTTCTATCATATAATTATAGAGCCATCCAATCTTACAAAAATGCAGGTTTTATAATTGAAGGTAGCGATCGAGAAGGTTCATATATAAATGGAAATTATGAAACCGACTTATATATGAGTATCTTACGAGACGAATTTAAAAGTAATATCATTGATAAGGAAAAACATTAAAAAGGAGATTCCAAAATTGGAATCTCCTTTCGACAACTATAAAGTCACAGTTTCTTTTTCATTTAAATTTCTTTAACAAAGTTTCGATTTGCAGTTATAAATGTACCATTCATTGTTTTAAGTCGTGGCGTACCTTTTGAAGAAACTACTACTTTTTGAATAGCTACTTTTTCATTTTCCTTAAGCTCTTTCAAAGCTTCTCCACTAAAATCCCTATTTCGATATTCTTTACAATCTTTTAAAATTATTACAGTTTTGGGTTTCTCATAGATATATTTATGAGCATTACTTGTAGCTACGCAATGGATATATTTTTGATTTGCTGTTAACACAAATCCCTCAACAGTGATAAGCCTTGGTGTGTTCTTTTTAGTATAGCCAATATCTTTAATTTCTATTATTTCACCTATTTCAACAGTTTCATCTGCACGCTCTTTAAACTCAACATCTTTATATAAATTGACTTTTTTCGCTATAGTAATCGTTATTGGATTGTAAGTAAAGTATTTATCAAGTGATTCAGTTTTTTTATCATTTACAATAAATTCAGATCTGAAATTTTGTCTGTTGAGTTTAAGCGTCGGGGTTGCGTTAGGTAAATTCATATTAATTGTATACTTCTTATATTTATCGTGGATTAAATTGATATTAAAATCAAAATCACACTTACTTAAATCTTTAGTTTTTACATATAATCGATTATCCAATTCAGAGAATTCAACTTCGATTGCATTGAGCTCATAATTCGTTTCAGTAAGTAACACTTGATTAATAGTAGTTTCTGGAGCTTTATAAACTCTTATAACTTCTCTTAATTCATCATCAATGAGGTGTGTACCTTCATAAACTGCAAACATTTCTTCTTTCATTGGTAAATAACCCTTTACAGTTTCTGGCATTAAAAAATAAATTTGATTATTTTTCACATATCTATCTGCTTTTCCACCTTTTAATAACATTCCGATAAAATCAAAAAGTTTCTCATATTCTTTATTTATAAGCATTTGATAAATATTTTTATATTTATCTCCAATGATATAATCTTCAACATTTTTATCATGCTCATTTAAAGTGTCTAGCATTTGTTGAAATAGATTATAGAACTCTTCTTTATTTCCACTTTTTATAAACCTTTTATTATTAAATAATCTAGAAATGAAATCTACTTCTACAAGACGACTTAATGATTGAAATTCTGCAGGCTGAGGTATTTCCAATTTCAGTACTTCTTGTAGTACTAATAAATTAAATTGTGTTTTTTCTATAATATTTGTTTCACCAACAAGTGATTGATTATATGAATATCTATTCACGTGGTAAACTGGCGTTGAATTCATAGAACCTGTTTTACATTTAGAAATCGCATTGATAAAGAACAATTTATCTTCACCAAATTTCATATGCTTGAATTCTATTTTATTATCAACAATGATATCTCTTTTAATAATTTTCCCTGGAGGCCCTACTGCTCTAAAAATCTTATTGATTTCATATGGTACTAAATCGTTCGCAACTTTATATGAAGTAAATCTTCCTAATTTGCTAATTGCTTTATCTGTATGTTTAATGCTCTGCCCAAACGCAACATCCGCATTATTCTCTTCCGCTTGGTTTAACAGCGTCGGCAAACCAGTTGAATCTAACCAATCATCTGCATCAAGGAAAGTTATGTATTTCCCATCCGCATTTTTAATACCCACGTTTCTAGGTTCAGCAGGACTACCTGTATTTTCTTCTAATTTAATAAGTTTTAAAAAACTGTATTTATTTTTATATCCTTCAATTATTTTTAATGAGTTATCGCTAGAACAATCGTCTATAAATATCGCTTCAATTTTATATTCATCAATAGTTAATGCCCCAATTGATTCTATACATTCATTAAGAAATAATTCTTTATTGTACACTGGTACAATGATAGACAGCATTTTTTCCAATTCCTAATTCCCCTTTTAGATGATTTAGTATTTAGTTTTCATTATATTATTAATTAAATTCTTAAATGTGTATAAAATCGGTTGTTATGTATTTATTAACATTTTAAAAACTACTACCTCAAAATAACATATATTAGTAATACACAACACTTTAAAGGGGGTTATTTTAAAACGCTAATCATTCATGTATAAATTATAATTAGAATATGCATTTCCCTTATATTTATGATGTCTATTAATTGTTTATCACTTTACAATATCGTCTCCATAATTTGTAAAAACCCTTTTACTCCTATTTCTTTCAAGAACTTATAGTCATTCTTACTATTTATTGTAAATACGTGTACTTGCATAGCATTATTTTCAATACTTTCTATAAGCTCACGATCTATTATTTTATACGAAACTCCAACTGCATAACTACTAAATTATCATCTTTAGTTATTTGTAAATCCAGTTCCAAATAGTCAATATTCCTTTCATGAATTGCCCTATCATACGATAAAAAACTATGTTCAGGTTTATAACCACTAGCACCCCTACGAGCAATAATTAAAGATTTCTTTTCAGTAACTTCATACCATTTAACTTTTGGTATGAGTATTATTATAGATACTATAATAATACTCATGTATAAAATGATTCTCTCTTAATTTATACCTCCCTTTTTGTATTATGAAACTATAAATAATACAATTCTCTTAATTTTTTAATTGTATTGCGTTAATCTTATATTTAATAAACCATACACATACTGTTTTACATCCTTTTACTAACGTTCATAATAAATAGCCGACACAACGTGTCGGCTCATAGAATTTGATTATATTTTTATGTTATGTTAATTTATAAAATAAAAAAGGGTAACATACATAAGTGTATCGCCCAAGTAAGCCCGTTAAAAAGACGGTGGCTGTTTAATAGTTATTTAATAACCATCTACAACTCGCCAAAGCTAGAGATGGTTATTTTTTATGGTCATTTTTACTAACTAATACTAAGCCAATGATTGTCATGACAATCATCAACATTTCATAATCAGTCAATGTTACGCCTTTCTAGGAGTCAATCCATATTTTATAGGCATTATCTGATTTATAATGATATTAGCCACCATCTATCCAACTTGCTAGCTATTGTTTTACTACAATTTTTAGTCTACTGATTATTATTTCTGCCGACCTTTTTTCCACATCGTGATTAAAATATTTCAAACTGATAAGTATAGGATTATAAAAAAAGAACCCCGTAGTTACGGGGTTCTTACTTTCAAAAAGTATGTAGTTTTATTGCTTTAGTGTCCTGGGAGGGATAAATCTAACTTTAGGACAAAGCCTAAAAACGCATAACTAAAGCATTTCAACTTATTTACTTTCGGAATAAATAGAAAGAAACTGAACCATTTTGACACGTATTTGACACTTATCTACCTATTTATTTAGGTGGGTTGTTTGTTAATACAATTTTTCATATAATTAGTATCATGACAAGAAGAAAAATTGGGGGGACATCAATTTGAATAATTTAGGAACTTTATATTTTTTAACAGGAAAAATGGGTGCAGGAAAAACAACAAAATCAAAACAATTAAAAAAAGAAAAAAACGCAGTTTTATTATCCGAAGATGAATGGCTTGAAAGTCTGTACCCAAATAAAATTAAGACATTTGAAGATTATCAAATTTTTTCAAAACAAATAAAACCATTAATAAAAAAACATATACAAAATATATTAAATGTAGGAACAAATGTTGTTATGGATTTTCCAGGAAACACTAAGAATCAAAGACAATGGTTGTTAAATATAGCAAATGAAATCAATGCAAATCATAGACTTATATATCTAAACGTTAATAATCAAAAGTGCCTAGAACAAATAAAACAAAGACAAAAAGAAGAACCTGAAAGAAAAAATTTTGATACAGAAGCTACTTTTAATTATGTAACTAATTTCTTCGAAGAACCTGAAAAATCAGAAGGGATAAAAATATTAGAAATACAAAACAACAATTATTAATAAAGTAAGATTGCTTTATATCAATTTCTTTATTAACGTCGCCCATCTATTAATTTAGATGGGCTTTCTTATGTTCTTAGGTACGTTCTATACATAATGAAATTATCAAAACACTCACACTTAAATTATCAGATTATTTTTGTTATGATAGTAATAATTCTAACGAAGGAAGGTGTAATTCATGAATAGATATGCTATTGCTTACGATTTAAATAATGACGAGAAAAACTATAATGAATTAAGTAAGTTCCTTAATTTATTAACAGAACCTATTCGCGTGCAAAAATCCCTTTGGATAGTAAAAAGCGAACTTGATAAGCTAGAATTCACTCAGAAAATTGAATCTATACTAGATGAGGATGAGTATTATCTTATTTTCAATTTAGATGAATCGCCGAATGGTAATGTAGATAAAAACGTATCACCTAAGATAAGTGAGTTCTTTAAGCCAGGGGGCTAAATTTTCTTTTTCTTCAATTTCCAAGCCATCATATTATTTTGGTGGCTTTCTTTACGCACGCAATCAACCACACACCTTACTTATCACTTCTCGATGCAACACAATGCATTTCTCAGCATAAAAAACCCCACTAATTAAAGTAGGGGTAAAGGGAAGGTTGTAATCTTCCAAAAACTTTTTCCCTTTTATAATTACTTTAAACATTTCATTTCTATTCATTATTTGAATTTTAAAACACCCACCTACTCATTTAGGTGGGTGTAAATAATTCATTAATCTTGCTCATTAGTTAGTATTTTGCCATTTTTTGCATCAACGCTAATTTCATGTTTAGTCTTTCCTTTTTTCAAGTCCATATCATATACAAGTTTACCGTTATCTTCTGATAGCGACCATTCTTTGATATCGCCATCAAATTCTTTTTGACCTTTTTTGATTGCATCTTTATAATCAATGGCGTCTTTATATTTAAATTCTTCTTTTTTATCTATTGAATCTTCTTTTTCAGTCTCTTTATTTAACACTTTTTTATTTTTATCAGATACTATCACTTCAGATTCTTCTCCTGATTTTTGTTGTTCAATTTTATAAGCCCATTCGCCGTTACTCTTTTCATAAGAAATACCTTTTAGGTTTTGTCCGCTATATACATCTTGCGCTTTTTTTACAGCGTCTTTAGGACTTGTTTTGATTTTATCTAATGCAATAACTTGTTTATCTGCATCTTTATTACTTGAGCTCTCAGATTTAGTATCACTATCTGAAGATCCATTTCCACATGCAGTTAATAATACTGCAGACATTGTTAAAGTTGCTAAGCTTTTTATCTTCATCAACATTACCTCCTAGAATCATTACAGTTCTTTTACCACAAAACTACTTAACAAAACAAAATATTATTTCAATTTATCTCCCCAATGTCCTTTAAATTTACCTTACTTAAACCAGTTTCTTCATATAAATAGAGTAATTGCTCATGTACATCTACTTTGTGTATGTAACCTTCAATTATTTGTATAAAACCTTTTACAAAATACCTAACTTCTATCACTGGATCGTTGTACATTTTAAATATCAATGTATCATTTAAAATATTTAATTGGTCATCGCTTAGTTCAGGCTTTTCTATTATATTTTGGTCTTGCACATATTCTTTCAAACGCTCATGCTGTTCAGGCATTGTGGAAAAGGCGTTCCACTTAACAATTCCTCTACCTTCGGGTATACGTGGATTTAAAAATTCGCGTGGTATATTACGATAATCGGATTCATATTCATATTCATATTCATCTGGAGCGTCTGGGTTAACCACCATTTTTTCACCTCATAAATATAATGGAACACTTGTTCGTATTAAGCAATAAAAAAGACGCCACTTGGACAAAATGGCGTCAATATAAAGATATTTAGAAAGCGTTAGTTCATACACTCCGTTATTAATTCAAAAAGGCGCCGAGTCGCCCAATGGATATAAAACTAATAATTTAAAAAAGATTGAAATATGAAAGGCTATTTAACATATTATCAGAATATTCTATATATTACAAGTAATAATAAAAAACAACCACGTAAAATGTGATTGTTTTATTATGACAAATACATAATAACAAAAGTGTCTATAAGCGTAATTTTCATAATACAATAAAAAAGACACCTCGTAAGAGATGTCTTAGCTAAGAAAGTGTCCGATATTTTGGCTGAAAATATCTATATCCACACTAACATATTATTTACACTTAATACTACTCTAATACTTTTCGTTTTTAATCCATCCTTTCTTATCAGTAAATTTAGAAATTAAAAAAACGCCACTCAATTAAGAGTGACGAACATATTTTTACACATCGAGGGAAATCCATGTGCCTACTTTTTATTCCCTTATTTGGTTAAATTAAACAAAAACCATTATTACAAGAAGGACATGAAGTAATTATAAAAATATTTTAGAGTAAAGTATATCTTGTTTTTTTATTTCGTTTAAATTTTTTTGTTTATATAAAAAAAATAAACCCGCCATGTTGGCGGGTTTTAATCATAAATTATTATAGGAGGGCATTTGAAAAAGATTCATTCTAAATACCACTATTAAAGAGCAGTTTAGTAATAACACTATCTAAACAAAATAAATATTAGATAGTGACTAAATGATAACAATTCTCTATTAAAAATGCAATAAAAAAAATAGGGCAAGCACATGACGGTGCCTACCCTACATATACTTAAACGTAGCGACAATATGTCTAACAACAATTGTAATTATACATTACCACTTTATTATAGTTACTAAACAAAAAATTACCCCCTCTTGGAGTGGTTGTAAAATAATAAATTGGAGTTAATGACATTCGCGATATCTATTGGAACAATAATATAAAAACGCCACTCATGAAGAGTAACGTTAAAACCTGTTAGATGCTACCGAAGTGACATCTTTTTATTGAAAATACTAAATTGATTAAAATTCATTAGCAAAGAGATAGTTATTATATCATCAGAATATTCCGCTTATTCCAACAAGATATTATTTATATGGAACGACAATTAATACATCTTTTTTTTGAATTACTTTATAATCCTTGTTTAACGATTTTGAATGGTATTTATTTACGTTCTCAGAAATATTTTTTGTTTTTTGTGCATCATTTTGCATAAATTTTTTGGGTGATTGTTCTTTATTAGATTTATCTATAATTTTTTTGATATTACCCTCAGAGTCAATTATATACTTCGTTCTATTCTCCGAGTCATAAAACGAACCATTTACTTTTTCGCTTGTTATAGTTAATTCACCGTATAAAGTGTTTACTTGAGCTTCTTTGCTAGTCTGCTTTTCAGTGTTAGTACTTTCATTTTTATTGCTTTTTTCGTTTCCAGAAGCACCACAAGCTACTATTATAAAACTTATTGCTAATAATATTGATATACCCAAGAATTTTTTCATCATTATCTATTTCCTTTCTTTTTAAAAAAGACACCTCACAAAGAGATGCCTTTCTAAAATAGTGTATCAAAATATTTGCAACCCCTTGCAAATGTCTTCCTTTAACTTAACATATTGTTGTTACCAACGCTACATGATTTAACTAAATGTGCCCCATGCTTTGCCAACTCTATTACCTTTGCCATCTGATTTACCTATTGGCATGTACACTGTAGCACCACTGTATACGTCCCAACTAATCCAGATGTATCCTTCATAATCTTGTATTTCACTATAATTAACTGTTTGACCGTATTCTAAACCACCAGCAATTGGATTGTGTAAACTAGGTCCAGTATATCTTGTAACAATACCTTCTGAAACTTTACACGTGAATGAAGCAGATTTTTTCTTCCATAAAATTCCCCAACTATTCTTTTTCCATCCATTACCAACTGATGAACCATGTTCATTAGCGGGTTTAGATTGTTCTTTTTCTGTTGGAATAGTAGATTTATCTGGCACATCATCACTTGCAGGTGCACCAGCTTTTAATGATGGATCGTTGTAATATTTTTTAATCTCTTGAATGAAGTAATCTTTCAATTGATTTCTAACACTTTGAGGTGCTATACCTTGTCGTACTGGGTCAAATCCAGTATGAAGTGCCATACTTCTATGTGGACAAGCTGTTGGTACAAATTGATTATGGAGCATTACCGTTTCTCTGTTAACTGGTAATCCATAGTACAACATATCAGCTGCAGCCTTTTTAAACGTTGCTTGTTCGTTTGCCATGAAGTCTTTATTACTAGCGTTCATTGACTCGTTAACTTCATAACCTAAATAGCTATTATTACCGTTAGCATCAGCCACATGCCAAGCTACACTATACGTATCAATCGCACGCCATACTGTATTTCTATCGATATAATAGTGAGCAATACCTGCTTCATATCTTGATACCGATGCGTTACTTAGGCTCTTATAGTCTTGTTTAGCAGATGCATTACCTGCCGTGTTATGGATTACAACACCTTTCACACTACCGCTACGTTTAGACATCTTATAATTAATAGTGTGATTAATCGTTTGGATCTTAGTTGATTTAGAAACCGCACCTTTTTCATCATCTTCATATGGTGGTCTAATTACACCCAAGAAATCACCATACTCATGGTCTTCAACAAATGCTGCTGGACTTCCTTTAGTTAAATTAGCGTTATAAAAGTTTTGATCTATACTATTAAAGTATGTTCCGTTGGCTTCTGTAACTATACCTGTATGTCCGTATTTCCCACCAAACACAAAGATGTCTCCAGGTTGTGGTATTTGATTTTTACCTTTGATAACTTGAAATCCTTTAGGCCATTTATAGTTAATAAAGTCTTTTGCGTGCCCTTGTGGGTGAACATTCCAATACTTTTTAGTAAACTCAATAATAAATGTTGCACATTGCGCACCATAAGGTTGATCATCAGTAAGTCTATTTCCTATATTTTTAACTGCCCATTTAACTCCATCTTGTTTCTTCATATATAAAACATCTCCTTATTTCATAATAAAAAAGCCGTTACTTCCGTAACGATTCCTCATCTTTTGTACTATTTTCATTTATAAAATCATTTTTTAAGTTATCTGTTGTATCGTTTTTCGTTGATTTAATTACATTTAATTTTTCCGATATTTCTTTAGGTATGAGAACTCCCATTTCAGCACAATTTTCTACAATACTTAATCCTTCATTAGCCATGTAAAAGAATATAGTCAATACAACAAGTCCACCGTTTAATCCAAGTACTTGATCAATTATATTTGCTAGAATAACAATGAAGAATATAAATATTTTCCTAGAAAAACCGAATAAAGCTTTTCTGCTCCATAAATTTTTATTTTTAATTGCTTTACCAATCCCAGTACCTATATCTAATGCCATTAATATCATTAAAAAATATAATAATTTTAAATCTCCAGCATAAATAAAGGTATGAAATGCTTCTGTCTCTGTAAACTTCACTGTAACTTCCTCCATTTTCTCCACCTACTTTCTATAAAATAAAACCACAAGCCTAAACTTGTGGTTGTTCTGGGTAATCTTCTCCAGTGATTTCTTTATACTGTTCTTTAGTCAATGCGTCTAGCTCAACATACGTTTGAATGTCCTCGTTTGTGTAACAGTTAATGTCATAAAAATATTTGATAGAATCGAATCCTGGATACATATTAATTTTCCCCTTTCAATTTGGCAATCTCAAGCATTGTTTGTGCTTGTAGTTCTTCAATTTCTTTTAGTCGCTGTTCTTTCTTAGTTAACTCTGTTAATGTTTCTGCTTGTTCCTTTTGAGTTTTAACTAATTGATTAGCTGTCTTGGTTACTTGCATTTGAGCTTGTGCTAACATTATTTCATTCACCTTTGGAATATGAGGTTCCTTTTCAGGTCTATGAGATTCCCATTCTTCTTTTGTAGCGCCTATCCATTCATTACCATCAAAGTAATATGGAGAGTAAATACCTTCAGGCGGAGCCACATCTGTCCATTCGTCTTGAGGATAGTCATATTCACCCTCTTCATTCATGTAAGCTAAATAAGGTGTACCGTTATATAAAAACACTTGTTTAAACATCTTTTTAACCTCCTTAATCTATCCAACTAATCTCACCGTAAATGTATTTACTAGTGCTTGCTTCCCATTCTGTTTCGTTACCTATATACAATCTAACTGAACCGTCATTCTCAACAAGAATACTTGTACCATTGTGAGCTAATGGAGCTCTTATAAAACCAACTTGAGGATTCTTAGCAAAGTTAGCAGGTAATTGGGCAATGTACTGATTATGAACAACCGTGTCTGCATTCACTCTTAAAAATTTCTGTGTCAATGTTCAAATAGTTACAGTTCTATAAGCACATCCAAAACCGTTACGAGAACCGCCGTAACCATAAGCTGGATTAGTTCTACCACCGTTTGTAATAGTGAATGGAATCCAACCTGTATCATTCTGTGCGTTTGTAAGTTCTTCCCAATCACTTTCTACTCCATCAGTGTGAATAGTTTTTGAAAACTTTTTATTTCTACTACTAATATTTAATAAGAATTGTTTTCTACTATTAGTTGATGCTGTTACATCAAGTTGCATGATATAGCTATTAAATCCTGCTGGTAATCCGTTAGATTCTGAAACATCACTTGCAACTAACTCATAAAGACCAGGGTCAAAACTATTAATGTTTTTATCAATCATATTTTCTTTACTAATATATATTCTTGTTCCATCATCATTGGACCATTTGTATTTTTGCCATTCTAAAGCCGTTAGGTCTTCTGTAAGCTTTTCAGGAGTAAGGAAACCGTTATCCTCTACTGTTTGATTAAACTCTGCAACTTTAGTATCTACATGTTCAGTAGCTTCTGTAGCTTTAGCTGTAATACTGTTAATAGAAGTGTCTGCTGTATCCTGTACACTTGATTTAGCATTATTTGATAGAGTAGTAATATCTCCTATTGTGCTATTCTTAGTAGTGTCTAAATCAGCTTTAGCTTGAGTGATATAGGTTTGAACATCTGACTTTTTATCATCGACAAGTTTTGTAATTGTTTCTATACCTTGTTGTAATACTGACTTCATTTCAGCAACATAATCTGCACCATTTGCAATAGCTTCTTCAATATCTTTCACTTTTTGTTCAATACGCATTTTCAATTGGTCAAACATACGAATATATTCAATCTTAGTAAATGATGAAATTTTGTTTATTAATGCACCTGCTACTTCGAATGTAAATTCTCTAAACACTGCCACTTCGTTGTATCCAGGATTCCCACTTACATTGTTCACGCCAATATAAACTTGACCTTTAACCTTTGTAGATGTAGAAGCTTGTAGAAACTCTTTATCTAAAGTGATCGTTACGATTCCATTATTAGGGTCTTCTATATCTAACTCAATTACATCTGAGGTACTTCCATTAGCTGATTCAAAGTAAGCATAGGCTGTGAGATTATTATTGTGAATTAATAGTGGCCCTTTAGTATTACTTAATTGAAATCTTAGTATTGCTGTGTTTTCATCTAAATTATAAAAACCAACCCCTAAATCAGAGATTGGTTTTAAATAAGGTTCAGATTTTAAATTGAATAAGGCTTTTTTATCTATACCATTAGCCATTTATTTTCCCCCTATTTTACTAATACGACTGCTACACCGTATCCTTTTTCAATATCGTAAGGTGTTGTAATATCCAACACTCTGTAGTAACCGTTATTATTATCTTTTGTGCCAATACCTTTATTAGGTTTGATATAGTCATTAGCTGATACAGTAGGATCTACTCTAGTGAAGACTTGTCCCATTAAACCTACCACGTTCCACTCCGGTCTATCTGCACGTGAAAGATACTGTTCATCTTTCTCAGTGTAATCAGGGTTAGGAATAGGAACTTCTACCTCTTCTGAGTACCATTCCCCCTCATCATCTTGCCACTCTTTAACTTCTACTCTAGTTTGAGTTACACCAAACTCATCTTTTAAGAATTTATCTTTATGATGGAACATTGCATCCCCTAGAATTATTCCGGCTGTACCTGAGATAACTCCTATTGGTTTATCATTTGAGTTAGCTTTACGGATGAATCTACCATCTAAAGTAACGATAGTTCCGTTAAGCATTGCTTGACCTGACTGTGATTCAAAATACTCAGCATAGTCACCAAAATCATGTCCGGCTGTAATCGTACCTTTGGCTTTAACTGTTCCACTTGTTCCTTTAACTTGGAATCTAGTATTCTCATACTTAGCTCCACCAGTGCCATAACCCATAGCAAACATGTAGTTATCTTCAGTTTTAACACCACGAGAGTTAACAATAGTTTGTGAGTAATTTCCTTGAGAAGTTTTAGATTCCAATGAGTTCATTACACCACTACGTGAACCGTATGCTTCTGACTTCATACCAGCACCAAGTAACCAAGAACGGTCACTGTAAGCAAATGATTCACCAGTAGAAGCGAGAACAACAGAACGTTTTGATATAGCTCCGGAACCTGTTGAACCGGCTACTAATCCTCCACGTAAAGCAGTAGGAACGTCTTTGTAAGTCTTTTTCATAATAACTGCACCGTTTGTATAACCTTCATGTTGAACACCCATGATAGTTGTAGTTGAGTTATACATTTCAATAGCATTTCCTGTACCGTTACCAATTAAGTTAGCTCCGATTATCTTAGTATCATAAACTCCTGCACCACCAGCAATGCCGATATTATTAGAAGACTTGTGAATATTAATATTACTAAATGTAACTTTCTTAGGTCTGTTATCTCCACCATATATCTTAATATCAGCAGATGCATTCTTAAATCCACGAACATTAATATTGTGTAGTTGAACGTTTTCAGCCCTATATTGAACAGCTATAGCTGGTTGTCCTGAAGTAAATGTTCCATCTCCAATCGCAGTGAAGTTATTAACTGATACGTTTTCATAAGCACAAATAACCATTGCTCTAGGTGTCCAAGTTGGATATACTCCATTTTCCCAAGGATATAATGAAACAATGTTATTAAACATTACATCTTTAGCTGTTTTAGATTTAGGGTCTGTAGCTTTGTGATGGCCGATATGTCTTACAACATATGAACGATTATCTTTATAAGAAACATGACCATCTACTACAACCATTGCTGCTGCATTAGCTTCAGCATGTGCTTTTATTTCGACACCGCATTGGTTATTGTACGTATTGTTATTACCTAAGAATACGTGTTGTGAACCATCGTCTACCTCTATACCATTACTATTCCCGTGATAGTTTTTAGGGTCATGACATACGTTGTTAGTAATGTTAAGATACCTTGATGCGTGAGTTGTAATTCCATCATCACCGTGTCCAACTGACTCACAGTTATCAATATGGATATACTTACTTTCTAATTCTTCATTAACTCGTACACCGTCGCCTTCATAGAAATAAACATCACTTGCGTGTGTTATATCAAAACCATGAAGTAAAGCATCTATAGATTTAATATTATAAGCGTAACCATATTTAACCCCTGCAAATCTCAAGTTAGATGAAAGGGAACCGCCACTAGGAGCTGGATGATTGTACTGAACTCCACCACTCACATATTTCTCATCAAACCTAGCTTTGTTACCATGTATAGTAAAGTCTTTAGTAGCAATATTATGAGCATGCCCGTCCATTTCCTTATTAGATATTGTTACTGTTTTTCTAGGAGAGTCATCAGATAGTTCAATAGTTGTAATATCTATACCTTCACCTGATAGCACTGTATTACTTGGTAACTTAATACCATCTTTAATTTTGTAAGTTCCTGCTGTCATATGAACATGCACATTACCTGAACCTAACGCATCTTTAAATGCTTCATCAGAAAGCTGTGCACCTGTTGGATCTGCACCGTAATCATTAACGTTCACAATACGCTCGATTTTCTTGTTGAGGTAATTATAATTATCATCAATCTTCTTGTTTATATTTTCAAAATCATATTTTAATCGTTGTGACAATAGATTTTGATTGGTACCATCTAAAGCTGTTCTACTATCTTTAACTTCTTCTACTCCATCACCATTATGACCTACAAGTAATGTTTCAATGCGTCCATCTTGATATTGTAATTCATCGTGAACGTTTGAGAGTTTATAATCAATTTGTTTAGCTTTGTGTGCATGTTTCTCTTCAGTCTTGTGATGTTCAAAGTTCTTCTTATTTGCTTTATGTTCATCTAATAAATTTTTAAAGTTCTCAACTGTTTTATATCTATAATCTTGCCCTAATTCAATAGGAAAGTCTGTATATAGTCTCATCTATAAATTGCTCCTTTTCATTATTCTAGCCAAGTAAACTCTTGATACACCCAGTTAGTCAGTTTTTGATCTTCAGGATGAACAAAAGCCATTACGCTCCCATCTTTCAAACACTCAATAGTTAATGGGTGTCTATAGCCTTGACCTCTAGCCATGAATGACTGGTTATTTGTAACAAATCCAGTTGGTAGTTGAGCTATTTGCATACTCTTCTCAGTGATATTAGAGACGTTCAATCTAATAGAACGTACAACAAACATACGCGGTGTTAAGCTATTACCTGCTCTAACCTCTCTAATACCGCATTTAAATCCAGTTCCTACAGCCTTATTTTTCATAGTTGTTGGTACATCTATATCAATCCAACCTGTATCTCCGACCATATCCCCGATCGTTGCATCATGTAATTTCAATGCTTTGTCTTGTTCTGAAACTAACGTTTCTAACTTTGCTACCTTACCGGCTATCCCTGTTAAATCTTCATCTTCCAATGGGTTTTTCCATATGATAGCGTCCTCATGTGTTACTGGGAAATAATCTTCCCCGTCATTATCTTTTAAATATCTATGCGGTACACTAGCCATCTGTTAACGTCACCCCCACAATATCCGAATAGTTTTCTGGCATAGTAAAAGACGACCCACTATTTAGTGAACCGCCTTTGATTAGATTATTTACTTGTTTCATTCTTCTAGCTGTTTGTTGCTGTATCTGAATAAAGTCTGCTTTAGCGTTACTAAATTCTACTTCTACTGGTTGGTTTAAATACGGGTGTGACCTAGTGATTTTAACTACTTTCAAATTCGTATTGAATCCTAGTGGCTCATGAATGAATCTCATTGAATTATTATCTTTAATATCCCAGTTACCCAAGTAATTTGTACTTACTTCTACAGTGGGTTCATCTTGTAATTGTGATTTAATACTTTCTAACAACTCAGCCTTATCTAATGCATTATCATCAAACACTGTAGGAGCTTCTGCAAATCCAAAAGCATCAAAGTTAGGACTCTTGTACTCAGCATATGTGTAATATATATCACTGCCTTTAAGAACTGCTGTTAAATTCAATACAGTAGCCTTCTCAGTGCCTACATACATGTAAGGTTTAGATTTCTTATAATCTACTCCCGATTTGGCAGATTTGAAACGAACTTTAAAAGTATGAGTACCTTTCTTTAAACCTTTAGCTATGATTATCTTTTCACTTGTAGCTGTCTTACTATAGCATTCGTATGTTCCTACTAAATCGTCATCTAGGAATACTTCTACTATCCCACCTTTAGACATTTTCTTAAGTGTCCATTCAAGTGTTTCATTACCCCATTTACAGTTAATCTCTTTGCTGTAGCTAGCTCCAATTGATTCAGTTCTCCAAGTCCCATCTTTAATAAATGTTCCTGAATAACTAAAATCTTTTGGTTTAATAGGGTTGTAATTCTTAGTAGACTTTTTATCTTTCTTCTTACCATATCCTTGTATATAAGTTTTTAGATCAGTAGTAGTAATAGTTGCTTGTACTTCACTATTATTTAATTTGTATATAATTGGCTCCTGTGACAGTTCGTAGAAATTTGCTTCGTCATAAATAGTGATTCTCTTATTATCAGCATAATAAATATAGTTAAACAGTTCTGCACCTTCTGTGAGATATTCGAGACCATTCTTATTACCCATCTCATCAATGGCTACACGTTGAGTAAACTTACCTTTTATCTGATATGAGAAATCTAATTTATTACCTTTGAAACCGAAATCTAAATATTGCTCAAGTGTCAAAGTTGGTTTATTTTCTTCATTTGAACCCGTCTTATCTTCATTATTCAATTCTTCATCTTCACTATCCTTTTGAATATAATGATTCTGAAATTCCATAAAAATGTGTTTTGCTACTACATCCACACTAACAACCACACCGTCATAATTTATATCAGTAGACTTAATCACATAGTTTTGACCTTCATAAATAACTATCATTTCGTTTACTATCGAATTAAACACATCTGCATTCTTATTTGTTTTATAAGCAGTGAAAGATATTGACCTTTCATCATTCTTAGAATATTCATATTTGAAAGAACCATAGTTAAAATCTGTAATGATTTCTGCTAATGTTCCTTTTCTATTTGTTAAAATTAATTGATACAATACTTTCACCTACCTATATACAAAATTAAATATAAATTCTACCGTTGTACTTCCTAAATTCTTACCTGTTATTTCTATATCGTTAAAACCTTTATCTAGGTTAATCCAACCCCAATTAGTATCTACGCCCACTCGTTTATTGTTTATCAATGGATATACTCCGTCTAATATAAGTTGGCTATTTTTCTTGATAGCTTTCTTATACTCGAATTCAGTTTCAGTTGTATGATTAATTAATTTGAATCCATGAGGTGCCTCTGTATTAACCTTAATTTTCATTTCATAACCTAATATAGGATTAATAGCATCATCTGAACCGTTATAGATTCTGAAACTTGAAGCTGTGTGTTTGTATTTGATATTGCTATTCGCCATGTGACCATTCTCAAATTGCCACTTGTCAGCTTTATCCAAACTAAACTCACCAGTGTTTAATAGTGATTCTGAATAACCTTTATAAACCACAAAAGATATTTCAAATTCTCCATACCTTGTACCAACATCTGTGATTGCATTTTCATCACAATAAACAGCGTATTTTTTCCCTGGCATATCAGAGTGAACTACAAAATAAGGGTCCCTCCTAAACAAGAGAGACCTCAATTTTTGTTTTAATAGATTATAATCCTTAGTATCTTGACCAGTATAGAATAAACGGATAATTAAGTTATAAGCACCGAAACTTGCAGGACCCAAAAGTCCTACACCATCTCTACCACTCATTTCTTGTGAATTAACCACTACTTCCACACCATCTTCATCAAAATCCAACATTTTTAACTTGGGTATGTCGGTTAACACTTTTTCAAAAGAGTCATTATAAATTTTTACTGTTTTCTCCAAAGTCGCTACCTCCATTTATTACATACCAAAATTCATTGCTCTCATTCTTGATTTCTTACCTAGTCCTTGTGAAACATCGTCGGTGTTGAATCCTTTAGGTTGTTCTTCAATGTGTTTATTACTTCTTGCAATTTCCATTAAAGCATCTAGTTGTTTCTGTTGGTTCGCAATCATTCGTAGTAATAAGTTTGTATTGTCGCCACCTGTGTTATTACCACTAGTAGATGGTGTTGGTACTTGATTAGGTCTTTTATTCTTCTTATCCTTAATTTTACTTTGCGCATAAGTGATAAGTTTCATTGCGTCACTTGCACGTGCTGGATCAAGTGGAACTACAACTTCACTGTGTCCATCTTCTGCAAGGTTGTACATACCATTAGAGTTAATGATCCCACCTGTGGCATAACCATGGCCTTTACCGATAGCGTTCAACATACCTTTAGCACCATAACGACCTTTAGCGTATTTAATGCCCGCCAATAAATTATCAAGACCATTCATGATATTACCATGACCTTTATGTTTATTAGCGTTGAACGTGCCGGGTTTAACTTGTACCAAACCTTGCGCACGCCCATCAGCTAAACCGTCAGTACCACCCATAGCTTTTGCGTTGCCACCAGACTCTGTTTGTATCTGTTTCAACCATGCGTTAACATACGATGCTGAGGTTGGAAGACCATTCATTTGTAAAGCTTTTTTAACTTGTGGTTTCCATTTACCAGCACCTTTACCTCCGCCGTCGTTTTTCTTCAACCAATCAAGTGGGTCAATAGGTGTACCGTTTTTCTGTACTTCAAAGTGTAAATGTGGTCCCGATGAACGACCCGAGTTACCAGACACACCAAGTTCATCACCTGGTTTAACTTGTTTACTTCCGCTGAAAGCATGTTTACTCATATGACCGTAAATGACTTTATGAGCACCGCTGACAATATCAACCATGTTACCAAACCCACCGTTCCAACCACTTCGAGCTGTTGCTTTACCAGATAGAACAGAATACAATTTATCGTAAATATAGTTAATATCTACACCCATATGCGGACCAGCAAACGGGTAACCCGGCGCTCGACCGTCTGGGCTGTACGGGAAGTTAATGCCTTTAGATAGGTCAATGTAACTACCGTCACCATCGCCCTCTAATTCAGTGAACCATCCAGACACTAAATCCTTAAGTCCTTTTTTTAAACCATCATAAGCCCATGATATTGTACCGCCCATCGCTTCCCCGCCTACACCAGAGAAGTCAATACCGAAATGATTCATCACCTTACCAATGAGTTTACCGGGATTTGTAGCATAATCCATTACGTCGCCAATAGCTTTACCAAAAGTATCTTTCGCTTTCTTAGCTTGGTCTTTTGTCCAATCCCATGCACCTTTTGAACCGTCGGCTATTGCTGTAGCTGGATTCCAACTACAGCCACCACCTTTATTATTTGCTGGTACATCACCGTACACTTCGTCATGTTTTTTATGTTTTTTACCGTTTTTCAACAAGTCCATACCTGTTATACCAGTACCAGTTGAAAGATGTGGACGTAAAGCTTTAGATTGCATACCATTGTGAACTGCGTCACCACGTTTAAGCCTTACAACTTTGTTGCGTCCTTTAACCTGTTGTAAGTCACCATTTCTACGTTGTATAATTTCCTTGTGACCACCAGGACCACGTGCGTTACCTAAACCTTTATCATTAACCACTGCTCTAGTTGATTTTGTCAGTTGTCCTTGTGAGTTAGTTTGTACTCCCAGACTTGCTGCGGTACCAGTTGATAATGGTTTGATTTTATTCTTGATAAGTTTTTTCTTCATAATCTTATTTGATAGTGAGTTGATTCCATCTATCATAGCGTTCAGTCCAGAAATAGCACCGTTCGCCACACCTTTACCAAGATCTGTAGCAACTTTCTTGAATCCATCTTTAGCATTTTTAATAAACCCTTTTAACTTATCTAGCCATTCAACGCCTTTGTTATACATGGCTTTGAAACCATTAACGACTCCACCTTTGGCTCCAGTGGCTAAATCGACAACTGATTTTTTTAGACCCTTCCACTTATCTATTACTACGTTTTTCAATTTCTGCGTAATATCTGTAGCTGATTTTTTCAAACCATTGAAACGATCTTTTACACCGTTCCATAAAGATTTAGCTACATTGACTACTGTATCTTTCAGTATTCTCCACAATTTCACAACTGCATTTTTCAATGCTCTTGTAATGTTTTGTAAATTTTTACTCATTCCTGAGAAGTTACCACGTAAAAGATTTGATAAAGCTTTTGCAATATTTACTAATACAGTTCTCATTGTTGAGAAAATTACAGTTGTGGCTTTTTTAAGTCCTGAGAAAATAGCCTTAACTGCACCGGACATCCCTCTGAATTTTGAAGTCACCCATTTGTTAACAAATCCAACTGGGTTAGTTATTGCCAATTTTATGTTTGACCACACGGCTTTAGTAAATTTCCAAATACCAGTAAAAATCGAACGTGTAAAACTACCAATCCAACCAAATACTTTTTTCACTACGTCCCATATCGAACCTAGTACGGATGTGAAAGTACCTTTTACTGAACCAAGTGAACCTGTTACAACTTTCTTGATTAAGTTTAATACTAGTTTGAATACACCAAAGATTTTACCAACGAACCAAAGTTGTACTAAATTCCAAATGAATTGTAATGCGCCAAAGAATATGTTTTTTACACCTGACCACATTAATTTGAAGTTACCTGTAAACAGTCCTGAGAATACCTGTATTATACCCATGATAACTTTTAGTCCACCATTTACTACACCCTTGATAGCCTCCCAAGTTGAGACGAAAATATATTTGATAATCGCCCAGCCAACTTTAAATATAGCTTGTATGCCCGGCATAATAAATTTAATAAAGGATAAGATTCCTCCAAATACAGATTTGAATAATGAACCTATTCCTGAAAGTATTGGTCGTATTATAGACCAAACAATCATGAATCCGGATTTAATGTTATTCAATGCCTGCATGAATTGTGGACCATTCTCAGCCCAAAATTGACCGAAAGTTTTAGCTAGTTGTCTACCGAATTTTGCGATTGCATTACCAATAGGTGTAAGCACCGTCATGATACCCGACCACAATATTTTAAATCCAGCTACAACACCATTGATTGCACCGTTCACAATATTTCTGAACGTTTCAGATTTCTTATAAGCTATGACAAAGGCTGCACCAAGTGCGACAATAGCTGCGACAATCCAACCAACTGGACCAGTAGCAACTAACAGCGCTGCACCCAACTTAGGAAACAGTGTCGTAATACCAGCGATGATTCCACCAGCTGATTTACTTGCGACCGCTACTTTTCCGATGATTCCAAGGAATTTGCCAAATGGACCAAACACACCTGCAATCATAAATCCTAACTTACTGAATATTTTTAGTAACGGTCCTACTACAACGAGTGTTAGAGCTGACCATTTAATTATTCCACCCAATACTTTCTGTGTAGAACCATTTAAACTATTCCACCAATCAACAACACCACTAATACCATTAGCAATAACTGTAAAAGCATTTGCTAATTTAACACCAGTTTGTGTTGCCCATTTCTGAGCACCGTCTGATTGTAATAACTTTTCAAACTCATGTAACGAACCTTTAGCCTGTTCAAACACACCACTTAATAGACTTTCACCAATCATACCTACATAAGCTTTAGTATTCTGAACCATACCTTGCCAAGATTTAGAGTAAGCACCAGCCATACCTCCAGCGAAATCATCCATTACTGTGGTAAAGTCTTTCGCGCTCACTTCTCCGGCTGTGACCATTTCTCTAAACGCATCGTAAGATACACCTAAGTGTTTAGCCAATGCGTTACTGAAACCGGGCATGCCTTCTTCAACCATGTTTAACTCTTGGGTCATTAACTTACCTTGACCTTGCACACGGTTAAATATCATTGCCATTTCTGATACAGGTCTGTTACTACCAACTGCTGCATCACCAACAAGTTTGATATATTTCTCTAACTCTTTACCTTCACTTACACCTGCTGCCAAAGCACCTGCTGCAACGTCGGTACCTTCTGCCATTGTGGTCATACCACCTTTAATAGCATTGGTTATCTGTCCAGTGATTGAACCTACTTCTTTAGTTGAATAACCCAATCCTTCAAGTTTCGCTTTAGCTGTATCCAAACCTACAAGTCTATCGAAACCAAGTTTTGCAGTTATACCACCCATAGCAGCACCAGCTATTAATGCGGGTTTGGTAATTTTACTTGTAAGAGTCGAGCCGATTTCAGCCATTTGGGTCGATACGCCTCTTATCTTCGTACTCATACCTTCAAAGCCTTTACCCATCTTAGCCCAACCTGTATTGTCTACTTTTTGAGCTGTTTTAAATTCATTCATCTCATTTGTAGTGTTAACAATTTGACGACCTAAGAAGTGCATTTCTCTTTCTTGGTCAGATATACTTTTCTGTAAACCTAAAGCCTGACTACTCGAATAACCTTGAGCTTTTCCAACTTCATGATATTGCCTTGTTAGTTCTTTTAAATTTTGTCTTGATGCTTTATGGGCTAAAGTTAAATCTTTAACGTTCTTTTCATATGAAGCAACGCTTTTCTCACCATATTGTAACTTCTTTGATGAAGTAGATACTTCACTTTTCAAGGCTCTAAACGATTTGTTTATCTCACCAACTGTACGCTTGATACCCATATCTTTCATGGATAATTCTATTCGCATACTTCTTATATCTTCTGCCATTTCCTCACCTACCTTTCAAATGTATTTTCGTTAGATAGAGAATGCAGTAATCATCGATTCACATTTGTAATTAATAGGTACATTCAGAAACGCAAGTAACATACTTGATTCGTAATTCAACTCACTATCCTTTTTCATCTTGTCACCCCTTTATCAAGTGAACGCGTCTAACATTGACTCTTTGTGTTCTTTCTTCTTAGCCTCTCCGTTCAATTCATCGAATACAAAATAAAAAGGCATATCCAAAACATTGTTAATGTTCTGACCGCCTTCTTTCACCATGTCTTGTATCGTTGCTTTAAGATTGTTTTTATAATCTCCCCAACTGTTGACAGTGGTTTGTTTTATTTCTTTATCAGTCACTTCATCATCGACACCCCGACCGCTTGCAACGAATGTCACCTGTTCATATAGGTTTGTTATCGCTTTGTATAGTGGTAGTCCATCGATTAGCTGTGACTTGGTAAACTGTTCATCATAAATTCTCACAACAAGGTCAAGCAACTGGTGTAAATCTTTTAAATTAGGGCTATTGTTTGAAGATGAAAGGAAATCTACACATTCATATACGAGGGATAACTTTAAAGAAGGGCGCGTGTTGAATGTGTCCCACTTCAAAGGTTCACCCGATGAATCAAATTGCGTAACAAATTCTATACTGTTACTTTTCATCGTCAATCACTCGCCTTATTATTTTTTAGGAAGTTCACCAGTAGAGATAAACTCGATATTTTCTCTAATAACTCTAACCGCATCTGGAGCATGTAATCCGTCCATTAATTGGTCAGGTGTGAATTGGTTGTTGTAAAGGTCGCAAATAACTTGCATCATTTCGTCCATTGCTTCCATTTCTGATTTATCTTCTAATTTTTCTAACTGTTTTGTAGCTTTCATTAATTTACTGAAAGGAATAAAAGTTGGTGATTTAAATTCTTGTGTTACTAATTCCCCGTTGTCTTTAACTTCTTGGATTAATTCAATACTCATTTGTTTAGTTTTAGTTGTCATAGATAATTACCTCTTTTGTTTTATTTTTTGTTATAAGAAAAGAGATATCCACATTTTGGATACCTCGTTCATGATTACTTTGCCCCTATTCTGCAACAATTGATGCTGAATCAATATCAGCATTAACCACTACGTTTTGGGGAACCTTAGGGTGTAACTGGTTTAGCGTCAGGATGTGCTACACCAAATACTTTTTGATAGATAGCGTCGCGCATCTTAGTTTCGCCTTTTTCGTCACGTCCAAGAATCATTGCTTGCTTACCTTCAACACCTTTGATGTCTGTAGGCATGAATTCACCAGTAGAAGCATCTTGTGAGAACTCAACGCCGTCTTCTTTAGTTTGTCCAGAAACTTCAGGGAATGTGAATAATCCTTTTGGTAAACCAACATATTCAACTGCGCCTGATTCCATAGTTTTTTCAAAGATAACTGAAACGTATGGTGGTGTATTATCTCCAACATAAACAAGTCCATCGTCTGTTTTAGTTAAACCGAATAAAGCGACACGATCTTCTAATGGTAAATGATGGAATGTAGACTCAAGTTCAATCGTTCCGTTTGATACTGCCATTTCTGCTACAGAGTTATCACCGTAAGCTTTTTCGATTGATTGTTCTTTAGACACTGATACTTCTTGTAAATATTCAATACGTTCTACTTTCTGTGCTTCTTCACCATGTACTTGGTAGTGAAAACCTGTTAATCCTGTAAATGAGTTATATTTTTTAGCCATTATAAATACCCCTTGTTAATATATTTTTTGCCTCTGTATTGTTTAGAGGTTTGATACAATTTGAAATCTGGGTAGTATTCAGGTTTGAATGAATTGAATTCTCCAAAACCGAATTGCTCCCACATGATTTTTGAAACACATAAAATAAGCTCCCTACTGAGTAAGGAGCCATTGACTTGATTATTTTGTTGTTTAACGAACACATCTATTTGTAGTAAATACTCGTAAGTTAAAGGATTGTCATCTGCAAAATCTGACATCACCGGACTAAACACTTCATCAATAACAATTACGTTTTGAGAAATGTCGTTAGCGTTAGGGTGAATAAGAAATTCAATATCACCATTTCGGAAATGTTTAGAAATGACAGGGTCATCTAATAGAGCATTGTGAATCTCGATGAACAAATCTGTCATCTCTTATTCATCTCCCTTTTGATGATGTCAAAATACTGGTCATTGTAATAACGTAATACAGTGTTAACTGTTCCAGCTCCCCTAGGTTTGTAGAAAGAACCATTTTTAAGATAATGCCCTTGTTCATTAATGTAAGCTAAAGATTTATGATCTCCTCGCCAATAAATATTACCAATCATTTCAGAACCAACTTTATTGGGATTCCTTAAATCAGTACCGACAGCAAGTTCACCAGTATCTTTAACACGATTTAAATTAGTTGCGATTTTGTTCCTTATAAAGTTCCCACCAGCTTGTATAGCTTTCTTTTCTGCCTTGTTCATACTTGGTCGACTGTATAGTCTGCGAATATCATCTTCGATTGCTTCAAGACCTTCTATTTTTACGCCCATATTTTAGAACCTACTATTTTAATAGTATTTTCATCTTTAGGAGCAACGTTTTTAATGTTAAATTCAGTGTCTTGATACATACCTGTCTGTATGATAAAGGTTTGGTTAACTTTAGGAACGAACTCTGGAAAAGTATTACGAACAACTAACGTCACATTGACGCTGGAGGTTTCTAAACTACTTAGTTCAATATCTTTACTTGATGGTTCGTAAATTTCTCCCCATGATTTAAAAACTACTTCTTTTCCACCCATACCAGGATAAGGACTATCAGTACCACTAGAGTAAAACGTTACAAAGTCTTGCATTGCATCAACTCTCATACGGATAACCCCCCCTTAATTTCTGTATGGTACCAAGCACACCATCTGGACACGTTTTATAATCAATGTCCGAATATGCGTATCGGCTTTGGAAGTAATGAGATGTGAGTAAGAAAACCCCACGTTCAAAAATCTTATTATCGATAAAATATTCTTCATTTCGTGTTAAATCATCAGGATAAACAGAGTCTTTAATTTCTGACTCTGCCCATTCCTTATACATTTCAATTAGTGAATCTTCCATTGAATGTGTGATGTGCATATGAAGCTTAAGGGTTTCCAAATCCATAATGAATCACCCTTTCTTATTCTGCCGATACATCCGCTGAATCTTCATTAGCGTTAACTTCAACGTTTTCAGGTTCTGTAGGTGCACTTTCTTTAGTAGTGAAAGCAGGAACATCAACTTTTGCTGATTCTCCTGATTCGTTACTAAACGCCACTTCATAAGTACCTGCTGGATATTCAGTTCCAACTTCTAAACCTTCAACTGTTACTGACGCTGTACCATCCACTGAACGTTCTGCTTGTCCTACAACGGTTTGTCCTTGATAAACTTTTAATACATCTGCCATCGTATTGCCTCCTAATTAACTGTTATTCTTGCTGATTTGATATTTGCCTTAACATTAATGTTATTAGGCTTCGCTGGGAGTATCTTCTTTCGGAAACTCACCCGTAACAAAGAAACCAGCTTTTTCGTTAGCTGATACAACATCGAAACGTTGTGAAATCGCTAATAATTGACCATAAATTTCGTTATCAATCCAACGAACGGCAGCTTGCGCACGATCTGCAAAGAATATAGCTTCTTTTAAATCACCGACAAACGCTTTAGCTTCTCCAGCAAGTCCAAGTGCAGTATCAGAAACAACGTAAACTGGACGACCAAAAACAGTCTTACCGGATGGAGAAGTGACATCTTGTTGTAAAATATATTGACCATTTTTATCTTTTAATAAATCTAATTCGTTATAAAAAGTAGATGAAACAACTAAACTAATATTATAAGCTGGGTCGAAATCTACGTTTAAAATAGTTTTAAGCGAATCAGTACCTGTTACAGTCTTAGGCGAATATTTTTTCATAACGTTAGCGATTGCTTGGTTAGTTGTGTTCAAACCAATACGAGCGTTATTTTGTGCTACTAAATTTGCTAACTCAGGCGTACTGTCTTGTAATGATTCTTCTGAAATCGCAATTTGGCCACGATATGTTTGAACTTTATAGTCAACATCTAAGAATTTAGGCGCTGCAAGTTCAGGGTTTTTCGCAAGTTCTTCCACAGTGTGCATAACTTCTGTAGCTGATTCTAAAATTGGGTATGAACCTTGGGCAGTTGGTACTTTCACAATATTTACAAATTGTTTTAAGTCGATAACTGTTTCAGGTAAAGTAACTGGTTGTGTTGAAATATCTTTAGGGATAATAATATCCATATTTACAGATGTAACATCTTCACGTACTTCACCTTTAGAACGTAAATATTGCATAAAGCCTCTTACTTCTTTACTTTCAGTTTCTTGATTAACTGACGGTTTAATCACATTGTTCATATCTCTCGTTTCTCCTTCGTGTGTTTGTGAGTTGAATTCCGGCTCGCCTTTAGCATCCGGCTCTTTTGGTTCTTCTTTATCTTTCTTTTCAAGATCGAGTTCTTCCTCGATTTTTGAAATACGTTCGTCTAATTTCTTAATTTCTTCTAACGCATCCTTAGCCTCTTCCGGTTTTTCATCCGCAATAGCTTTTTCAGCAGCGTCTACTTGTTCCGCTCGTAATGAACGTAACTCTTTGATATCTTCAGCCATTTATATTGCCTCCCACTTGATTTTTCGCATAAAAAATAGACCTACTTTAATTTGAGTAGATCTAATTGTGCTTTTAATAATTCAGTTCGATTTCTTTGCTCTGTTTCACGTTTACGAATTTCTTCTTGCTCTTGTTCCTTGACCACTTCAATACTTCTTAAAGCTGGTGCAACATCCGTGTCTTGATATGCGGGGAAAGTCACCACTGACACGTCAAAAAGACTTTTTATCTTATTTAATGTTCGTTTGAACAGGCCATCATCTCTCTTTTCGATTGTGTCCCCGTCTTCATCAAGAATGAAACCAAAACTACATTGATTGATGTTTCCAAGTCTAATGTTCTCGTATAAATCACGACTATATGATGTATCAGGTAACTGACATCGGAAATATAACCCTTCATCATCTATATTTAAACTTAATGTTTCAGAAGCCGTACGTCCTAACACCTTACTAGAATCATGGTCAATCAAGCATCTTACATCAGTTAAATCTGTGTCTTTCAAAGCTTGTGGGCTTATAGTCTCAACAAACCCACCTAAATCATTAGATAAAGTGTTGAATCGTAAGGCATAACCCTCCACAATCATCTTTTCATTATCAACTGCTTTAATCGTTTCTGTAGAACGTAATTCTAAGTTATTCAATATTCTCACCACCCTTCAAAGTGGGCTGACCCTCTGTATCCGGATTGGGCGCTTGGTTATTTGTTGATGTTTTTCTCAACTGATAATCATCAGCAATATCTGCACTGATATGGTTAAGGTCAAAGCGTGGTACAGCACCCACGCCGTTATCAAACGGCTCTCTGCCGATGTCCGAACGGTACTCATCTGGTGTTATAGCACCTTTTTCAAGTTGAGTATTAAGCGTTTCAACAAATTTATCCCAATCAATCTTACGGTAAGAACTAGAATCAAATTTAAACTCTTTAACGTATTGATCTTTATCACCTACAAGTTTAAAATCCAACTCTGCTTCCCAAGTTTTCATATAGCCACCTAAACAGTTGGTTAAATAATCATTGTTCACATCTTTTAATGACGTATTCGAAAGTTCCATACCGAATTTAGATAAAGGTATTTGAAAAGCTTTTGCAATAGCCTTTGTAGGGGTTTGGTTCTTGCTGATAACGTCTAACAACGAGCTGTCAATTTCTAATTGCTTGTATTCCAGTGTTGAATCGAGCACAAGCACCTTACCAGTGTTGTTTTCTCCTGCGTTAGCCTTTGTAAACTCGTCCCTTAACTTGTTTCTAGCTTTTTGGTTCAATTTACCGTCTTTGACTTTCAACAACCCTGAATTCTGACCACCATTTGCAAAGAATTTAGTAAAGAAACTCTTTGTAAATCTTTGTGTGTTCATATCCTCTTCAATAGCATCCAATACCTTCAACGCATTGATACCATCTAAGGTGAACGGTTTAACATCAATCATATCTTTATAATCTACATCCATGGTTCCTTTGTTATTATTCACTTCATAGTAGAATTTACCTTTAGCGTTCTCTTTCAAAGTAACTTGGCTTGTAGAAATGTGATATAACTCTGCAACTTGCGACCCTTTACGTTCAATTTTGATATATCCATGTCCCGTTAGTAATGCGTTCATCATAACGATATACTTCAACATGTAACCGTTCATAAAGGGGTTCGGTGTTTTGTTAAGTAAGAACTCCAACCTGTCCTTATCCTTATAAACACCATTTTCCTTAATCTTGATATCAAGTTTTGCAATATCTCGACTAAGTAGTGTTACAGCAGTCCATAAATCGCTATTTCTAAGTGCTTTGTACGCATCGTAACCCATTAAGTTTAATGGTATTGAGTGCGATGGGAAGGCGCTGAATATAGCTTCACCAGACTGTGTAGACACGTTTGTATTTCGTGTTTCATAAAAGATTCCCATTAGTTTTATACACCCCCTTTACAGATAAGTCGTTTATTCTGGTGGTTGTTGGGATTTCTCACCAACAAGTATCAGTGCAATGAGTACAAGGGTTATTCCTGAAACAATAAACCCTGTAACGTTTCCCCACTGTATATAACAAGCAACGTTAATGAGTGTTAAACCAATTAAAAAAAGCAACGGTATCAAGTTATTGATAATCGCTGCTCCTATGAGTTTAAATTTGTTTAAAGTGTTCAATTGTTTACCTCCTAAAATCCGAAATCATCGGACATGATATAATCTTGTAAATCTGATTCAAATTCATAATTAATAGCTTGACTGTATCCTGTAACAAGACTCACAAGCGCATCAATTTTCTGTCTGTTGATTTTCTTATCTAATATCATCATGTTATTGTTATCTGTTTTAGTTATTGCGTTTCCAATTGCTAGATTCAAGTTAGGATTGTTATTATGAACAACCCGTTTCTCAAAAACATCTAGTCTAAACTGTTTCAGTACTGGACCAAGTGATTTATAATCTTGTTTGACTTCTATCAAAGGATGTCCAGTTTCTTTTTCCATCTTGGTCACAAAATAGCTCGATTCCCACGGATCATAACAAATAGCTTTAACGTTTAACTCGTTATCGTCAATAAAATCAATTAACCAGTTTACAACTTGTTCAGGGTCAATGATTCCTGACTCAGCATGTGTCAAACTAGCTTTATCAGTACGGACTAACTTCTCGTAATCTATTTTATCCCTCTTAGACTTCTCTTGTATCGAGTTCTTGAAGCCTACAAACACATGTGCATCAACAAAATACTTCTTATCCTCTAATGGATAGATGAATGTCAAGGCAGTTAAATCTTCACTTCGTGATAGGTCGACGCCTATGTAAACATCTTTACCTTTGATATCCAATTCGTCCTCCATGTAACCTACTTGCCAATCGTGCATCTGAATATACGTATCTTTACTTGATTGTCTCCACAAGTTCATGTTCTTAACCAAGATACTGTTCAAATCGCTCTTATCAATACCTTCTTGTACATCATCATTTATATTCTCTCGCAATACTTCTGCAATACTATTAACTTCCAGTAAAGGATTTGATTTTATCCATGTTGATGGGTCGTGTATCTCGTCCTCACTGTCTTGTTCAGCACAATATACAAAATAGTTATCATTCTTAACTTCTCTGTTCAGTAAACGTGTTACATATTGATATTCTTCATACATAGGTACGTTCAAATCTTCACCAGCTGTTGAAATAATGATAAGCAAAGGAGATTTCAATAACACTTGTCCTCTACTAATCGATTGCAACATATCGTTAGATTTAGCAATATGATACTCGTCAATAATACCTAACGAATACTGTTCACCCTCTTGACTACCCGCATCCGAAGATGTAGCTCGAATCTCAGAACCATCAATAAGATTATTTATGATTTTCCTACTGTCTGTAATCTTTGTATTCTTCTTAGTGTACTGTGACCTAGAATTAACCGCTTCAAGTTGTGACTTAACCATCTTATAAGCAATAGATGCTTGGTCTCTGTTGTTTGCAGTCAATCCAATAAGTCGTTCAGCTCTTGGTTCATCACCGTACAACAAATCGTACAATGCTAGACCAGCTATTGTTAAAGTCTTACCATTCTTACGAGCCATTGAGACATAAGCTTTAGTATATCGTCGATTATCTTCCGAATCTCGCCAACCCATTAAGGAACCGACAATAAATGTTTGATATCCTGCCAGTGTCAATAACTTTCTACTTTTTGGATCAGGTAACTCACCAAAGAAATCAATAACGTTATTAGCTCTCTCATAATTGAAATGATAATTCAATGAAGGGCTATTCAAATCGTCTAAATGCCTTTGACAACTCTGTATATTCTTTCGACTAGCTAAAATCTCACCACTGACTACTGCTTTAGCATATTCTGTTGTATAATCTCTTTCGTAATCTATCATTTTGCAAATCTAGCCATTGGGTCGGCATCTTCCTTCTTGGTTTCAGTGGGTGTGAAGATTTTAAGACGTGAGTCAATGGTTAGCCCAAGCTTTGGTGCAATAGAATTGATGATGTTGAACGAATCCACCTTAACTCGATGCCACGGATTGACTTTAGAACCTCTTTCAGTGAAAGTTACCATTTCACCACTAGCAAGTTCTACAGTTGCCCGTTGATAATCTGAATAAGCTTGACAATACGCTGAAACGAGCGCCAAGTCTAAACTAGCTATCGGTAATTCTTGTAACAGAGGGATAATCCTGTTATATTCGATTTTAGCAGTGCCATCTAACCAATCAGGAGGCTTATTTTCCAAAGGCTCTAAATCTCTGATGGATTTTTCCGCTTCTTTCTTACTTTCTTGTTGTTCTACGGTAAGGTTTCCCTTATTCTCTGACAGCAATTTCAAGTTTCTTCCCATGGTTTAACCTCCTTTTCATTAGATTTAATTCAAATAGTACGCAATTTTACTTTTATTACTAGAATCCGACTCGCGGAAGGGTATCGGGTCGGGATTGTGAATGTCAGAAACATTTGGGGTCAATGGTGACGCCCCTTCATAAAATTGATAATTATTTTTATAAAATCATTATATAAATTCAAAAAATTAAATACTCAAAATATATCCCGGCACATTTCAAAGGCGAACATTAAACACCGGTGTCAATATAAATTCGTCTTTAATTATATTTTTATTTTTTCTCTTTCAATCTTCTTTCTTTCTCTCGAATAGTCTTAACGTTATGGCAAGCATGACACAGTGGTTCAAGATTACTCTTATCCAACCTCTTATCCCAATCGTCTTTTATCTCAACAATATGGTCGACCACATCAGCTTTGGTGTACAACCCTTTGCATAAGCAGTTGCAGCATAACCAATCATGTGCAAGCATCACACTATGTCTTGTATCCTTCCATGATTTACAGTTATAGAATCGAATGAATGTTTGATCTCTTTCATATCTAAATGAATCATAATTCTTTTTATATTCATTCTTTAATTCTTTATGTTCATCACAATAACTTTCATTGAATGAAATTAATTTATTACAATTAATCTTATTACATTTCTTTAATGGAATTGTTCTCACATCTTTCAACAAACATAATCATTTGATTAATCAATCAATTGAATAATCTTTCATCATGTTTACAATTACTTTGTTATCAAAGATAGAACAAACATAGAATAATATTAGCGAAATAATAATACATAATGTTCTATCAATGATTATACAAAGTCTTATGACCTCACACATTGTTATAGCTTTCTATGTGTTGCCTTACCTATCTCCTAAACGAGTCAAGACCTGTTGTGCTATCAACGTGTAAGGCATTGGGTCACAGGTATCAAGGTTGTAACCATAAGGCTCAAAGCCCTGACCTATAACCGTACACCTATTCACCGACCACCTAACAAGGCATGTGTCTAATGTGTCCTATTCAAAGGCACCTATATAATGTGTCCTTATATCGTGGCGTATGAATACGTACATATAAAAAGACACACCCAATCACAAGGTGTGCCTCATATAATATAGTCATTATTAGTGCGGTAGTTGTTTAACCTCGTTACCACATCGAGCATAATATAGTATTGCTTATTTATAGTGTGAGTTTTACCTCATGGGTCAATTATATAAAATAAATTAAGTATTTCATAATAGTGCGCAAACTCTGCAATCTCTGCATTTTCTGCATATTTACTGCTGTACTTCCATGTATACTTTAACTATCTGTTTGATTCGGTTATATATGTTTCGTTCACTTATATCTAATAACCTTTCAATCGTACTAACTTTTTCACCTCTCTTTAATAACTGGAGCAAATGATAGTTCTTAGAATTACTTATTTTATGTTCATGCTCATCCACAAATGAGGTTTCGGTTGCTAGTTTCTTAATCTGCTTGTTATTCTTATCGTTCCTCATAACCCTAACTAAAACTTTATCACCCGTACCACCCTGTGCTTTTGGCATTGCTGATTCGATGCCATATTGAGCAGTAGATGTACTGTCATATTCATACACTTGGTCTTCAATTAAATTAGTTCTCCAATAATACCCTGTAATTAATTCTCTTACTTCTGATTCACTGTACATCTAATACCTCCAGTTATTTAATTCGTTTATTCCATGCATCTTTGATTTGTCTTATTTCTTCATCCGTTAATTCTCTATGCGGTATTTGTTTCTCAAATAGCACATGTGTTAAGTAAGCTACCTCATATTCCAACGCATCTATTTTCGTATCTTTAACTGCATTGTATATAAGTGAAACAGCTGCGATGGCACCGAGTATAATGCTTATGATTAACCAGAACATCATTCACTCACCTCATAATCCATCGGGTACTGATCCACTGCGTCGTTTGCTTGTACACGTGTAATAGTTTGATATGTTACTTTTTTACTTAATTCATATAGCACTATGATTAATAGTGTTTTAAGTATTCTCACCTGTCACTCTCCATCCTCTTAATAGCCTCTTCTTTACTCTCTGCATCCACCACAATAAAAGTTTCATTCTCTCTAGCCTTAGTTACGTGCGTGAATGGATAACCTGTTGAGTCAGTTACTTTTGTAATTAGGTATTGCATGGTGTCACTCCTTATTAAGTAGTTCTTTAACTTTATCTAGTATGTCTTTGTCCTTACAAGTCTGATTCTTTGATGAATGTTCCATTGATAGTCTTTCCTTTTCTTCCTTTGATTTCATCATACGCTTACTGTAAACACTCCTCGCTTGTCATACCATGTTTGTTGCGCCAATATAATTAATGTGACGACTGTATCGCCTATACCATCTTTTAGATCGTCCATCTTGTTACGTGATAATGCTGCTCCAACTTCTCCAGCTTCCTCATAAAATTTCAATGCTTGTCTATCTGGATTACCTCTGTGTAAGTTTTTATCTATACTCCATTGTTCTACTGCTTTAATTAGTTCGTTCATTTACTCGTCCTCCAAGTCATTAATTTTAAATTTCACTTCATTTTTTGTATTTCTGTCTCTATTTTTTTTCAACATGTTGTACTGTGTAGCATATTATTATAAGTCAACCTCTATAAATTGGTGATTGACACATTACTATTGCTTTACTACACTGTTCAAATCAACTTTTTTAGAGAAAGGTGTATCTGACAATGGAAAAAGAACCTAGTAATTTTTTACTTACGATTATTACTATAATCATGTTTTTAGTTTACTTATCGCCAATTTTATCGGCTGTTTTCTTTAGTTAATCTTCTATAGGTTTCAAAATTTCTTCTATTCATTTATCCCCTTTAATCTCCAACTCATCCAATTTACGTCTAAAGGCTTTATACGTGCTGCTTTCCGGTTTGCATCCAATGTGTTGTGAGATTTCGGAGAGGAAGTTGTCTTTATTCTTATTTTCTTCACATAATTCAATGTTTCTATCTGTTATCATGTTGTGTCTTCTTTTAAATCTTTCGTTATCATCTATCAAATATTTGTTGACATCTTCCAACCTCTCAATCTTCTTTCGTTGCCAGTCGATAACGTCTATAAGGCGGTTACGTTCTGCAAGCATCTTGTCGTATTGTTTGGATAATGCTTCATAACATTTAACTGTGTTTAGCATTCCTTAACCCCTCCATTAACTTACGATTACTTTTAATATGTTCACGTGGCACTGCTACTATTATGTGCCGCTCTTTTATAGCTATTAAGAATCCGGAAACTCTATATTTTTTTAACATCCTTGCCACTTCCACAGTGTTCATACCACGTGTGTTTAATTTATATTTAACTTTCATAGTATCGGATAGGATCATATCGCTAACTCTTTCTCTATTTCTGCAATACTTACTTTTTCAGCAACCATTCTATGACTATCTGGATATTTCAAAGCATGGTCTCTACTTTGTTTGCATGATAGATAAGTTATCGTATCTTCTTTCACGCCTAACATGTCTGCACATTCCTTACGTGTACCATGACAAACAACTTCATCACCTTTATATATCACGTATTCGAATTTAGCTAGTCGCCCCATCGTATCTACTTCCTATCGCTATATCATAAGTATCATCAATAACTTTCGTGTACTCTCCCATTTCAACAACTGCTTGCGGTTCACCATCGTTGTATATCAATTCTTTAATCAATCCATATTCTGATAAGGTTTTACCTGGTTTAATAAACCAAACTGTATAGCCGATGTCTAAATCTCTAATTTTCATCTACTTAACCACCTTTACGAATATGTCATTCTCTGATAAATGTTCGAACCACTTACTACTACGCTTAGCGTCCTCTATCATCTGCAGGCGTTCCTGTTCCTTACGTTGCCTAGCTTCTTCTCGCTCTGCCTTACGTTCAGAACGCTCTCTATCTTCTCTATTCAATCGCTCTACGCCTTGGCTTTGGTCAGACTTTCTAATGTAGTCTTTTAACTGTCGTCTACCTTTCTTAGCATGACGCTTAATTGATTTGTAATTGATACCTAGTTGTCTTGCTTCTTTGTAATCTTCCACATCGACGAATACATCTTCATTACCATCTACCATCACGAAGCATAGGTTACCTTTGTCATCTTTTGTTCTACTTAAATTGATGTTCATTAGTCGTCCTCCTTAAATAAAGAAATGATGTTGTAATACAAGCCAATAACTTCGCCCACTAATCTAATAGCCATACCTGTTAAAATAATTTTTTCGTATAATTTCATTCTCTCGTCCCCCTAGAATCCTCTATCTATAATTGTTGGTTCTTCAAATCTAATCACTTTAGCGTCAGTGTATTCATCTTCCTTAGTCGGCATTTCATTGTAGACACGTTCCTCTATATCACAATCTTCATCATTAGCATTAGCCGGAAAAGCAAATGACTTTTCGTATGTCACGTTGTATCTAATCTTGATCATTTCTTCATTCATCGGAATCACCTTCTATATCTAAATGCATGATTATCTTTGGTTCCTCTGCATACTTCTTGAAACTTGTAATCTCTACTATTTGATTATCGTCATTCCATAAATGACCATTAGCAGAATCTAATACTGTTTTGATTAAGTTGTCTATATCTGGTTTAGTACGTTTATACTGTCCAACCATCGCTACATGTTTCTTCTTACTCCATGACTTCAGCAAGGGGAAATGAAACTCTATTGTTAGCTTGATTGGTTTATCTATCATCAACATTGGCATTTGCCACTGTAAGTCTTTTTTATGGTCTGTATACTTCTTAGGCATGTAAGTCTGTACACACTTGCCAGCGTTCCTAAATCGTGGTCTAGGTGATGACATAGGCGCATCAACTTTCAATTCAATTGTTTCCATGTCTTCACTCCTGTATGAAATCAAATATGCTTGTTTGATCTACTATAGTTAAATTGAAATGTTTTTTATTTTTTCTAATCTATTATCTGTAACGATGAATTCATCTAATCCGTATCGTTTATATAATCCGAATAACCTATTTCTTTTATTATTAAGTGGTATAACAGAACCAACCACTTTACCTGTACTATCTTTCAAATCATATTCAGTGCTTAATCCCAATTACCTTACCTCCACAATAGCCACTCGTCTTTGGCGTTCATTCAACTTTTGGATAAATAGGTTGTACAATGTGTTATTGTCTCCTTGCGACGCTTCTATAAGTTTCTGAGCATATATATCGGAACACTCAAGTTTTTGTTTAATAAAATTCTTAGTTATCAAAATTTGATACCTCTCATTCGATAATCAGCACCGTTCATTTTGATTAATGTTGTGTTAGACATCATTCGGCTAAATATACGTTGTGCGTCTTTATTCTTGCTTAGTTCCTGTGCATTTAAATTAGTAGTGTATATGTTATGTTTGCCAACTCTTGATTCAATTAGTTCAAACATCTTACCTGTAGCAAATTCATTCATGTTAATTCCGAAATCATCGAACGCCATTAAATCTACTTCGCTAATAATTCTGTTTAAGTCTTGTTCGGTTAGATTAGTATTTTTGTTATAAGTTCCTTTGATAGTTGATATTAATTGTGGAATGTTCATGTAAAGGACTGAATATCCTTTTTCTCTAATACCTTTTACAACTGACATAGATAGGTGTGACTTACCTGTACCAAATGAACCTTGCAACAATAACGACTGTTTGTTATCAAGTGTGAAGTTCTCTACATATCTTTCACATAATGCTTTAGCTCTTGTTAATTCTTCATTAGTAGCTTTATAGTTATCAAAGGTACATTGTGATAGATCATCATTGACAATTGATTTCTTGAATATACTATTCGCTTTAGCTGATTTGTTACGCTTATCAAACTCTGCTTTCTGTTGTTTAGCTAGAGCAATCATTTCGCAGTCACAACCATCTTTAACTATTTGGCCATTATCAAATTCATAGTAATCATAAGTACGTCCACACTTTTCACATTTCAAGTCATTCTCTTGTTTAACTATATTGTTTTTAAATCCTACTTTACTTGCGATATTCTCAAAGGGATTCATTTACTCACGCCCTAAAATAGATTTGCATAAGGGTTATCATCTGATTCCTTATTGCTTACTTGTTGGTTAAGGTAGCCTTCAAACTTATTGCCGAATAGTGTTTCTGGCCTTAAGAACTTCTCCATGTCTGTTCCTTTCCATTCAGCTACTTTGTTATCAATCACCTTCTTGAAATCATCTTCAGTAAATCCTTCATTACATCTAGCCTTAATAACAGTTTGTGTTTTGTTAGTTGTAGGTTTGTAATGCTTACCAGTTTTATTATTTAGATATTCAATTACTGATTGATATGGATGCATAGTCGATTTGCTCGACAATGTATTTCTCTTTTCTAGTTCTAATTCTTCTTCTAGTTCTAGTTCTATATCTGTTGCGTGACCGTCACGTGACTTCACGTGACTATCGGGTAATGTCTTTTGTTTTTCTCTTTGTTTTTGTTTACGCAACCTATTTTGTTCTCTTATTTTATCTAGACCTTCAATATTTTGGTGTTTCTCCCAGTTAGATATTTTGATTACGCCTTGAACAATTTCTGTCATACCTAGCGTTTCAAATGTTTGTAATGCTAATCTGATTGAATTAAGTGGTCTGTTAAATTCATTTGCTAACATTTCTTCGTTGTAAGGTAAGTTTTCCGATAGCATGATGTAACCTTGTTCGTTATACTTACCAGCTAAAGTTAGCAACTTAACCCAAATAGTTATGATCGTATCTCTTTCGGGTAATGCCTCGATATATTTGATTTTGCTATCATCAAACATACCGACTTTCAACTTGATCCATGATACTTCACCCATTTAAATCACTCCTTAAAACGGTAATTCTGATTCAATATCTTTTGAACCGTTAGCAAAGGGATTATCCTGTTTGCCTTGATTACCAGATGATTTAGTATCTAAAAATTCAATTCTGTTAGCATTGAAAACTACACGTTCGCGATTGTTGCCTTCTTTATCAGTAAAAGTATTTTGTCTAGCTGAACCTTCAACTAGTATTTTCGAACCTTTTCCGCAGTATTCAGTTAATAAGTCTGCCGTTCTATTCCACGCTTCAATATGAAAGAAGCTTGTATCGTCACGTTTAAAGGGATTATCCACCGCTAACGAGAAGTGAGTAACTTTGTTTTGTCCTACTTCTTTAATTTCTAAATCTTTCGTAATACGTCCTGTATATATGATTGAGTTTGTCATTATTTATCATCCTTTTTGTTGTAATATTTGATTCCGTTATCTAATCTGACAAGTGCTTCTTCAGCATCCTGTGTTGAAATTTTGTCTGGTATGTTCATCTTCTTTTTTAGTTGTGATTCGCTTATCTTCATCAGTGGTGCAAGTTGTTTTACTTTGTCGTTCACTTGTTTTATTTCATCTTCAGATGCAGATACAAATGGCTGTTCTGGCATATCCTCACCGTTATAGATGTAGAGACCTAAACCGTGTAGTGCTGCAGCTTTAACAAAACAACGCTTATGTGCTTTATTGATATCAAATGTAGTTGCTTGCCCTTTGGCTAGTGACTTGTTTTTAAAATCTAATACTGGCAACCACTCTGATTCAGTTACACCCTTTACTGTTATAGATACTTGGACAAAATAACCTTCTGGTGTCGTTAAATATGGTACAAATATTTGTTCGTTCGAAATATCTGAGTGTGGAAATTCGTGTATCTTAATTTGATAATCAGGGTCTATTTTCTTCAACTGTTCATGTGCATGTGTCCACGCTAAATAATTAAAGTTGTTCTTTTTCTCTACATGATCACTTACATTTATTGCGTTTAACTGGTGGAATAATGTTTGTTCAGTCATTGTCTACCTCCCGTAATTCTTCAATACTGAATGTATTGTAAAAAGTGGTTGTTACTGTTGTTTCTTTATCTATTAGGTGGTCCTGCCAATCGACATTTATCTCTTCAAGACCAGTCAAACGTCGAGCATTTCTCCTTTGGATGTTATAAGTAGCATCTTCTGGATGATTTGGCTTATTCGTTATATAGCGCTGTTTACCTTCTTTTTCTTTAATAAGGTAAGCGACAGTTTCATTCTTATGTCCTTTCGCCATTTGACGAAACACCTCTATTCCGTGTATATTTAAGTTGTGTATTTTACTAATCATTCCTGACTGTTACTTGCTGGTACAAGTTTCAGTCTTTTTTTCTATCTTTAAATAGTTAATCCAACTGTCCCAAGCCATGTAGCTTAAGCAAACGGCTACCCAGTAGATTAGAAACAAGTGGATAAAGTCTTTAGTGAATATCAAAGCTATGAAGAATACTACTACTGCTGTTGATAATGCTAGTAAACCTCTCATTGTTTAACACCTCTTATAAATTTGTTTCTTTAATAAAAATCTTTTGTTCTATAAAATCAATAGCTGGTCTTACTTTGATGTAACGTTTGTTTCCTTTTCCAAATCGATACATACATGCTTCTTGAAACTCTTTATTCGGGAAAACTTTCTCCTCTAGATCATCTTTCGAAACCCCACTTACTTTTACGAATTCTTTTGCGTCTGCAAATCCGATATATTCCATTTAAATCTGCTCCTTTCTGGTATAATTTATTTATCTGTGTGCAAAGGGGGTGTTTAATGTGCAAAATTCTGCTATTAATGCTGCGATAAAAGCTCGTAAAGATTTAATGGAACAGATAGAATATATAAGCTCTATTCCTAATGAAACTATTCGTTCAATAGCTCAGACTGCATCACTTACAACAAATCTAAATTCTTCGATAAAATCATCTTTGTTGAAAGCTGGTCATGTAAATGTCATTAATTTGAACACTAATGAATTAATTGCTTTAACCAGAAATTCATCATCTAATTTAGGTATTTCTCAGATAACGAATTCTTTGAATTTTCAAAGGAATTTATTTTCTGAAGAAGCAATAAAATCTTTCAAGGAAATTTATAGGTTTAATGATGATATAGTGTCTCAAGCGCAACAAACCATTAGAGACCTTTATGTCAATCCAACTGCTGTTTCTACTTTGATTGAAGCCATCAATTCGACCTATCAAATAAATGAAAATAATACTTATAATAGATACGATGAATTTATCTGTGCTTTCAAAAATGATTATCCACATCCTTTCAAAACAGTAATAAAGTGGTCGAGCAGTACTATTGCAAGTGCTGATATAGGAAACTTTGCAATAAACTATATAAACAATAATGATTTATATGTTCAAAATTCATTGATATTTGCCATAGTGTGCTTAATTAGTTTTCTATCGACTTATTATCCTTACTCTAAAAAGTAAATGATTAGCATAGTTCAACTTTAGAACCATCTTTTTCATCAATAATTGTTCTAATGCCGTGACTACTAGTTTTTAAATGATATGAATCTAAATCTCTAATATGAAGTTTAGTTTTCCCAACACCCTTAATCTCTTCCGCCAAGTTGACAATTAGGAGTGTTATTTTTAATGCTTGTTTTAAGTTCATTCCGTTTCCTCCTATTGTTCGATTATTGGTAATACATCATTTTCTTTTAATAAGTTGTAAATGAATAATCGCCCCTTTTGCGTCCACTTAGTATTCATTCGCACCGATGTACTTCCATCTTTATGTTCAATTTCAGTAGTAGATGAATGTGTATAACCTTTGTCATGCAAGTTTGAGTAAAGTAACCACTGACCAGATTGTTTGTACTGTACTTTTAAATCGTGAAGTAATTTGTTTAGTCCTTGTGCAGACATTCCATAATCTTTTGCGATTTGACCCACTGTTACCAAACTTTTGTTTTGTAAAATTGAATCAAGATATGATGCTTTAGGTTCGTATTCGGCGATTTTCTGTTTACTCATGTTGTTTTCAAGTTGTAGATTTTCATTTTCTTCAACTTTTACTAGTAATTCAGTTAAAGCTTCTTTATACGATCTCGGCAATTTATTCTGAATTTGTTGTTCCATTCCATTGAATTTATTGATGTAAGCCATTTTGAAATTGTTATGACCTTGGATGTTGAACATGTATAAAGTGAAACCATCTTTAGTTAGAAGGTATTCTTTATAACTTCTTCTTTGTCCGTCCACTTTGTAATTGCTTAGTATAATTAGAGAACCGACATTTTGGTTTTCTGAAATAATATCTTCTAAACTTTCTATTACATGACCATGTCTCTTACCTAATTCTTCTGCTACAGTTCTACTCGAAACTACTGGTCCTAATTCTGTATTGCTTTCGATTTTGATTGTTTGTAAATATTGCATTTGTCCCTCACTTTTTATCTCTATTTGAGATATTGTCATTTATAAAAAAGAGCCTCAATCGTCACGCTAAACGTTTTGGCTAATATCTCCATCTCATAATCATTAAATGGATACTCACCTGATTCTTTCTTTTCATATTGTCTCCGTTGTAAACCAATTAAGTTTGCAACATACTCTGTCGTAAAATCCTCACCTCTTCTAGCTTTTCTCAATTTTCCTTTCGGTCTCAAATACTTTTCTTTTAGTAGTTTCTTTTTCTCTACTGCTGTCATCGAATAACACCTCTCTTTTGAAGCTAAATATAATTTATCACATATTGAGATACTAAACAAGCGAAAAATATAACATTTTGTGATAAAAATTATTGTTTCATTATTATAGATGTGTTATATTTATCTCAAGGAGTGATACTTAATGAGTAGAAATATACTAGGTCAAAAGATTAAATCTATAAGAAAACAGAAAAAAATGACGCAAAAACAACTTAGTGAATTAACAGGTTATAGTCAAAATAGTATTTCAAATCACGAAAATGGAAATAGAAAAATCGATGAGTTAGATATTCAAATTTATTGCGATGCTTTAGGTGTCACACCCAGTGAATTATTTGATACAGAAAACAAAACGTTAGAAACTTTACCAGTGAAGAAAATCCCGGTTGTCTCTCAAATATCTGCCGGACTTCCTATATATAGTGAAGAAAATTTAATTGATTACATATACTTTTCTAAAGAAAAATTGAGCGATGATAAGGAAGAATTTGGTTTAAAAGTGTCTGGTGATAGTATGAATAAGATTTTTGATGAAGGAGATGTAGTTGTTATAGAAAAAGATTCTATTGTCGAAAATGGTCAACTGGGTGTGGTTATGATAAACGGATATAATGGAACAGTTAAAAGAATCCGATATAACAATGATCAAATCATTCTAATACCAGAATCTAATAATTCTAACCACTACCCTCAAGTTTATAACAAAAACGATGAAGTGAAAATTGTAGGTAGAGTCATAGCGAGTGTAAAAACATTTTAATGCTAGCGTCCTTAGTGGTGCTTTTATATAAATCTTATTATTAAGGAGCGAAAACTATGATGATAAATGATGAAGAATTTGGTTATGTACACATTAATACTGGTGGTAAAAAACTTTCAGATGAAGAGGTAGAAGAAGCAAAAGAATTTTTAAGAAGTAAAAAAATTGAAAGAATAATAAAAAAATCAGATGAGAGTCACCGTAGAGTTATGGAGTCTAAAATTACTGATAGAACAAAGATGTAATGTAGTTTGAGCCGCTACAAGTGTTCAAATATAAAAGTGTAGAATAAAAGAAATGTGTGGGAAATCAATTAGTAAGGAGAGATTCCATGAAAATATTAAGAAAAATATATGAAGATGAAAAGCCAAAATATCACGTAAAAACTGATTTAGGCTTAATTATAAAAGTAACTGTTTCTGACGAAATGACTGAATATGAAATTAACGAACTTATTAATATAGTAGCTCAAAATATGGATAATAAACTGAAGAATAATATAGAATAGCTTTTATAAATATGGTGCGCTTATGTAAATAATCACCATTAAAATATCTGATTAGAAAGTAAATAAATGAAGGCAGGAATTTTATTAATAAGATTGATGTTAGGTTTGACTTTTGTTGTACATGGAAGTCAAAAAGTATTCGGAGGATTTGTAGAACTAATGCAGATGATGCAAGGTTTAGGACTACCTACATTCTTTGGTGTACTTTTAGGTCTTTTTGAATTTATTGGTGGTATATTAATGATTCTAGGTGTTTTATCTAATTATATTGCTGTAGGATTTATTGCCATTATGTTAGGTGCGCTATTTACAGTACATTTATCACAAGGATATATAGCATCAGAATTTGTAATTACACTATTAATAATGAATATAGCGATTATATTGTCATATAGTTGGAAAAAATTAATCCAATTTTATTAAACATATGGGCAGTCTATACTGCCCTATATATTTTTATAGGTTGTTTTTAATAATATATAAACACAAACATTAAGGAGAATATATGATGAGAAGAAATGAAATGAAATATTTGAAAGAACATTTTTCAGGGTCAGATGAATTTATTGAAGTATCTATGCAAAATGGAAAAGAAACTGTATTAATTACTGAAGATAAGGCATGTAAAATCGTTAATTTATTCATAAAAAAAGATAAAACAAAACAAAAATACATTGAAACGCACGAAATCATTGATGAATTTATATTAATTCCTAATGAGAAAATTGTAAAAGATGATTTTGCCTTATCTAGCAAATATAATTCGAACGGAAAAATTATTGATATTGCTAGCAAAGAAAGCAAAAATAAATTCGAGGAAATTTTAGAAAAACATGGAAATATTATTGAAAATACAAACAGAAATTTCTTTAATAAAATTATTGGGTTTAGAACTAAAAATATTGAAAGATAGTTGAAGAAGACGATTAAGAAAAATTAAAAGTCGGGTTAGATATGGCTGACGATGGTGTGACCTATGCATAAACATTATTAAATAAACCATAAGGGCATTTAACTATGCCCTATATATTTTTATTTTTGAGGAGGAAATACAATGAAAGTAATTAACTATAAAGTTAAATTTCGAAATATTGAATATAAAGTAAGAACGGACAAAGGTTACGTTTTCACTTATACCTTACCTAAAAATACAATTGCATTACAAGCTAGAAGAAAGCTTAAAAAAATCGCTGCAGATATTGATAACCAAAAAGACAAATAAAGCACCTCCGTAGAGATGCTTTAAAAGGAGTCTTTAACATAGTTGAACTATATTCGAAGCTGTTATTGAATACCCCATCACATATAAAATAAACATTGACATTTAACTATGCCCTATATATTTTTATCTTTTTTAGGAGGAATGAATAAAATGGCAACATTTACAGTAATAAAACGAAAAAATAAATCGTCAACTTCATGGCAATATGATGTAAAAGATACTAGTTTCAAGTCTGGTAAAAAGCGTAAGTCTGGATTTAAGACTAAGGCAGAGGCTACTTATGCCGCACAACAACTAATTAGAGTTTTAGAAGATGGGTATAATATAGAAGATAATAAAAGGTTCGAAGAATATTATAGAGATTGGTTGATAGCGAACGGAAAAAATAAACTTGGCGAGAAACAGCAATATTGGTATGATCATGCTCTTAATTTATTTTTAACTCACTTTGGCGAAGATATATTAATTAAAAATATTACAAGGAATGAGTATCAAAAATTCATTTCTAATTATTCAAATGGCAGAACATCAGAAACAGTTAGAAAAGTACATTTATATATTTCTAGTTGTATTAAAGATGCTATATATGATGGCTATTTAAAGAAGGACCCGACTTATAAAGTGAATTATAAAGGTACTAAATTACCTAAAAAAGAAAGTGTGAAATTTCTTACAATATTAGAGTACGAGCAGTTAAGAAAATACTTCAAACGAAAAGATGATAAAAGCACGCTTGTGTTATATATCCTTTTAATAACTGGTGCAAGGTTTTCAGAAGTGAATAGAATGACTTATAAAGACTTATATTATAAACCTGGTTTAATTCATTTGCCTGGTACTAAAACAGAAAACGCAGATAGAGAAATTGAAATATCAGATACTGATTTAAGTTACATTAAAAAAGCGATATCGAAACACCCACAGAAAATTAACGGTGAATTATTTGGCTTATCTCAAGCTGCTATATCTAAAGTGTTTAAAAAAGCAAAAACCGAATTTAATATTAAAGATGAAATAACACCTTATTCATTAAGACATACACATGCTAGTTATCTTATTAGTAAAGGCATATCAATTGAATATATTAGCAAAAGATTAGGACACGCAAGCATAGCCATTACACTAGATGTTTATACACATTTACTTGATGAACATAAAAAAGAGCAAGGTCAACGTGTCAGAGAATTATTCTCTTGACACATATTTGACACTCACTCTCTTGAAACGTTGTCATATCAACGGGTTATAGTGTCCTGGGAGGGATTCGAACCCCCGACCGATGGCTTAGAAGGCCATTGCTCTATCCAACTGAGCTACCAGGACATAATCTTTTTGAACACAAGAATAATTATATCTAACTTAGCCTCATAAAGCAATACTCCAACCGTTAAAAATAAATATGATTTTTCACTATAATAAACCTTTTATCATATTTTCATAGTATTTTTGAAATTTAATTTAAAACAACCGGTGCAACTGACATATTAATTATTTATCTTTTTAATAATATATAAAAGCGCATATCCATAATGATATGAATATACACTTATTACATTATATTTTAAATGTTTCGCTATCAATTATGTCATGGTTTCGGTTACGGAAATTTAATGTTGCACTTTGGTCTTCTTCATTGACCAACAATTCTGCATAAGTTTCTTCAACTTGGCTTCGTGATTGTGAAATACTACCAGGATTGATAACATGTATGCCACCAATATTTTCATATTTTGCCACATGTGTATGGCCATAAAACGCAAATTCACAACCTAACGCCGTAGCTTTTTCAGCTAATTTCATTCTTGTGCGATTCACACTGTATAAATGCCCATGAGTAGAGAAAGCATGAATGCCATTTTTTTCGATTTTTTCTTCATTTGGAAATTCTGGAGAAAAATCTGTATTTCCTTTTACCCTATGAAAATGGCTTAGTTCATTATCATCATAAGCAAATTCAGAATCGCCTAAATGCAATGCAATATCTAAATCTTCATGATGATTGATGACATCAAAAAGCACACCTTGTTCAGTGTGATTATCACTGACTATAATCCATTTTGCCATTAAGCATCACCTTCTAAATAGTGTTGTAACTTCTCTATCGCTCTACCTCTATGACTTATTTCACTTTTTTCTTCAGCAGTTAGTTGAGCCATTGTTTTATTTTTGTCCTCTATATAAAATATCGGATCATAACCAAATCCATTTTCACCAATTTTATTTAATGTGATATCTCCTTGGACAGTGCCTTTAAATTGAACTGTTTCTTCATTCGGTGTGCTCATGCTAATTACACATACAAACTGTGCACTACGATTTGTTTCGCCACCTAATTTGGAAAGTACTTTTTCTATATTAGCATCATCATCTTTAGCCGTTCCAGCATATCGAGCTGAGTAAACACCTGGCTCTCCGTTTAAGGCAAATACTTCAAGTCCACTGTCATCTGCTATCACACGTTTGTTTAATGCTTTTGCTGCTGCTTCTGATTTTAGTTTTGCATTAGCTTCAAAAGTATCTCCAGTTTCTTCTACATCAAAGTCTTCAATAATTTCAGAAATGCCTATGACATTAAAATCCGAAAAAATAACTTTAAAGTCATTTATCTTACCTTTATTAGTTGATGCAATTACAATATCCTCCATTATTATGTCCCCTCTTTCTATACTTCTATTTTTTCTACTTTCACTTCCATATTTAACCACTCTTCTATTATATGTTCGATATGCTCAGTTTCACCAGTAGCAAAAAATCTATGCTCTGGATGAGCTGTATAAGCGGCATGTTCATTACTAAACGTTAAGAGTGCACTTACTTCACGTGCTGTCTCTAAGCCAGAAGAAATCACCACTTTTTCGCCACCAAAATAATCGTTTATTGGCTGATAGAGTAATGGGTAATGCGTACAACCTAATATAACCGTGTCTGCGTTACTATTTCTCCAATGTTTCAATGTTTGATGCACGATAATACTAGTTATTGTAAGATCTTTATAACGCATTTCTTCAACCAAAGGAACAAACCCAGGACATGCGATACCAGAAACTTCTACATTAGGATTAATATTTTTAATATGATATCTATAAGCCTCAGATTTAATTGTACCTTCTGTACCTAAGATTAAAACATCATTATTTTTCGTTGTCATAATTGCCGTTCTTGCACCGGGCTCAATGACTCCAATGACTGGAATAGCTAATAATTTTTGTAAATGTTTTAAAGCAACTGCCGTCGCAGTATTACAAGCAATAACAAGCATTTTTATATCAAATGTCATTAACTTTTCAGCTAGTTCAGTTGTAAATTTCCTAACTTCTGCGCCTTCTCTCGGGCCATAAGGGCAACGTTTAATATCACCCAAATAATAAATTGTTTCGTGTGGTAGTTGGCGCATGATTTCTTTTGCTACTGTTAAACCACCCACACCCGAGTCTATTACACCAATTGGTTTCTCCATATTTTATTACATCCTTATTCATTTGCTTGTCCTTTATTGTAGCACAGCCTTGTTTTCAAAATCATTTATCAAGACTGAAATACAATATTATTTTTTTACTATGCCTATATAAATATACCGATTGGTAAAAAAACTAACGCCTAGGGGAATAGTATGAGCGTGAAATTAAAGACTCTACCCATATCCCAAGCAAATAATCCTTTCAAAATAAAAAGACTTAACATCTGCTTTAAACAGTTGTTAAGTCCATTGGCAGTGCTAACTGAGTTATATTATAATTTTTATACATAAGACACCTCGTTTAAAGTTAGGTTAGAGTAACTTTATTATACGAAAGCGGCTTATTTTTTGTATGAATTTATATAATTGTACCGATTTTGAATAGAAAACACCAATCCATTAGAAACTAATAGATTGGTGTTTTAGATTTGAGAATGAGATATTTATGTCCCAAATACTTTCGTTTATATTATATGTTATTAATGAACTTGGTGATCTGAACCAAAGAATGATTTAAACATATGGAATGATGTTTCTCTATTTAATGCCGCAATCGATGTTGTTAAAGGAATACCTTTAGGACATGCATTGACACAGTTTTGAGAATTACCACATGCTTGTAGTCCACCGCCACCCATTAAAGCATCAAGACGTTCATCTTTCGTCATTGAACCCGTTGGATGTAAGTTAAATAATCTAACTTGTGATATTGCTTGTGCACCAACGAAATCATTACTGCTTGTAACGTTAGGACAAACTTCTAAACATACACCACATGTCATACATTTTGATAATTCGTAAGCTGTTTGGCGTTTTTTCTCAGGCATACGTGGTCCAGGACCTAAATCATAAGTACCATCAATTGGGATCCAAGCTTTCATACGTTTCAAGTTATCGAACATTCTCGTACGGTCAACTTGTAAGTCACGAATTACTGGGAAAGTACTCATTGGTTCTAATTTAATTGGTTGTTCTAATTGATCAACAATTGCAGAACATGATTGTCTTGCTTGACCGTTAATAACCATTGAACAAGCACCACATACTTCTTCTAAACAGTTCATATCCCAAATTACAGGTGTCGTTTTTTCACCTTTACTGTTAACTGGGTTACGTCTGATTTCCATTAAACATGCTATAACGTTTAAGTTTTCTCTATAAGGAATTTCAAACTCTTCCTCATAAGGTTTTGATTCTTCGGTATCTTGACGTTTAATAATTAATTTGATTGATTTCTGGATTGGTTGTTGGTTTTGTTCTTCTTGTGCTGCCGTTTCATTTACTTCTTTTGTATCTGCCATAATTATTTACCTCCTTTAGACGTCGTAGAGTAGTCTCGTTTACGAGGTGGAATTAAGCTTATATCAACATCTTCGTAAGTGAATTTAGGCGCTTCTGTTTTTCCTTGATATGTGGCTAAAGTAGTTTTTAACCATTCTTCATCATTTCTATCAGGGAATTCTGGTTTGTAATGTGCACCACGAGATTCATTTCGGTTGTATGCACCGATTGTAATTACACGGGCAAGTACAAGCATGTTCCATAATTGACGAGTGAAGAATACTGCTTGGTTACTCCAAGTTTGAGTATCTTCAATATCAATATTGTTATAACGCTCCATTAATTCTAAAATCTTTTTATCAGTTTCTAATAAAGATTTATTTTCACGAACAACAGTTACGTTAGCTGTCATAACTTCTCCGAGCTCTCTATGCAATTTGTACGCATTTTCTGAACCTTGCATATTGAGTAATTTATCAAATTTCTCTTGTTCTTCTTTCACACGTTTTTCGAAGATACTATCATCTAAGTCAGCGTAAGAAGTTTCAATGTTAGAAATATATTCGATAGCATTTGGACCTGCAACTGTACCACCATAAATTGCTGACAATAATGAGTTGGCACCTAAACGGTTACCACCATGTTGAGAATAATCACATTCTCCAGCTGCGAACAAGCCTTTGATATTTGTCATTTGATCGTAATCTACATATAGCCCACCCATTGAGTAATGCACTGCTGGGAAGATTTTCATTGGCACTTTACGAGGATCATCACCTGTGAATTTCTCGTAGATCTCAATGATTCCACCCAATTTAACATCTAATTCATGTGGGTCTTTATGTGATAAATCTAGGTATACCATGTTTTCACCGTTGATACCTAATTTTTGGTTAACACAAACTTCAAAGATTTCACGTGTAGCAATATCACGTGGAACAAGGTTACCATAGTCTGGATATTTCTCTTCTAAGAAGTACCAAGGTTTACCATCTTTATATGTCCAAATACGTCCACCCTCACCACGTGCTGACTCACTCATTAGTCTAAGTTTATCATCACCAGGAATTGCTGTTGGATGGATTTGTATAAATTCACCGTTAGCATACATTGCACCTTGTTGGTAAACAATTGATGCTGCAGAACCAGTGTTAATCATTGAGTTGGTAGTCTTACCAAAGATAATACCTGGACCACCTGTAGCCATGATAACTGCATCAGAGCCAAATGATTCAATGTCAGAAGTCGTTACATTTTGAGCAACAATACCTCTAGCCATGTTGTCATCATCTTTAATTATGCCCAAGAATTCCCAGCCTTCGTACTTAGTAACTAAACCATCGACTTCAAAGCTACGAACTTGTTCGTCTAAAGCGTATAGTAGTTGTTGACCAGTTGTTGCACCAGCATAAGCTGTTCTGTGATGCATTGTTCCACCAAAACGTCTAAAGTCTAACAAACCTTCTTTTGTTCTGTTGAACATTACCCCCATACGATCAAGTAAATGAATGATTTTAGGTGCTGCATCTGTCATCGCTTTAACCGGTGGTTGATTTGCTAAGAAATCTCCGCCATATACTGTATCGTCTAAGTGAACTGTTGGCGAATCGCCTTCACCTTTTGTATTTACTGCTCCGTTGATTCCACCTTGTGCACACACAGAATGTGAGCGTTTAACAGGAACAAGTGAGAACAAGTCGACATGTGCGCCTTGTTCTGCTGCTTTAATTGTTGACATTAGACCGGCAAGTCCTCCACCGACAACAATAACTTTCTTCTCTGCCATAAATTGTCACTCCCCTAAATATAAATCTGAAACTTAATTTTTATCTTATAAAAACGCAAGAATAGCAGTTATACCAATGTATGAAACTACGATAAATACCACTAATGAAACCCATGTAAAAATTTGTTGTGATCTTTGAGATTGCAATACACCCCATGTTACTAAGAATGACCATAAACCATTCGCAAAGTGGAATGTAACAGCTAATAAACAAACAATATAGAATATTAACCAACCTGGATTTGTTACGATATCATGTACCATGTCAAAGTTGACTTCATGACCTAAAGCACGTTGGATACGTGTTTGCCATACATGAATAGCAACAAACACAAAAGTGATAATACCTGTTATTCGTTGTAATAGGAACATCCAGTTTCTAAAAGCTGAATAATGTCCTACGTTCTCTTTTGCCGTAAAGGCAATATGTACACCATAAACTGCGTGATACAGAATCGGAATGTAAATCAATACAAATTCCAATACAATTAAGAAAGGTAAAGATTCAATAAATCCGGCCGCTTGGTTGAATGCAGCTGCACCTTTCGTCGCTTGGTGGTTTACGAGTAAATGGAATATTAAAAATCCACCTATAGGTATAACACCAAGTAAAGAATGTAAACGTCTTAAATAGAATTGATTTTTCGAGTATGCCAAAAGGAAGTTCCCCCCTGTGAAACAGTTAATTTTTTTTGAAATTCTTTCCTAAAATTATATAAAGCGATTACATAATTTCATTTAAAACTAAACGCACAACACTTTATCATAATATTATATGTTTGCCGCAATATAATATTATGCCGTATAATTCTAAACATTTAAGTGAATCCTTAATTGAATATTACTCACTGTTTAAAAGGTTTAAATTTAAATGATAATTTTTCTCAATTAGAAAACGCTTCCACATCCTTTTAAAAAAAGAATTCCTCTTATTTGCTATTGTAACACTAATTAAAAACATTTTGGGCATGAGAATGATTCTCACGCCATAAACATTTTATTTTTTATTGTATAAGGCTTGATGTAAATTTTCCGCTACATTTTGTGGTAAGCCTGATGCTTTCAAATCATTAATACTCGCTTCTTTCATTTTCTTAATTGAACCAAACGTTCGCAACAATTTCGTTTTACGCTTGGCACCGATACCATCTACAGTATCTAATACTGATTGTAGACCTGTCTTTTGACGTGTTTGTCTATGGAAAGTAATAGCAAATCTATGCACTTCATCTTGTATTCTTTGTAACAGATAAAATGCTTGGCTATTTTTTTTAAGCGGAACGATTTCAGCACTTTCTCCATATAATATCTCTGACGTTTGATGCTTATCATTTTTACGAAGGCCTGAAACAGGTATATCTAAACCTAATTCATTCTCGAGCACATCTATTACACCACTCATATGCCCTTTACCACCATCTACAATAATTAAATCTGGTAATGGTGTGCCTTCATTTAGGACACGTGTATAACGTCTACGAACCACTTCACGCATCGATTTATAATCATCTGGCCCATCTACAGTTTTTATTTTATATTTCCGGTAGCCTTTTTTATTGGGTTTACCATCAACAAACGAGACCATGGCAGAAACTGGATTGACTCCCTGTATATTAGAATTATCAAACGCTTCAATTCTAATTGGTGTTTGAATACCCATACGGTCTCCAAGTTCTTCAATCGCTTTAACTGTTCGCGACTCATCTTTTGCGATTAATTCGAATTTATTTTCAAGTGTCACTTCAGCATTATGATTAGCTAAATCTACCAATTCTTTCTTTTTACCTTTTATTGGTTGCACAATTTTTGTATCTACCACTGAACCGACCATAGCTTTATCTAAATGTTGAGGAATATGCACTTCTTTAGGCAACAAATGTTGATTCAAATCATAAAATTGACCAATAAAAGTATAGAATTCTTCTTCTTCTGTTTGTTGTATCGGTATCATCGTTGCATCACGTTTTATCATATTCCCTTGGCGAACGAAAAACACTTGAATACACATCCAACCTTTGGATACGCTATAACCAAAAACATCTCTTATTGTATAGTCTGATGTTGTGATTTTTTGTTTTTTAGTTAGATTATGAATATGTTGAATTAAGTCTCTATACTCTTTTGCTCTTTCAAAATCCAATGTTTCACTAGCATCTTTCATATTTTGTTCTAAATTACGCAAAATTGTTTTATCTTCGCCATTTAAGAAATCTGAAACCTCTTTAGTCATTTCTGCATACTTTTCTAATTCAACTGGATAGACACAAGGTCCAAGGCATTGACCAATGTGATAATATAAACACAATTTGTCAGGCATTTTATCACATTTTCTAAAAGGATAAATGCGATCAAGTAATTTTTTTGTCTCTTGCGCAGAATACGCATTAGGATATGGGCCAAAATACTTTCCAGTACCTTTTTTAACTGTTCTTGTCACAATTAATCGTGGGTATTTTTCTTTAGTAATTTTAATAAATGGATAACTTTTATCGTCTTTTAATAAAATATTATATCTTGGTTGGTATTGTTTAATAAGGTTAAGTTCCAGTAACAGTGATTCTGTCTCACTAGACGTAACAATAAATTCGAAATTTCGAATCTCTCCAACTAAGCGTGTTGTCTTTGCATCGTGGGCACCAGTAAAATAAGATCTTAATCTATTTCTTAATTTCTTCGCTTTACCGACATAAATAATTTGATCATTGCGATCTTTCATCAAATAGCAACCTGGTTCAGTTGGCACAACTGTGAGTTTTTGTTTAATTTGTTCTTGATATGTCACCATGTTATTGTCTCCTCCTTTCACTCTATATTTCCGTTTAAACCTATATAGTATAACCACATGATAACAATTCCATATCATGTTTCAGTTAATAATTTTTTAATCATATATGAGTCTCATTATTTGAGTTTTTAAATATTACCTACAATCTATTATAAATAGTACCATCCCATTAAACAATCTATTGAAACGCTGATAAATTGAAAACTGGGACATTAATTAAATTAATGTCCCAGCTTTGCTAATGATTTACTATAAATGTTTCTCGATTACTTCTGCTAAGTTTTCTTTAGGTTGGAAACCTACTACTTTATCTACTGGTTCGCCATCTTTAAATACGATTAAAGTTGGGATACTCATAACTTCAAATTTAGCAGCTGTTGATGGATTTTCATCTACATCAAGTTTTAAAATATTAGCTTTGCCATCATAGTCACCAGCTAATTCTTCTAATACTGGAGCAATCATCTTACAAGGGCCACACCATGTTGCCCAAAAATCCACTAAATTTACACCTGATTTGATGTTTTCATCAAAGTTTGAATCTGTTGCTTTTACGATTGCCATAACTGCCAATCCTCCTTAAATTTCAAATGATGAAGAAATTATAACAGACTTTATAACATTCTGCATATCTCTTGCTCACGTTTATTTTAATTCTGCTACGGTAACGCCAAATCCACCTTCGCTTGGCATTCCGTTTCTATATGATGACACACTTTTATGTCGTTTTAAATGATTTTGCACACCTTTTTGCAAAGCGCCTGTTCCTTTACCATGAATAATATAGACTTGTTCATAATTACTCAACACTGCTTGATCTAAATATTGATCCACAGTTACCATTGCTTCATCATATCGATAGCCACGTAAATCAAGCTCCATTTTAATACTTTGTCGATTTTCACGCTTAACCATCTTAGCTGGTGCTTCTTTGGTTTTCTTCGTTTTTTCTAAATCTTCTAAGGGTAATTTCATTTTTATAATGCCCATTTGTACTACAGCTTCTTTATCACCAATAAGTTCTAATACTTCACCTTTTTGGCCATATGTTAATACTTTAACTTCATCTCCGGCTTTGATCTCATCCCATTTTTGCTTCTGGACATTTTGTTTCAGTGACTTAGCTTCGTATTGATCTTCAAGCTGTTTCTTTTTATCGATTAACTCATGCTCTTTAACATCGGCGCCTTTTTTATCTCTAAGTTCACGCAACTCTTTAAGTATGTCATCCGCTTCTTTCGTAGCTGATTTCACACGTTGATTTGCTTTTTCTTTCGCTTCACTTAAAAGTTGTTTTTCATAATTTTGATATTGAGCATACTGTTTAGCAAGTGCATCACGCGCTTCTTGTGCTTCTCTTACTAACTGATCTAATTCAATACGTTGTTCATCGACACGTTTAGAATTATTTTCTAATGACGCAATCATTTCATTAATTTCTTGTTCATCTTGTCCAATCATAGATTTGGCTTTTTGAATCACTTTCATATTGAGCCCTAACTTTTTAGAAATATCGAACGCGTTTGATCGCCCTGGAACGCCCATTAATAATTTATAAGTCGGACTTAATGAATTAACATCAAATTCGACACTAGCATTCATTACACCTTCCCTATTATAGCTATATGCTTTTAATTCAGGATAGTGTGTCGTAGCCATTACAAGAGAACCAATTTCATGTACATGGTCTAATATACTCATTGCTAAGGCAGCACCCTCACTTGGGTCTGTCCCTGCACCCAATTCATCAAATAAGATTAAACTTTTTTTAGTCGTATTTTGAAGTATTTCAACAATATTTTTCATATGTGAAGAAAACGTCGATAAGGACTGTTCAATGGATTGTTCATCTCCAATGTCACAATACACATTTTCAAAAATACTTAATTTACTGCCATCAAGTGTGGGAATCAGCATGCCTGATTGTGCCATAACTATAACTAAGCCCAGTGTTTTGAGCATTACGGTTTTACCACCCGTATTTGGCCCCGTTATAATCACGGTTTCTATATCTTGAGCAAATTCAATTGTATTCGCCACAACAGTGGTTCTGTCTAGCAACGGATGAAATGCTTTTGGTAAATACACAGTTCTATCCGTAGTAAATTCTGGTTTTGTACCTTTAATTGAACGTGCATAACGTGCTTTAGCTGTTAAAAAATCAATTTGACCCATAATAGATTCTGAAACTAAACAAGCTTCTGCTTCTTCAGCAACTTGTACAGTAAGTTCAGTCAATATACGTTCACGCTCTACTGCTTCATCATTACGGAAACTACTAATTTGATTACTCATTTCAACTATTGAGGAAGGTTCTATATACAATGTTTGACCAGAAGCTGATTGATCATGAACAATCCCATTAAAATCTTGACGATACTCTGCTTTAACTGGTATAACATTACGATCATTACGTAATGTCACAATCGCATCAGAAAGTTTTTTTTGATTGCCTTGATGCTTTACAATTTTATCTAAATTTTGTTTTATGCGCTGTGTTGTTTTAGAAATCTTACTTCTGATACCTTGTAATTCGTAACTAGCATCATCAAATAAATCATATGCATCACATTTTTGATGTATATTTTGATACAAGTCTGATAGAACTGGTAGTTGCTCCATTCTATCGTTTAAAATTGGATAATTAATTTCTTCTTCTTCTTCATTCAATAAATTATTATAAAATGTTTTATATTGGTTTTGTATTTGTATTAAGCGTTTAATTACATTTAATTCGCTAACATTGAGTACGCCACCAATTGTCGCTCTGTGAATAAATGTAGATATTTTTGCCAAACCACTTAAACTTGGCATTCGATGCTTATTATAGATTTGAGCAATTTCATCCGTTTCATTCATTTGAAATTCGACAGTATTGAAATCAGTTGCAGGTGTCATCTCTACAACTTTTTCTTTACCTAAATCACTTATTGTTTCATTTTCTACTAGTGCTTTTATTTTGTCGAATTCTAGGACATTTAATGATTTCTGCCTCATATAATCCCTCTATTTCTTCAATTTAATGTTATTTTCTATAAGCGATTTAAACGCCTCTCGTGACATCGTATTGATGACTCTGTTTTTCTTAACGAACCCTTTTTGTGCAGTCGCAACACCATACTTCATGAATTCTAGATGATCAACATGATGGGCATCTGTATTAATAGTTAATTTAACATTCGGATGTTTTTTAACTGTTTCAGCAGTTAGATCTAAACGTTTAGGATTCGCATTAATTTCTAATATTGTATTTGTTTCTTCAGCAATTTCACATAATCTATCAATATCTGGTTCATAACCTGGACGTTTACCAATAATACGACCTGTTGGATGTGCAATATGTCTGACATATGGATTGCGACATGCATTTTCTAAACGTTTCATAATGTCTTCTTGTGATTGGTTAAAACTTTGGTGTATTGCTGCAATGACATAATCTAATTGCGCCAATACTTCGTCTTCATAGTCTAAACGACCATCAGGAAGTATATCCATTTCAATACCTGAGTAAATATCAATTTCTTCATATTTGTTATTCAAGGCTTTGATTTCTTCATTTTGACGTAATAAGCGCTCAAGTGACAAGCCATTGGCAACTTTTAAGCTTTGAGAGTGATCCGTGATCACCATAAATTGATGACCTTTAGCAATGTTTGCTTCTATCATTTCTTCAATACTGAAAGCACCATCGCTATATGTCGTATGCATATGAATATCACCATTAATATCATCTAATTTAATGATATCTGACAGGTCTTTATCAAACTCGCTTCCATCTTCACGTATCGCTGGGTCAATCCAATTCACACCAAAATGTTCATAAATTTCTTTTTCACTTTGATATTGTAGTAATTCGCCATTTGCTTGTTCTATACCATATTCACTCACTTTTTCATCACTTTCTTTAGCTAACTGACGAATACGAATATTATGATCTTTAGAACCGGTGAAATGCTGTAGCGTGTGATAGAAGGCTGAAGGCTCGATCAATCTAAAATCTACACCTATCGTTTCATCATCATAAGCTACTTCTAGTGACACTTTTGTTTGCCCAACAGCTACTTCCTTAATTTTATTAGGTATAGCAAGTAATGCTTGTTGTACCTTTGTCGGTTCATTAGTACTTATAATATAGTCTAAATCTTTACTCATTTCTTTAAATCTTCTATAACTACCAGCAACCTCGTACTGTTCGATATCTGCAATCGTAGCTAAATGTTCATTGATTTCAATGTTTAAACCTCTCATTTGGTCAATCGGGTATTTATCTTTTTTCGCACCAAGCGCTTTAACTGCTTCTAAAATATTTTGTTCGGTTTTTTTAGCAAAGCCGCTTAATTGGCTCACTTCACCTGCTTCACAAGCTTTTTGTAATGCTTCTTTACCATCTATATTTAATTCTTTATAAAGTTTAGCTATTTTCTTACTGCCTAACCCTTGTATTTTCAATAAAGGAATTAAACCTTCTGGAACTTCTTCTTGTAATGATTCTAATGCCGAAGATTCTCCTTCTTGTCGATATTCTTTAATCACGTCTCCTACACCTTTACCAATGCCTTTTAATTCTGTGACATCCTCTATTTGATTGAGCGGGCGTTCATCTATTTCAAGGCTTTGTGCTGCTTTTCTATATGCTGAAACTTTAAATGTGTTTTCACCTTTTAATTCCATATAAGTGGCTATTTTTTCTAATAATTGAATAATATCTTTTTTTGTCATCACTTTCACTCCATAAAAAAAGGTCAAGACAGATTACTGTTATGCGTTCCTCAGTAAATTGGTTATGCCCTGACCTCCTGTATTTTAAAAATCACTATATATTTCACTAACATTGTACTGTCTATATGTTTAATACCAACGTAGATACATAAGGAATATGAAATAACATATATTCTGCAATAATCGAGCTTGAGAGTTGCTGTTGTATGAATTCTAATGGATAAAGTGCTGCACCATACAATAGTGTCGTGCAGATAATCATTGAAGATATTATCCCCATTACCATACCAGTAAACCGACTTATTAAATTGAGCCCTTGGTATTGAATAACTTTATCAAAGACCACAATAACTCCATAGCAGATCATTTTAGTAATTGTCGCTACGGTTAAAAATGCAATAATGTGGTCAAATCGCTGTTGTAGATTATCAAATTGAAACGCATAATTCAAATCGTAAGCCTGCGTTTTAGGAAAAGGTATAAATAATTCCAATCGTTGTGATATTTGCAAATACAATTGTTGCGCTACCCATAATGAAAACAGCGTAGCTCCTAAATGTAATGCACTAAACCATACCCCTCTTCGAAACCCAATCATTCCTATGTAAATAAAAACAATTACAATTAATATATCAAAAATCATTATTCATCACTGTTTTTCAGTTGTTTTATTTCTTGTTGTAGACGATAATTTTCTTCTTCTAATTGTACTTTTTCATGCATGATATTTACTGCTGTTAGTATTGCTTTTCTTGTCGTGTCTAGGCCTGCACTTTTACTCCCCAGCTCCTTAATCCTTTCATCTACGAGATGTGCTACATAACGGATATGCTCAGGATTGTCCTCTCCGACAATTGTATAACGCTGATCATTTATAGTGACATTAATCCGATTTTTAAACTCTCCCATATAATAACTCCTGACTTTTGTTTATATTTCCGAATTCATTCTCTAATTGTTTCTTTTAAGTGTTTAATTTAGTAATTTATACTATTTATCACGAACCATTATACACGACAAAATATTATTTTGTAAGAGGTGTGATTTGTAATATTCGAAATGTTTGTTATTTATAACATTTTTGACAATATAAATTAAAATACCTCTATAAAGTCTTTTAATAGTTAAAACTTCACTAGTAGCTCGGTCATTTATACTTGTGATATGATATTCATTGTCAAAATATAAAAATTAGTAATTCATATAAAGTGAGGCCAAAAACATGACAAATGTTGTACTTAAATTAACAAATCAAGAAATTCAGCAATTAATGTCTAAAATTCAATTTGACACATCTAATGTTTCTCAAGGAATGAAAGGCAAAACCAAATATAAAAGCACTTCAATTTCAATTTACAATTCAAATAAAGTTATGTTTCAAGGTAAAGATGCAGATAATATAGCTTCTCAACTATTACCTAATACGGCTAAACCTCCAAAGTCCACAACAAATTCAAGCAAAAATACTTCTAGTGCTAAACAGGCTATTCCATATAATAATTACCAATGTATTGGTAGTGATGAAGCTGGTAGTGGTGACTATTTCGGACCACTGACTGTATGTGCTGCATATGTTTCCAAAAAGAACGTAAAAGTACTGAAAACACTTGGCGTCGATGATTCTAAAAAATTGACCGATGTAAAAATCGTTGAATTAGCTGAACAACTTGTGACTTTTATCCCTCATTCTTTGTTAACTATGCATAATGAAAAATACAACGAAAAACAAAAATCTGGCTGGTCACAAGTTAAAATGAAAGCAGTATTACATAACGAAGCAATTAAAAATGTAACACAAAAGATAGATACTGATGAATTAGACTATATTGTCATTGATCAATTTGCAGAAGCTGGTGTATATAAACGCTATGCTCTAACCGATTTACCCTTCAGTACTAAAACAAAATTCGAAACAAAAGGTGAATCTAAATCTATCGCAATTGCGGCAGCCAGTATTATTTCACGTTATGCCTTTGTTAAAAATATGGATAGTCTCTCTCGTTCTGCTAAAACAGAGATTCCTAAAGGGGCTAGCAATAAAGTCGACCTTGCAGCAGCTAAAATTATTGAACGCAAAGGTGTTGATTACCTAGACACTATTACTAAAAAGCATTTTGCTAACCGCGCAAAAGCAGAAAAATTAGTACAAAAGAAACGTCATTAACAAATTAAACCTTCACCTGATTTCAAATGACGTATTATATTTTTGTTTTAAATTGGCAGTGCTTTGGGCTGACTCCCGACTAGTTAATAAAGCATTAATTGAAGACTACAATCTGAGGCTGTGCCCGCAGAAAGTATGCACAAAAAAATGCCAACAAAGTTGGAGACTTTGTCGACACTCTAAACCCTTGGTAGTCCGTTTATAATGGTCTACCAAGGGTTTTTAACAATACTATTTTATCTAATTGTTGCACCTTCTGCTTGTAACGCAGCTAAGATGTCTTCATGTACTGCATTTACTTTGTCATCTGTAAGTGTTTGTTGTGTATCTAAATAAGCTAAACGAATTGCAATTGATTTCTCATCTTCAGCAATATGTTCGCCCTCATAAACATCAAATACTTCGGCGTTTTGTAATATATCTCCGCCATGATTTTCAATGACTTTCACTAATTTTGCTGATGGTATTGTACGGTTAATAACTAAAGCAATATCTCTTGATACACCTGGGAATCTAGGAATTGGTTGATAATTAATATAGCCAACTGCGACAGCCATCATTTTTTCATAATTTAATTCAAAAACGTATGTGCGTTTTAAGTCGTTTTCTTTTTCAGTTTTAGGATGTAATTCACCCACAAAACCAATGATTTCATCATTTAATTTAACCACTGCTGTTCTACCTGGATGTAAGCCATCAATATTGCCAGATTCATATTCAAATTGGATATCTAGTTTTTCAGCAATGCGATCTACGATACCTTTGACAACAAAGAAATCAATTTCTTCTTTCTTACCTTGCCAAGCATTCACTGTGTAATCACCTGTTAAAATACCACTTAAATATTCAACTTCATCAGGTAATTCGCCGTCCCCATTACCAAAGAATACACGTCCTAGTTCATACAAGCACACATTATTATTTTTACGTGCGACGTTATAAGAAACAGCGTCGATTAAATGAGGGATTAAACTTTGTCGTAAAGTAGCATGTGCCTCACTCATAGGCATTAATAAATCAATTGTAGAGCGATCTTGTAATGCGAAATCTTGTGCTCTTTGCTTGTCTACCAATGAATAGTTAATTGCTTGGCTTAAACCAGCGCCTTCTAGTGTTGCTTTCACAACACGAGACTTACCTTGTCTATCAGTTAAAGCACCATGTGTGACATCCTCAAACACAGGTAATGTTGATGGGATTTCGTCGTAACCGTAAATACGTGCAATTTCTTCTATTAAGTCTTCTTTAATCGTAATATCCTTACGACGAGAAGGCACCATTACAGTTAAGTTATCTCCATTTCTAGTTGTTTCAAAGCCTAATTGTACAAAAATCGCTTCAATTTCTTCCCCTGATAGTTCAAAACCTATTGTTGTATTTATTTTATCAATAGAAATTTCAATTGGTGTAACAAATTGACCTAAATCACCTTCTGCTACACGACCTTGAGTTACTGAACCGCCTGCATAAGTTTGAAGTAAATAACATGCTCTATCTACCGCTTCATCTACAAATTCTGTAGCAATACCTTTTTCAAAACGACTAGAAGCTTCACTTCTTAAATTTAACCTTCTTGAAGTATGTCTAATAGAAACAGGGTCAAAAATAGCGCCTTCAATCACAACATTTGTTGTTGATTCTGTCACTTCTGAGAAGTCGCCACCCATTACACCAGCTATTGCTATTGGATTTGTGCCATTTGTAATAACGATATCACTGTTTTTCAATGTTCTTTCTTGATTATCTAGAGTAGTCATTTTTTCATCAGCATGAGCTTGACGTACTTCTATTTGATTTGAACCTATTTGATCTTTATCAAACATGTGTAGTGGTTGTCCGTATTCTAAAAGTACATAGTTTGAAATATCTACGACATTATTGATTGGGCGAATGCCTGCTTTGATTAAACGCATTTGCATCCACTCTGGCGATGGCGCGATTGTCAAACCATTCACTACTCTTGCGCTGTAATATGCTACTTTATCTTTGTTTTGAATATTCACACTGATTTCATCTGACGCTCGTTCCGAAACTTCAGTACTATTTGTTTGTGGTTTCGTCATCGACACATTGTATAACGCTGCTGTTTCATAAGCTGTACCAATCATGCTTAGTGCGTCAGCTCTGTTAGGTGTTAAATCAAATTCCATAACTTGGTCATTTAAATATAATGCAGTCATAGCATCTGTACCTGGAGCCATTTCAGATGAAAAGACATAAATACCATCTTCAAATTTTTTAGGGACAAGATTGCTTGGAACGCCAACTTCTTGTAGTGAACAAATCATACCTTCTGAACGTTCTCCACGTAATTTAGCACGCTTGATTTTTATGCCACCAGGTAACCTTCCACCCACTGTTGCAACAATGACTGTCTGACCAGCATCAACATTAGGAGCGCCACACACAATTTGAACCGGTTCTGCTTCACCAATGTCTACTAAACATATATTTAACTTGTCAGCATTTGGATGAGGTGCTTTAGATTGTACATAACCGACAACTAAATTCTTGATTTCTTTTGTATAATCTACAACATCATCTACTTCAATCCCAGTACGTGTAATTCTTTCTGCAAGTACATTAACTGGTTCATTAATATCTACATAACTTTCTAACCATTCTTTTGAAATAAACATTAATTTTCACCTCTATCTTCTACAGCTTTAAATTGATCTAAGAAACGTACATCATTTGTATAGAAATGACGTATATCTTCAATACCATATTTCAACATTGCAATACGGTCAGGACCCATACCAAATGCAAAACCAGTATATTTAGTTGAATCGAAACCTGCCATCTCTAATACATTAGGATGTACCATGCCAGCGCCTAGAATTTCTATCCAGCCTGTCTGCTTACAAACATTACAACCTTCGCCTTTACATTTAAAACATGACACATCTACTTCTACTGAAGGTTCAGTGAATGGGAAGTAACTAGGACGTAGTCTAATTTCTCTATCTTCACCAAATAATTGTTTAGCTAACAATTCTAACGTACCTTTTAAGTCGCTCATTTTAATATTTTCATCTACAACTAAACCTTCAATTTGAGTAAATTGATGACTGTGTGTTGCATCATCAGAATCGCGTCGGTAAACTTTACCGGGACACAAGATTTTTACAGGACCTTGACCATTGCGCTGTTCCATCGTTCTTGCTTGAACTGGAGAAGTGTGTGTGCGCATTAATATTTCATCTGTAATATAGAAGCTATCTTGCATATCTCGCGCAGGATGTGATTTAGGTAAGTTTAACGCTTCAAAGTTATAGTAATCTTTTTCTACTTCAAAACCATCAACAATTTCGTAACCTAAACCTAAGAATAAATCTTCAATCTCTTCAATCGTTCTTGTTAAGGGGTGTTTTGAACCTATTGAAATTTTACGACCAGGTAAAGTAACATCAATTTGTTCTTCTTTTAATTGTGCTTCTAATTGTTCGTGCGCTAAAAGTTCATGACGTGATTCAATTTCCCCTTCAATTGCTTGTCTCACTTCGTTCACTTGTTGACCATAGGCTGGTTTTTCTTCATTTGATAAATCTTTCATATGTTTCATTAAACCAGTAACGGAACCTTTTTTACCTAAATATTTAACTTTTACGTCTTGTAATTCTTTTTCATTTTGAGCTTCATTAATATCAACTAATGCTTGCTGTTTAATCTCAGTCATCGCTTCTGTTTGTGCCATACATAGTCCTCCTATTTTAAAATCTTAATGTGTAATGATTGTTTGTAAAAACGCAAAAAAGACTTTCATCCCTTGAAACTGGGACGAAAGCCTTCCGTGGTACCACCCAAATTTATGCCTAAGCATACACTTGTTGTCATTGATAACGGAAATGAAGTCCGACTTAAATTTCTTTAAGTAACCAAAAAGGTGAAAAAAACTAAATACAGAGGATTATCTTTCAGTCTTCGGATAATCTCCCTTAAACAACTGTATGAAAATAGTCTACGTCTTTTTAAAGGTTAATATTTATTTTGTAATATCATTAACTATATTATATACGATAATTGATAAAAGGGTCAACCTTTCAAGTGATACATCACGATACTACCAGCTATTGCTACATTTAAACTTTCTGCCTTGCCATAGATAGGTATAGTTAGATTTTGAGACGTTTTACTCAATAATTCAGGATTTACGCCCTCACCTTCATTACCTAACAGTAACGCGAATTTTTCTTGGTTTTGTATTTGATTATAGGCTAATGCATTGTCTAACGCAGTGCCATACACTTTACCTTCAAATCCATCTATAAATTCACTCAAATCTTGTGACACAATTGGAATATGGAACACGCTGCCTTGACTCGCGCGCATAACTTTATCTTGATAAGGATCTGCTGTACCCTTTTCAAGAACAATTAGATCTAATCCTGCAGCATCTGCGGTACGGATTAATGTGCCTAAATTACCTGGATCTTGAATACAATCTATTAGTAACACTTGTTGGGCTTTTTCTGTTTCATGAACAGGTTTTTCAATCACTGCAAAAAAACCTTGTGGCGTAACTGTACCCGATAATGCTTCAGCAACTTTCAGATTGATTTCAAATACTTCTTCAGCATGATTAATCAAACCGTCATCAAGTCTTTCAATATCAACTACATACAATTGCTCAATTTTTAAATTGCTTTTATAAGCCTCTTCAATTAAATGATATCCTTCGATAAGTGCGCGTCCTGTCTTGTCTCTTTCACGTTTCTTTTTTAATTTAATTGCATTTTTAACTTTACTATTTTGAGCCGAAGTAATCATTTCCATAGCATAGCCTCTTTATTTTAGTATTTTTAACTTTTAAATTTATGTTTAATGTTTGTACTAATATTTTTAAAAAATGTAGAAAATTGACTTTCACTTTCTAATAAAACATTATCTCCTGTATATGTTACTATATCACCTTTAACTGGTGAAGCGTTATTGAGAAATTTAATTTTCAGTGTCTGGGTTGTTTTTATATCTTTATGATTCATCACCTGAAAATGTACATGTGGTTCAGAAGCGTTTCCTGAATTACCTACATTTGCAATATGTTGTCCACGCAACAACGTATCACCTTTCTCAATTTTGAAAGAATAAGGTTTGATATGTGCTATCATACAATATTCATTACGACCGTGCTTAATAATTATATAATTACCTTCGGGATGTAATGTATTATATTCTCCAGGTGTGCAATCAGGAATCCCGTCTACAATTTCTTCTACTACACCGTTTGCCGGAGCTAAAATAGGCGCATTATAACTAAAATAATTCTCACACTGTGTAGAATCGCCATTATATGTAAAACCATCTATTACTTTAACAAAATCAAAAGCATTGCGTTGGTTTTTATACCGATAGTGCTGATTTAACAATTCATTTGCACCACCAGTATGAACAAGCCAATCTTCTTGTACAGGGATCGTATAACTACATTTCGAGAATTTAATCAAATGTGATTGTTTAATCGGAATTAGCGCCATTCCAATAATTTCTTGATATTTATTTAAAATGACACTTGCACCTGATTCCATATTAGTGTCAAACCAAATATACTCATCTTGGCGATTTATATGTAAATGTTTATACAATCTGTTCGTTCCTCTAATACCGTTATACGCACTTAACAACTTTTTAAATTCTTTATAAGAAGAAACTTCTTGAAAATAATCACTAAAATGTTCATAGAGCCAAATGGCATCACTATTTTCTATTTTATTTATAATTATTTGTGCATTAATTGTTTCCATAATTTTACACAACCTATCAGTTGAATATAAATACTACCTGTCACTAACATAAAAAATCGCTCAAAAATTATCAAGTGAATAATTAGTGAACGATTAGAATAGGCTATTATTAAGCCATTTAATTAAATGAAATTATTTTGATACAACGTCTTCGCCATTGTATGAACCACAGTTCTTACACACGCGGTGAGATAATTTATATTCTCCACAACTTGGGCACTCTGTCATACCAGGTACTGAAATTTTGAAATGCGTACGACGTTTATTTTTTCTTGTTTTTGACGTTCTTCTTTTTGGTACTGCCATGATATATCCTCCTTATATTCAAACACTAAATAGAAATTTTCAGATTCAATAATCCATTATACTATAGATTATTAAAATCCGCTATTACTCTTCGTCATATAATTGTTGTAGTTTTTGAAGCCTAGGATCGATTTGCTTAGATTCAGATTCTTCCTTATCTTTTGCAAGTTCAACCGCTTCTTCTTCGTCAATAACTTCCCAACCATTGCCTTCACTTAACATCTGATCGCTCTCGTTTGAAAAAACACGCATTGGCTTTTCAATGATAATTAATTCTTCAGTAATATCTTTTAGATTTATCATACCGTTTGTTGCATCATGGTAATGTTCATCTTTATCTTCGCCATTACTATATTCATCATATCCTTCTAAATCAAAAATCTCTTGAGATTTAATATCTATAGGAGTTTCCACAGGAACTAATGTACGTGCACATGGCATCGTATACGTTCCAGTTATATGCATATCTGCAATGACTTCATTTGATCTGACGGTTAATTCACCTTCAACATCAATATCAGATAGATCTATTAAATCTAATGATTTTACTAAATGATCAAAATTAACCGTTTGATGAAATTCAAATGGTTTATCTTGGAATTTTCTTAATTGTGTTATTGACCATTTCATAGGGCTTCACCTCTAACAAGCACAAAATTTATTTTAACTTTATAGACATAAGTTGTCAAGATTTTTTCTTAACACATTTACATCTGTTACAATATATATAATGAATTCTGAAAGGAAGAATTGCAAATGAAAAGCGTTGCACTAGTCACAGAATATAATCCTTTCCACAATGGTCACTTATACCATGCCCAGAAATCAAAGTCAATTACTGAAGCTGAAGTTTCTGTCGCAATTATGAGTGGAAACTTTGTAATGAGAGGCCAACCAGCAATTTATAATAAATTCACGCGAACGCAAATGGCGTTAACCGCTGTCGACCTAGTTATTGAATTACCTGCCTACTCTGCAATATCTGCAGGACAATATTTTGCAGAAACTGCAGTTCAAGTCGCAGATTATTTAAATATTAATCATTTATCATTTGGAAGTGAATCTGGTGATATAAATGCATTTCTATCACTTGCTCAAGAAATGAATGAAGTAGAAGATTCTCCACAATTTTTGGAGAAATCTAAAGAAGGCAAAAGCTACCCGCGTATAATTAGTGAACTTATCTCTGATCATTCGTTACTTTCATCACCTAATAACACTTTAGGGATATCATATGTGCGAGCGATTCAAAAATGGGCACCAACCATCCAACCCTGGACGATACCTCGAGAACAAAGCGCTCATCACGATGATTTGATTTCAAACTTTGACTTTGCTAGCGGCACTTCAATTCGTAAATCGCTTCAAACTGGTGATGAACAATGGAAAAAGGTTGTGCCTGAATCAGCTCTAGCACTTTATGAATCGCCTCACGTTACAATTGAAGACACGTTTGATTATATAAAATACGCAATTTTAAGCCAAGATGCGCAAACATTAGAACAAACCCACTTAATGAGCGAAGGCTTGGAACATCGCTTAATACATTTGATTAATGAAGCTACTTCTTTTGAACATCTAATGAAATTAATTAAAACGAAACGCTATACCTATACGCATATTCAACGTTTGCTTATGAACATTTTACTTAATTTCAAACAACAAGATAAACCTTCAACAATTGAAGCAGTTAGAGTATTAGGCATGTCACAAAAAGGTCAGCAATATTTAAAATATTTAAAGCATGCTTTTCCAGAACGTAATTATATAACACAAGTCAATAAACAAAATGCACATTATTTTACAAACGAAATACATGCCACTCAGATTTATAATTTTCTTTCGGATAGAACCGTTACCGACTTCAATACACCTGTGATACGTGTGTAAAGCAAAGTATTGGCCATAAATTAGAAAATGGCTGACCGTATACCTAAAGGTAGGACGACAGCCTATAACTAATTTCAATTATTCAGTTCTCTACTTGACTAGATCCGGTTTTGCGCTTTTGTCTACACTCTAGAATCACAATCCAATTTGTTTGGCAGCAGTTCTTTATATTTATTTTCTAAATTTTTTGTTCAAAGCTTTTTCTACATGTACCGGGACGAAATCTGAAACATTCGCTTTATATGCAGCAACTTCTTTAACCACACTTGAACTAATAAATGAATAATTAGTACTCGTCATCATATACATTGTTTCAACATCACTATTTAACTTTTTATTCATTGAAGTTAGTCTTAATTCATATTCGAAATCACTTACAGCTCTCAAACCTCTGATTATTGTCTGCGCACCTAATTCGTCACAAAAATCAACAAGTAAACCATTAAAATGATGTACTGTAACGTTATCCAAATGTTTCACTGATTCTTTAATCAATTCGATGCGTTCTTCAATTGAAAATGTTCCTGCTTTACTACTGTTTTTTAAGACACAAATGTGAAGCTCATCAAAGCGATCAGCACTTCTATCTATGATATCTATATGCCCATATGTAATTGGATCAAAACTTCCGGGAATGACTGCTTTAGTTGTAGACATTTTAATCTCCTTTTTCTAATAACAAAGTGTCTGTCAGTCCATAATGATAACGCTTTATCACATGGAAAGGATCAGTATTAATTTTTTCATGATGATTGAACTCACAAACGATAATACCACTTTCTTTTAATAAATTAAACTTTGCGATTTCTTCCAACGCTTCATCTATAAGCCCTTTTTCATAAGGTGGATCCAAAAAGATTACATCAAATTGAATATCCCGTTTCGAAAGTGCTTTCAGCGCACGGTCTGCATTGTTTTTATATACTTCAGCTTGAGCTTCTATATTTAAACTTTTTAAATTTGCTTTAATCACTTTAACTGCTTTAAAATTTTGATCTACAAAAATCATTTTATCCATACCGCGAGACAAAGCTTCGATACCTAAAGAACCACTACCTGCATATAAATCTAAGCCTATCCCTGAAACTTCATGAAGACTATTAAAAATGCCCTCTTTCACTTTATCCATCGTAGGTCTTGTATTACGCCCTTCTAAACTCTCTAGCGCTTTACTTTTATGTACTCCTGATATCACTCTCATATTATAAACACTTCCATTCTTAAATCAAATTTTATATAATGCATACTGCATGATAAGGAGGATACAATAATGAAACAATCATTTATAAAATTAGGCGAAGGCCTCACAGACTTATTCGAATTTAACACTTTAATAGAATATAATTTCAAACGTATCGACCATATCGTTTATTTCCACACTTCTACTTTCGAAAAAAAACCTTCTTCAGTAGCAATTGTTATGCAGCCTACAAGCGAAAAACATTTCCAAGCTATGTATATCATGGTTAATGCTTTAAATTATCCCTATCCAAATTCAAACAAAAAATTTGAAATGATTAATGATCAAGCCAAATTATATCACGTAGATATCAAGGAAGTTGATGTACAACCTAGTGAAACCTTCCACGATATCGATTTATATTTTAATTACTTAATCAGTGTTTTAAGACTGCAAAGATGGATCCCACCATTGCAATAATTGAATAAAATAAGCCACTGTAGACACTCATTGTACTATTGTGGCTTTTTTAACTGATTCATATTTCATTAGCTAAATTTCTATTGATAACATACAAAAATTAAAGCTTTCATTTTTGAATTAAGATATTTCATGCTGTTCTTTTTCATAAACCTTTTTTAAGTATTTATAAGGTGACCCTTCAATATTCTTCACATATTTTAGTTTCATTAATTTTTCAACAATTTGATCCGCTTCTTCTTCATTAATATACATTACGACATAACGTTGCTGTCTATTTACACTTACGATATGGCCAAATTTTCTTACCTGTCTTTCGTGTTTCATATGTTTTAAATAAATTATCAAACTTGTTCTAGCTATAGTGTTCATTTTTTTCACTCCAATTATTAGCCATTATATAATATCATGTCTTTTTCTTTTTATAAATAACAATTATTTTGATGTATCACAAACTTTTGCTATATTACTTTATATACTCAAAATTGAGGAGGATTGCTCGTGACAAAAATCAATAAATTAATTAAGGGCGGGTTTTTAAGTACGCTTGGTTTAGTCGGTAGTGTGTTTTTAATTACTAAATATAAAACTAAACCGAATAATCAAAGTATACCATCTTTCTTTTCTAAACCTGCACCATATATATTCGCCCATCGCGGTGGCATGGCTGTAAGACCAGAGCAAACTAAACTTGCTTTTGATAATGCAGTAACGCACGGTATTGATGGATTTGAAACAGATGTGAGACTTACAAAAGATCAAAAGCTTATCGTTTTCCATGATGCAGACGTAGATCGTACAACTAACGGTTCAGGTAAAGTATCCGAGCATACTTTAGCAGAGGTAAAACAGTTAGATTCAGGATATCATTTTGTAGATATAAACGGGCATAAACCTTATCAAGGTCACAAAGATGCTTACGTTTTATCTTTTGATGAATTACTTAAATTATATCCAAATCAATTGATTAATGTCGATTTAAAAGACGACCCAGAAAGCGAACATGGTCGCCTTGTACCAGAAATTATATACGAAGATATTGTTGCTAACGATGCTCAAAATCGGGTATTAGTAACAAGTTTCCACAGTAAACAAATTGAACGTTTTAATATAATAAGCAATGGCACAGTAGCCATTGGTGCAGGTCAAAGTGAAGTTGCAGAAGGTTTCTTAAAGTTCTATTTAGGCCTAGGTAATGCCTTTCAACCACGTGCACACACTTTCCAAATGCCTGTTTCTTTCAAAGGTATAAAACTAACTTCACCAAAATTCATTCAATGGCTTAACACGCGTGATATTATTCCAGGTTATTATGGGGTGAATAATCTCGACTTAATGAATGATTTGATTTTTAATGGTGCGCATACGCTTGTTACCGATAGACCCGATTTAGCAGAACGATTTAAACATACTTATCACTAACAACGTATGCTTTACAATAAAGCTGGGAAACCTCAATGAGGCGTCCCAGCTTTTTCAATATTTATTATTAATAAATCTATAAATTCAACTTAAAGGGAACAGCTACATGATCCACCTGTAGCACAGCCACTTGCGTCTTTTTGGAAAAATGGATTGCCTGTTTCAATTTTTACATTTTCAGAAACAGCATATGCAATTTTAACAATCACTTCATCTATTAAATCCTGTAATAAAACTTCTTTTTGTTTAAAATCCATTACAACTGGTAACATTTCATAAGCACGTTTACGTTTACGTGTATCTAACATCACCGTTTGGTAATCTGGGTGATATTTTCCAAAACGCATAATTTCATCATATTTATCTTTAGATTTCAAAAATGCTTGGTATAGTAAATGTGCTTCGTCATTATCCGCTAACTGTTGTTCAGCCTCTTTATATTCTTTATATAACCTTGATTCAAGTATTTTATCACTAAGTGCTTCAATTTCATCAAGCACTGTTAATGTTTCTTCAGTAATCATCGTTACATATCTCCTTTCTATTTATCTTCAACAAAAATGATTGTGTAGTAACCATTCGTTACTTCGCCACCCATTTCATTATATTTAGAGTTTAACATTCTAGATCTATGAATATCTGAATTAAGCCAACTATGTATTAAAGTTGGAACTTCGTTAAAATCATAACCTACATTTTGACTAGCAGATACAAATGGCACTTCTTGCTCATTTAGTTGCTGTTTTAAAGCATCTTCAGTAAATTCAACACTATCAGTACCAATTGCTTCATACAAGTTAAATGAGGCAATATGGGTTAAATGATTATTAACTTTCAATGGTTCAGCATCTTTTAATTTTCTCATTTCATTTGTAATTTCGTAAAGTGTTGTTAGTTGATTTGAGTTTTGTTCATATGTAATATTACCATATTTACTTTTAACCTCTTTATCTTCTTTGGTAGATAACATTTGATATGGTTTAAATGCTGCCAGAGCTTCGCTATCTAAATATCTAACTGCGACAATTTCATTAGATTGTTGATCTATGTAGACTTGAGCATAGATATCTTTAAATTTAATTAATGCTTGTGTTTTCATATCTGAATCAGATAATTCTAATTCATATTGCTTACCATTTGCAGTAATCGTTGGTTCTAGATTAATACTATATTTTTCAAAAACATGTGACGCATCGTTTTGTATTTTTATTGGATTTACATTAGCAGCTTTACCTGTTGCATAAACAGACTTAACGATACCTTTTTTAGTAGTAATCAAATAATATTTATCTTTTTGCTTAAATACATAGTTTTTAAAATTATTTTTATATGGATAAACTCGATCAGCTTGACCATATTTATCAGTTAATTCATCTAAGCTATGACCAACCCACGTACTTACGCCCGTTTTAGGTTTCGGGTTTTCAGCGTTTGTCTCAGTTTTTTGAGCATCCTTATTTTGAGTCGTTTTAGTAGCATCTTTATTAGGATTTTCGAGTACGTCAAACTTTAAACGCGGTGAGTAAAATAGATAAATCAAAAAACAAATCAATAATAATACCCCAATAACTTTAATTATTAGTTTTTTCATCGCTCACCCACCTATATTTTACTTTCATTTATTGTACATGTTTCATTATGTCACAAGCAAGGTATGACGTTGTAAATTCTTTGTTAAGATTAGCACACGCCATTCAAAATACACATTTTACGATTCAACAAGATAAGTGATACCTCATCCCTTTTTGGGTATAGTTATAATTGAGAGGTGAAAGTCATGACAACAATTCGTATTCACGGCGCAAAACAAAATAATTTAAAAGATATTTCTGTAGATATACCAAAGCATAAAATAACTGTTTTTACTGGTCGCTCTGGTTCTGGAAAATCTTCATTAGTATTTAACACAATTGCTGCCGAGTCGGAACGTCTTTTAAACGAGACATATTCTACGTATATACAACATCAATTAACTCAATATTCAAAACCAAAAGTAGATTTGATCGAACACTTACCAGTTGCAATGATTATCAACCAAAAACGACTGGGTGGCAATTCGCGTTCTACAGTAGGTACGATATCTGATATATATGCTTCAGTGAGATTATTATGGTCTCGAATCGGAGAACCTTTTGTAGGTTACTCTGATATATTTTCATTTAACAATCCTAGAGGAATGTGTGATACATGCTCAGGCCTCGGCTATGTGGAAGACATAGATTTAAATGAGCTATTAGATTTTAATAAATCTTTAAATGAAGATGCGATACGTTTCCCTTCTTTTAGACCGGACAGTTGGAGAGGAAAGCGTTATTTATATACAGGTTTATTTGATAATGATAAAAAATTGAAAGATTATACACAGGAAGAACTTGATACATTACTGTACACAAAGCCTACTAAACTAAAAAACCCACCTGATAATTGGCCTAAGACAGCCAAGTTCGAAGGTTTAATTCATCGCTTTAGACGTTCTTTTTTACTTAATGATAATTTTGAAAAAAATAAATTTAGAGAAGCCATAGATCGTGTCGTGACTTCCAAAGAATGTCCAAAATGTCATGGAAAAAGATTACACCCAGATATTTTAAAATGCAAAATTAATGGCTTTGACATCGCAGATTTCACACAATTATCCATTGATGAAGCGTTAGATTTTATTAAAAACATTCATTCAGATAAAGCGCGTGTCATTATTGAGCCACTACAACAACAATTAAAATCTTTAAGTTATATTGGCCTAAATTACTTAACTTTATCTAGAGAAACTACCACGCTTTCAGGTGGTGAATCACAACGCATTAAATTAATAAGACATCTTAATAGCCCTTTAAGTGATTTAGTATACATTATAGATGAACCTAGTGTTGGTTTGCATCCTGATGACATACAACGCATAAATGAAATCATACAATCTTTAAAAGACAAAGGTAATACTGTATTGGTCGTTGAACATGACCCTGATGTTATACGTATTGCTGACCACGTTATAGATTTAGGTCCACTTGCTGGAAAAAATGGTGGTGAAATTACATTTACCGGGTCTTATAATGCTTTATTAAAATCAACTACGAGTACAGGCGTTGCCTTGCGTAGAATGCATAACCTTAAATCACAACCTAGGGAAAGCCAAGATTTTATTAAACTTTCTAATATATCTCGTAATAATTTAAAAAACATTTCAACTCAAATACCTGAACAGGCTATGACTGTAGTGACTGGTGTTGCAGGTTCTGGCAAAAGCTCTTTAATTCATGAAGGGTTAGGTCAGTTACAAGACACGATTTTTATTGATCAAAAACCTGTACATGCTTCAAGTCGTTCTAACCTGCTCACTTACTTAAATATATTTGATGAAGTACGAAGCTATTTTAGTGAAGAAACAGGATTAAAAAAATCTATGTTTAGTTATAATTCTGAAGGTGCCTGTCCAGAGTGTCATGGTAAGGGCATTTTAAAAACCGAACTTGCATTTATGCCAGATTTCACTCAAACATGTGATGTTTGTAATGGGCTAAGATATAAACCAGAAGTTCTCGAGGCTAAAATAGCAGGTTATTCAATCGCAGATATTCTTGCATTAACAGTAGATGAAGCAATCGAATTTTTTCATTCAAAACAAAATATTTCAATACCTTTGAACGCTTTAAAATCCACAGGGCTAAATTATATGACTTTAGGCCAAACGTTAAATACATTGTCAGGTGGAGAAGTGCAACGTGTAAAATTAAGTAAATATTTAACACGCACTGTAAACAACCACACTTTTGTCTTCGATGAACCTACAACCGGATTACATGAAGATGACATACCTATTTTATTAGACTGTTTTAATCAACTCATTGATGACAGCAACACAGTAGTAGTTATAGAGCATAATTTAACGATGATGACTCATGCCGACTGGATTATTGATATAGGGCCTTATGCTGGTGGACAAGGCGGACAATTACTATATGAAGGACAACCAAAAGGTTTATTAGATACTAAAGATTCTGTAACAGCAAAACATTTAACAAGATATTTGAATGATTAGAATGAATCTTTAGTATTATTGTTTATTAACTATATCACTGTAACTAAAAAATGGTAAGCAATCAAAATTTGATTGCTTACCATTTTTATTATATGCCGAAAATCTTTTCGTAAAATGACTAACAGTAAGTTAAGTATTAGTTACAAACCAAACGTTGCTTTGATTAGCGATGTAGTTTCTCCACCAGGATAAATTACATAAAGTAAGGCGTAAACTGCTACACCAGTGATTGCAGTGAAGAACCATACAATTGATGCAATTGGACCGACAAATCTATGCACTTTAAATTTCTCTTTAAAGGCCGTGATGATTTGTGATACACCTAAAATTGCGCCAATTGTTGCTAAGTTGATATGGAATACTAAGAATATAGTGTAATAAATTTTCATTGAATCTGGACCGCCGAAAGCAGTATTACCAACGAAAATCGTTCTCGAAGCATAAATGATGAAGAATGCGAGTGCAAAAAATGCCGCACTAAGCATTACTTTTTTATGACTTTCAATTTCTCTTTTCCAAATTTTGCGCCAACCTATTGCAACTAAGATAGCACTAATAATAATAAAACTTGTACTTAAAGTAGGTAAAATTGGTAAATTCATATAATACATCCTCATTATTAATTATTAGAACATTTGAATTAATGACACGACGACAACGAGCACAAAGAATACTACTAAATAATTCAATGAATAAACAAACATTTTTGTTGCCCATTTCGTTTGATCTAAATCTTTCTTAAAGCTTGTTAACCACATGTATACCCAACCTAAATTCAACAATGTTGCTATCACAATAAACGTTGTGCCTAAAGTGCTAAGTAAGAATGGTAGTGGTAATAAGAAAACAAGCCATATAAACATGCTCACTCTCGTACGGCTAAACCCTTTAACGGATGGTAGCATTGGGATATTTGCTAATGAATATTCATCTTTACGCTTAATTGCTAACGCATAAAAATGAACCGGTTGCCAACAGAATACTACTAAGAATAGTGCTACTGCTACCAAACTAAGGTTTCCTTCGATTGCAGTCCAACCAATTAATGGTGGCACTGCACCTGGAAAACTACCAATTACTGTATTCCAAACCGTATGACGTTTAGACCAAATAGAATAAAATGAAACATACCCAACGATTCCTATTAAGCCAATAACTCCCGAAGGTATGTTTAACGCAAATAGTAATGCCTCCCCTATAAGCATCATTCCAAAACTGAGAATCAATAAATTTCTATCTGAGATTCTCTCATTAACTGTTGGTCTCTGTTGTTTACTTGGCATGATACTGTCAATATCTTGATCATAGTAATTATTTAAAGCACATGCGCCCCCCATAATTAACGTAGAGCCCACCAACATCATTAAGATTTGTGGTATTGACGAGAGGAAGGAATGATTCGCCAACACAATTGCAAGCCATGAACCAGCAAATGCGGGAAGTAAGTTTCCTTGTACAAGCCCCATTTTGATGATTTGCTGTAACTCTTTAAAAGTTACACGACTAGAATTATGTGACAAAGTTTGTTCTTTGTTCATAATTTCCCTCCTATTTTTTTCATATAATACAATGATATATTAAATTTGTGTTATTGACTACATTTATGTAAAGTTATTTGTGACACTTTAACGACTTTCACAAATAGTCATTTTTGTGACACAATTTAATCTATATTTCTTGTTATAATGTTAGTTAAGATTTATTTAAATTTTATAAGTATGTCTTTTCGAGATTAATAATTACAATAATTACGACAAATGATGTTACAACTGAATGTAATTTAATGTCTCAAGAGTTTTACATATAAGTGGGGGGTTAATTCTTGTTTAGCAAAAAAAAACTGAAATGGTTATCTGTTTTAGCAACACTCATTATGGCTTTTGTTCAATTGGGTGGTGCCTTAGTTACCAAGACTGGTTCAGCAGATGGATGTGGCTCTGACTGGCCATTATGTCATGGTGCATTTTTACCTCAAAATTTACCAATTCAAACGTTGATTGAATTAAGTCACCGTGCAGTTTCAGGCTTATCATTACTTATTGTATTATGGTTAGCTATAGTTGCTTGGAAACATATTGGTCATATTAAAGAAGTAAAACCTTTAAGTATTATAAGTGTTGGGTTCTTAGTTATCCAAGCGCTTGTAGGTGCAGCAGCAGTAATTTGGCAACAAAATTCATACACATTGGCTTTACACTTTGGTATTTCATTGATTTCATTCTCATCAGTGTTTATCTTAACTTTAATTATTTTTGAAATTGATCGAAAATATGAAGCCGATGAACTATTTATCAGAAAGCCATTAAGAATTTATACATGGATTATGGCAATTGTTGTGTATTTGACTATATACACTGGTGCACTAGTAAGACACAAAGAAGCCAGCTTGGCATATGGTAAATGGCCATTGCCATTCGATGATATCATACCGCATAATGTGCAAGACTGGGTAAACTTTACACATAGAGGTATGGCTTTAATTGCTTTCATCTGGATATTACTTACATTTATCCACGCTGTAAAAAATTATAGCCATAATCGTACAATTCGATTTGGTTATACAGCTGCCTTTGTCTTAGTAGTTTTACAAGTTATTACAGGTGCTTTATCTATGATGACAAATGTTAATCTATTTATTGCTTTGTTACATGCGCTATTTATTACCATATTGTTTGGCTTAATAGCCTACTTTATAGTACTAATGCTACGAACGATTCGAAGTGGCGGTTAAATAATTTTTTAATAGTTAGTAAACAGAAAAAGAACATAGACAAACCAAATGCTGCAAGAGCATTTGGTTTTTTTATAGTTATTCTTTATTTGAAACAATCTTAGTTCATTAATTTCATTATCTAATCGTTTTTGGAAATAAAGAGACGCTCTTTTCATTAATTCAGTTATATATTCATTGTTATTTGTATTTTTCTTTATATAAGCCCAACTAACGAATAATGATAAATGATTGGTTATATTGTTTTGATTTAAAAATGGCAGCGCTTTGGTCTGATATCTACGAGACTGTGCCCGCGGAAAGCGCGCACTTAGAACCACACTGCGCTATTAAATTTCATTACAATATAAAACCGCCGTCAGATTCCTCTTTAAGAAAAACTGACGGCGGTTTATTTGTAACATAATTAGTTTAATCTACTGGTTCTTTTTCAATTTCAATTAATAAGTCACCTGTTTGGATTGCTTCTCCACTTTGAACTGTAACTTTCTTAACCACACCATCGAATGGTGATTGAATTGTTGTTTCCATTTTCATGGCTTCTGTAATTAATAAAGCTTGGCCACTCGTAACAGATTCTCCTTCTGAAATTTTCACTTCAGTAACTGAACCTGGCATCTGAGCACCGATATGATTTGGATTTAATTTATCCGCTTTTGGTTTCACACTTTCACTTGCCTTGACGTTTTCATCTTGAATAAAGATACGACGTGCTTGACCATTCATATCATAGAAAATTGTACGAATTCCTTTTTCGTCAGGTTCTGTAATTGTTTTAAGTGTAATAATCAGTCTCTTACCTGTATCAATTTCAATTTCTACAGTCTCGTTAGCTCTCATACCGAAGAAGAATGTTGGCGTATCTAATAATGACACATTGCCAAATTCTTCTCGTGTTGAGATAAACTGTTCATAAACTTTTGGATATAACACATAACTGATTATATCTTGTTCTGTAACTTCTCTTTCTTGTTTCTCTTCTAATTCTTTTCTTACCACCTCAAAATCTACAGGCTCTAAATATTCACCAGGTCTATCTGTTAAAGCTGTTTGACCTTTTAAGATGATTTTTTGCAATTGTTTATTAAAGCCACTTACTGGTTGGCCAATTTCCCCTTTAAAGAATGATACAACAGATTCAGGGAAGTCTAATTTATAACCATCATCAATGATAGATTGTTCATCTAAATCATTTTGTACCATGTATAAAGCCATGTCACCTACCACTTTAGAAGAAGGTGTTACTTTTACAATATCGCCAAATAAGAAATTGACACGTTTGTACATTTCTTTCACTTCATTAAATCTGTTGCCTAGACCTAAACTTTTAGCTTGTTGACTTAGGTTTGAGTATTGTCCACCTGGCATTTCATGTTGATAAATTTCAGTATTAGGTGATTTAATATCACTTTCAAAATCACTGTAATACTGACGCACTGTGCCCCAATAATGAGATAATTCTTCCATGCCATCAATATCCGCACGCACATTTCTACCAAAACCGTTTAATGCATAGTATAACGAATTTGAACTTGGTTGACTTGTTAAGCCACTCATTGACGCTACAGCAGTATCAATGACATCTACGCCAGCATCTATCGCTTGTTTGTAAACAAGTATACCATTGCCACTTGTATCATGTGTATGCAAATGAATAGGTAAATCTACCGCAGCTTTTAGTTCTCCAATTAACTCGTTCGCAGCTTTAGGTTTCAATAAGCCGGCCATGTCTTTAATTGCTAAAATGTGGAAGCCTTCTCTTTCAAGTTCTTTTGCCATATTCACATAGTATTCTAATGTATATAGGTCAGAGCGATTCGGATTCAAAATATCGCCTGTATAACAAATTGCACCTTCTGAAATTTTACCTGCTTCTTGTACTGCTTCGTTCGCTACTTTCATTTGATCTACCCAGTTTAATGAATCAAATATACGGAATACATCAATACCAGCATCTGCACTCTCTTTGACAAATTTTTTGATTACGTTGTCTGGATAGTTTTTATAACCAACTGCATTAGAAGCGCGTAGTAACATTTGGAATAGTACATTTGGGACAGCAGTTCTTAATCTTTCCAATCTTTCCCACGGATTTTCTTTTAAGAAGTTAAATGCGACATCGAAAGTTGCACCGCCCCACATTTCTAATGAAAAGCTATCTTTCATTACATCCGCAGTTTTAGAAGCGATGTTCATCATATCTTTCGTACGTACACGAGTAGCAAGTAAGGATTGATGTGCGTCTCTAAATGTTGTGTCTGTAATTAATACATCTTCTTGTTGTTTTAACCAATCTGCAACTGCTTTAGGCCCTTGTGCGTCTAATAGTTGCTTAGTACCTTCTAATTGATCAACTTCTTTTTTACCAATCTTGGGAATTGGAGATGCTTCATAAATCGGTTTTGGTCGTTTTTCGACATTCGGGAAACCATTAATTGAAACATTACCTATATATTCTAGTGTTTTTGTACCACGGTCAAGTGTTGGTGCTATATCAAAAAGTTCTGGCGTTTTTTCGATAAATTTCGTTGTATAATCGCCAGTTTTAAATTGTTCATGCCTCATCACATTAATCAAGAATGGCACGTTGGTTTTAACGCCACGTATTCTCATTTCTTGTAATGAACGATCCATTTTTTCATTTGCTTGTTTAAACGACATCGCATGAGTAGATAGTTTCACGAGTAATGAATCATAATAAGGTGAAATCTCAGCACCTTGGAAACCATCACCAGCGTCTAATCTAACCCCGAAGCCACCACTTGAACGATAAGCTATGATTCTACCTGTATCAGGCATGAAATCATTTGTAGGATCTTCAGTAGTGATACGACATTGTATAGCGTATCCTAACGTTTGAATATCTTCTTGTTTTGGCATACTAATTTCATCATCAAATAATACTTCTCCGTCTGCTACAAGTATTTGTGTTTTTACAATATCCACGCCTGTAATCATTTCAGTAATTGTGTGTTCAACTTGGACACGTGGGTTCACTTCTATGAAATAGAACTCATCGCCTGATACTAAGAATTCTACAGTACCTGCGTTAACGTACGCTATATTTTCCATGAGTTGGATTGCAGCATCAGAAATACGTTCTCTTAAATCATCAGACAGCGCAACAGAAGGCGCTACTTCCACTACTTTTTGATGACGTCGTTGTACAGAGCAATCACGTTCATATAAGTGTACGATATTCCCATGTTCATCACCGATAATTTGAACTTCTATATGTTTTGGATTATCGATATATTTTTCAATATATACTTCACTGTTACCGAATGATTTTTCAGCTTCAGACTTAGCACGGTGGAATGCGTCTTCTAATTCATCTTCTGCATGAACAATACGCATACCTTTACCGCCGCCACCACTTGTTGCTTTAATCATAAGTGGATAGCCTGCTTCGTTTGCAAAAGCTATAGCATCTTTTTGATTATCAATAGGTCCATCAGTACCTGGGATAACTGTTAAATCTGCTTTGATTGCTGTTGATCTTGCTTTAACTTTATCCCCAAACATGTCTAAATGCTCAACACGTGGCCCAATAAATTTGATGCCTTCTTCCTGACATCTGCGTGCAAATGTTTCATTTTCACTTAAAAAACCATAACCAGGATGAATTGCATCTACATCGGCACGTTTTGCCACTTCTAAAATGCGTTCAATATCTAAATATGATTCTGCAGGACCTAAATCTTCGCCTACTAAGTATGATTCATCTGCTTTATATCTATGTAAAGACCCTTTATCTTCATTTGAATAAATCGCAACTGTTTGTACATTTAACTCAGTTGCTGCTCTAAAAATCCTTATTGCTATTTCTCCACGATTGGCTACCATAAGTTTATTTATTTTTTTCACAACATGGTCCCCCTTAAAATTTGAATTTTCTAAAAAGTTTGATATAGAAACCATTATAGCAAAATGCGAACAATGTATACAAATAAAAGTTTGTGCGTTATTTTCAGAAACACTACTTAAACTGTTGAATTGCAATTGCTTATAGATAAAATTTTAACTGTAAATGATAGTCTCTAAACACTGTAGTATACGCGCATTTTCAAGAATTTATATCATAGCTATAGTATAATAAAAAATTATCAAAACCGATAACTTTTTATTATCATTAACTTTAAAAACACTAAGTTTTTCAAAATTAAGATGCCTAATTATAAAAATAAGCAAACGTTTTCAACATTTTACTGTTGTAACGTTTGCTTTTACAAATTACATTTTTTATATCATAACTACCATATTTAAATAACTTATGATCTTCTAGAGACTCCTATATTATTGTTAATTTTATTTGCTTTTTTCTTTCTTAATTCTTCGATTTTAATTTGTTTCGCTGTAATTAGCAATAATCCCATTGCGATACTTAAACTAATCATTGAAGAACCACCAAAACTTATGAATGGTAATGGCACACCTGTTAACGGTATTGTACCTGAAATACCACCTAAGTTAACAAACGTTTGACTACCGATATAACTTGCAATACCTACACAAACTAATTTGTAGAAATAAGAGTTGGTTTTATTTGCAAGTTCAAATGCTCTATAAACTATAAAGAATAGTAAGCAAATAACGACGATGCCACCTATCAAACCTAGTTCTTCTGCAATAATTGAAAAGATAAAATCAGTATGTGGTTCTGGTAAGTATCCTAATTTCATAATACTATTGCCTAATCCACGTCCAAACAGCCCACCATTTCCGATTGCAATCAAGGAGTTAGAAATATGATACCCAGTACCTTCTTCATTACTAAACGGATTTGTTAATGTGCTAAAACGGGCAGTCAAGTAGTCTGGAACTAATCCTAATAGTAGGAATAGCGAGCCTATGATAATGACACCGAACAAAATCATCAACCCATATTTAAGTGATTTTTGAACTCCAATTCCTGCATAGAATATGATTGAAAAGAAGATAATTAAGATTAATAGTGTTTGTCCTACATCTCTTTGTAAAAGCACAAGCGCTATACAAAGAGATGCCAAAATAATCGGTGATGCTAATAGTTTTGGTTCTTTAAAAACTTTTGGCCGTTTCTTTTCTATCATATAAGGTATATAAACAATTATTGCAATTTTCAATAGTTCCGAAGCTTGTAGATTCATAAAACCTAAATTGATCCAACTTTTTGAACCATTGATATTACTTCCTACAAGTAAAGTGGCCACAAGTAAACCAACTATTACCATCATCATCCATTTCTGAAATCTGATGGATTCAAGGAATTTGACATTCATAAAGAATGCCATAAAAAAGACAAGTATTAAACTCATGATTACATACATTAATTGTCTTGTATAAAAGTAGGTCCCAGTTACTGGAACGCCTCCTGTCAATGAACCTTTTGTAGCTGCAACCATACTTGCACTATATACCATTACCAAGCCTATTAGACATAATAATATATATGTAATTACTAACGGATAGTCTATATATTTGGCATTTCTACCAATATACCGAAAAAATTGTTTTATGTTATTCATTTGACATATCATCCAATTCTAATTATTAATATCATTTATCATTACCAGCTCAAATTCGTAACATTAAAACGATATTTATTGTTGTAAATCGCCTTAAGATATTGGGTCTGTTGCATAAAAAATAAATTACACTTTTAACATTATATCAAACATCACTATGGTATTTCGAACAAATATAACACTAAATTCCATTATTTTAATTATTAATTTCTTCATTTTCTATTTTAAAAAAAGAAAAATGGCTGCGATGCAATCAACAATATATTGATGTCCCAGCCACTCCGAAATATGTTATGTAGTTTTAAAGATACTACTTATACAAGTTGTGTGTATTTTCAAAGCTGATTGAAATCTTTCCAGCCCAAAAATTTATTTATTTAACCATATTAAACATTAGTAAATGCGTCATGCAATTTAGAAAGTTCTTTTTCTAATCGTAACATTAAATCTTTGCCCACTTCTCTATCGACTAAACCAAGTTCAACAGCAAAATCCACTTCTTTTTGCAATCCAAACATTTGAGTATCGAGTACTTCTTCATATAACGGGCATTGAGGTAACGTAAGATTATCCATTTGTACTTTTATAAGTTGGAGAATCCTATCAGCATCTTTATTCAACTGGTCATATGCCGCACTGTTCATTTTTTGATTTTTTACCAAGACATACTCCCCCCCTATCAATTGTAACTTTATATGTAGAAGTGTATCTTACTGATTCGTAAAAAGCAAGTGAATTCCTTAATATACTAAACCATGTTATTTGTGATAATATTAATATTAAAGAAATCTTTATTTCAGATATATTTATTTACAGAATCGTCAACTTGCTTGTAGCTGTTGTGAAAACGTTTTATTTCAACACAAATTTCATAGTACAATGCGTATACGAAATGTTCACTTACAAGTGAAGAAACGTTCACAAAAAATTCATTTTTACATATTTTTGTTATAAAGATATATAAGATATACCAATAGGAGTGGGATTATGATTCAAATTAAGGGCGCAGTCAAATTTCCAATAACGTTAGATAGTACAACGTGGATTTTTGATGATAGAAAAGTACAAATTGAAGATTTAGAAAAAGGTGTATTCGACGGGACAAAACCAATCAATTTTGACGATAACCGTGAATGGAATCGTGCAATTTTGGAAGGTCAAACCAATCCACCAACATTAAATTCTGAAATAAAATATAAAAGACGTGCAGTATTAGAACAATCATTTGTTATCAATATGACACCATTTTTCAAAAACGCTGAACCACATGATTCTGCTAAAGCCATCCGTTTATATAATGAAAATAATGCCATCGAAGTTCCAATTGATTTGTTACCTTACCTCTTTTTCCAATTCGCTAAAGACGGTAAAAGATTATATGATGACTATAGCGTAGATAGCTTTGTTTACGTTCCAAATGAAGGTTATTCTCACGAATTTGCATATGTTACTCATATTGAGGTGATCTAAGTATGAAAAAAGTTCAATGTATTATTTGTGATATGGAAGTATTTATCGATCAAAATACATTAGAAGCAAAAAGACTCAGAAATGATCCAATGCACACATTTATGTGTGATGAGTGTAAAAGTAGACTTGATACACCTAAACAACGTAATCAAGTAACAACTTTTAATCATCTTTAACATAAAGTTTTATATCACATCAATTTAATAAACTAATTTTATAATAGCTAATTGTTCAATAATTATGAGCCGTAACTAAAATGTTGCTCAAATTTTTAAATGATTAGCTATTTTTGTATGTTATAAAGCATTAAGTACAAATGCAGTTAATAACAATATATATTTAATTTTTATTACTCTATATCTATTTCTTAATCACGTCATCTTAAGCACTAATTCTAAAACAAAGAACCAAGCTAGACAATATTCTCTAGCTTGGTTCTCAAATTAAATCTTATTTAATTATTCATTATCTTGCATCATTTGTTTAACACGTTTAGATTCTTTTTCACGTGCTGATTTTTCTAGCACTGTTTTTCTAATACGAATATTTTCTGGTGTAACTTCTACAAGTTCATCGTCATTGATAAATTGTAATGCTTCTTCTAAAGTTAAAATTCTTGGGCGTTTCATACTTACAGTTTGGTCTTTATTAGCAGAACGTACGTTTGTTTGGTTCTTTTCTTTCGTAACGTTAACTGTTAAGTCATTATCACGGTTATGTTCACCAACAACCATACCTTCATATACTTCAGTACCAGGTTCCATGAAGTTTGTACCACGGTCTTCTAAGCCCATAATTGCATAAGCACTAGCTTTCCCTTGATCCATTGATACAAGTGCACCATTTCTTCTGCCACCGATACGGCCTTTAACACGTGGTCTAAATTCGTCAAATGTATGGTTAATAATACCATAACCACGTGTTTGAGACATAAATTCTGTAGTATAACCAATTAAACCACGAGCAGGAACCATAAAGATAATACGAGTTAAGCCATTATCTGTTGTAACCATATCAAGCATTTCACCTTTACGTTGGCCTAATGACTCGATTACAGGACCTGTATATTCTTGTGGTACTTCACATTGTACACGTTCAAACGGTTCACATTTCACACCATCAATGTCTTTTAAAATAACTTGAGGTTTAGACACTTGTAATTCAAAGCCTTCACGTCTCATGTTCTCTATTAAGATTGATAAATGTAATTCTCCACGACCTGCAACAATCCATTTATCTGGAGTTTCAGTAGGCGTAACTTTTAATGAAACGTCTGTTTCTAATTGTTGATCAAGACGTTCTTGAATTTGACGAGACGTTACATAATCACCTTCACGGCCTGCAAATGGCGAATTGTTAACTCTAAATGTCATTTCAAGTGTTGGTTCATCAATTCTTAATACAGGAAGTGCATCTTGGTGATCACTTGGCGTTACTGTTTCACCAACGTTAATATCTTCCATTCCTGATACTGCAATTAAATCGCCAGCATATGCTTCTTCAACTTCTTCACGTTTTAATCCGAAGAAACCAAAGATTTTTGTTACACGGAAGTTTTTAACAGTACCATCTAATTTAATTAAAGATACACTGTCACCTACACGCATTGTTCCTCGGAACACACGTCCTACACCAATACGACCTAGATAGTCACTATAGTCTAATAGTGCAATTTGGAATTGTAGTGGCTCGTCTCTATTATCAACAGGTGCTGGCACATAATCGATAATTGTCTCGTATAAAGATTGCATGTTTTCATCTTGTGTTTCTGCATCTAAACTTGCAGTACCATTAACAGCTGAAGCGTAAACAACTGGGAAATCTAATTGTTCGTCAGAAGCCTCTAACTCGATAAATAGGTCTAATACTTCATCTACTACGCCTTCAGCACGAGCTTCTGGTTTATCAATTTTATTTACAACTACAACTGGTTTTAAGTTTTGCTCCAATGCTTTTTTCAATACGAAACGTGTTTGTGGCATCGTTCCTTCATAAGCATCTACTACAAGTACAACACCATCAACCATTTTCATGATACGCTCTACTTCTCCACCGAAGTCAGCATGTCCTGGTGTATCTAAAATATTAATTCGATTGTCTTTATAATTAACTGCTGTGTTTTTAGCAAGGATTGTGATACCACGTTCTCTCTCAATATCGTTAGAGTCCATTGCTCTTTCATCTACTTGTTCATTTTCACGGAATATTCCTGATTGTTTTAATAACTCATCTACTAGTGTTGTTTTACCATGGTCAACGTGAGCGATGATTGCTATATTACGAACGTCTTCTCTTCTATTAGTCATTTATACAAATTCCTTTCTCGAGTAAATTCCCACTTTTCTTTGCAACTTTTTTATTATATCATATAATTGGTTAAAGAAAACTATAAAGGTGTGGTAGTATGCAACAAAAAAAATCGAAAGCAATATTCTGGGTACTTGCTGTAGTAGCTGTAGTATTCTTGCTTTTATTTAGCTTTAGTTTAGCTGCAACAAATGTTCCATTGATGATTTTAACACTTATATTATTCATTGCAACATTTGGTTACGGTTTCACTTTAAAAAAGAAATATCGCGAAAACGATTGGCTATAATCGAGTCAAATTTTATATACAATCTATAAAAGCGTCTCAATTCTAAAAATAGGATTGAGGCGCTTTTCATAGGGTGTTGTTTCTTCTAAAATGATCTTTTATTTATTAATTTTTTAAACGTTGTTGCAATAATCCAATGATTTCATTATTTTTTTGAAAATGTTGTTCAATGAGTTCGGCATGCAATTGTTTATTCGCCATAACAATTGAACTAGGTTCATAAATCGATAATGCGTCCCCCATTAAATCCGTACCCTTTCCACCCACTTCATTTAAGATAATGAGACCGCCTGCAAAATCCCAAGGTTGTAACCTAGGTGTAATATATCCAGCTAATTTTCCAGTTGCGACATGAATAATTTCTAAAGCAGCTGAACCATAAGCTCTGGCACTCCTGGATTCTTCTACTATAGGTTTAAATAATTCTCCTAAACGTGGTTTGGTTAGCCAATTAGGATTGATACCGATTATACTTGTACTTAAAGGCGTCGATTTTATTTCAGGAAGTCGGTTTTCATTCTCGAATGCACCCTCTCCAGCCTTAGCATGATATAGCGCATCGTTCATAACATCATATACAAATCCTGCATAAGGCTGTCCATCATTATAGATGCCAATAGAAATGGCAAAATTTTCTTTTTGATGAACAAAATTCAATGTGCCATCAATTGGATCCACTACCCACACAACACCTGTTACATTATTTAGATCATGACCATGACCTTCTTCACCAATGACATGGTGATTAGGATATGTTTTTAAAATATTTTCAAAAATATAGTTTTCTGTAGCTTTATCTACATTCGTCACTAGATCATTAGCATTTGATTTCGTTTCTATTTCTATATCTTCTTTCATTATTTTTTTTACATTATTCCCTGCCTCTAATATGAGACCTTTAGCAAACTCGTAAACAGTCATTGTATCAGCTCCTTATTCACTTCTCATTATACAGTAATTAATACTCAAAAAGTTAATGTGCAACTTTTCTATTTTTCTATAATAATATGTATAAAAATATATTTTGAATATTTTATGATTTCTTACTTGTATACCCTATTTAGACTTTTCTACACGCTCACTATAAAGTTATGTTTTATCGTTTGCATAATGGGCAAAGTCAATGTTAATGACATCATATTATGCTACAATACAAACGTATATAATGTTTACAGGAGGCCCCAATGACTAAGTACATATTTAAACCTAGAGATTTCAAAGCATTCACAGTTGATGGTCTTGATGCAAGAATGGAAGCGTTAAATGACCGTGTCCGACCGCAGCTTAATGAATTAGGTGATTATTTTGCACAATATTTAGAAACCGTAACCGGTGAGAAATTTTACCCACACGTAGCTAAACACGCGCGTCGAAAAGTTAATCCACCCAAAGATACATGGGTCGCGTTCGCTACAAATAAACGCGGTTATAAAATGCAGCCACATTTCCAAATAGGTCTGTTTGAAAATCAATTATTTGTCATGTATGGTATCATGCATGAAACAAAAGACAAAGCACAACAAATAAAAGCTTTTGAAGACCAATTTGAAACACTTAAAAATTTACCGAATGACTATAGCATTAGTCCTGATCATATGAGCCAAGAAAAAATTTACATTCATGAAATGTCAGATGAAGACCTAAATAAAGCACTCAATCGTGTTAAAGAAGTTAAAAAAGGTGAGTTCTTTGTAGCCCGTACATTGTCACCGAATGCCGAACAATTAGAAAGCGACAAAGTCTTTTTAAACTTCCTTGAAGAAACCTTCGAACAATTACTCAAATTCTATAAATAATTCATCGGAAATATCTAAAAAGCAGGCTACTTAAAATGAATTTAAGTAGCCTGTTTTTTCTATTTTTACTTATTTATCTTTATAAATGATTGCCAGATACATTTAATAAATGTACGGGTCATCATCTTTTTTTCGTTTCATTTCTGCCTCAGGATCCATGTCTTGCTGCTGGGACTTTTGTTTTTGTTTTTCGTTATTATAAATATTATAATTTGGCATCTGATTAAATTGATTACTTTGATTATTGTTATCTTTTTTCACAAATAACATAATACCAACAATAAACCATAGAACCATCGCAATAAAGTTGCCACCAAACATACCAATAATAGCAGAAACGATAAATAAACATCCTGCTAGTATGCGATTGCCTTTAATCGTAAAGACTGCAATAAAAGCTAAAATTGTCGAAATAAGTGTAAAGATACCTTGGAATATGATAGAAGCTTTAAATGCTTCTGGCGACATTTCTACACCTTGTTGTTGGTTCATTTCATTAAACACTTCTTTAAATTCTGGCACGTTGATGAATGCATATACAATTATCGAAAATATTAAGAAAATTAAACTAAGACTATTTGCTATCCATGCTAGAATACGTTCTGGTTTCCTACTCATACTCTTCCTCCTATAAATTCATTAATTATATCATAGCAAATTTATGAATATTTAAAAATAATCACGACCTATCGCTAAATGATGCTCAGTTAGAGTGATATAAATAAAAACCCGATTGACTCACATTATGTGAGCAATCGAGTTTATTAGTTGACTACCAAATTGCATTGTTATAAAACAACTCATTTTTTATTATGATTTGTCTTTTGTTTCAGAATCATTTTGTTCTTTAGATTTTTTTTCTTGTGATTCTTCAACATCTTGTGAAGTAATTTTCTTACGTTCTTCAAAATTCTTTCTACGCTGATTTGCTGCACTTGGTTGTTGTTTTCTTTTTTCTTTTTCCCGTTTTCTACGTTCTTTTTTCTCTTGTTTAATACGTGTTTTTTCTTCAGCTTTTTCTTGCTTCAATCTTGCAGCTTCTTCCGCCTCTTCTTGTTTGCGGCGTTGTTCCTCTTCTTGCTCCGCTTGTTTTCTTTGTTGAGCTTCATACGCTTCTTGTTTGCGACGTTGTTCTTCTTCCGCAACACGTTGATTTTCTAACTCAGTTTCTTTATCTTGTTGTTCTTGTTGCTCATTCGTTACTGCATTTTTATGATCTTGGTCTTCGTTGGCAAGAGGTTCGCCGTCTTCATTATATACATTGCTTACTTGACCAAAATCATCTTCAGTACTTTGACTGTCATCTTTAACATTATCATGCTTTCTTTGCTTATAATTATATTTTGCTTGTCTAGAAAGTACTTGTGGTTCTTCATCAGATGCATTATTTTCAGTGTTTACTTTTTCTGCAACTTCAGAGCTATAACCGCCTCTTCTTAATTGATTATCTTTACTTTGTTGTTGTTCTACGTCAGAAGTTTGTTGCTTTTCAATATATTGAGGTGAGTTAGGTTCCGATTGTTGCTCATAATCTGAATAACGCCCTTGGTGTCCTTCTGCATAATATGCAGGCACTGTTTCTACTTTTTCTTTGCGTGCAAACATCATGATTGCCACGATTAAAAATAGAATAGGAATAATTAGCGGTACAAATAGCAACACCAATGGCAACGTCACTATCGTTGCGACTAAGAATAAGAATCCTGATAAAATTCTTATATTCATTGAAATTAAGGCTAAAAATGATAGTAGTAAACATACGATGAAATATACTATAATCGCCCACACGCCATTTTGTAGCCATATTACAAATTGGATTGTGTTTAATCCGTTATTCGCTAATATTTGTTGAATAAAATCATTGCCATTCAATGAAGTCTCCAAATTTTGTATTGATGCTTCACTACTAAAAGATACTAGTGCAATAAACATCGTAATAATGGTTAGTAATAATAAGAAAATCCAACTCAACCAACCTAATACTTTTTCTGCTAGTCGACTCACCGAGCGTCTAACTTGAGTATATTGCTCTCCTGACATGTCTTTACAACTCCTTATATTGCTTGTCAAACTATTATATCGAATTAACGATAAAATAACTACTAACTATGACTTATTTTAGTGACATTTTAAAATTTAAAAATCTTTCATTATATTCACTTAATGTTTCTTTCCCTAGGTCCTTATAAACTTCTAAATTGGCTTGGTCTTCTTTTGTAGGATAAAACCGTTTATCATTTTTTATATTTGCAGGCAAGTGTACTCTTGCTGCTTTATTAGGCGTCGCATAACCGACCCATTCTGTATTTTGTTTACTATGCTCTGCATCTAATAAAAAGTTCATGAACTTATAGGCACCTGCTTTATTTTGTGCTGTTTTAGGTATAACCATATTATCAAACCACAAATTTGAACCTTCTTTAGGAACTACATAATCAAATTCTTCATTTTCTTGTACAATGGGAGCTGCAACACCGCTCCATACCACTGCAACATTTGCTTCATGCTGTTCTAACATCATTGTAATTTCATCACCTACCACGCCTTTAACATTAGGGCCTAAGCGAGTTAAATCTTTCTCAGCGTCTGCTAAATGTGGAGAATGCGTATCATTTAAACTATAGCCTAATTTATTTAAAGCTACACCTATCATTTCTCTCGCGCCATCTACTAATAATATATTATCTTTATATTTCGCTTTATAAAGCTGATTCCATGAATCAAAGTTATCATTTGGGTATACATTTTTATTATAAACAATACCTACAGTACCAAAAAAATAAGGTATTGAATATGTATTCTCTTTATCAAACGGCATATCAAGGTAATCTGAATCAAGATTCTTCATATTAGGCAGTTTCTCATGATTTAAGGGTAATAACAATTGTTCTCTTTTTAATTTTTGCACCGTATAATCACTCGGAAAAGCAATATCATAATGAGTTCCACCATTTTTTATTTTGGCTTCCATCGCTTCATTTGAATCAAATGTTTCATAAACGACTTCAATCCCTGTTTCTTTTTGGAATTTTTTTATTAAACTTGGATCAATATACTCTCCCCAATTATAAACATAAATTTTTTCACCATTGCCAGAATGATGCTTTGAAGTGAATTTTTGACTTATAAATAAACATATAAAACCAATGACGATAGAAATTATAATTAACTGTAAAAAACCTTTCATTATAATATACCCCGTTTCACTGGTTTTTTATGCTTAAGCATATTTTTAACTAAATAATATCCAAGTATGCCTAGCATAATTCCGACAAATAAAATGGTTGATATTGCATTAATTTCCATACTAATACCTTTTCTTGCCATCGTATAAACTTCCACGGAAAGCACACTAAATCCATTACCAGTAACGAAGAAACTGACAGTAAAATCATCTAAAGAATAGGTCAACGCCATAAAAAAACCGCCGATAATTGCTGGCATTAAATGAGGCAACATAACCTTATTCAGAACTTGAAACTCCGTGGCACCTAAATCACGAGCCGCGTTTAACGTATGGTTATTCATTTCATATAGTTTAGGTAACACAATAATTACAACAATAGGAATACAAAAAGCAATGTGTGAAATGAGTACCGTTGCCAACCCAAGACCTATACCAGTAAAATGCCCAATAACTGTAAACATAATTAAAAATGAAGCACCAATAACAACATCAGAAGATACCATTAAAACATTATTTAATGTAAGGATAGAAACTTTCAACTTTTTGTTTTTTAAATGATATAACCCAATCGCACCTAATGTTCCTATCACAGTAGCAAATGCAGCGGCTAATAATGCTACACCGATCGTATTAAAAATAACAGACATTAATCGATCATTGTTGAATAAGGATTGATAATGTTCCAAAGTAAACCCATCAAAATGAATCATATTACCAGCAGCATTAAATGAATAAACCATTAAAAATAATATTGGAGTATATAAAATAACGATTAATATACCGATATAGAGTTTGCCATACCATTTCATATGATTCACCTTTTCCCGTTCGTAGCTTTAGTATTTGTAATAATTAGAACCAGCGCCATAAATACGATTAAAAACAACGCAATGGTAGAGCCCATTCCATAGTTTTGTATCACTAAGAATTGTTCTTCTATCGCCGTCCCAATATTAATCACTTTATTTCCCGTAATAAGTCTCGTAATCATAAAAAGCGACAATGCCGGTATAAAAGTGACTTGAATTCCAGTCAATACACCTTGCTTTGTGAGTGGCACAATAATTTTTCTGAAGGTTGTTAGCGGGCTCGCGCCTAAATCACTTGAAGCTTGCAAAATATTTTCAGGAATATCCTTCATACTATTGAAAATAGGTAAAATCATAAATGGAATGTAAATATAACTTGCTACTATTAAAAAAGCAGGAACAGTAAATAACAATTCCATTTTAGGCAAATGTAAAAAATTCAATATTTGATTGATAATACCATCATGACTGAATATGCCTATAAATGCATAGGTCTTCAGTAGTAAATTAATCCAGGTTGGTACAATTAGTATAAGTAACCAAATATTTTGATGTTTAGATGAACTTATAAAGTATGCAGCTGGATAGCTTATAAGTAGCGTCATACATGTAATAACAGCAGCAAAACATACAGAGTCCCAAATCATTGTGAAATATTTCAGTGAAATCATCTGTTTATAATTATCCAGTCCAAAATGTCCTTGCATATCAATGAGCGAGAAGTAGACAAGAAGAACCACAGGAACAACGATAAATAAAATCATCCACAATATATAGGGTATAAATAGAAATGTATTAATCTTGCGCATGATCTATTTCCTCATAACTTTCAATACGCTTATCAAATTCAGCTTCACTTTCACCTGGAACCATAATATGAATTGCCTCTGGTTCAAAGTATAAGCCAACTTTACTATTAACTTCTGCTTTTTTAGTTGAGTGAATCAGCCATTCATAACCTTTATTATCAATGCAATTGATTTCATAATGTACACCTCTGAAAAGCATAGAAGCAACTATCACTTCAAATAATCCTTGCTCAGGTTGAATCAAGGATATATCTTCTGGCCTAATCACTACTTCTACTTGTTGTTGTGGTGCAATACCCATATCGACACATTCTAAATCTTGACCATAGATGTTCACCACATGATCCTTTATCATTGTGCCTACTATAATATTTGATTCTCCAATAAAATCAGCAACAAAACGATTTACTGGTTCGTCATATATATCAGTGGGTGTTCCAAATTGTTGTATTTTACCATTTTTCATTACAAATATATAATCACTCAGCGCTAAAGCTTCTTCTTGATCATGCGTAACAAAAATAAATGTTATACCTAATCTAGACTGTATTTCCCTTAATTCATATTGCATTTGAGTTCTTAATTTTAAATCCAGTGCTGATAAAGACTCATCTAATAGTAATATATCTGGTTCATTTACAATCGCACGTGCAATTGCAATACGCTGTCTTTGTCCCCCACTCATGCCTTCAATTGTTCTATCTTCGTAGCCAGTGAGTTTAACAAGTTTTAATGCTTCTTGTACTTTTTTATTAATGGTGCTCTTATTCATTTTCTTTAGTTTTAATCCGAAAGCAATATTATCATACACATTTAAATGAGGAAATAATGCATAATCTTGAAATACTGTATTCACCTTGCGTTTATTTGCTGGTATATGATTAATTGACTGGCTTTGATATATAATATCGCCCTCATCGGCTTGTTCAAACCCGGCGATAAGTTTTAAAATTGTTGTTTTACCGCAACCAGAAGGTCCGAGTAATGTATAAAAATGACCTGACTCAATATCTATATTCATTTTGTCTAATATTGGTATATCATCATAAGCTTTACTCACTGCGTTAAAAGATAATAACGGCTTCATTTGCTCTTCCTCCTATAAATATGATGCGGTCGCAACAATCATAACTCGAGTTTCATTTGGCGTAGGATTAATTAATTTATGTTCTTGCTTGGCTTTAAAATAAAGCGCATCTCCTATTTCGGCATGAAACATGTTATCACCTAACATTAAGGTAACTTCACCCGCTAAACAATATATAAATGTGTCCGAATCTGAGGGTTCAAAATTTTTATATGAAGTATTTCCATTTAATGTAATTATAAGTGGTTCCATTTCAAATTCATTAGATTGTGAAACTGGCCATTGAAGTATATAACCTTTGTCATATTCATCATAAGTAACTTGTGTTGCCTTTTTATATAACACTTTCGCTTCCTCAGGTTCTTTGAAAAAATCACTTGCACCTAAGACCTCTACAATATTTAAAAATGTTTCCATACTTGGTGAAGCATATTGATTCTCTATTTGAGAAATATAGCCTTTTGATAAATCTGTACGTGCAGCTAAATCTTCTTGAGTAAGTTTTTAATTTGTCTAAGCGTTTTAATCTTCTTACCTATATCCATGATAATATCCTTTATGTAAATTAACTTTATGCGATTATGCGTTACGTTATGAAGTACACTACAATAAATTTCTGCAAAATAAAAAGCTATACACTGTTTACTTTTATAAAACATTTTGTTTAATGCTTAATAAAAATATCAGAATATAGCTTATATGACAATAGTTATTTTTTAGTTGCACTAAAAAACTTTTGACTGTTGTCAGTTTGAACTGTTTTAACAGCTTGGTAACTATTATATCCACTGCTTTTTTCGAATTCTTTAAAAATTTGTTTTTCTTCTGCTTTCCCAGGAACAATTGTTTTGAACTGTCTGTAGCGATCTACTAATAATTTACCTTCTACTTCTGATTCATAAAAAGATTCCACAGCATTGAAAAAAGATACGACTTGCATCATTTCATCATTTGACCAATCAAGGTCAATCGGGTATTGATACTCCATATAAACATGTATCCTCCTTCTTTATTGAATACTTATAATTTATAAATCACCTTGATATTACATTTTAAAATAAAAAGGGCCGGGACAGAAATCAAATTTTGATTTCGTATTCCCGCCCCCATAAGGCATTCTTTATTTCTGTTACAACAATGAAATTACATTGTGTGAACAGGTAAACCTATAGCTTTTTCAGCAGCTTCCATAGACATTTCACCTAATGTTGGGTGAGCATGTACAGTTAATGCTAAATCTTCAGCATTCATACCAGCTTCGATTGCTAAACCTAGCTCAGAAATAATATCAGAAGCGCCAGTACCAACTACTTGAGCACCTACTAATGTATTATCTTCTTTAAGCGTAATAAGTTTAACAAAACCAGTAGTGTCATCTAATGATAACGCACGGCCGTTAGCTGCATAAGGGAATTTAGAAGCAGTGATTTTTAATCCTTCTTCTTTAGCTTGAGCTTCTGTATAACCTACTTGAGCAAGTTCTGGCTCAGTGAAACATACAGCAGGCATACCGATGTAATCTACTTCTGATGCTTCACCAGAGATTACTTCAGCTGCAACTTTAGCTTCATAGCTTGCTTTATGCGCAAGTGGTAAACCAGGAACGATATCACCAATTGCGAAGATGTTTTCAATTGAAGTACGGCTTTGTTTGTCTACTTCGATTAATCCACGCTCTGCAAATTTAAGGCCTAATTCTTCTAAGCCTAATTCATCAGTGTTAGGACGACGACCTACAGTAACTAATACATAATCAGCATCGATTGTTTGTTCTTCGCCTTTTACTTCGTAAGTTACTTTAACGCCGTTTTCAGTTTCTTCAGCAGATTTAGCCATAGCTTCAGTTACAATGTCAACGCCTTTTTCTTTCATACCTTTTTTAACAGGTTGCGTCATTTGTTTTTCAAAACCGCCTAAGATATCTTTAGCGCCTTCTAAAATAGTAACTTCAGAACCAAAGTTTGCAAAAGCAGTTCCAAGTTCAGAACCAATATAACCGCCACCAACAACTACTAACTTACCAGGAACTTCTTGTAAATTTAGAGCGCCAGATGAATCAATTACACGATTTCCAAACTCAAAGTTAGGGATTTCAATTGGTCTTGAACCAGTTGCAATAATCGCGTTTTTAAAGTTATATGTTTGAGCACTTTTCTCATCCATAACACGTAAGCTATTGTTATCAACAAAGTAAGCTTCGCCTTTAACGATTTCTACTTTATTACCTTTTAACAATCCTTCAACGCCACCAGTTAATTTGTCAACTACTGATTGTTTGAATTCTTGAACTTTATTAAAATTAAGTGAAACACTTTCAGCAATAACACCTAAATTTTCTGAGTTCTTAGTTTCGTCATAACGGTGTGAAGCGTGTAACAATGCTTTAGAAGGAATACAACCAACGTTAAGACATACGCCACCTAATGTGCCCTTTTCAACGATTGTTACTTTTTGGCCTAACTGTGCTGCACGAATTGCTGCAACATAGCCTCCTGGTCCTGCTCCGATTACAATAGTGTCTGTTTCAATTGGGAAATCTCCAACTACCATATTTTACCCCTCCATTAATAATAATTCTGGATTATTCAATAAACGTTTGATATGATTCATAGCATTTTGTCCAGTAGCACCATCAATTTGTCTGTGGTCAAAGCTTAATGATAATGATAATACTGGCGCAGCTACTATTTCTCCATCTTTAACAATTGGTTTTTGTGCAATACGGCCAATGCCTAAGATAGCTACTTCTGGGTGATTGATTACTGGAGTGAACCATTGTCCACCAGCTGAACCGATATTACTAATTGTACATGTAGCATGTTTCATTTCATCTGCTGCTAATTTTCCGTCACGTGCTTTAACAGCAAGTTCGTTAATTTCGTCTGAGATGCTGAACATTGATTTACGGTCTGCGTGTTTAACAACAGGAACTAATAGTCCTCTGTCAGTATCAGCAGCAATACCAATGTTCCAGTAATGTTTGTGTACGATTTCGCCAGCATCTTCGTTAAATGAAGTGTTAAGCGCTGGATATTTTTTAAGTGCAGAAACAAGTGCCTTAACAACATAAGGTAAGAAAGTTAATTTAGTACCTTGCTCAGCTGCAACTTCTTTGAATTTTTTACGGTGATCCCATAATTCTTGAACATCAATTTCATCCATTAATGTTACGTGAGGTGCAGTTTGTTTTGAGTTAACCATTGCTTTAGCAATTGCTTTACGCATTGCAGGTATTTTCTCAGTTGTTTCTGGGAATTCGCCTTCTGTAGAAACTGATGCTGATTGTGCTGCACTAGAAGTTTCTTCAGTTGCTGTAGCTGCACTGTCATTTGAAGCTGCTTCTCCGCCACCATTTAAGTATGCGTCCACATCTTCTTTAGTAGTACGGCCATTTTTACCTGAACCTGAAACAGCTTTAATGTTAACGCCATTATCACGAGCATATTTACGTACTGAAGGCATCGCTTTAACACGTTTGCTTTCATCTACTTCTTCGTCTTTAGATGCCTGTGCTGGTGCTTCTTCTTTAGTGCTTTCTTCTGCAGGTGCTTCTGTTTCTTCACTTGCTGAATCATCACTTTCACTACCTTTGAATTGCATTTCTTCTGCGTCTGGTGAGTCGATTTTTACGATTGTATCACCAACAATTGCAACAGTACCTTCATCTACTAGTACTTCTTCAATAGTACCTGAAACAGGTGATGGAATTTCAACAACTGATTTATCATTTTGTACCTCAGCTAAAATATCGTCCTCTTCAATTGTATCTCCAGCTTTAATAAACCATTTTACAATTTCACCTTCGTGGATACCTTCACCAATGTCGGGTAATTTAAATTCAAATGCCACGTTATTATCCTCCTAAAAATTCATATTAAGTCAAAAATTAGAAATTGAGCGAGGGACAATTAAGTCACTATCTCATGCTGTAAATATAAATTTGAATGAAGTAGGTGTATCAACTAAACAGATATCATCCTACCTCATTAAATATATATTAAAATTCTAAAGTTTCTTTCGCTTTTTCAATGATGTCATTTTTGTTTGGTAACCAAACATTTTCAGCTTGTGTAAACGGATAAACTGTATCAGCCGCTGCAACACGAGCAATTGGTGCTTCTAATGAAAGAATAGAGCGTTCTGCTAATTCAGAAACAACTTGCGCTCCAACACCAGCTTGACGTTGCGCCTCTTGTACTACTACAGCACGTCCTGTTTTTTCTACTGAAGCAACAAGTGTTTTGATATCGATTGGTTGAACTGTACGTAAGTCAATAACTTCTACTGAATAACCATCTTTTTCTAACTCTTCTGCTGCTTTTAATGACTCTTGTACCATTGCACCATATGCAATAAGTGTAATGTCATTACCTTCTTGTTTCACGCTTGCTTTACCAATTTCGATTGTGTACTCTTCTTCAGGTACTTCATCACGGAAAGAGCGGTACAATTTCATATGTTCTAAATATACAACTGGGTCATTACTTCTGATTGCTGAGATTAATAATCCTTTAGCATCATATGGATTAGACGGAATTACAACGTGTAAACCTGGTGATTGAGCTAAAAGACCTTCTAAGTTGTCAGCATGCAATTCTGGTGTATGAACGCCACCACCAAATGGTGCACGAACAGTAACGGGTGATTGTTTAGAGTTACCAGAACGGAAACGCGTACGCGCAATTTGTCCTGCTATAGAGTCGAATACTTCAAATACAAATCCAAAGAATTGTACTTCCATTACTGGACGGTATCCTTGAGTAGATAAACCTAAAGCTAAACCACCAATACCAGATTCTGCTAAAGGCGTATCAAATACACGGTCTTCACCGAATTCTTTTTGTAAACCTTCAGTTACACGGAAAACACCACCGTTAACACCGACGTCTTCACCGAAAAGTAAAACATTTTCATCGTTTTGTAATTCGGTTTTAAGCGCGTTGTTAATCGCTTGAACCATTGTCATTTGTGCCATCGGTTACTTCGACTCCTTCTCTTTATAGATTTCATATTGCTCTGCTAAATGTTGAGGCATTTCTTCATACATATTTTCCATCAAGTCAGTAACTTTTTGTTTTTCAGTATTGTCTGCTTCTTTAATAGCAACTTTAATTTCAGCTTTTGCACGGTCGATAACTTCATTTTCTTTATCCGCAGTCCATAAGCCTTTATTTTCAAGATATTTTCTGAAACGAACTAATGGATCCTTTTTCTCCCATTCAGAATCTTCATCAGATGTTCTATATTTCGTTGGGTCATCTCCAGCCATAGTATGTGGACCATAACGATAAGTGATAGTTTCAATTAAAGTTGGACCTTCACCATTAACAGCACGGTCACGCGCTTCTTTAGTTGCTTGGTATACTGCTAAAGCATCCATACCATCAACTTGAATACCTGGGATACCAACTGCAATAGCTTTTTGAGCTAATGTAATAGCAGCAGTTTGCTTGCTACGTGGTGTTGAAATCGCATAGTTGTTATTTTGTATAACGAAAATTGCAGGTGCTTTATACGCAGAAGCAAAGTTAATACCTTCGTAGAAATCACCTTGTGACGAACCACCATCACCAGTATAAGTAATTGCTACAGCACTTTTACCACGTTTTTTAATACCAAGCGCTACACCAGCAGTTTGAACATACTGAGCACCGATTATAATTTGTGGGCTTAGCGCGTTAACGCCTTCAGGCATTTGGTTACCTTTAAAGTGACCTCTTGAGAATAAGAATGCTTCGGTTAAAGGTAAACCTTGCCAGATTAATTGTGGAACATCACGGTAACCTGGTAATATAAAATCTTCTTGTTCTAAAGCGTATTGTGAAGCTAATTGTGAAGCTTCTTGTCCTGCTGTAGGAGCGTAGAAACCTAATCTCCCTTGTCTATTTAATGAAATAGAACGTTGGTCAAGAATACGTGTCCAAACCATTCTCTCCATTAATTCAACTAATTGCTCGTCTGATAAATCTGGTACTAGATCTTCATTAACGATGTTACCATCTTCATCCAAGATTTGGATCATTTCAAATTGAGATTCAGTATCTTTCAATACTTTCTCTGCATCGAATTGGGCTTTCAATTTCGGAGCCATTCAATTCACCATACCTTTCCCGTATAATAGAAACTTATTTTATCCTCCAATATTGTACCACAAAACTGTTACACTGTTAAATAATTTGAAAAAGTTCTGTAATACTTAAGACAAGTACAGTTTTTAATCTGTACCACTGTTTTTCATTGCGCTGTACCACTCAAAAAACGAGTCGTTATAGAGCAATTCCCTTAAAATTGTAAGCGTACTCATATCTTATGCTATAACGTAGCTATTTAAAATTCAAATTTACCGCTTTTCATTTTAAGAAAGATTGTCTACATCTTCTTTTTCTTTGTTCACTTTATTCATCGCATCCGAGTATTTTTCAAATGCTTTGTTCATATTTTTATATGATTTCGAAACCGCTTCTGCTTTTTTGTCTATTTGATCTTGACTCACTTGATCTCCAGAAGTATATCCAAACATATCTTTTTCCTTATTCAAAATATTCTTATACGCTTTGGCGTATTCATCATGTGCTTTGTATTTATCTTTAAGCGCTTGATTCAATTGTGTCACTTCTTTTTTCTTATCTTCGTCACTGATATTATCAACATGCTTTTCAGCTTTCTTAAATTCTTTTTCTGAGTTATCTATAGCTTCTTCTTCTTTTTCAAATGCTTTTTCTCTTTCTTCAACATTTTCAACGACTTTTTTCGAAGTATCTTTTACTTCTTCTTGGTTTTTGCCATTAATTTTCTTAACTAATTTTTGCTTGTCTTGTTCAAGGCTATTTAACTTCTTCCCTACTGAAGACACAGGTTTCTCTTCATCAAATGCTTTTTGTACTTTTTCGTTATAATCTTCTATTTCACCTTTGTCTGTTGTACACCCCGCCATTAACATTGTAGAAGCGAGTATCGCACCGATGCTATATTTTAATTTCATTTTTTGAGAAATCCTCCTTTATTTGTGTGTTATATTATATAATATTTTATAAGAAATCAAATGTATCACTGTATTTTAAGCGTTAAACTTTGGTATATTTTATATTAAGGAAGGTGTATGAACAAAATGATAACAATGAAAGATATTATCCGAGATGGTCACCCCACACTTCGTGAAAAAGCAAAAGATGTAACAATTCCGCTTTCTGACGAAGATCGTGAAACTTTAAAAGCTATGCGCGAATTTCTAATTAATAGCCAAGATGAAGAAACAGCTAATAAATATGGGCTTCGTTCAGGTGTAGGACTTGCTGCTCCACAGATTAATATTGCAAAAAAAATGATAGCAGTTTATTTACCTGATGATGGTAATGGCAAAAGTTATGATTTAGCGCTAGTTAACCCTAAAATCATGAGCCACAGTGTTCAAGAAGCTTATTTACCGACTGGTGAAGGTTGCTTAAGTGTAGATGAAAATATTCCAGGCCTTGTCCATCGTAAATATCGAATCACAGTAAAAGCAATAGATATAGATGGTAATGATGTAAAATTACGTTTAAAAGGTTATCCAGCAGTTGTCGTTCAACATGAGATAGACCATATTAATGGCGTAATGTTTTATGATCATATTGATCCAAACAACCCACTTACACCACATGAAGATGCGGTAGAAGTTTAACTGTTTAAAAAATATGCCGTTAGCAAATTGAGAATTTCTCAACGCTAACGGCATATTTTACATGAAGTCGTCTCTTCGTTCAGTAAATGGTATATCTATTTTTTTAAGTTCTATCTTTAAATCGTTTAATTCTTTAATATCTATAAATTCTGGATCATGGTTATGTTTGACGTAATTTTGATCGCCATTTACAGTATCAATAATTTCATTATAGTTAAAAAACATGATTACTTGTTCTGCACGAATTTCAAATGTGATATCTTGAAATATTTTATCGCTCCGATTTTTTTCTTTTTTAACATCTTCTATAATTCTTTTCACTTGATCCATTTCTATCACCCTTACCCATCTTTCATTTCTATACTTAATATATTACTTTATTAAATATGCAGATCAACTCTCTTTTATCATAATTAACTTTCAACGCGCACTCAAGTTTTATGATAATTTATTGCAGTTTTTTACATAACTAAAGTTTTGGATTTGTAGATTAAATATTAATTATTATAAAAATGAAATTATTTGTACTTATTAAAAGAGGCACTAAAGATAAAACTGCTTTATTTATTCTACTACATCATGTAAAATGAGAAATAACTGAAAACATATGAAACATAGTGTTTGTAGTTTTCTAAACGAACGAACTGAAGATTTCCCTAGAAACATACTGGGCAAAAAACTAGTATGTTCTATTTATATACAGTATCAGTGTCCATGCATAATTAGAAGTGCAGTTAATTTCAAATAACCAATGGATATTTCAAGCTTTTATATTACTAGGGTTTTACTATACAAAATTATAAATCAAACATGATTTTAGGAGGAAATATATAAAATGGCAGTATTCAAAGTTTTTTTTCAAAATACCAAAGAAGAGGTAATTGTACGTGAACACACACAAACAATTTACGTTGAAGGACAAACAGAAGAACAAGTAAGAAGATATTTAAAAGATCGTAACTTTAACATTGAATTTATAACTAAATTAGAGGGCGCACATTTAGAATACGAAAAACAATCAGATCACTTCAATGTGGAGCAAGCTGAATAATGAAACAAATTCATAAAAATGAAGTCGCGGTTTATGCGCTTGGTGGCTTAGGCGAAATTGGTAAAAATACTTATGCCGTTGAGTATCAGGACGAAATCGTTATTATCGATGCAGGTATCAAATTTCCTGATGATAATTTATTAGGTATTGATTATGTCATTCCTGATATTACTTATTTAGAACAGAACCAAGATAAAATTGTTGGTCTGTTTATCACTCACGGACATGAGGACCATATAGGTGGTGTGCCCTACCTATTAAAGCAAATTAATGTGCCTATATATGGTGGACCATTAGCTTTAGGTTTAATCAGAAATAAATTAGAAGAACATCATTTATTAAGAACTGCAGAACTTATTGAAATTGATGAAAGTAGTGTCATCAAATCTAAACATTTTGAAGTTTCATTCTATCTCACTACACACAGTATTCCAGAAGCATATGGTGTTATCGTTAACACGCCAGAAGGTAATATTGTTCACACGGGTGACTTCAAATTTGATTTCACACCAGTTGGTGAACCTGCAAATATAGCTAAAATGGCAAAATTAGGTGAAGAAGGCGTACTTTGTTTACTTTCTGACTCTACAAATTCACTTGTACCAGACTTTACTTTAAGTGAACGAGAAGTTGGCCAAAACGTTGAAAAGATATTCCATGATTGTAACGGACGCATCATATTCGCTACATTTGCATCAAACATTTACCGTGTGCAACAAGCGGTTGAAGCTGCAATTAAGCACAATCGTAAAATTGTTACATTTGGTCGTTCAATGGAAAACAATATTAAGATTGGTATGGAATTAGGCTATATCAAAGCACCACCAGAAACGTTTGTTGAACCAAATAAAATCAATACTGTGCCTAAGCATGAATTATTGATTTTATGTACAGGGTCTCAAGGTGAACCAATGGCAGCTTTATCTAGAATTGCTAACGGTACACACAAACAAATTAAAATCATACCTGAAGATACAGTTGTGTTTAGTTCTTCACCTATTCCAGGTAATACGAAAAGTATTAATCGTACGATAAATTCACTTTATCGTGCAGGCGCAGAAGTTATTCATAATAAAGTATCTAATATTCATACTTCTGGTCATGGCTCTAAAGGCGATCAACAATTAATGTTGCGTCTATTACGTCCTAAATTCTTTTTACCAATCCATGGTGAATACCGTATGCTAAAAGCCCATGGTCAATCAGGTGTAGAGTGTGGCGTTGAGCCAGACAATGTATTTATCTTTGATATCGGTGATGTCTTAGCACTGACACATGACTCTGCTAGAAAAGCTGGTAGAATTCCATCAGGCAATGTATTAGTTGATGGTAGTGGTATTGGTGATATTGGTAATGTAGTCATTCGAGATCGTAAACTATTATCAGAAGAAGGTTTAGTTATTGTCGTTGTAAGTATAGACTTCAAAACAAACAAACTACTTTCTGGACCTGATATTATCTCACGTGGTTTCGTATACATGCGTGAATCTGGTCAATTGATTTATGATGCACAACGCAGAATCAAAACGGATGTTATTTCAAAATTAAATCAAAATCCAGAGATTCAATGGCATCAAATTAAATCATCAATCATTGAAACGTTACAGCCTTATCTATTTGAAAAGACTGCACGTAAACCAATGATTTTACCAGTCATTATGAAAGTAAATGAAGATAACAACCAATCATTTACTAAGAAACCTAGCCCTAAAAATGACAAACCTAAAAATAACAATACAAAAGCACCAGTAAAAAATAAAAAACCTAACGATAAAGACAAGAAAAAAGTAAATAACACTCCAAAACCTAAACCTAAAAAAGATGAGACAAATAAATCATCTGAATCATAGGTATTAAAAAGCAGTCCATACAATGTCTAAACATTGTATGGACTGCTTTTGTTTTAACTATTCTATTATATATATATTAATCACCTTGCTATGTGAATGCAATTTCATGATTGCTAATAGCACAAATAAATAATTTTTCATGAATTTATTTATGAAATATAGTATTCGATATAATAAAAAAGAAGCCTCCAGTTTTGGAGACTTCTTTTTATTATATTTTTATCGAACCACTTTTTTCTCAAAACGATTTAAGTCATTATCATGCCCTATCATAATTAATATATCACCAATTTCAATACTAATATTAGGGTCAGGAGAAACTAATATTTCTTTACCTCTTTTTATAGCAATTATACTTATACCGAATTGTGCTCGAATATCTAATTCTATAATTGTTTGGCCAGCCATTTTTTCACTTGCTTTAATCTCTACAATCGAATGTTCGTCTGCAAGTTCTAAATAATCTAACACACTTGCACTTGCGACATTGTGAGCGATTCTTCTTCCCATATCTCTTTCAGGATGAACAACCGTATCCGCTCCAATTTTATTTAAAATTTTTGCGTGATAATCATTTTGCGCTTTAGCTGTTACTTTTTTTACACCTAACTCTTTTAAAATTAATGTTGTTAACGTACTTGATTGTATATTCTCACCTATTGCTACGATGACGTGATCAAAGTTTCTGATACCTAAACTTTTCATAACAGCTTCATCTGTTGTATCAGCAATGACAGCATGTGTAGCGATATCACTATATTCATTCACACGTGCTTCATTCATATCAATTGCCATAACGTCCATATCAAGTGCATTAAGCTCTCTTACTATACTACCGCCGAATCGACCTAAGCCGATAACCACATACTCTTTGTCCATATGCGTCCTCCAATTTAAAAAATCACGGATAAGATAGCTATTTATTAGCCTAAGCAAGCGAGTGAATAACTATCATTATCTCATTTTAAAAAATTAATTTATTTTTTTCCTTCAACATAATCTTTGTCGAAAACAAATAATCTTAATAATAATATTAACGATGGAATGAGTAAAAGTAAACCTAAAACAAATGCAGTAATTAAAGCAATGGCCATGCTACTATTAACAACACCTTCATCTATACGAACATATGGGTATAAGATGTATGGCATTTTGCTGGCGCCATATCCGAAAAATGCAAATGCCATTTGCAATATAACAAGGATAAATGCAAATCCGTGCCATTTTTTTATTAATGTAAGTACCATGACACCTATAAAACATATAAAGCTTAGTAGGAACATCCACCAATAATCAGTTACTGCGCTTAAGAAATGCGTTTCGTTTTGTAATCTTAACGATACAAATACGAATAAAGAAATTGCGATCATCGGCGGTCCCCAGAACAAGAACCAATATCTTAATAAATCATACGCTGGTTTGTCTTTCGCTTTTGAAGCATAGTACGTAAGGAAGCCTGAAGAAATGTATAGCACTGATATAACAGCTAAGAATACGACAGACCATGAATAAGGACTCAAGGCTAATTCAAGCCAATTCAAATCTATATTATCACCTGAACCGGTAATAAAGCCCCCTTCTGATATTGTTAGCGTTGTAGCTAGTGCCGCTGGGATAAACAATCCTGACAAGCCGTACATTGCTAACCAAATGAGTTTTGAATCAGGTCCATAATTTTCAAACGCGTAAAAACTACCTCTAATTGTTAGTAATATTAATGCGATTGAAGCTGGTATGAGTAGTACCGTACCAAAATATTTCGCCGCATCAGGGAAAAAACCTACAATGCCAACGAAAAAGAATACAAAGAATACGTTTGTTACTTCCCACACAGGGTTTAAATAACGACCTATTAAATGATTAATTTGTTTATCTTGTTTAGTCACTTTTGCGTGAAGTGTAAAGAACCCAGCACCAAAATCAATGGAGGCGATAATAATATAAGAGAATAAGAATATTCCAAGTACTGTAATACCTATATAAGCAAATATCATTACTCATCACCTCTTTCTGGTGTATTTTCTTCTACATCTTTATATGCTGGTTTATTTCTGAACATACGAATTAATACATATGCGGTAGTCACGATTAATATCATATATAAGATACCGAATAATATTGTCACGAGTGTTAAACCACCTGCTTGAGTTGCAGCATCAGCTACTTTAAGGTAACCACGAACCAACCATGGTTGACGACCTTGTTCAGTTAAGAACCACCCAGCTTCTATTGCAATCATTGCCGCTGGTCCAGTTAACAATGCACCATACAACATTGGTTTTGAATAAGTGAATTTGCGTAACTTCTTAAATATAAGCGTTAATATAAACGCACCGGATATAATCAAGCAGAATACACCCATAGAAACCATAATATCAAAGTAATAGTGTACAATCATCGGTGGATGCAGTTCTTTTGGAAACTCATTTAATCCTTTTACTTCGGTATCTGTGTTATTATCAGCCAAGAAGCTGAGTATGCCAGGTATTTTTATAGCACCTGATACTTCTTGTGTTTCTTCATCTAAAGAACCAAAGAATATTAAGTCTGCATTAGACTCTGTTTCAAAATGCCATTCATAAGCAGCAAGTTTTTCTGGTTGTTCTTGATGTAGAAACTTAGCTGATAAATCTCCAGCTAACATAGATCCTAAAGTAAATACTACGCCAAGAATCATTGTTAGTTTCAACGCTTTTTTATGATATTCTGTGTCTTTCTTGAATTTGTTTTTCAATAATTTAAATGCAGCAATTGCAGCAAGTACAAATGCCATCGTCATAAGTGCTGTAGCAACAACGTGGAATGATCTAATTAAGAACGATTCATTAAACATTGCTACCCAAGGTTGGACGTTAACCATTTTCCCATCTTTCATTTCAAAGCCAGCTGGTGTGTTCATAAATGAATTGACTGCTGTAATGAAGAAAGCTGAGAATGTACCACCTATAATGACGGGAATACTAATAAGGAAATGTGTCCATTTACTCTTAAATCTATCCCATGTATATAAATAAATACTTAAGAAAATTGCTTCAAAGAAGAAAGCAAATGTTTCCATAAATAATGGTAATGCAATAACGTGACCACCCATTTGCATAAATGTTGGCCATAATAGTGATAATTGCAGTCCAATAATTGTACCTGTCACAACACCAACAGCTACCGTAATGGTATATCCTTTAGACCATCTTTTGGCTAATGTTATATATTTTGGATCATTTCTTTTTATACCTAAAAATTCAGCAACAGCAAACATTAATGGCACGCCCACACCAATCGTTGCGAATATGATATGAACCGCGAGTGTCATCGCAGTTAAAAAACGGGCTAATTCAACTGAATCCATAATATCACCTTTTTTATTTATTTGTGACAAAAATCACAACGTTCATTCATTATAAACTGCTTTACGTTGTATTGAAATAAGTTGCGTTCAAAATATAGTGACAAATTAATGACCACTTGCATGTAAGTCAAAGATTTGTAATAATTTAAAAAGTTTCTTATATTAAAGTAAATCGAATTTAAAATAGGAAGGATGAACTTTCATGGATAAAATAATCATTTATACGCAAAATGATTGCCCCCCTTGTACTTTCATTAAAAACTATTTATCAGATAAGGGCGTATCATATAGCGAGAAAAATATTTCGAATTCCCAATACAGAAATGAAATGATAGACTACGATGCTTTTGCTACACCTTTTATCTTGTTAAATGATGAGCCGATGTATCAAATTGATATGGATAAAATCAACCACAATTTAAATTTAGAATAATGATTAAACAACCAACGTAACTGTGGCACATTGATATTAGTAAATCGTTCACTTTCTAAACTATATGATTTTCGGTGTTATTACAAAGTTAGTGTTTAAAAATGTGCCATTACGGACTACGTTAATTCTTAATATTCTTTAACGCATGGCAAAATAAAAAAGCTGATAGCGCCACTATAAATGGTCTATCAGCTTTTTTCGAACTCAAATGTTCAATTAATATTTATTATTTAGCATATTGCTCAACTAATTCTTGTACTTCTTCAGAAGTTGCACAATTAATTGCTCTTTGTGACAATTCTTCCATTTCATTTTGGCTTAAACCTTTGATTTGACGACGCGCTTTAAGTACTGATGTAGCACTCATTGAGAATTCATCTAATCCTAAGCCTAATAGTAATGGGATAGCGATTTCATCGCCTGCCATTTCACCACACATACCAGTCCATTTACCCTCTTTATGAGATGCTTCAATCACTTGTTTTACTAAACGTAATATTGAAGGATTATATGGTTGATACAAGTATGAAACACGTTCAGACATGCGGTCAGCCGCCATTGTATATTGAATTAAATCATTCGTTCCAATACTGAAGAAATCAACTTCTTTTGCGAAGACATCTGCTAATGCAGCTGTTGAAGGAATTTCAACCATGATACCTAATTCAATATCCTCAGAAACTTCTGTACCTTCTTGTTTTAAGTTTTCTTTTTCTTCAAGTAATAATGCTTTAGCATCACGGAACTCATTAATTGTTGCAACCATTGGGAACATGATATTTAATTTACCGTAAACAGATGCACGTAATAATGCACGAAGTTGTGGTCTAAAAATATCAGGTTGATCTAAACATAAACGAATCGCACGATAACCTAAGAATGGATTCATTTCTTCAGGTAAATTTAAATATGGTAACTCTTTGTCGCCACCTATATCTAATGTACGTACAACAACACGTTTATCTTCCATCGTTTCTAGAACTTTTTTATAGGCTTCAAATTGTTCATCTTCCGTAGGCATTTCATCTCTACCCATATATAAAAATTCCGTACGATATAAACCAATACCTTCTGCACCATTTTCAATAACACCTTTTAAATCATTAGGCGTACCGATGTTTGCAGCTAATTCAGCATGTTTGCCATCAATTGTTTTTGTTTCTTCATTACGTAATTTTTGTAATTCTTTTTTATCTTCGAAGAAACGTTCACGTTTATTTTCATAAGCGATTACTTCATCATCTGTAGGATCAATAATTACTTCGCCCGTTAATCCGTCAACGATAATCATATCGCCTTGTTTAACGTCTTTAGTAATAGATTTTGTGCCTACAACAGCAGGAATTTCTAATGAACGGCTCATAATTGCTGAGTGTGATGTTCTTCCACCAATATTTGTTACAAAGCCTTGCACGAATTCTTTATTTAACTGAGCAGTATCTGATGGTGTTAAATCGTTTCCGATTATAACAACGCTTTCATCAATGATACTAGGATTTGGTAATTCTACACCTAAAATGTGTGCTAACACACGTTTAGAAACGTCACGGATATCAGCAGCACGTTCTTTCATGTATTCATTATCCATATTTTCAAATATAGTAATGAATTGTCCAGTTACTTCAGATAATGCAGTTGGTGCGTTAACTTGTTCATTTTTAATCTTATCTTCAATCGGTTGAATTAACTCTGGATCATCTAAAACTAATAAATGTGCATCAAAAATCGCTGCTTTATCAGCACCTAAATTTTTTTCAGCATTATTTCTTATTTTTGTTAATTCAACTTTAGATGTTTCGATGGCATCATTGAATTTAGCAATTTCAGCGTCGATATCTGTAATCTTTTCACTATTATATGAAAGATCTGGTTCAACTAATAAATATGCTTTAGCAATCGCTACACCATCAGATGCAGCAATACCATTTATATAGTTAGACATATTATTTTGTTAATCCTTCTTTAGATAAAATCTCAGTGATTGCTTCGATTGCGTCTGTTTCGTCGCTACCATCAGCGTAGATAGTAATTTCAGCATCTTTACCTACACCTAAACTCATAACACCCATGATTGATTTCAAGTTAACTTTTTTACCGTTATATTCTAATTGAATATCTGAATCAAACTTTGATGCAGTTTGAACAAGCATCGTTGCTGGACGAGCATGAATACCTGTTTCATCGATAATTACATATGATTTTTGTTCCATAATTTATTTCTCCTTCGTATAGTTAGAATCGTTAGTTTATTATAAAACCTAACATAGTTTTATATAATAAGATTACCAAATTATTTATATAAATTCAATTCGTTGCACCCATGATATGACAATATTCAGCGATTATTTAACAATTTGTGAAAACGCTGTAGTTTTACACGAGTGATTTAACAACTTTTTCACATTTTTGGATATGATCATTGCCTATTTTTTTCATGAAATAATAACTAATAGAAGCAGTGATTGCTTGACCTACTACTGGGAACCATTTCGTTTGTTTTGCTGCAGTACGTTTCGCTACATCACGGATAACTACTTTGAGAATAGCACTTGATACTTTTTTACCAATAAATTGGCTGCCTTGAATTGCCGCAGTAGTTAGCACACGTTCTTTCATGTCGTCTCCCATTGTATTAACTTGTTTATGATCAAGACCGTAAATCTTATTTACGTCCTCAATAACATCTTTCATAAGTTTAATATCTACGCTGAAGCCTAAACCTGGAATAGGTACTACACTTACGCCAGATGATAACATTGATTTTTTTCTCACTAACGCCTCTGCACGTTGGCGACGTTCTTCAATTTCATTATGAGATGTTGGTATACTACCTTTATTTTTTATATCTTCTATATTTAAAAACTTGTTTCCTACTTTTTGTGTAACGTTATTTGTGATTTTATTTTTAAAACTCATTATATTCACTCCTTAGTAAATTCTATACACTAAGAATAATACCCGTTTTTTCACACTTTACTGTATTTTTACAAAAATCGCTTTTAAATATTTTGAAGGTTTATAGTGTGCATGCGTTTTAAAATCTTTTGGTAAGCCCATGACATCAATAATTTCAAAGTCCACTTCTTCTTTAGTTAATGTTTCTATAACAACATTTTTAAATGCTTTAAGTGAAAATGTACTATTGTTCGTACATAATAGTAATGTACCTTCAGGACCAAGTATATCAAGTGCACCAACGATTAATTTATCGTAGTCTTTTAATACAGAAAAAGTTTTTTTCTTATTTCTCGCAAAACTTGGTGGATCAATAACAATTGTATCGTAGAAGAAGTCATGACGGCGAGCATAATTATAGAAATTAAAAGTCTCCATCACATAAATATATTGTGACGCTGGGTCAATAGAATTTAATCCAAAATTACTTTCAGTAAGCGCACGAGAACGGTTAGCTAAATCAACACTTGTTGTCATTTCTGCATTTTCTGCAGCTGCAACTGAGAATGCCCCTGTGTAACTGAATAAATTCAGTAAATTTTTATCTTGCGCATATTGATCTTTTAATTTTTTTCTTACTTCTCTTTGGTCTAAAAAGATGCCCGTCATTGGTCCATCATTTAAATCCACATTGTAAAATGTGAAGTTTTCCTCAATGACAATTGGAAATTCTGGTGCATCTCCGTCTACGAAGCCACCTTCTACGTTAGCATCTTTAAAACGTAATTTTTCAAAAACTGACGTATAACCGAATATTGCTTTCAACGCACTTAAAACATTATAACGGAACTTATAGATACCTTTTGAATACCATTGAACTAAGAAATGACCGTTGTAGTTGTCGATTGTAAGACCACCAACACCATCACCTTCTCCGTTAAATATTCTAAATGCATTTGTGCCCTCTACATTATAAAAATATTCACGTTCTTTTTTCGCAATATCAAATAATTTTTCAAAAAATTGTGTGTTAACAACTTCATCACGTGAGTAACTCAATACCCAACCGATACCTTTATGCTGACGTCCAACATATGCTGTTGCAATATACTGGTCTTTATCATTTAATAACTGAAATAAATCTCCTTCATGTAAGTGATCGTGTGCGTATATATCATCCTCGCTTACCAATGGATATTCATTTAAATACTTTGTTTCTTTACCTCTATTTAATGTGGCAGTTTTCATAAAATTATGTCAGCCTTTCTACTATTTTTTTATATTTATCTGTCGCTTACTTATTTTATCATTTCAAGTACATCGTAACATCATTAATATTTATTTAAATCAAACGTTTTGTCTAAGCACTTATCATTCTTGAACTTTCTTAATAAAAAAACCTATCTTCCAATCAATTGGAAGATAGGTTCATCAAACAACAATATTAAATACTTAATCTCTAGAAGGTTCTCTCAATTTAATTATAAACGCTACTACAACTGCAATTAACATCATAACAAGAATCGGTGTAATGAAAATTGAAAGCAATAGTCCGTGAACCATAATATTCATAAATTCAGTAAATAATTTAAAGAATAATAAACTTACCATAAATAATTGTAGATAATAAAATTGACCTTTCAAATAATTCGTCAATGTCGTCAGAATGTAAATAATGATGATAATCATTAATATGAACAATGTTATCCATTCAATAACATATTGTGTTTGGCCAATCTCCCAATCACCAGAAACAAATAATGAATTCCTATTATTAAATTCAATTAATGTAAAGAATAATAAAACTGCACCACAAAATAATTCAACATAAGTGGGTTTAATCCATTTCGGTTTCTTCATCCAATTTGGAACGTCATCTTCTTGAATATCAATAATGTTCTTCCATTTTTCAATAAATTCATCTTTCTTATCTCTTACTTTTTGAATATCTACACTTCTGCGAGTCTTACGCGTAAATTCTGTCGTTTTGTCTTGTAAAGTTTTCCAACGTTCCATCGTTTGGTTCGTTACAGTGCCTTTGCTCGTTCTAGATAATTCTGGTTCTTCTTCGCCTAATTCTTGTTTTGTTAATGGTAATGATCTTCTTAAGAATAAGAAATTCCAAATTGACATTTGTCCCAGTAACCACATAATTATGAAAAATGTGTTAACGCTTAAGATGTCAATCGGTATAATTTCATCACCCTCAATTCTTCCATATAACACCAATTGTGTTATCAAATAACTAAACCCATAACTGAAAATAATCCATAAATAGTGATATTTTCTATGTTCTATATTTAGCTCATCTTTATAAACGATATAACCAATGTGAATTACAAATGGTATCACGAAAATAATAGCGAAAAAGCTATAAACTTGGGTCATTAAAATTAGCGTTATGATAAAGAACAGAATACCAATAACTAAAAAGAATATTGAAATATCATAGTCATATCGTGTTGTTCTAAATAAAGTAATTCCTAGCATAATTAATCCAATGCCAAATATAATTATTAAAATGGCGCTAACTACCGGAAAACTCCCTATGTAATTGCTCATTACCCTAATTATTTCAGCAAAAAATGCATTTATAAAATCCCATACATTATTAATGTGTAAATCAATTTCACCTTTGCCATTTAATTTATGAATCATTGGTAAATTAATTAAAATGATGAGACCTGTGAAAAGCGAAACGATGCCTATAATATAACTATATAATATCTCAGCGTGTTTCTTCATAAAAGACATACCATTCACCTCAAAGTTATTATATATTAACATTTAGCTCTTGTCTTTAATAATCTCATAAATAAGTCTATAGTATGATATAAATTGGTTGTATAGTCAAATTTCCACATATACCTTTACTCTAAACAATTTATTTAACATGACTTTTAATATTCTAGCATTAACCCTCTTTTTAAGTACATTTGTTTAAGTTTTTTCTCTTCGTGGTATTTAAAATGTATAGATGATTAAAAACATGAAGGAGTGTTTTGTTATATGAGTAAAGAAGAATTAAATAAAAAAGCCGCTGAAAAAGCTAAAGAAAATGAAGATAAATTAAAAGATGAAAAAGATTCCGCCGAAGAAAATAGTGAAGAAACGCAAAAAAATATTCAAGATACTTTTGATTAATTAAAGCAAGTCTTGGACATAAACGCGAGTCAAACTCAATTATTATACTGATAATAGTTGTCTGACTTATAGTTAGCCATAAGGGAGAGGGAATACGGAATCACTTTCTAATTTTGACTCCGTATTCCTCCTTCCCATTTTTTATGTCTCCGTCACTTCCCATCATTTTTCGTCTTACATTAAACATCTAGAGCTTTTTAAATCGCAAAAGGCTAAATATATTCTGAAATACATAGTATTTTTGATTAATTTCATTTACCACCTTGACAGGAGTAATTAAAAACCATACATTAGAGTTAAATTAAATAATCATTCGCACTAGGGGTGTTTAGTGACTGAGATGAGGTATACCCTCAAACCCTTTGAACCTGATCTAGGTTAAACTAGCGTAGGAAAGTGTACTGCGATACTTATTAATAAATAGTATCCGTATGCCTGTATTTAACGCGCACCTTTCTAGAAGGTTGTGCGTTTTTTATATAGGAGGAGTATATATGTCAAAAGGATTAAAACTTTCTGAAATACTAGTAACTGTATTAATAGCAGTAGTTTTCGCTATCATTTATAACATCTGGAATTTTGTCTATAAAGCGCTACAAGTTACAGGACTTCACTTTGAAGAACTAACTTACGGCGCTTGGTTTATGGCAGCTATTGTTGCTTATCTTATTATTCCAAAAGCGGGCATCGCTATTTTGGCCGAATTTGCTGCAGGTGCTGGCGAAACTATAGTCATGGGCCGTTTTGATATCGTTACAATGATTTATGCTTTAATACAAGGACTAGCATGTGAAATCATATTTGCGCTTTTCAGATATAAATCTCGCGCAGCAATGGTTGCAATGTTGGCTGGTTTCTTGGCTTCAGTATCAACTTTACCATTGGACTTTGCTTATGGTTATCTCGGTGAAATAGCTGGTTGGAACCTTACATTATATATAGTATTTAGACTTATAAGTGGAATTGTTGTAGCAGGCCTTTTATCTTACTATATTGTGAAAGCCTTAGATCAAACTGGTGTCACTAAATTATTCAGACCTGCAACTCAGAGCGATTACGACAATTTATAAGGAGCAATAAAGTTGATAGTCACAAAAAATTTACGCTTAAAATACCCAAACGGTCATAATAAAATATTTGATAATTTAACGCTTCATATAAAAGACAAAGAAAAAGTATTGCTCTTAGGTCCTTCTGGTTCAGGTAAAAGTACGTTATTAAACGTTTTAAGTGGTATTGTTCCTAATCTTATAGATTTACCTATGAAATATGATAAATTACAAATTGATGAGGATTGTGGCGTTATTTTTCAAGATCCAGACACTCAATTTTGTATGCCTAAAGTATATGAGGAACTCGCTTTTGTTTTAGAAAACCTGCGTGTACCACGTGATGAAATGGAAAGCCGTATTCAATCTGCCTTGTCAGCAGTAGATTTAAATGTCGATGCATATCAACATATTAATCAATTAAGTGGTGGAATGAAACAAAAATTAGCAATTGCAGAAACTTTGTTACAACAAGCAAACACCCTATTCTTAGATGAACCAACAGCAATGCTAGATGTGGATGCAACTGCGGATTTATGGCAAAAAATAAAATCATTGTGGCATGACCAAACTGTATTAATTGTAGAGCACAAAGTAGAACATATTTGGCAACATGTTGATCGTGTCATTCTATTAAATTATGATGGTGCCATAATAGCCGATGCACCTCCTAATAAGATATTGCATGACTATGAGCATCTATTAACAGAATATGGTGTGTGGCATCCTAATGCTTGGCAATCCGCCCCACCATCATCAAAAACACAAATAGATTCATCTACACCACAAACAAAAAATGCATTTAAATTTAAAAATGGCTTAATTAAACGTGGAAAACAGCAACTGATTAACATATCAGAACTAAACATCAGTGCTGGCGAATGGATTACCATCACTGGAACAAATGGTAGTGGCAAAACTTCCTTATTAGAATCGATGATGCAACTCATTAAATATGATGGGAAAATGTATTTTAACAATCATGCTTTATCAAAAATCAAAGCAGCCGCAAGACACATGTATTTAGTTTATCAAAATCCCGAATTACAGTTTATTACACATTCCGTATATGATGAAATTTACATTCAATATAAAAATAAAGCACGTTCAACTGTTGAAGCTAAACGAGAAACTCAAAACATGCTTGAAATACTTAATTTACAAGCAGTTAAAGCACAACATCCATATGAACTTTCTATGGGCCAAAAAAGACGTCTTAGCGTTGCAATTGCATTAAGTTCATCTTCAGACTTTATTTTACTTGATGAACCTACTTTTGGTCTCGATAGTCATAATACATTTAACCTTATTAAATTATTTCAGACACGTATACAAAACGGACAAACGATTTTGATGGTAACGCATGATCCAGAAATTATTGCACGGTATCCAACTCGAAGATTCCATGTCAATCAGCATCAATTAACCGAAATAAAGGGTGATACTTATGTTTGAGATGTGGAAAAAACACTATTCTTTTGTTGATGACGTCAACATTATTACTAAATTAGCAATTGCTATACTTTTGTTTTTCTTCGTTATTTTTGTGCATCAATTTGATTACATGTTCTATATAACGTTATTGATGTTAGGGTTTCTACTCTTATTTAATGGCTTGAAATTTAAAATCACTTTTATTTTCATATTCTTTACTATGACATTCAGTTTAATCTCTGCTTTATTCATGATTTTTTATGGTGATGGCACACACACGCTATTTAAATTAGGCTTTATTCAAATCACTACAGAAAGTTTACTTCGTGGTTTGCACTTAGCAATGCGTACGACGACTATTTCTCTTTTTGGAATTTTAATTGCCTTTACATCTCAAATCGTCATGATTTTCTATAGTCTTATGCAACATCTCAAGGTTAAACCAAAAGTAGCTTATGCATTTATGGCAGCGATTAGAATGGCGCCATTAATGTTTACTTCATTGTTCCAACTCAGAAAATCATTAAAAATGCGCTATCAAATGATTGACGCACATAATTATAGAGGTTTTAAACGGATTAAACATCTTGTGATACCACTACTAAGCCAAAACATCAGAAAAGCGCATCAATTATCAGTTGCTATGGAGAAGAAAGGATTTAAAGACGGACCTAGAACATACTATTATTATGCACCTTTCTCGTATAGAGATCTTTTATTAATCGTAGTTGTAAGTTCTATTTTAATCGTTGCATATTTCCTAGCACAATATGTCCCAATCACAGGAATTAATGATGTGCGTATTTCAAGTATTTACTGAATTACATCACTATCCATGTAATTTAAACACAAAAGCGTTAAGACAAAACTTAAACCACTTTGTCTTAACGCTTTTTTGATAACTTATTCAATTTATATAATTCAAAATACCCATATACAAATTACTTTAATTGTTATTTAAGTGCTTTATCACTAATATCCTTTCGATAAAACAATGCATTGCTTTTAATTTTATCAACCGCTTCATATGCTTTAGCTTTTGCACTTGCTATATCTTTACCTTCACCTAAGGCCAGAATAACACGGCCACCAGATGTCACATATATATCTTGTTCTTTTTTTAATCCACTCACAAAGTATTGCCCATCTAAATCGAAACCTGAAACAGTTTTACCTTTTTCATATTTTGCTGGATAACCTTTAGATGCAAGCATAACACCTACTACAGAATCGGATTTCCATTGAAATTGAATTGGATTTTTAGCTTCTAAATCTAAAATATGCTGCATTAAATCACTTTCCATGCGAGTTAAAAGTACTTGAGCTTCGGGATCGCCGAAACGTGCATTAAACTCAATCACTTTTGGACCTTCATCTGTAATAATTGCTCCAATGTAAAGTACACCAAAAAATGAGTAGCCTTCCTTGACCATTGCTTTTGCAATAGGCTGTGCAATTTCATCATTTGTTCGTTTGATAATAGATGCGTCAATATGAGGAACTGGACAATACGCCCCCATGCCTCCAGTGTTTGGACCTAAGTCACCATCAAATGCACGTTTATGGTCTTGAGCTATACAATCAAACGGCACAGCATAGTCATTATTTACGAAAGTCATTAATGAGAATTCTTCACCCTCAAGAAATTGTTCAAAAACCACGATTCCTTCTTCTTCTAGATAAAGTTCTTCTACACCTGATAATGCTTCCTCATAACTTTCCGCAATGATAACACCTTTACCTGCCGCTAATCCATCCTTTTTCAATACAACAGGATATTCGCATGATTGAATATAAGCTAATGCATCTTGTTTATTTGTAATTTGTGTATATTCAGCAGTTGGAATACCATATTTTTTCATTAATTCTTTAGCAAATAATTTCGAACCTTCGATTTGTGCTGCTGCTCGATTAGGTCCAAATACTTTTATTTGTGCAGCCTCTAATTTGTCAGCTAACCCTTCTGTTAAAGGTTGCTCAGGGCCAATGATTGCCCATGTAATACCATGTTGTTGTGCAAATGCTACAATTTGTTCATGTTCTGTTTCTGCTATTTCACTATGAACCTGTGCAACTTTCGACATTGCGTCATTACCTGGGATTGCAAATATTTCATTAACCAGTGGTGATTGCTTCAGTTTATGTGCTATTACGTGCTCTCTACCACCTGCACCAATTACGAGTACTTTCATAAAGTATATTGCCTCCAATTCGCTTAATGTTTAAAGTGTCGAACGCCTGTAGTTACCATTGCAATACCATATTTATTTGCCATATCAATAGATGCTTGATCTTTAATTGAACCGCCTGGCTGAATAATAGCTTTGATACCTGACTTTGCTGCTAATTCAACTGTATCATCCATTGGGAAGAAACCATCTGATACCATTGCAACTTGATCATTCATTTCTATAGCACGTTCTATGGCGATTTCTGCTGACCCAACACGGTTCATTTGTCCAGCGCCAATACCGACTGTTTGTTTTGCATTACTGAGAATGACTGCGTTACTTTTCACAGATGCAACCACTTTCCATCCTAATAACATTGCATCCCATTGTGCTTCAGTAGGTTCAACTTCCGTAACCACTTTCATATCGTCACGTGTTAATTTCACATTATCTTTATCTTGTATTAAATAACCACCTGAAACAGACACGACTTCTTGTTCACTATTATCAATCGTCATATCAATTTCTAAAAGTCTTATATTTTTCTTTTTACTTAAAATGTCTAATGCTTCTTGTGTGAATTTTGGAGCAATAATAACTTCTAGGAATATTTCATGTAAAGTTTCTGCTAATGTGCTATCTACAGATCTATTTAACGCGACGATACCACCGAAAATAGATTGACTATCTGCTTCAAAAGCATATTGATAAGCGTCATTGATTGTTTCTCCAACACCTACACCACAAGGATTCATATGTTTTACTGCTACTGCTGCTGGTTGTTCAAATTGCTTAACAAGTGATAAAGCTGCATCTGCATCTTTAATATTGTTATAGCTTAATTGTTTACCATGTAGCTGTTTAGCGCCACCAAGTGTGTGCGCTGCAGTAGATGTGCGGACAAACTGTGCTGCTTGTTGTGGGTTTTCGCCATAGCGTAGACTTTCTTTATTATCTTTAAAGAATTCCACAATCGCCGAATCATATTGATTTGTGTGATCAAACACTTTAATCATGAGTGACTTACGGTATGCTTCATCCAAATTGTCATTTTTTAATTTTTCTATGACTTCATTATAGTCTGCTGGATGTACAACTGTCGTGACATGCTTAAAGTTTTTAGCTGCAGCACGTAACATAGTTGGTCCACCGATATCGATGTTTTCGATGGCATCGCTTTCTGTAACATCAGGATTAGCTACAGTTTCTTTAAATGGATATAAATTTACTACAACCATATCTATAAGATCAATATGTTGCTCTTTTAATTGTTTTAAATGCTCTGGCTTATCACGATCAGCTAATATACCACCGTGAACAGATGGATGTAATGTTTTAACTCTTCCATCCATAATTTCTTCGAATTGTGTTAATTCTGAAATTGATTTCACTGGAACATCTGCTTCTACTAAAGCTTGCATCGTGCCACCTGTAGAATACAACTCATATCCTAACTGGTTTAAGGATTGGGCAAATGCCACAACACCACTTTTATTAGACACACTTAAAATTGCTTTTTTCATTTTGTATTGGCACCTCTTATTGAATGATTTTGGATATCACTTTCGGATATAGTTCATGTTCCATCACTTTAATTCTTTCTTCTAGTTGTTCTTTAGTATCGTCCGGATATATATCACATGTCCATTGTTCGATAATTTCTCCTGTGTCCATCCCACTGTCCACATAATGCACTGTTGTACCTGTAATCGTATCACCGCTCTCCAGAGCTTGGCCTACTGCGTCTTTACCTTTATATTTAGGTAATAGCGAAGGATGTATATTAATAATACGTCTATTGTATGCTTTTAATATATTTTCACCAATCAGCTTCATATAACCAGCTAGGACAATCCATTCTACTTTTTCTGAAGTAAGCCATTCGATGATTTTACGCTCATAATCTGCTTTAGTTGGAAAATTTTTAAGTTCATTGATATGGACGTCTAAATTATATTTCCTAGCACGTTCAATACAATAAGCACTCACTTGATCTGTGTATAAAGCAGTCACTTCTATGTTAGGTAAATTACCTTCTGCGATTTGAGTCATGATACTTTCAAAGTTACTGCCTGATCCTGACGCAAAAATAGCTATTTTGGTCACTGTTATACCCCCAATAATTGAATTGGTTCATCACCTTTAACGATTTCACCAATTTGATATGCCTTAACTTGTTGTTGTTTCAATATATTTAACACTGCTGCTTCATTTTTTTTGTCTACAATTAATGTGAAACCAATACCCATGTTAAAAACATTGTACATTTCTTCAGTTGAGATATCACCTTGTGCTTGTAACCAGTCAAATATTGGTGGTGTTGGGAATTGTGACGTATTAATTTTTGCTGTAACTCCCTCAGGTAATGCTCTAGGAATATTTTCATAGAAACCACCGCCTGTAATATGCGTCATTGCATGAATTTTCACTGCATCTTTGACAGCAAGTACTGGTTTAACATATAAGCGTGTAGGTTCTAAAAAGACATTTAGATATGTGCGTTGTTCATCAAACTTATCATTTAAGTTAATGCCTGATTTTTTAATTAAATTTCTAACTAAACTATAACCATTTGAATGAATACCACTAGATTCAAGGCCTATGATGACTTGTCCTGGTGCTACAGAAGTACCGTCGACATATTCATCTTTTTCTACAGCACCTACAGCAAATCCTGCTAAATCATATTCACCTTCGTGATACATTTCTCCCATTTCAGCTGTCTCTCCACCGATAAGTGCAGTGTTTGTTTCTTCACAGCCATCGCTTACCCCTTTGACAATCTGTTCAACGACTTCTGGAATCACTTTATGTGTTGCAATATAATCTAAGAAATAAAGTGGCTCTGCACCGGTTGTTAAAATATCATTCACACACATTGCAACGGCATCGACACCTATCGTATCGTGCTTATTGTTATCTATAGCTAATTTCAACTTTGTTCCAACACCATCAGTGCCTGAAACAAGTAATGGTGCTTTCATATTCAATTGTGACAAATCAAATGTTGCGCCGAAACCGCCAAGTCCACCAAGTACTTCCTTACGCATCGTTCTTTTGACATGATTCGACATACGTTCTACCGCTTCATAACCTGCGTTAATGTCGACACCTGCTTGTTGGTATGCTTTAGACATTTAAATTCCCCTCTTTATCAAAGTATTGTGTATGATTTGTTAAATATTCCTTTTGGCGCTCACTTAAATGCTCTAAATAGTCCGACTCATAGTCATAAAGTCCAGCTGGATAATCTCCAGTAAAACTTTCTACACATAAACCACTGTATGGTGCATCTTCATTCAGTCCAATAGATTGAATAAGTCCATCGACAGTTAAGTATGCTAAAGAATCTGATCCAATATGCTCGCTAATTTCTTGAGGCGATTTATTCGCAGAAATCAGTTCAGCTGTAGTCGAGACATCTATGCCATAAAAACTTGGGAACATGAACTCTGGTGATGCAATACGAACGTGCACTTCATTTGCACCAGCGTCTTTTAACATTTGTACAATACGTCTACTTGTCGTACCCCTTACAATGGAATCATCAACAAGTACAATATTTTTATTATGAACGATATCTTTAACTGCAGACAGCTTAACTCGTACGCCTTGCTCTCGTAGTTCTTGTGTAGGTTGAATAAATGTACGTCCTACGTATTGATTTTTAACAAGTCCCATCTCATAAGGTAATCCGCTTTCCTCTGCATAACCTGAAGCCGCAGATAGAGAAGAGTTTGGCACACCAATGACCATGTCAGCATTGTCAGCTGGACTTTCTTGGGCAAGCTGTTTACCTGATTGTTTTCTAATCGCATGAACATTTTTACCAGCAATCGTAGAATCAGGTCTTGCGAAATAAATGTATTCCATTGCTGAAATTGCAGTTGTCGTATGTCTTGTATAAGACTCAACTCTAATACCCTCGTCATTAATCACAACATATTCACCTGCATGAATATCTTGCACAAATTCTGCGCCTAGTACGTCAATCGCACATGTTTCACTAGCAATGATATATGCACCAGTCTTCATTTTGCCTACAACTAACGGGCGAATTGCATTAGGATCAACTGCACCATATAACGCATCTTTCGTTAATAATGCGAAAGTAAAGCCACCTTTGATTTTTCTCAAACTTTCTTGAAGCGCATCTTCAAAGGTTGGTGCCTTACTTCTACGTATTAAATGCATAATTACTTCTGTATCTGATGAAGAATGAAAAATAGAACCTTGATGTTCTAACGATCTTTTTAAACTTTGTGCATTAATTAAATTACCGTTATGACAAACTGCGGCACTCATATCATAAAAATGATATAAAAATGGTTGGATGTTTTCTATTCCTTTATTACCAGAAGTGGCATAACGTACATGACCAATTGCATGTTTATAGGATTTAAAAGATTCAAGTTGGGTATCTGAAATAGCTTCAGTAAGTAAACCCATACCGCGTTGCCCAACAAGTGATTCGCCATCCGAACACACGATACCAGCGCCTTCTTGGCCACGGTGTTGTAAACTGTGTAACCCCATATATGTTAACTGTGCAGCTTCCGGATGATCCCAAATTCCAAATACACCACACTCTTCATTTAATCCACTGTAGTCATACATTTAGGAATAGCCCCTTCCCATAATTCATTCAGATTTTTAACTTCTCGTGTTACTTGAATTTCCTTGTTTGATACGAGGAATTGGTTGTCTTGAGTTAACTTACCAATTTCTACTGCGTTTTCTACATCGAACGATTTACCTTCTTTAACTGCAACAACATAACGTCCTTGTGTTTCACTGAAAAGTTGTTCGTTTGTAACATCTAAATTAACATTCATACCTAATTGATGATATGCACTTATACGTGCCAATGTTACTAATAACCCACCCTTACCAACTGTTTGTACATGTGACGCAACGCCATTACGAATTGTTTGTTTAATAGCTTCGCCTTTACGTACTTCATCTGATAAATCAATCGCTTCAAACTCATGATTGACCTCTTTGTAAAGTAGTTTCTCAATTTGACTTCCGCCAAAATCATCTTTTGTTTCACCAACAATGTATAAAGTATCTCCTGATTGCGGAGTAAATTCATTTAGATATTGAATATCTTCAATTAATCCAATCATCCCTACCACTGGTGTTGGGAAAATAGATGCTTCTCTATTTTCGTTATATAACGACACGTTACCAGACACGACAGGGGTGCTTAATACTTCACAAGCTTCTGCCATACCTTTTGTTGAGTCTGCAAGTTGCTGATAGATTTCTTTATTCTCTGGCGAACCATAATTTAAACAATCTGTCATCGCTAACGGTGTTGCACCTACAGATATTAAATTACGATATGCTTCAGCAACAACCATTTTTCCGCCTTCATATGGATTATTAAAAACGTAACGTGCTTCACCATCGATTGTGGATGCGATAGCTTTATTTGTACCTTCAACCCGTACTACAGATGATTGCAAACCAGGCTTAACGATTGTATTTGCACCGACTTGTTGATCATATTGCTCATATAAATAACGTTTCGATGCAATCGTAGGATGTTGTAATAATTGGTCAAACACATTTTCTACATCAATGTTGCGATAATCATTTTTTGCTGTATTATATTCTGGCGCTTCACCTTCTAAAGTGTAGACCGGTGCTTCGTCTGATAATGGTTGTACTGGTATGTCAGCATATACTTCGTCTTCGTAAGTAAGAACAAAGCGATCTGTATCTGTCACTTCACCAATTACTGCACTATCTAATTCGTGTTTATCGAACAATTCTAAAAATTTAGCTTCTGTACCTTTTTCAACAACAAGTAACATACGTTCTTGCGTTTCAGAGAGCATCATTTCATAAGGTGAAATACCCTCTTCTCTTGTCGGTACATTTTCAAGTTTAAGATGTAAGCCACTACCACCTTTTGCTGCCATCTCTGAAGATGAAGAAGTAAGTCCTGCCGCGCCCATATCTTGTATACCTACAAGTTCGTCAAAAGTAATTGCTTCAAGCGTTGCTTCCATTAATTTTTTACCAACAAATGGATCACCAATTTGAACAGATGGTCGTTTACTTTCACTGTCTTCGCTTAACTCTTCAGACGCAAATGTAGCGCCATGAATACCATCACGACCTGTTTTTAATCCTACATAAATCACTGGGTTACCTACACCTTTTGCAGTCCCTTTTTGAATCATGTCATGGTCAATAACACCTACACACATTGCATTAACTAAAGGATTACCATCATATCTACTGTCAAACTCAATTTCTCCTGCAGTTGTAGGGATACCAATACAGTTACCATAGCCGCCGATACCAGCCACAACACCGCGTAATAAACGACGATTTTGTTTCTCTGTTAATTCACCGAAGCGTAAACTATTCAACAAATTAATAGGTCTAGCACCCATAGAAACGATATCTCTGATGATGCCACCCACACCTGTAGCTGCACCTTGATAAGGTTCTACTGCTGAAGGATGATTATGTGATTCAACCTTGAATACTACTGCTTGATCATCACCAATATCTACGACACCAGCCCCTTCACCTGGACCCATTAATACATGTTTACCCGAAGTTGGAAATTGTGTTAAAAATGGTTTTGAATGTTTGTATGAACAATGCTCACTCCACATTACAGAAAAAATACCTATCTCTGTAAAATTAGGTTCACGTCCCAAAATTTCACAAACTTTGTCGTATTCTTTATCAGTTAAACCCATATCTTTATATAATCGTTCTAATTTAATTTCCTCTGTACTTGGTTCTAAAAATTTAGACATTTTGTTCCCTCCAACTATTTACCATTGCTTCAAATAATTTCACTCCACTATCAGTGCCTAAAATTGACTCAATTGCTCGCTCAGGATGTGGCATCATACCGCATACATTTCCTTTTTCGTTAATAATTCCGGCTATGTCATTATATGAACCGTTCGGATTGTCCAAATATTTTAAAATAATTTGGTTGTTTGCTTCTAATGCTTCATACATTTCTGGCGTACAGTAATAGTGACCTTCACCATGTGCAACTGGATAAATAACTTCTTCATTCTCTTCATATAAATTGGTATACATCGTTTTATTATTCACAACTTTTAAAGTTTCATTGCGGCTAACAAATAAATGAGAGTCGTTGTTCAATAATGCACCTGGTAATAGTCCAATTTCAGTTAGAATTTGAAAACCATTACACACACCTAAAACTGGTTTCCCTTCATTTGCAAAACGTTTAATTTCTTCGGTAATCGGTGCAACACTCGCCATAGCACCTGAGCGTAAGTAGTCTCCGAATGAGAAGCCACCAGGTATAAGTACACCATCAAAACCTTCTAAAGAAGTATTTCTATAATCAACAAATTCTGCTTGGACACCTGATTTCACTGCCGCGTTATACATATCTCGGTCACAGTTTGATCCTGGAAATTTCAACACTGCAAATTTCATTAAGCTTTCTCTCCTTCATCCAAAACTTTGTAACTATATTCTTCAATTACAGTATTAGCAAATAATTTTTCACTTAGTGTTGTGATTACATTGTGTACAGCTTCGTCAGTTGCTTCATCAATTGTCATATATAAAACTTTACCTACACGAATATCGTTCACTTGTTTATATCCTAAATCATGTACTGCGCGGTTTAACGCTTGTCCTTGTGTATCTAGTACTTGTGGTTGTAAAGTGATGTGTAATTCGATTGTTTTCATTTTTATAGTGCCTCCAATTTATTTAAAAAAGTTTGATATGTTTCAATAATTGATCCCGTGTCTTCACGATATACATCTTTATCAAAATTTGTATCGCTATGTTTATCCCATATGCGACAAGTGTCTGGTGAAATTTCATCAGCTAATATAATTTGACCATTTGTCGTACGTCCAAATTCAATTTTAAAGTCTACTAATCTTAAATCCATTTTATCCATTAATTGAACGAGTATCGCGTTTATCTCTTTAGCCGCTTCTTTTAAAACAGCAATTTCATCATCTGTTGCTATGTGTAATAACTTAATATGATCTTCTGTAATCAATGGATCATTTAAATCATCATTTTTGTAGAAAAATTCTACGAGTGGAGCATCAAAGTCATGGCCTTTTTCAAAACCTAATCTCTTTGTTATAGAACCAGCTGCAATATTTCTTACTACTACTTCCAAAGGAATAATATCTACCGATTTCACAAGTTGATCAGTTTCAGAAGTTTGTTCAATAAAGTGACTATTCACGCCTTGAGCTTTTATAAAATTAAAAATTCTAGAAGTAATTTGATTGTTTAATCGTCCTTTACCTTCTATAAAATCTTTTTTCGCCCCATTTCCTGCTGTCACTTCATCTTTATATTCAACGCGTAGTATTTCGGGTTCTCCAGTTGAGAAAATTCTTTTCGCTTTCCCTTCATATAACAAAGACATTAGTTGTATCTCCCTTCAAATGTGATTAACAATGTTTCTTCAGAACGAGTCACGTCATCAGTTAAAACAGTTAAATGACCCATTTTTCTATCTGCTTTACGTGTGTTTTTACCGTATATATGCACATGCCACTCAGGATGTTCAGCAAATTGATCTTCTAAAAGGTCTAAATCTCTACCTAATAAATTCATCATTACTGCAGGTTTAAGTAATTCAATAGATTGTGGTAATTTTTGTCCTGTAATTGCTAATATATGTGTGTCAAATTGCGAGTAATCACACGCTTCTATAGAATAGTGTCCCGAATTATGTGGTCTCGGTGCAATTTCATTCACATATAAATGATTGTGTGCATCGATAAAGAATTCAACTGTAAATGTGCCTATAAAATGGATATGATCAATTATTTTTTTAACTTCATTTTGTGCTTCATGTTCTTTTTCTATATTTGTACGGGCTGGTACAATTGTTTTAAATAGTATTTGATTTTGATGCTCATTTTCTTGGAGTGGAAAGTACGTGATTTGGTTATCATTGCCAATCGTCACTGTAAGTGAGACTTCTTTTTGCAAGTCTAGAAATTGTTCAGCTACACATTCTTGTTCAGCTACAAGTGACTTTGCTTCATCTATATAAGTTACGTCTTTAACCAAAACTTGACCTTTGCCATCATAACCACCGAAACGTGTTTTTACGATAAATGGATAACCAATCGTTTCAATTGCTTGGTTCAAATCACTTGGTCCAGATAATTGAACGAATGGAGCAATTTGAGTTTGTGCTGCTTGCAATGTTTGTTTTTCAGTCAATCGGTCTTGTAGCAACTGAATTGCCTGATAACCTTGAGGGATATTGTATTTTGAGACTAGTGTTTGTAATTGACTAGCTGAGATGTTTTCAAATTCGTAAGTAATGACGTCCGATAATTCACCAAGTTGATTTAAAGCCTCTTGATTATCGTAAGCGGCATTAATAAATTCATGTGCAACATGTTGACAAGGGCATTCTTGATCAGGATCGAGTACGATGACTTTAAATCCCATTTTTTGTGCAGATTGTGCCATCATTTTACCTAACTGCCCTCCGCCAATAATGCCAATAGTGGCTCCGAATTTTAATTTACTGAAGTTCATGTTGCATATCACTCACTTTCTCAACTAATGATTTTTCGAAATTTTCCAAATTCTCTTGGACTTTTTTATTGCCAATGCTTAAAATCCTAGCCGCTAACACACCTGCATTTTTTGCACCAGCTTTGCCTATCGCAGTTGTTGCTACTGGTATACCTCCCGGCATTTGAACGATGGATAATAGCGAATCTAATCCTTTTAAACTTTTTGACTCGATTGGTACCCCAATCACAGGTAATGTGGTCATTGATGCTACCATGCCTGGTAAATGCGCTGCACCACCTGCTCCAGCAATAATGACGTCGTATCCTTTTTCTCTTGCTTCTTTAGAAAATTCAAACATTAATTGTGGCGTACGATGCGCTGAAACTACTTTTTTATCGTAAGGAATTTCTAATTGATCTAACATAAGACAACTTTCTTTCATTGTCTCCCAATCAGAAGAACTCCCCATTATAACTACCACTTTCACAATGAACACCCTTTCAGAAATTTGAAATGTTACTACTATTAGATGTATATTACAGATATAGCATAACAACTAAACGATGCTTTTTCAATCAAAAATCGAACTTTAAATCAAAAAAATGATGTAATCTACGTCTTTTGGTTGATATTCATCAAGTTTTTTATGTTAAAGTTAAGTATAGTACATACATTGGAGGAGGATTTTTTCATGGTCGCTAAAATTTTAGACGGAAAACAAATTGCAAAAGATTACAGACAAGGTCTTAAAGATCAAGTTGATGCATTGCAATCTAAGGGTTACACACCTAAATTATCTGTAATACTTGTAGGTAATGATGGTGCAAGTCAAAGTTATGTAAATTCTAAAAAGAAAGCAGCAGAAAAAATTGGTATGATTTCTGAAATCGTACATTTAGACGAATCAACATCCGAAGAAGAAGTTCTAAAAGAACTTAAACGTTTAAATGAAGATGATACTGTGAGCGGTATATTAGTACAAGTACCTTTACCAAAACAAGTTAGTGAACAAAAGGTTATAGAATCTATAGATCCAGCAAAAGATGTGGATGGTTTCCACCCTGAAAATATCGGTAAACTTTATATTGATCAACAAACTTTCGTTCCATGTACACCGTTAGGTATTATGGAATTATTGAATCATGCAGATATTGATTTAGAAGGTAAAGATGCAGTTGTTATCGGACGTAGTCATATCGTAGGACAACCAGTATCTAAATTATTATTACAAAAAAATGCATCTGTTACGATTCTTCATTCAAGAACGAAGGATATGCACAGCTATTTAAAAAATGCTGATGTCATCGTTAGTGCTGTCGGTCGTCCGGGGTTAGTTACAAAAGAAGATGTCAAAGAAGGCGCAGTTGTGATTGATGTTGGTAACACGCCAGACGAAAACGGTAAATTAAAAGGTGATATTGCATACGATGAAGTAAAAGAAGTTGCTGGCGCAATTACTCCAGTACCTGGTGGCGTTGGCCCAATGACGATTACTATGGTTTTAAATAATACGCTTATGGCGGAAAAAATGCGTAGAGGCATTGAATAATCAATCGCGAATAATATATTCGTATTGTTACTATTAATAAATGAATAAAGAGAGGTTAGATGTCACAAAGTGAATTCTAACCTCTCTTTTTATACAATATTCAATTGTTTTATCTTAATATTAATTACACACTAACACTAAGTTTAGGTATAAATGATTCAAAATGTATTTTCGATTCATCGACGCCTAACTCTTTTAATGCCGTGATTATAGATTTTAAGAAAGAACTCCCCCCACATACGTAAATTTCTGTATCTCCTGAAATAAATTGTTCCAAGTAAGATTTTGTCATGTAACCTTGTGTGGTTTTGTTATGAATAATATATTCAACGTTCTCTTTTGCTGTTGCTATGTTTTCTAACTTACTATTATATGGTATATCATGAACATCACTTATATTTTGTATAAATTGTACTTTCGTTTGTAATTGTGATGCTTCATTAAACATTGGTATGAGTGGCGTAACTCCAATGCCAGAACCTATAAATAATTGTGGTGCAGACATATTATCAAGAATAAAGTCGCCTACTGGTGCAGATAAATGAATAAAGTCACCTACTTTAAGCTCGTCATGTAATATTGTAGAAACTTCACCTACATACTCCCTACCAACATCTCTCTTGACAGCAAAAGTAAGTGATTCAATATCACCTTCTACTATTGAATAGTGTCTTTTAGCATGATATTCCAATTTTTCACTTTCTACATCTACAGTAATATATTGCCCCGGTAAAAATTGACTGAGATCCTGCGTTGCTGATTTTATCGTAAATGCTTTGATATCTGGGGCAATGGTTTCAATATTACTAATTTCAAATTCTTTAAACCCATCCCATGCCATTTTAGCGTATATTTCCTTTTCAATATCAATAAATACAGCAGCAATTTCCGCATAAGCTTTCTCCCATGATTCCAATATCGGATCGTCTTTTTCTAAATCTAATACACTTTGTATTGCGGCTAATAAATTTTCACCTACTATATCATAGCCTGCTTCTGGGACTTGCAATGCACAATGCTTATAGGCAATTTCCATAACTACCGGCATAATACGTGTCAAATCATCAATATTCATTACTGAAGCTAAAACACTTTGTGCTAATGCAGTTGATTGGAATCCTTTTTTCTGATTCGTTTGATTAAACATATTTCTCAGTTCTGGATGTTGCTTAAACATTCTATTATAGAAATATGAAGTTATCTCTATTCCTCTTTCTTGGAGTACTGGTACTGTTTTTTTAATGATAGCTTTTCATTTTCAGTTAACATGCTCCCACACCACTTTCGACTTAAATTTTTATTACAATTTAAGTTTATTAAAACTCAATATTATTTTGAAGTTTATTATGTCAAAGTTCACAGAACGTTCAATTTACTAAATTTTTACTGAAAATTACTGTTAGATTCAAAGTCATACGTTATATTAAGACTATAGTACGATGTATTCTAAACTCATTTAAAGTATAGTATAGTTGAATAAAATAAATGACGGTCATACGGAGGTTAACGTTATGAACAAACTAATACAGTCATTATCAGCATTAGGCGTATCTGCCACACTTGTGTCACCTAACTTAAGTGCAGAAGCTACTGATAATTCAATACCAGAACTAAAAGGTACTAAAGATACAATCATCGAAAAAGGTGACGATTATAATTTACTTAATGGTGTAAGTGCCTTTGATAAAGAAGATGGCGATTTAACTGATAAAATTACCGTTGATGGAGATATAAATACAAATAAAACTGGAAAATACAAAGTTGAATATAAAGTTGAAGATTCGAATGGCGCTATAAAAAAGTCTATACGTTATGTTGAAGTTAAGTAACACATAGATTCCATACATAGTCTCAAGAAACCCTAACTGATAACGATTATCATATTTTTTAAGACAAAATTACTCTTTCGACTTAATTATGACACTTTTCACAAAATGTACACATAATTTTAACAAATCTTTAAAAGCCCGCCAGACATTGGTTCTGTTGGGTTTCTTTTAATTTTACAATAATTTTTTTCGCACAAACACTTGTAATAATTGCGTAATATCTTAAAATTGATGTTAAGCCCTACAATTGTAGTATTAGGAGGTCAAAAAAGTGTCAAAATTTAAGTCTTTGCTTCTACTCTTTGGCTCGCTAATTTTACTTAGTGGTTGTGAGAATGTAGAAGTTTTAAACCCAAAAGGGCCAATGGCAAGTGATACGAAGTTCTTGATTATCTATTCAATCATCTTCATGCTTGCTATAGTTGTCGCTGTAATTCTCTTGTTCACAGTCTTTCTATATAAATATAGAATGGGCAAGACAGAGGAAACAGGAAAGATGCATCATAGTTTTTTACTTGAATCGATCTGGTTCATTATTCCAATAATCATTGTAATTGCTATAGCTATTCCAACGGTTAAATCACTTTACATGTATGAGGAAACACCAGACAAAGAGGATGATCCTATTGTAGTTTATGCTACAAGTGCTGGTTTCAAGTGGTTCTTTAGTTATCCTGAAGAAAAAATTGAAACTGTTAATCACTTAACAATACCGAAAGATCGTCCTGTTGTTTTCAAACTCCAATCAATGGATTCGATGACAAGTTTCTGGATACCACAACTTGGTGGTCAGAAATACGCGATGACAGGTATGACGATGGACTGGACATTAACATCTAGTGAAGAAGGTACGTTCCGTGGACGTAACTCAAACTTCAACGGTGAAGGTTTTTCTCGTCAAACTTTCGATGTTAACTCAGTAAGTCAAAGTGAATTTAAAGATTGGGTCAAAGATGCTCAAAGTAAAAAAGAATTAGATCAAGATACATTTGATAAGCAGCTTTTACCAACTACTGAAAATGAAGAATTAACTTTCAGCGGTACCCATTTAGCATTTGTTGATCCTGCAGCAGATCCTGAGTATATTTTCCACGCTTATGATCGCTACAATTACGTACAAAAAGATCCGAACTTTAACACTGAAGAAGAATTAACTGAAGATGTGTTAGATGAACCAGATCAACCTGCACGTAAACCGCAAATCACAAATGCGAACTATGAGAGACATGGTATGAAAGCCATGATTCTTGGCAACAACGAGCCATACGATAGTGAATTCAAAGACGAGGAAACACATAACGTCGAGGAAATGGACAAAATCTCTAAAGGTGCAAAAGACGAAAAAGCATCTGAAATAGAGAAAAAAGAGCATGAATCTGGAGGTGGACATTAATGAATTTTCCATGGGATCAATTACTCGTTGAAGGTACCTGGATGATTACAATGGCACAAATCGGTGCCCCATTTGGAATCATTGGACTAATCGCAGTAATTACTTACTTTAAATTATGGAAATATTTATACAGAGAATGGTTCACATCTGTCGACCATAAGAAAATCGGGGCAATGTATTTAATCTGTGCTGTATTAATGTTCGTTCGTGGTGGTATTGACGCATTAATGATGCGTACACAATTAGCGATTCCTAACAATACGTTCTTGGACTCAAATCACTATAACGAAGTTTTTAGTACACACGGTGTTATCATGATTATCTTTATGGCAATGCCTTTCATATTTGGTTTATGGAACGTTATTGTACCTTTACAAATTGGTGCTCGAGACGTTGCATTCCCTGTATTAAATAGCGTAAGTTTCTGGTTATTCTTCTCAGGTATGATTTTATTCAACTTGTCATTTATAGTCGGAGGCTCTCCTGCAGCTGGTTGGACTAACTATGCACCACTGGCAGGCGAATTCAGTCCCGGGCCAGGTGTCAATTATTACTTAATTGCAATACAGATTTCTGGTATCGGTACACTGATGACAGGTATTAACTTCTTCGTAACCATACTTAGAATGAAAACACCTACAATGAAATTCATGGAAATGCCAATGTTTACGGTTACTACTTTCATTACAGCTTTAATCGTTATCTTGGCTTTCCCAGTACTAACAGTGGCATTAGCACTATTTACAACTGATAATATATTTGGAACAGCATTCTTTACAGTTGCTAATGGTGGTATGCCAATGCTTTGGGCTAACTTCTTCTGGGTATGGGGGCACCCCGAAGTATACATCGTTATCCTTCCGGCATTTGGTATATACTCTGAAATCATTCCAACGTTTGCGCGTAAACGCCTATTTGGTCACCAAAGTATGGTTTGGGCGACTGCAGGTATCGCATTCTTAAGTTTCTTAGTTTGGGTTCACCATTTCTTCACAATGGGTAATGGTGCATTAATTAACTCATTCTTCTCGATTTCAACAATGCTTATTGGTATCCCAACCGGTGTTAAAATATTTAACTGGTTGTTTACGCTTTACCAAGGTCGCATTACCTTTGAATCACCAATGCTATTTGCATTAGGATTCATACCTAACTTCTTAATAGGTGGGGTAACTGGTATTATGCTTTCTATGGCAGCAGCAGATTACCAATACCACAATACGTACTTCTTAGTAGCGCATTTCCACTACACATTAGTAGCGGGTGTTGTATTTGCTTGTCTAGGTGCTTTAATATTCTGGTGGCCTAAGATGACTGGATTTAAGTTAAACGAGAAATTAAATAAATGGTGTTTCTGGTTCTTTGTGATTGGCTTCAACATTTGTTTCATACCTCAATTCATCCTAGGTCTTGATGGTATGCCACGTCGTTTATACACTTACATGCCAGAAGATGGTTGGTGGTTACTAAACGTAATCTCAACTTTCGGTGCCCTATTAATGGCATTAGGCTTTATGTTCTTAGTAGCAAGTATTGTTTACAGCTTCTTCAAAGCACCACGTGAAGCAACTGGTGATAATTGGGATGGCTTAGGTCGTACATTAGAGTGGTCAACTGCAGCAGCAATGCCACCTAAATACAACTTTGCTATTACACCAGATTGGAACGACTATGATACATTTGTTGATATGAAAGAACATGGTCGTCATTATTTAGATAACCATAATTACAAAGATATCCACATGCCGAATAATACGCCAGTCGGTGTATTCATGGGAATATTCTTCACTATTGGTGGTTTCTTCCTAGTATTTGAAACAATGCTACCGGCTATTCTTTGCTTAATTGGTATCTTTGGTACTATGATTTATCGTAGTTTCCAAGTAGATCACGGTTATCATATTCCAGTTTCTGAAGTAACTGAAACTGAAAAACGTTTACGTGAAGCACGAATAAAAGAAAGGGAGGCTGTAAGTCATGAGTCATGATGCAAACACAATTGATCAACGTTCGCATGAAGGTGAATTAAATAAGCTTGGCTTTTGGATTTTCCTTACAGCTGAATTCTCATTATTCGGTACGTTATTTGCAGCGTTGATAACACTGCAACATGGTGGCGATTATGCTGGTAAAATGACTACCGAGTTATTTGAATTACCGCTCATTTTGATAATGACATTTGCTTTATTAATTAGTTCTTATACATGTGGTATTGCAATTTACTACATGAGAAAAGAAAAAGAAAAATTAATGATGATTTGGATGATTATCACTGTATTATTAGGTATCGTATTCGTGGGCTTTGAAATCTATGAATTCACACACTATGTACATGAGGGTGTTAATCTTTCTATTGGTTCTTATTGGTCTAGTTTCTTTATACTATTAGGAACACATGGTGCCCACGTATCGTTAGGTATCGTCTGGATTATCTGTTTATTAATTCAAGTAGCTATGCGAGGATTAAATAAAGACAATGCTCCTAAATTATTTATAGTAAGTTTATATTGGCACTTTTTAGATGTTGTATGGATCTTCATCTTCACTGCCGTATATATGATAGGGATGGTGTTTAGCGGATGAATACAATAGTAAAACACACAGTAGGTTTTATTGCCTCAATCGTTCTGACAATATTAGCAGTGTTTGTAACCTTATACACATCTATGGAACTTAACGTTAAGATGACCATCATTTTTGGTTTTGCTTTTATACAGGCTGCAGTTCAATTATTAATGTTCATGCACTTAACTGAAGGTAAAGACGGAAACTTACAAGCATTTAAAGTTGTATTTGCGATTATCATTACTTTAATTACTGTTATTGGTACTTATTGGGTAATGCAAGGTGGACACTCAGCTCACTTATAATCCAAGAAAAAGACTTCTCTTTTAGAGAAGTCTTTTTTTATTATTAATTAAGTTATAGAAGTTAACTCCAAGTTAATTTTATTGTTCTCCCCTATTTTCAAGCCCAATTTATCTACACTTTGATTTTATGTACAACACTTTTAAAAGAAAACATTGTAAAATGAATCTATACGATAACAAAATGACTAAGGAGGACTTTACGATTATGAAACAACCAATTATTATAGATACCGATCCTGGTATTGATGATGCAGCTGCTATAAGCATTGCGCTGAATCACCCCAACTTTGACCTAAGAATGATTACTACAATTAATGGTAATGTTGGCATTGAAAAAACAACAGCAAATACATTGAAACTCAAGCAGTTTTTTGCAAGTGACGTACCCGTTCATAGAGGTTCATCTCAACCATTAGTTTCAGAGATTGTCGATGCAAGCAAAGTTCATGGCGAGTCCGGTATGGATGGTTATCCATTTCCTGAAGCAAATGAAAAAGATTTAGCTTCAACACATGCTATAGAAGCTATGCGAAAAGCTTTACTAAGTAGTGAGGTTCCTATAACACTTATACCTATAGGTCCACTAACAAATATTGCATTATTACTTTCTACTTATCCAGAAGTAAAAGATTATATTAAAGAAATTGTTTTAATGGGAGGAAGCACAGGTCGTGGTAATGTCACACCTTTAGCGGAATTCAATATTTATTGTGACCCTGAAGCTGCACAAATCGTTTTTAATTCTGGTTTGCCTTTAACCATGGTAGGACTTGATGTAGCAAGAAGTTCAACATTAAGCCATACATTTGTAAATAAATTACAAACGCTGAATAAAACTGGTGATATGTTGCATCAAATCTTCAAGCATTACAAAGGGGATGATTTTGAAAAAGGTATTAATGTATACGATGCATATACTGTGCTTTATATGCTTCATCCTGAAAAATTCAATGTACTGGAAGCCGATGTGCAAATAGAAACGAATGGCACGTTTACAAAAGGTGCCACAGTAACTGATTTCAAATCTCGTTTCCCTAATTGTTCGGTGGTCATGTCTGTTCATCCAGATACATTTGAGCACATGTTCGTCGATGCACTAAAATACTGTAAATAAGTTGATTTGTACCCTATTATGACTATTACTCATAACTATGAAAAAACACTCCTAATACTGTCATCAAGTTAGAGGTTATACCTTTATACTTGGCAGTTAGGAGTGTTTTTAATTTCATAATTTTAAGTTACTACAGTAATCAAATCATTAATATCGTTGCCCTACTTTATTATAAGGCTTGTCCTGTTTTAGTAATTTATTAAAAATATGTTTTATCTTTTTCTCATTATTCACATCATTATTTTCATAATTTGTCCCCAGCACTACAATATAATCGTCATTAAAGTATGCTGTAAATACTTGTCCAAAAAAACCACCATTAACCCTATTTTTATTGGGAAGTGAATAAAAACCATAACGATACGCTATTGGATAACGTGGCGTTAAACTTTCATGTAATAAAGGAGTTGTTATATTATCTATGAACAGTTCATTGTTTTGTATACTTAATATCAATTTCCCCATATCATGAGGCGTCATATATAAATTGCCAGCGCCATAATATTGATTTAAAACATTAGGCTTCTGCTTCACTGGTTCCCCTGTATTTTCATCTTTTTTATATCCTTCAGCCATATCCTTTTTGAAAGTTTCATCATTAAAGAATGCTGTATGCTCCAATCGGTATGGTTTTGCTAATCTTTTTTCAAAATTCTTTGAAAAAGATTTACCAGTTACTTCTTCTATCACACGAGATAAAACTAAATAATTAGCATCATTATATCTATTTTCATTATAAAATTTAACCTCAATACCTTTACGTTGGATTGATTGTACTGCGCTATCTAAATTTTCATAAGAGGTTGAAGCTTTATATTTATATAAACCACTTTGATGAAGCATAAGTTGATTTAATGTAATAGGTTTTGACGTTTTGAACCATGGTAAATATTTAGTAACTACGTCATTCATATTTATTTTTTGTTCATTTTCTAATTGTTTAAGCATTAATCCTGTAGTGAATTTTTGAGATGATCCAATTAAATATAATGTGTCTGCCCTATTCTTTTCATCTGTTTCAAAATTTTTAACGCCATAGCCTTTATTCAATTTAAGTTGACCACGTTCAAAAACAGCTGCAGTCCCATTAAAATTAATTTTCTCTAAATATTGATTAATCGCGTTAATTTGTGGGTTGGTTTTATCCATTACTGTTTTCAAATTATTCGTATGGGTACTTTGGTATTTCATATCTTGTTTATTATCATGATAATATCTGTATACAATTGTAAAAGTGATTATAGTTAAAATAAAGATTAAAAAAATCATAAATTGTTTTAGTTTTTTTGCTGTCATCTTGTTGCCTCTACATAAATTAATCTAAATTTTGAATATAGTTTTTTTCAAATTGATCTGTAATTGCATCTATATCTTCTACATTCAGAGAGAAATAGAGTTTTATTTTCGGCTCTGTTCCAGATGGTCTAAGAGCGATAAATCCATCATCAAAAACGAATCTAATTAGATTCGTTTTTGGTAATGTTAGTGCATCTGTTGTACCTTCTATGACATTTCTAATTTCACCAGTATGATAATCTTCTATTTGTTTTACATCCATACCACAAATAGAGAATATATCTTTATCTCTAAATTGACTCATTATATTCGCAATCTTTTCCACACCCTCTGCCCCTTCGAATGACGGTGCGAGTGTTCTATCTTTAAATGCGCCAATATTTTGATAAATATCTTCCATAGTGTCTTTAAACGTCAAACCATTTTTAGATAATAGATTCTTATATTTAACTAATAAAGGTACCATTTGAATTGCATCTTTATCTCTAGAAATTGATTTCGCTAAATAGCCGTGGCTTTCCTCAAATGCGAGTAATAATTGCGTATCATTGTCTCCACTTTTTTGCTCAATTAAATCAGATATATATTTAAATCCAGTTAGCACATTATTAACTTGTACATTTAACGCTAATGCTAATCTTTCTGCTAATTCACTTGTCACGATAGATTTAATAATATAAAGCGGTGTGCCTGCTTCAACTAAGTCTTGAAATCTTAATTTCATAAACAATAATCCAATTTCATTACCATTAAAATATCTATAATCATTTTTGCCATAACGTTCAATAAAACCAAATCTATCTGCATCAGGATCTGTAGCTATGACAAGTTGTGCATCTGTTTTTTCTGCAAGTGCTAAGCCATAATTAAAAGCAGTTTCATCTTCAGGGTTAGCAATTTCTACAGTTGGAAAATTGCCGTCAGGTGTAGATTGCTCTTCTTCTATTACAAAATTTTGGTAATCCAATTCTGTTAATATATTTGATATCAACGGTAAACTTGTACCATGTAAACTCGTTAATACCACTTTTGCATCTTTTTCATCAATTGAACCTACTAAATCTTTAACTTCACTTTTATAATTTTCAGTTACTTCACTAGTAATATACTTAATTTTGTCTTTTTCTTTTAATACTTCAAAATTGCCCTTTTCAATTAATAATGGAGATTCTATCGTATTAATATAGTTGCTAAGTTGTTCGGATTCATCAGGTAGTAATTGACCACCTTTTTCATCGTAAATTTTTATACCATTATAATTTTTAGGATTATGACTAGCTGTTATCATTACACCTGCATCCGCATTCAAATGTCTAACAGCGAATGATAACTCTGGAGTAGATTTATAATCTTCTGATAAAATAGGTGTAACATTATTATTAGCTAGTACACTAGCCATTTCTTGTGAAAATGCTTTAGATAAAAACCTCGTATCAAAGTGTATTACTACAGTTGGGTAATCAATTTTATTAATTAAATATTGAGCTAAGCCTAAAGCTACTTTGCGAACCGTAAATGCATTTAATCTTCCAGGGCCTAAACCAAAAGTACTTCGGATACCTGCAGTTCCAAAAGCTAAACTTCCTTTGAAACCTTCTTCTTTATCTGTTTCTGTTTGTATCTCATAAAAACCTTTCACTAAACTCTCATCTATTTTATCTAACCATTCTTGCTTCATATTCACATGTCCTCCTCATATCTTTTGGTAAAGATATATCCATTTCAATTATTAATTTTTAAAATATTTTATAGAAATCATTGTTCTTAAATTATAACGTAGCAAAGCTCTTTTTTCTTATATTTATAATTATTTTGTCATTTCCTTGCAACACAGTTATTGTTCACAAGTTGATATTTCTATTATATATTATAGCTTATGTATCGCTATAAATCATTTATAAGCAAATAACATTTTTGTTAGTTTCTATTGATAAACTTTAATATAGAAGACTAATACTACAAATACCCTAATTTAATTTTACTTTAAACTTGAAAATAACACATTCATAGTTGATATTTACTAGCTATAGTAATAAAATTATAAGTTATAGTACATTTTCTTCTTTACAAATATTTAATATAGTTAAAAGAACTATAACATTTAACGAAAATATAGTAACATGTACAAAATCATATACATGGGGAGCTTCAAACATGAATAAATTTTTAAAATATTTTTTAATATTTCTATCTTTAGTTCTTGTAGTTGTTCCGGTTATATTTGCTATCATTCTGCTCAAATCATCTCAAGGTGCTTTTGAGAATTCTTTTAACGATGGTGATTCCACGAGGAAATCAAACATTCGTGAATCTAAAGTCGATCCTTCTAAAGACCCTATTTCTATCTTATTTTTAGGTATTGATGGAAATAGTGGACGAGAAAAAAATGGGCAAAGTACTGAACAATCAAGAACCGATGCTATGATTCTTTCAACATTCAATTCCGATAAAGAGCAAATAAGAATGCTAAGCATTCCACGTGATACAATCAGCTATATTCCAAAAGTAGGTTATTACGATAAAATCACTCATGCACATGCTTATGGTGGACCTACAGCTTCAATGGATTCTGTGGAAGCTACTTTAAACGTACCGGTTGATTATTACGTACGTATTAATATGGACGCATTTGTAGATGCTGTTGATGAACTTGGGGGCATTGAATATGATGTACCATATGACATCAGTGAACCAAATACAGATGACACTGGCAAAATAAAAGTTGAAAAAGGACTTCAAAAACTAAATGGCGACGAAGCATTAGCAGTGGCTAGAACACGACATCAAGATTCTGATTTAAAACGTGGCCAAAGACAAATGGAGTTAATTAAAAAACTCTTTGCTAAGGCGCAAAATGCTGGGTCCTTTAGTAAATTAGATGATGTTATTGAAATAGTTGGTAATAATTCAAAACATAATTTAAGCTATGACGAGGTAAAGGCACTTGCAACATCTTATTTAAAAGATGATGTTGAAATCAAAAGTAAACAACTTAAAGGTGACGATGATTACTTAAATGGAATTTATTATTACAATCCAGATATTAAAAGTATTCAAGACACTTCAAATTTATTACGAGATGACTTAAATTTACCTAAAATTGAAGATACAAGTAATTTCTTAAATCAACGTGTCACTGATTTTTATGGTACACTCGTACCACAAACAGAGTTAGACAGCAGCCTACTTAGAAAAAATCAAAATGATAGTTCCAATGATGAGGATGAAGACAATTCATCTGAATTAAATGGCACTGAAAACAATGATAATTCACAGCAACAGAATAACAATCAGCAACAGATTGATCCAAATCAACAGCAAGTAGATCCAAATCAACAACAAGCTGACCCTAACCAACAACAAAACAATCCGAATCAGCAACAAGCTGACCCTAACCAGCAACAAGTAGATCCGAATCAGCAACAAAATTCTCAAGAAGTACCAACTAATCAATATTAACTGTGGAGAGGAGCTCACTATATGTCACGCAAAACATACGAAAAACTTGCTCATGTAAACGGAATGTTTAATGTTTTAGAACAACAAATGATACACAGCAAAGATATGGCGCTTTTTAGAAATGAATTTTTCTATGTCAATCATGAACACCGTGAAAACTATGAAGCTTTACGCATATACTATAAAGATAGTGAAAATAATCCTATCGTCGATGGTGCATGTTATATTGTTGGACTTCCAGAAATATTCGAAAAAGTTGATGTTTTTGAATCAGAATTACCGTTTTCTTGGGTTTATAATCAAAATGGAATTACAGAAACAATGAAAGAAATTAGCGTCCCTATCCAATATCTTATTGCCGCTGCATTAGAGGTTACAGATGTTAATTTATTCAGGCCATCTGGTTTCACAATGGGCATGAATAATTGGAATATTGCACAAATGCGAATTTTTTGGCAATATACTGCGATAATTAGAAAAGAAGCACAATAATAATTAAACCAACGCCCTATCACATTAAACTTTGATAGGGCGTTTTTTTATCAAAAAGGAAATGAGGAATAATTATGTTTAAAATCGTTACAACGCCTTCCATGATGGAAGATGCATACAGTGTTCGAGAACAAGTTTTTGTTCTAGAGCAAGGTGTGCCACTTGAAAATGAAATAGATCAATACGAAGCTATTGCTACGCATATCATTGGATATGATAAAAACAACATCCCCTTCGCCACTGGCAGATTTCGTCCTTATGACAATGGCGTTAAAATAGAAAGAGTTGCAGTTATTGTGTCTCATAGAAAATCTGGAAATGGCAAATTACTCATGCAATTTTTAGAAGAAATCGCTAAAAATCAAGGTCATCATTCATTAATACTAAATGCACAATGCCACGCTCAAGCTTTTTATGAATCTTTAGGATATAAACCTTTTGGAGAAATTTTTATTGAAGAAAATATTAATCATATTGCTATGGAAAAATCAATTTAACCCAATTTAATATGTTTTTACATTTATATTGCAACTATTATTTGTAATATTTTTCTACGTGTAATATTTCAATATTTTTTAAATTAAGCTTTATAACGCTTTAAATCAGATGTTATAGCTTCCCCAAAACTTAATCAGATTAATTTTATATTACAAAACAGTAAAATTTAAACCACTCCTCCAAAAGTCGTATTATAATAAATGTTAAATATATAGTTAAAGGGGCAGTTTAATGACTAAGAAAAAGTTTACTTATAAAGTACCGTCGATGGTAGCACTAACGTTAGCAGGTACAGCTTTAACATCTCATCAAGCACAAGCTGCAGATGACGCACAAAATCACTCTACAAACGAGAATGTGTTAGATGATAAGAATACACTTAAACAAAGTGAACAAATCAAATCTGAAGTTAGTAAACCTACTGCTAATATTTCAGGTACACAATCATACCAAGACCCTACACAAGTTCAACAGACCTTAGCAAACGAAGTTAACACTTACGACGCAGAATTAGATGAGTTGAACTCTGAACAAACACCAAGTCAAGATACATACAACCAACAAACTCCAAATCAAGAAGAACAAACGAATTCTCAAACAAAAGCTAACGGAGTAACTGAAAATACTCAAAATCCAGAAGATGCTCAAAGTGTTGAACAAGATTCAGCTCAAAACAACACTTCTTCTGACGTAAAAGAGCAAAATAATGACGCTATTCAACAATCTGAAAAAGATTCTACTAATCAAGGCGTTCAAAATAATGATGAAAATCCAACTGACGATACAGCTACACCAGTTGATAACAGTCAGGACACTAAAAACACGCAATCTACTGAACAAAATACAGCTCAAGACAATACTTCTTCTGACTTAAGCGAGCAACAACCTGAAGAAGATGCTTCTAGTGAAGACGTTCAAAATAATGAAGACACTCAAGCTTCTGATAAAGATAATGAAAACAACGCTTCTTCTGACTTAAACAGACAAAATTCTAAAACAAATTCAACTGACGATACAACTACGCCAGTTGCTGACGCTCAAAATTCTGCAGAGACTCAACAACCTAGAGAAGATGTTTCTGACGTAAGCGAACAACAACCTGAAGATGACGCTTCTGATAAAGACGTTCAAGATGATGAAACTAATCAATCTCCGGAACAAGATAAAGAAGATGACGCTTCTTCTGACGTAAGCAGACAAGATTCTGAAGAGGCTCAACAATCTGAAAATCACGCTTCTGATATAGACGTTCAAGATGATGAAGATACTCAAGCTTCTGAACAAAATAAAGAAGATAACACTTCTTCTGATGTAAGTGATCAAGATTCTGCAGATGT
>NZ_JAMBPV010000006.1 GCF_029531845.1 Staphylococcus equorum
TCATAATTAACATTTGGTTTGTCTATGTTTGGAATTAAGCGTTATGATGTTTGTGAATTAAGCATATTTGAAAACTGTTGATAAACAGCTTCAGGAGCGTAAGCAGCTACAGTTTTGAAACCATTTTCTACAAGGACTTCTTCTTTGAATTCTTGATTAATCAGCCTACGCAGTTTATTCGACAATTCAGTCACATTCGTGTAATCAATTAAATAGCCATTTACGTTATTTTTAATAATAGAATCAGGACCAGCGTTTCCACTAAAGCTGACTACAATATTACTTTGATTCATCGCTTCTAAGATGACCATGCCGAAGCCTTCGTTACGAGAAGGAACGACTGTAATTTCACTAATTGCTAATTTTTCGTTTAATTGTTGCGTTGAGCCTTGTAGTAAAACAATATCTGATAAGTCATATCGATCAATAAGTTGTTGTAATGCATCTCTTTCTTGTCCTTCCCCAAAGATGTGTACTTTATAGCCAAATTTTCTGACGATATGCTGAATGGGATTAATACTATCAATCAGTAAGTCAAACCCTTTTTCATATTCTAAACGACCAGCAGCGGTAATCAGTTTTTCCTTTGCTGTATTAAGTCTAGGTTCATTTAAAATATTTGGCACTACATAAACAGGTGTTTGAATATAAGATTGATATTTAATTTTATCAACAGTAGTAAGTGTAGTAACTTTATCTAAATAGGTATATGCATCAATAATCTCTTGTTGAAATGCTTCAGGATGGGCTTCAAAGTTCATGTGCTCCATACCAATAGTTTCAATGTTGTTTCGTGCATATTTTGCAATCAGTATATTAAAACTAGCTCTAGTCCCGATTAGAACGTCTGTATCAATTTTACGGATGGATTTAATCATCTTTTTCTCTATATAACGTGAAAACTGGTTTAAACCTGGTTCATTTTTTGAAAGTACTTTAGGTTTAGAAACTGAAGTGTATTTATTAATACGGTTAAAAAGTAAATCTTTGAAATTTTTAGGGTGCAACTGATAATTGGTTAAAGGTTTTATAACGATAGAATCATGAAGTTCGAAATAAGGTTTTATATCACCTTTAAATATAGAAATGATTTCGACTTTATGACCTTTTTTAGCTAGTGTATTCGCTAATTGTGAAATAGATTTTACAGTACCTCCCATGGCATAGATATTATGCATGAAAAAAGTGATTGATTTCATCGGAAAACCTCCAAATGTTTCTTAACTTAAATTAGAATTCATTATATCATGAAATGTATGATGTGTTTTTATTGGTAGTATCAAACTTATTTCAGTATTTAAAAAGCACATTAACGTCTTTTTAGAAGATATAATAGATCTTTTAACTAACAGTTTGGTTAACACATATTAACAAAATTTGTGTAGAATTACTGAAAGCCCTTTTTTCATAGGGCAATTACGTATATAATTAGAGAAGTATAAAGATATATTTCGTTATTTTTACATTTTAATCAATTATAACGGCAAGGTTTTTTATTTTTTAGTTATAGAAAACGCTTCATCTCATTTTAAAAAGGATAAAGATAACGTTTCTATAAACATATATAAAAGGGGGACTGTGTTTGTTATGAGCACAAAACATAGCAAAACAGATGTCATCTTAATTGGTGGCGGTATCATGAGCGCAACATTAGGAACTATATTAAAAGAACTCGCACCAGAGAAAGAGATTAAGATGTATGAAAGGTTATCTACGCCAGCAGAAGAAAGTTCTAATGGGTGGAACAATGCAGGAACAGGTCATTCTGCATTATGTGAGTTGAATTATACAAAAGAAAATAAAGATGGTTCAATAGATATAAATAAGGCCGTAAAAATTAATGAACAATACCAAGTTACAAAACAATTTTGGAATTACTTAGTTAAACAAGGTCAACTTACGCAACCTGAGGCGTTTATTAAGCCTGTACCTCATATGAGTTTTGTACAAGGTGTCCGTAACGTAGATTACTTAAAAAGACGTGTAGACAGATTAAACAAAAACATTCTATTCAGTAACATGGAAATTACTGATAATAAAGATAAAATAGCTGATTGGGTACCATTGATGATGGAAGGTCGTAAATCTCATATACCAATGGCAATGAGTTATGATAAAACTGGCACAGATGTTAACTTCGGTGCGCTAACTAAAAAGTTATTTGAAAACTTAGAAGAAAAGCAAGTTGAATTAAATTATGAACATGAAGTACAAGATCTTAAACAGCGTGAAGACGGTGTTTGGGAGATGAAAGTTAAAGATTTACAAACAGACATCGTGACATTTGTTGAAAGTGATTTCGTATTCATCGGCGCCGGTGGGGCAAGTTTACAATTGCTACAAAAAACAGGTATTAAAGAATCTAAACATGTTGGTGGATTCCCTGTAAGTGGTTTGTTCTTAGTATGTAAAGATGAAGCTATTACAACACAACATCTTGCTAAAGTATATGGAAAAGCTTCAGTAGGAGCGCCACCAATGTCAGTACCGCATTTAGACACACGTTACATAGATGGCAAACGTACAATATTATTTGGTCCATTTGCTGGATTTTCACCTAAATTCATGAAAACTGGTTCAAATATGGATTTAATTAAGTCTGTGAAACCAAACAATTTAATTACAATGCTGTCTGCAGGAATTAAAGAAATGAGCTTAACAAAATATTTAATTTCACAACTTACGCTTTCTAATGAAGAACGTATGGAAGACTTACGTCAATTTGTTCCTAATGCTAAGAGTGAAGATTGGGAAATTGTTGTAGCTGGCCAACGTGTGCAAGTTATAAAAGATACAGAAAATGGTAAAGGGACATTGCAATTTGGCACAGAAGTTATAACTTCTGAAGACGGTTCATTGTCTGCATTGTTAGGGGCGTCGCCAGGGGCTTCTACAGCAGTAGATATTATGCTTGATATACTTAAACGCTGCTATGGTGAGGAATTTAAACAATGGGAAGATAAAGTGAAAACAATGGTTCCTTCATATGGCATGAAACTATCAGAAAATGAAGCACTTTATACGAAATTGAATAAAGAAATCACGAAAAATTTAAAAATAAATTAGTATCGTCTTAGTATTGATTTGAATACAAGCAATGAAAATAAGCGCACGGTTAACCTAGTATCATACTAGGTTAACCGTGCGCTTTTGTTTTAACTTTTACGTATTTCGATAGAGAATGTAGTACCCTTGTTTTTTTCACTTTCAATGGATATCGCGCCACCGTGAAGTTCAAAAATGGCTTTAGCGATAGCAAGTCCTAAACCATTACTATTGTCATGATTACTTGCTTTATAAAAACGCTCGAACAATCGAGATTGAGTTTCTTCAGTCATACCCTGACCATCGTCTGTAATCGTACATTTAATAGAATCAAAACCTTGTTTAAGTATAATATCTATCGTGCCACCTTGAATTGAATATTTAATGGCATTTGTAATGAGGTTTTGGAATGCTTGATGTAATAAGCGTTCGTTCCCAGTCATTTCAATATTTGCTAAATCTGACATGATGATTAAATCTTTTTTATTAGCTGAAAATTGTTCATGACGGATTATTTGTTTTAAAAGTTGATTAAGTTCAATGTGGTCTTTAAATTCAAGATGTGCGCCGTTATCAATTTCTGATAACAGTAAAAGTTCTTTTGTTAATTCGCTAAGTTGTGTAGTGATCTGGTAAATATCATCAATATAGCGCTCACGTTCTTGATTGCTTTTAGCGAATTTGAGTTGATCAAGTAGGTGATGAACATGTGTTAACGGTGTTTTGATCTCATGAGAAACGTTCTGAACGAAATGTTGTCTCATATCATCTAATTGTTTTAATGAAAGTCGCATCTTATCAAATCGATATTGTAATGTGCCTAATTCATCTTTACGGGTAATTTTAATTGCTGAGTCAAAGTTACCTTGCATAAGCCGTTCTGTCGCATTTTTCAATTGTTGAATTGGTTTAATTAATGTATAAGTTGAAGAAATAACTAGGATGATAGAAATAATAAGTAATAACGATATTAATATCGCTAAGAATATTCTGAATTCGCTAAATGTTTTACCAATATCAGGTCTCATGAAGACGGCATAGTTTTGACCCTTAGACTCAAAAGTAATACCTACTGTGTTTTGAGTAGTGTTTTCAAAAAAACCAGTAATAATAGGAGCGTATGGCAAATTTTTAATACCATGATAATCATTACCATTTAATACACTTTGAACATCTTGATGAGTTATATTATCTTTTCTGAATGCTTCACCATAGTATGTTCTTTTTCCATTTTCTGAAATAGTCATAATTTGATAGTTCATTTCACCTAAATGTTTGAAAAATGGTGAAGGACTATCAATTTTTGATTCCTTTTGATATTCCATCGAATCTTTTAAAGTGCGCATAATCTTAGCATCATTATTTTCTTTCAAAAAATTATGATAAATAATATTTGTACATAAAAAACTGACTATTGCACTGAAGAGCATAACAACAATAGTATATACTGCAATACGTGTATAGAGTGATTTAAACATGATCATCCACCTTATAACCCAATCCACGCACTGTATGAATCGTTACTGAAGCTTCCAGTTTTTCAAGCCTTTTTCTAAGGCGTTTAATATGAACATCGACAGTGCGTTCATCACCTTCATAATCAAATCCCCATATTTTTTCTATTAAATCATCACGATTAAAAACTTGTCTTGGATGAGAAGCAAGAATAAATAATAATTGGAATTCTTTATTAGGCAAATTCATTGTTTTAGAAGCTGTTTGTAGTTCTAAATACGCTTGATTAAGCGTAAGGTTGCCAATAGTAATTTCACTATTAGCATTAATGTTATAGCGCTTAAGCACAGCTTTAATTCTGAAAATGAGTTCTTTTACTTCGAAAGGTTTCGTGACATAGTCATCCGTGCCTGTTAAGTAAGCTTGTTCTTTATCACTTAAAGCATCACGCGCAGTTAACATGATAACTGGCATATCGTAATCTTCTTTTAAAATCTTACATAGCTCAAAACCGCTCATGCCACCCATCATAATATCTACAATAGCAATGTCTACTTGATTTGATTCTAGGTAGGACAATGCATCTTCAGCGCTTGATTGCGTAATTGTTTCTAATCCTTCACGACTAATATAATTAGAAACATACTCTAATATTTTTTTGTCATCATCGACTATTAGACAAGTTGTCATGGGCAATGTCTCCTTCTTCATTTTAATGTCATTATAAACGTTACTAAAAGACTTCACAAATCACAAAAGTTTTAAAAAAAGAACATGAGTTCATATTGAGTTCACATAAGAAGGATAAACTCTAGATATAAGTTTTAGAGAAGGAGTGGAAATGATGAAATTAGCATGGCAGGAGATAAAATATTATAAATTCCGTTATATTTTAATTATGTTAATCATTTTATTACTAGGTGTTATGGTTCTATTTATTAGTGGACTAGCGCAGGGATTAGCGAGAGAAAATATATCGATGTTAGACAACATGAAAACTGAAAAATATGTTTTACAGGACAATAAGCAACCACAAATTGAGAAATCAATTATCAAACCAGAACAACAAAAGAAAATTGAAGATATTACAAATCAAGAACCATTAAAATTAGCGTCACAAACATTAAAAATTAATAAAACCGAAGAAGATGTGGTGATGACTAATACGGTAGACAATGACAAGCCTGAATTAGCAGAAGGTAGTTATCCAACAAAAGATAATGAATTTGCAATCAACAGCAAGCTGACTGCCGAAGGTATAAACGTTGGTGATATGGTTGAAGTAAAAGATGGTAAAGAATTAAGAGTGTCAGGTGTTATCAACGATACGATGCATTCACATAGTTCAGTTGTGATGATGAATGATAGTGGATTCGACAACTTGAACCAACAAGTGAGCACAGTTTATCCTGTTAAAGACTTAACAGCTAAACAACAAGATGAAGTAAATAAAATTTCAGATGTCAAAGTATTTACAGAAGATGATATTACAAGTGAAATACCAAGTTATCAAGCAGAACAAGCGCCATTAAATATGATGATTGTAAGTTTGTTCGTGATTTCAGCGATAGTACTTAGCGCATTCTTCTACGTTATGACGATTCAAAAAATACCGGAAATTGGTATCTTGAAAGCAATTGGAATCAAAACAAAACATTTATTAAGTGCGTTATTAATTCAAATATTAATTACTACTATGATCGGCGTTTTGATTTCTGTAGGATTCGTGAGTGGTTTATCATTAATTATGCCAGTATCAATGCCATTCCACGTAACACTATCTAATCTATTATTAGTCGTAGGCGTATTTATTGTAGTAGCGATTATAGGTGCAGTATTATCATTCATTAAACTGTTTAAAGTAGACCCTATTGAAGCAATCGGAGGTGGAGAATAATGAGTTTACAAGTAAAAGATATTAAAAAAACATTTGGTAAAGGTCCATCAGAAACACCTGTATTAAAAGGAATAAATTTTGAAGTGAATGATGGGGAATTCGTAATATTAAATGGTGCGTCAGGTTCAGGTAAGACAACATTGCTTACTATTTTAGGTGGTTTACTCTCACAAAATAGTGGTGACATTTTATATAATGAATCTCCATTATATGCAGGAGATAAAAAAGCATCAGAATTAAGATTGAATGAAATTGGATTTATATTTCAATCTTCACATTTAGTACCTTATTTAAAAGTGAAAGCACAATTAACGACAATAGGCAGAGAAGCTGGAATGTCTAAAAATGATGCTAATCAAAGAGCGGAAATGTTATTAAAACAAATAGGGTTAGAACACCGTTTAAATGTATTCCCACATATGTTATCTGGCGGGGAGAAACAGCGTGTAGCAATTATGAGAGCATTGATGAACAGTCCCAAAATTATACTTGCAGATGAACCTACAGCGAGTTTAGATGCAGAACGTGCAACAGAAGTTATTCATATGATTAAAAATCAAATACAAAGTAAAAAAATGATAGGTATAATGATTACCCACGATAAGCGATTATTTGAGTATGCAGACAGAGTAATTGAATTAGATAACGGAGTAATAGTGAATTCATAATCTATAAAAGTTTAATTCCATATGAAGCGCTTGGAAGATAAGAATCCCAAATCATCTTTTAAGAACGTTGACAAACCAAATGCTATAATAGCATTTGGTTTGTTTTTTATAGATATATCTACGAAGTAGGGATGTACCATAATGCAAAAATACAAGCGAAGAACAATGTAGCAAAGTAGACTGTTAGCAATAATTTGTATTGATACATTAAGGCTAAAAAGTCTCTAATTAAGGCAACTTCAAAAAAGTGATAAGGCGTATGACTTCCAACGCCTTTTAGTTTAAGGTCTAATTTTTGGCCGAAGCGGACTGCACGCATAATATGAAATTGACTTGTAACACAGACAACCTTAGGTTTTGCGTCAAATGACTGTTGTATCAGTGCTTTTGTGAATTTAATGTTTTCGTATGTACTTGTAGACGCATCTTCCATTAAAATTTGAGCAGGATTCACACCACGATCAACTAAGTAACGAAACATGGCCAAAGCTTCAGATATAGGTTCATCCGGACCTTGTCCACCACTTACGATTAATTGCGCGTTAGGTTGTTGATTATATAATACTAATGCTCGATCTAATCTACTAGCTAGCATAGGCGGGACATGTTCATTAAAAATACCTGCGCCTAAGACGAGTATCGTATCAAATTTTGCAATATGTTTCTGATTTAAATAACAAGAAGCGCAAGATACATAACAAATAAAAGTGAAAATCGCACTAAAGGTAATCGCTGCTAGCCATAGAAATACAACATTAAATGCGAACGGTAGCAAGCTAATGTAGGCACAAGCAAGTGTGAAAACGATGACTTTAAAAGATAAGCGATAGAGTCGTTTTAAAAAAAGTGCGCTCATACGATATTGCAATATATGTTTGTGTTTTAAATGTACTAATAAGAAACCAATAATCATCACAGCAATTATATCTATAGGGATATGATGAGACCCAATACGTAATATAATTACAATATAACCTAATATTACCTGGGAAATAAAAATATTGATATTTGCAAAATATTTTAAATTTAAATACATACTTACGAAAATAAGTACTATCAATAAACTACAGAGTAGTGCTAGAATATTCATGTTTCACCCCAGAATTTTATAGTATATTAAATGTAGTTGAATCCATTAAAATAAGCAAATGTATATGACATTACTATCAATATTAAGCAACATGCAATATCAATAAATGGTTGCATTATATTTTTAAACTTTTATAGGCGTTAAAATATTGATACTATTAATATAACAAATTATAAAATGATATTACATATAGTGGAGATTGAAGAGGTGCAACCAATGGTGAAAAATTTAAATAGTCATATAGAGTTCATGGGTGAATTTATAGATGATGTAAATACATTATTAGCTAAATTATTAAAGGCATTAAGAGAAGAGTACAACGTATCAAAAGAACAGGCAAATGTTATATTAATGCTTGAAAATGGAAAAACGATGACTTTAACAGAAATCACAGAACGTCAAGGCGTAAATAAAGCTGCCGTTAGCCGAAGAATAAAAAAACTAATTCATGCTGAGGTTGTACAATGGGATAAATCTGAAGATACAGGAGATCAACGGTTAAAATATATTAAATTAACGGAGAAGGGCAAACAATTTAATAGAAAAAGTAAGTCTATAATTAATGACATAGTGAGCGATATACTTCATGATTTATCAGATGATGAAATTGAACAAGCGCGTTATGTGTTGGAAATTATTGATCAAAGACTGAAGAACTTTAATATTAAACATCATTCGTAACATGAATTAATATAAGTATGTAGCGCGTATTTTAAAAACACATTGAGTTAAAGGTTAGTCTTGTTAAGTGACTGTCAGCATCCAAACTAGGATGACAAGTAGCCGCTTTTGTTTTATAAGTCATTGAGTTATAGATTTTTTAGACATATTGTTTTGAACATTAGGTCATTCAATAGAAAAAACCAAGCATTAGACTAAATGCGTATATCAATTTTTAAGTAGCACACATATAATAAATGTTATAGCTTATAAATATACTGTTATGATAGTCCAATTATGCGTAGATACAGTAATAATCTGACATATAGTTTCATTCTATAATGTGTTAAAATAACGGGATAGTGTAAAATCGAGGATAAAGAGGTGATAAAATGCAAAAATGTCCAAAGTGTGGAGAAAACTTAAGAAACGGGCAGAGAAGATGTAGTCATTGCGGGTATCGAGCAAAACAAAGCGATTCAGAAAAAATGACACGCTCAACAAAAATAAATAAAAAAACAGCGAACATTAACGCACGTAAAATTATTCCTTTTGGGATTGCATTCTTTATCCTTATCTTACTTATCATTGTTTTTTTCTTAGTAAGAAACTTTAATTCACCTGAAGCACAATCAGAGATTATAATAAATGCAGTAGATAATAATGATACGCAAAAACTTTCAACGCTTTTGAGCACCCAAAATAACAGTGTTGATGAAAATGAAGCTGAAGCTTATATTAAATACATAAAAAACGAAGTTGGAATGGATAACTTCGTGAAAGATGTAAATAGTAAAATTGCGAAATTGAACAAAAATGATACAAAGAATTCAGATTTTGTCACAGCTAAAAATGGTGAAAAAGTTCTGAGGATCAGTAAAAATGGCACACGCTATTTAATATTTGATAATATGAGCTTCACAGCACCAACTAAAGAAGCGATTGTAAAACCTAAACAAGAAACAACTTATAAATTTAAGGCAGATGATAAACAAAAAACTGTAGTAGCTGAAAAAAACAAGCCAACTTCTTTAGGTAAATTCATTCCAGGTGAATATACACTTGAAGCTAAGAAAGAAATGGCGAACGGCCAATTTAATGGTCATCTTAATTTCAACTTTAATGATAGTAACAATGAGTCAGTTGATGTTATTGAAGACTTTAACGAGGCGTATGTGCAAGTTGAATTAAATGGTGCTTCTGAAATAGATACTGATTCAGTTAAAGTGAAAATCAATGACAAAACTTATGATTACGCAAAAGCCAAAGAATTTGGTCCATATCCTAAAACAAAAGATATAATAATATCTGCTGAAGGACAAGCGAAGAAGAAAACATTTAAATCAGCAGAAACAACAGTGAAAACAGATAACCTCAAAGATAAAACAAAGGTCACTTTAAACTTTGATGATGACGAAATCGAGAAGTATGTAGAGAAAAAAGAAAAAGAAGAAAATAGTTTTAGAAATAAGATATCTAGTTTTTTCGGTGATTACACTGCGGCAATGATTAGTGCACGCAGTCAAAGTAACTTTAATTTAGTATCATCTTATTTAAAGAAAGATACTGAAAAATATAAAGCTACTAAAAAAGATGTTAAATCGAATGAGCTATTCTATCTTCAACAACCACAGATTACCGATATTGTAAAAGAAGATAAGACATTCTATGTTACGGGTCAAACATTAAAAGAAGATGGCCAATACGGTGAGGTAGAGTATCAACTTGAGGGTAGTGACAAGGCTAATGATCTAAAAGTAGTGAAGTACTCAGAGGCGAGTTAAATTTTTGAAAATTTAACTCAAAGCGTACTTTTTCTAGTCAGCTAAGTAGGAGCGGAAATACGAAATCAATTTTCGAATTTTGATTTCGTATTTCCGCTCTCTTTGTCTTTTACATATCAATTTAACTTCACCTATTTAAAATTGCGTTAGCAAAGGCTATAATAATGGCAATAAACTTTATATCGTAGTGATATGATATAAAGTGTTAATGAGTAGCTAAATTTGCTAGCGCTTCAACATTGAGGAGAATAGAAATGTCCAATTATCAAGAGCAAAACAAGAATTCCTTACTGTTTGTTATTATCTTAGGCGCGTTAACTGCGATAGGCGCATTATCTATTGATATGTTCTTGCCAGGTCTGCCACAGATACAATCAGATTTCAATACAACAACATCTAATTCACAGCTAACATTATCTTTATTTATGATTGGTTTAGCATTAGGTAATTTATTTGTTGGTCCGATATCAGATTCTATAGGACGAAAGACACCACTTATCGTAGCTATGGCATTATTTACCTTAGCAAGTATAGGTATTATTTTTGTGGATAATATTTGGTGGATGATTGCCTTACGGTTTGTACAAGGATTTTGTGGTGGTGCAGGCGCAGTGATTTCTAGAGCGATATCAAGTGATCTGTACACTGGAAAACAATTAACAAAATTTTTAGCTTTACTCATGTTAGTAAACGGTGTTGCACCAGTATTAGCACCAGCATTAGGTGGCGTGATTTTATCATTTTCTACGTGGCGTATGGTTTTTGTCATATTAACTATATTTGGTCTACTTATGTTATTTGGAACGATATTTAATATCAAAGAGTCGTTGTCAACTGAGCAACGAGATAGTCCACATCTTGTTAGTATCTTCAAAAATTTCAAACAGTTATTAGCTACACCTCGATTTGTATTACCTATGCTTATACAAGGTGTGACATTCGTTATTTTGTTTAGTTATATTTCTGCTTCTCCTTTTATTGCACAACGTATTTATGACATGTCTGCTCAGCAATTTAGTCTTATGTTTGCATCCGTGGGTGTGAGTCTAATTATTTCTAGTCAATTGACAGGTAAATTAGTGGATTATATTGATAGACAAGTTCTTTTACGTGTATTAACAATTATTCAATTAGTGGGTATTTCGTGGATAAGCATTATTTTATACATGCATCTATCTATCTGGCTATTGTTTATAGGTTTTATTATTCTTGTGGCTCCTGTTACAGGTGTAGCGACACTAGGCTTCTCAATTGCAATGGATGAGAACACAGGTGGCAATGGAAGTGCATCTAGCTTATTAGGATTAGTTCAATTCTTAATAGGTGGGCTGGTGTCGCCACTGGTAGGTGTGATGGGGGAAGATAGTTATATCCCCTATGTTACAATCATATTGATAGTAGGGATATTGTTGATTACACTTCAATTAATAAATTATTATGTATTTAAGCGTGTAGCTCCTAAATAGTAAAATTAAATAAATAGAAAATAAAAAACGGCTGTTAGATTCTTTAGTGGATACCTAGCAGTCGTTTTTATTTTCTATATCTTAGAAATATTGTAATACGAAAGTGATGATAAGTATTAACGCCCTAATTTAATTACATTTGCAAGTAAAATTTGTGCCATTTCATTTGGTGATTCCATACAACCTTCACGTATCCAGTAGTAAATAATACCAAGCTGCCCACCGATAGCATACGTAACAAATTGTTTTTTATTAGACACGGTCGTATAATCATCTAACATTTTTGTATAAGTAATTTTGGTTTCTTTAACATAATCGCTAAATAAGTCGCGATTTGGGTGTGTGACAAATATTGCGTGAAAGAAGCCATAATGACGATGGATATAGTTCAGAATAACTTTGAAAAATTTATATAATTTAGCGTAGTTGATTTCTTTGTGTTCAAAACTATTGTATAAAACATCTGATAATTTTATATACTTTTTTAGGTGATAAGTTTGAATTGTAGATAAAAGCTCGTATTTATCTACAAAATAATCATAGAATGTCGTTCTGTTGACACCGCTATAAGCGCAAATCATTTTAATAGTAATATGTTCAAATGGATGTTCTTCTAATAGGATAATCATATTTCGAATGATTTTATTTTTAGCTTTCTGTTTCATTTTATCTCCTTCAAAATAGCATATGATTACTTACCCGACACATTTAGTAGAAGTGTCGGTGTTTTTTTATTTAACATGACTCTATAATATATAAGGTGAATTTTAAAAGCAAATAGGAGGAAAGTGTAATGAAGAAAATGGTGTTAATTAATGTCATTACCATTGTAGTTCTTGTAATAATAGGAGTAGTTGGTTTCCACTTTTATAATCAAGCTACAGGATTTGTTAGTACAGATAATGCCAAAGTTGACGGAGAACAAATTAAAGTTTCAGCTCCAGCAGCAGGCGAAATCAAATCTTTTGACGTTAAGAATAATGAGAAGTTAAGTAAAGGCGACAAAGTTGCAGAAATTGCAACAAAAGGTGAAGATGGCCAATCACAAGAAATGGATATTAAAATGCCTCAAGACGGCACAATTGTAAAAACGGATGGTATGGAAGGTTCAATGGCGCAAGCTGGAACGCCAATTGCCTATGCTTATAATTTAGATGATTCATACATTACTGCAAATGTTGATGAAAAAAATATTGCAGATGTTGAAGAAGGTAAAGATGTAAATATAACACTAGACGGTGAAGACGCTGAACTTAAAGGTAAAGTAGAAGAAGTTGGTAAAGCAACAGCGTCAAGTTTTTCTATGATGCCTTCAACTAATAGTGATGGTAACTATACTAAAGTTTCTCAAGTAGTACCTGTTAAAATCTCACTAGATTCAAAACCATCTAATAATGTTGTTCCAGGAATGAACGCTGAAGTTAAAATTCATAAAAACTAAGGAGGGCTTGAAATGACAATGGCCTTCATTATTATTTACGTAGTCATAGCGCTCATTCTTGTCGGATTATTGAATCTATTTATAACTAAAAGTAATAAGAAGAAATCAATGCGACAAATGGAACATGTTAAGCATGAAAATAATACATCAAATGAAAATTATCAATCTAAATTTAATATAAGAGACAATGAAAAATCTAGCGAAACAATGAAACAATCTGAAACAATACATCATACAAGTGAAAATGTTTTATCAGATTCTGATGTGCTTGATGATGAAAATGAAATAATCAATGCAGAAACAGAAGAAACACAACAACAAACTGATTCTGATCATGAAACGATAAATCCAAATTCAGAAGAAGCACAAGTTAATGAACAACTAAAAGCAAAACATAATTCATTTATGTTTGGTAAAGGGGCTACACAAGCCAAAGTTTTAGTAGCAATGATTTTTGGTATGTTTATTGCGATTTTAAACCAAACGTTATTGAACGTTGCTTTACCAGAAATTAATATTGATTTTAATATTTCTGCGAATACGGGTCAGTGGCTAATGACAGGGTTTATGTTGGTCAACGGCATTTTGATTCCTATTAGTGCGTTTTTATTTAATAAATATTCTTATCGTAAACTCTTTTTAGTTGCTATGGCATTATTTACATTAGGCTCTTTAGTCTGTGGTATATCAGGCTCATTTGGAATGATGATGGTAGGACGTGTATTGCAAGCCATTGGAGCTGGTGTATTAATGCCGTTGGGTACAAATGTATTTATGACGATATTCCCACCAGAAAAACGTGGAGCGGCAATGGGAACGTTAGGTATAGCAATGATTTTAGCACCAGCGATTGGTCCAACATTATCTGGATATATCGTTGAAAATTATCAATGGAATGTTATGTTCTATGGTATGTTTATCATCGGACTCGTAGCCTTAGTTATTGGTTATATATGGTTTAGAGTATATCAAGTTACGACAAACCCTAAAGCAGATGTTCCAGGTATTATCTTTAGTACCATTGGTTTTGGTGCGCTATTATATGGTTTCAGTGAAGCAGGGAATAATACATGGACTTCACCTATCGTGTTAATTTCATTAGTAATAGGTGTTATCTTTATTATTGCCTTTGTTATTAGAGAACTTACAATGCGTGTGCCGATGTTGAATATGGAAGTATTAAAATATTCTGGTTTCACATTAACAACTGTAATCAATATGATTGTTACAATGAGTTTATATGGTGGTATGATTCTATTGCCACTGTATTTACAAAACTTAAAAGGATTTAGTCCAATGGATTCAGGGTTACTATTATTACCTGGCGCATTAATTATGGGTCTAATGGGTCCTATTGCAGGTAAGTTATTAGATACAATTGGTATTAAACCGTTAGCCCTTATAGGTACAGGGATTATGACTTACGCAACTTGGGAATTGTCGAAACTGAGTACGAATACAACGTATACACACTTAATGATAGTTTATATGATTCGTTCATTTGGTATGAGTTTTATCATGATGCCGATAATGACTGCAGGCATGAACTCCTTGCCACAACGTTTGATTTCGCATGGTAATGCTTTATCAAATACATTAAGACAACTTGCAGGTTCTATAGGTACAGCGTTATTAGTGACTGTAATGTCAACACAAACAACTGAACATATCGCTGCCTATTCACAAGATTTGGATAAAACGAATCCATTTATTAAAGATCGTTTACAAGAAATGGCACAAACAATGGGTGGCGAACAATTAGCGACATCACAATTGTTAGAATTTGTTCAGAAAATTGCTTCCATTAATGGTGTGAATAGTGCGTTCTTAGTTGCGACAGGTTTAAGTGCGCTTGCATTTATATTGAGTCTTTTCTTAAAAGGGAAAGAACATTATTTATCAAAAGAAAATTAAAGTAACTATAAAATATAAAAAACAAGATATAAATAGCCATTCTCAAAATAAAAGAACCAATCCGTTAGAAGCCTAATGGATTGGTTCTTTCTATTTAAAATTTAATTATATTAACTTAATGAACCAACACTTATGATTTTGTTATTAAGCACGTATACGAGGTTTACGATTTCTGAAAAGCATACTAATAATAATCAATGCAATACTACAACCTAAAAGAATGAGCGCATTATGAATTGCATCGGCCTCAGTCAAAATATCAATAGGCTTAACGGAAACGTAATATTGATTCATTGAATCGGCAATACGTCTAGCAATATTTTTAATTAAGTAAGAAAAACCAAATGTAATAACTAACATAATAGCGATAACAAACATATTGACAATTTTTAATGCAGTTCTATTAAATATAATCGTAAAAATAGTTAGAATTAAACTTAAGATACAAGCAATAAAAAATACATAAAACACCAAAATCAAACGATCGACACTTGTTTGTAGGTTGTCAATGCTATCAATATTGATATTTAAGTTAGAGAAACTATTGATCGTTTCTTGGAAATTTGTAAGTTGGTGGAAGTTAATTGTTTCTTTTACAAAAACTAAATTGAAAATAGGTTCTTTAAACATACTATAGCCCGTAATAGCTACTAATATTAATACGATAAGTTGGATAAGTATGTTTACCCAAGAAAGTTTCTTTTTACCATATTGAGATCCTCTTTGCATAGGCTCGCTGGTTAGTGTGTGCTCAAAATCGGCAAACTGTTTGTTTTTTTCGGCCATAAGGTGCTCCTTTCGCTAAACTAATATTAGCATCTGCTTATTTTATGACTTTTGTTTTGTTATAATGCTTAATAACTGATACATTTTAATTATCGATAGAATGTATTTTATATTCAATAGCATTTAAAATAGGGATTTTTTATGTTACTTACATTATATTATATCTCCGTTTTTATGTCATTGTATTAATTTTACCATAACATTAATTTTTAAATACTAAATTATATTAAACAATTCTGATGAAATGTACATTAAATATAGAGATTGGGTTGATTATGAATGAAATCAAGACTGACAACAAAATTTATCAACAAGTATTTATTACCACATAGATCAATTTTATTTGAAAAAGACCAAGATTTCGAACGATTTTTAGACACAAGATTGAAAATGAATGAAAAAAAGCATAAACAACCAGAAACATTAAATGTAAAATCTGATTTGGATAAGCAAACTATAGGTGATATGCAACTTTTCAGATTTTGTTTTCGACATAGTCGCAAGAAAAAAATATTATATATACACGGTGGCTATAATGTATTGCAACCGTCAGCATTTCATTGGAGATTAATGGATAAGCTTGCATTGAGTACATTACATGAAATTGTTATGCCAATTTATCCTAAGGCGCCTGAGTTCTATATTGATGACACATACAGTGCTATTTTTGAAGTGTATAATCAATTATTGTCCGAGGTGAGTAGTGATGAAATTGTCATTATGGGTGATGGAACAGGTGGTACATTGGCATTAGGCTTTGTACAGCAATTGCAAGAGAAACAACACCCTTTACCAAACAAACTTTATTTACTTTCTCCGCTACTAGATGCACATCTACAAAACGAAGCAATTACAGAAGAATTAGAAAAGAAAGATGTTATTCTAAATAAGTATGGTATTCAAAAAATTATGGGTCATTGGTCAAAAGATGTATCACTAGATGAACCTAAAGTTTCACCTATTAATGGGAATTTAACTAATTTACCACCTATATTTATGTTTGGTGGTACTCGTGAAATTTATCAACCAGATATGAAAAGGTTGGTTTATCTTTTAGAAGAGCATCAACAACCAATTCATTTTTATGAATATAAAAATATGGTTCATGCGTTTGAACTATTGCCTATCAGAGAGTCCCATAAAGTTGTTAAGCAAATCGTTAATACAATTGATGTGTAATGTACGAAAAAGTCATTTGATTTAAGTGAAATGCCAACTTATAAAGGCAAGCATAAATATAATAAAATAAAACAGTTCCAATTTTTCACATAAATTGGAACTGTTTTATTGCGTTTAAGTATTTATAAGTGTGCTAATTGTATCAATCACAAGTTTTTGTCCCATTAAGTTATAATGGGTTGCTAAAAATAACTCGAATTCATCTTGAGGTTCACCCATTGAACTAAAGTTAGCAGCAGAGGTTTCAAATTCTTCTGAAGTAATAAGCGCGTAATTACTATAATGATCAATGAATGTACGCTCATCTGTATATGTGTTTAAAAGTGTATGAATGGCGTCGATTGCTTTCTTTTGACCTTGCAGATAGCTTATATCTAAACCACGCTTAATGAGTTTGCTGTCAGGACCATTAATAACGAGACTTTTATTTTGATTGAGTTCACTAAGTTCAAATTTAGTATTATCGAATAAATCATAAAGCTGTAATTGTACGATTTCTCTTATACTTTGTGACATGAAATATACATCTCCTTATTGTGGAATATTGATACGATGACCTAATTGTTTCGGCCAGTTGATGCGTTCTTGATTATCATAATAGCTTACAATTTGATTCAAATAGTGTTGAGGAAATGGGGCGGATTTTTTAGTCGCTCTGCTAATCCCTAACATCATAGCTTCGTTTGTAGCAACAGTAGTCCCATCTTGTTGTTTCATTATCGAGAAGAAATGTACTCTTTTAACATCATAATTATATATATATACGCTAATGACGAATTGGTCATCTTCAATTAATTCTGATAAATAAGCAGTATGTTCTTCAACGGTGAACATTGTATAATTTAACACTTTTCGTTCTTGAAGTGACAAACCATGCTGATAGTTAAATTGGTTAATTGCATCGCTAAAAACCATATTGTAGTTCGCATCATGCACGTGTCCGTTATGGTCAATCATTTCTTTAGCAACAGTTTGTACTACTGTAAAAGGCTTTTTCATGTGAACAGCTCCTTGGTTGTTAAAAACAAAAGTAATAGTTGAATTTTAACATGTAAATATATTTTCTAAAGAAAAATAACTAAAACTATGCAAACCATACATACAATGTATTTCATGGTAAAATAGAAGAAATGGTTTGAGGAGGGAAATTATGAGTGTAACAATAAAATATCAGACTTCCGAAAAATCTTTAACCCAAGTTAATCACTTTAAAGAAATTCCTGAATCAGCTACTTTTATCTGGTGTGATTTTAATGATCCATCTGACGAAGAAAACGAGATGCTACAATCATATTTTAATTTTAACCAGCTTGAAATCGATGATACAGTAAATGGGACGCCGAGGGCTAAATATAAAATTTATGACACTTATCAGTACATAGTGTTTCATAGTGTTGATTCGCATTATACTGGAGATAAAGTCCTGAATTTGTTCATTAAAGACAACATGTTAATTACATATCATCATAAACCTTTTGATGTATTACAAGAAGTAGAACATTATATCTCAAGTCATTATGAAGTGGATTTAGATGCTTCAGATGTGATTCTTTATATTTTGGATGAACTTGTAGATACTTATTTTGAATTGATTTATGATATAGAAAATAAAGTATATGGTTTAGAAGATCGAGAAACACATGGCAGCTCAACTAAAGCAATAATGGATGATGTATTTAAAATACGTTCAAAAATCATAAAATTAAAGCGTATTATATATCCAATGAGAGAATTAGTAGAGAATATGAAAGAAAGCAGTCAATTACTTGTAGATGATAAAAATCATATGTATATTCAACATATAGACGATCATATGATTAAACAAGAAAATATAATGAACTTATCACAAGAAATGACAGAAGAAATAAGAGATAATTATTCATCATATTCATATTATAAGATGAATAGCATTATGCAAATCCTTACTTTAGTATCTGTTGTATTCCTCCCTCTAACATTAATTACAGGTATATATGGAATGAATTTTTCAAATATGCCAGAACTTAAGTGGCATTATGGTTATTACATTATACTTGCGATTATGTTAGCGATTAGTATAGGTAGTATATTTTATTTTAAAAAAGAAAAATGGTTTTAATGTTATATTTGAAAATATAGGTAATGTTTTAAATAATAGAACGAACATAATAAGGATTGAAAGTAGGGCAAAATATGAGTGATAATAAAAGAGAACAAAGAAAGAATGAGCACGTAGAAATTGCAATGGCACAACAAGATGCTACGATTTCAGATTTTGACGAAATAAGGTTTGTCCATCATTCAATTCCGAATATCGATGTAGATGATGTTAATATACAAAGCGAATTGAAGGACTTTACACTTAAGAAACCATTATATATTAATGCAATGACAGGCGGCAGTGAATGGACGAAACAGATCAATGAGAAGTTGGCAATCATTGCACGTGAAACAGGAATGGCAATGGCTGTAGGGTCAACACATGCTGCTTTACGTAATAGTAAAATGATTTCATCATTTAGTGTAGTAAGAGAAACCAATCCTGATGGTATTATATTCAGTAATGTTGGCGCAGATGTGCCCGTAGATAAAGCAGTTGAATCAGTGAAATTACTTGATGCCCAAGCTCTACAAGTTCACGTAAACGCACCTCAAGAACTTGTCATGCCAGAAGGGAATAGAACTTTTTCTACGTGGATGGAAAACCTTGCACAAATTGTAGCACACGTGGATGTACCAGTGATTGTTAAAGAAGTTGGTTTTGGTATGAGCAAAGAAACAATTAAACAATTGCATGAGATTGGAGTCCGTTACGTTGACGTCAGTGGACGCGGGGGTACAAATTTTGTAGATATTGAAAATGAAAGACGTACGTATAAAGATATGGATTATCTTGGTTTATGGGGTCAAACGACTGTTGAATCATTATTAGAAAGTACTGCTCACCAGCAAGATATGGATATATTAGCAAGCGGTGGTGTGAGAACACCATTAGATGCAGTGAAATGTCTAGCATTAGGCGCCAGTGCTGTTGGTATGTCACGACCGTTTTTAAACCAAGTCGAGAACCATGGCATCACAGAGACAATTGATTATACTGAACAATTTACAGATCATATGAAGAAAATTATGACAATGCTTGATACGCCAACTATTAAAGATTTAAAACAATCACAAATGATCTTTAGTCCTAAGCTAGAATCATGGATAGAGCAAAGAGGATTAGATATTAGATAAATAAAGGATAGGTGAGACATAAATATCTCATCCTAAAATTTAAAGCACTAATCTATTAGTTTATAATGGATTGGTGCTTTTCTATTTAAAATCTTCCGATTTTGAAAGCGCATGTTTGTCAGATTTTTTATAGTATGGATCGAGCCTGTAGTCTCTCACTCATACTATTCCCCTAGGCGTCAGCTCTTTACAAAATCGGTATAATTATATAAATTTATACAAAAAAATAAGCCACTTTCGTATAATAAAGTTACTCTAACATAACTTCAAAACGAGGTGGCTTATGTATAAAAATTATAATAAGACTCAGTTAACACTGCCAGTGAGTTTCTATATTTTTATATAGAAATCAATTTTTATTTTAACCAAAAATGTTAATAAATGTTGTAACGATAGGTACACCAAGTAAATCTATTAAGAACGCGCCGACAATCGGAACGACAAGATAAGCTTTAGGTGAAGCACCGTATTTTTTAGTAATAACATCTAAGTTAGCCATTGCGTTAGGTGTAGCACCTAGACCATGGCCGATGAAACCACCAATCATAACTGCGGCGTCATAGTTTTTACCAAGTCCTCGGAATACTACGAAGACTGAGAATAATACGATAAATACAACTTGTGCTAATACAATAACAATTAACGGCACTGCTAACTGATAAATTTCAGTAAGTTGAATACTCATTAAGGCAATAGATAAGAATAAGCTAAGAGAAACATCACTGATACTATCGATAATCTTCATATCAATAAGATTCAAATTATTATATTCTGAAATATTACGTATAATAACTGCGACAAACATTGCACCTACATAAACAGGGATATTAATACCTGTTAAGTCTGAGAACGTATTTCCTAGATAAGAACCAATGGCCATACAGATGGCTACAATTGAAAATTGTAATAGGAAAATTGTTGTCGGTGTCATACGGTTTTTTAAATATGAGTTTGATTTTACATTACTATAATCTTTAGTTGTCTCTTCTGCATTTTCTGGTTTTAAATTATATTTATTTATTAAAAATTTAACGACAGGTCCACCAATTAAACCACCAGCAACAAGGCCTAATGTTGCGGCTGCTAGAGCGGCTGTTAATGCTGAATCAATACCCATGTTTTGCACGGTTTGACCATATGCTGCCGCATTACCATGTCCGCCTTCCATTGACATTGAACCAGCTGTTAGTCCAAGTAGTGGTGGGATATTTAAAACTTTTGCGATAGATACGCCGATGATATTTTGGAATACGGCAAGAACGCCACAAAAGATAAAATATAATATTAATACCTTTCCGCCTAAGCGTAGTAGTTTTAATGATGCTCCTAGTCCAATTGTTGTAAAGAAAGCAAGCATAAAGAAATTCTGAATAAAATCAGAATCTAATTTTATTGTTATAATGTTCGTTGATTGTAAGACAGCAACAAGTATCGAGAATAACAAACCACCAATTACTGGTGCTGGAATACATAATCGCCTTAAAATTGATACGTGATTCACAATAAATATACCTAAAAGGTATAAAACACTCGCGAGTGCTAAAGTAGTTATAGCATCTAGCTCTAGCATTTTCATTCCCCCTCATTTTACAAATAAATCTCTCCTATAATGTGATATGTAAACAAATTTCGCACTAAAACAAGAAAGTGCTTACAAAAGCCCATTATATTTATTATACATTCTCGAATATAATAATGCTACAAAAAAATTATATACAAAGAAATATATAGTTTTTTTGTGTAATTTAACACCGAATTTTATAATGGAGCTTAATTTACATAGGATAAAAGTTAATAATAAGAAAGTAAATTAGAATCATTAATAACGATTAAACAGCTATATAAAGACTAAACAATTTTTATATGAAAGAAATGAACTTTATGCGATGACATTCAATCAGTTTTGATATACTATATATCATATGAAAATACTAGGTTATAAGGAGAAAGTATATGGATGAGTCTTTAAGAAGTGAAAAACAATATGGTGCGTTAGCGTTATTGCCATTAGTTATCTTTTTAGTTTTATATATCGGCGTAGGGATTACATTTACGATTATGGGCAAAGAGGATGCATTTGATCAATTGCCACGACATGTCGCTATTTTTATAGGTATTGTCATAGCATGGACTTGTTATGATAGAAAAACGAAATTTACGAAAAAAGTTCAGATTTTTACTGAACATGCAGGGAACTCAGGCATTGTAAATCTCGGATTAATCTTGTTACTTGCAGGTGCTTTTTCAACGGTTACTTCTGAGATGGGTGGTAAAGACGCTATGGTCAACATGGGCCTATCCGTTATCCCACCAAGTTTACTTATACCAGGAATATTTATAATGAGTGGATTTGCTGCGTTAACGTTAGGGACTTCAACAGGAGCGCAAGCAGCATTTATTCCTGTAGGTGTAGCGGTAGCACAAGCAGCAGACTTAAGTGTAGCTGCAGCTGGTGCAGCAGTTATTGCAGGTGCTTACTTTGGTGATAATTTATCTATCATTTCTGATACAACGATTGCCGCAACGAATGGTGTAGGCGCCAAGATGAAAGATAAATTTAAAATGAATGTGTTGATTGCTTTACCTGCCGCGCTCATCACGGCTATTATATATGCCATTGTTGGCGGTACTGGTAATGTAGAAGGCGATCTAAGTTTCAATTTCATTAATATTTTGCCTTATATATTTGTATTAATAGCTGCTATTGCAGGTTTAGACGTGATTCTTGTTCTTATTCTTGGTATTGGGATGGCTGGACTACTAGGTTTGGTTCAAGGTCAAATGGGTATCTTCCAATTTACGAAATCGATTGGTGATGGTATGGAAAGTATGTTCAACATTTTCCTTGTAGCATTCTTGGTATCTGGACTTGTAGCATTAATTCGATACTATGGCGGTGTAGATTGGATTATTCGCGCTATGAAACGAAAAGCAACTGGACGCAAAAGTGCTGAATATGTAATTAGTATGATGTCAGGTGTGCTTTCTGCGGCACTTTCACATAATACGTTAGCGATTATTATTTCTGCACCGATTGCAAAAGAAATTGGCGATGAATATAAAGTACCACCTAAACGGATGGCCAGCTTACTAGATATTTTCGCTTGTTGTGCCTTAATGGTTCTCCCTCACGACAGTGGGATGTTAATGGTTGAACAATATGGCGATGTTTCTTATTTAGAAGTATTAAAATATTCATTCTACCCAGTTGTATTTGTTATTTGTACAGTTATTACCATCCAATTTGGTTTGTTAGATGGCAGTAAAAAAGTTAAAAAATAAATGAGTTAATGAAAAAGCTATACTTTATATAGAGCAAAAGGAGCTTCCAAGATGGAAGCTCCTTTTGCTTTATATTGTTGTAATATTTTATTTGCGCCATGTATGTTCTGAATCTGTCATATCTGATTTGCGCATCTTAGAGACATATGGATTGCCTTTGACAGTATAACGTAATGGTTTAAAAGTCCAATCGCCTTTATTTGGAATACCGATACGTCCGCTTTCTTCAATAGCACATGGATATTTACGATTTTTAGTGTCTATTAATAGACGACCTTCATTTAAACGTGAACCATCTAAATGGCGAGGGATATTAAAAGCTTTCGTCCACTTTCCAGGGCCATTTGTTAATTCGAATCCGTTTTTTCCCCTATTCAGTTTCATGGTTTCGATGCCTTCTTCAGGCTCTACAGCTCTGATTAACACACCTTCGGGGATGCCTTCATCTTTTGTGACAAAATTGATTAAAAGGTGATTGTGCATAACGTGCGCATATATCGTCCCACCGCGTTTATACAAGGATTCTACTTTGGGCGTCCTTTTTCCATTAAAACCATGAGCAGCACGATCCTCTTTGCCAATATAGGCTTCAGTTTCTACAATATATCCAGTAAATGTTTCGAGTTCATCTTGGAAAATCACTTTGACACCTAATAAATCTTTAGCAATAGATACTGTATCTCGACGTAAAAAATCCATTAGTTGTTCCTCCGGTTTCTAGTTTTTTTAAAAATAAATATTTTTAAATGTTTTTTTTAGAATAAGTAAAATTGTATTACTACTTACAAAATAGTTTGTTACACTTAACTAAATAAGATATTTAAAGAATTTACATATAATGTACCAAAATTTAATGTAAATTAAAAATTATCTTTAACAAATGTATATGGAAGGAGGAATAATATGGAGCGGAAAATCGGTTTTCTTCAAGCTCTCAAATTGTTCTGGACAAACTATGTTAATTTTAAAGGGCGCTCACGTCGTAGCGAATATTGGTACATGACGTTATGGCATATGATTTTTATGATACCAGCGCTAATATTACTTATTTTAGGTTTAATCATGCTTGTTTCAGGTATTTCATCTTATTCCGGTGAAGTTACTGCAATGGGTACTCTTTTACTAATTATGTTTTTTATATATATTGGTATATATAGTTTTGCTACATTTATTCCTAGTTGGGCATTATTGGTGAGAAGATTTCATGATACTGGTAGAAAAATGTTGATACCAGTGATTTATTTTACCGTATTAATTGTTACTAATATTATTGTTACATTGATAAATGCGATGGATCCTGAATATGCTAATGTTTCTAGTATCATTACGCTGATATTGATATATATCATTTATATTGCATTAGGCATATATTGTTTAGTTATTTGTTGCTTAGATAGTGAGAGAAAAACGAATAAATATGGGACGAGCCATAAATACGGTAATCACATTCGTCCAAATATTAATGCATATGAGAATACTTTTAACCCTAAAGAAAATGAGCAGCTTGGACAAACTCCAAAGCAAGATGAATTAAAATACTGAAATTAAAACGTTGTTCCCAACTTTGTTTAAGTGGAAACAGCGTTAATTTTTTATTGTGTGATACCACTTGTACAAGAAGTAAAAAAGTTATGCTATTTATCAGGCATGGCCATGACAACAAATAAAATAGAATTAAATCTAGCAAAGTTCAATTTAAAATGTAACTTTGCTAGATCTAATGGTATTATCAAAGTATATTATTTTTAAAAGAGAGGGGTTGGTGCACAGTGTCATTAAACATTGAACATGTAACCAAGAGATATAAAGATTTTACGGCTGTTAATGATATTTCGTTATCTTTAGAGCAAGGTAAAATGTTAGGTTTTCTAGGCAGAAATGGTGCAGGAAAAACGACAACCTTCAGAATGATTTTAGGACTGACACCAATCACTGAAGGTAAAATTGCATATAATGATAAACCCATAGATAAGACTTCATACAATCACATTGGCTATTTACCAGAAGAGAGAGGATTACATCCTAAAATGAAAGTAGAAGATGAATTACGTTATTTAGCTACTTTAAAAGGTATGAAATCCAAGGCAATCACGGAAGCTATAGACTATTGGTTAGATAGATTTGGTATTAACGAAAATAGAGAAAAGAAAATTGAAGCACTATCTAAAGGGAATCAACAAAAAATTCAATTATTAGCAAGTATGTTACATAAACCAGAATTACTCATTTTGGATGAACCATTCAGTGGCCTAGATCCAGTAAATGTAGAGTTATTAAAATCTGCTGTTAAAGATTTAAATGACGCTGGCACAACTATTATATATAGCTCTCATAGAATGGAACATGTAGAAGAATTATGTGATAATGTCTGCATTCTAAATCGTGGAGAGCTTGTTGTTTCAGGACCAATTGATGAAGTGAAAGCTAATCATGGTAATAAAAGCGTCGTCGTAGAAACAGAACATGAAATGCCAGAAATAGATAACATTGATGGTGTCTTACATGTAGATAGAAGTAAAAGAGAAATTAAAGCAATGATTGAGGCAGAAGCCGTTGCTGAAAAAATTTATGAAGTAGTTACACAATACGGTTTCGTCAAAAGGTTTCAAGTTGTAGAACCGACATTAAATGAAATCTTTATAGCAAAAGTAGGTGACGTCAATGGATAAATTCTTTGCGACATTTTCTCTAACTTATAAAAGTAAAGTTAAAACGAAGTCATTTGTTATCTTCACATCTATTGTGATTCTTTTAATGGTGGGAGCGGCAAACATTAATAAAATCATTGATTTATTTGATGATGGCCCTGATAAAGTAGGCGTCGTATCTTCAGATAACCAAATTTACAAAGTTATTAAATCACAAGGTGATCAGCTTGATGAAGGGGCAGACTTTAAGCAAGTATCAGAAAAACAAGCAAAGTCACAAGTTAAAAACGAAAAATTAGATAAAGCTTACGTTATTAAACTGAGTGAAGATAAAAAGCTTTCAGGTAAAATATTGAGTAAAGATGCTGTTTCAGAACAAGATAAGCAAAAATTAAAAGCGACATTATCAACTTTACAAACACAATTCGTTGCAACGAATTTAAACTTGTCACAAGACGAATTAAAGCAGTTACAATCTCAAAGTGAAGTAACTTCAGAAGTGCTTGCAGATAATGCTAACAATTCAAATTTAAGTGAAGCTCAAAAAGGCTTTAATACAATGATTGTTTATGCAGGTGTGATGCTTATATTCTTTATCGTTTTCAATTATGCGAGTCAAGTTGCTATGGAAATCGCAACTGAGAAAACATCACGTGTTATTGAAATGATTATTACGAGTGTGTCACCAGTGACGCATATGCTTGCGAAGATGGCAGGCGTGGTTTCAGTAGCGTTAACCCAAATCAGTATATTTATTGTAGCTGGCATTATATGTTTCTTATTATTTGATATTGGAGATATGTTAAAAGGGTTCGATATTGAACCAAATGAATTAACGGTGCAACTAATCGTCGTAGGTATCATATCAATGATCATTGGTATACTTTCATATATCATTTTAGCAGCGATTTTAGGATCTATCACTGCCCGTATAGAAGATATTAATCAATCATTAATGCCAATGACTTTAATTAGTATGATTGCCTTCTATATTTCCTTATTTAGTATAATGAATACAGATACATTATTGGTGAAAATTACGAGCTTTATACCATTACTTTCACCATTTGTGATGTTTGTCCGTGCATCCACGCCTGATGTAGCAATTTGGGAAATTGTAGTAAGTATGGTGTTATCAATTATCACTATTTTTATACTATTATGGATTGCAGTGCGTAGTTATAAAGATACGATATTGAGTTTTGATAAAGGATTTATGAGTTCCGTAAAACGTATATTTAACAGAAAATAATATTTTAATATGCATTATTAAAATAAACTGCCATCAGCATGTAATATGTGGTGGTGGTTTATTTTTGGCTGTTGAGACGTTTATTATATAAATGTACCTTTTTAAAATATAGAGAAAGTTATTTATATAAAAAATACTATGTACTTATATAAATTAAGTAGTAGAATAAAGAGGAATTCAACAAGGTTATAATATTATACAATAAAAAATGGCTGGAATTTGTATAATAGTAGAAAAAGTATAACAATTTTTATGATTGTTTGTTAAAATTGACGATTAGTATAGATAAACATTTGACTAAATTGTTACAATATAAGAGAGCAAAAGAAGAAATAGGGAGTATTGAACAGTTACACAAGATTATGTTAGTGCATCACAGTGACTTTGCAAGTTAACTTATGCTAGAGGGAAGCATAGTTAATCACAGTGATGTTGTTTCATTTAATCGTATTAAGTGTGATAGGGATTGCTCACTACAATTGAAATATTATTACCATAATAAATATTCAAGTTATTTGGACTTGTAGTGAGATAGATTACATTGCCTAAACACAATGCAGACCCCCTCTGGGTTGTGATTTACAGGCCACGTTTGTAAGTGATGTTTTTATTCATGATAAAACTTAATATTAGTATTTGGAAAAATATTGGGTTTGAAAGGGAGTAATTGATGATGTTTGCAAAAGTAGAAAGCCAAAGTAATGGTATTGATTTAATTAAAATTGATAATGAAGAAACGAAAATTGTTTTTACAAATTATGGAGCACGTATCGTTTCATGGAAGTACGATGATAATAACATTGTACTTGGAAATGTTGTAGAAGCAGATGAATTCTATGAAGAAAATCCATTTCATTTCGGAGCAACAATTGGCCGTTATGGTGGTAGAATAGCAAATGCTACATTTGAATTAGATGGAAAGACTTATCAGCTTGACGCAAATAACGGGACACATAACATACATGGTGGACCTGAGGGTATTGGTACACGCTTCTTTGATTACGAAATTGAAGAACAAGTAGGCCAAGTAAAAGTAATTTTTACAACGACTATAAAAAGTTCGGACGATCATTTTCCTGGTGATATTGAGCTAGAAGTTATTCATACTTATGATGTAGATCATAAATGGACAATTGAATACAAAGCAACGGCTACTGAGAAAACGTTATTTAACCCGATGAATCATGTATACTTTAATTTGAATAGAGATAACAATGTAATTGATAATCATAGTATTGCAAGTTCAAAATTAGATATGTATTTATTAGGCGACGATAATATCGTTAAAAGTATGAAACCAATTGATTTAGTGGACACATTTAAGGAAGAAAACATTCAATTTAAAGACATCTTTACGAGTGATCATCCAGTTGTGAAAGCTCAAATGGAACATTTTGGCGGCATCGATCACCCATTTGATATAGGTGGTAATGAAATGACTGTTGAAAATAAACGCTTTTTATTAACAGTAAATACTGACATGCCAAATGTTGTTATTTTCACGTTTAATGACACTACAAGTTGGCAAAGTGATTTTAATATTTATAAAGCACATTCTGGTTTTACACTTGAGACGCAATGTATACCAAATGATATTAACTTAATGGGAGATAAAGCACCATCTATATTGGAAGCTAATCAACCATACTACTCAAAAACGTCATATAAAATTTTCGAAAAAGAGTTATAGAAACTAAATTAATATTATGAAAATAAATCTGAGACATCGATACATGTCTCAGATTTATTTTTTGTAATGCGCTTATATTAAGCTTTAAAAAAACGACTACTTCATTCATGAAAATAATTAGTTTTTATGCAAGGGTTACAGCCCTTGTATGATATTTTTTAGTCATCTTTGACGGGGGACAACGAAATCTTATTAGAAAAATTAGATTTTTGTCTATCTGGCATTTATATATTTATTTCTCTGCAATGTTTTGTGCTCGCTTTAAAAATTTTTGCAACTTTGAAAGTCTTTCATTGGTGAGATAGGGATTTTTTATAGCATCTTTTAAGCGGGCGATATTTTTATTATCGTTATAATAGATGTCATTAAGTTCGAACACTGATAGAGGCATATGCGTGTTTGAAGAATGTATTAATTCTAAATTTGCAGTACCATCTACAAACCCTTCTTTGATAACTCTAAGATAAAACCCAGTCTTACATGAACGCGACATACGCTTAACTAAATCTGGAATTTTATATTTTTCTTGAATCTTCCAACAAGGCTCTCTTATTTCAGATACTTCTACAATTGCTTCACCTAATTGAAATTGGTCACCCAAATAAACATCAATTTCATCTATATCGACAGCAGTTAAATTCTCACCAAACATAGCATAGTCAGGTAATGTAGAAACATCATTTTTCCATAAGTCATAGTTCTTCTTACTATAAAGACATAGAGCTTTGTCTGCTCCACCATGACCTTTATACTCTTGTTCGTCTTCAACGAATCCAGTCTTTGATAACCACATTTGTCCTGTGATTCTCTTTTTATTTAAGGCTGAGCGCATAGGTCTTTTTGTACTGTATGATAAATCTTGAATTTTACCTGTAGAAATTGCATTTAGAGCATAAATCATAATTCAGTACCTCCTGCAGTTTAGTAAATATCATTTTAAAACAATTTTTTGAATATGCAAGCAAACATATATTTGAGTCTTATATTTACTTTTTTTAGCTATGTATTTTTATAAATCTCATGTACAATAAAGATAAAAGTACAGTGTGTAAAGGGGAAGCATTATGAATAAAAAACAGTTGAAGTTAAGTACATTTGATGATGCATTAGACCAAATTAAAGATGGTATGATTGTGGGTGTTGGTTCAGGATCAACAATTGAATTACTCGTGCCAAAAATCGCAGAGAAATTAGAACAAGCACATATTGATATCACTGGAGTCTGTACTTCTAACAAAACGGCTTATATCGCAAAAGAACTAGGTATGCGTGTAGTTGACGTGAACGATGTGGACAAAATTGACATCGCAATTGATGGTGCTGATGAAGTAGACGGTCAATTAAACCTTATAAAAGGTGGCGGTGGGGCTCTGTTTAGAGAAAAAGTGATCGATGCTATGGCAGATAGATTTATTGTTTTAATCGATGATAGTAAATGTGTGGATTATTTAGGTCAAACGTTTAAGCTTCCAGTAGAAGTAGATAAATTTAATTGGCTACTCGTTTCTAAAAAGATTGAGTCATATGGTAGTGGTAATGTTAAAGCGATACGCCGTGTTGTTGATGATGTGCCTTTTATTACAGATAATGGAAACTATATATTGGACTTAGAATTAAACGGAAATATAGATGCTTACGAAATGCATGAGTATTTAATCCATCTTGTGGGTGTATTGGAAACCGGTTATTTCTTAGATGTTGCTGACCAAATTATTATTGGTTCGACAGACGGTGTGAAAGTTCTTGAAAAATAAATAATACAAAAAGTGATAGAGGTCCAAAGGATTATTTATCACTTTTTTTGCTTTTATTTAGAAATGACAGTGATTTGTGCTGACTCCTTTTTAGTTAATAAAACATTCGGCGAAGACTACAGGTTGATGCTGTGCCCGTGAAAAGCGTGTACAAATAATAGGCGTGGGACAGAAATCTAATTTTCCTAATGAGATTTCGTTGCATGAGCCTAGCCCGACAAAGATGACTAAAAAAGGAATACAAGAGCTGAAGCTCTTGCATAAGAACTACTTGTTTTCATAAATGAAGTAGTAATTCTTTAAAAGCGTAGTATAAGCGCATTTTCAATTCAGTCAGCTACTGCCAATTAAAATGAGGCTGAAACATGTATTTATGTCTCAGCCTCATTCTGAGAAGACGTATTATATATACAATACGCTCTCAAATTTTTATGGTGTTAGTGATTGATATAACTAACGACGGTGACCACGTTTACTTTTAAGATTAAAAGGAGAACGCGTGCGTTTATCATTTGAATCATTGTCTACTTCTGCATCGCTATGTGTTATTGCGTGTGTAGTGTTTGATTCAGTTGATGATGTGTCTTCAACATGATTATCGTCAGTAATGGATGCTTTGGCATTACTCACAGCTGAAGATTTACGATCAGTTGAATAATGTGCACTTGTTTTTAACGCCTCATTATTGTTATCAGTTGTATCGTGCTTTACTTTTTCAGTAGATGCTTCAACCGAACTATTAGTTAAATTATTTGAATCGTTATTGTCATCATCATTAATTTTGTCAGCTTGTTCATTAATAACAACACTATCATCATTTATTGTGTTGTTTTCAGTATTTGTCTTCTTTTGATTATCATCAGTAGTTAAATTTGAGTTGTTTTGTTCAGTTGCTTCATTATCAGAAGACGTTGTAGATGCTGCAGTATCTTTATCATCGACTGTTGAAGCTGTCGTCTTTGTTGTTTCAGTAGATTGTTGCTGTTGATTTGAGTCATGAGACGTATGATGAGCTGCAGCTACACCACTTGCAGTAGTCGTTGCCTTTAAGCTGTCTGAAGTTGATGTGTTTGTGTTGTTTTCATCTTTAACGCTATTTTCATCTTCATTATCGTCAGTTTGAGCATCGTTTTCAGACGTTTCATTAACGTGATCAAGATAATTGTTATCGTCCACTTCATCTAAACTACGTTTTGTGAAGAAATACAGAATTGCACGAACGATAATACTTAATAGAATATAAACAGCAGCAACAGCGGCTGTAGTTAAAGCGATTACTTTCATTGGGAACACATCGCCCAATTCTTCGTTAAATAAGAAGACGAAACCAAATGACATTGTCGCATGGAAGATTGTCGCAATGTATATTGTACGTCCTTTTGTTGCGCGAATAAGCTCTCCGATAATCATTGAAAAAGCAAAAGAATAAAGGAAACTATATATCGCATAATCAAAGCTAAATGAAATATTAACATTCCATATTGAATACATAACACCTACAATAACAGATGCGATAAATGTATTCATCTTAGTTTCAACAATATGTTGTAAATAAGAACGGAAACCAAATTCTACTAAGAAAGCCATGATAATTTGGCCAATAATAATTGATATAATTGAAACAGATAAATCTTCTGTTTGTAGAAGCACAAAACTATCTGCGTAAACGTTGAAGCATACCATAGCAATAATAAAAATAATTAGTGGTATGACGAGTGCTAAGATGATACGTTCTATAACTTTTAAACTGATTGAAAGCTTTAAGCTACCGAGTTGCGTGCCTCTGTGCTTAAAGACAAGCAAACATATAATAGCAGCAATAAATGGTGCTAAGCTACTTATGTCAAAGACAAAAGTTTTAAGCGAAATTGTACCTTGAAAATCTTTAAGTATAATAGGCGCTGCATAAGCAATAATGAAGAAAATAAATATCATCATTGCCCATTGAAAACCTGGTATACGTTTTGTATTCATTATGTAACCTCCAATAGGGTTCAGAAAAATCATTTATTCCTAATTATACATACATCTTAGTGATAAATAAATTAAATTCAAATAATTATCATTGAAATGTAATACTTTTACAAAAACAAACGCGTAATTGAAACAATTTTAATATGAATTTCTAAATTAACTTTTAGACAATTGGGTAAAGGTAATTATAAATATCATTGAATTGGCAAAAATGTAAGCGTATACTTTAAGTGTCGATATAGTTTCAAAAGGAGGAGAACTATGTATAAATTAGCACAACGTGATTTATGGACAGGAAGAGTAGATAGTGAAACAGAGAAAACAGAGTTTAGGCATTTTCAAACAATACAATTTCGTAATATTGAAGATGAGTACAATGAGCCACGTCACGGTGTAGGTTTGTTAGGCTATGCGGTTGATAAGGGTGTGGAACTTAATAAAGGAAGAATTGGAGCTAAGTTAGGCCCTGATGCAATCAAGAAGACTTTTGCTAATTTACCAGTCTTAAGAACATGTACAATTTATGATTATGGGAATGTTGAACATAATCACGAGACTTTAGAAGAAACGCAGCAAGAATTTGCACATTATGTTGCTACATCGATACAAAGACATAACCAAACCTTTTTGCTAGGTGGCGGACATGATATCGCTTATGCACAGTATCTGGGCACACGTGAGGCGTTTCCAGACGCATCTATTGGTGTCATTAATATTGACGCACACTTTGACACTAGAAAAGAATCAGGCTCTACTTCTGGCACGAGCTTCAGACAAATTTTAGAACAGGATGAAAATACTGATTATTTAGTATTAGGTATTCAACAAGGTGGTAACACGCAAGCACTATTTGATTACGCGAAAGAAAAAGACATCGGTTTTGTTTATTCTGATGAATTGTTACATCAAATATCTCCTCCAATTAAGGATAAAATAGAACGTTTTATACATGATCATGATGTGATTATGTTTACGATATGTATGGATGTTATTGATAGTGCATTCGCACCAGGTGTAAGTGCAAATGCTGTGTTAGGGCTCTCGCCACATGTGGTACTAGAATTAGCTAAACGCATTATTCCAAATGAAAAAGTTTCAACAGTTAGTATTGCTGAAACGAATCCAAAATATGATGTAGATAATCGAACTGCTAAATTATCTGCTAATTTTTTACATCATTTTATTCTTTAATATACCAATAATCAATGCACTGATCTATAAAAGAAAGTACTCTCTCAGAGTGCTTTCTTTTTTTTAGGTAGTTGATATAAATTGAACGACCTAATTTGGGATGCATTTCTAAAGCGTCTAAATCTCGCGCATTAAATGATTGATAATATACACGTGGAATAACAGCATATCCCAATCCTCTATGTACAAAATTCGTAGCCGCTTCAAAACGATCGACTTCCATAATGATATTCGGATGTATGTTCATACGTGTAAAGTAATCATCAAGATGTTTGCGCACTTGAGAACCTTTGGTTGGTAAAATTAATGGCAATGATTTAATAGACGTTATTTTAGTACCTGGAAAAGCATTCTTAGGCGTAATAACGACGTAAGATTCATCATATAAAGGGATAGATTTAATATCTTCGTGATCAATTTGTTCGTTGGTCAATGCAAGGTGATTTTCAAAATTGATGAGCTGTTCCAGTATTTTGTTTTGGTCATGCACCTCAGATACTAGATAAGTTTGATTAGGGTTATATTTTAAATGGATAGAAAGCACTTGGGAAATCCATTGATTTGCCGATTCTAAAATAGATAATTTGATTTTAGGCGCATGTCCCATATTGAGATCATACATTTTTTCGAGCGTTTGATGATAGTTCTGTATCAATTGCTGTGCGTAATTATAAAAATGTATTCCTTTTTCAGTGATTTTAATATCCTTAGTAGTTCTCATAAAAAGGTCATAACCTAAATTAGCTTCCATTTTTTTAATCGTAGTCGTTAAAGATGGTTGACTAATATGTAAAAAGTTAGCAGCCTTAGTAAAGCTATTATATTTCACAACGGCTACAAAATATTCTAATTGAATGATTTTCAATATAATACCTCCTTGAATATGTAATTAATTTATAGCTTAAAGTTATCAATAATTAGTTTATTTATATTGGTAGTATATATAATATCATATTATACTTAGTGATATAGCGGGAGGCGTACTTTCATGTTAGGGGCGTGAAGTACATGTGGAAATTTTTCATTTATAGCTTGATTGGCATTATATGTTTCTTTGTACCTATAACGATTAATGGTAAATCAACAATTCTGATTGATCATATTGTTCAGTGGATTACATTTTTGGTAAATCCAATTTTACCTTATTATGTATTACTTTTAATCATTATAGGTGCATTACATCCATTTATTAATAAAAAATGGAACAAATCAAAAACTGATATTATATTTAGCTTATTTAAAGTATTAGGCGTCTTCATTGCTTTCATGATTGTCTTTGATTTTGGGCCAGGATTTGTATTGAAAGAAAGTATTGGACCGTTTTTATACGACAAATTAGCGATACCACTAAGTGTGTTAATCCCAGTAGGGGCTATTTTATTAACATTTTTAGTAGGTTACGGATTATTAGAATTTATTGGCGTAATTATGAGACCAGTCATGAGACCTATTTTTAAAACGCCAGGTAAATCAGCAGTTGATGCGGTTGCCTCGTTTGTAGGGAGTTATTCAATTGGCTTGTTAATTACAAATAAAGTCTATAAGAGTGGTGGCTATACGCATAAAGAAGCAGTTATAGTTGCTACAGGTTTTTCAACGGTATCTGCTACTTTTATGATTATAGTGGCTAATACACTAGGTATTATTGAACATTGGAACCTTTATTTTTGGTTCACACTTGCAGTAACTTTTATAGTTACTGCCATCACCGTACAACTCCCACCTATAAGATTTGAGAAAAACACGACATATCAGAACCAACCATATAAAGAAGAAAAACGCAGAGATATGCCTTTATTAAAAGAGTCTTGGTTAGAAGCTAAGTTGGCTGTTAAAAATGCTGACTCACTAATAGGAAACGTACGTGAAAATTTACGTGATGGCGTCGTAATGACAATTGCGATTTTACCTTCTATTATGTCTATCGGTTTCTTAGGTTTAATTATTGCTGAATATACACCGATAGTAGAATATGTATCTTATATTTTTTATCCATTTATAAGTATATTCCCAGTTCAGGATGTAGCAGTATTAGCGCAAGCATCAACCATTTCAATTGTTGAGATGTTGTTACCTGCAGCGATTGCACAAACTGCTGATTTAGCTACGAGGTTTATAGTAGCGGTAATGAGTGTTTCAGCGATTATCTTTTTCTCGAGTGTGGTACCTGTGATTCTTTCAACTGAAATAAAAATATCAGTCGGTAAATTGGTCTTGATATGGTTTGAAAGAGTAGTGCTCACATTACTGATCACGATACCATTCGCATTATGGCTATTTTAAGATTTATTAAGCAAAGATTAATTTAATTAAAATAAGGAGTGATTTTTCATGAGAAAAATAGTAGCAAAAAAAGGTTTAGACATTGAATGTAAAGGATGGGAACAAGAAGCAGTGCTTAGAATGCTGTATAACAACTTAGATCCAGAAGTAGCTGAACGTCCTGAAGATTTAGTTGTATATGGCGGTATTGGTAAAGCTGCTAGAAACTGGGAAGCTTTCGAAGCGATAGAAGAGACATTACGTTCCTTAGAAGCGGATGAAACAATGTTAGTTCAATCCGGAAAACCTGTTGCTGTATTTAAAACACATGAAGAAGCACCACGTGTATTAATTTCAAATTCAGTACTTGTACCAGAGTGGGCAAATTGGGATCACTTTAACGAATTAGATAAAAAAGGTTTAATGATGTATGGACAAATGACAGCAGGAAGTTGGATATACATTGGTTCCCAAGGTATTGTTCAAGGCACTTATGAAACATTTGGCGAGCTTGCTAATCAACATTATGATGGCACGTTAAATGGGACAGTGACTTTAACAGCTGGTCTAGGTGGCATGGGTGGTGCGCAACCACTAGCTGTTACGATGAATGGTGGTGTTGTAATCGGTGTAGATGTTGATGAAACACGTATCGATAAGCGTATAGAAACACGATATTGCGATGTGAAGACACATGATTTAGATGAAGCTTTACGTCTAGCAGATGAAGCACGACAAGAAGGCAAACCATTATCTATCGGACTTGTAGGTAATGCTGTAGATACTCACAAAGCCATTTTAGATAAAAGCTTTAAAATTGATGTTGTTACCGATCAGACAAGTGCTCATGATCCATTAAATGGTTATATTCCACAAGGTTATTCTTTAGAAGAAGCAAAAGCGTTACGTGATAAAGATCCAAAACAATACGTCGCATTATCTCAAGATTCAATGAGAAAACACGTTGAGTTAATGATTGAATTTCAAAAAAATGGTGCAGTTGCTTTTGATTACGGAAATAACATTAGACAAGTTGCCTATAATAATGGCTTAGAAAATGCTTTTGATTTCCCAGGATTTGTACCAGCTTATATCCGACCTTTATTCTGTGAAGGTAAAGGGCCATTCCGTTTTGCAGCTTTAAGTGGAGACCCTAAAGATATCGAACGTGCAGATGAAGAAATGAGAAAACTATTCCCAGATAATGAAAAGCTTATTCGCTGGTTAGATTTAGCTCAAGAAAAAATTGCATTCCAAGGATTACCATCTCGTATTGCTTGGTTGGGCTTTGAAGAACGTGCCAAAATGGGCTTGGCTTTAAATCTTTTAGTTCGTGACGGAGAAATTTCTGCACCGGTTGTTATCGGGCGCGATCATCTTGATTCAGGATCTGTTGCAAGTCCAAACCGTGAAACAGAAGGAATGAAAGATGGCTCAGATGCTGTAGGAGATTGGGCAGTATTAAACGCTTTAATTAATACCGCAGCTGGTGGCTCATGGATTTCGTTCCATCACGGTGGTGGTGTAGGTATGGGTTACTCATTACATGCCGGTATGGTCATTGTCGCTGATGGTTCAGAACGCGCAGATCGTCGTTTAGGACGTGTATTAACGACAGATCCGGGTATGGGTGTTGTAAGACATGCCGATGCAGGTTACGAATCAGCAATTAATGTTGCTAAAGAAAAAGGTATCAAAATTCCAATGATTACAGGTAAAGGAGATATAAAATGAACGATTTAATTATTCAAAACATTAAACAATTAATTTTACCAAAATCTACAGATCGTCCTTTAAAAGGGAAAGATTTAGACGAATTAGAAATCGTTGAAAATGGAACCGTTGTTGTGAACGATGGCAAAGTGACTTATTCAGGTGCCCGTACAGATGAATATGGTGCGAAGGAAACAATCGATGCTACAGGGAAAGTTGTATCACCATCACTTGTTGAAGCACATACTCATTTAGTACATGGTGGTTCAAGAGAACATGAAATGTCGCTAAAAAGACAAGGCGTGTCATATCTAGAAATACTTGAACAAGGCGGAGGTATTTTATCCACAGTAGAAGCTACACGAAATGCAACTGAAGATGAGCTGTTTAAAAAAGCTGAAAAGAATTTGTTAACAATGATACAACATGGTGTCTTAGCTGTTGAAAGTAAGAGTGGTTACGGATTAGACAAAGAAAGTGAACTTAAACAACTACGTGTATCTAAACGTTTAGCAGCAAAATATAACTTAGATATGAAACATACTTTCTTAGGGCCTCATGCAGTACCAAAAGATGCAAAATCAAATCAAGCCTTTTTACAAGAAATGATTGATTTACTACCTGAAGTTAAACAATATGCAGATTTTGCAGATATCTTTTGCGAAACAGGCGTATTTACAGTAGAAGAATCTAGAAAATATATGAAAGCAGCAAAAGATTTAGGTTTTGATGTTAAAATTCATGCAGACGAAATTGATCCATTAGGTGGTCTCGAATTAGCGATTGATGAAGGCGCAATTTCCGCAGACCATTTAGTAGCTTCAAGTACAGAAGGTAAAGCAAAACTAAAAGATAGCGATACAGTTGCTGTGTTATTACCAGGTACCACGTTTTATTTAGGGAAAGAACAATACGCAGATGCTAGAGGTATGTTAGATAATGGTGGAGCTATCGCAATTGCTACAGATTTTAATCCAGGAAGTTGTGTGACAAACAATCTTCAACTTGTGATGTCGATTGCTGCATTGAAATTAAAATTATCACCGAATGAAATTTGGAATGCTGTTACGGTGAACGCAGCAAAAGCGATTGATGTTGATGCTGGTACAATTAATAAAGGTGACAAGGCCAATATTGTTATTTGGGATGCACCTAACCATGAGTATATTCCATATCACTATGGTATAAACCATGCTGAAAAAGTAATTAAAGATGGGCAACTACTTGTTGATAACCAAATTAAGTTAAATAATTAATAACATTGAGTCTGAGGCGTATACGTATGTCTCAGATTTCATTGTTATATTGTCGTGGATTGAGTGAACTTGAAAAGAGCTTATGCAAAGCTTTTTTCAAGTTCACTCTTCTTTTTTAAGTATAAACAAATCAAGTTTGAGTTGATTAAATATTTTGACAATTATGGTACTATGTTATTTAAAGCATACATGGGAGGTGACATCGAATGTGGGGCAAACTACTTATATTAAACAATGGAGCGGGGATTTAAGCCAAAATATGCTTACAGGTATATTGCTTGCCCTTGCATTACTTCCAGGCGCAATCGCATTCTCTTTCATCGCTGGTGTAAGCCCAACGATAGGCATGTTAAGTACTGGTTTGATGATGTTCGTGTTAAGCTTTACTGGTAATCGAACGTTGATGGTATCAGCTCCAAGTAGTGGCGTGTCGCTTGTAGTTGCACCGTTAATGGCAAGTCATGGATTAAATGCACTTATTTTAGCTACATTATTTATGGGTGTCATACAAATTATATTGGGATATTGTCACATAAATAAATTGTTAGAGTTCATACCTACGGGTGTAGTCATTGGTTTTATGAATGCATTAGGTATATTATTGTTTACATCTCAATTAAAGAATATATTTAACATTTCAACTTCGACATATGCGTTTGCAATAGCTTCATTTTTTATTATTTGGCTTGCAAGGCAATATATCAAACTTATACCAGCACCTTTAATAGCAATTATTATATTGACGCTATTTGCAGGAGTGGTAAAACCAAACATTCAATATGTCTCTGATATGGCTTCAATACATATAAAAATGCCAATGCCTTCCATACCAAATGAAATTAGTGATTTGAATATCGTTATGGTTGCATTACTTTATGGTTTAGCAATGGCTATCGTTGCCGTGATACAAACGACATTAACAGCACAAATGGTTGATGTTGTAACTTCGACACCTAGTGATAAGAATAAGGAATCTATCGGTCAGGGTATCGCGAACTTTATCGTTGGTTTGTTTGGAGGGTTTGGCGGTAGTGCACTAGTTGGACAATCACGGTTTAACGTAGCGATGGGGGCGAATTCGAGGGTGTCTACTTTCATCACAGGAAGCTTTTTATTGATATGCTTATTTGTTTTTGGAGAGGTTATCGGACGAATACCTATGGCAGTATTAGCTACTGTGTTGATCACGATTTCACTTGGTACGTTTGATAGACGAACGATGCCTTTCATCAGCAAAGCGCCTTTGTTAAATAGCAATCTCATTATATCTACCGTAGTGATTATTTTAATTACGAATAACCTTGCCTTAGGCGTTGTTGTTGTAACGATAAGTTATTACATGATTTTCCGTTTTATTAATAAGAAAGGACGTGACATATGATGCCACAATATGAAGACTACGTAAATTGGAGAAGAACATTACATCAATATCCTGAACTCTCAGACGCTGAATATGAGACAACAAAAAGATTAAAACGAATATTAGAAGCGTACGATATTAAAATACGTGATTTACCATTAGAAACAGGCTTAGTTGCTGAAGTAGGACAAGGTGAAACATTCGTAGCCGTAAGAACAGACATTGATGCTTTGCCTATCCATGAGCAGGTGGTACATGAATTCACTTCAACAAATGAAGGTATTATGCACGCTTGTGGTCATGATATACACATGGCTAGTATTTTAGCTGTAGCAACAAGACTTAAAGACATTGAAAGCCAATTAAAAGGGCGTGTACGTATTATTTTTCAGCCTGCTGAAGAATTAGGTTATGGTGCGCTACATATAACTGAATCAGGAGCGATTGATGGTGCAAAAGCTGTATTAGGTTATCACAACTATCCATCATTAGATGTGGGTGAATTTGCAGTGAAGTCGGGAGTAATAACGTCATCTGTAGATCGCTTTGAATTTAAAATAAAAGGCACAGGTGCGCATGCTGCTAAACCAGAACAAGGTAACGATCCGGTCATCGTTTTAGGACAATTAATTAATAGTATTCAGTCGATTGTGAGTAGGAATTTATCTGCTTTTGATAGTGCAGTTGTCACTATAGGTGAAGTGTCCAGTGGGAATACGTGGAATGTCATCGCTGATCAAGCTTATGTCCAAGGTACTGTGAGAAGCTTTGATGAAGATAAACGTGTTTATATTGAAGAACGACTTAGAGCAATTGGAAGCGGCCTTGCAGAAGCGTTTGATGTCGAAATAGAAACACTATATCACCGCTTACCAGGTGCTGTTAAAAACGATGAGAAATTAACGGATGATGCTATCGATGTAGCGAAACAAGTTGGATATAAGGTAGAAGTTATGGAAAAACCACTAACAATTGGTGAAGACTTTTCTGGTTTTGCAAATAAATATCCAAGTGTTTTTGCATTCATTGGGTCAAACAGTAAATATGATTTACATCACCCTAAGTATGACCCGGATGAACGGATTTTAGAAAAAGTACCCGAATATTTTGTTACATTTGTTCAAAAATTGTTGAATGAAGTATAAGTTGTCAAAGGCCGTGGATATGTATTAACTAATATAAAATTTGGGTAATGTATAAATATAATGATTATTTAAGGAGTGTTGTATTATGGCAGCCCAAGATCCAAGAACAAAATTTTCAAATGCAGATTTTCCAAAACAAGAACAAGCTGTTCCTGGTTTACAAAAAGAATTAGAACCTAAACCAGACTGCGGAGAAATTTCATATGTTGGTTATGGTAGATTAACAGATTATAAAATGTTGGTGACGGGTGGAGATTCTGCCATTGGAAGAGCAGCTGCTATAGCATATGCAAAAGAAGGTGCAGACGTAGCGATAAATTACCTTCCTGAAGAACAAGCGGACGCCGAAGAAGTAAAAGAAGTGATTGAAGCGGCAGGTAGAAAAGCTGTTTTAATATCAGGAGATCTCCGTAATGAACAATTTAACTATGATTTAGTTGAGCAAGCTTATAATAAATTAGGTGGTTTAGACAATGTAACGCTTGTAGCAGGACACCAACAATATAGAGATGATTTAAAAGGTTTCGATACAGCTTCATTTACTGAAACATTTGAAACTAACGTTTATCCTATATTTTGGACAGTTCAAAAAGCGCTAGATTATTTACAACCGGGCGCTACAATTACAACAACATCATCAGTACAAGGATATAACCCTAGCCCTATTTTACATGATTACGCAGCCTCGAAAGCAGCAATCATTTCATTAACTAAAAGTTTATCTGAAGAATTAGGTGCTAAAGGTGTTCGTGTGAATTGTGTAGCGCCAGGGCCGTTTTGGTCCCCTTTACAAATATCTGGTGGACAGCCACAATCTAAAATACCTACATTTGGTCAAAAAGAAGTATTAGGCAGAGCAGGACAACCTGTTGAACTTTCAGGAGTGTATGTACATTTAGCTGCTGAAGAATCGAGTTACACGACTGGGCAAATTTATGGTGTAACAGGCGGAACTCAGTTAGACTAATGATATCAAAAGTTAGAAATCTCTATGAGATTATCTAGCTTTTATTTTTTTGAAGGGTATGGTAATAAAATATGAAACAATTTAAAGCAGATAGACTCTCTAAAAAACAGAATTATAAATTATTAAGTGGAAGTATAATTCCAAGACCGATCGCGTTTGTTACTTCTCAAGATAAATCAGGTCATTTAAATGCCGCACCATTTAGTTTCTTTAATGTGGTGAATAGCGCACCGCCAATGATCATGATTTCTACTGTACGTTCTGAGGGTAAGCGAAAAGACACCTCAGTTAATATTGAAGAAACCGAAGAATTCGTCGTTCACATTACTGATGAAACTATAGTTGAAGAAGTTAATAAAACGGCAGCACCAATAGAGAGAACGAGTAACGAGTTAGAAAGAACAAATTTAACATACATTGATTCAGAACTTGTTTCTGTCCCAGGCATACAACAAGCAAAAATCCGCATGGAATGTAAATTAAACAAAATTATTCCATTAGGCGATGCACAAGAAGGTTCTGATTTAATTATTGGTGAAGTTGTTATGTTCCATATTGATGAGGATGTATACTTTGAAGATAGTAAAATTGATGCTCAGGCATTAGCAGCTGTTTCTCGCTTAGCCGGCAATGACTATGCATCCTTAGGCGAATCATTTACGATTGTGCGACCTACTGAATAACCATATCGCATTTACTGTATATCACGTATGATTGCAAGGCAATGTTGACAAACATGCTTTAACGTATTAAGCTAAATCAGTATTTGACGAATTACAGTTAATAATGTATTGTAATAAAATAATTTAATAACTTATCAAGAGAAGTGGAGGGACTGGCCCGTAGAGACTTCGGCAACATGATGATGCGTGTGCCAATTCCAGTAGCATAAATAATTGCTAGAAGATAAGAATGAAACCACAATGTTTACTCTTTTCTTCAATTAGAAAAGAGTTTTTTTATTTTCAAAAGAAACACAAAGAAATAGCGAGGATTTAATTTCACGCTTTTACCCTTATAGAAAGTTGGTTTTGTATGGAGAAGACAAAGAAAGGTAACGCTTGGGCATTGATTCCATTGCTCGTATTTGTAGGCTTATTTTTAGGTGTAGGTATTGCTACAGGAGATTTTTCAACAATGCCTTTAAATGTAGCTATTTTAGTAGCATCTATTGTAGCTTTGATTTTAAATAGAAAAGAAACATTTCATAAAAAAGTGGAAGTTTTCACAAAAGGCGCGGGTCATTCAAATATTATTTTAATGATGCTCATCTTTATACTGGCTGGAGCCTTCTCTCAAACTACTGAAGACATGGGTGGCGTGCAATCCACAGTTAATTTAGGACTGTCACTTATTCCAGAAAATTTAATTATCGTAGGCTTATTTATTATTTGTATGTTTGTTTCGCTTTCAATGGGTACCTCTGTAGGTACAGTAGCAGCAATAGCGCCTGTTGGATTTGGATTGAGTCAAGCAACTGATGTTTCAGCAGCTATTACAATGGCTACAGTTGTAGGTGGCGCAATGTTTGGTGATAATCTATCAATGATTTCAGATACAACAATAGCAGCCGTACGTACTCAAAAGACAAAAATGAGTGATAAATTCAAAGTGAATATTAAAATTGTTTTGCCGGGTGCTATATTTACTATTATAGCTTTGTGGTTTTTAACAAATGGAGCACAAATCGATGCAAGTAAAAGTTATGATTATAACATTATCAAAGTCTTACCTTATTTAATGGTACTGATATTAGCATTAATAGGCATTAATGTGATTATTGTACTTATAGGTGGTATTGCATTATCAGCAGTAATCGGCCTTATAGATGGGTCATTTGGTTGGACAGGTTTATTAGAATCCATTTCTAAAGGGATTATTGGTATGGAAGATATTGCAATGATTGCCTTACTTATCGGCGGCCTCGTAGCGCTTATTCAACATAACGGTGGGATTACATGGCTGCTTCACTTTGTCCGTAATAGAGTAAAATCAAAACGAGGCGCAGAATTAGGTATAGCTGGTTTAGTTAGTGCAGCGGATATATCAACAGCGAATAATACGATATCGATATTGATGGCTGGTCCATTAGCCAAAGAAATTTCAGAAGAATACGATGTAGACCCAAGAAAATCTGCAAGTATTTTGGATATGTTTGCGAGTTGTTTCCAAGGACTATTACCCTATAGTCCACAGTTAATTGCAGCAGCGGGTGTTGCGTCTATATCTCCATTTGAATTATTACCTTATTCAATTTATCCAATGATTTTAGGTGTTTGTGGCTTGATTGCAATATTCTTTAATTTACCAAGATTAAATAAAAAATAAGAGTTAAAAGGGAGGGAATCAGTACATGGTTTGTATCTGATAAACCTGCCTTTTTATTATGCTTAGATATACTGCAATTTTAAAAAAACTAATTAAATGCATGTTTTTGTGAAAGTGACGTTTAAAATTTTGACGTTTACTGACTATTGACGATAAAATATAGAAGTTGATTCTTTTAAAATAAAGACTAGAACATTTTATGATTCATAGGATTATTGTTTAGAAGTCTTGTGGAATAGGTTAGAATAGAATTAAGAGTGAAAGTAGGTGAACTAATCGTGGGTAAATATAATGTGGAAAATGAATACGTTGAGATACGTCTTGAACGATTATTTAAAGTTGAACCAGAATTATTATATCAAGCATGGACAGATCAACGTTTCCTTAAACAATGGTTTATGACAACAGATAGAACAAATAAATCAATTCATATTAATGCTGAACAAAACGGGAGTTATGAAATTGTTGATGTTCGTAAAGGAAAAGAAAATGTAGTGAAAGGTTCTTTTATTACGTTAACACCATATGAATATATCGTCATGACAATTGGTATGCCAGAGCTAAGTGATTCTGAAGATACAATTGAAATTGAAATATTTGAAAGAGAAGCAGGCATTGCTCAAATGATTTTTAATTATAAAGCTTTTGTGCCAAAAGAACGTAGATATACAATACTAGAATATAAGCAGAAGAAAAAAGAATATCATGATTCTACTGCGCATGGTTTCGAAATATTATTTGATAAATTACAAGTGGTATTAGACGAATTTGAATCAAACCTTTAATATTTAATGAGATATTTTAAATTTAAACTGGTAGCAAAGTATTAACTTTGTTAGCAGTTTTTTCGTGCGCTTTCCGCAAATATAGCTTCTATTAATATAAAGTTCATACTCGCGTGCATAGGCACGACCTCAGATTGTAATCTTCGGTTCGTTTTGTCTTATGAGGATTCTCGTATGATATCAGGTTGAAAATACCAAAGAGCAAGTTAAAATAATGCCTATCCATGAGTAGATGCTAATGGATAGGCATTATTATTTTTGAATATTGAGATGTTTTGTTGTATATCAATAGTAACTCAGCGTAGAGGTCTCGAATTATAACGAAATAATTTCGCCTTTTTCTATACGCTCATTAAATTTACGTAATAATGTTTCGAAAAATATGTGATAACTTATAAAACTAGAATAATCTATACCGTCAGCAAGATAAAAAGTATTACTAGAGACATAAATATTATAATCAGCTTTTTGAGCAAGTGTATTATCATTTAAAGTAGTTATGGAGAAAAAATACTTTTGACGTAAATGTAATAAGTTGGTGATATCCGACAATTGATGAGATTCACCAGAAAGAGAAATGATGAAGAAAATATCTGTAGGTGTTGTTCTGTTGAGGACCATTTTAAATTCGTGTACATCATGTAATACAATAATATTTTTGTGAATTGTTAACAAAATACGTTGCGCTTCCTGGGCGACATTCATTTGTGCCACGCCTGTCCCATACAAATAAACAGTTTCTGCTTCATTGATTTTATCAGTGACAAGATTATAATCAATACGTTCTAAATATGTGAATGTGTTTTCAACGTCTTGTTTGAAACCTTCGATAGAGTCGGATGGTAGATTACGAGACTTTTCAGTTTCAAACTTTAAATAAGATTTAAAATCACTATAACCATCAAAACCTAATTTACGAGTAAAACGATGAATCGTTGCATTTGAAGCATGTGTATATTCTGCTAAGTCTTGAATTTTCATTGTTTTACATTCTGTCGTATGTGTATTGATAAAATGAGCAATATGTAAGTCATTCTCATTTAATTTATTAAAGTTATGATTAACGCGTTCATCTAAAAACAATATTAAAACCTCGCACTTCATGAAAATATTTTCAAGTTTTGGAAATATAATCTGATTATACAAAACTATTCGTAATATAGTCAAACCATTGCTTATATGTAAGCGTTTCCTTTAGTATTAAGATAAGCTTTGAAATAAACGTATCTAAAAATGATAAGTTTACATATAAGTATTTGAATGTAAATTATCTGATTTTAATAGAATTTGGGGGTATATTTCTATGAATGCAATTAAACGATTTGGGAGTGCAATGATAGTTCCAGTACTGATGTTTGCCTTCTTCGGTATTGTTTTAGGGTTTGCTACATTATTTAAAAACCCGGCAATAATGGGTAGTATTGCAGAAGATGGGACGACTTGGTTTAGAATATGGTCTGTAATAGAATCTGGAGGTTGGGTAATATTCGATCATATGGAAATTGTGTTTGCTGTTGGGCTGCCACTTTCTTTAGCTAAAAAGGCGCCTGGTCATGCTGCACTAGCAGCATTAATGGGTTACCTAATGTTTAATACATTTATTAACGCTATTCTTACACAATGGCCCCATACCTTTGGGGCGAATTTTGAAAAAGGAGTCGAGAACGTTACTGGACTCAAAGCAATTGCTGGGATTGAAACGTTAGATACCAATATTTTAGGTGGTATCATAATTTCTAGTATTGTGACATGGATACATAACAGGTTCTACAGTAAGAAATTACCTGAAATGCTAGGCGTATTCCAAGGATTAACATTTGTAGTAACAATTTCATTTTTTGTAATGTTGCCAATTGCATTAATAACATGTATTGTTTGGCCAACGATTCAAGGTGGTATTTCTTCATTACAAGGATTTATCATAGGATCAGGTTACATTGGGGTATGGCTTTATCACTTCTTAGAAAGAGTACTTATTCCAACTGGTTTACATCACTTTATTTATGCACCAATTGAAGTAGGCCCGGTAGTCGTCAATCACGGATTAAAAGCAGAGTGGTTTGCGCATGTTAATGAATTTGCAACGAGTACGAAGCCATTGAAAGAACAATTCCCTTATGGATTTATGCTACAAGGTAATGGTAAAGTATTCGGCTCGATAGGTATTGCATTAGCAATGTATTCAACCACACCTAAAGAGAATAAGAAAAAAATTGCAGCATTACTTATCCCAGCTACATTAACTGCTGTAGTTGTTGGAATTACAGAACCATTAGAATTTACATTCTTATTTATTGCACCTTATTTATTCGTATTACACGCACTATTAGCTGCAACAATGGATACACTTATGTATGGATTTGGACTCGTAGGTAACTTTGGTGGCGGTCTATTAGATTTCTTTGCTACCAACTGGATACCATTAGCACAAAATCATTGGTTAACATATGTAATTCAAATTATTATTGGGCTTGTATTTACAGCTATTTATTATTTCTTATTCAGATTCTTAATTTTAAAATTCAATATTCCACTTCCTGGTCGTAAGAAAGACGAAGAAGACGTGAAGTTGTATAGTAAAAATGATTATAAAAGTAAAAAAGGCAGTGATGGTAAAGGAAACATAATATTTACTGGCAATGAATACGAAGACAAAGCAAATTATTATTTAGAAGGCCTTGGCGGTAAAGAAAACATCAAGGACGTAACAAATTGTACGACACGCTTAAGATTAACAGTGAATGATATAGCTAAAGTAGAAGATAGTGGTTATTTCACGCATAACCAAATGGCGCATGGATTAGTTAAAAGTGGTAAAAATGTCCAAGTCGTTGTTGGTATGTCAGTACCACAAGTAAGAGAAGCATTTGAAAACATCGTGAACGATGAAGCGCAAAATTAAATAGATATTAAAAAATAAGCACAACCTGTATGGAAACGTTCCACGGGCTGTGCTTTATTATATAAATAAATCACGAAATTCTAGCTTTATTCATTAATCGTGGCTGGTATATTGCACCAAGTACATCAATGTTATGAGTAGCAATCATTTGGATAAGTTTTGCAAAAACTTTAGGAGAACAAGAAACATTTATTTTATCTCTATTGAAGGTATACATAATATGCTCTGTTTGATTGATTAGGTTCAAAATATCAATGACTTTGTCTTTGACAAAAGCGTCGTAAAGTCCGTCGATAGTTAATTCAAAACGTTTAGATGATAGCAATAAATGATCAAAATCTAATAATTTTTCAGAATGATTAATTTCTAAAATTTGGTAAATTAAATAGTTATGAAAGCTAAGAAAACTAATAATATATGGTAATTGGTACTTTGGTAAGTTGACCTTTAATGCATACAAGTTATTTTCTTTAAAAATTGAAAACTTGAATGAGTTGCAAAAATAAATTTGCTTACATAGTTTAGTTAAATTTTTACGTGTGGCACGTTTGTTAAGTCCACCTATATTTAACACAAAAGTTTCCGTTCTATCTAAAAACATATTATACCTCCATATCTATATAAAGTGTCATATGGATATTAATCATAATATTCTTCACACTTAAAATTATACAATTTTTTATTTCTATTAAATTGTACCACTCTTTTAAAATGTTGGCACTAGGTCTTTAGAACGAAGTTAGAAATTATTTTTGAGTTTAATATCGTGACATTTCACAAAAATTGGAATATTTTGAAAATTCAGTTGTATAGCCATTTAAAGTATGATACATTTTTCTTTATTAATACATAGAGGAAGTGTTTAGAGATGTTATCAAAAGTGAGTAGGTTTGCAACAAACACATTCTTGATATGGATGTTAATCGCTGCAATAATTGGATTTGTTTTTCCAACTCAGTTAGCTACATTAAGTGGTTGGGTGCCATATTTACTTGGTATCGTAATGTTGGGGATGGGGTTAACCATTGATCCTAAAGATTTTAAAATTGTATTTCAATCACCTAAATGCGTAATTATAGGAGTGGTTTTACAATATACAATCATGCCTTTAGCAGCTTTTTTAATTGCAAAAATATTTCAGTTACCACCAGAAATTGCAATTGGTGTGATATTAGTAGGGTGTTGTCCAGGAGGGACATCAAGTAATGTTATGAGTTATTTAGCAAATGCGAATGTTGCGTTGTCTGTAGCTATTACGAGTGTCTCTACGTTACTTGCACCGTTCTTAACACCAGCATTAATTTATTTATTCGCACATGAATGGTTACAAGTCTCATTTATGAGCATGTTCTGGTCAGTAGTACAAGTGATACTTATACCTATTGCGATTGGTTTTATATTACAAAAAGTATTTAAAAAATTCGCTGATAAGTCTGCAACTGCATTGCCAATTGTTTCTGTAATTGCTATTTCACTCATACTCGCTTCTGTAGTAGGTGGGAGTAAGTCACAAATACTAGAAACAGGATTGTTAATTTTTGCAGTAGTCATACTACATAACGTTGTTGGTTACGTACTTGGATATACTTTAGCAAATATATTTAAACTGGAACGTGCTGATAAAAAAGCGGTTTCAATTGAAGTAGGTATGCAGAATTCCGGGTTAGCAGTAACATTAGCTACCGTACACTTTAGTCCTTTATCGGCAGTGCCCGGAGCAGTCTTTAGTTTAGTACACAATGTCACTGGACCGATCTTAGCAAAATATTGGAATAAACGATAATGACACTCAAAGCATATATAATAAAGCTCACTTCAAAGTAGGAGTGAGCTTTTAATCTGGATAGAACCATTTTAAGTCGAATCGAAACTACATATTTCGATTTTAAAATATGATAAGCTAGGATTAATATAATTTAACGAAACAACATGAGAACAGAGGAGGATTTATTATGTATAGAGCAGTCGTATTTGATTTCGATGGCACGATTATTGATACAGAAAAACATCTATTTGAAATTATTAATAAACACTTAAGAAAACATAATTTAACTGAAATAACATTGGATTTTTATCGCCAATCTATTGGCGGAGCCGCAACAGATTTACATCATTATTTAGAAGGACAGTTAGGTACAGAAAATAAACATGAAATTTATGTGGAACATAGTAGAACAAGCGTCGACTTACCAATTATTGATGCAATGAAACAGTTAATGGACTATTGCAAAAAATGCCATATCCCAATGGCGATAGCGACGAGTAGCTATAGAGCTGATATCAAACCAGCATTTGAAAGTTTAGGATTAAGTGATTATATTGATATCGTTGTAGGGAGAGAAGATGTCGAGGCGGTTAAACCAAGTCCAGAACCTTACCTCACGGCTGTTCAAAAACTTAATTACAACCCTGGAAATTGTTTAGCAATCGAAGACTCTGTTAATGGTGCAACTGCCGCAGTTTTAGCTGGTTTAGATGTTATCGTCAATACAAATACAATGACAGAACAGCAAGATTTTAGCGAAGTGGCATTTACTGGAAAAGATTTAACAGGTGATGAGATTATTACGACGTACTTTGAGAAAAATAAAATTAAATGAGCGGATATTTAATTTTATTTTTCTTGGGTGGGCCCATTGTATTGGCGATAAGTAATTTGATATTAGGCCCAATCTTTAATAAAAAAATCCCTTTTAAAATACAGTTCAGGTCGTTTATGGTAGGAACAATGATTTATTTGTTAGGCGCTAGTTTAATATATTATTTTGTACTTCAAGATAAATTATGAGTTTATAACCCATGTTAAATCTAAAGGGAGCTTCCGTATGGAGGCTCCCTTTAGAACGCAAACAAAGCACTGTTGCGAAGTCAACTGTATTATATATGTGAGCTTATATTTAGTATAAGCATTGTTAATTATAAAAGTTGGAAAATCAATGTTGCTACAACGAGGACGAGTAGTATTGAATCTATACCTACCATGATTGCAAAACGCGTATTTTTTTCACCAGTTTTTTTAGAAGCTTTTACTGCTTTTAAATTCGGAATCAAACTTACTATCAGTAAAATGATTACAATAACGCCTATAATCATACTCATGATTTGTCACCACCATCTTTATTTTTTTCTATATATTCCCAAACATAACCTGCGATGATACCAAGAATTAAGCCAATAATAATTCCAACCTTTATCGTAGATATTAAAGCACATATGATGATGGCTATTAACAAAGCTATTGGAATCGTGATACCAAATTTATATTTTCGTTCTGGTGAATCAACAATAGAAAATAAGACATAATATAATAAAGCAAATACTACAATGACTAGTAAACTTTTTAAAAGTAATTGTCCAATCGAACTATCTGAACCAGTAACATAATTTAATAAGAAGAATAACACACCAAAGATAAGAGAAACTGTAATTGTTTTTTTAAGTAAAATTTTATTCATGTTGAACTCCTTTGTAATAAAATCTAATGAAAATTATACCATAGAAAGTTTGAAATATAGAATATCACAAAATTAATATAACCTTTCTTGGTCATATTGATGATGATCATTTAAATATGCGTAAAATAATCCAATTATCAACCCCCCACCAATATAGTTTCCAATTGCAGCACCAAGTAAATTGATTAATATAGGGAGAACTGCCATTATATCACTTTGATAAACGAGACCACCTGCAAATAATACAGAACTATAAACCACATGTTCATAACCCATAAAGGCGAATATGGATACGCCAAACATCATGACAAACATTTTAGCTAGAATATCATCAATTTGCATGGCGATGACTAAAGAAATATTAATAAAAAAATTAGCGAATATGCCTTTGATTAAAATTGCTAAAAACCCTGAAGCAAATAGTTTATGTTCAATTGCTAATTCAAGTTGAAGGAACATTTCCGAAGACATAATATCTGAATTGCGTGTGATTATAAAAAATATTAAGCCTCCAGCGACATTTCCAATAAAGCATAAGGTGAAAATTTTTAAGACACGCATAGGGCTAATAACACGATAATACAATCCAACGGTGAAATACATAAAATTACTTGTTAATAATTCTGAATTGGTGAAAAGTATTAGCACTAATGCAAAACTAAAGGCAACGGAAGAAACTAAATTTGTAACACCAGAGGGCATATCGCCTCCGAGAGATGCTTTAATCAACAACACGAATACAGTAATTATACCTAATATAAAGCCAGCCATGGTTGCTCGTAATAGATAACGCTTAAAGTAAAAACTTTGAAGTATATCTTTGGTTCTAATCGTTTCAACTACATGATTAATCCATGCCTTACCATAGAAGACTTTATCCCATTTAATATTTTTCTCGTTCAATTACTTATCCTCACTTTTCTATAGGTTAGGACAAGTATACTATGACAATCAATTCATGTGAATAAATTCACAATAACTACATAATAAATTTTTCTAATTATATTTGAAGTAGATGTCTTACCGTGTAAATAGCTTAAAATAAGCGATTGTTGATATTTATAACTATAAAAAAATAGTGGGATTTGTAAAATTACTTTGCATTTTTTGATGAAATAAAATACAATTAATAACGGTAATGTAAGCCCTTACATAAATCAAAAATAATTGTTCCAATTTTTAGAATTTATAGTATAATGGCGACATGATAAGTGTTTCATCTTTATTTATAATCGAAAGAGATGGGGTTTGAATTATGAACGAGAACAAAGAATTACATAGGGGGCTAGGTGCACGTCAAATGCGTATGATTGCACTTGGTGGAACAATTGGAGTAGGACTATTTATGGGTGCAACCAGCACAATAAAGTGGACAGGTCCTTCTGTTATATTTGCATATTTAATTGCAGGTATCTTCTTATTTCTAGTAATGAGAGCTATGGGTGAGATGGTTTATTTATATCCTACGACAGGTTCTTATGCTAACTTTGCAAGTGATTACATACATCCAGTGGCAGGCTATTTGACTGCTTGGAGTAATATCTTCCAGTGGATTGTCGTCGGTATGAGTGAAGTTATAGCCGTCGGAGAATATATGAATTATTGGTTCCCGGATTTACCACAGTGGATTCCAGGTGTGCTGGTAGTAGTATTATTAGCCAGTGCAAACTTAGTGTCAGTTAAAGCTTTTGGTGAATTTGAATTCTGGTTTGCAATGATTAAAGTAGTAACAATTATCTTAATGATTATTGCAGGATTTGGATTAATCTTCTTCGGATTAGGTAATGGAGGAGAAGCGCTTGGTTTATCTAATTTATGGGCACATGGCGGGTTCATGCCTAACGGTTGGATTGGTTTCTTCTTTGCACTGTCTATTGTTATAGGCTCTTACCAAGGTGTAGAATTAATCGGTATTACGGCCGGAGAAACAAAAGACCCTCAAAAAAACATTAAAAGTGCCGTTAATGGCGTCATTTGGCGTATATTGATTTTCTATATTGGTGCGATCTTTGTAATTGTAACAGTTTATCCTTGGGATCAATTAGGTAACATTGGTAGCCCATTTGTTGGAACATTTGCAAAAGTTGGTATCACGTTTGCAGCTGGCTTTATTAACTTTGTAGTATTAACTGCTGCTATGTCTGGATGTAACTCTGGAATATTCAGTGCGAGTCGTATGACATTTACATTATCTCAAAGAGGACAAATGCCTAAGTTCTTTTCAAAAGTTATGAAAAATGGTGTTCCGGTGTGGACGGTTACAGCAATTTCTATTGGTATTTTAATCGGAGCATTATTAAACGTTATCTTACCTTTATTTATTGAAGGTGCTGAGAGTGTCTTTGTTTATGTATATAGTGCATCTATTTTACCAGGTATGGTACCGTGGTTTATGATTTTAATTAGTCATTTGAAATTTAGGAAACGTTCTCCTGAATTAGTAAAAGATCATCCATTTAAAATGCCTGGCGGAGCATTCACAAACTACATCACAATGGCATTCTTTATTACAGTATTAATTGGAATGTTATTTAATAAAGAGACTGTTGTTTCTGTTGTGATTGGTATTGTATTCTTATCGTTTATGGCGATTTTCTATTTCTTAAAAGGCTATCATAAAACAAGTAAAGATGAATAAAATTAAACATTAAAACATGCATAAATAATTTAAATTTACAAAATAAGTAAAAAAGCATTACGAGTTAGTTATACAAATACGGTCATGTAAGTCGTTATTGTGTAACTAACTTTTTTATTTTTACATAAAATTTACATGATTAAAATGTTGGCACAAAATTATAGGATTACACTTAATATGTAAGCACAATAATACATATCAAAGGAGTTATTAATTTATGAAAATACTTAATAAGTTAGCAACTGTAACTGTAGCTAGTGCAATTGTTGTTGGTTCAGCATTAGGAAATGTACAATCAACATATGCTTCTGGTAATGGAAAAGCGTCAAATGATGCACCTGATGTATCGTACATGGGAAATACTAAAAATCCTAAGAATGTAATATTCTTAGTAGGTGATGGCATGGGGCCATCTTATAATTCAGCGTATCGTTATTTCGCAGATAATCCTGAAACAAAAGAAATGGAAAAGACTGCGTTCGATAAGCATCTTGTCGGTAATCAACGTACAAATCCAAGTGATCCAAAAGAGAATGTAACGGATTCAGCAGCATCTGCTACTGCGTTTAGTTCTGGTCATAAAACATATAATGGCGCAATAGGTGTAGATGAAAATAAAGAAAATGTTAAAACGGTATTAGAACAAGCAAAAGAAAATGGCAAATCTACCGGTTTAGTTTCAACTGCTGAGATTACAGACGCGACACCTGCGGCTTATGCATCACACGTAGACTCACGTGATAAGAAAGATGAAATTGCAAAACAATTTTATAATGATAAAATTAACGGTGAACATAAAGTGGATGTCTTACTCGGCGGTGGCGCAAAATATTTTGGTGAAGAAAATGGTAATTTAGCAGATAAATTTAAAAAAGATGGCTATGATGTTGTAGATAATAAAGCAGATTTACAAAAATCAACAAGTAAACAAGTATTAGGTTTGTTCGCTGATGGAAATATGCCATTACAAATAGACGCACCTGATAAAAACCCTAAACTATTAGATATGACAGAAAGTGCAATTAATAAATTACAGCAAAATGATAAAGGATTTTTCTTAATGGTAGAAGGCGCTTCGATTGATAAAGCAGGACACCCGAATGATGTTACTGGCGTAATGTCAGAAATGGAAGGTTTTGAGAAATCGTTTGATTATGCCATGAACTATGCTAAAGAACATAAAGATACGCTTGTAGTAGCAACTGCAGATCACTCGACAGGTGGTTTATCAATTGCAAAAGGCGAAGATTACCTTTGGAATCCTCAAGTAATTCACGCTATGAAACATTCAGGAACATACATGACTGAGCAAATTGCAAAAGGTGAAGACGCTGAAAAAGTAATAAATGAAGGTTATGGGTTTGAGGTAGAAGCATCTCAAATTGATAAAATTAAAGATGAAGCTGAGAAGCTGAAAAAATTAAATGAAGAAGATGAGGCCTATGAAGGGCAATTACAAGAATTACAAAATGCAATTCAAAAACCAATCAATGATAAATCGAATACAGGTTGGACTACAACTGGTCACACAGGTGAAGATGTAAACACATATGCGTACGGCCCTGGTAGTGATAAATTCCAAGGAAATATAGATAACACAGATAACGCGAAAAACATTTTTGATTTCTTGAAAAATGAAGGGAAATAAACAAAATATCAATATTTAAGATAACATGTAATAAGGGGCTTAGAATCGTATTGCGATTTACTAGTCCCTTATTTTAATTCACAAAAAACACCTACCGAGACAGCGTATTATGCTGACGATAGGTGTTTCTTTTTTACATAGAATTCAACTAAACCTATGAATTAATGTTTAAAATGAATTTTAGATAAATGTTTGCGGTAATTATCTAAAGCCATTTTAGACTGTGTAATAGAGTCTAGGGCACTTTGATAATTCAATGCGATATAACGATAGTAAAGTATATCTACTGTAAAAAGTTGCGCAAATAAGGATGTTGTTGCAGCCATGCGCAGTTCGTTTTCATCCGTTTGACCATAAATTAAAGTATAGTCTGAAACTTTTGCGACAGGGTTATCATTAGTACTCGAAATTGTAATAATCGGAATGTTATAGTCTGTTGCGACTTTAGCCATAGATTGCATTTCACTGTGATTACCTTGATTTGTTACAAAGATAACACAATCGTTTTCATCGTGTGTTGCTAATGTTGACATAAATAAATGCGTTTCTTCTAATAAGCGTACATTGAGTCCAATACGGGATAATTTTTGAAATAAATCAGTGACGATTACGAGTGAAGCACCATAACCAAATAGGAATATCGTATTTGAACGTTTCATTGTTTCACAAATATTATCAATACTATATTCATCTATGTACGTTGATACATAGTTCATCGTATCCGTTGCGCGAGATAACATTTTTGTTTTTAGCGTATCGACTGACTCATTATCCGCCAACTCAAGATGGTTATTATTGATTGCATCATCAGGTAAATAACGTGAAATGGCAATTTTTAATTCTTGGAAACCTTTACCTGTAATTTTTTTACTAAATCTAACGATAGATGCTGTGCTAGTATGAATTTCGTTAGATAAATCTTGTACCGACATATTGATGATTTTATGCGGTGAATTCAGAATAAAATCTGCAATCTTCTTCTCACTTTTAGTTAACTGAGAATAGTTACTGTCAATTTTGTAAAGTACATTGGTCATAGTTAATCACCTAAGCTATCAGATTCTCTCATAGTCTTCGTCGTACCTAAGAAATAGGTGAAGACGAAACCACCTGCGTACGCAGCGAGTAGTCCTGCAATATATCCTAAATACATATGATCTGAAATCAAAGGTAACAATGAGATTCCACTAGGCCCGATTGCAGTTGACCCGATGTGGCCAATACCGCCAATAACAGCGCCGCCAATGCCTCCACCAACACATGCAGTGAAGAATGGTTTGCCTAACGGTAAAGTTACACCATAAATTAATGGTTCTCCGATACCTAAGAATCCTACAGGTAGTGCACCTTTGAGTGTGTTTCTTAATGTCGTATTTTTTCTACATCTTACCCATAAAGCTAAAGCAGCACCAACTTGACCAGCACCTGCCATTGCAGCAATAGGAAGTAAATAAGTTGCCCCTGTTTGATTGATCATTTCAATATGAATAGGTGTAAATATATGGTGTAATCCTAACATAACTAACGGTAGGAAAAAAGCACCGATGATAAAGCCACTAAAAACGCCACCGATACTGATTGTAGCATTGATGACAGATACTAAACCGTCAGAAACAAAGCCAGCTAATGGCATAAAGATAAATATAGTTAATAACCCGATGATAAATAATGTAATAGTTGGTGTGACAATAATATCTACTGCATTAGGGACAATTTTATGTAATCGTTTTTCAACGATACTAAGAAGCCAAACTGCAAAAATAACGCCAATAATACCACCTTGACCAGGCTGTAGTGGTTCGCCTGTAAAGATATTAATAATTGCATTTTTATCAGTTAATCCTGTGAGTAACGTTGTACCACCAATAACACCACCTAATCCTGGTGTTGCACCGAATTCTTTGGCTGCATTAATACCAGTAAAGATAGCTAGATAAGCTAACATACCATCTTTAATTACATTGAATACTGTGACAAGTTGTGTAATCCAGTCTCCAGAAATTTGACCTGCAGCCAAAAGGTTACTTAATACTGCAGCAATACCACCGATTAATCCGGCACCAATAAAGGCGGGAATTAATGGGATAAAGATATTGGCAATTGTTTTTAATAATTTATTGAAGGCGCCGCGCTTTTGTTTGCTTTGAATTGCTGTTTTATTTTCTTGTGCTTTTGCTTCAGCATCAGCTTTATAGTTCGTTGAGTTGTGAGGGATTGTTTCGCCTAGACGTACACCGCTTAATTGAGATATATGATCCGCTACTTTATTAACAGTTCCTGGACCAACTACCACTTGCACGCGTTCGTCTTTTACGACGCCCATAACACCGTGAGTTGCTTTTAATTTAGTATAATCTACTTTGTTTTCGTCGATTACTTTAATTCTGACACGTGTCATACAATTAATAACATTATCCATATTCTCAAGGCCACCAACAGCGTCTATAATATGTTCTGCGAGTTTTTGTTCTTTTGTCATCCTATATACCTCCTTATTACATCATAGTTATATGGTTCATGTGGCAACGCGACATTGTTATTTAAAACAAGTGAATTAATTTTTTATTGCTTGTTTAATAATGTTGTCGTTTTGACGTAATTTTGTTTCTGCTTCAGTTTTTGAAACATCACATAGGTACATAACGACTGCCTGTTTAAGGTTTTGGTCTGCGTCATTATAAAGCTTTTGAGCTTGTACATATGAGATATCACAAATATCTTGAATAATACGCACTGAGCGGTCAACTAACTTATGGTTTGTGGCTTTTACATCTACCATAAGGTTGCCATAAACTTTTCCCACTCCGACCATCGTGATTGTGGAAATCATATTAAGAATTAATTTCTGTGCTGTTCCTGATTTTAATCTCGTAGAACCAGTTAACACTTCGGGACCGACATTAACTTCTACGGGGAATTCCGCTAGTTTGCTAATTTCTGTACCTACATTGCAAGAAATGGCGACTGTATGGGCACCAATCTCTGTAGCGTATTTTAAACCGCCTTTGACGTATGGCGTAGTTCCACTTGCCGCAATGCCTATAACCACATCGTTGTCTGTTAAGGCAATGTGTTTTAAATCGTCTTGTGCCATTGGTTCACTGTCTTCAGCACCTTCAACTGCGACTGTCATAGCAGGTTGACCTCCTGCTATTAATCCAATAAATTCATCAGGTGTTGTATTAAATGTAGGTACACATTCTGCTGCATCAAGTACGCCGAGTCTTCCACTTGTGCCTGCGCCCATATAGATAACACGGCCACCTTTTTTAAATTGCTTCGTTGTAACTTCAATGACTTTAGCTAAGTCAGGCAATATTTGTTTTATCTGTTGAGGTACTTTTTGGTCTTCTTCATTCATAGTTTCTAAAGCTTGTTGAATAGACATTTCGTCTAAGTGCATCGTAGATTCATTTCGTGATTCAGTTATTAAATTACTCATCTTTACAGCTCCTTATTCTTGTGGGTAAATTCAAATGTGTCATTAGGACGTATGCATTGAATTAATGGTAAATCGGTATGTTTCACTTTGCCTACCACATTGATATGATCATGCGAGGGTAAATCATTTTTAATAATCTGTAATTCACCTTGATAACGACCATTAAGTTTATTATCCACGGTTATAGTACCGAAATTACGATCATTTGTTGAAAATGGTGTAACCTCTGCATCACAGTAGAGACGAGCTTCTTGTGATCTAATGACATGAGCTGGGTTATCAGCACGTACAGTATGAGGTTTAAATAGTATTGATGATACTTGGTCATCTAAAAGCTCAATATCTAAGTTGAAATGTCTGTGATGTAAAAAAGTAATGAGCTGTTGTGCAATATGTGAATCAATGAGTGGATCACCAATCATCACATGTTCGACTAAGTTATCTTTAAGTAACTGTGCGCTTTGAATAGGGTGTTGGTATCTTGTTGATTCAATTGTTGGTAAACCTTTATAAAGAGGGCCACGCAACGTTGAACCAGTGATGAAACCAAAGATATCTGCTTGCGCGTTATATTTTAAAATTAAATTGTTTTGTGACGCTACAAATTGTGGTTCCAAACCAGTGTCAGGTCTTGGATAATAATTATGGCAATAACAGAGATAAGTAAAATCTTTAAGTTCATGATAAAGCTGTTGCAATAATTGCTCTGAGATGATGCTAGCATTGATGCAACATTTGAACCCATTATTGATAATATCGTTGACGACATCTAAAGAAGTGCTATGATCAATACGAATCATAAATTCTGCTTCATCATATTGATTTAAAAATTGATAGAAATTGTGATCCAGCAACAAAGGATTGATATCAATCATATATGTAAGCTGATCATTAGATAAATAATCTAAAAGTTCTCCCAAATAGCGATATTTAGTACTTTCGTTTTCTTCAGGAATTTGTACAGATGTAAAAATTGTAGTGTACCCTGAAGTAATCATCCGTTTGATATATGGTTTGTCGATGGGCTGTCCAAGATATATAGAAAATCCATGCATTGCTATCACTCCTTAAATTGCTGTAATCGTTTTCATTGTACAACACATGAAAAACTATTACAATTTTAATTTTTTTAAACTTTAGAATGTAATATTATTACAAAAGAGGGGTTAATAATTGATGAATACGAAACAAGCGTTGCTGAATATCACTTATATATTTCGTCGTATTACTTACTGTTAGTTCATCTATAGGTTGCTCAATTTGATCTGAAAGAAATATAAAGTAATTGTAGTGGATAAGCGAAGTGTGATGTTTTGAGACGCTTTTTAAATCGGAGTATTCTTTATTGATATAATCATGAATATCTTGTTTGAATTCGTTTTTCTTTTTATGATTAGTTACGATCGCGAATTTATATATTTCGAGTAAATTCAATAATTTACTGATGTGTTGTTCTAATTGATGGAATTCCAGGTTATACATAAAGACTTCCTTTCATAAATTTGATGATATTGCTTTGTTTAACTGTAAAATAATCCATTGTGTGTAGAGTGAATTTCAATATTGAATCATGAATGGCGTTGGGGATGTCTATAATCATGTGTAAGGCGGAAGAAAATTTTGGGGATTACTAAGTCGTGAGTCTGTTATATCAATACAATATGCTATATTTGTTAAAAGTGTAAATTGAAAATTATTACAGTAACTGTCTGACTCCTTTAAAAACAAAAAATCCAACTGAGACATTTAAGACTCAGTTGGATTTAAAAATTGTTGATAATTATTTATTGTAATGTCTTGAGTCTTAATTGTCTTTTCAAATGAATATGAGATGTCGTGTATATCAATAATAGGAATCTCATTTGTTTTACCCAGACCAATTTCAAAAACGACTGCTTTCCACAAACCTTTTTCACATAACAATCCGATAAAAATAACATTTTCAGTACCGACATTTGTACCGTTATTGTATTCCATTGCCATAACATTTCTTTCAGTACAATAAATGAGGACTTCAGAAAATATAGGTGGTAAATTTGTATGTTCTCGATGATCAAATTTAATATAACGATCTAGCTTTTTCAAAGCACGTCGCATTTTTGTATAAGGTAAGTTTAAACACTTTTTAATAATTGCATTAACTTCTTCTTTATAAGGTAACGTTGTGTAAGACTGACTTTCATTAAGCACTAAGAACAAAGCGGATAGTTGATTCTCAGTTAGCTCAATCTCGTAACTATTTGGTGTTTCTTGAAGTTGATAGCCACCTAGTTTACCGTGCTTTGCTAAAATTTTCACACCTTGATCTTCTAAATCTTGAATATCTCTTAAAATCGTTCGTTTTGATACATCTAAATCTTTTGCTAACTCTGAAGCGGTAATTTGTCTATTCTCTTGAATAGCTAGAACAAGTTTATTTTGTCTTTCGCGTTTATTCATTAGAAAGTCACCTCCCAAATGATTACATATTACATTTATTATATCATAAAAGTGACAATGACGACATTTAGAAAAACTTTTTTTAAAAAAACAAAGAAAACGCTTACATTTACGGAGAACTTATGTTAGTATGTAGTTAGTAACAAGGGGGTAGCGAGTAGATGACAAAGGGGTAGGCTATTACATATAGTTTTGTTAACATCTATTTCGTTCACGTTACTAATCAAACATCTTCAATATTTATTACTTACTTTCCTTTCTATTTAACCGACTAGCTACGCTGGTCGGTTTTATTTTTATGCCATAACGTCAATATGTGTGCCAAAATTTTTAATGGTCATGATATATCATATATTTCATTAATATTTCTATGATAAAATATAATAAATTAAAGATAGTTGATACGTAATAATGAACATAATAATTTATGAATATAAAGAGGTGCCTATACATGGAAAAAGAACAATTAATTTATATAGATGATGCTGTGAGAGCTTGGCTTGAGACATTGGATGAAATTATCCCGAAGTTAATCAAAGACATGGTTACGAGTACGAAACAAAATAGGTTTGATTTAGTTACGAATGTTGATAAATCAATACAACAAAACTTCGAACAATTTTTAAAGCAAAACTTTCTGGAACATCAGTTGTTCGCTGAAGAAAAGTCGAATGTGGAAGTGCAACCTAAAGAAGGTCATGTATGGGTAATGGACCCAATTGATGGAACGACAAATTTAGTTAAACAACAAGAAGATTATTGTATCATTCTAGGTTATTTTATTTATGGTGAACCAGTGCTGTCATATATTTATGACTATCCACATGGTCAACTGTACAAAGCAGCTAAAGGGTACGGTGCATATGTGAATGGTAAACCATTAGAAAAACCTGAAAATATTGATTTACAAGATGCGATTATTTCATTTAATACTTTAGTTATGAATGATGAAACGATTCATGGTTTAAATGATGCTTCATTTAGCCATCGTTTTATCGGATCTTGTGGTTTAGATTCAATCCGTGTAATCAAAGGACAATTCGGTGCGCATGTTAATACAAATCCAAAACCTTGGGATATCGCAGCGCAATTCTTGTTTGCCAGTGAACTTGGACTTAAAATGACGACTTTAGATAATACGCCGCTAGACTTCTCTAAAGCAGGCCCATTTATTATTAGTAACAATGGTTGTCATGAAAAAGTATTAGGTATACTAAATTCAGGAAAGGGATACAAAATACAATAAAAAATCACTGTATTTATTATTTATTATATAAATAATAGGTCTAAAGCACTATGCCAAACCCAACTTATTAATATATAATGTATTACTAAATGAGAGAAATTGAATACAGAAACGGAGAATGATAAGAGTGAATCGTTCTAAAAAAAATAAAAAAATGGGATTACCAACTAAGTTAATATTGTGGTTCTTTGGTATATTAGTTTTATTAGCTTTATTAGCAGTTATTTATCTAGGATTTAAAATATTTTCTGTTGGAGGGTCAATTCATAATCCTTTAGATAGAGATAAATCTTCATTAAGAGATAAAGACGTAAATTTAGATGACGGTGACCCATTTACTATTGCGTTGTTTGGTGTAGATTCTGATGCCAAAAGAGATGCTGATGGTGGCGGGCAGCGTAGTGATACAGTAATGGTATTATCGATTAATCCTCAGAAAAAAACGACAGAAATTGTCAGTATTCCAAGAGATACACAAGCGGAAATAGTAGGTAAAGGTACCACTGAAAAAATCAACCATGCATATGCTTATGGGGGGCCTGATATGGCGGTGAAATCGGTAGAGAATTTACTGAATGTACCTATTGATCACTACGCAACGATAGATATGGACGGTATGCAAGATATGATAGATACTGTCGGTGGTATCAATGTAACGAGCAACGCATCATTCTCATATGATGGATATCAGTTTAGTCAGGGCGTTCAATCCCATATGGATGGTAAAGAAGCGATGGCATTTCTTAGAAGTCGTAAAGAAGAAGGCGCTGGTGGAGACTTTGGTCGTCAAGAACGTCAACAACTTGTTATCCAAGGCTTAGCTAATAAACTTACAAGTATCAGTTCAGTCACACATTTTAATTCATTAATGAATCATGTTGAAGATAATGTAAAAACTGATCTTACAGTTGGAGAATTAAACAAAATAAGAAGTAATTATAATGACGCGAATGAACAAGTCAATAGACATCAATTAGATGGTCAAGGTGGCATACAAGATGATGGGCTGTACTATTTTATACCAAGTGAGAGTTCACTTAGTGAAATTGAAGCAAGCATTAAAGACAATTTAGGAATGTAATTTAAATGAACTATAGATTTTGGCGCATGCTAAGATCTATAGTTTTTTTATTATTCTAATATAGATATGAAAATATATAGCGAGAACGAATTAAAGATAATTCAAAAATAAGTTTTTATAGATATTAAGTTTTGAGCTATAAAGTATATCTAATATAATAAAATGTGAAATAAGATGGAAATCCTTAACATTTAAACAAAATAGATATACAATATAGATAACATTATCTTAAAAAAGTGTGGGCTTTTTAGATGGAATGTTATTCAGCACCTAATAGATATATATAACGCGGGCATCATAAATAATAATAGGGGTGAAGAGAATGCAAGAACATTTGATTGTCTCATTAGATGGCAAAGATTATCTTGTAGAACCTGGGACGAATTTACTTGAGTTTATCAAATCTCAAGATACATTTATTCCATCAATATGCTATAACGAATCGCTAGGTCCAATACAAACGTGTGACACATGTACTGTTGAAATAGACGGTAAAATGGCACGTGCGTGTGGTACAACAATTGATAGACCGATGATTGTTAATACGCAAAATGATAACGTACAAACAAGCCAAAAAGAAGCTTTAGACAGAATCTTACAAAACCATATGTTGTATTGCACAGTTTGTGATTATAACAATGGTGACTGTGAAATACATAATACAATGGATCAATGGGGTTTAGAGCATCAAACTTATGAATATAAAGAAAAGCCATATGAAAAAGATTACGGTCCTTTCTATCGTTATGATCCAAATCAATGTATTTTATGTGGACGCTGTGTAGAAGTATGTCAAGACGTTCAAGTAAATGAAACACTTACAATTGATTGGGAACGCCAACAACCACGAGTGATTTGGGATAATGATACTTCAATCAACGAATCATCGTGTGTAGGTTGTGGTCAATGTGCAACAGTCTGCCCATGTAATGCAATGATGGAAGTGAACATGGAAGGCAGTGCCGGGTATATGACTGATTTAGAGCCTGGATCATTAGCTGCTATGATTGATTTAACGAAAAAAGCGGAACCAGGTTATGGTCCATTGTTTGCAGTGTCTGACTCAGAGGCAGCAATGCGTGAAGAACGCATCGAAAAAACTAAGACAGTATGTACATATTGTGGTGTTGGTTGTTCTTTCGATGTATGGACAAAAGACAGAGAAGTTATAAAAGTTCAACCACAACAAGAATCACCAGCCAATAAAATTGCAACGTGTGTGAAAGGTAAATTCGGTTGGGATTATATTGATTCAGAAGAACGTCTTACAAAACCATTAGTTCGTAAAGATGGTCAATTTGAAGAAGTCGAATGGGATGAAGCACTGAAAGTTGTGTCTGATAACTTTAATAAAGTTAAAGCATCCCATGGTTCAGATGGTTTAGCGTTTATATCATCTTCAAAAGCAACAAATGAAGAGTCATATCTTATGCAAAAGCTTGCAAGACAAGTTATTGGTACAAACAACGTAGATAACTGTTCACGTTATTGCCAAGCACCAGCAACAAAAGGTCTATTTAGAACGGTAGGTCATGGTGGTGACTCTGGTTCAATAGATGATCTAGAAATTGCAGATATGGTCGTGTTAATTGGTACAAACACTGCAGAAGCACATCCAGTTATTGCTTCGCGTATTAAACGTGGTCACAAGCTATATAATAATACTTTAAATGTGTTTGATATACGTAAGCATGAAATGGCTGAACGCGCAGATAATTTCTATCAGCCTAAACCAGGCACTGATTTAGTTTGGTTGTCAGCAGTGACAAAATATATCATCGATAACGATCTTCACGACAAAGCGTTTATCGACGAATGGGTGAATAGCTTTGAAGCGTATCATACATCATTAGCTCCATTTACAATGGAGTTTGCTGAAGAAACAACTGGTATTTCTAAAGAAGCCTTAATAGACTTTGCACATCAAGTTGTAGATGCTGAATCAGTATCAATCGCATGGGCAATGGGCGTGACCCAACAAGACATTGGTAGTGACACTTCAACAGCGATTTCCAATTTATTATTAGCGACAGGTAATTACAGAAGACCAGGCACAGGCGCTTATCCTTTACGTGGTCATAATAACGTACAAGGTTGTAGTGATATGGGGAGTATGCCTGATAAATTCCCAGGATACCAAAGTGTTACTGATGATGAAATAAGAGCAAAATTCGAACGTGAATATGGAGAAACATTACCAAACAAAGTAGGTAAAGATAACCATCAAATGATGGAAGGTATACATGAAGGTGAAATTGATTCCCTTTATTTATATGGTGAAGATACAGGTATCGTCGACTCTAACATTAATTATGTACAAGCTGCATTAGAAAAAGTTGGCTTCTTAGTAGTACAAGATGAATTCTTTACATTTACAGCTTCATACGCAGATGTAGTGTTACCAGCAAGCCCATCATTAGAAAAAACAGGCACATTTACAAATACAGAGCGTCGTATACAACGTCTATATCAAGCTTTAGAACCTAAAGGCGACTCTAAACCAGACTGGCAAATTATCCAAGCTGTAGCGAAAACATTGGGTTATGATTGGAACTATACGCATCCAAGTCAAATCATGGATGAAATCGCGAGACTCACACCGTCATATTCAGGGGTGAATTATGATCGTCTAGAAGGATATAACAGTTTACAGTGGCCAGTAGCAGAAGATGGTACAGACCAACCAACACTGTTCTTAGAAGGCTTTAATTTTGATGATGGAAAAGCGAATTTCTATCCATTAACATTTGATAATTTCTTTAAAGTAAATGAAAAATATGATCTACACGTAAATAACGGTCGTTTATTAGAGCATTTTCATGAAGGTAATATGACTTATAAAGTGCCAGGACTTCAATACAAAATGCCCAACCCATTTGTTGAAGTGTCTCCTGAATTAGCAGAAGATAGAGGCATTCATGAGGGAGCAGAGATTAAATTGATTTCTGACACTGGTGAAGTAGAACTTGTGGCTCATGTTACAGATAGAGTTAAAGGAAAAGAAATCTATATTCCATTAAATAATAATGCTATGGAAAATGGTGATCAAGGAGCCATTAACTTATTAACAAATAGTGATGTAGACAAAGATACAGATACACCATCATATAAACGTACCAGCTGCCGTATGGAAGTGAAGACACGAAGAGGTAAATCACCACTCAATCCTACGAACTTCCGTGTAAATAAACAACGTCAACCACAATACAGCGTTCGAGTTGAAGACAAATGGAAACGTAAAGATTATACTTTCCCAGGAAGTCAGGTGGAGAAATAATGGCTGAAAGAATAACGAATATTAAACGTATGCAAAAAACTGAAGCAGAGATTAAAGAGGAAAATTTAGCTGAAGTGACCGATGCAATTGTAGCAAACAAAGATAGCATTTTAAAAGCAATCAATATCATTAGCACTTTAGATGATGCTAAATTGCTAGATGCTATGTCAGGTGCGATTAAAAGTAGAGGTGTTATAGCCAATAAATTCTCTGTTGAATTAAATAAAGAACAATATTCAGGTTTGATATCAAATATGGCTTCACTTGTATTTTTATTAGGCGATTTAGATGTAAATGATTTATCCGAGATGTTAAATAAAGTAAACAAAGGTTTACGTGTCGCAAATCAGGCCAATCCAAATCAAAAAACATCGATTACTGGTTTGATGGGCATGTTGAAAGACGATGAAATGAATCGTAGTCTGACATATATGATGAATATGCTTAGAGGAATGTCAAGATAAATACTTACAAATAAATATATAGTTAGAATAAAAGTTAGCATCTATTTTAAGTTTAGACTTAATTGGATGCTAACTTTTATTGTTTTTAAAATGACTTATTGAATCAATGCTAAATATGATACAATTTCTATTATTAGAATTAAATTTTACATACTTATTAAGGGTGAGGAGTGGAAGGTTTATCAACGTGAAAATGATTAAAATCATGGCGATTATCTCAAATGTATTTCTAGTTTTAGGAGTTATATTTTTAATAATGATGAATATGATTATGGGTATTACAATGTTCGCTGTTTCATTAGTAATCAGTTTAATGATATTCAATATGTTATTTAGAGATAAGAAAGGTATGAGGATAGCGCTTAACATTTCGTTTGTAATTGTCTTAATTGCTATTATTATTACTTATGTTACATTAACTAAATAAGTGTAAGCTAGGGAGTTATCAAATAATGAATGAAATTATAAAGAAAAGATTAACATTATTTATCATGCTTATTATCATCGTTATATTTGCGATTTTATTAATTATAAACGAGACACATCTATTTGATGATAAAAAGACACATTCTTTTGATGAAGCGGTTGATAAGCAACTTGGTGAAGGCACTTTAAATATGACTGAAAAAAATGGTCAATTTGTTGAGGCTTCTAAAGTCGATGTTAAAAAAGCTATGGATGTAAATAGTGACAAAGATAATTTGAATCATATGGATATTTCTGAAAAAGTGTCAATGTCAGAAAAAGAAGTAAATGATATTTTAAAAGATAAAGGCATATTGAAAAATAAAGGTGAGGCCTTTTTAAAAGCACAAGATGAATATGAAGTTAATGTGCTATACCTTGTGAGTCATGCGCTTGTTGAAACAGGAAATGGTAAATCTGAATTGGCTAAAGGCATAGAAGATGATGGCAAAAATTATTATAATTTTTATGGTATAGGTGCATTTGATGAAAATGCAATACACACAGGTAGCAGTTTTGCTAAAAAACAATCTTGGACTTCACCAGAAAGAGCAATTATGGGCGGAGCTAAATTTGTAAGAGGTAATTACTTTAAAAATGAACAATTATCATTATACCAAATGCGCTGGAATCCAAAATCACCTGGAGAACACCAATATGCCAGTGATGTAGAGTGGGATGAAAACATCGCTACTTTTATGAAGATTTATTATGATAAACTAGGTATAAAGAAAGGTCATATTGATAAGGATTATTATTTATAAAAATTAAGTTATAATATATTTATGACAAAAGATAACAGGGTGTTTTCATGATACGTTTGTTATCTTTTTTTGTGTGATGAGTAATTGACAATACTTAAGCTAATATCAATGAGATTATAAATATATAGTTTTACAAATGTTTTAATATTGAATAGACTAGGAAAATTTGGAGTGAATTGAAAATGAAAATAGCTATAGTTGGCGCAGGTATTGGTGGATTAACAACTGCAGCATTATTAATTGAACAAGGACATGATGTCAAAGTATTTGAAAAAAATAATGAAGTAGCTGAAATAGGTGCTGGTATCGGCATCGGTGGTAACGTTATTGAAAAATTAGGCAATCATGATTTAGCGAAAGGCATTAAAAACGTAGGGCAAATCGTCGATACGATGGAAGTGCGAGATGACAAAAATAACGTGCTATCTAAAGTGAAGTTGAAAAAAAATACGGTAAACTTAACAATGTCTCGCCAAGATTTAATCGACGTTATTCAATCTTATGTGCAAGATTCAACAATCTATACAAATCATTTTGTGACTCATATTGAAAATGGCGATTTAAAAGTGACTTTACATTTTGATAAACAACAGCAAGAAGCATTTGACTTATGTATCGGTGCAGATGGCGTACATTCCAAAATAAGAAATACGGTTGAGCCTAATAGTAAACCTGAATATCAAGGTTATACAGTTTTTAGAGGATTAGTAGAAGACGTAGATATTAAAGATGCTCAAATTGCTAAAGAGTATTGGTCATCGAAAGGTAGAGTAGGGGTTGTACCTTTATTAAACAACCAAGCCTATTGGTTTATTTCCATTAACGCGAAAGAAAAAGATAGTAAAATGAAAGCCTATGGTAAACCTCATTTACAAGCTAGATTTAACCGTTTTCCAAATGAAGTAAGAACGTTATTAGATAAACAAAGCGAAACAGATATTTTATTACATGATATTTATGATTTAAAACCACTAAAAACATTTGTTTACCAACGTGCTATTTTACTAGGTGATGCAGCGCATGCAACGACTCCAAATATGGGACAAGGTGCAGGTCAAGCAATGGAAGACGCAATTGTCTTAGCAAATTGTCTTCAGTCATATTCGTTTGATGAGGCGTTACAACGTTATGATAAATTACGTGTACAGCATACTAAAAAAGTAATTAAACGATCTAGAAAAATAGGTAAGCTCGCACAACGTAGTAATAAACTTGTGGTATCTATAAGAAATGGTATTGCAAAAGCCTTGCCTAATAAGTTAGTTACGAACCAAACTAAGTTTTTATATAAATCCAAAAGTAAATAAAATTGGAATATTTTAAATAATAAGCCCCATCCATTAATAATAATGGATGGGGCTTTAATTTGTACTAAGTATTTAGAACTAAACTTTTAGCAATTAATATATTAATTTACTAAGAACTTAGGTTTTTTATCATTTAGTTTACTAATCGTGTCATTCGCAACAATTTTAGACATCATATCACGAGATTCAAATGTCGCATTACCAATATGTGGTGTGAGTACTACATTGTCTAGTGATTTCAACTCGTCGTTTATTTCTGGTTCGAATTCGAAAACATCTAAAGCTGCGCCTTCAATTTCTTTCTCTTTTAAAGCTTGTACTAAAGCTTGTTCATGAACGATAGGCCCTCTCGAAGCATTAATTAAATAACTTGTTGGCTTCATCATTTTAAATTGTTCAGTGTCGATTTGGTGATGTAAATCTGGATTATATGCAGCGTTAATTGTTACGAAATCTGCATTTTTTAATAAAGTTTCTAAGTCTACATATTTGGCGCCGATTTCACGTTCTTTATCGACTTTTTGATTAGGGCCAGTATAAAGCACATTCATATCAAATGCTTTAGCACGCCTAGCTACAGCAGCACCAATTTCACCTAAGCCAATAATACCAATCGTTTTACCAGAAACTTCTCTGCCACGGAAGAACAGTGGTGCCCATCCGTCAAAGCCAGTTGTACGGCATAATTTATCACCTTCAGCGATACGTCTTGCAACTGCAAGTACGAGCGCAAAAGTTAACTCAGCTGTAGAATTTGTTGAAGCTTTTGGTGTATTTGTAACATCAATATCTTTTTGACGAGCGTATGCTACATCTACGTTATTAAATCCAGCACCATAGTTTGCGACGATTTTTAAATTGCTACCGGCATCAATTACTTCTTTATCTACGTTAGTAGATAAAAGACTAATTAATGCATCAGCATCTTTAACCCCTTGCTTTAAAGTATCTTTATCAATGATACCTTCGCCTTCGTACATTTCAACCTCAAAACCTTGATCTTTTAACAAGTCAAAACCTACTTCAGGTACTGGACCTGCGATATAAACTTTTACCATGTATAATCCCTCCATTATGTATTAAGTATAGTAAATTTCAAAGCACTAAACAAATTATTATATTCATTAAGGAAATAGTTGGATATTGTTTTTAGGTAATGGCTAAAAAGGTGTAGAAAATGATTTAGTTGTTGTTTATGTATATATTTCAAATCACATAAGTCATAAATATCAATTCTCAAAAATAAACGCAACAACCCATTATTAAACGATGGTTTATTGCGTTTATTATAATATCATGATTTAGAAAATGTGTTTTTATTATTTGCTTTTCTAACTTATGAGTTTTAAACCCACAATTGAAAGAATAATCAAGCCAATAAAAAATATACGTTTTGCATTTTTAGATTCATTATATATCAACATGCCTACAAGTGTGCCACCGCCAGTACCGATGCCACTCCAAATTGCATAAGCAGTGCCCATAGGAATGTCGTTCATTGCTACTTTGAGAGTGCTGAAACTACAGATAAAAGCAATTGCTAATAAGACGACTAATGATTTCTTTTTAGTGCGTGTAATTTCATTTAATATGACAACACCGACTACTTCTAATAGCCCCGCAATAAGTAATATAAACCAAGCCATTAGTTTTCAGCCTCCTCTGTAGTTAATTTTAGACCGACGATACCTATTACTAATAGTATGATTAAAACGATTTTCATGAAATTAAAAGGATCACCGAAAAATAGCATATCCACCAAAACAGTGCCGACTGCGCCAATACCTACGAATACGGCATAAACCGTGCCAACGGGTAAAGATTTACACGCAGAAATAACAAGAAAGAAACTTATAATAATAATGATAATCGTACCAATCCAACTAAGTAACGAATCGGCAGTGTTCAAGCCAGTGACCCATAATATTTCTATAAGACCAGCAAGTATAACTTTAAACCATTGCATCATTGTGCCTCCTTTTTTCACCAAACGCTACTATTTTCTCAAATATTCTATTAGACTGCAATATTAAAACTTATATAAAAAATATTGAGCATTAACTACTGAAATTTCGATTCGTTATAACTATAAAAGCCTTACCTGCATATTTACTTTGATGTTATTACCTGAGAAATCTACTCAAAATTAATTTTATACAAAAAAACAGAGTGATTACACCAATCCTGCTGTTTCAAAAGGTAGACAAACCAATTGCTATAAAAGTATTTTGATTGAGTCCTGACTAGTTATTGTGCACTATACGAAGACTTTAGATTGAAGCTGTGCCCACCACGGAAATCGTGCACAAAAAAGTACCAACAAAGTCGAAGACTTTGTTGGTACTCTAAAATGTTCTAAATCCTGTTATTCTAATTTATATTGTAGTAGCGAATATTAGTTAACGTGGATATAGTTATATGAACCTGCTTCACCAGCAGAGATAGTACGTTCACTTACTGAGTAAGGTCCGCCGCTATAATTCATTTCAGAAACCGTTACTGAACCATCACTGTTTACATCTTCAACGTATGCAACGTGGCCCATTGGTCCTTCAGATGATTGTAAGATTGATCCAGCTTCTGGAGAGTTGTTAACTGTGTAGCCTGCAGATGAAGCTGCTGAAGCCCAGTTATTTGCGTTACCCCAAGTAGAACCGATACCTCCGCCTACTTTATCAAATACGTACCAAGTACATTGACCTGAAGTGTATAAGTTAGCACTTGAACTTGAAGTTTCTTGTGTAGTAGTTTGGTTTGTTTGTTGAGTTTGCTCTGCTGCACTTGCTTCATTTCCTTGGTCTAATCCTACGATTGCTGCGCCGATACCTGCTGTGATAGTTGTTGCTGTTACTAATTTATTCATAATTAAAAAATCCTCCCAAATTTGTTCGTTCTTAATATTTAATATTTATGTTATTCGTTCGATAGTCTTTAAAGTTAATGTTTTATTTTTCGCTTTGCTTTCAACGACAAGTAATACTCTAACAGATGAATTTAGGTTTGTGTGGTTTGTTACGCTTTTGTAAAACAATTAAAAAAACCTCACATATCGTTGTAATAAACAACATGTGAGGTTACAGAATGGTATCAGCTCGTAATAGTTTGTAAAGAGCAATGCTATAAGGTTTTACAATAAATTAACATTCGAAATAGCTAATTTGTGTTACAAGGATTGTAATAAGTCACAAAATTTAGATTCATTTTATTTGAAAAACCTAATAGAAAATGGTGGTAAATAGTCTTCTCCATTATATGCTTTTACAGCAGCTACGATAGTAAATATGAAATTCAAAATAGCTATAATAGGAAGTAAGATAAAGCCTATTATGATAAACATCGCTATTGAAGCAACGATTGACCAAATCACATAAGAAAGTAAAAAGTTAAAATAATTTTTACCAGCTTTGTCGATGAATGGTGAATCTTCACGTTTAATGAGCCATATAATCAGGGGCACTATTAATGAAGTGAAAAAACTTAAAACATAGATTAAAGTACCCATTAATCTATCGTCGCTACTTGGTTCTTGATTTAAAGCTGTAGAAGATTGATTTGCATTATATTGTTCATCCATATGAATCATGCCTCCCTTATTAAAATAACTATAACAAATATCATTGTTGATTGGTATTTAATTTTAAAGGCTACAATTTAATTTTACAATTAAAAAATATAGCAAAGCGAGCATTGTAAAAAGTGTTGCATTTGATTGAGTGGAACAAATAAATACAATGCATCTAGGAATAGGTTGAATACCAGTGTTTATTAGAAATCTTATTTGGATATACATTATAGTAATGTTTAAAAACAACTATACATACAAATTATTAGAGAAAGAAGGGTATTTATGAAGATAGCAATTGTGGGGTCAGGAAATGGAGCTGTTACAGCGGCATTAGATATGAAACAAAAAGGACATGAAGTGAAGTTATATTGTAGAAACCAATCCATTGATAAGTTTGATAAGGCGATATCAGAAGGAGGGTTTACGTTTAATAATGAAGGCGAAGAAACGTTCATTGAATTTACTGGCATCAGTGATGATATGGAATATGTTGTTAGTGATGCAGAAATAATTCAAGTCATTATACCGTCTACATTTATTGAACACTATGCGCATACGATGGCGCCATTTATAAATGATAAACAATTAATTTTCTTTAATATCGCAGCGGCAATGGCTTCAATTCGTTTTATGAACGTTTTAGAAGATATGCGTATGGAAGTTATGCCGATGTTTGCTGAAGTGAACACATTAACTTATGGAACGAGAGTGAATTTTGATAAAGCGCATGTGGACTTATCGTTGAATGTAAGAAAAGTGCATTTTTCCACTTATGATAAAGAACATTTAAGTGATAGTTTTGACAAAATTGAAATGTTATATCCATATGTTGTAAAAGAGGAAAGTCTTTGGAAAACAAATCTTGAAAATGGGAATCCGGAGGCACATCCTGGTCCAACATTACTCAATGTAGGGCGTATCGATTATGCAGATGACTTTGCACTCTATGAAGAAGGAATAACGAAACATACCGTTCGTTTACTACATGCAGTAGAATTAGAAAGATTAACTTTAGGTCGTAAGTTAGGGTTTGAGCTGTCTCCTGCAAAAGAGGCACGTATTGAACGTGGATATTTAGAAAGAAAAGATGAAGATGAACCGCTAAATAGATTGTTCAACACAAGCCCAGTATTTTCACAAATCAAAGGACCGAATCATGTAAAAAACCGTTATTTAACAGAAGATATTGCATACGGACTAGTATTATGGTCTAGTCTTGGTCGTGAAATTGAAGTTGCAACACCAAATATTGATGCCATCATCATTTTAGCTTCTACTATTTTAGAACGTAACTTTTTTGAAGAAGGGCTCACGATAAATGAATTAGGTAAAGAAAAACTAGGGCTTAATTAATTTGAACTTACAATATGGGGGACTGTGTATGACAAGACAACCAACATTTTTAGAATCAATTTCTACTATTATAGTAATGATTGTAATTGTAATCACAGGATTTGTTGTTTTTGAAATTCCAATACAAGCTTTATTAATTTTAGCTTCAGCGTATGCTGCATTTATAGCAAGACGTGTTGGTTTGAAATGGCAAGATTTGGAAGAAGGTATTACACATCGCTTGGCTACAGCAATGCCAGCTATTTTTATCATTTTAGCAGTCGGTATTATCGTAGGCACATGGATGTACTCAGGAACTGTTCCGGCTTTGATATATTATGGATTAGAATTTTTAAACCCTAATTTATTTTTAGTATCTGCATTTATTATATGTGCAATTACTTCAGTTGCTACAGGTACGGCATGGGGATCTGCGTCTACGGCAGGCATAGCATTAATGGCTATAGCGACACAATTACATATTACGCCAGGTATGGCAGCAGGTGCTATAATTGCAGGTGCGGTATTTGGTGATAAAATGTCACCACTTTCAGATACGACGAATTTAGCAGCTTTAGTAACAAAGGTGAATATCTTTGCGCATATAAGAGCAATGATATGGACAACTGTGCCAGCATCAATCATCGGCTTAATCGTTTGGTATTTTGCAGGTATGCAATTTGGTGGAAATACTAATACGTCGCAAGTGAACCAAATGCTTAGCGAATTATCTCAAATTTATAATATCAATATTTTTGTATGGATCCCCTTATTGATTATTATTGCATGTTTATTATTGAAAATATCGACTGTACCTGCAATGCTTATTTCAAGTTTGAGTGCAATCATTGTTGGCGCATTTAATCATGGATTTAATGTTGTTGATGGTTTTAAGTCCACTTTCGATGGTTTTAATAAAAGCATGGTGCCAGCAAGTAGTGGAGAATTATCGGACAGAGCCATTAACTTGGTTGAGCAAGGCGGCATGATGAGTATGACAGAAATCATTGTTACTATTTTTTGTGGCTATGCTTTTGCAGGTATTGTTGAAAAAGCGGGTTGTTTAGATGTTATATTGAAGACAATATCCAAAAACATAAATTCGGTTGGACAATTGGTACTAGCGACTGTGATCGGTAGCCTAATAATGGTACTCGCAGCAGGTGTAGCTTCTGTAGTCATTATCATGGTTGGAGTGTTAATGATGGAAATGTATAATGATATGGATTTAGATCGGACTAATTTATCAAGAACGCTAGAAGATTCAGGTACGATGATTATTCCACTTATTCCATGGGGAACATCAGGCATTTATTATACACAACAGTTAGGGGTAACGGTGGATCAATTCTTTATTTGGGCAGTACCATGTTACCTATGTATTATATTCGCAATATTTTATGGGTTTTCAGGTATTGGCATTAAAAAAGCAAAAAGTTTATAAACTAAATTATTTAAAGCTATATCGTTAAAAGAGAAAAAACAATAATTCTTAATATAAATTATGAATTATAAGTTTGAAAATATATAATTCGGTTATATATAACTATGGATGAGGTGATTCTATGTTATACCTAGTGATAATTGTAGCGATATTACTATTGGCATCAGGAATTCATCAATACTTCAATGTAGATAAAAAATTAAAACTTCCTTCTATAATCTATTTTGCAATCGGTTTTGTATTGTATATTGTAGCGATATTACTTTATAGGACCGAATTGTTAGATAGTTCAACGTTAATACATGAAATTTTACTAACTACGATATTTGGACTTATTATATTTTGGATTAATTCTCATCGAAATAAGAGTAGCGATACGATTTATTACACGCTTATTATTGTTATATTAACAATCGTATTAGCGATTTTGCCATTGACAGCGACGTCAATAATTTCATTGCAAACGATGTTTATTGTAAGGCTTATTTTCTCAGTTGTATTACTCATAGTAGGTGTGTTTGTGTTATATCAACGGGTTAAAGGTAAAGCTTCAGAGAGTTTTCCGTTACTTTATTTGATGGCTTTTATATATTGGATAGCGATAGCGTATTGGTTTTAATAAATATAATACTTTAGGAGCTTGGGACATAAATGTATGTTTCAGGCTCCATTGTTATAGTGGCAGTAGTTGGTTGCACACCCTTTTTTAGTTAATTTTACGAGAGGGGGGGTAGAAATCATAGTTTGATATCTGCCTCGCTCTCTTTTCTATTTGATACCATAACTGAATAATCATTAAAGTACATGACTTCATAATATAAGTTGTGTACTTTAAGTAAAAAAGGCATAAAAAAAGACAACCCCTGAGGGTTGTCTTTTTTTATTTGAGTCACTTATTAGTGAATATAGTTGTATGAAGAAGCTTGGTTAGCTGAAATTGTACGTGAAGTTACAACGCCAGCTCCTTGGCCGTAGTTCATTTCAGAAACGTTAACTGAACCGTCGCTGTTTACATTTTCAACATAAGCAACGTGGCCCATTGCGCCAGTTGATGATTGTAAGATTGAACCTTGAGAAGGTGAGTTGTTTACAGTGTAACCTGATGCAGCAGCAGCGCTTGCCCAGTTGTTTGCGTTACCCCAAGTAGAACCAATTTTACCGCCAACTTTATCAAATACATAATATGTACATTGACCTGATGTATAAAGGTTGTTTGATGAACCTGAAGTGTTAGCCATTGAGTTTGAAGAATTTGATGGTGCGCTAGTAGTTGCTACTTGAACATTACTATTTGAAGTAGAAGTTGAAACAGCTCCGCCTCCACCAGTACCTTGGTTATTTGTTGTATATGATTGATTTGAGTTACTGTTATTGCTTTGAGCAGCAGTGTTATTGCTTTGAGTATTGTTGTTGTGACCTTGGTCAGCATTGCTTGGGTTCCAGTTACCTTGCCAAGTGTAATCATAGTTACCTTGTTGATCTATTGTATATGAATAGCTGTATGATGTTGGATCATTTGGGTTATACCCACCATTGTTATTTTCTGAAGCGTCTGCATCATTTTGTGCAAAAGCAAAAGTAGCGATTCCTGCAGTAGCGATAGTAGCTGTAGCGATTTTTTTCATTGTTAAAATTCCTCCTAATAATTGTAAAACATTTATCCCAGTCTCTTAAAGACATTTTTTATAATTTTTTTCGCTGTTTTAACGACAAGAATTACTTTATCAGAAAAAAGTCTGTTTGTGGGGTTTGTTATCGTTTTGTAATTTAGTTCTAATAATAAAGTTCCTAATGTAACAAAAGAAAGAGGGGTATCTCAGTCTTGAAATACCGTTATTACAGCATTTACAAAAAAACGAGTGTATAATTGCACTCTAGTTTATTACAAAGCTGTAAAATAACAGAAAATTACAAACAATAAAATATGAGAGAATTTAGTTATTTAAATATATGGAATAACACTATATATAAATACTATATAAAAAGTATTGAATTAAGGTTAATGTGAATTGAAAGCCATTTTAATAGGGAGGAAAAGAATTAGAGCATTGAAATTGACATGTTCTATAGAAGTATTTAATATAGAGGTATAAAAATTATACTTGGTTTGTGAGGTGATTATATGAAAATAGAACTTGGTTTGACGTCATTTGCAGATAATATTGATATTCATATGGAAAGTGGACGACAAGCAGCTATAAGTAATGGACAAAGAATTAGAAATATAATAGAAGAAATAGAAACAGCTGACCGATATGGTTTAGATGTATATGGTTTGGGAGAACATCATCGAGCAGATTATGCAGTTTCTGATCCCGTTACAGTTTTAGCAGCAGCAGCACGAAATACAACTCATATAAAGTTGAGTAGCGCAGTAACAGTATTATCTTCGGATGACCCTGTTCGAGTCTATGAACGTTTCTCTACATTAAATGCAGTTTCTAATGGACGTGCAGAAATAATGGTGGGTAGAGGCTCATTTATTGAATCATTTCCCTTGTTTGGCTATGAGTTAAAAGATTATGAACAACTCTTTAATGAGAAAATAGATTTATTAATGAACATTAATAAACATGAAATTGTAAATTGGGAAGGACAGCTGAGACCTTCTATTGAGAACTTAAGTGTTTATCCTAAAGTGGAAAATGGGCCTTTACCAATTACGATTGCAACTGGAGGGACACCAGAATCTTCATTAAAAGCAGGAGCATTAGGATTACCTATAACTTATGCTATAATTGGCGGTGACCCAAAAAGGTTTAGAAGAAACATAGATATGTATAAATCTATTGCTAAGTCTTACGGACATAATATAAATGAATTGCCTATTGCTACGCATTCCTGGGGTTATATTGCTGAAACAGATGAGCTAGCAAAACGTGAGTTTTTCCCATCGGTAAAAGCGAGTCATGATATATTAGCCAAAGAACGGGGCTGGCCACCATATGATGAAAACAGCTTTGATCGTGAAGCAGGTCCACATGGCGCTTTATATGTTGGAAGTCCGGAAACCGTTGCACAAAAGATAATTGAAACAATAGAAACACTAGGCCTTACTCGTTTTATGCTTCACACACCCGTAGGCTCTATGCCACATGATAAAACAATCAATACAATTAAATTATTAGCAGAGCGAGTAAAACCTATTGTAGATAAATATTTTGAAAACAAATAAAAGGAGCGTTTATAATGATATTTCGTTATTTAACAAATTTAAAATTAGCTAAAGAATTATATGGTGCATCAAAACCTAAACTTAAAGGTGACCAATCAATGAAAGAATCTTTTGTTGAAGTATTTAATTTGCCATCAAATGCAGTGCCTTTGGCAGGAGCGCTTGAAGCATTAAGTGCTGTATTTTTCGTTTTAAGCTTTGCAAGTAAAAGATTATCACGTATTGCATCACTTTTAACAATTTCAGTTTTAGGTGTAGCAGCATTTAAACACTTTGAAGCAGGACATGGTAAAGCAGGTGCTAAACATGCATTAGATTTATCAGGTTTAGCAGCATTAAGCTTCTTAGATACAATTGATCTTAAGAAAAAATAATAATGATTAAATTTAATCATTTAAAATAGCAATTGCTTAATATGCACAGTAAACGTTGGATGATAGTCTAACATTTGCTGTGCTTTTTTTATAAATACATATGACTCATTAAAAATATCAAAATGTATTATTTTAAATAGAGATATTTGATAATTGAAATTTTTATGCCTATGTCATTTTTTAGTAATAAAAAGGGTAAATGAACAACTAAAATTTAAAAATAAAAATAAAAGATTAAAAAAAGAGTAGGAATTATTCATATTTTTCATAGTTAAGCATATTGAATTGAAGGCATAAAATAGGATAAAATTAAGTTATTAACGTCAAGAAATAACAAAAGGAGTGGTTTTGTGAATGAACAAAATTTCAAGTCACTAAATGAACTTATTGTAACTTATCAACAAGGTAGGCATTTTTTTAAAACAGCGAAAAAAAACTATAAACTCAATTATGAAGAAGTACTAATATTAAATTATCTTTATAATTGTAAGGAAAATGAGGTCACAGCAAAAGCAATTGCTCAATACTCAGAATTGAAACCATACTATTTAACCAAGGCTTTGCAAAAGCTTATAAAAATGGATTTTTTAAATAAAAAAAGAAGTAATGTTGATGAAAGAACTGTGGTAGTATATATAAATCAAGCGCAACGTGATAAAATTAATCAACTTATTGATAACTTACAGAAACAGTTTTAAACTACATAAATGCTTGGTGACAATAAGGTTGTACATGATATTTAATAATTAGAATATTCTGAATAATGTAATTTTATAATTATAATTATATATATTACAAAAATATGATTTGAGAACCAAATTAAATGTGCTATACTGATATTTGTCTAATGAAAGCGCATACAAAACGGTTTGGAAAGGTGTTTTTATGAATTTATTAATCGGGATCATATTTTTAGGGATTGTTTTAGCTTTGTTTACATTGTTCACGAGTAAAGCACCAAATGGAGGCAAGGCCATGGGGGCCCTTGCTAACGCAGCTATTGCTTCATTTTTAGTGGAAGCTTTTCATAAATACGTAGGCGGGGACTTGTTTGGTATTCCATTCTTAGGAGAGTTAGGTGAAGCTGCTGGAGGACTTGGTGGCGTAGCAGCAGCAGGACTTGTAGCCTTAGCTATGGGTGTATCTCCAGTTTATGCATTTGTAATTGCTGTCTCATGTGGAAGCATGGATTTATTACCTGGCTTTGTTGCAGCTTATATTGCGAGTTTTGGTATGAAATGGATGGAACAGAAATTACCAGATGGACTTGATTTAATAGCTGCGATTATTGTTATCGCACCTATTACACGTTTAATTGCAATTGGTACAACACCGTTAGTAGATGCGACATTATTACAAATTGGAAATATCATTAAAGAATCTACGACTTCAAGTCCTATTCTTATGGGAATTGTGCTTGGTGGTATTATTACTGTTGTTGCTACTGCCCCTTTAAGTTCAATGGCATTAACAGCACTGCTTGGATTAACTGGTACGCCAATGGCCATTGGCGCTTTAGCAGTATTTGGGTCATCGTTTATGAACTTTGTATTATTTAAGCGTATGAAATTTGGAGATCGTAAAACAACGATTTCAGTTGCTATAGAACCTTTATCCCAAGCAGATATTGTGACAGCGAATCCAGTGCCAGTATATTTAACAAACTTTGTAGGTGGAGCGCTCTCAGGCGTAATTATCTCTATGTTTGGTTTAGTAAATGAGGCGACAGGAACAGCTACACCGATTGCTGGACTTATGGTTATGTTTGGATTTAATAATGCATTAACAGTAATAATCGTGGCACTGATGTGTGCATCAGGTAGCGCACTTTGTGGTTATATAGGCTCAGTCATTTTCAAAAACTATCCTATCGTCACCAAAGATGAATTACAAAATGGCACAATGCCGAAAAAGGTTAAACAATATTATAAATTTAAAAAGCAATGCATCGAAAGTTTAGCTTAAATTTCGTATAACATATAAAAAACAAACTGTTAACTGAAATAACATTTCAGAAACAGTTTGTTTTTTGCTTGATATCTTTAATTAAGAAGCATTTGCTCTCAAGTAACGCGTCGTATTACGTTCCATTTTCGCAAAGATGAACTCTAATATTATTGCTAACAACCAGTAAAATAAAGCTGCTACTGTATATACAGGAATAAAACGATAACCTTCATTTGCAATTACGCGACTGACTGCCATAATTTCAGTTACTTGAACAGCAAATGCTAGGGAAGTACCTTTGATTAACATAATGAATTGATTTTCGATGTTAGGCAATGCATAAGCAAAAGCTTGTGGTAATACAATTTCTTTGTAAATGCTGAACCTTGATAGTCCGACTGTTTGTGCAGCTTCAATTTGAGTCTGGTCTACAGATTGAAGACCGCCTTTAATTGATTCGGAAAGATAAGCGACGGCATGAAAAGAAAATACAATAAAGGCAATCGCTAAAGGTGAGAATATATCAGGATTGATTGCCCAAGTGAACTGATCATTTAAAAAGAGTATAAATGAAGGTATTCCATAATATAGTATAAATAATTGAACAATTAATGGTGTACTTCTAAAAAATGAATTATATACGATTATAAGTTGAGATAAGACAGGTACACGTTTGATACGAATAATCGCAAATAGCGTTCCGATAATAAGACCCACGAGCATAGCCACAATAGAAATAATAATTGTATTTGGTACGCCTTTAAGAACTTCACTTATAGTAGATAAAATGAATGACAAAATGATTTCCCTCCTTAAACGCTATATGGTTTTTGTGTACGTTTATTAATTAAAGTAAAGCTACCTTGAATAATAAGGGCAATAATCCAATATATGATTGAAATTACGATATAAACTTCTAGCATACCGAGTCCGTAATTGTTTCCAATGATTAGTTTGACTTGTCCCATCATATCGATGATACCTATGGTGAAAGCTAACGAAGTGTCTTTTACCAGTTCTATGATTTGAGTAGTTAAGTTAGGTATACTATTTCGTAAAGCTTGAGGTATAATAATATCTTTTAAAATCCTTGGATGAGATAAACCAATCGTTAAACCAGCTTCGATTTGACTATAATCTACGGATTGATAACCTGCTCTGATGATTTCAGAAAGGTATGCACCTGTATGTAAAGTGAATGCTAAGATAACAAAAAACAATCTACTGAAATGGTTAATATCTATATGAATGAGTAACAATAATTGTGGTAATGCAAAATACACTAAAAAGAGTTGTAATAATAAAGGCGTACTCCGTATAAATGAAAGATAAATTCTTACAATAGGAGCGAGTATTTTTGTCTTTTTAATACGAATCATTGCTAAAATAAAACCAAGTATGATTGCGAAAAAGAGTGAAACAACAATCATCAATAAAGTTAAGGGTAATTGTTGTAATACTTGTCCAAATAAATCTAACCAATTTACTGATCCCATTATTTTGCCACCTCCAATTTCTCTTTCTGCTTATTGATTTCACTTAAGTCATCAAAGACATTAATATCGAAATATTTTTTGGAAAGTGATTGTAATTTGCCTTCATCTTTAAGTTCTTGGGTTGCACGATCTACGTCATCGTGAAGTTTTTGGTGTTTTTTATTATAAACAATATGCAATGGTTCTTTCTTCACAATACCTCCTATTTTAACGTCGGCATTAATTTGTTCCTGAATTGCTTTATATGTGTTCCAATTTAAAAACATGGCATCCCGACGTCCTTGGCTGACCATTTTTAAGTTGTCTCCATTTGAAGGTTCTTGTATTGTATTGATGTCAATTTTGGAACTATTGTCTTTGTTAAATTGCGTAAGTATAGAATATAAACCACCACTTGGCGCCATGGGAGTGATTTTTTCACCAGGTAAATCTTGTAAACTATGTATGTCATTATTGTCTTTGTTTACAACTAATAAGGGTAACGCATAACTGTAAGGCACATCTTGATAGAGAAATTGTTTTTCACGTTCTGGTGTTTTGAAAAACCAATTTATGCCCATATCAAATTTACCTGAACCAATCCCCACTAAATTCGATTCCTCTTCACCAACTTCATATTTAAAATCATATTGTGGTAATTTCTTTTCAAGCAATTTCATATAATCCATATCTAATCCGACAAACTCATTATCTTTATTTGTATATAAATAAGGTGGATTAACTTCAGCAGAAAGTGCTACTTTAACTTGTTTTTTCTGAGATTTATTATCGGAAGTATCATTGTTACCACATGCTGTTAATACGGAAACCATCATTAACATTAATAAAACCATGAAACTTCTTTTTAATGTCATTGAATGTCACGCTCCGTTTCAACTCTATTTAAAAAGCGATGGATTCTTTCAGACTTTGAATTTTCCAACACTTCTTGTGGCGTCCCACGATGGATAATTTGACCATCATCAATAAATATAACTTGGTCAGCAATAGCCTTTGCAAATTGTATTTCATGTGTAACGAGCACCATCGTCATACCTTCTTGAGCGATAGATCTAATCAGAGATAAAACACTTTGAATCGATTCAGGATCTAAAGCAGAAGTAGGTTCATCTAGTAAAAGAACTTTTGGATTGAGTGCAAGTGCACGAATAATACCTATACGTTGGCTTTGACCTCCGGATAGCTGAATAGGGTATTTATCTTGTTGATTTAATAAATTCACGCGTTCTAAATAAGACGTAGCAATATCGTTAGCTTGTTTGGCATTATAATTTTGACCATGTATTAAACCTAAAGTGATATTTTCAAGTATTGTTTTGTTTTTAAACAAATTATAATTTTGAAACACCATAGCTGATTTTTGACGTAATTTGGCAATGTCTTTATTTGTATGGTGCGCAGCATCAAATGTTTCATCCCCAATTTGAATGGTGCCAGATTTAGGAAGTGCTAGCGCATTTAACGTTCTAAGTAAGGTTGTCTTCCCAGAGCCACTCGGCCCTATAATTGCAGTAACGGTGCCTTGTGCTTGTGCAAACCCGACATCGTTAAGTATCGTGTTCTCGTTGTATTTGTGTATGAGATTTTTAACTGTAATCATTCAATTTCCCCCAGTATGTCAATAAATACAAAGTATCATATTAATTCTTATCGGTAAAGTAGGGATTTAGTGCTGAAAAGCTTTCTTTCAATAATAGCGAGTGTTAAACTAAGTTTAAATAGTATTAAAGTTAATTATGAGGTGATGAAAGTGAATTATTCCGCATTAATACATACGGATATTCAAGAAAAATGGATTGCAAAACTAGATACAGTTAAAACGCAATTTAAAGAGAGAGCGGAATATAATGATATTCATTCACGTTTTCCATATGAAAATGTTGAATGGCTAGTGAAAGAAGGATACACATTGCTAACTTTACCTAAATCATATGGTGGTGAAGGGGCAACTGTTGAAGATATGGTTATATTACAAAGCTATTTAGGCTCTATTGATGGCGCGACTGCACTTTCAATAGGTTGGCATTTAAGTGTAGTAGGTCAATTATATGAACAACAAATGTGGGAACCAGCTATGCTAAATCACTTTGCTGAAGCAGTGAAAAATGGAGCGTTAGTAAATAGAGCAGTTAGTGAAGCTGAGACTGGCAGCCCAACACGTGGAGGAAGACCCGCGACAAATGCTGTTAAAGTAGATGAGGGTTTTGTTGTTAATGGAGTAAAAACGTTTACTTCAATGAGTAAAGGACTGACCCATTTTGTTGTGAGTGCTTATTACGAAGACATCGATCAAGTTGGCTTTTTCTTAATCGAAAAAGATACACCTGGTGTAGAAATTGCAGATAACTGGAATATGGTAGGTATGCGTGCAACTGAAAGTCATGATTTATTATTAAATGATGTACATATCCCACAAGAAAACTTTGTTGAAATAAGAGGCGCGGGTGGCAAAAAACCGAATGGCTGGATTTTACATATACCAAGTGTGTATCTTGGTATTGCACAAGCAGCAAGAGATTATGCTGTTGATTTTGCGAAAAATTATAGTCCAAATAGTATTGAAGGCACAATCGGTGATATACCAACTGTGCAACAAAATGTTGGAAAGATGGAAGCGCAATTATTATCTGCACGCCATTTCTTGTGGAGCACAGCGGCTTTATATAACCATGAGGTTTCAGGTAGCCAAATATGGAATGAAACCTCAGCAAGTAAAGTGTTGGTAATGAATCAAGGCTTAGAAGTTATAGATATTGCTATGCGTATTGTTGGTGCTAAAAGCCTTCAAATGGAAAGACCATTACAACGCTATTATAGAGATATGCGTGCAGGTTTACACAATCCTCCGATGGAAGACATGGCATATACGAACATTGCACATAGTGTTTTAGATCATTTTTAATAAATATATAGAAACAGTTAAAATACATTTAGACAAATTGTCTAAATGTATTTTTTGCTGTTTAAAAAATATGAAGATACTTATGATTGCTATTGTAAATTTACTTTAGTCATTATATAATTAATTGGTAGTGATAATCATTTTCAATGGAGGAAAAATTATGAAAAAAATATTGTTTCCGTTAATTGCTTTAGTGCTTATTTTAGCAGCATGTGGTAATAATTCGGACAGTGATTCAAAAGATGACAAAAAAACAGAAACAAAGTCTTATAAATTAGATAGCGGGAAAAATATAGATGTACCCAAGGATCCAAAACGTATAGCAGTAGTTGCTCCTACATATGCTGGTGGAATTAAATATCTTGGTGGGGATATTGTTGCAGTAAACGAACAAGTCGATAGTAGTAGCCTCCTTAAAGATAAATTTAAAGGTGTTGAAAAAATTGGCGAGAATGATGTTGAGAAAGTAGCAAAAACGAAACCAGATTTAATTGTTGCATATTCTACTGACAAAAATATTAAAAAATACAAAAAAATTGCTCCAACAGTTGTTTATAACTATGGAAAACATAAATATTTAGATCAACAAAGAGAATTAGGTAAATTGCTTGGTAAAGAAGATGAAGTAAAAGAATGGGAAGATAAATGGAAAGCACAAACTAAAAAAGATGGCAAAGAAATTAAAGATAAAATTGGTGAAGACGCAACAGTTTCAATCTTTGATGAATTTGAGAAAAAACTATATAGTTATGGACCAAACTGGGGACGTGGTGGAGAAGTAATGTATCAAGCATTTGGACTTAAAATGCCTGAAAAATTAAATGATTTAGTTAAAAAAGAAGGCTGGGCTGAAGTGAAACAAGAAAAAATAGCAGATTATGCTGGCGATTATATTGTTTCAACAAGTAAAGGGAAATCAACACCAGCTTATGCAAAAACTAATCTATGGAATAACTTACCAGCAGTTCAAAATGGCAATGTGCTTGAAGTGCAAGCTGAAACTTATTGGTATAATGATCCATATACTTTAGAATTTATGAGAAAAGATTTAAAAGAGAAATTTTTAAATAACTAATATGCACAAGTTAAATTAATAAGTATTGTGATTAAAACAATGATTAACTTTAAAACAGCACAACTCAACGAATCAACACCGTTGAGTTGAGTTGTTTTTTTATCTTAAATAAGATATTGTAAACTTTTTATTTTTAACGGTTAACATTTGTGATATAATTTTTTCATTAGGAGGATTGACTATGACGACAAAATATTTAGTATACACTGCTTTAATGACAGCAATCATTGGTGTGTTAGGATTTGTGCCAGCTATTCCATTACCAATTATGCCAGTGCCTATCGTTTTACAAAATATTGGTATTTTCCTAGCAGGAATTTTACTTGGACGTAAATACGGCGCTCTTAGTGTGATTGTACTATTATTACTTGTAGCGACTGGATTACCGTTATTATCTGGCGGACGTGGTGGTATTGGTGTATTTGCGGGTCCCTCTACCGGCTTTTTAATCATGTATCCAGTAATTACATATCTAATTGGTTTAGTAAGAGATTTGTATTTTAAAAAAATAAACTTTACTGTATTATTAGTTACAACAATTATCTTTGGTGTTATTGTATTAGATGTTGTAGGTACAATTGTGATGGGACTTATGACTAATTTACCGATTTCAAAATCAGTGACTTTATCACTTGTTTTCATGCCTGCGGATATAGTCAAAGCAATTATTGCAAGTTTGGTTGGTAATATTATGCTTAATCATAGTCGGTTTAAACAATTAATAAAATAAATAGATAAGGGCAGGTGATTAAATCGTGGTGATTTCGATGAATGATATATTCCAACAAGGTGATGTTTATGTCGATGATACACTAAAGACAATCTATTTAACGCCTGAAGAACCCTTAGTATACGACGTGAATAAATGGGATTATAAACAAATGCCCTCTATTAAATCTTGGGAACAAGATATGAGAAATCAATTAGATATGCATAAAAAGCAAGCATCTCATCATTTAGCGTTTACGTTTCCTGAGAATACACTTTTAGATAAACAATGGTTAGATAAAATTCAATCTTACCATTTCGAATTAGGGCTAATGGAACTCTATGCAATTGAATCGCAGAATATAAAAAAACATAAAAATAATCAAATTAAAGTAATGTTTGTGACTGAACAAACATTAGAAGATTATATTACAATTTATCGTCAATTTGCTGAACCTTATGGCAAAGCGTATGCAGACGAAAATATCGAAGTAATACGCAATCAATTCAATGAAGATAGTAAATCTCGTGTAATTGCATATAAAGAAGATGTTCCTGTAGGTATTTTGGATTTAATCATTACACAATATACTGTAGAAATTGATGGTTTCGGCGTAGATGAAAGTTACCAGAATCGAGGAATCGGAAGTACGATGCAGTCATTTGTAGCGGAAGTAGCTGATACGAAACCGGTTATATTGATAGCTGATGGAGAAGACAGTGCTAAGGAAATGTATATCCGACAAGGTTATATATTTATAAGTTACTGCTATCAAATTTTAAAAGAAAATGCTAGATAATATAATAATTGAGGCAAAGACATGCATATCTTTGCCTCTTTTTTGTAAAGGTCTCAAATCATATATTAATACTCTGAACTTTCAACAGATTTTATACGTTCAGGATGACTGTAAATATTGAAATTGCCATCTCTGATAAATCCTATGGCAGTAATGTTTAAATCTTGTGCAAGTGTGACCGCTAATGTTGTCGGGGCAGATTTCGATAAGATGACGCCAACACCAATTTTTGCAGCTTTAATTAATATTTCTGATGAAATGCGACCACTAAATATCAACACTTTATTACGTACAGGTATATGTCTCTGTATACAATAACCATACAACTTATCTAATGCATTATGACGACCAATATCTTGGCGATGCTCAAAGAAGGTATCGCCATCACTAATTGCAGCATTATGAAGACCACCAGTTTGTTTGAAAATTTTACTAGCACTTTGCAAACGGGTCATCATATTGAGTACTTGAGTTGGATTTAACACAATTTTAGACATGGAAGTCTTAGCGACTGCTGCGTCATTTTGAAAATAAAACTCACGACTCTTACCACAACAAGACGCAATCATACGCTTCGTTGAATATTCGAAACGTTCACCGAGCGATTTGGTCAACTCAACATGAGCAAATCCTTTACTATCATCTATTTGGATTGATTTTAAATCATCATTTTTTAATATAGCACCTTCAGACGCTAGGAAACCTAAGACAAGCTCTTCTAAGTGGTTCGGGCTACAAATTATGGTCGCAAATTCTTCGCCATTTACCATAATTGTTAATGGGAACTCAGTAACGTAGTGATCCTTTGTTTCTACTAACTTACCGTCCTCAAACCGCACAATTGGTTGATTGGTTAATATATCTTCATGCATAAGTACACCCCGTTTCATATTCACTTCTCTATTTTAGCGTATTTTTCATTGTAAAAAAAAGATTCAGTTTATGAATAAAGCAAAAGATTATTAATTTACGTAACATAATAATTATCTTCATTTTTAAAATGAACAATATTGATTAAAAACGTATATACAAGTAAACTTGTGGTAAACAAATAAAGAGGTGAATTTCGATATGGCTAGTATACGAGATATTGCTCGTGAAGCAGAGGTAAGTCCTGGCACTGTTTCACGTGTATTAAATAATGATCCAACGCTGTCAGTTTCAAAAGATACGAGAGAAAGGATTCATCATGTTGCAAATGAACTGCAATATCAAAAATCTGCTAGAAAAAATAAAAGCATTCAAATCATTACCTATGCATCTCGAGCTAAAGAAATGTCAGATCCTTATTATAGAGAGATACGCTTAGCAATAGAGGCTGAAGTTAAACGTTTGAATTTGTCTTTGAAGCGGACAATAAGAATTGATGGAAAAGATAAAAATCTAGATTTATATAAAATTGAAAAGTCAGGGGCAATTATCGTCGTAGGTAATTTTTCTACAAAAGCATTGAACACGCTACGCGAATATAATGAAAATATAGTTGTCATCAACAATCCTAATACACCGAGATCGGTAGATGCTGTCTATTCAGACTTACACTATTCTATGACTAACTTATTGAATGAAATCAAGGCATTAGGAATGACGCAAATTGCTTATATCGGTGGCAGTCATATGATTAGGGATTTAGCCGGTACACCGTCTTCAAATCATAAAGATGCTAGATACGAAGCGTATAAGCAATGGTGCTCGGAACATCAAATTAATGAAATAACTATGATTAATGGTTGGAAAAAAGAAAATGGTGAAGAAGCTGTAAAAACATTGTTAAAAGCACAACAGCTACCTGAAGTTTTTATAGCAGGCAATGACATGATTGCGATAGGTATATTACAACAAATTCAATACGAAAAAATAGCAATCCCAAAAGCTGTTAAATTGATAAGTTTTAATGATTTAGAAGTCATACAATATGCTGTGCCTTCTATAAGTAGTGTGCACATACCAGTAGATGAATTTGGCAGAACTGCAGTCCGAATGGCAGAAGAGCGTATTAATAAAACGAGACAAGCTGCTATTCATGTCGTTGTAGAAGCACAGCTTAAAGAGCGGAATACTTTTAAAACAAAAAGATAATCTTAATTGACAAAACATTTAGTAAACAAGTAAACTTTAATTATGTTTACTAAGGATGAATATGATTATAGATAGAGTGATTTATATAGAAGGAGTGGGTTATTATGTTACAAGCTATGCATGATAAGTTTGAAACTTTGTTTGGTGTTAAGGCTGAAGTCAGTGCTTTTGCACCGGGACGCATTAATTTAATTGGAGAACATACGGATTATAACGGGGGGTATGTTTTTCCAGCTGCGATTGAGTTGGGTACATATGGACTAGCTACAAAGCGAGATGATAAACTTATTCAACTTTATTCAAATAATTTTGAAGATGTCGGTATGATTACATTTACCTTAGATGAATTAGAATTCGAAGCGGCACATGATTGGGCAAATTACCCAAAAGGTGTAGTTAAATTTTTAAGTGAACAATTCTCCGACATAGACCATGGGTTCAATATTTTAGTTGAAGGAAATATCCCGAATGGTGCAAGTTTATCATCGTCAGCGTCTATTGAATTATTAACTGGTTGGCTCATTAAGCAGTTATTCACTTTAGATTTAGAACGTTTATCGCTTATAAAAATAGGGCAGCGTGTTGAAAATGAATTTATTGGCGTCAATTCAGGTATTATGGATCAATTTATTATTGGTATGGGGAAAGCGGAACATGCGATATTACTAGATACTGCAACTTTAGAATTTGATTACGTACCAGCCAAATTTGGAGATTATGTTATATCTATTATGAATACGAACAAGCGACGTTCTCTTACAGAAAGTAAATATAATGAACGTAGAGCACAATGTGAGTCGGCATTAGCTTCGTTGCAACAAGCACTTGATATTGCATCATTAGGAGAGTTGTCATTAGAACAATTTGAACAGCATCAAGATCTTATTGAAGATGAAGTGAAGCGTCGTCGTGCAAGACATGCAGTTTCGGAGAACGCACGTACTAAAAAAGCCCATCGAGCCTTAGCAGAAAATGACTTTAATCAATTTGGAAAATTATTAAATGAATCTCATGCATCATTGAAACAAGATTATGAAGTTACAGGAATAGAATTAGATACTTTAGCAGAAACTGCTCAGCAAGTTGACGGTGTATTAGGCGCAAGAATGACGGGTGCTGGTTTCGCAGGTTGTGCAATTGCTTTAGTGCATAAAGAGAGCATAAAACAATTGGAAGATGAAGTTTCTAAGCAATATATAGAGCGTATAGGTTACGCTCCATCATTTTATCATGTGGGTATCAGTGATGGCGTTAAATCATTATAAGTTATTAATCAATGAATAGAGAAAGGATTTTGTATATGTCTGTTTTAGTTTTAGGTGGCGCTGGTTATATAGGAAGTCATGCGGTAGATCAATTAATTGCAAGAGGATACAACGTTATTGTAGTAGATAATCTAGGTACAGGACATAAAGCTGCTGTGCATAGTGAAGCCACGTTTTATGAAGGAGATATTCGAGATAAAACATTTTTAGATGATGTCTTCAATAAAGAAAATATCGACGGTGTCTTCCATTTTTGTGCATATTCTTTAGTTGGTGAATCTGTAGAAAAACCGTTAGCCTATTTCAATAATAACGTGCACGGATTACAAGTGTTATTAGAAGTCATGTATGACCATGAAGTAGAGCATATTATTTTCTCTTCAACAGCTGCTGTGTATGGTGAGCCAGATTCAGTACCTATTACCGAAGAAGATTCTAAAACACCCACAAGTCCATACGGTGAAAGTAAATTGATGATGGAGAAAATGATGCACTGGAGTCATGAAGCTTATGGCGTTAATTATGCAGCACTTCGTTACTTTAATGTTGCAGGTGCTAAAGAAAATGGTGCTATTGGTGAAGACCACCGTCCAGAGACACATCTTATACCAATAGTATTAGAAGTAGCACTTGGACAAAGAGAACACTTAACAATATTTGGTGATAATTATGATACAGAGGATGGATCATGTATTCGCGATTATCTTCATGTCGTTGATTTAATAGATGCACATATTTTGGCATATCAACATTTACAAAATGGCGGAGCGTCTGGGGCATTTAATTTAGGAAGTAGTCAAGGTTATTCAGTATTCGAAATTCTAGAAGCAGCAAGAACAGTAACGAATGAACCTATTAAAGCAGTGGTAGGCGAAAGAAGAGCAGGTGATCCAAGTAAATTAATCGCATCGAGTGATAAGGCGCAACAAGTGCTTGGCTGGAGACCGCAACACGACAATATTAACGATATTATCAATTCAGCGTGGCAATGGCATCATCAACATCCAAATGGATATCAAGAAAATGTGGAGGGTTAATGCATGTTATTAAATCAACAATTAGTACAACAATTTGTATCACAAGCAATTTCGTACGGTGATTATGAAGAAGAAGATAGCATTTATATTCAAAACCAATTATTGTGTATTTTAAATGCGAAAGGTATTGATGATTCATCAGTATCTGAATTAAATAAAGATGCAACAGCAAATGAAATTACACAATATTGGATTCGCCAGGCTGTTAGTGAAAATTGTATTGAAGATGCATTATATAATAAAGAAATTGTTGAAGCTCAAATATTAGACTTAATTACACCACGTCCATCGGTAATTAACCGCAAGTTTAACGAGGCATATAAACAGTCGCCTGAAGCGGCTACAGATTATTTTTATGAGATAGCTAAACGTAATCACTACGTTAAAGAAGATGCAATTGCGAATAATATTAATTATGATGTCGCTACTGAATACGGAGATATTGAAGTCACAATTAATCTATCAAAACCTGAAAAAGATGCAAAACAAATTGCAAAAGCTAAAGAAGCACCAGCTACTTCTTACCCGAAATGTGCATTATGCATGGAAAACGAGGGCTTTAAGGGATCAATATTACAAGCTGCAAGAACAAATCACCGTGTGATTCGCTTAAATTTAAATAGTGCACAGTGGGGCTTCCAATTTTCGCCATATGCCTATTTTGCTGAACATAGTATTGTTTTATCTGAACAACATGTCCCTATGGAAATCAATAAAAATACTTTTATCAATTTGTTAGATTTTATAGACCAATTTCCTCATTATTTCATTGGATCCAATGCGGACATCCCACTTGTGGGTGGATCAATTTTATCGCACAATCATTATCAAACTGGAAGACATGTATTTCCGATGGATAACGCTGCTGAAATAAATCAATTTACTATTGCTAACTATCCATCCGTTCAAGCTAGCACTTTAAATTGGCCAATGAGTGTGATTCGTTTGAAAGGAGACAATAGAGCACAACTGATTGAAGCGGCTACTTATGTCATGACACAATGGAATCAATATTCGGATGATAGTGTGGATATTAAAGCATTTAGTAGTGATGGTGAGCGTCATCACACGATTACGCCAATCGCAAGATATAGACAACAACAATATGAATTAGACATTGTCTTACGAGACAATCAAACTTCAGAACAATTCCCTGACGGCATCTTCCATCCACATAAAGACGTGCAACATATTAAGAAAGAAAATATAGGCCTAATTGAAGTAATGGGAACTGCTATATTACCAGGACGACTAAAACAAGAATTACAACAAGTTAAAGATTATTTATTAGATAAAACTCAAATAGATTTAGGAATACATCAACAATGGGCTGAAGAAATGAAACAATCATATGATATTAATGTCAATAATGTCGATGAAGTTGTAGATAAAGAAGTAGGATTTAAATTTAAACGTGTATTAGAAGATGCTGGCGTATTTAAGAATACAGAACAAGGTCATCACGCGTTTAAACGTTTTATTGAACAACTATAAAACAGCACATCACAATTATAAAAAGCATACGTTTACAAAAGGCCTAAGTACTATCATTTAGGTCTTTTGTTTTTTTATGATTAAGAATATAATTAAAAGTGATAGGAGTTGTTTTAGATGAAAATAAAATATTTAAGCGTAATGTTTATGACGCTATGTCTAGTATTAGCAGGATGTTCAAATGGAAATAGTGAGAGCAAAAATGATAGCAATTCTGAGGAGAATGATAAAAAACAAGAATTACATATCTCAGCAGCAGCGAGTCTGACTGATACAACTAAAGAATTGAAGCGAGCATTTGAAGCAAATCATAAAGATGCAAATGTTACATTTAACTATGGTGGGTCTGGTTCATTAAGACAACAAATTGAAAAGGGTGCACCTGTGGATGTGTTTATGTCAGCGAACAAGAAAGACGTTGATGCATTACAAAATAAAGATAAAGCACAAAATACATATGAATATGCTAAAAATAAACTCGTACTAATTGGCGCCAAGGACAGTAATTATAAATCAGTAGAATCGCTACAAGAAGGCGATAAATTAGCTATTGGTGAGGTGAATTCTGTGCCAGCGGGTAAATACGCTCAGCAATATTTAAAAAATAACAACTTATATGACCAAGTAAAACCCAATTTAGTATTTGCTAAAGATGTGCGACAAGTACTAAACTATGTTGAAAAAGGTAATGCGCAATTAGGGTATGTGTATAAAACAGACTTGTATCAAAGCCAGCAAAATGGAGAGAGTCATGTTAAAGAAATCAATACAGCTGATTTGAAGCAACCTATTGTTTATAAAGCAGCGACAACATCAGATAAGCAATTAGCTAAAGCATGGATTGACTTTCTTAAGACAGACCAAGCTAAAGAAATATTGAAAAAGTATCAATTTGAAGCATAGGAGGTTTTAGCAATGGTAGATGTTACACCATTTTGGATATCACTCAAAGTAGCTATTATTAGTACAATCATCGTTACTTTTATTGGTATCGTTATTTCAAGATGGTTGTATAAACGGCATGGTTTTATTGCTAGAATCTTAGAAAGTATAATTATTTTACCTATCGTGTTACCGCCAACGGTTATGGGATTTATTTTATTAATTGTGTTTTCACCTAGAAGTTTTATTGGCGCGTTTTTTACGGATGTATTGCATTTACCAGTAGTTTTTACATTGACTGGAGCAGTTATTGCATCTGTGATCGTGAGTTTTCCATTGATGTATCAGCATACTGTCCAAGGCTTTCGTAGTATAGATAATAAAATGCTCAATACTGCACGAACGATGGGTGCAAGTGAAAATAAAATATTTTTCAAATTAATTTTACCGTTGTCAAAGCGTCCGATATTGTCGGGCATCATGATGAGCTTTGCCCGAGCAATAGGGGAATTTGGTGCGACACTAATGGTTGCTGGTTACATACCTAATAAAACCAATACGTTACCTTTGGAAATATACTTTCTGGTTGAACAAGGTAAAGAAAATCAAGCCTGGTTGTGGGTAATTGTCCTTGTTGCATTTGCGATTACAGTAATCGGAACAATCAACGTATTGAATAAAGACCGTTATCGGGAGGTAGATTAATTGTTGAAAATATATTTAGAGCATGCGCTCAAAAACACACAATTACATATGAAACTTCAAGATGCTAAGCCTAAAATTTATGCAGTTAAAGGTCCTTCAGGTATTGGTAAAACCACAATTTTAAATATCGTAGCAGGATTGAAAAGTGCTGATAAAGCATATATACAAATTAATGATCACATTTTAACTGATACGGTCAACAATATGGATGTGAAAATTCAACAGCGTAATATTGGCTACTTATTCCAAGATTATCAACTGTTTCCTAATATGGATGTGTACCAAAATATAACGTTTATGGCGCAACCTTCTGAACATATAAAGACCTTGATGTACCAATTAAATATTACACATTTAAAATCACAGTTTCCAATGAGGCTATCTGGGGGAGAATCCCAACGTGTGGCATTAGCAAGAACGTTGAGTACTAGACCTGACCTCATATTATTGGATGAACCATTTTCAAGTTTAGATGATACAACTAAACTTGAAAGTATTCAGTTAGTAAAACGCATATTTGAAGAGTGGCAAATCCCAATTATTTTCGTGACACATTCTAATTACGAAGCAGAGGCGCTGGCTCATGAAGTGGTTAATATTGATTGAGTGCTTATAGAGGAGGTAGCACAAGCTCGAGTCATATTCTAGGTAAGTAAGTACTTTCAAAATTATAAGATACTAAAAGTAACACCAATCCATTGATAATATTTTATGGATTGGTGTTACTTTTTTGATAAAGGATATTTAAGCGCAAATCGGTTTTATTGGCTGACATATTGATTTTTATGATTTATGGTCTGGAATTGGAAAATAATCAAATATTTCTCCTGAATTGAGCGCATCAGTTAGAGTAGATAGCCATGCATAATAGAGTTTCGAATGTTCTATTTGTTCTAAAATTTCTTGTGCTTCTTCAATGATTTCTGGTGTAGCAGTTTCTGCATGAATAATGGGGTTCAATAAAGATTCAGCTTTGTATATTGCTTCTGAATTCAATTTGATTTCACGTTTCCATTTTTGTGAAAAGAAATTTCCAAAAAACGTAAAAAAGTCTTTTTCAGCAGTAAAGTGTTGTTTTCTACTTCCTCGAACAAATTCTTGTTTTACCCCATCAAATTCTTGTAGTCTTTTAACACCTGCACTCATACTGGGCTTACTCATTTGCAGTTCATAACGCATTTCATCTAATGTCATACTGCTTTGTTCAAAAACCATCGTGCCATATAGATTACCTACACTACGATTGACTCCATAAAGATCCATCGTTTCTCCAATTGAATTGATGACAATATCTTTTGCTTGTTCTAATAGTTGTTCATAGTCTTTTGAACGTGCCATTGATTCGCCTCCATATAATAGTTAATTTATTGTAACACGAACATATATTTAAAGGATATGCTTTATAAGTAACGTGCGCCATGATATAGAGTGTATTAAGTGTATGAATAAAATCTTTAACCATTTCTAGTTAAATCGATTATTTTTAGTGTTTAGAATAAAAAACCTACTTAGGGAATTCACTACTTTTTGTAATATTGATGGCAAACCGTTGTTACTATCGCATGCAAGATTTATAATGGATACAATGATGTATAGAGAGGATTATTGCAGTGACTAAAGACCGCTATTCAAGACAAACGTTATTTAAACATATAGGTCCTGAAGGACAAGATAAAATCATGCAATCACACGTGCTCATTGTAGGCGTGGGCGCACTTGGTACACACCTTGCTGAAAGTTTAGTTAGAGCAGGGGTTGGTACACTAACTATTGTAGACAGAGATTATATTGAATATAGTAATCTTCAAAGACAAACGTTATTTAATGAATCGGATGCGCTAGAAGGATTGCCAAAAGTTGTTGCTGCTAAACAAAAATTGTTAGATATTCGACAAGATTTGAAGATTCATAGTTATATTGCACATGTAAATCGTCAGTTTTTAGATGACAATGCTGGTTCAGCTCAACTTATATTAGATGCAACAGATAACTTTGAAACGAGACAGTTGATTAATGATTTTGCTTTTCAAAAAGGCACACCATGGGTTTATGGTGGTGTAGTCCAAAGTACTTATGTAGAAGCTGCTTTTATTCCAGGACACACGCCATGTTTTAATTGCTTAGTGCCACAGTTACCAGCTATAAATATGACTTGTGATACGGTAGGTGTAATTCAACCTGCAGTGACGATGACAACAAGTTTGCAGATGAGGGATGCGCTGAAAATTTTAACAGAACAACACGTTCCGGCTAAAGTAACGTACGGTGATTTATGGGAAGGTGCGCACTTTACATTTGGGTTTAGTAAATTACAACGAAGGGATTGTAAGACTTGTGGTTGCAAACCTACATATCCACATTTAAATGAAACGAAACGACAGTTTGCTAGTTTGTGTGGTAGGGATACAGTCCAATATGAAAACCCTGATATTTCCCAGGAAATGCTAGAAGCATTTTTAACTCAGCAAAATATTGCATACCGACGTAATCCTTATATGATTCACTTTGAATATAATGGCTACCGGATTGTTAGCTTTAAAGGCGGGAGATTACTGATTCATGGCATGACAAAGCCTCAACAAGCGATTACTTTAATAAACCAACTATTTGGCTAAAGGAGTGTAAAAATGCATACAAATGTTAAGTTAGATCAAGATATAAGATGTGCAGTATTGACAGTTTCTGATACAAGGGATTATAAGACCGACAAGGGCGGTAAATTAGTAATAGAACTGTTATCCGAGTTAAACGTTTCAATTGATAAGACGCATTATAAAATAGTCCAAGATGAACAAGAAGCGATTAAAATGCAAGTTGAACAATGGCTAAGTGAAGAAATCGATGTGATTGTTACTACAGGGGGGACTGGTATTGCACAAAGAGATGTGACAATAGAAGCAGTATCTTCATTTTTCACTAAAGAAATTGAAGGATTTGGAGAGTTGTTTAGGTATCTAAGTTATACTGAGGATGTTGGTACGAGAGCATTACTGTCTCGAGCAGTCGCTGGGACAGTAGGAGATAAGTTAATCTTCAGTGTTCCAGGATCTACTGGAGCTGTTAAATTAGCATTGGACAAGCTAATAAAACCAGAATTAAATCATCTGGTTAAAGAAATAACTAAATAAAAGGACGGATAGAAATCAAAATAGGAAAGTTGATTTCGTATTCTCGCCCCCACAAAGTTTACTAGAAAAGGAATACAAGAGCTAAAGCGCTTGTATAAGAAAGAACCACTCGACTTCATAAATGAAAACGTAGTTCTTTAAAAGCTTGAAACAAGTGTATTAAATATCAGACAACTACTGCCAATATAATAATTGAGGCTGAAACACGTATTTATGTCCCAGAGATTTTATACTATTTGAACCCAATTATTAAATTATTCTGTACGTTCAAAATCACCAGAGTTACCGCCAGATTTAGATAGTAAATAAGTTTCGCCAATGACCATACCTTTATCTAAAGCTTTTGTCATGTCATATACAGTAAGTGCTACAGCAGTTGCAGCTGTTAATGCTTCCATTTCGACGCCTGTTTTTCCAGTAGTAGACACGGTTGCTCGGATATTCAAAGTAAAGGATTGCTCATTCTTCTGCCACTGAAACTCAACATCAATACCTGTTAGTGGTAAAGGGTGACACATTGGAATAATATCGGCAGTGTTTTTAGCAGCCATAATTCCTGCAATTTGTGCAGTGTTAAGGACATTTCCTTTTTTATTTGTATGATCAACAATTTGTTGATAGATTTCTGGGTTTACGGTAATGCTTGAATGTGCAATTGCAGTACGTTTAGTAATGTTTTTTTCAGAAACGTCTACCATTTTAGCATTGCCCTGTTCATTAATATGTGTAAATTCAGACAAATATATCCCTCCTAATCGTTTTCTAGTATATCACGAAATTAATTTATGTAAGGAGTAGATTTAAATGCCAGTTGAAAAAAGAAATCCAATTCCAGTCGGTGAAGCCATTGAACGTGTTGTGAGTCAAAATATTTATATGGATGAAACTACAGTCCCTCTAAATGACAGCTTAAATCATATATTGGCTGAAGATATCGTTGCTACATATGAAATTCCACGTTTTAACAAATCACCTTATGATGGCTTCGCCATTAGAAGTAAAGATACAACCGGTGCAAGTGGTTCCCACCGTCTAACTTTCAATGTGATTGATCATATTGGTGCGGGTTCTGTGTCAGATAAAAAAGTTGACGCGTTTGAAGCAGTTCGAATTATGACGGGCGCAGCGATGCCTGAAGGTGCAGATGCAGTCGTCATGTTAGAACAAACTGTAGAACAAGAACAAAGTTTCACATTACGTAAAGCATTTAAACCTAATGAGAATGTCTCTTTAAAAGGTGAAGAAACTCAAATAGGTGATGTTATTTTACAAAAAGGACAACAAATTAATCCTGGAACGATTGCAGTATTAGCTACATATGGCTATGCAGAAGTTCCTGTTTTTAAAAAGCCAAGTGTAGCCGTGATTGCTACAGGCAGTGAATTATTAGATGTAAGCGATGATTTAGAGCCTGGAAAAATAAGGAATTCTAATGGACCAATGATTACTGCATTGGCAAATAAATTAGACTTACAAGTAGAGGGTTATCAAATACAACAAGATGATTTAGAAAGTAGTATTCAAGTGGTTACAGAAGCAATGCTTCAACACGATATTGTCATTACTACAGGTGGGGTATCAGTTGGGGATTTTGATTATTTACCACAGATATACGAAGCATTAAATGCTGAAGTACTTTTTAATAAAATTGCTATGCGTCCAGGAAGTGTGACGACAGTAGCAATAGCAGAAGGCAAGTATTTATTTGGATTATCTGGAAATCCATCAGCATGCTTTACAGGCTTTGAATTATACGTCAAGCCAGCAGTTCAACATATGATGCATGCAAATGCCTTATACCCTCAAGTCGTGCAAGCTACATTAATGGAAGATTTTACAAAAGCCAATCCATTTACGAGATTTATTCGCGCGATGGTCACTTTTAATGGAAAAGAAATGACAGCAGTACCTTCAGGATTTAATAAATCAGGTGCAGTCGTTGCAATTGCACATAGTGATGCAATGATTATGTTACCAGGCGGGACAAGAGGATATAAAAAAGGTTATACCGTAAATGTAATATTAACTGAATCACAAGCCTATGAAACGGAATGCTTTATATGATTTTACAAATTGTTGGATTGAAAAACTCTGGAAAAACTACATTAATGACACACACGATTCAGTTGTTAAAAGTTCGTCAACTGACTGTAGCAACTGTGAAACATCACGGTCATCATAAAACTGAGGACAATCATGATATTAGATTACAAAATGATCAAGTAGACCACATGAAACACTTTTATGCAGGGGCGGATCAAAGTATTGTTCAAGGTAATGCTTACCAACAAAGTGTCACCAGAACACAAAACAAAACGCTTGATGAAATCATTGGTGAATCTGTTACAATGGACAGTAACATAATATTAATAGAAGGTTTTAAAGAAGCAAATTACGATAAAGTACTAGTCTATCGTAATGAAAGCGATCGAAATGCACTAAATCATTTAACACATATTAAGTATGCTATTAATTTATCAGAACCAGAGGCTTTATGTAAGTATGATCAATGGTTATTATCTTTTTTTAATATCGAAGGAATGAATTAAATGAAGCAATTTGAAGTGACAAGCGAGCCGATACAGACAGAGCAATATAGATCTTATGTACTGAACGAACATCAAGGTGCAGTTGTTATTTTTACAGGTCACGTAAGGGAATGGACAAAAGGAATTAAAACAGAGTACTTAGAGTACGAAGCCTATATTCCTATGGCAGAAAAAAAGTTAGCTCAAATTGGTGATGAAATTTCACAGCGATGGCCAGGTACACAAACAACAATCGTACATAGAATTGGGCCGTTAGCTATTTCAGATATTGCAGTACTCATTAGTGTTTCTTCACCACATCGAAAAGATGCTTACAGAGCAAATGAATATGCAATTGAGCGAATCAAAGAAATCGTACCCATTTGGAAAAAAGAAATATGGGAAGATGGCGCGCAATGGCAAGGACATCAACATGGAAGTCATGAGGATGCGATTGAAGGAGGATAATCATGAGAGTGCTTTATTTTGCAGAAATAAAAGAAATATTAGCAAAACAATCAGAAGATATAGATTTGAGTTATGATATTACTGTAAATGAATTTATTACAGATTTATTTAAACGTTATCCTAGTATTAGCGATAAAAAATTTCAAATAGCGGTAAATGAAGAATTTGTGAAAAATGATGACATTGTCCAACCTAATGACACTGTCGCATTGATTCCACCAGTTAGCGGAGGGTAAAGAAGAGATGAAAGCAATTATACTTGCCGGAGGACAATCAGAGAGATTCGGTGAACCTAAGGCTTTTGCACAAATTGAATCGCAATCATTTTATGAGCGAATTATAGAAGTGTTAGAAGCAACGAACATGTTTAATCAGATTATTATAAGTACAAATGAAAATCTTGCGACACAATTTGATTACCCTAATATAATTATAGATGAACACCAGAATAAAGATAAAGGGCCTTTGGCAGGTATTAGATCAGTCATGAGCCAATACGTAGAGGAAGAACTTTTCTTTGTTATTTCCGTTGACACACCTATGATTACTCAAAAAGCGATAAGTAAATTATATCAATTTATGGTGGAACACCTTATTGAAGATCAGTTAGATATTGCTGGTTTTCAAGAAGCAGGTAGACCGATACCTACACTTGCCTTTTACAGTCCACATACTTTAACTTACATTGATAAGGCACTGGATTCAGATGATTACAGTTTAAAGAATGTCTATACTAAAGTTGCGAGCGACTGGTTAGATGTTAACACAATTGAATCACCTGATTATTGGTATAAAAACGTTAATTTCCAGCATGACTTGGACTCTTTACAACATGAAATTATAAATAGATAAAGGGGGGGCTAACGATATGGTAGAACAAATCACTGATAAACTCGGGCGTCCGATACGTGACTTAAGATTGTCAGTTACAGATCGTTGCAATTTCCGTTGTGATTATTGTATGCCTAAAGAAATATTTGGCGATGATTTTGTTTTCTTACCTAAAGACGAGCTTCTTACATTTGATGAAATGGTACGTATTTCGAAAGTATACACACAATTAGGTGTGAAAAAAATACGTATTACAGGCGGTGAACCATTACTCAGACGTGATTTATATAAATTGATTTATGAATTAAATCAGATTGATGGTGTAGAAGATATTGGTCTAACGACAAATGGCTTATTATTAAAAAAACACGGTCAAAAATTATATGATGCAGGTTTAAGACGTATTAATGTAAGTTTAGATGCAATCGAAGATAAAGTGTTTCAAGCGATCAATAATAGAAATATAAAAGCTTCTACAATATTGCAACAGATTGATTATGCAATTTCCATAGGATTCCATGTAAAAGTAAATGTGGTTATACAAAAAGGTGTAAATGACGACCAAATTTTACCTATGATTCAATATTTCAAAGAGAAAGATATTGAGATTAGGTTTATAGAGTTTATGGATGTTGGAAACGATAATGGATGGGATTTTAGTAAAGTGGTAACAAAAGAGGAAATGTTAAATATGATAGAAAATGAATTTGATATTGAATCAGTGGAGCCAAAATATTTTGGTGAAGTCGCTAAATATTATCGTCATAAAGATAATGGCGCACAGTTTGGTCTTATCACTAGTGTATCTCAATCTTTCTGCTCTACATGTACACGTGGAAGATTATCATCAGATGGTAAGTTTTATAGTTGCTTGTTTAGTACAGTAGATGGCTTTAATGTGAAGTCATTTATGCGTGCCGGAGCAACAGATGACGAGCTATTCGAACAATTTAAAGTACTATGGAATGTTAGAGATGATAGATACTCAGATGAACGTACAGAACAAACTGTAGCAAATAGAAAACGAAAAAAGATTAATATGAATTATATTGGTGGTTAGTATCATTAGATAATTGTAAAGCTTACAATTATACTTGAACTAGTTTTGAAACTGACATAACATTTAATATCACAAAACGTTGAGGGCAGCTTAAATAAACATGCTCTCAGCGTTTTTTGTATTAAATCACAAGGTAAATAAAAATCGTTCTATTTATTTAACAAAATAACAGTTATTATTATCCATTTTCAAATTTTAAAAGAAAGCATTTTTTAAGACAATCTATTAATAAAAAGTGTTTATATTAATTTTAGGGATTTAAGTAAAACAAAAAAATGCATGGTATGTATAAGAAGCGATATAAATGAAAGACAATAGTAAAAAATATTTATCTATTACTTTTAAAATAATAGATTTAATGAAGAAAATGTTATATAATATTTTCGAAGCTTATTCATTATAAAGCCATTTAAACAACAAGAAAAGACGATAAGGAGGCCATTATTATGGAAAGTAAAGTATCTTATTTTATAACTTCTGAAAGAGCATTAAGTCAATTAAAGCATTGGTTGAAAACAGTACATCATTTATCAATTGAAGAATTTGTTGTGCTGTATAAGGTTTATGAAGCTAAAAAAATCAGTGGAAAGGAATTGAGAGATACACTTCATTTCGAAATGTTATGGGATACGAGCAAGATTGATGTGATTATACGAAAAATTTATAAAAAAGAACTCATGTCTAAAATTCGTTCTGAAACAGACGAAAGACAAGTTTATTATTATTTCAATGATATTCAAACTAAGATTTTTGATGATATTATCCAAGAAATAGAAAATATTAAAGTAGCACAATAATAAAGCATACATAAAAAAGAGAGCGGGACTACGGAATCAAACTTTGATTCCTTCCCGCTCTCTTTTATTGAAATGAGTTAAGTTGTTTAACTTTTCTGCCATGTAAAAGGAAATAAATAATAGCTGCTATTAGCACGATGACGGCCATAATAGCATATAGTTGTGCATAAGATACGGAGGATGTCATGAACCCTAAAACATAAGGCCCGAATCCAACCCCTAAATCTAGTCCAATAAAATAGGTTGAAGTTGCTATACCATATTTAGCAGGTGATGATACTTTAATGGCAATAGCTTGCATACAGGATGAAATATTTCCATAACCTGCGCCTAAGAACAAGCCAGCAAGAATGAGTAACCATCCATTATTTGTAATACTTAAAGTAACGAATGTAAGGATTAAGAATACAAAGGCAGGATATGCAATGACATTCTCATTTTTTTGATCCATGAGGCGACCTGCAATTGGTCGAGTGATCAACGATGCGATGGCATAAAATATAAAGAAGTAACTAGAAATCGTTACTAAATTTATCTCTTGAGCAAAGAACTGCAAGAATGTAAGTATTGAAGAATAAGTTAAACCTGAAATCAACATAATTATTGCTACAGGTATAGCTTCTTTTGCAATGTAATTATTAATGTTGAATTTTTTACTTGTTGTTTTTTGAGTAGTTGTATCAGTTGTATCGAGCTTAAATTGTAGATTTACAAAGAAAGAAATTAATAAGCTTACTACACCACAAACGAGACAAATTAAGAATAGCATCTTAATTGGAAAAGTATTAATTAATAGTAAGCCAAGGAAAGGACCAATAGCTGCACCAATAACAAGACTTAAAGAAAATAAACTAATACCTTCACTTTTTCTATCATTAGGTGTGACATAAGCGGCGATGGTACCTGTTGCTGTTGTAGTAATTCCTGTAGCAATACCATTAATCAATCTAGTGAACATGAGGAATGCTAAAGAACCTTCTACAAAATATAATAATTGGGTAATGATTAAAAATCCTAATCCAATTAATAATATACGTTTAGGGCCGACTTTATTTACATATTTTCCAGTTACAAAACGCCCTATTAAGGAACCTATGATAAAGAGTCCGGTTACTAAGCCAGCGGTGCTATCTGAAACATTATATTCAGATTTAGTATAACTGGCGATTATTACTATAAGTAAATACATACATAAGTATATTAAAAAATTGGTTATAAAGTTTATATTAAAACTTTTTGTCCATATGGGTGTTTTTGTTGGTATTGCTTGATTCATATTACGCTTCCTCCATTTTTGTTATAGCTTCATGTATTGATTGAATGGTCTTAATTGCATGTTTAAGGTCTTCTTCAGATAATCCTGTGTCTTCAATAAGCTGATTTTGTACCTTATCAACTCGAGCACTAATGTTGTCATACAATAACTGACCTTCTTTTGAGAAAGTTAACATTTTCTCCCTTTTATCAATACCAGGTTCAATTGAAAGCAATGATTTTTCAGAAAGTACTTTTAAAATCTTACGTGTCGTTGGTTTCTCAATGGCACGGCGCTTTGATATTTGTACCAAAGTAGTAGGCGCATTGTAAGCTATATCTTTAAATACCAACCATTGAGCAGGATATAGATCAAATTCTTCAAATATAGGTTGAAACAATTTGGTGTAGGGTCTATAAATCGCAGTAAGATTATTAAATATAAGATTATTTTTCATAACGGCCTCCTCTAATAGTTAGCTTTGCTAACTTAATTTACAACATGCTTATTCTATTCCTTTTTAATTAAAAAATCAATAGTAGGTGATGTAAAAAAATACTAATTAAAGAAAAAGTTTATGGAAGTAAGTAAATTATCCCGTAGTATTAGTTAAGACAAGTAAAGTGGTATACAATTTGTTAAGATATAGACAAAGCTAAAATAAGGGAGATACGTAATGCAATATTTAAAATTAGATCATATGATTCATTATATTCATCAATTAGATAACTTTAAATATCCAGGGCATTTGTTTAAATTACATCAAGGTGGTCACCATGAAAAATTAGGAACTTATAATAGATTGGCTTATTTAAATAATGCATATATAGAGTTATTGGACGTGTATAAACCCGACGTATTATTAAAAATGATAAAAACAGATGAAGGTCGTGTCTCGTTTCCTTCCAAAATAGTACAAGATAATTATAGTCAAGGTATAAAGACATTGGCATTTCGTACACAAGATATTCATCAATTGAAAAAAGATTTGGAAACGAGAAATATAGAGGTCATTGGGCCTATAGATATGCATAGGGAAAATGTGAAGGGTGATAAAACATCTTGGAAATTACTGTATATTGCAGATCCGGATTATAGAGTAAAACCACCATTTTTTATACAGTGGGATGAAGCTGAAGAAGTGAGAAATAAAAAAATAGAACCACTACAACAAAAAGAATTTACGATTAAGACAATTAATCTACACAGTACAGAACGCGAGCATACTGTAAAAAAATGGGAATACTGGTTTGATATGGATAAAATAAGTGAAACTAAAACATATACTGCCTTAAAATTAAAAAATGATGATGTTGTGTACCGCATTTATGATGGTGAATATTCAGGGTATAAATCAGTCACATTAAGAGATGATAAAACTTCATCATCTTATACTTTAATTATTCGAGGAACAAGTTATCAGTTCGAGGCAGATTAATAAATATAAAGATATGCGCTATGTGCAATAATGAAAATGTGTATCAATGAAATAATAAGTGTTAAAATAGTTAAATAAGTGGCTAATTTGTGTGTACGTAATAATAATAAGTATACGCATATAACAAAAGACAACGCTGCTAAAATAACTCTTAAACTTAAGTATGATATTGTCAGTGGTTCGATAAAAGCTTGAACTACAAAGATTAAATTAATAAGCATTAATAATCCAATAATAAAAATACGCATGAAAACACCTCGTCTTTTCTTTTAATAGAGTATAACAAATGAATTGTTTATATGTGAAATTATGAGCGAAGCAATGTATAATATCAAAGTATTGAATTGGTAAAGGAGACATCAGTAGTATGGAAAAGATGAATATCACAAATCAAGCACATGATGCATTTGTTAAATCACATCCACAGGGTGATTTATTACAATTAACAAAATGGGCAGAAACAAAAACACTAACTGGATGGTATTCAAAACGTATCGCAGTTGGAGAAGAAGGTAAAGTAGTAGGCGTTGCTCAATTGTTATTTAAAAAAGTACCTAAGTTACCATATACGTTATGTTATATCTCTAGAGGTTTCGTTACAGATTACAGTAACAAGCTTGCATTAGAAACGCTTTTAGAGTACGCTATGCAAATTGCAAAAGAAGAAAAAGCGTATGCCATTAAAATTGATCCAGATGTTGAAGTAGACAAAGGTGCTGATGCATTAACGAACCTAAGATCACTAGGATTTAAGCATAAAGGATTTAAAGAAGGTTTATCTAAAGATTATATACAACCAAGAATGACAATGATTACACCAATTGAGAAATCGGATGAAGAACTTATACAAAGTTTTGAAAGACGTAATCGTTCAAAAGTAAGATTAGCTTTAAAACGCGGAACGACAGTTGAGCGTTCTAATAGAGAAGGCTTAAAAACATTTGCTAACTTAATGCAAATTACAGGTGAACGTGATGGCTTTTTAACGCGTGATATTAGTTACTTCCAAAATATATACGATGCTTTGAATCCAGATGGCGATGCAGAATTATTCTTAGTTAAATTAGAACCCAAGCCAGTACTCAAAGATTTAAGACAAGACTTATTACAGCTTGAGCAAGAGAAAGTTAAATTAGCTGAAAAAAAACAAGATAAAAAAACCCTAAATAAAATCAATGATGTAAATAATAAAATCGTTAAAACGCAAGAATTAATTAATGATATGGAAAGATTAGAACAATCCCACCCTGAAGGTATGTATCTGTCTGGCGCATTGTTGATGTTCTCTGGTAACAAATCGTACTATTTATATGGTGCATCTTCTAATGAATATCGTGATTTTTTACCAAACCACCATATGCAGTTCGCTATGATGCAATATGCTAGAGAACATGGCGCGACAACGTATGATTTTGGTGGTACTGATAATGATCCTGATAAAGAGTCTGATCACTATGGCTTGTGGACGTTCAAAAAAGTATGGGGCACATATTTAAGTGAAAAAATTGGTGAGTTTGACTATGTATTAAATAAACCACTTTATCAAGCAATTGAAAATGTAAAACCGAAGCTTACTAAAGCAAAAATTAAAATAGCTCGTAAATTAAAACGTAAGTAAAATCTAATGAAGATAGCTCAATTATTATTTCAAAAGGTATGGTAGCGACAGTTATAGATGGATTAATTTCTTCTACACAATTAACGTTAATCGTGGTGCCTGTTATTTACGAAATACTATTTAGCTTGAAAAACAAAATTATTAGAAAAAGTAATAATAGATAAAACATATTAGGATATGTCTACTTACCCCTAAATAAAACTGCTTACACAAACTTATAACGTGTAAGCAGTTTTATTTAGGGGTATATTGAAAAGGCACAAAAGCATTTACTGTATATGTACTTACCTTGTGAGATTACTGAAATTAATGCACTAAGCAAAAAGAGTATTGAAATAGGTAACTACTTCAATACTCTATATTTAAATGATTAATATTAATATAAAACTAATACTAAAATAGCGTATACTACAAATAGTATAACAGTAATAATATTTAATATTTGAATGGCCTTAGGATCTTTCTTACCGTTTTTGAAAGCTGTAATTTCTACATTGCCAACGATAAGTAATAATACGATAAATACCCACCAGTTTGTTGCAGGGAAAGATAATGTCGTAATTGCTACAACAAATAATAAGAGCAAGGCCATAATAATACGTAAAATGCGTGTAATGACTGTCGGCATTTTAAATATACTGATGTAGCTTACTATAAGATATAATATTGGTAAAAAGATAAGGTACAGTTGCATTGAATTACATCCTTTCTATGTATGCACTTAATCTTAGCACGTAAAAAATTGATTTACTAGGATGTTATTTACGTTCTTTTTGACTAATTTCTGAACGTACTGATGCAATTTCTTTTTCTATGTCTTCAAGTTGACGTAATAATGGGTCAACTTGTTGATTAACGGATTCTCTTTTTTCAAGGTCACCTTGTAGTCTCACATAATCATATTTTAGTTCAGCTAACTTTTCTTTTAAATCCATTTTGCGCACTCCTTTTTATGTGGCACTAACCACATCATTTTAGTTTAAATTATAACATGAAATTGAAAGCTTCTAAAATAACCGAGTTATATGTTAAAGTATGAAAATGGAATGAAAACGAAATGATGTAATGAAAGAAGGATTATTGTGACCCAACAATTTATCATAATTATTTTACTTATTGCATTAGGTTATGCACTTAAAAGAATTAATTACTTTAAAGCAAATGACAGTCAAGTCTTTGCAACATTAGTTCTAAATGTCACATTACCTTCACTCGTGATAGTTAATTTAAACGAAGCAGATTTAGATTTATCCCTTTCTATCTTACCAATAATGATGATTTTATATGGTGTAGTAACAAAATTAATCATGATATGGTTCTTTATGAAATATGACAATCAAATACGAGGGACAACTGGTATGATGATGGCTTCACTAAATATAGGCTTATTTGCATATCCACTGGTAGAAGCAATATGGCCAAATACTGGTATGATTTATTTTGGTATGGTAGATATTGGTGGTGCAATTATCATGTTTGGGGTTACTTACTTTGTAGGAAGCTATTTTAGTAGTTCAGGTGATAGTTTTGACTTCAAATATTTAGCGAAAAATCTTCTTAAGTCAGTGCCGTTAATGACATATATCATTATGTTTATTTTAAATATGCTCAATATTCATTTTCCGGATCCAGTAATTGATTTCTTCTCTGTATTATCGAGCGCTAATATGCCGTTATCAATGATTTTGATAGGATTAATGTTGAATTTTAGTATAGATAAACGATTTTTACCAATTGCGATGAAGTACCTCCTGTTACATTATGGTTTAGGTGTTATCGCTGGGTTACTCGTGTATTTCTTTTTACCTATAGACGACCAAATGGTAAAAACAACACTTCAAGTTGCATGGTTATTACCGGTTGGAGTAGCAATAATACCTTATGCGATTCAATTTAAATATAAGACATTACCACTGGTTGGCATGGTCACCAATTTAACAATTGTTATTAGTATAATTATATTATATATTTACCAAGCTTTATTTGTATAAATAAAAGCACTCCTGTTATTTTACAGGAGTGCTTTTTGCTGTCTCTAATGACTGATAACTAGATTAAATGTTAGCTTAACCTTTGCCACCCATAAACGCAGGGTAATTTGTCATACCGCCATCGACATATATTGTTGTGCCATGAATATAATCTGCTAAGTCTGATGCTAAAAATCTTGCGACATTAGCAACTTGACCAGCTTCCCCGATTATTTTAGATGGAATCATTGCTAATGTTTCCTCACGTGTTGTTGGATCCGAGAATTTTTCTTTCGTGTGTTCAGTAACGATAGCGCCTGGTGAAATGTTATTGATACGAATACCGTATTGTGCATATTCCATCGACATTGTTTCCATCATTAATTTTAATCCGCCTTTACTAGCTGCGTAGTTTACATAGTTTGGCCATGGAATTTTATCGTGAACACTAGAGGTGTTGATAATGACACCTTTTTTATCTTCTTTTAAAAATTGGTTTACAGCTATTTTTGAACCTATAAACGCACCAGTCAAGTTGACGTCAATCACTTTTTGCCATTCTTCTAAAGGCATTTCATGTGTAGGAATCGGTTTTTCAAATCCAGCATTATTAATTAAGATATCGAGTGTACCAAATTGATTTACGGCAGATTGAATTAAGCGTTCTACATCATCCTCTTTTGATATATCAGCTTGTACCTTGATTGCCTTGCCGCCTGCATCCTCAATTAATTGAATAGATTGAGCTACTGGTTCTAAATGGCGTTCTGAGCGATAATTTATAACGACATTAGCTTTTTCATTACCAAACTGTTCTGCCATCGCTTTTCCAATACCACTCCCGGCACCTGTAATAACTACAACTTTACCTTCTAAGTCTTTAAACATAATGTATGACGCCTCCTTAAATGTATAAAACAAAAAGTTTAAGACAAATATTAAACGATTAGAGATGAAAGTCACTTATCATTCAATATGCAATGAAAAATTGTCGTTGTCTTAAACTTAATGATGTTTACCTGTTTGTAAAATGATATTTGATTGTTACTGTTAACCTTTAATATTTCCGAGTACAAAGGCAGCAATGACAATGAGCACAATACCAACCCATATGCCAGTCATTTGACGTTTGTCTTTACGCTCGCCTAATAGGAAGATTCCGCCAAGTGTAGATACGATGACTAATAGTTGTGAAAATGAAAAACTTGTTGCTACACCGACTTTTGGTTGTGAATAGAACATAAATAAATTACCTATTCCCCAAATAACACCTGGAATTAAATTCCATGCAGTACTTTTTATTGATGTTTCGTGTTTAGCTGATAGTATTAAGCCACCAATCGCCATACCTATAGATTGGAAGAAAAGGGCATTCATTCCGTCTACACCGAAGATTTGAGCTATTACTACATACACGACGTAACCAACAGTAGAAATCAGTAAGATAGGCATTGCTTTACCAAAGTTTTTCGTGTTTTCTGATGCTTCATTTTTACCTTTAATAGAAGTCATAGCAATACCAATAACGAGTAATACCATGGCGAGTAGACCTAATATTACTTGAGTACCAGTACTCCATTCGCCTAAAAATACAGCACTAAACAATGTTGTACCTACTAATTGTAAACCAGTAGAAATCGGCATTGTCTTAGATACACCAATTAAACTAACTGACTTCAATTGGTAGCCTTGACCAAGGGCCCAAAAAGCACCTGAAATTAAACCGACAATAATAATAGTGGGGTCACCAAATTCAGCATTGCCAGTTAATAATAATATAATACCAATGATTAATGCACCAAATGTAGTACCTCTAATTTGGTTATATGGGCCACCACCAACAAGTACATTAATTAAAACGACACTTCCCCAAAATAACGCGGGTAAAAGGGCAATTAATAAATCCATACTTTATATTCACTCACTCTCTATTTAAATAATACTTTACTTTCAAAACAACTATCTTAGATTGCCCTTGTATAATATTTTAAAGCAAAATATTAATATAGTAAAAAATATTAGATTATATACCAAATTATTTTGCCTCATTGTGAAATACGATGGTTAACTGTTTTGGGTATTTTAAAAAGAATAAATAAAATAAGCTTAAAATTTGGTTGGATTCCAAATTCTAAGCTTATGAAGGTATAACAATGTATTAAATATGAGCAGCGACGTATTTAAATTTTTTATATTCATAATTGATATTAAAGCCTAGCTCATTAAAACGCTCAACAAGTGTCGTGTTTTTACTACGTATTTTGAAAAAAACTTTTTCTATATCGTGATTGGTAAATGCAATGTGTATAGCGTGTGATAGTAGATCAAATGCTATACCCTTGAGTCTATAATCAGAATGTGAAGAAAAATATTTAATTTCTGCCTTATGACTATTTTCAAATATTTGAAGATAGAGATAACCTTTCAGTAGCCCCTCAGACATGAACATAAATAGGCGATGATGATCATCTAGTGATTCGACAATTTCATCAGCAGTCATTACATCATGTTTAAATGTGTGTTCGTGCAGCTTACTAAATAAACGGTAGTAAGCTGGCTGATACTCTGTGATGTTTTGCGCATGCTCAATTTCACCAATATCTTGTGATGCTACTAAATAATAATCTGTAAAGCTATAGGAAGATTGGGTGGTTTTCATAAAATCTAAATAATTTTGTTCTGTTTCTTCAAAAGAAAAGTTGAAACTTGTAGTCTCAGATTTGCTTTGTGCTAATGTCTCGAATAAGTTTTGAAATGCTGAAACTGATGGCGTAATCGATTTATTTACGAAAGGACCAAGTACTTTATATTTATTTTGCTCATATTGGAAGGCAGACATTAACATGATGATTTGATCTTGATCATCCACGTGTGCATACACGCCTGGGTCTTCTATGAGTTGCTTTATATTAGCTGTAATGTCTTTATGTGCTGGTGGTAATTTGTATAAATAAGAAGCTGAACGATAATCTGCGTTAATTATAAAGTGCTCTATCTGGTCATAGTCGTTTAATTTGATAGTTTTCATAAAATACCTCCGTCTGTAAACTATTAAGTTAATTATAGGAACTTTTTGATATAAATGAAAGTTTCGATGTGCTATATACATGTTACAATAAATATTATATTGAAATTGAAAGGGCGAAATTATGAAATCACTAATTATAGCTGAAAAACCTTCAGTAGGTAGAGACATTGCAAATACTTTGAATGTTAATGAAAAGCGCAATGGCTATTTTGAAAATAATAAATATATAGTTACTTGGGCGTTGGGACATTTAGTAACGAATGCAACGCCAGAGCAGTATGATAATAATTATAAAGAATGGAAACTTGATGTTTTACCTATTATACCAAATAAAATGAAAACTGTTGTCATAAGTAAGACAAGAAAACAATTTTCAACTGTGCAATCTTTAATTAAGAACAATAATGTTAAAGATATCATCATTGCAACAGACGCTGGTAGAGAGGGAGAACTAGTAGCGCGATTAATATTAGATAAAGCACACAATCATAAACCAATTAAACGTTTATGGATTAGTTCTGTAACGAATAAAGCAATTAAAGATGGGTTTAATAAACTACAAGATGGTCGCAAATATGACAATTTGTATCATGCTGCATTAGCACGTAGTGAAGCAGATTGGATTGTTGGTATCAATGCTACTCGTGCGTTGACAACTAAATATGACGCTCAATTGTCACTTGGCCGTGTGCAAACTCCTACAATACAATTAGTACAAATGAGACAAAATGAGATTAATCAATTCAAACCACAAACTTATTTCACAATGAAATTGAATGCAGGTGGTCTTGACTTCCAATGTATTAAACCTCAGTCACATCCAGATAAAACTGTTTTTGAAGGTATAAAGAAAGAAATTGAGGGACAAGTAGCAACGATTGAAACAATAACTAAAAGTCATAAAAAATCGTATCCACAGCAATTGTTTAGTTTAACTGACTTACAACAAGAAGCTTATAAACGCTATCACTTAGGACCTAAAGAGACATTAAATACATTACAAGCATTATATGAAAGACATAAACTTGTGACCTACCCACGTACAGATTCAAACTATTTAACGGATGACATGGTGGATACACTTAAAGATCGTTTGCAAGCGATTATGGCTACCTCTTTAAAAGACATTGCAAAAGGGCAAATGTCACAAACGTTCTCTGCTAAACAAAGATTTGTAAATAATAGCAAAGTATCAGATCATCACGCTATTATACCAACAGAAGTACGCCCTGATATGAATCAATTAAGCCAGCGAGAGTCAAAAATATATATGATGATTGCTCAAAGGTATTTAGAAAATCTAATGCCGCCACATGAATACGAAGCGGTTTCTATAGAATTAAGCATTGGTGGATATAAATTTACTTTTAAAGATAAGATCACTACTAAACTAGGTTTTAAAGCAGTCTATGATACACAGGAAAAAGCGAATGCACAAATTGCTCAAATGCAAAAAGGTGCAACACTAAATATCACTCGCGTTAACATAGAGCAACATGAGACAACACCTCCCGCTTATTTTAATGAAGGAACTTTACTGAAAGCGATGGAAAGTCCTCAAAAATTCTTTGCGTTAGATGATAAAAAACATAATGATACATTAAAAGAAACGGGTGGTATTGGAACTGTAGCAACGAGAGCAGATATCATAGAAAAATTATTCAATATGAATGCGATTGAAGCGCGTGATGGCAAAATAAAAGTAACCTCTAAAGGGAAGCAGATTTTAGAATTAGCACCAAAAAAACTTACGTCTCCTTTATTAACAGCTGAATGGGAAGAAAAACTTTCACTTATTGAAAAAGGTAAATATGATGTGAGACAGTTTATATCTGAAATGAAGCAATTTACTAACGATGTTGTATCTGAAATTAAGGAAAGCGAACAAAGCTATAAACATGACAATTTAACTACTACTGAATGTCCAACTTGCGGTAAGTTCATGATTAAAGTTAAAACGAAAAATGGACAAATGCTAGTTTGTCAAGATCCTACGTGTAAAACGAAAAAGAATGTTCAAAGAAAAACTAACGCTCGCTGTCCTAATTGTCATAAAAAAATGACATTATTTGGAAGAGGGAAGGATGCTGTTTATCGTTGTGTTTGTGGTCATACTGAAAGTCAAACTCAGATGGATAAACGACATAAAAATAAAAAGTCAGATAAAGTAAATAAAAAAGATTTGAAAAAATATATGAATAAAGATGAAGATATAGAGAATAACCCATTCCAAGATGCTCTAAAAGGCCTTAAATTCTAAAATAATCGAACAAATAGAACATATATTTTAACAAAGTTCGTGTTTGCTATTGTAAAATAGTTAGATTGATATTAAAATATGAAGGTATTTTAAAAAAAGGAGAACTAACTGTGAAAAAGTATTTCAAGTTTGATAAACATGGAACAAGCTATAAGAAAGAAACACTTGGTGGGTTAACAACTTTCTTATCAATGGCATACATTTTAGCTGTTAACCCTCAAGTACTTAGTTTAGCAGGCGTTGATGGCGTGTCTGAAGATATGAAAATGGATCAAGGTGCTATTTTCGTTGCCACAGCACTTGCAGCTTTTGTTGGCTCACTATTTATGGGGCTAATTGCACGATACCCAATTGCTTTAGCACCTGGTATGGGCTTAAATGCATTCTTTGCATTTACCGTTGTATTAACTATGGGTATTCCTTGGGAAGTCGGTTTAACTGGAGTACTATTTTCTGGTTTAGTATTTGCAGTCCTCACTATGACGGGACTACGGGAAATAATCATAAACGCAATTCCTTTTCAGATGAAAATGGCAGTATCCGCAGGTATTGGGCTATTTATCACCTTTGTCGGGTTACAAAGTTCAGGTATTATTGTTGCGAATGAGTCTACGTTAGTTACATTAGGACAAATTACTGACGGCCCTGTACTTTTAACAATATTTGGTATTATTATTACTGTCATACTTTATGCAGTTAGAGTGCCAGGAGCGATATTTGTAGGTATGATGCTTACATCTATTCTTGGTATGATTACTGGACTTATACATACGCCAAGTGGCATTGTAGGTCAAGTGCCAAGTATCGAGCCAACTTTCGGTGCAGCTTTCGAAGCGTTTAAAGATCCATCGCAATTATTTACTGTTCAATTTTTAATTGTTATCCTAACATTTTTATTCATAGATTTTTTTGACACAGCAGGAACTTTAGTAGCAGTAGCAAGCCAAGCTGGTATGATGAAAGATAACAAACTTCCAAGAGCTGGACGTGCACTTTTCTCAGATTCATTAGCGACTATTGTAGGTTCGATTTTTGGTACTACAACGACAACTACGTATATTGAATCAACATCAGGTGTTGCTGTCGGAGCTAGGACTGGGTTTGCAAGTGTAGTAACAGGCTTCTGTTTCTTATTAGCAATATTCTTTAGTCCGCTTATGGAAGTAGTCACTAGTGCAGTTACCACACCGGCATTAGTCGTAGTTGGTGTATTAATGGCTTCGAACTTTGCAGAAATAGATTGGAAGAAATTTGAAGTTGCAGTGCCAGCGTTTGTCACAATTATTATGATGCCTTTATCATATTCAATTGCAACAGGTATTGCTTGTGGATTTATATTCTATCCAATTACAATGTTAATTTCTAAAAGACATAAAGAAGTACATCCTATTATGTATGGTTTAATGGTATTATTTATTCTCTATTTCGTGTTTGTTCATGGATAAATCAAAAGCACATTGTTGAACGTCAAAGCGACGCAACAATGTGCTTTTATGTTTTATAAATACTTAACTTGTAACTGTTTAGAAATCGTATAATTTATTATGTATCAAATACATATTATACAAGAACTAAAATCGAGTTTCTTCATTATAATACCAATTTTAGAAAAAGTATTATAATTTATGATTTAAATCAAGTATCGATTTACTCAAAAAAGGACTCATATAATATGCGCTCGAAGAAAATAGTCAATCTTATCTAACAGTTCACATAAAACAATTTAAAAACGATAGAGTAATTACTCATGAGTTTCCTTATATTCTGTATAAACAACTTTTGCATTTTTGTTAGCTACATACAGAGGTGTTGAGAAGAGTACGAATATAAAGAAAAGCATTAAAAAGAATAAAATCCAATGCACAACCATACCGATGAAAGGTAAAAATGCAATGAATGAACCAATAACACCTAATAATGGGACAACCATCATTGGCTTAATTGAGTTTTGTTTATCTACTACAAGTATAATCATAGTAACAAGGTATAACAGGGCGTTAATAAGCAATGGTTGCCAACCAAAACTAAGAATTATGCTACCACCAAGAAATGGGATGCCATAAATAAACTCTCCTATAATGAGCACAAAGCTCAAAATTATAAGTGTAGTGCGAATACCGCTTTTCATATCATATCACCACCTAATATCTACTATTATAAAACAAAACAATGAATTTCTATAATCATAAGTAATAGTGAATTAGTAGCAATAAAAAAGAATTTCAAAAAGATTTTAAAAAAGGTTGAAGTGATTAGATTATTCGAGTACAATAACAAAGTATGTGTTAGACAAAAAGTATAAAAACTTTTGCAGAAAAGCTTGATTTATCACTGCTTTTCATGTAACATATCTAATGTTGGACTTTAAGAACACGCGATGAAGCGAAAGGTTACTGACACACCCGGCCGCTTTGCCATGGCGCTGTGTGAGATAGTTTTCGTGGAGAAGTCTATCACTTAAATGTAGACGAATAAGGAGGGAAAATTATGGCAAAACAAAAAATCAGAATCAGATTAAAAGCTTATGATCACCGCGTAATCGATCAATCAGCAGAAAAAATTGTTGAAACAGCAAAACGTTCTGGTGCAGATGTATCTGGACCAATTCCGTTACCTACTGAAAGATCAGTTTATACTGTAATTCGTGCCGTGCATAAGTACAAAGATTCACGTGAACAGTTCGAACAACGTACACATAAACGTTTAATCGATATTGTTAACCCTACACCAAAAACAGTTGATGCTCTTATGGGCTTAAACTTACCATCTGGCGTAGACATCGAAATCAAATTATAATAGAAAAATTTAGGAGGTGGACTTTCGATGACCAAAGGAATCTTAGGAAGAAAAATCGGGATGACACAAGTTTTCGGAGAAAACGGTGATTTAATCCCAGTAACAGTAGTAGAAGCAAGCCAAAACGTTGTATTACAAAAGAAATCTGAAGAGATTGATGGTTACAACGCTATACAAGTAGGCTACGAAGATAAACGAGCTTATAAAAAAGGTAGTAAAACTAGCAAATATGCTAACAAACCAGCTGAAGGCCATGCTAAAAAAGCAGGTACAGCACCTAAGCGCTTCATTCGTGAATTCAAAAACGTTAATGTTGATGAATACGAAGTAGGTCAAGAAGTCTCAGTTAATACATTTGAAGCTGGAGACGTAATTGATGTAACGGGCGTATCTAAAGGTAAAGGTTTCCAAGGTGCCATTAAACGTCATAATCAAGCACGTGGTCCAATGTCACATGGTTCTCATTTCCATAGATCACCTGGTTCAATAGGTATGGCATCAGACGCTTCAAAAGTCTTTAAAGGACAAAAAATGCCTGGACGTATGGGTGGAGACACAGTAACAGTTCAAAACTTAGAAGTAGTTCAAGTTGATACTGAAAACAATGTAATTTTAGTTAAAGGTAATGTACCTGGACCTAAAAAAGGTTTCTTAGAAATCACTTCATCAATTAAAGGTAATAAATAATATAGAATGAAAGGAGGATATGCATAATGGCAAATTATGATGTATTAAAAGTAGATGGAACTAAATCAGGTTCAGTTGAATTAAACGATGCAGTATTTGCAATCGAACCAAACAATAGTGTTCTTTTTGAAGCAATTAATTTACAACGTGCTTCATTACGCCAAGGTACACACGCTGTTAAGAACCGTTCAGCAGTACGAGGCGGCGGAGCTAAACCATGGAGACAAAAAGGTACAGGACGTGCGCGTCAAGGTACAATCCGTGCTCCACAATGGCGTGGTGGTGGTATCGTATTCGGACCAACACCAAGAAGCTACTCATACAAAATGCCTAAGAAAATGCGTCGTTTAGCATTACGCTCAGCATTATCTTATAAAGTACAAGAAAAAGGTTTAACTGTTGTTGATACATTAAACTTAGAAGCTCCAAAAACTAAAGAGTTCAAAACTGTACTTTCAAATTTAGAACAACCTAAAAAAGTATTAGTAGTTACTGAATCAGAAGATGTAAACGTAGCATTATCTGCTCGTAATATTCCTGGTGTACAAGTTACTACAGCTCAAGGTTTAAATGTTCTAGATATCACAAGCGCTGACAGTGTAGTAATTACAGAATCAGCTGCTAAAAAAGTTGAGGAGGTGCTAGGATAATGGAAGCAAGAGACGTTCTTAAGCGCCCCGTAATCACTGAAAAATCATCTGTCGCTATGGCAGAAGATAAATACACATTCGACGTTGATACTCGTGCTAATAAAACACAAGTTAAAATCGCTGTTGAAGAAATCTTTGACGTAAAAGTTGCTAATGTAAACATCATCAACTACAAACCAAAGAAAAAACGTATGGGCCGTTACCAAGGCTATACAAACAAAAGACGCGTAGCAATTGTAAAATTAAAAGAAGGATCAATCGATCTATTCAACTAAAACATTACCAATAAGGAGGTAAACGACAATGGCTCTAAAAAAATATAAGCCAATTACTAATGGTCGTCGTAATATGACTGGTTATGATTTCTCAGAAATCACTGAAACAACTCCAGAAAAATCATTATTACAACCGCTACCGAAAAGAGCGGGACGAAATAACCAAGGTAAATTGACAGTTCGCCATCGCGGTGGAGGACATAAACGTCAATACCGTGTTATTGATTTCAAACGTAATAAAGACGGCATCAACGCTAAAGTTGATTCAATTCAATATGATCCAAACCGTTCAGCAAACATTGCATTATTAGTTTATGCTGATGGAGAAAAACGCTATATCATCGCTCCAAAAAACCTTAAAGTAGGTCAAGTATTGGAAAACGGTGAAAATGCAGATATCAAATTAGGTAATGCATTACCATTAATTAACATCCCAGTAGGTACAGTAGTACACAACATCGAGTTGAAACCTGGTAAAGGTGGACAAATCGCTCGTTCAGCTGGTGCTAGTGCACAAGTACTTGGTAAAGAAGGTAAATATGTTTTAATCAGATTAAGATCTGGTGAAGTACGTATGATTCTTTCAACTTGCCGTGCTACTATTGGTCAAGTTGGTAACATCCAACATGAACTTGTTAACGTTGGTAAAGCAGGACGTTCTAGATGGAAAGGTAAACGCCCAACAGTTCGTGGTTCTGTAATGAACCCTAACGATCACCCACACGGTGGTGGTGAAGGACGTGCACCTATCGGTATGCCATCTCCAATGTCACCTTGGGGTAAACCTACGCTTGGTAAGAAAACTCGTCGTGGTAAAAAATCTTCAGACAAACTTATCGTTCGTGGACGTAAGAAGAAAAAATAAAAATGACTTATTTGCGTGTGCGGCATGATTGCTGCACGCTCACAATAAGAAGGGAGGCGCCACTATGGCTCGTAGTATTAAAAAAGGACCTTTTGCTGACGATCATCTAAAGAAAAAAGTTGAGGCTCAAAGCGGAAGCGAGAAAAAACAAGTAATCAAAACTTGGTCACGTCGTTCAACTATTTTCCCTGATTTTATCGGACATACATTCGCAGTATATGATGGACGTAAACACGTACCTGTATTCGTAACTGAAGATATGGTTGGTCATAAATTAGGAGAATTCGCACCAACACGTACTTTTAAAGGTCATGCAGCAGATGACAAAAAAACTAGAAGATAACTTCTAACATGTAGAGGAGGAAATTCGAATGGAAGCAAAAGCGGTTGCTAAAACAATAAGAATCGCACCTCGTAAAGTTAGATTAGTATTAGATCTAATTAGAGGCAAGAGCGCTGGTGAAGCTATAGCGATTTTAAAATTAAAAAACAAAGCTTCATCACCAGTAGTTGAAAAATTATTAATGTCCGCTTTAGCAAATGCTGAACATAACTATGACATGAACACTGATGAATTAATAGTTAAAGAAGCTTATGCTAATGAAGGACCAACATTAAAACGTTTCCGTCCACGTGCACAAGGCCGTGCAAGTGCGATCAACAAACGTACAAGCCACATTACAATCGTCGTAAGTGACGGTAAAGAAGAAGCTAAAGAAGCTTAATAATCTTTTAAGGAGGGAACACTGTGGGTCAAAAAATTAATCCAATCGGACTTCGTGTTGGTATCATCCGTGATTGGGAAGCTAAATGGTATGCAGAAAAAGACTTCGCATCACTATTACACGAAGATTTAAAAATCCGTAAGTTTATTGATAACGCATTAAAAGAAGCATCAGTTTCTCAAGTTGAAATTGAGCGTGCTGCTAACCGTATCAACATCGCTATTCATACTGGTAAACCAGGTATGGTAATCGGTAAAGGCGGTTCAGAAATTGAAAAATTACGTAATAAATTGAACTCATTAACAAGCAAAAAAGTACACATCAACGTTATTGAAATCAAGAAGATTGATTTAGATGCTAAACTTGTTGCTGAAAATATCGCAGTACAATTAGAAAACCGTGCATCGTTCCGTCGTGTACAAAAACAAGCTATTACTAGAGCTATGAAAAATGGCGCTAAAGGTATCAAAACACAAGTTTCAGGTCGTTTAGGCGGAGCTGACATCGCTCGTATTGAGCAATATTCAGAAGGAACTGTTCCACTTCATACACTACGTGCTGACATTAGTTATGCACATGCAGAAGCTGACACTACTTACGGTAAATTAGGTGTCAAAGTATGGATCTATCGTGGAGAAGTTCTTCCTACTACTAAGAAGACTAGTGAAGGAGGAAAATAATAATGTTACTACCAAAACGTGTAAAATATCGCCGTCAACATCGACCTAACACAACTGGTCGTTCTAAAGGCGGTAACTATGTAACATTTGGTGAGTATGGTTTACAAGCAACTACAACTTCTTGGATCACATCTCGTCAAATCGAATCAGCTCGTATTGCAATGACACGTTTCATGAAGCGTGGCGGGAAAGTTTGGATTAAAATCTTCCCACATACACCTTACACTAAAAAACCTCTAGAAGTACGTATGGGTGCTGGTAAAGGTGCGGTTGAAGGCTGGATTGCAGTAGCAAAACCAGGTAGAATTTTATTTGAAATCGCAGGCGTTGACGAAGAAGTTGCGCGCGAAGCATTACGTTTAGCTAGTCACAAACTTCCAGTGAAAACTAAGTTTGTAAAACGTGAAGAATTGGGTGGTGAAACAAATGAAAGCTAAGGAAATTAGAGACTTAACCACTTCAGAAATCGAAGAACAAATTAAATCTTCAAAAGAAGAGCTTTTTAACCTACGCTTTCAGTTAGCAACAGGTCAATTAGAGGAAACTGCACGTATTCGCACGGTAAGAAAAACGATTGCACGTCTAAAAACTGTTGTTCGTGAAAGAGAAATTGAACAAGGTAAAGCTAATCAATAATTTAATTTAAAGAGGAGGTTACTATAGTGAGCGAAAGAAATGATCGTAAAGTTTATGTAGGTAGAGTCGTTTCCGATAAAATGGATAAAACTGTAACTGTACTTGTTGAAACATACAAAATGCACAAATTATATGGTAAACGAGTAAAATACTCTAAAAAATACAAAACTCATGATGAAAACAACTCAGCTAAATTAGGGGACACAGTTAAAATACAAGAAACACGTCCTTTATCAGCAACTAAACGTTTCCGTTTGGTAGAAATTGTTGAAGAATCAGTTATTATTTAATAAATAGTGAAGATAAAGGAGGTTTAACTCATGATCCAACAAGAAACACGATTAAAAGTAGCAGATAACTCTGGTGCACGTGAAGTTCTTACAATTAAGGTATTAGGTGGATCTGGTCGTAAAACAGCGAATATTGGTGACGTTATCGTAGTAAGTGTTAAAAATGCTACACCAGGTGGCGTTGTCAAAAAAGGTGAAGTAGTTAAAGCTGTTATCGTACGTACTAAATCAGGCGTACGTCGTAACGATGGTTCATACATCAAATTTGATGAAAATGCATGTGTCATTATTCGTGACGACAAAGGCCCACGCGGTACTCGTATCTTTGGACCAGTTGCACGCGAATTACGTGAAGGCAACTTCATGAAAATTGTATCATTAGCTCCAGAAGTACTTTAATAATACATTTATAAATATATAAATTTAAGGAGGTGCCACACATGCATATCAAAAAAGGTGACAACGTAAAAGTTATCGCAGGTAAAGACAAAGGTAAAGAAGGTAAAGTTGTTGCAACTGAACCTAAAAAAGACCGTGTCGTTGTGGAAGGTGTCAATACAATCAAAAAGCACCAAAAACCAACTCAATTTAATCCTGAAGGTGGAATCTTAGAAACAGAGGCAGCAATCCATGTTTCTAACGTACAATTATTAGATCCTAAAACGAATGAACCAACACGCGTAGGTTATAAATTCGAAGATGGCAAAAAAGTTCGTATCGCTAAAAAATCAGGCGAAGAAATCAAAACTAATAATTAATAACTAATTGAAAGGAGGATCCACTGTGAACCGTTTAAAAGAAAAATTCAACTCTGAAGTTACTCAAAACTTAGTGAAACATTTTAACTATAGTTCAGTAATGGAAGTGCCAAAAATTGATAAAATTGTAGTAAATATGGGTGTCGGTGACGCTGTACAAAATACTAAAGTATTAGATGATGCTGTAGAAGAATTACAAGCTATCACTGGTCAAAAACCATTAATCACAAAAGCTAAAAAATCTGTTGCAACATTCCGTTTACGTGAAGGTATGCCAATTGGTGCTAAAACTACTTTACGTGGCGAAAGAATGTACGACTTTTTAGACAAATTAATTTCTGTATCACTACCTCGTGTACGTGACTTCCGTGGTGTATCAAAATCTGCATTCGATGGCAGAGGTAACTACACTTTAGGCGTTAAAGAACAATTAATTTTCCCTGAAATCGACTATGACCGAGTAAGTAAAATACGAGGAATGGATATCGTTATCGTAACAACTGCTAACACTGACGAGGAAGCTCGTGAATTGTTAACACAATTCGGTATGCCATTTCAAAAATAATCTCTAAAGGAGGCTAATTAAGTGGCTAAAACTTCAATGGTTGCTAAGCAACAAAGAAAACAAAAGTTCCAAGTACGTGAATATACTCGTTGTGAACGCTGTGGTCGTCCACATTCCGTATATCGTAAATTCAAATTATGCCGTATTTGTTTCCGTGAATTAGCTTATAAAGGCCAAATCCCTGGCGTTCGTAAAGCTAGCTGGTAATAAAAAAAGTCTGAAAGGAGGCAACAATCAATGACAATCAACGATCCAATTGCAGATATGCTAACTCGTGTAAGAAACGCCAACATGGTGCGTCACGATAAATTAGAATTACCTGCTTCAAACATTAAAAAAGAAATTGCTGAAATTTTAAAAAGTGAAGGTTTCATTAAAAACGTAGAATTTGTTGAAGACGATAAACAAGGGGTTATCCGTTTATTCCTTAAATATGGTCAAAACAATGAACGTGTTATCACTGGATTAAAACGTATTTCTAAACCAGGTTTACGTGTTTATGCTAAAGCTAACGAAGTACCTAAAGTACTTAACGGTCTAGGCATTGCATTAGTTTCTACTTCAGAAGGTGTTATCACTGATAAAGAAGCAAGAAAACGTAGTATCGGTGGAGAAATCCTAGGTTACGTTTGGTAATAATAAATAACAAGGAGGTGCGATAACATGAGTCGTGTTGGTAAAAAAATTATTGACATCCCTAGTGACGTAACAGTAACTATTGAAGGCAATACAGTAACTGTTAAAGGTCCTAAAGGTGAATTATTTAAAACTATGGATGAAAGAATGACATATAAACAAGATGAAGGTACTTTAGAAGTTGTAAGACCATCTGATTCTAAAGATGATAAAACAGTACATGGTACAACTCGTACTTTAATTAATAATATGATCATCGGTGTTAAAGAAGGATACCAAAAAACATTAGAACTAGTAGGTGTAGGTTACCGTGCTCAAATGCAAGGTGAAAACTTAATCCTTAATGTTGGTTATTCACACCCAGTTGAAATTAAAGCTGATAATGGTGTTAGTTTCGCTGTTGAAAAAAATACTAAAGTTACAGTAACTGGTATTTCTAAAGAAGCAGTTGGCGCTATCGCTTCAAACATTCGTGCAACAAGACCACCAGAACCGTATAAAGGTAAAGGAATTCGTTATCAAGGAGAATTCGTTCGCCGTAAAGAAGGTAAAACTGGTAAATAATAAATAACTTTCAGAAGAAAGGAGTAATAAAATGATCAGCAAAATTGATAAAAACCAAGTGCGTTTGAAAAGACATGCTCGTGTCCGCAATAAATTGTCAGGCACAGCTGAAAAACCACGTTTAAACATCTATCGTTCAAACAAACATATTTACGCACAAGTTATCGATGATGTTAATGGCAAAACATTAGCACAAGCATCAACACAAGAAAAAGACTTAGCAAATGAAACAGGTTCAAAAGTTGAACTTTCAGCTAAAGTCGGCGAAACTGTAGCTAAAAGAGCTAGCGATAAAGGTATTAAAACAATTGTTTTTGACCGTGGAGGATATTTATACCATGGCCGTGTTAAAGCCTTAGCAGATGCAGCTCGTGAAAATGGATTAGAATTTTAATTTGAAGGAGGGACATTTACATGGCTCGTAGAGAAGAAGTGAAAGAATTTGAAGAACGCGTTGTTACAATTAACCGTGTTGCGAAAGTTGTAAAAGGTGGTCGTCGTTTCCGTTTCACTGCTTTAGTAGTGGTTGGAGATAAAAACGGTCGCGTTGGATTCGGTACTGGTAAAGCACAAGAAGTGCCAGAAGCAATCAAAAAAGCAGTAGAAGCAGCTAAGAAAGACTTAGTAGTTGTTCCACGTGTTGAAGGTACTACACCTCACATTATTAATGGTCGTTTCAGTTCAGGTAATGTTTTAATGAAACCAGCTGCACCAGGTACTGGTGTTATTGCAGGTGGCCCTGTTCGTGCGGTATTAGAATTAGCTGGTATCACTGATATCTTAAGTAAATCTTTAGGATCAAATACACCAATCAACATGGTTCGTGCAACAATTAATGGATTAAAAAACCTTAAAAATGCTGAAGAAGTTGCGAAATTACGTGGCAAATCAGTAGAAGAATTATACAATTAAGGAGGGAAAATAAGTTATGGCTAAAGTACAAATTACCCTCACTCGTAGTGTTATAGGTCGTCCAGAAACACAACGTAAAACTGTTGAAGCTCTAGGTTTGAAAAAAACGAACTCTTCAGTAGTTGTTGAAGATAACCCTGCTATTCGTGGGCAAATCAACAAAATAAGTCACTTAGTGACAGTAGAAGAAAAATAATTAAGGAGGTGCCGAAATGAAATTACATGAGCTAAAACCGTCAGAAGGTTCTCGTAAAGTACGTAACCGTGTTGGACGTGGTGCAGCTACTGGTAACGGTAAGACTAGTGGTCGCGGACAAAAGGGCCAAAAATCACGTTCAGGTGGTAGTGTAAGACCAGGTTTCGAAGGTGGTCAATTACCATTATTCCGTCGTTTACCAAAACGAGGTTTTACTAACATTAACCGTAAGGAATATGCTATTGTTAACTTAGACCAACTTAATAAATTTGAGGATGGTACTGAAGTAACTCCTGCTTTATTAGTAGAATCTGGTGTAGTTAAGAACGAAAAATCTGGTATTAAAGTACTAGGTAAAGGTTCACTAGACAAAAAGTTAACTGTGAAAGCTAACAAATTCTCTGCGTCTGCAGTAGATGCTATTGATGCAAAAGGCGGAGCACACGAGGTGATCTAATGTTTCAAACGCTTGTGAGCTTCTTTAAAACTAAAGAAGTTCGTAACAAGATCTTTTTTACTCTCGCAATGTTAGTTATTTTTAAGATAGGTACTTATATTCCAGCGCCTGGTGTAAATCCAGCTGCTTTTGACAGTAGAGAAGGGTCTCAAGGTGTCACTGATCTGTTAAATACATTTGGTGGCGGAGCCTTGCAGAATTTCTCAATCTTTGCCATGGGTATAATGCCTTACATTACTGCATCAATTGTGATGCAGCTATTACAAATGGATATTGTTCCGAAGTTTTCTGAGTGGGCAAAACAAGGTGATGCAGGTAGGAAAAAACTTACTAACATAACACGTTATTTTGCTATTATACTTGCATTTATCCAATCAATTGGTATGGCGTTCCAATTTAATAATTATCTAAAGGGTCAATTGATCATTGATCAATCAATCCTTAGTTATTTATTAATTGCTGTTGTATTAACAGCAGGTACTGCATTCTTAATTTGGATGGGTGACCAAATCACTCAATTCGGTGTTGGTAATGGTATTTCAATCATCATCTTTGGTGGTATTTTATCATCACTACCTTCAGCATTAATTCAGTTCTATCAACAGTCATTCGTAGGTCAAGATGATACTACAATGGCATGGTTAAAAGTACTAGGATTAATTATTGGAATGATACTGTTAACAGTCGGTGCAATATTTGTATTACAAGCTATTCGTAAAATTCCAATTCAATATGCGAAAAAGCAATCAACACAACGATTAGGTTCACAAGCAACATATTTACCTTTGAAAGTTAACGCTGCTGGGGTTATCCCGGTTATCTTTGCAATGGCATTCTTCTTGTTACCTAGAACATTAACATTGTTCTTCCCTGACGCTAGTTGGGCGCAGAAGATTTCAGACGTGGCAAATCCATCGAGTAATATCGGTATGATTGTTTATGTGGTGCTTATCATTGCATTCACATACTTCTATGCATTTGTTCAAGTCAATCCTGGAAAGATGTCAGATAATCTCAAGAAACAAGGAAGTTATGTTCCAGGTATTAGACCTGGTGAACAAACAAAAAAATATATTACTGGAGTTCTCTATCGTTTAACATTTGTAGGGTCAATATTCTTAGCTGTAATTGCGATTCTTCCAATCATTGCTACTAAAGTAATGAGCTTGCCTCAATCTATTCAACTTGGTGGTACTAGCTTACTTATCGTAATTGGTGTAGCAATTGAAACAATGAAGAGTCTTGAAGCTCAAGTGACTCAGAAAGATTATAGAGGCTTTGGTGGTAGATAAATTGTAGGAGGGCACTTATGAATATCATTTTAATGGGTTTACCTGGTGCAGGTAAAGGAACTCAAGCGAGTGAAATTGTAAAGAAATTCCCAATTCCACACATATCTACTGGAGACATGTTCAGAAAAGCGATTAAAGATGGAACAGATTTAGGCAAAGAAGCTAAATCATTCATGGATCGTGGAGAATTAGTCCCTGATGAAGTAACTGTGGGCATCGTTAAAGATAGAATTTCTGAAGACGATGCAAAAAAAGGATTCTTACTAGATGGCTTTCCTCGTACTATTGAACAAGCTGAAGCATTAAATGAAATTATGCAAGAATTAGATAGAAAAATTGATGCTGTTATCAATATAGAGGTAGCTGAAGAAGAATTAATGAACCGCCTAACTGGTCGTAGAATCTGCGAAAAATGCGGAACAACTTATCATCTTGTATTCAATCCTCCTAAAGTTGAAGGAATTTGTGATCTTGATGGTGGTAAATTATACCAACGTGAAGATGACAACCCAGAAACAGTTGCAAATCGTTTAAATGTCAATGTTAAACAGTCTAAACCTATCTTAGAATTCTATGATAATAAAAAAGTATTAAAAAACATTGATGGTTCAAGAGATATTAAAGTCGTTACTGAAGACGTTATCGATATCTTAGAAAACTTAAAATAATATCAACTTGTACGGTCTATGGAATGTCAAAAGTATAATTGAATAAGAGTGACAATGCGATATAGTAATTCATTTTAATTTTGTTAAACTTATTAACAACACTAATAGACTCGTATGGTTAGAGTTGATTGTTGACGATAACCAACTATTGCAAAAAGGGGGAAGTTAATAAATGGCTAAACAAGATGTTATTGAATTAGAAGGTACTGTGTTAGATACTTTACCAAATGCAATGTTTAAAGTAGAATTAGAAAATGGTCATGAGATTTTAGCTCACGTAAGTGGTAAAATCAGAATGAATTATATTCGTATTCTGCCTGGCGACAAAGTAACTGTAGAAATGTCTCCGTACGATTTAACGCGCGGAAGAATTACGTATCGTTATAAGTAATCGTCACTCCATAATATAGGGAGGTATTAAAATGAAAGTAAGACCATCAGTAAAACCAATTTGCGAAAAATGTAAAGTCATTAAACGTAAAGGTAAAGTAATGGTAATTTGTAGCAACCCAAAACATAAACAAAGACAAGGCTAATAAAGAGAGGTGTAAATAATTATGGCACGTATTGCAGGAGTAGATATTCCACGTGAAAAACGTATTGTTATTTCATTAACTTATGTATATGGTATCGGTACTACGACAGCGAATAAAATTGCTGAAGAAGCTAACGTTTCACCAGACACACGCGTTAACGAATTAACTGATGATGAATTAGGTCGTATCCGTGAAGTAGTAGATAGCTATAAAGTAGAAGGTGACTTACGTCGTGAGCAAAACTTAAACATTAAACGTTTAATGGAAATCTCATCATACCGTGGTATCCGTCACCGTCGTGGCTTACCAGTACGCGGACAAAAGACTAAGAACAATGCTCGTACTCGTAAAGGCCCAGTTAAAACTGTAGCTAACAAGAAAAAATAATAGGTAAAGGAGGCAAAATTTAAATGGCACGTAAACAAGTATCTCGTAAACGTAGAGTGAAAAAGAATATTGAAAATGGTGTGGCTCATATCCGTTCAACATTCAATAATACAATCGTAACAATTACTGATGAATTTGGTAATGCGTTATCATGGTCATCAGCAGGTGCACTTGGATTCAAAGGATCAAAAAAATCAACTCCATTCGCAGCTCAAATGGCATCAGAAACTGCTGCTAAATCAGCTATGGAACATGGTTTGAAATCTGTTGAAGTCACTGTAAAAGGCCCAGGTCCTGGTCGTGAATCAGCTATCCGTGCATTACAATCAGCTGGATTAGATGTAACTGCAATCCGTGACGTTACTCCAGTTCCACATAATGGTTGTCGTCCACCAAAACGTCGTCGCGTATAATTTTATTGTTATTGTCGCAGGTCACTGAGAAATTACAGTACAAATCAAGTCGACGTAATCAAGGAGGATATTTGTAAATGATTGAAATCGAAAAACCTAGAATTGAAACAATTGAAATTAGTGATGATGCTAAATTCGGTAAGTTCGTTGTTGAACCACTAGAACGTGGCTACGGTACTACACTAGGAAACTCCTTACGTCGTATCCTACTATCTTCATTACCAGGTGCAGCCGTTAAATACATTGAAATCGAAGGCGTATTACATGAATTCTCAGCTATAGATAATGTTGTTGAAGATGTTTCTGCAATTATTATGAACATCAAAAAACTAGCATTAAAAATCTATTCTGAAGAAGAAAAAACTTTGGAAATCGATGTTAAAGATGAAGGCGAAGTAACTGCAAGTGACATTACTCATGATAGTGATGTAGAGATACTGAATCCTGAAATTAAAATTGCAACAGTTTCTAAGGGTGGACATTTAAAAATCCGTCTAGTTGCTAATAAAGGTAGAGGCTACGCATTAGCAGAACAAAATAACACTAGTGATTTACCAATTGGTGTAATTCCAGTTGATTCATTATATTCACCTGTAGAACGTGTTAACTATACTGTAGAAAACACGCGCGTAGGTCAAAGTAGTGATTTTGATAAATTAACGTTAGATGTTTGGACTAATGGTTCTATAACGCCACAAGAGTCTGTTTCATTAGCTGCAAAAATCTTAACTGAACATTTGAATATCTTTGTTGGATTAACTGATGAAGCACAAAATGCTGAAATCATGATTGAAAAAGAAGAAGATCAAAAAGAAAAAGTTCTTGAAATGTCAATTGAAGAATTAGATTTATCTGTACGTTCTTACAACTGTTTAAAACGCGCAGGTATCAACTCTGTACAAGAGTTAGCTGATAAATCAGAAGCTGACATGATGAAAGTCCGTAATTTAGGTCGCAAATCTTTAGAAGAAGTTAAATATAAACTTGAAGATTTAGGTTTAGGCTTAAGAAAAGAAGATTAATATAAAGGAGGTTAACTCATGGGTTACAGAAAATTAGGTCGTACTTCTGATCAACGTAAGGCTATGTTACGCGATTTAGCTACTTCACTTATCGTTAGTGAACGTGTTGAAACTACAGAAGCACGTGCAAAAGAACTACGTAGTGTTGTTGAAAAATTAATCACTTTAGGTAAAAAAGGAGATTTAGCTTCTCGTCGTCAAGCTGCTAAAACTTTGCGCAATGTTGAAATCTTAAATGATGATGAATCAATTCAAACTGCACTACAAAAATTATTCGGTGAAGTTGCTGAACGTTATACAGAACGTCAAGGCGGTTACACTCGTATTCTTAAAGTAGGCCCTCGTCGCGGTGACGGAGCTGAATCAGTAATTATCGAATTAGTTTAATTTAAATATACGTACTACTATGTATAAAGCAAATGAGTGCAACGATAATGTTTGCCACATACAAATATTGTCTAGCTCAGAGTACCCCATCAAACTTAATAAACTTTAAAGCGTGAACTCAAAAATATGATGGGGTGCGCGCTTTTTTTTATGCCCCCTTAATTCCATAGGAATTAAGGGGGCATAATGCATTTGTTTTACAAAATTGGACATCTAATTCTTTGTTTCCCAAATAATTTAGATGTGCACCTACGCTAAAGTGCATATATAGGAAGAACTAATTTAATTGAAGTCTAAAAGCACTTTTTTATAGCAGTGTTTCTTTAGACTTTACTAGTGCTTCTTTAGAAAGTTTGATGTAAAATAGGATGAGTATACAACAATGATTAAAATAAATTTTGGGAGGCAATTGATATGAAAGCGCAGAATAATATTATTACATTTAATCATGTTTCATTTAAATATAATAGTGATGAACGATTTGCGTTAAATGACGTATCTTTTGAGATTCCAAAAGGAAAATGGACATCAATCGTAGGCCATAATGGCTCAGGTAAGTCTACTATCGCTAAATTAATGATAGGCATAGAGTCACCATTTGATGGTGATATTTACTTGCGAAATAGATTAGTTAGCGAAGACAATTTGAGTTACTTAAGACAACACATAGGTATTGTGTTCCAAAATCCTGAAAATCAATTTGTCGGCTCTACAGTCGAATATGATGTTGCATTTGGTTTAGAAAATAATGGTGTTACATACGAAAGTATGCAAATAATTGTGCCTGAAGCATTAACTGACGTAGAAATGTTAGATAGAGCTACATACGAACCACAATCTCTCTCAGGAGGGCAAAAACAACGTGTTGCAATTGCAGGGGTTCTTGCTTTGAATACAGATATTATTATATTAGACGAAGCTACATCTATGTTAGATCCTGCTGGTAGAAATGAGTTGCTTTCATTGATTCATCGTTTAAAAGATGAAAAAGATGTTACGATTGTTTCAATTACACATGATTTGTCAGAGGCAGTAGAAGCTGACCATGTAGTGGTATTAAATGAAGGTACTGTATATCAAACGGGATTACCACAAGAAATTTTTAGTGATGGTAATGAACTCACACAGATTGGTTTAGATCTTCCATTTTCGATGCGAATGAATCAGCAGTTATTAGGTTTCACTGATTACATAACTTATGAAGGGTTGGTAAGAAAATTATGACAGTTCATTTTAACCAAGTTAGTTATGTATATCAAAATGGTACACCGTTTGAACATCTCGCGTTGGAAGACATTGTCACGACATTTGAACAAGGGAAATACTATGCTGTGATCGGACAAACTGGTTCTGGTAAATCTACATTGATTCAACATTTTAATGGACTTTTAAAGCCCTCTACTGGTGCGTTAGAAGTAGATGATATAACAGTCACCCATAAGACTAAAGATAAGTTTTTAAAGCAAGTACGTAAAAGAGTAGGGGTTGTATTTCAATTTCCGGAGTCACAACTATTCGAAGATTCAGTTGAAAGAGAGATTCTTTTTGGTCCTCAAAACTTTAATATGCCTCTGAACGAGGTGAAAGAACGTGCATTTCGATTACTATTAGAATTTGGTTTTAACAGGGATATACTACAGCAGTCTCCTTTTCAGATGTCAGGTGGTCAAATGAGAAAGATCGCAATTACATCAATATTGGCAATGGATCCAGATATTGTTATTTTAGATGAGCCTACTGCGGGTCTTGATCCAAAAAGTAGAAAACAAATCATGGAATTAATAAAAAAACTTCAAGTAGAACAACAAAAAACAATCATCCTTGTAACTCATGAAATGAACGATGTGGCAAAATATGTAGATGAAGTTAAAATTATGAATGATGGTAAACTTATTGAATCATGTACGCCACGTAAGCTATTTAGTGATACGAATTATGTGAATCAAATGCATTTAGATGTGCCCAATATCGTGAAACTGCAAAGAGATATTGAAGATAAACATCAATATTATTTCAATAAAATCGCATTAACTGAAGCAGAATTTATTGAAATGTATAAGGAGTGGCAACAAAATGCGAGATAAATTTATCATAGGTCGCTATCTTCCGTTAGATACAATAATCCATCGTTTGGACCCACGTTCAAAATTGATATTTGTCTTCTTCTTTATTGTATTAATCTTTTTTGCACATTCGTTCGCTACTTATTTTTGGTTGTTTCTATTAATTTTAATTTTCATGAAATTAGCCCATATCAAATTATGGTTTTTAGTAAAAGGATTGACGCCGATTTGGATATTTCTAATATTTACCTTTCTGATGCATTTATTTCTAACCAAAGGTGGCACAAGAATATTTGAGCTTTCATTCATCTCCATTGATACACATGGTATTTTAGAAGGTATTTATATTGTTTTGAGGCTAATGTTTATCATTATGATTTCAACGATATTAACGTTAACTACTAGTCCAATTGACTTAACAGATGCATTTGAAAGACTATTATCACCATTGAAACTAGTAAAGATACCTGTGCATCTATTGAGCATGATGATGTCAATCGCATTACGATTTATTCCAACACTAATGAATGAGTTAGATAAAATTATTTTAGCCCAAAAATCTCGCGGCTCAGAAATAAGCTCTGGAGGATTGGTTAATCGAGTTAAGGCATTTATTCCATTATTGATTCCATTGTTTATTTCTGCGTTTCAAAGAGCAGAAGATTTAGCTATTGCAATGGAAGTAAGAGGTTACGACACTAAAAAACAACGTACGAGTTATCGCAAGTTGCAATGGCAGCGGACAGATGTTTTAGTGCTCGCATTGTTAATTCCCATAGCAGTGTTATTATTTGTTTTAAAATTTATAGGAGTGTAATGCATGATGCGCGTTTTAGTAAATATTTCATACCAAGGAAGTCAGTTTCTTGGTTTTCAAATACAACAAAATGGTAGAACAGTACAGCAACAGTTTGAGAAAATACTTAAAAGAATGCATAAACGCCATGTGCGAATTCATCCAAGTAGTAGAACAGATAGAGGTGTCCATGCGCTAGAGCAATATTTTCATTTTGACACAGAATTGAATATCGCTGCGCCACAATGGAAGTACGTAATGAACCGTGCTTTGCCTGATGATATTTGTGTGAATGATGTAACGATTGTCGACGATGATTTTCATTGTAGATATGATTGTGTCGGAAAGTCTTATCGTTATAAAGTTTATCAATCTGAGCATAAGGATCCTTTCCAATGTGGTTTAAAAACATATATTGCTGATTCATTGGATATTGAAAAAATGAATAGGGCAGCCCAATTATTTGTAGGAACACATGATTTTACGGGATTTTGTTCACAAAAAACAGAAGTAGAGAATAAAGTTCGTACATTGTATGAAAGTCGTATTAAAATTACAGAAAATGGTCTAGATTATATTGTCACAGGGTCAGGATTCCTATATAATATGGTACGTGTGCTTATGGCGTTTCTGATAGAAGTTGGAAAAGGAAAGCGTAATCCAGAAGAGGTACCTGAACTATTAATGACGAAAGATCGTAATCAAGTTCCGTATACTGCACCAGCAGAAGGATTATATTTAGAGCGAATTTATTTGACATCTTCAGCGTTAATCAATGACTTTGGTAGTGATATAAAAATACATCAAAAAAAATCATCATAAAATGATTAAATAAGATTGACAAAACGACTTAAAAATTATACGATTACTAACGGTATTGTTTTATATCACCCACGATAAGCCCCGGAATCTTATTGTGTAACAAGATATAGAAGCACGTAGAACAAGAACAAAAAAATTAACAAAATAAATGACATCTAAACTTAAAAGTAATAACTATTAAACAAGAAACATTTATTTATTCTAGGAGGACAATTATATGCGTCAAACATTTATGGCTAATGAATCAAACATTGAGCGCAAATGGTATGTTATTGATGCTGAAGATAAAACACTTGGTCGTTTATCATCAGAGGTAGCAACTATTTTACGCGGTAAAAATAAAGCAACTTATACACCACACGTTGATACAGGTGATTATGTGATTATCGTCAACGCTTCAAAAATACATTTTACAGGTAACAAAGAACAAGATAAAATGTATTACCGTCACTCAAACCACCCAGGCGGAATCAAATCAATTTCTGCTGGTGAGTTAAAAGCTAAGAACCCAGAACGTTTACTTGAAAATTCAATTAAAGGTATGCTACCAAGCACGCGTTTAGGCGAAAAACAAGGTAAAAAATTATTTGTATATGGTGGCGCTGAACATCCACACGCTGCACAACAACCAGAAAACTACGAGTTACGTGGTTAATTAAAAGGAGGAAATTACATTGGCACAAGTTGAATATAGAGGCACAGGCCGTCGTAAAAACTCAGTAGCACGTGTACGTTTAGTACCAGGTGAAGGTAACATTACTGTTAATGGCAGCGATGTACGTAGCTACTTACCATTTGAATCATTAATTTTAGACATAAACCAACCGTTTGAGGTTACAGAAACTAAAGGTAACTATGATGTTTTAGTTAACGTTCATGGCGGTGGATTTACTGGACAAGCTCAAGCAATCCGTCATGGTATTGCTCGTGCATTATTAGAAGCAGATCCTGAATACAGAGGTTCTTTAAAACGCGCTGGATTACTTACTCGTGATCCTCGTATGAAAGAACGTAAAAAACCAGGTCTTAAAAAAGCTCGTCGTTCACCACAGTTCTCAAAACGTTAATATTATTACTGCAACTGTTGCGAACTTGTTCGTTGTCAGATACAGTACGAAAATTAGTGTAGACACTTTGTGTTCGATATTAAAAAGCACTTTCCAATTATATTGGAGAGTGCTTTTTTTGTATTACAAAATAAAATTTTATTTTAAAACGTTAAGTATGATAAGATATTGGGTAATTAAAGAAAATAACTCTATAATATAAGGCGTGATTGCATGGAATATAAAAAGAATTCTCGTAATTTTTACACAGTACTACTTATCATTTTGCTCGTTGCCTTATTAAGTGTAGTTATTTTAGTAATTAAATATTATGGAAATAACGAACATCCTGTCAGAAGTGATTCCGAGGAAGCGATACCTACATTTTACCTTCATGGATATAAAGGCTCAGCTGATTCAGGGAATTTTCTAGTAAATTCAGCTATTAAGTCAGGTGCATCAAAAGAGGTTATTCAAGCCTATGTTTCATCTGATGGAAAGGTGACATTCGATGGAAATTTAACGAGTAAATCAAAATATCCAATTATTAAAATTAAGTTAGAAGATAATAATAATGAAAATGTAGAAAAAAATGCGAAATGGATAAGAAATGCCATCGTTGCAACGAACTATCAATATAACTTTGAAAAATTTAATTTTGTCGCGCATTCTATGAGTAATAAATCATTTAGCTACTATATGTTAAATTATGGAGACGATGAACAACTACCTACTTTAAATAAAGTGGTAAATTTAGCAGGTAACTTTAATGGTGAGGTAGATGTAGATGGCAAAAAATTAAATATTGAATTAGGTAAAAATGGTAAACCTGATAAAATGATGAATGATTATAAAGAATTACGAGCTATGAAACATAAATATCCTGATAACGTAAATGTATTAAATATATATGGAGACATAGAAGATGGCACTGATTCAGATGGTAGGGTGACTAATGTATCTTCAAGGTCATTAAAATATTTATTAGGTGACAACGTAAAATCATATGATGAATTTAAAGTGCATGGACCTAATGCAGAGCATGGAAAACTAGCAAATAATAAAAAAGTGCAAGATAAAATAAATGGATTCTTATGGGATAAGGATCTGTAGATTAAAATATTATGCAAAAAAGCAACATATCAGTCAATAAAATAAATTGAGTGATATGTTGCTTTTATTATTATTCTGTCATATTTTCTTTAGCGATTAACTTTAACAGTGTTTTACGGTGTGTCTCACCAAAAACATGTGGTTGAATCATGATTTCGTCAGCGCTAAATCTTAAAGCAACATCATTTAATTTTTTCATAACATCAGTAGGTAAACCTGAAATAACTCTATTTTGATTATGATTCATTTTGTCTTCTTCCCGTTTTGAGAGCTGTCGATGCATTGCAAATTCAATTGAAGGATAAAATTCAGGCTGATCCAAATAACTAATGCGCACTAACCATAAATGAAATGCACGCTCTAATTGAGTGATTAGTGATTGGTGTTCCGCAGTAATCACAAACGTAGAAATAATTACATAAGATTCACTTTGAGGATGAAATTGTTTAAATAAGTCTCGATAATGATTAATAACATTTTCAGTATTGTGGTTAGCTTGGCCCATAAGCGCAATCACGAAAGGTAACCCCTTTTCTGCAGCAATCGCAGCACTTTGTTTACTCATACCTAATATATACATACTTGGCTTAGTAGTGATTAATGGTGTTGCTTGTAAACCTTTAAAACGATGATTATGATTAGTGTCATCATTAAAATAATGCATTAAATCATTAATTTGTGTTTTATAACTTATAGTCTTTGTTTTAGTTTCATTTAAAGCATGATTTACATTTTTAAAGCTAGGGGAACGCCCTGTGCCTAAATCGACACGCCCAGGGTGGCGCGCTTCCATTAATTTCAATTGTTCTGCAATTTTATATGCACTATAATGAGGCAGCATAATACCGCCACTTCCAATATGAATGGAAGATGTTTGTTCTAAAAGCGACATCATAACCATTTCAGGCGCACTAGAGGCTACAGAGAATACTTGATGATGCTCTGCAACCCAATAGCGATAAAAGCCTAATGACTCAGCTAATTGAGCTAATTCAACAGTATGATTCAAAGCTTGTGTCGCGTTGCGCCCTTCAAAAATTGGAACGTAGTCTAAAATACTTAGCTTCACATAAATATCTCCTTACTAGTTTATATCAGTTTGTACATGAATTTAACATAAGCATAACATGACTATATAGAGCTGAATAAGCGATTTGATTGATTGCACGGTTGTATCACTATAAAATGAAAGAAAATAGAGAATGGAGGCAATATAATGAATACAGAACAAATCGTATTAGCTAAGAGACCTGAAGGTGTTCCTTCAGACAAGGTATTTAAATATGAATCTGTTGAAATAGATGTGCCAAAAAAAGATGAAATTCAAGTAGAAGCGTTATATATATCAGTAGATCCGTATATGCGCGGGCGTATGGATGATAGTGATTCTTATATCAAACCATTCCAAATTGATGAACCTTTGTCAGGCCATGTTGTTGGTAAGGTCATTAAATCAGAAGCAGATGGTTTTGAAAAAGGTGATATTGTTACCGGTCAATTTCCTTGGCAAAAATTAAGCAATGTTCCAGCAAAGCATGCCTTTAAAGTATCTAACACAGATGTTCCGCTACATTTATATTTAAGTGTATTAGGTATGCCAGGACAAACAGCGTATCACGGTTTATTAAAAATTGGACAACCCCAAGAAGGTGAAACAGTTGTTGTATCTGCTGCTTCTGGCGCAGTGGGTTCTGTGGTAGGACAAATTGCTAAATTAAAAGGTGCTTATGTCGTAGGCATTGCAGGTGGCTCTGAAAAAACAACATATTTAACAGAAACATTAGGTTTTGATAAGGGCGTGGATTATAAGTCAGATGATTTTGCAGAACAATTTGCTAAAGCAGTACCAAATGGCGTAGATGTATATTACGAAAACGTAGGTGGATCAATTGCTGATGAAGTAATGAAACACTTAAATCAATTTGCCAGAATCCCTGTTTGTGGAGCAATTTCAGGTTACAATGACGCAACGATTGAACATGGACCACGTATTCAACCAACGCTCATAAAATCACAAGCATTAATGAAAGGATTTATCGTAGCAAATTATGCAGATGATTTCGCAAACGCGAGTAAAGAACTTGCACAATGGGTCCAAGAAGACAAAATAAAAACAAAAACGTCAGTCATGAATGGGTTTGAAAACATACCAGAGGCATTTAGAAACTTATTTACTGGCGATAACTTTGGCAAACAAGTTGTACAGGTGTCAGACAATATCTAAACATAAAAGGAGATATGTAATATGAAAGCAATAGGTGCAGATACTCGTTTTAATCTAGATGAAGGAAATCAGTTTTATGAATTTGAAATTGAACAACCTGAACCAACACAATATGAGCTCTTAGTACGTGTACAAGCTGTTAGCGTTAATCCTGTAGATACGAAAATAAGACAGTCACCTATTGATAAGCCACCACGAGTGCTAGGTTTTGATGCTGTCGGTGTGGTAGAAGCGGTAGGTGAAGAGATTAATCATTTTAAAGTTGGGGATGAAGTATTTTATTCCGGTTCTCCTGCATATCAAGGTTCTAATCAAGAATACCAACTTGTTGACGAGCGCCTTGTTGCTAAAAAACCTAAGAATATAACTGTTACTGAAGCTGCAAGTTTACCCCTAACAGGACTAACTGCATCAGAGACGTTATTCGATGTATTTAAAATTTCACATAATCCAGAAGATAATAAAGGTAAATCCATTTTAATTATCAATGGCGCAGGTGGCGTAGGAAGTATTGCAACGCAAATAGCTAAACACCATGGTTTACATGTCATTACAACCGCTTCACGAGAAGAAACGTTTAATTGGTCTAAGGGCATGGGTGCAGATATTGTGTTAAATCATAAAAATGATTTAGCTAAAGAGTTTGAAAAATATGAAATAAGCGAAGTTGATTACATTTTCTGCACATTTGATACCGACCAATACTATGAAAAAATGATCGAACTCGTTAAACCAAGAGGTATCATTGCAACCATTGTCGCATTTAAAAATAAACAAGATTTAAATCTATTAAAGCCTAAAAGTATTACATTTACGCATGAATATATGTATTCAAGACCACTACATGAAACTGAAGATATGACATTACATCGTGACTATTTAACGGATATATCTGAAAAAATAGAAGCGGGCGTGTATCAACCTACCTTAAATGAAGTAATAGATGGTTTAACAGCAAATAGCCTGTTTGATGCACATATGAAACTTGAAAATCAAAATATGATTGGTAAATTAGTGATAAAACTTAAACAAGAATCATAACTTATAAGTATGAAATTCTATCAAGTCACTGTGATATGAAGTTAAAGTCAATATGCTAGAAAGCCTTCCAAGTAATTACCGAATTGGTGAATACTTGGAAGGTTTTTAAATATGTAATTTTATTATAATTACATATTTAATAAATTGAATTATAGTGTTTAAATAAGAGTTTAATAATCCTTAAAAGTGGTTACAAATATGGAATATATTAAGTATGATAGGGTATGTATCTTACATAAAGCAAAGGGAGAGTGTAATTTTGTTATGCATTTTAAAAAAATGACAGCAGTATTTTGGGTGGCATTAGCTATTTGTACGGTATTTGTGCTCTATGGCGCAATATTACCGAAACAATTAGAATCAGTTACTCAATCTATCACAAATTTTATAGCAGTTAATTTTGGTTGGTATTATTTATTACTTGTATTAGTCATATTAATTGTATGTATTTATCTATTATTTTCTAGATATTCATCTATTACATTGGGTGAAGAAGGCGAAGACCCTGAATTTTCATTAAAATCATGGTTCGCAATGTTATTTAGTGCAGGTATGGGTATTGGTTTAGTCTTTTGGACAACTTCTGAACCAATCAGTCATGCATTTACTTTAACCCCATTACATAAAGCAGGAACGCAAACTGCAATTAATGATGCGATGCAATTTTCATTTTTTCATTGGGGTGTGCATGCATGGGCTGTATACGGTATCGTGGGACTTGTTTTTGCGTACTTTAATTTCCACAAAGGTTACCCAGGGCTAGTCAGTGCTACGTTAATACCTATTTTAGGCAGTAAAATGATGAAAGGTCCTATCGGTGGGGCGATAGATGTCCTTGCAATTATTGCTACTGTAACAGGTGTTGCTGCAACACTTGGTTTTGGTGCGTTACAAATCAATGAAGGATTGAATTTCTTATTTGAAATACCTTCTAATTTTGGGACTCAAGTTATAATCATTATTATAGCAACCTTATTATTTACTTGGTCGGCTTGGTCAGGTATTGATAAAGGTATTAAGAGCTTAAGTAATATTAATATGGCGTTAGCTTTCCTTGTATTACTCTTATTGTTCTGTGTAGGACCTACACTAACGATATTAAATACGTTTACCAATTCATTAGGAGATTATATTGCTAATTTCTTTAATATGAGTTTACGTATACCGCAATCAGGTGGCGAAAAATTCCAATGGTTACAACAATGGACAATCTTCTATTGGGCTTGGTGGATTTCATGGGCACCATTTGTTGGAATCTTTATCGCCCGTGTGTCTCGTGGTAGAACGATTAAAGAATTTATATTAGGTGTATTATTTGTACCGGCGCTTGTATGTTTCATATTTTTCGCAGTATTTGGCGCATCAGCAATTTACTTACAACAAAACGGTATTTCGAATATCGCGAAAGAGGCAACTGAAACAGCGACCTTTGCTACGTTGGAACATTTTCCATTAGGATTTGTATTGAGTATTATTACGCTGATAGTCATTATGATTTTCTTTGTAACATCAGCCGACTCAGCAACGTATGTATTAGGTATGTTGAGTTCTAAAGGTAGTATTAATCCTTCTGGTTTAGTCAAAGTAAGTTGGGGAATTATTTTAGCATTATTTGCGATGATTATGATTTATACAGGTGGAACGCAATCGATTCAAAACCTGTTAATTATTGCAGCATTACCATTCTCCATTGTCATTATAATAATGATATGGTCACTCTTTAAATCATTAGCAATAGAAAAGCCGAGACCTAGCAATAAACTACTTGTCACGGATAATCAACTTTTACAATATCGTAAAGCAAATCAAGATGATTCAGAATCGCAAGACGATAAAGAGATAGAAAAAACTGAAAATCAGAAAAAAAATAACTAGAGTAAACTTATTTTGCCATAGAAAATATATATAAAATACAATAAAAATGTTTCTAAGATTTTTTTAAGGGGTATTAGTCATATATAACAAGTACATAATCTAGAAGCATAGGAGGTGGCATACGAGGTGAAGCGACTTAAAAATTTCATATTAGGACTTTTAATTGTAGTAATCGTTGGTGTTTTACTGTTTATGTATATCAAAGATTCTAGAATTACTCAGTATCAAGATTACTTAGCACAGTTTAATTGGTTTCAACCGACCTTAATAGCTTTAGCATCGTTACTTATTTTAATTGGCCTGATACTAGTATTCAGCTTGTTTAAACCTACGTATAGAAAACCCGGACTTTACAAAGATTTCAATGATGGTCATATTTATGTATCGAGAAAAGCAATTGAAAAATCAGCATACGATACACTTGTACAATATGATCAAATTCGTCAACCGAACGTGATTGCAAAATTGTATAACAAGAAAAAGAAATCACATATTGCTTTGAAAGCAGATTTCTTTGTACCAGGTGATGTTCAAGTTAAATCATTAACGGAAGAAATTAGAAATGACATTAAGCAGAACGTAGAACACTTTACTGAATTACCAGTATCAAAACTAGAGGTCAACGTTAAAGATCAAAAAACCTCAGGCAAACGTGTGTTGTAAGGGAGGGTTATCATGACTAATAATAATCACCAAAATGGACAAGATTCTACACAAGAAGTTGTTGATTTCTTAAAAGTATTTAAATGGAGAATCATTGGATTCTTAGCATTCTTGATTATCGCAATATTATTCTTAACACTAGGTTTCTGGAGTACAATATTAATCTTAGTACTATGTTTGATTGGAATTGCAATCGGGTATACTAAAGACCGTAAGCAAGACTTTTTAAATTTCTTAAATCGATGGAGCTAGTATTTCCAAAGATTGAAAATGACTTAAAATTAAATTTTTAAAAATTGAGAAGACAAAGGAGATTTTAATATGGCAGTAGATAATAACAAAGCAAAACAAGCATATAACAATCAAACTGGAGTTAATGAACAAGAAGTACAAAAGCAACAAGAACAACAAAAACAAGAACAAGAACCGCAATTTTCAAATAAATTATCATTTTCTGATGAAGTAATTGAAAAAATTGCAGGCATCGCAGCGCGTGAAGTAAGTGGTATTTTAGAAATGAAAGGCGGATTCGTCGATAGTCTTTCTAACTCATTCGGAAGCAACGAGAACGTTTCACGAGGCGTAAGCGTTGAAGTTGGAGAAAAACAAGCAGCTGTTGATTTGAAAGTAATATTAGAATACGGTGAATCAGCACCTAAAATCTTCCGTAAAGTAACTGACTTAGTTAAAGAACAAGTTAAATATATTACTGGTCTTGACGTAGTTGAAGTTAACATGCGCGTTGAAGATGTAATGACTAAAAAAGAATGGTCTCAAAAAAATGAAAAAAGCCAAAGCTCAAATAACGAGGAAAAAGGCTTACAATAATTAATTGAGCATCAAACTAAATAAAAACCGCTAAAGTAATTTGCTTTAGCGGTTTTAAAATGTAGACAAACCAATTGCTATAAAAG
>NZ_JAMBPV010000007.1 GCF_029531845.1 Staphylococcus equorum
TGTATATTGTGATTGCGTCATTTTAAAACTCATGCTTTATACCCACTTTCTTTATTAGCATTTTCGTTTTCTTTGTTAACTTCATCTGTAGATAAATCTTCATCTCTATAGACACGAGATTCATCAATTGGGCCATTCACAGCGCCATGAAAACCATAAATTTTTCGTTTGCCAGAATATTCAATGAGTTGAACTTCTTTCTCATCACCCGGTTCAAAACGAACGGCTGCGCCAGCAGGAATATCCAGTCGTTTACCATAGGCTTTTTCATGGTCAAAGTCTAGCGCTGGATTCGCTTCGAAAAAGTGATAATGTGAACCAACTTGTATTGGTCGATCCCCAGTGTTTTTCACATTAAGTAGTGTGGATTTATGACCTTTATTTACTTCTATTTCTGTACGTTTAACTATAATTTCGCCAGGTTTCATAATATAAATCCTCCTTTATACGATTGGGTGATGGACGGTAATCAATTTAGTTCCGTCAGGGAATGTCGCTTCAATTTCCATTTCTGTTAGCATGTCGGCAACGCCTTCCATTACATCATCTTCACTTAATATTTGTTTCCCGTAACTCATCAGTTCTGCTACGGTTTTCCCATCTCTAGCACCTTCAAGTAGTTCAAAACTAATTATAGCTACTGCTTCTGGATAATTTAATTTTAAACCGCGTTGTTGTCGTCTACGTGCTAAATCTGCAGCTACGACTAACATCAACTTATCTTGTTCACGTTGTGTAAAATGCACGAGCTTCACTACCTTTCAATTATTTATATAGTGTACGTTAATTATGTCCGCTATATAATGATATGCCGATTAGTATTCAACTACAAGAATAACCCCTTGTAAGCGTGAAAAAATAAAAATATTAATTTTATTACGGACGATATTTATCTCTTTAAATTTAGTGGATATTAATATATTATTATTTAAGTCAAAGTATATAGAAATCAGGTGACCATGTGGACGCTATTCGGATAATATTGAAGAATATTGCGCAAGTATTATTACTGAACAATTCGTGGACGGGATTGTTTGTTTTAGCGGGTATTTTTGTAGGTAATTGGAAAGTGGGGCTAATGGCTTTAAGTGCAAGTGTCATTTCGTTATTGATCGCAAAACGCACGAATTATTCAGAAGAGGAAATTAATACGGGATTGGCCGGTTTCAATCCCGTACTTACTGCGATTGCATTAACATTATTTTTAGTGCCAGAATGGTATAGTGTGGTTATTGTATTATTGGCGATTATTATAACAATGCCTATTGGTTCGGCATTTAGAGAGTTTTTCAAACCATTTGGTGTGCCAATGTTAACAATGCCATATGTATTCGTAAGTTGGGTTGTATTGCTCATGTCATTCCAATTTAAATTTGTGAACGCAGATGTTAATATTTTGCCAAATACAGTTCGAGAAATTAAGTTTTCTGGTCATAGTGTCGACTTTATAAGTGCATTTTTAACGGGGTTCAGTGAAATCTTTTTACTTAAAAATATGATTGCAGGTATATTAATTCTTATTGGTATTTTTATTGCTTCTAGAAAAGCTGGTACATTTGCAATTATTGCAAATATTATAGGTTTTGCAGCAGTAACAGTACTTGGTGGCAATCACGACCAAATTAATGATGGTTTGTTTGGTTATAATGTCATACTTACAGTGTTAGCTTTAGGTATAGCGTTTAGTACTAGGATTCCACGTTATATAAGTATTGTGTTAGGTATTCTGCTAACTGTCGTATTACATGCAGGCATGACTACGTTATTAACGCCATTTGGCTTGCCGGTATTTACATTGCCATTTATTATTGCTACGTGGATTATGTTATTCGCTGGTAATCAAATGAAAGAACAACAAATAGAGTGATATAACATTAAAATTTAAAGCAATATGGTTGAAAGTGTAGTTAACTCTATTGTTATAATTTTTAAAATATAAATTTCTAATTGATTTTAAGAGTGATTTTTTAGAAAGAAGGAATATAAATGAAAAAATTAGTTGTATTGTTTGCAACTGCAGCAATTACTTTAGCAGGTTGTAGTGGATCTGGAACTCAATCTAAAGGAAACACTTTGGACATTGAGTTACCTCTAAAAACAACTTCAATCGCCCCTTATGAAACAGACGTACCAGTGAAAATTGGTGCAGCAGAATCTTTGTTTAAAGCATCCGCAGAAGGAAAAGTTCAAAAATTATTAGTTGAATCATATAATCAAAAATCACCAACCCAACTAGATTTAAAATTAAAAGATGATATTAAATTCCAAAATGGTAAAAAGGTGACTGGTAAAGCAGTGAAATCTAGTTTGGAAGAAAGTATTGAGAAAAGTGACTTGGTAAAAGGATCGCTTCCTATCAAGGACATTAAAGTAGACGGACAAAATGTTACGATTACGACAAAAGAAGCATATCCTGAATTAGTTTCAGAGCTTGCTAGTCCATTTTCAGCAATCTATGATACTGAAGCAGAGGGCGATGTAAATAAAACCCCTGTTGGTACTGGGCCGTATCAAATTAAAGACTATAAGCAATCTCAAAAAATTAAGTTAGATCAGAATAAGGACTACTGGCAAGGTAAACCGAAACTAGATCATATTAATGTTACTTATCAAGAGGATGGTAACGCACGTACGAGTGATTTAGAATCAGGTAAAGCAGATGTCATTACAGATGTACCTGTTGAAAAAGTAAAAACGCTAAAAGAGAGTAATGAAACAAAAGTATCAAATGTTTCAGGATTTAGAACAGGATTACTCTTATATAATCATACAAGCGATAAAATGACGCAACCTGTACGAGAAGCACTCGATAAAGTAATAGATCGTGAAAGCATTGCTAAAAATGTGTCTAAAGGCCATGCAGAACCAGCAACGGGTCCTTTCAATACAAAATTGGATTTCATAGAGAATCAACAAGTACAAAAACAAGATATAGATAAAGCGAAAAAAATAATGGAAAAAGAAGGCTATACAAAAGAACACCCATTACAATTAACAGTTTCAACGTATAATGGGCGTCCAGAGCTTCCGAAGATTGCACAAGTCATTCAATCAGATGCTAAAAAGGCAAATATTGATATTAAATTACGTAATGTGGATGATATCCAAGGTTACCTAAAAGATCAAAGTCAGTGGGACGCATCACTTTATAGCTTTGGTACGATTCCAAGAGGAGACACAGGTTATTTCTTTAACCAAGCGTATAAACCACAAGGTGCGATTAATGCGGGTAATTATGATAATGACAAAGTCACTGGGCTAATAAATCAATTTAATAAAACAGTAGATACAAATGAACGTGATCGTTTAACGAACGAAATTATTGATATAACTAGCAATGATTTAGCAAATAGCTATATTTCATATAATGATAATATCGTCGGTATGAGTAAAGATGTAGAAAACTTAAAAGCAACACCTGAAGGCGTCTACCTTATCGATTATAAAGTAGATAAAAAACAATGATATTAAAAAATATACTTTCTAGAATTGGACAAATGATCATTGTATTGTTTGTCCTTTCTACTATCACTTTTATATTAATGAAGCTTACGCCAGGAGACCCAGTCGATAAAATTTTACATTTAGATGTGGCTAACGTTTCAAGTGAACAAATTGAAACGACTAAACAAAAATTAGGTTTAGATCAACCCGTAGTCATCCAATATGTTCAATGGTTAGGTCAAATTGTGCAATTGAACTTTGGTACGAGTTATCAAACGGGGGAACCTGTAATCAATGAATTGATTTATTATACGCCACCTACGGCATTTATTGCTGTTCTGACTATCATTATCGTTTTTATTGTAGCAGTACCATTAGGTATTATCGCAGCGAAATACTATCATACTTGGATTGATACATTGATACGTATCATTACATCTTTTACTGTGAGTATACCTTCCTTCTTTTTAGGAACATTGTTAATTTATGTATTTGCTCAAAAACTCAACTTACTTCCATCATCTGGATTAGATTCGCTATCAGGGTACGTCTTACCTGTGATAGCACTTAGTATAGGGATGAGCGCCTATTATGTCAGATTAATGCGTTCTAATTTAGTAGAATTGTACCAATCTAAAGAAGTAGAAGCGGCACGACTCAGAGGGATGTCTGAACGTTATATTTTATGGAAAGATTTGTTTAAACCTGCTATTATACCAGTCGTTACAGTCTTGGGTATGTCTATAGGGAGTCTTATCGGAGGCACGGTTGTTATTGAAAACTTATTTAGCATACCAGGTATTGGTCATTTCCTTGTTGATAGTATTAGAGCAAGGGACTATCCTGTCGTGCAAGGGGCAGTCCTTATGATTGGTTTCCTTGTAGTTCTAGCTAACACAATCAGTGACTTACTGTTATTATGGCTAGATCCAAAACGTCGCTACAACAAAAAGCGTAAAAAGACTAAAGTAGAGCGTCAGGATGGTGAGATGTAATGAAACATATTGATAAATACAATCTCATTTTCTATGTTTTTGCCCTCTATCTCATCGTAATTATAATAGCGCAATTTTTTGTTTCAACTCATAGTGCGTTAGAAGTACATTTAGGTAATGCTTTGGAAATGCCAAGTTTGACCCATTGGTTAGGGACAGATGACTATGGTAGAGATCTATTGTCGAGAGTTATCGTTGGGGCAAGATACACTTTACTTATCAGTTTGATTACATTACTCGTTACGGTAATTATCGGTGTCCCACTTGGACTGTTAGCAGGCTACAAAAAGGGCATCGTCGATACAGTGATTATGCGTTTAATTGACATTGGACTAAGTATTCCAGAATTTGTATTGATGATTGCATTCGCCAGCTTTTTTAAACCGAGTATTTGGAATTTAGTCATCGCGATTACAATAATTAAATGGATGACATATACAAGGCTTACGCGTTCTGTAGTAAGTAGTGAAATGATGAAGCCGTATATACAAATGGCTAAGTTATTCAATGTGCCAACGCGTACAATTATTTGGAAGCATTTTTTACCACAAGTTACACCATCTATTATTGTGCTGATGACTGTGGATTTCGGTAAAATAATTCTTTATATTTCATCATTATCCTTTTTAGGACTAGGTGCGCAACCACCTTCACCTGAATGGGGAGCAATGCTTAATGCTGGACGTGACTATATCAGTTCTTATCCATTACTATTAATTGTTCCAGCAACTTTAATTACACTAACAATTTTATTATTTAATTTGGCTGGTGATGCGTTACGAGACAAATTATTAAAAGGGAAGCGTGATTTGGATGACTAATATACTCGAGATATCTAATCTATCAATCAAAGATAATTCAGGAACTGAACTCATCCACAATATCAATCTAGGGCTAAAGCAAAGTAAAGTGAATGTCCTAGTTGGTGAAAGTGGTTCAGGGAAAAGTTTAACTGCCAAAGCACTCGTTCAACGTGTACCACGCGCATTAGATATGGAATTCGATGCGTTATATTACAAAAATCAAAATGTCGGAGATGTGCGTACCTTATTGGGCAAAGATATAGGCTTTATTTCACAAGACTATACACATAGTTTTAATGATCATACAAAATTAGGCAAGCAACTTATGGCTATTTATAGAATGCACTATAAAGTTAAGAAAGCGGTGGCAAAGCAATTTGTCATCAAAGCATTACAATGGGTAGATTTAGTACCTGACCAAGTCATGGAACGCTACTGCTTTAGTTTATCCGGAGGACAACTTGCTAGGGTACAAATTGCGAGCGTATTGATGTTAAATCCAGAAGTTATTATCGCTGATGAACCAACCTCATCATTAGATGCGATAACGGGTTATAATGTAATGAACTTAATAAAACATTTAGCGGAAGTGCATCAAGTGACGTTATTAATAATCACACATAATTTATCCCATGTTTTAGATTTTAGTGACTGGATTAATGTGATACGTCATGGAGAAATGATAGAGTCTAATCATGTTAAAGCATTTAAAAATCACAATATAAAACCTTATAGCCTGGAATTATTTGATTCCCGTAGCCAGCTAAGAAGGGAGAATGTTTATGATTGAAGTAAAAGGAATAAACTTTAAATACGATCAAGAGATTATTTTAACTAATATTAACCTGACTATAAAAGAGGATGAAATTATTGGGATCGTAGGTGAAAGTGGTTCAGGGAAGACGACTTTAGCACATCTCATGCTAGGTTTACTTCAACCGACTCAAGGACAAATTATCACACATGGATTAACATTATTACCTATATTTCAGCATGCGTATGATAGTTTTAATCCGAAATTTAATATGGAGAAATCTTTAGCAGAGCCAATAAAATATTATAAAGGCACGGTTACGAGTGATGTGCATCGAAGAATGAAATCATTGATGACATTTATGGAATTAGATTCTAAGTTGTTGGATAGATTGCCTGATGAATTAAGCGGTGGACAATTACAACGATTTAACACAATCCGCACACTGATGTTGGAACCAGATATGCTCTTATGTGACGAAATTACTGCTAGCTTAGATGTTATTGCAGAGCAAAAAATGATAGAAGTGCTAAAAGATTATCATCACAGAACACAAAAAGGCATGTTGATGATTTCGCATGATATTGCCTTTTTAAATCATTTGGTTGAAAGAGTCATTGTAATGAAAAATGGTGGGATTGTAGATGATTTTAATATAGATGATTTATTTAGTGATCAACGACATGAATATACAAAACAGTTACTTTCTATATATTAAGAAAGTAACTGTTTGTTTATATAGCATTTACAATCATTTAGAATTTCAAATAGTAATTCTTTATATATTATTGTGTTTAATACAACTTCCTGTATAATTTAAAATACGATAAAAAAAGGGGACATAAAACAATGAAGAAACTATTATTACCTTTGTTAGTGTTGGTACTTGTACTTGCAGCGTGTAGCAATGGCTCAGAAGACAAGTCGTCTAAAAAAGATAGCGAAAAAACAACTTACAAACAAGACTCAGGAGATAAAGTGAAAATACCTAAAAATCCTAAGCGTATTGTCGTTTTAGGTGCAACATATGCAGGTGGTTTAAAACAACTTGATGCGAATATTGTAGGAGTTGCGAATATCGTTGATGACAGTAAAGTATTAAAAGAAAAATTTAAAGATGTTGAGAAGGTAGATGCTGAAAATGTAGAAAGTGTCGCAAAACTCAAACCAGATTTAATCATTACTTATAATACAGATAAAAACTTGAAAAAAATGAAAAAAATAGCGCCAACTGTCGCTTTTGATTATGCAAAACACGACTATAAAGAACAACACTTAGAGTTAGGGGAAATTGTTGGCAAAGAAGATAAAGCTCAAAAATGGGTTGAAGACTGGGAGCAAAAAACAAAAGATGATGGTAAAGAAATCAAAGATGCCATTGGAGCAGATACAACAGTGTCTATCCTCAAAGACTTTGATAAAAAAATCTATGCACTAGGTAAGACATATGGTCATGGTAGTGAGATTTTATACGATTCATTTGGGTTGAAAATGCCGGAGACAGTAGAAAAAGCAACAAAGAAAAATGATTTAGCAGATATCTCAGAAGAAGAGCTTCCTGAAATGGCTGGCGATTATGTTGTGACGCCTGTAGCAAAAGGCTCTGACTTATCATTTGAAAATAAGGAAATTTGGAAAAATACTGAAGCGGTACAAAACAATCACACATTTAAAGTAGACGAAGGTATTTATTGGTTGAATGATCCATATTCATTAGAATATGAACGTAAAGATCTAAAAGAGAAATTATTAAATAGCAATTCATAACGAGAAGAACATACTGAAAGGACTTTTTATTTATAAAGCCTTTCAGTATGTTTTTTTGTTTAAAAAGTAAGTTGCTGTCACTATATGATGAAGTTATTAAAAGTGTTTAATTGAAAAAATATAATCAAGATGTTACAGTAAATGCAATATTTTAAAGACAAGGAGGATTAAAATGACAGCTTCTATGAGACTTCGCTAGAATCTTTTTGAATCATAATCATAATAAATTCAAAAAGGTTTAGTTCACGCCACATTCTCATAGGGTGAAGTATGTCATTTTTTCCTAATAAGAAGATAATGTATTAATAAATCACTATTACTGAAATATAGTAGATGTCATTAATATATTATGTGAATGAGATAGGAGAAACCTGTCTTATTTTTTTGCGTGCACTTCCTTTTATTAATAAGGAGTGTATATCAATGATGGAATATACAATTAAATTTAATCAAATAAAACACTATTTAACAGATTTTCGTTCTTTAGAAATCGAAACGCTACATGCGTATCAATTTGAAAAAATAGCGTTAATCGGAGCAAATGGTACAGGTAAGACAACGATATTAAATATGATAAATCAAACTATTAAACCAGATTCAGGTACGGTAGAAGTCAATGGTGACATGCAATATTTTAAACAACTAAGTATGGAGATAAACAGTGATTTTAACCAATTAAAAGGTGATGTGTTAAGTCAGCTCAAACTTCCAATGCATACGACAGATAAAATGAGTGGGGGAGAAAAAGCAAAGTATAAATTAGCTAATATTATATCAAATTATAGTCCCATTTTATTATTAGATGAACCAACGAACCATTTAGATAAAAATGGAATTGACTATTTAACTGAGACTTTAAAATATTACTATGGAACATTAATAATGGTTACTCACAATAGAACGCTTATAGATGACATTGTAGATACAGTTTGGGAAATACAAAATGATGGGATAATAAGGGTGTTTAAAGGGAATTATAGTCAATATCATGCTCAATTAGAGCAAGAATCTATTGAACAGAATCGTCAATATCAACAATATCAAATTGAGAAAGCTAGACTAACCAGAGCGAGTGAAGAAAAACATAAACAAGCGCAAAAATACGGAAAAGTAACATCTAAACAAAAAAATAAAAGCATTAAACCAGATAGGTACAGTGCTTCTAAACAAAAAGATACAGTTGAGAAAGCAGCACAGAAACAGGCGAAACATATAGAAAAGCGATTAGAACAAATGAAAGAAATAGAAAGACCTAGACAGCAATATGATTTTCAATTTCCTCAAAGTAAAGTTTATGAAGTGCATAATAATTATCCAATTATTGCTCAAAATTTCACACTAATAAAAGAAGATATTCCGCTCCTTAATAATACACGATTTCAAATTCCATACGGTTGTAATATTGCAATTATTGGTGATAATGGGGTAGGTAAAACTTCTTTGTTTGAAGCGATATATCATCAAGAAGAAGGGATTGATTGTTCACCAAAAGTGCGTATGGCCTATTATCGTCAACTTAATTATGAAGAAATGCGAGAAGTTTCACTATTACAATTTTTAATGGAAGAAACCGATACGCAAGAACACTTTGCTCGAGCTATATTAAATAACTTAGGATTAAATGAGGCGCTTGAGCGTTCATGTAAAGCTCTAAGTGGTGGTGAAAGAACAAAATTATCTTTAGTTGTGTTATTTTCTACTAAAGCTAATATGTTAATCTTAGATGAACCTACTAATTTTTTAGATATAAAAACATTAGAAGCATTGGAATTATTTATGAATTCTTATCCGGGCATCATTTTATTCACTTCTCATGATACAAAATTTATTGAAAACGTGGCAGATAAAAAATGGGAATTAACAAAACAAGCGATTTATGATGTAACGTAAGGCTATAAAATGCGCAGCAAAATAAATATAGATATTAGATAAGGGTTAGGGGGATGTTATATGGAACAACAGCAAAAAATAAATAATTGGGTTGAAATGACAAAATATGTTCACTATACAGAAACATTAATAGAGAAGACATTAAAACAGCAATATCATTTAAGCTTAAAAGAATTTTATGTACTATACGAAATTTATAAAGCAACAGGAAAAAAATATAAAATGAATGATTTAATCAAAATTGTAGATTTGAGTCAAAGCGCAATGTCGCGGTTAATCGTTAGGATAGAAAAAATAGATCGACCTCTCATTTTTAGACAAGAATGTATTGATGATCAGCGGGCTATGTACATCTATCTAACTGAAGAAGGATTAACAATGACTAAAAAGGCATTGGACACATATGAACAATTGATTGAAAAGATAGACTTAACGCATATTCGTAAACTTACACAAATTGATGGCGATTAATTCAGTAGATTTTATCTTCAGTGTTATAACCTAGGAAATAGTACTTGCACTATAAATATAAGCAAAATGTAAGTGGTTAAGGATTACATTGTTTAAAGCAGATGATTAATGACTCATATAGAGCAAGATATGATATGGTGAGTAAAAATAGGGAGCGTGTTAATATGGATATACAATCAGCATAGCTAAATTTACCAGTAAACGATCTTAAAGCAAGCGAAGTATTTTTTAGTGCAATTGGCTTTGAAATTCAGCAAAATGGTGCTGTTTTAGATAAAATGAGAGGAATTCAAACAATTGATAATAAAATTATCATGCTTATCGAACATAGCCAATTTAAAAAAGCAGCTCACCTTTCTAATATAGGCTCAAGTGAAGCATTAGTTTCTATTTCCGTATCCCAGTCTCAAGATGTTGATGCTTTATTAAATAAAGCTGAAGAAGCAGGCGGTAAAGTATTGCAGAGCGGTACGATGCTAGAAGGTTTTTATGGTGGTTTGTTTAGTGACATAGATGGTCATTTATTTAATGTTGTAGTGATGTAGAGTAAGTGAAACACAGATACATTGTTAGGGTGGATAACGAATTTGGAAGGATGTATACCGATGATAAAAGCAATTGCAGTAGACAAAGATGGAACGTTATTTAAATCCAATCATACTTTTGATGAAATATATTTTGAAAAAATATTTGAAGAAGTAACGAAACGTAATATGAAATTTATTGTAGCAAGTGGTAATCAATATGCCCAATTAAGATCATATTTCCCAGGAAAAGAAGCACAAATCACGTACGTAGCAGAAAATGGCGCTGTTACATATGTTAATGATACGTTAGTGTCTTCCTCACATTTTGATCAACAACTTACTTTTGATATTTTGCAGACAATTATGGTGGATTATAATATCTCTGATGTTATAGTAAGTGGGGTTAAATCAGCATATGTTAAAAGTGATTGTAGCGATGAATTCATGAATTTTATTACAAACTATTACTATGATATTGAAAAAGTTGAAAACTTTAGTGATATCAAAGATGATCAATTTGTTAAAGTTGCGATGAGAATTAAAGATGACAATATAGTAAAGCAAGTTAAAGCTGGTTTGGAAAGTGAATATGCTCATGAAATACGTGCTGTGACAAGTGGTGCTGAGAGTGTGGATCTTATTTTACCAGGAGTGAATAAAGGTGTAGCGATTCAAGCACTTTTAAATCAATGGGGAATAGAGCAAAACGAATTATTAGCTTTTGGAGATGCTAATAATGACTTGGAAATGCTTGCTTTGACGACACATAGTTATGCTATGGCAAAATGTAGTCCAGAACTTGAAAAAATAGCTCAAAACCGTGCGCCATCTAATGATGAATCTGGTGTATTACAAGTGATTGAAAGTTACTTAAATCAAGAAGGATAAAGAAAGAATAGAAATCTAAAATCATTGATTGAAATTCTAAAAAATAAAGGAAGCTTCCAAAAATAAAATGGAGGCTTCCTTTATTTTATATCTATTATTTTATAATTAACACAGGGAGGTTCGCGCTGTTAGCAATCTTATGAGTGACATTCCCAAGGACATTTTTAATGTCTGGTTTTGCACGTTTATTACTCATGACGATGATGTCATATTGGTTTTCTTCCACTTCTTGTAGAATAGATTGCTTGATGTATCCTGTACTAAATCTCACGCGAACGTTTAAACCGAGATCTTCTAATTTTTGAACAAATGGATCAAGTTTTTTGCCTTTTTCGTTAGCCAATTCTTCAAAATGTTTACCGTCATAGCGTACAGAAGTTTGTAAGTCTCCTTCAGAAATAACATTAAAAATTGTGATTTCAGCGTCATCTACGCCAGCAGTTAAATTTTTTAGTTCTTTCGGAACGTTATCGAATGTGTTGCCAAAGTCATAAGCTAATAGTATTTTCTTGTACATAATAGCGCCTCCTTTATTATTTACATACCCTAATAAAAATAATGTAATATGATTTTAAATTAATTGCTAAATTTTATACATCTAATCCTATAATATCACTTATATGCCCATAACCTTCTGTTTTAAGATATTTTGCTAAGTTTTTATTTAATTTTTTAGTTAGTCCTGGCCCTTCAAATACTAAAGCACTATAAAGTTGTACGAGTGAAGCACCGTGACGCATCATTGTAATGACGTCATTTGTATTAAATATACCGCCAGTACCAATAATTAAAAACTGACCATTTGTTTGTTTATAAGCATAAGAAATGAGTTCTAAATTACGTTCAAATAGTGGTTTACCACTCAAACCACCAGTTTCATGACGGTTGTTTGAATGTAACTGGTCACGTTTTTGAGTTGTATTAGCTAAAATGATGCCATCAAAAGTTTCAACGATAGGGTTTAACATACGCCCTAAACTGTCTAAATCAAGATCTGAAGTCAGCTTAATAAAAATTGGAACGTTGATATCGTGACTGTCTTTATAAGATTGAATTGCGGAACAAAGTTGTGAGAATTCATCTTTGTCATGGAAGCTTTGTAAATTCTTAGTGTTAGGCGAGCTAATATTCACAGTAAAGAAAGTTACATCATTTCTAAATGTATCGATTACTTTAATATAATCTTCATAACGTGATTCATAAGCAGTAAATTTATTCACGCCCACATTCAAACCTACAGGTACTCGATAGCTGTACTTACGTAAATTGCTAAGCGCCTTATTCATCCCTAAATTGTTAAACCCCATACGGTTAATTAAAGCATTATCCTCAACTAATCGGTACATACGTGGTTTAGGATTACCAGGTTGTGGTTTAGGTGTAATACCACCGAGTTCTATAGCACCAAAGCCAGCTTTTTCTAAAGCTTTAGGGACTTCACAAGATTTATCAAAGCCTGCTGCGAGACCAATAGGATTGTCAAAATGAACCCCTTGAATTTCTTGATGTAATAGCGCATGCTCATAATGGAATAATTGTTCAACGACTGGTAATAACTTGGAATGTTTTTGCACGAATTTAAGTGCGTCGATCGTCATACCATGTGCTTTTTCAGGATCATATTGAAATAAAATCGGTTTAATTAGTTTATACATGAGATTATCACTCCGTTAATCGAATTTTATTAGTACTGAAAATATGTATTTAAGCCAAAAGTAAATTTATATTGTTGACTATATTGAAAATGATGTCTTTAATAGACTAGCATTTTACTGAATATATGCCTAGAGTAAATCAAGATAATTTTAAGAAGTGTCACATAAAACGTATGGAAATAAGTATTATTGATTAATAAATGTTGAAAACGGTAATAATTAAATAGCGATATTATAGTCAATAGTTATGGAGGGATAAAAATGAAACAAGAATGGCAAGTACAACTTCCATTAAATTATATAGAATCTATATCACCGGTTGGTGGTGGAGATGTGAATGAAGCATTCCAAGTGAACACACCAGATGAAACTTATTTTTTACTCGTACAACGCAATCGTAATGAAGATTTCTTTGCAGCAGAGATTGCAGGTTTAAACCTTTTTGAACAAGCTCAAATTACCGCGCCTAAGGTGGTTGGAAGTGGAGAAGTTAATGGCGATGCTTATTTACTATTATCTTTTTTAGAGGAAGGTACGACTGGCAGTCAAAGTGAATTAGGACAGCTTGTTGCAAAAATGCATAGCCAACAACAATCATCAGGAAAATTTGGGTTTAATTTACCTTATGAAGGCGGAGATATTTCATTTGATAATAGCTGGACAGATTCATGGACGACATTATTTGTGGAACGCCGTCTGGATCATTTAAAAGATGAATTATTACGGTTGAAATTATGGACAGATGACGATACTCAAACATATAAACGTGTACGTAAGGTCATTATAGATGCACTGAATAAGCATACGAGTAAACCTTCCTTACTGCATGGAGACTTATGGGGAGGCAACTATATGTTTTTAGAAAATGGTTCGCCTGCGCTATTTGATCCGGCACCATTATATGGTGATAGAGAATTTGATTTAGGTATTACTACTGTGTTTGGTGGTTTTACACAAACATTTTATGATGAATATAATAAGCATTATCCATTGAGCGATGGTGCGGAGAAACGCTTAGAATTTTATAGACTTTATTTATTAATGGTGCACTTAGTAAAATTCGGAAATATGTATGCGAGTAGTGTTGATCGTTCAATGCAAAAAATTTTAAACGATTGATATAAGTAATTGCACTTTGTGAAACTCAGAAATAGCAAACGACTGTTAGCTTTGATGTGAAAGCTAACAGCCGTTTTTTTGTATATTCACTATTTACTCATCGTTTTAATTAAAATCTAAAGTGCCCATATCTTCACGTAATTTATAGACTTTATCTGGCGTAATGTCTTCACCTAAAGGATCAACGACTTTCAAAGTTGAGAATGTGTTAACGACTTGTCCACGAATCATTTGTAAATATTCTTGTCTTAACACATGTTGTTCTTGTTTTTCTTCAATGCTCAATGTTTCAACTTTTTCTTTATTTGCAAGTATATTAATTCTATCTAATAGTGTCATAATTTTTTTCCTCCTGCAATTCATGAGGTGGGAAGTGTGGAATAACATAATTTCCAACCTCTGTTAATATATTTTTATAAGTTCTTTCATTTTCAACTAAATGTAGCATAATATGATTCGTACCTATACGTTCATACGATTTTAATATTTTTATTAAAGTATTTCTACCTAAGCGATAACCACCTTTAATAGGTTTAACCAACTCATCTGGATTAATCGATAAATCGATAACGAGCGGATGCATAAAAGGTTTGAATACATCGTTATGATGCCACTCTTGTAATAATTTCTTTTGTTGTTGGAAATTTTGTGGATAAAACATCCAGCCATCCATATGTTTCTTTAACCAAGTCATATTTTGTTTTGAATAACCAGTAGCAAACATTGGAATATGTTTATGCTTTGGTAGTATTTGTAAACCGGCATCTTCATATAATTCAAATATAGAATTTGAGATTTGTGGAGAATGCGTTGCCCATAAATCGTTTATAGAGGTTATCGTTGTTTGAAATTGCTCAGTTAAATTGTCTGTATTCACTTTAAAAGCGGGAAATTCGAATGATCGATCTCCTGTAGCAACACCTAATAAAAATCGCTCATTTGAAATTAAGTCAAGAGAAGTAGCAGCTTTCGCTATATGAATTGGATGACGTAATGTAGCAACAATACTAGATGTTCCGAGAGCGATTTTTGATGTCTTGGCGCTGAGATAAGTTAAAAATACAAACGGATCGTAGTTTGTCGTTACATTACCTAAATGTGGGCTATAAAGTGGACTGTCCCTTACAAAAAGGCTCGTAAATCCAAGCGTTTCAGCGTATTGTGCTAAATCAACTTGATATTCCAACGACAATGCGATGTGTTCAGAATTATCAAAAGGTAACGTTAAGCCTAACGTCAAATGATCCTGTTGAAAAGTCCGTTTGAAACCATTGTGTTTTTGAATTGTTGTCACGTCTATCCCTCCTAACTTCATTTAACCAACAAGTATCATCTAACTAACACCTGTTGTTTAAATGTATTGTATTACGCCATGAAATATAATGCAAACAACATGTTTAGCGATTTATCGTTTAAACGACATAAAGAGAAATGTGTTGTTTTGAAAATGATACTATTTTCGAAGATAGGGTATAACCTAAGAATATACTATTAAAAAAACTTATAAATTAAGGTGATATATTTTCAATAGTTAATATTATGATTTGATTATTTTTGAAAAAGTCTTTAAATTTAAATAGTATAATATATTTTGATGGAGGGTTATTTATGTTTATAAGAAAAATGATAGGTAGTATAGCTTTTTCTTTGGTAATGTTATCCGCAATTGCACCATTTAGTAGTTCTGCAGCTATGGATACTCAAAATAACGGTACAACGAATCAGCCAACTCAAACGCAACAAAATGATAATACAACTAATACGCAGTCCTCAGAAGTTATGCCAAAGGTCATATTACCTGATGAAGATAGAACACAAATTGAAAATACCACTACAGGCCATTACCAATCAGTAGGGTACATTAATATGGGAGAAAATATAGCGACAGGCGTAGTCATCGACGAAAATACTGTATTAACAAATAAGCATGTTGCTAATCTTTCAAATGGCGATATGACATTTGCACCTGCAGCTAAAAATGAAGGTTCATACCCAAATGGCCAATTTACTGAAAAAGAAGTCCAAGCTTACCCTGGTCAAGAAGATTTAGTACTTGTACATTTCAATACTAACGATAAAGGGCAGTCCGTAGGTGATGTCGTACAACCCGCAACAATCCAAGATGCATCAAGTGTTAGTGAAGGTGATCCTATAACAGTAACAGGTTATCCAGGTGATAAATCGTTAGCTACAATGTGGGAAAGTAAGGGAGAGATATTAACTAATAACGGCACGCAACTTACATATGGTGCGAGTACATTTGGTGGCAACTCCGGTTCTCCAATCTTCAATGGTAATAATGAAGTGGTAGGATTACATTACGGTGGTGTAGAAGGCGAAAGTAATAATGGCGTCGCGTTAACTGGTGATGTATTAGACTTTATAAATGAAAACAAAAAATAGTTTTTGAAAGATATTAAACCTCTAGAGCAAGTAAACATTGCTTTAGAGGCTTTTTGTATAAATTATTTCAGTACTTGACTCATAAACAATGGAAGTGCTTTTTCGATATAGGTGCGCGCAGAAGTATTGCTCGTATGAAACCAATGTTTAGCTGTGCCATATAGTCCCCAAGATAAAAAGCGAGCGCTCGTAGCTAATGCTTCTCTGTCTTCATTTGGATGTTTTTGTACGATTAATGTTAAGAAAATGTCTTCCAATTCTTCCTTTACTCTCTTTTCAACTACTTCACCGTATGCAGCACTATTTAATTTACATTCATTATGTGTTTCTTCAATATAACTTGTAATTGTGATAAACGTTTTGCATAATGTTTCTTCATTAAGTTCAGAAGCAAGGGTCAAGTTGTCATTTAAGTTTTTAAGAATGGTTTCTGACAAGGTATAGTCCATAATGTCATATTTATCATAAAAGTGAGCATAGAATGTAGCACGATTAACAGTTGCGCGTTCGGTTATATCCTTCACTGTAATGGTTTGTAATTTCTTTTCTTTCGCGATGTCACGAAAGGCATCCATCAATAATTTTTTAGTTCTGGTAATTCGTGGATCAACATGTGTTGTCGTCATTGACTTCACACCTCCTTAAATAAGTTACAAATAATAGAATTTATACAAATTATCTGGCTTTAGTTCACGAATGTCAATGTGCTTGATTTGCAGTGATTAAAAAACAAATATAAAACGGCGCGCTTTAACATTAATTACATTATTTCATAATTGGTTTATTACTATGATTTTCAGTTTGAATATTGATTAGTTAATATTGTTACTACCATATTAAAAAGTAGTATGATAGAAATGTGGCAAGATTTCGAATTGAAGGATTAAAATACAGTAACGTTTACGTAGAAGATTCTTGTTATAGCGAATTTTTAAATGAAATTTCAGTATTAGCTATAGTTTTAATTTTGAGATTTGAAATGAGCAACACGTCTGAAATATTTTGATTGGAGTGAAGCATATGGATAAAAAGATCATTATGGATTGTGATCCAGGACATGATGACGCAATTGCTTTAATTTTAGCTGGTGCAAAAAACAGCTTACTTGATGTCTTAGCAGTAACTACAGTGGCAGGGAATCAATCTGTTGAAAAAAACACTAAGAACGCGTTGAATGTGCTCGAAGTTATGGGGAGAGGAGATATCAATGTCTCAGTTGGTGCAACACGCCCGTTAATTAAGCCTGCTTCATTTGCCTCCCAAATTCATGGCAATACTGGTTTGGATGGTCCAAAATTACCTGAAGTGCCATCTCTTAAACCAACACCAGATCATGCTGCTGATGTCATTATTAAAACTTTAAAGCAAAGTAAAGAACCAGTTACTATTGTTGCTACGGGGCCATTAACTAATATAGCAACTGCATTAATTAAAGATCCAAGTATCACACAATATATTGATTCTATAACAATCATGGGAGGCGGCACATTCGGTAATTGGACGCCAAACGCGGAATTCAATATTTGGGTAGATGCTGAAGCGGCTAAACGTGTCTTTGATAGTGGTGTAACAATTAATGTGTTCGGGTTAGATGTCACACACCAAGTATTGGCAACGGATGAAGTGATTAATCGCTTTAAGCGTATCGACAATCAAATTGCTAGATTTGTCGTTGAACTTTTGGAGTTTTTCAAATCAACTTATAAAACACATTTTAATATGGATGGTGGACCAATACATGATGCTTGTACTATCTTGTATTTATTACAGCCAGACCTATTTACGATGCAACATACACACATAGATATTGAACACCAAAGTCCGCTTACATATGGGACAATGGCAGTAGATTTAAATGATATTACACATAAAGAAAAAAATGCTTATTTCGCTACTGCAGTCGATGTAGAAAAAGTATGGAAACTGATGGAAAATATGCTTGGAAGTTATAGTTCTTAAAATAAGTTATAACTACAGAATCGATGTAGTATAATTTAAAATAAGAGTCATGAGAGGAGTCATTGTATAAACAATATATGATGACTTTTTGTTACATCCAACTAAAGTATGAGCCATTTTCAAGCTGTATGATTAGCGTATCAAAACTATAAAAAGTATACTAATATATCATAACTTAAATATATTAAAGGTGATTTGAATAGTGAAAAATACGATAAAAACAATTGTCTTGCTTATTATTATTATAGTTCCGTTAACACTACTCATTATTAACATAGACGACATTCAAGACAGTATGAATAAATATTTTACTGAAGAAAGAAATAACGATGCTGATGAAGATGGTGATAACTCATTTAGCAATTTATTTGATGGAAGCAGAGAAACAGAAACATTTGGTGAATATGAGAGAAGTAATTTTGAGGGCAAACATTATGGTATAGATTATCATTTGCCAGAAGATACGCCTATAAAATCTGCCTCAGATGGTACAGTAACACGTACATTTAATAACGATTTAGGTGGAAAAGTCATACAAATATCGGAAGCAAATGGTCAGTACCATCAGTGGTATATGCATTTAAATGATTTTAAGGTTGAAGTAGGTGACAAAGTGCAAGCGGGTGATGTCATTGCACTTTCCGGTAATACAGGTGAACAAACAACAGGTGCCCATCTCCATTTCCAAAGAATGAATGGTGGCTTAGGTAATACGTATGCGGAAGACCCTAAATCATTTGTAGAAAAGTTACCCGATGGCGAAAAAAGTTTATATAAAAAATAATATAAAGCATTCATCATTATTGATTGAACTTATACAAAAGCAATCACATATAAAAATGAATATATAAGTGAACTAATGCAAAGAGATTATCTCAATTACCAATAAGAATTAAACAGTGAGATGAATGATCAAAGATTGTATCAAGGAAAAACTGTGAAAAGAACAAGAGACTGAAACATAAATACATGTCTCAGTCTCAATTATTATATTGGCAGTGGCTGATTGAATTGAAAATGCACTTATATCAAGCTTTTAAAGAACTACTACTTCATTTATGAAGACAATTAGTTCTTATGCAAGAGCTTCAGCTCTTGTATTCATTTTCTAGTCAGCTTTGCCGGGCCAGGTTCATACGATGAAATCTTGTTAGAAAAATTAGATTTCTGGTCGGCTCCCTTGTATACAGAAGATTAGTCGTTGATGTCATGTATGGAATCGTAAGCTAAATAATTTTGATGTATGGCTTCCCATAAATAGAATGCACCAACAGAGGCACAATGCTCCCAATGTTCTGAACATAAAGAAAGCTGTGCTTTCCGTTGATCTTTAGTTGTATCGTACAACCATTGTGCTGACCTTTGTAGACCAACATCATGTATAGGGACAACATCTGGACGCTGTAATGTAAATAATAGAAAAACTTCGGCAGTCCATTGCCCAATACCTTTCACTTCAGTTAATGTACGAATAACTTCATCGTTAGTTAACTTGTGTAAATTTTCCAAGTCTAGTTTCCCTTGTTGTATATGTGTTACTAAATTATGAATATAATTAATTTTAGATTTAGATAAACCCAAAGATTTCATTTGAGTGTCTTCGATTTCAGAAAGTTTATCAACTGTCCATTCATCATTGATGGTATCAGTTAGCTTTTCAAAAATAGATACGGCCACTTTAACTGTAATTTGTTGCCCTATAATCGATCGAATTAAAGATTTTAATGGGTTAGGACGAATATTGATTTGGAGATTGCCAATTTTTTTAATAAGCAATGCTAATGTTGCATCTTTTTTAATTAATTGTTGAACGCAGTCATCTTGTATATGAATATTCCATGTGGTCATTTCTACTACCACCTTATTTTAACAAGTCTTGAAGTACAACAGCTTGGTTATGTTCTTCATCTTTAGCAGCAAATAATAAAATAATATTTTTTTTAGTATGAGATATGACTTCTTTGAGTTCGTTAAATGCTTCTTGCTGATCCTCATTTTCACGTAATTCTTTTTCATATTTTTCTTTGAAAGCAGCATACAATTTAGGATCATGATCGAACCATTTTCTTAACTCAGATGTAGGCGCAAGTTCTTTTAACCAATAATCTAAATTTGCATCCTCTTTAGACATACCTCTTGGCCAAACTCGGTCTACAAGTATACGTACGCCATCTTTTTGTTCTTTATCATAAATTCTTTGAATGTGAATAGACATAGCATTCATCCTTTCTATAAATAAATATCTCTACAATACTTAATTACCTATAATGAATATAGAAAAACATAGCCATTTTAATTATAGAAGAAAAAGAAAGGGTATATAGATACAAAGAGAAAAATAGGAGTGAGTTTAATGACAAATTTCGATAATGTGCAACCACCTCAACAATTCAAATATCGAGATAACGATGTATGTATAAAAAACTATTATGAATTTACATGCGATAATCGTATTTATTTTACTGAAAAATTCCACAAAGATTTAGAGAATCATTTATACAAATTCAACATTGAAATTTTATCTGCAATTGATGATTATGGCCTAGCAATGGATTTTAATGAAGTTGATAAGTTATATAAAAAAGAAATCGAACCTTATTTAGATGGTAAATTAGTGAACGAAACGTTGCCAGATATGAATACAACTGCGGAAAATATCGCTTTTTGGATTTGGGAACAATTCGATCGCTTATTACCAGAAAATAATAAGCTTCAAAAACTAGAATTTTTTGAAACTGAAACACAAGGCCTTGTAATAACTTCTGAATTAATGGAAAAATAAACGTTATTATGGAAGAAAATAAAAAATTATAAGACTCAAATTAAATATATAATCAATAGTCGATAGATTACTTAAACGTTATCTGTCGGCTTTTATTCGCGACTTTTATGGGCTATTTTTTTAAAAAGTTAATTACTAATTAATATTCTGAAAATTAAAATAATATGATATATTAGTAATTATTACAACTTAGGAGGAACTGCTATGATGAAAATCAGTCCGAAACAATTTATTAATAATGTATTATCAGGTGTAGCAATAGCAATTGTTGCAGGTCTGATTCCAAATGCAATTTTAGGTGAACTATTTAAAGTTCTTTCACCGAAGTATCCAATATTCGAAACAATGTTACAAGTTGTAGAAAGTATACAATTTACAGTGCCACTTCTTGTCGGAGCTTTGATTGCAATGCGCTTCAATCTAACGCCATTGGCTACAGCAGTAGTTGCCAGTTCGGCATTTGTTGGTAGTGGCGTTGCACAATTCAAAGATGGTATATGGATGCTTGTAGGCGTTGGGGATTTAATTAATACAATGATTACTGCAGCAATTGCAGTGTTTTTTATATTAGTAGTAGGAGAACGTTTTGGTAGCTTAACGCTAATTATTTTACCAACAATTGTTGGAGGATTAGCCGCTTTTATAGGCGTTCTTATACTGCCATACATACAAATGATTACTACAGGTATAGGTAATCTAGTAAATTCATTTACAGAATTACAACCTATATTAATGTCTATGCTTATTGCACTTGCATTCAGTTTTATAATTATTTCACCTATATCTACAGTGGCTACAGCGTTAGCTATAGGTATAAGTGGCCTAGCAGCTGGTTCTGCTTCGCTTGGTATTGTAGCGTGTGAAGGTGTTCTTGTTGCAGGAACAATTAAAATGAATAGAGCAGGCGTGCCGATTACGATTTTTCTAGGCGGCGTTAAAATGATGATACCGAATATGGTAAGACATCCTATTATTTTACTACCGATTTTTACAAACGCACTTATCACAGGATTTGTAGGTGGACTTATTGGTATAGAGGGTACAAAAGAATCTGCTGGATTTGGTATTATTGGACTTGTAGGACCAATTAGTGCTTTTAAATTTATGGAAGACTCGATATTAATGAATTTATTATTTGTATTTATCGCATTCTTTGTAGTTCCATTTATTATGGGTTACTTAATTAATATTTTCTATATGAAGGTATTAAAACTATATGATAGTAATATTTATAAATTCTTAGCATAAAATGTTGTAGGTTTTAAATGTAAAATACGTAAAGATTTGTCATAAGTAGTATTCAAATGGATTTTTAAAAATATATTTAGATGATCTAAAAGGCCACATAACAGTGGTCTTTTTTTTATTTCGACAAAATATATTGCGAATTTCACACTAAAGTATAATTTTTATGTTGAATTTTTATTTTACAGTTTGGTAACAGAAGAGGATTTGTAATATTTCAGACTATATAAAAAATTAGTATAAAAATTGATATAAAGCGCAATATAATAACATTCAGAGGTATATGAAAAGTATATTTTATTTGTTTTGAGCGTTACAAAACAAAACGATTATATTTCAATGTTACAAAGAAAGGGTCTATCTGTAATGTTTTGTTATCATAGTGTAATATAATTAATCGAAATTTATGGTATATTATTTGTGGCGAAAAAATAAAACATAAAAATTAATTGCTTGAAGCACATAGGATAATTTAATTAACGAAAATATAATTTTACTTAAAAAGATTTAAATGGAGGATTTTTTAATTATGAAGAAGACAATTTTAGCATCATCATTAGCAGTAGCATTAGGTGTAACAGGATACGCAGCAACAGCAGACCACAATCAAGCTCACGCTTCAGAAGAAAATATCGACAAAGCGCATTTAGCTGAATTAGCACAAAGTGGTGCTGCAGAATTAAATGAAAAACCATTACACGCTGGTGCGTACAACTATGATTTCGTATTAGGCGGTTATGAATATACTTTCACTTCAGACGGTCAAACTTGGTCATGGGAATATGATGTAGCAGGTGCTCAAACTGCATCTTCTAACGTAACTACAAATACAACACAAGATGTTAGCACACAAGCAACTACTAACACTAACGAAAAATCAGCAAGCGAAGTAAGTACACAACAACAATCAAGTAATGTTGACGTTAAACCAGTTGCAGCTCCTAAAGCTTCAACTACACAAACAAGTGCGACAACTAAAACTTACGAAGCTGCAAAATCTTCAGCTGCTTCAACTGGTGGATCAGTTAAAGCTCAATTCTTAGCTGCTGGTGGTACAGAAGCTATGTGGAATACTATCGTATTACCTGAATCAAGTGGTAATCCAAATGCTGTTAACCCATTAGGTTACAGAGGTTTAGGCCAAACTAAAGAAGCTTGGGGTACTGGTTCAGTAGCTACACAAACACAAGGTATGATTAACTATGCTGAACAACGTTATGGTTCAATTGATGAAGCACTTTCATTCCGTTCTCAAAATAACTGGTGGTAGGATTCAAATCACTAAATCATAAAATTTAGTGATATAGATTAGAGAGTGACTCACAAGAGTCACTCTCTTTTTTAGATGCCTCAAAGTTTATTGACAAGGGCGAATATTCTGATAAAATTAAAGGTAATTAAATAATTAAAAACTTATCCAGAGAAGTTGAGGGATTTGGCCCTATGAGACTTCAGCAGCAGACTTATGTCGTAAGTACTGTGCTACTTCCAACAAGTGACATGACTTGATAGATAGGTGACATGTGAAAACTATATGCCACTTCATTGGGTATATAGTTTTTTATATAGGAGGACTTTTAATGTCAATTTCAGATAGATTAGCGCAAATTCCCGATAGTTATTTTGGAAAAACGATGGGGCAAAAGGTTGAACATGGCCCATTACCATTAATCAATATGGCAGTTGGTATTCCTGATGGAGAAACGCCAAAGGGTATTATTGATTGCTTTGCTGAAGCGATACGTCTTCCTGAGAATCAGAAGTATGTAGCGTTTCATGGTAAAGATAGTTTGAAACAAGCAATTGTAGATTTTTATGAAAGACAGTACCAAGTAGAATTAGATAAAGAAGATGAAGTTTGTATTCTATATGGAACGAAGAATGGTTTAGTGGGCCTACCAACATGTATTGTTAATCCTGGAGAGAATGTCTTGTTACCAGATCCAGGTTATACGGATTATTTGGCGGGAGTGATGTTGGCTGATGCGCAGCCAGAGCGACTTGTACTTAAACCACCACATTATTTACCTGAATGGAATAAAGTAGATAAAGATGTGCTGTCCAATACACGTCTAGTTTATTTAACATATCCTAATAATCCAACTGGTTCAGTAGCTACAAAGTCTGTATTTGATGAAGCTGTCGCAAAATTTAAAAATACGAAAACTAAAATTGTTCATGATTTTGCATATAGTGCATTTGGTTTTGATGGTAAGAACCCGAGTATGCTGCAATCTGAAGGCGCGAAAGAATTGGGAGTAGAAATTTTTTCATTATCTAAAGGCTATAATATGTCAGGGTTCCGAGTGGGTTTTGCAGTAGGGAATAAAGACATAATACAAGCCTTAAAGAAATACCAATCCCATACACACGCTGGCATGTTCGGTGCGTTACAAGATGCAGCTACTTATGCATTGAATCATTATGATGATTTTTTAGAAGAACAAAATGAAACATTTAAAAGACGTAGAAATCAATTTGAAGCAAAACTAAAAGAAGTGGATATACCTTTTGAACCAATGAAGGGTGGCATTTTTTTATGGTTGAAAACACCACCTGAATACGATGGTGAAGCGTTTGTTGACTATTTATTGAAACAACAATCTATTCTTGTTGCACCGGGTATACCTTTTGGTGAACACGGACGGAACTATGTACGTATTTCATTGGCGCTTGATGATCAAGTATTAATGGAAGCGGCAGAGCGTATTCAATCGCTTAAACCCCTTTATCAATAATAAAATAGGAGTGAATTTAAATGACAAGAATCAAACTTTTTGGCGTGCGTGAAGAAGATATTCCATACATAGAAGCATGGGCAACAAAAAACAAAGTAGAGGTTGATTTAGATGAAGATTTACTTACTTTAGATACAGTCGATCGTGTAGAAGGATTTGATGGTTTATCTTTATCACAGCAAATTCCATTAGATGAAGCAGTATACAAAAAATTACATGATTTTGGCATTAAACAAATTGCACAACGAAGTGCAGGTTTTGATAGTTATGATTTAGATTTAGCTCGAAAATATAATTTGATTATTTCAAATGTACCTTCATATTCGCCACATTCAATTGCAGAATATACGGTGTCTCAAGCACTCAATTTAATTCGCAATTATAATGATATCCAACAAAAAACAGCAACTTATGATTTTAGATGGCAACCAGGAATATTATCACGTTCTATCAGAGATTTAAAAGTCGCCGTAATCGGTACGGGACGCATTGGTTCTATTGTAGGTAAAATTTTTGCTCAAGGGTTTGATGCTGAAGTTGTGGCATATGATATTGAACAGAATGAAACATGCCAAACATATTTAACTTATAAAGAGAGTGTGACTGAAGCTGTGAAAGATGCAGATATTGTCACTGTTCATATTCCAGCTACTAATGAAAATGATTATTTATTTGATGAAGATTTATTCAAAGCATTTAAGAAGGGCGCTGTGTTTATCAACTGTGCACGTGGCACGATTGTAAAGACAAGTGCACTTATAGAAGCGTTGGATAATGGAACGTTAAAAGGTGCAGCGCTTGATACTTATGAGGGTGAGAAAGGATTGTTCCCTAGTGATCAAAGAGGTACTGAACTTAAAGATGATATTTTAACTCAATTAATTGAACGACAAGATGTTATTGTGTCTCCTCATATTGCATTTTATACAGATGCAGCAGTTGAAAATTTAATTGTGGATGCACTAGATGCAACATTAGAAGTATTAAACACGGGTGATACAGGGCTTCGTGTCAATAATTTATAAAGTGGTTTTAACGCAATATTAAAATGAATAGGAATAAAAAAGTGGGCGCATCAGAGATGAGGCGTCCACTATATTTGCGATCTATTTATTTATTTTACATCATAACCTTGGTCTTCGATTGCTTCTTTCATATGAGACATTTCGACTTTGTTGTCATCATAATCTACTTTAACGTTATTTTCTTCAAGGCTAACATTTGCTGTGGTAACACCATCAAGGTTAGTAAGTGCTGACTCTACTGCTTGTTTACAGTGATCACAACTCATGCCTTCTACTTTAATTGTTTCTGCAGTCATACAAATCACCTCCTTAAAATAATGAATATCTCTCTTATGATTATTTCAAAAATGGATTATAATCTCATGCGTTTAAGTCTCAGTGCGTTAGTAACGACACTTACAGAGCTTAACGCCATTGCAGCACCTGCAACCCATGGTGCAAGTAATCCTAAGGCTGCGATTGGTATACCAGCCACATTGTAACCAAAGGCCCAGAATAAGTTTTGACGTATATTACGTATCGTAGCTTTACTGGCTTTCATGGCTTTTGGAATTAATAATAAGTCGCCACCAAGTATTGTAACGTCAGCAGCTTCTATGGCAACTTCTGTACCTGTACCAATTGCAATACCAATGTCTGCTTGTACAAGTGCTGGCGCATCATTGACACCATCACCAACCATGGCTACCGTCTTGCCTTGGTCTTGTAGCTCCACAATTTTCGAGGCTTTTTCTTCAGGTAGTACTTCAGCGATGATGGTATCGATGCTTACCTGTTTTGCAATAGCTTGTGCGGTACGTTCGTTATCTCCAGTGAGCATTACGACTTCAATATTTAAATCATGAAGTTGCTGAATTGCTTCACTTGTTGAAGGTTTAACAGTATCTGCAACAGCGATCGTTCCCTTTAATTCGTTATCTATGGCAATCATCATGGCTGTTTTTCCATCTTGCTCAAAGCGTGATAATTGTGTTTCTGCACTATTTATTGCAATTTCTTGTTCTGTCATAAATTTGCGATTACCAACGTCTAATGATTTACCATCAATTATCGCTTTTATACCGTGGCCAGGTATTGCTTCGAAATGTTCTACTTCTAAAAAGGGTATATCACTCTTTTTAGCGTAATTCACAATAGATTCAGCTAAAGGATGTTCAGACCCTTTTTCTGCACTTGCGAGTAGTTGTAACACTTCATCATCACCATCGAAATCAGTGACTACGGGTTTACCATTTGTAATTGTCCCTGTCTTATCTAATACAACAGTATTGACTTGGTGTGTACGTTCAATATGTTCGCCACCTTTAAAAAGAATACCGGTCTCCGCAGCTTTTCCAGTACCTACCATAATAGAAGTAGGCGTAGCTAACCCAAGTGCACAAGGACAGGCTATTACGAGTACTGCGATTGCAGCAACTAATGCAGGTTCGAATTGTCCTGTTTGTACGAGTGTAATCCATACAATAAATGTGAGTAAAGCAATGCCAACTACAATCGGCACAAAATAGCCAGAAATAATGTCAGCAAGACGTTGAATAGGTGCTTTAGATCCTTGTGCTTCTTCTACAACTTTAATAATTGAAGCGAGCGCTGTATCTTTGCCAACTTTAGTTGCTTCTACGGTAATAGACCCATTTTTATTCATTGTGGAACCGATGACATTATCATTTTGAACTTTCTCAATGGGTATAGATTCACCAGTTAACATAGATTCATCTATAGAAGTGGTTCCTTTGATGACTTTACCGTCTACAGGTATTTTCTCACCAGGTTTAATGATAAGGTAATCACCTTGTACAACCTCACTTAATGGAATCATTAACTCTTCTTGATGACGTAACACACGTGCTTCTTTTGCTTGAAGGTTGAGCAATTCACTTAAAGCATTTGTAGTTTGTGTTTTTGCGCGCGTTTCTAAATATTTTCCGAAGAGAATCAATGTAATTAGCACTGCACTCGTTTCAAAATATAGATGCGGTGTATAATTTATAAGGCTTAGCCATTTTATCAATTCATATAAACTATAGAAGTATGCGGCACTTGTACCTAAGGCGACAAGTACATCCATGTTGGCAGAGCCATTGCGTAAATTCTTATAGGCACCTACGTAAAATTGCCAACCGATTATAAATTGAACGGGTGTTGCTAATGCAAATTGAAACCACGGATTCATAAAAATATGCGGAATTTGCATACCGAAAAGGTGCACAAACATTGTTAGTAATAAGGGTGCTGCTAAAATCGCTGAAATAATAAGTTTAATACGTTTGAGCTTTAACTCTTGCTCTTTTTGTGAGCTTTTTTCACTAGCTGCTTGTTTCGGCTTCGCATCATAACCTATTTTTTGAATTTTTTTAATCAAATCATCAATAGAAGTTATTTCTGGGTTGTATGCAATTGTTGCATTTTCAGTAGTTAAATTGACATTAGCATGTTCAACGCCAGCGTCACGGTTTAATACTTTTTCAATCCTATTCGAACATGCGGCACAAGTCATGCCGATAACATCGAGTTCTGCTTTTTCGGTTAAGACGCCATAACCTGTTTTTTCAATCGATTGTGCAAGGTCATCTATTGTTGTTGATTCAGGATTATAAGTCACCGTGGCTTTTTCTGTTGTAACGTTCACAGTTGCTTCTACATCATCTATTTTATTTAAGTTTTTTTCTATTCGATTTGCACATGCGGCACAAGTCATACCGGTGATGCCTAAAGTTGTTTTTTTCTTCTCAGCCATGAAGAGAACCTCCTTCCATATATGTAATTAAATATTAGTGACAAAGTGTTTGTTTAACGTTCTATATTTTTAATATACCCCCGTTAGGTATAAAAGTCAATTTTTGTGTTTGAAAAAAGAGATTGAAGTAAGGGCTTAGTTTTTTAAACTTACCGATACTTCAATCTCAGAGATGAATATTTTATAAAAGATGTTGTTTGTTTACTTTGCTTAATTCAGAGACAATTTTACGACTGTCTTTATTGAGGTGTTGTACATAAATTGTATTTTTTTTCTTGTGATAGTTTTCTATTAAGGTATCAATCGCATTAACTGCGGAATCATCCCATAAATGAGCTTGACTAAAGTCTAAGTAAATTGTCTTATTACGCAATTCTAAATCAAGTTGATTCATCATAGAATCTATAGAGACAAAGAAAATTTGACCTTTGATTTTGTAGTGAATTGAATCATCGACTTCTTCGTAATCTACATTAACATTTGAAATTTTTGTAGCAAAACAAAGGGCACTTACAATGACACCAACGAGAACACCTAATGCAAGGTTACTCGTGAATAGCACAATAGCTACAGTGAGCACCATGACCAATGCATCAGTACGGGGCGCCTTTTTCATAAATTGGAATGAACGCCAATCAAACGTTCCTACAGATACCATAATCATGATACCAGCTAATATAGGCATAGGAATTTGAACGACCCAATCGCCAAACACGATAATTAAAATAATCAAAAATACACCAGCTGTAAAAGTAGAAAGACGTGTCGTTGCACCAGATCGAACGTTAATTACGGATTGTCCAATCATAGCACAGCCACCCATTGCGCCAAAGAAACCTGTAATTAAGTTGGCAATACCTTGTCCACGAGATTCTCTATTTTTACTACTATACGTATCAGTTGCTTGGTCTACGATACGAGCTGTCAATAAACTTTCTACAAGTCCTACAACAGCCATAGATAAAGAATAAGGGAAAATAATTTGTAATGTTTCTAAGTTAAATGGCACGTCTGGAATGAAAAATTGTGGCAATGAACGTGTGATTTGTCCTAAATCACCAACAGTTTCGACTTTTGCGCCAGTCATTAAATAGACAGTAGTAAGTAAAACAATTGCGATAAGTGGTGCGGGAATTTTATTAAATACGCGTGGCAATAAGTAAATAATTAGTAGTGTAGCAATAACAAATAAATATGTAGGTATCGATATACCAAATATATGTTTAATTTGTGTCATAAAAATGAGAATAGCTAAAGCATTAACGAAACCAATCATGACAGAGTTTGGGATAAACTTCATTAAACGTCCTACTTTTAAAATGCTAAAAATAATTTGAATAATACCCATTAAAATTGTCGCTGCCAGTAAATATTGAACGTCATGATCTTTTACTAATGGCACAATGACTAAGGCAACAGAACCTGTAGCTGCTGAAATCATTGCTGGTCTACCACCAACAAAAGAAATAACAACTGCTATAATAAATGAAGAATATAGACCTACCATAGGATCTACACCAGCGATGATAGAGAATGAGAGGGCTTCAGGAATGAGCGCAAGCGCCACAAGGATACCAGCTAGGATATTGGTTCCCGGAGCAGTGAGCCATTCTCGTTTAAGTTTATTTAACATCTTCTTGTACTCCTTATTTAAAATTCAATCAGACTATTATATCATATGACAAAAGTGTAGATTTAAAAATTAGAACTAAATAAATTACATATAAGTGACAAAGTTGTCATTTTAAAATAGCTTTTTGTTAGTTATAACAAACGAAAAGAAAAAATTAATTAGCTATGATAGTTATATAGAGAAAAAGATGATGAGGAGTGAACAAATATGTCGATATTAAAAGTAGAAGGACTAACAAAAAAGTATGGTAATAGACATCAGCAACAAGAAGTATTAAAAGGGATTGATTTTTCAATTGAAAAAGGGGAATTTGTTACCATAATGGGGCCTTCAGGTTCTGGTAAAACGACACTTTTAAACGTCCTAAGTTCGATTGATTATATAACGAGTGGCACAGTTGAAATTAACGGTAATAAAATAAATAACATGAGCAACAAAGCGTTAGCAGATTTTCGTAAAAAAGAGATTGGTTTTATTTTTCAAAACTATAGTGTATTACACACATTAACGGTAAAAGAAAATATCATGCTTCCTTTATCGATTCAAAAAATGTCTAAAGCAGAAAAAGAAAATAATTATAATGAAGTAACAAAAGCGCTAGGCATTCATGAACTAGGTCATAAATATCCGAGTGAAATTTCTGGAGGCCAACAACAGCGTACTGCTGCAGCACGTGCTTCAGTGCATAAACCTGCTATTATTTTTGCTGATGAACCTACTGGTGCATTAGATTCAAAGAGTGCACAAGATCTTCTAAATAGGCTTGAAGATTTGAATGAAAGTATAGATGCAACGATTGTAATGGTGACACATGATCCAGTCGCAGCAAGTTATTCCAATCGTGTCATCATGTTGAAAGATGGTAGTGTCCATTCGGAAATATACCAAGGTGATGACTCGAATCAAGCATTTTATAAAAATATCATTCATATGCAAACTGCCTTGGGTGGTGTAGCAAATGAGTTTTAATCAAATCATAATTAAGAACTTCCGACAAAACATACGGCATTACGCGATGTATATATTTTCATTAATTGTCAGTATTGTATTATATTTTAGTTTTGTTACATTAAAGTATACAGAGAGTATAAACAATGTAAATTCAATGTCGATTATTAGAAAGGGCTCTGAAGTAGGCTCATATTTCTTATTTGCAATCATACTCATATTTCTAATGTACGCGAATCAATTATTTATAAAACGACGTACACGCGAGTTTGCCTTATATCAATTGATAGGTTTAACTAGAAAAAATATTTTGCGTATATTATTAATTGAACAAGCGGCAATGTTTTTGATAACAGGATTGATTGGCATAGTCATTGGCGTCTTTGGTTCGAAGATACTTCTAATGATTGTGCTCAAGGTATTAAGTATAGACACGAGTGTTTCATTAACATTCCAATTTCCAGCTGTTACTCAAACCTTTTTATTAATTATCGTGTCTTTCCTCTTGATTATGGCACAAAGTTTTATCTTTTTACGTAAGCGTAGTATATTATCAATGATGAATGATAGTACAAAATCTGAAGTAACTCAATCTAAAATGACAGTTATTGAAGTTATCTCAGGTATCTTAGGCATAGCCATGATTGCTTTTGGTTATTACATGTCTACTGAACTGTTTGGCAAATTCGCTGAGCAATTAATGTTTGCACCCTTCGCCATTCTATTTTTAACTATTATAGGTGCATATCTGTTCTTTAGAAGTTCAGTGTCGCTAATTTTTAAAACATTGAAAAATTCAAAAAATGGTAACGTTTCTATAACTGATGTTGTATTTACATCTTCTATTATGCACAGAATGAAGAAAAATGCATTGTCGCTCACAATAATAGCGACAATATCTGCTGTTACTGTAACCGTGCTATGTTTTGGCGCAATTAGTAAGTCAACAATTGATGATACGGTAAAGCAATCCTCACCACAAGATTTTAATTTCTTGGAAAATAAGCAAGCACAACAATTTGAAGGTGAGTTAAAACAAAAAGATATAGGTTATACCAAAGTATACAAAGAAGTTACTGAATTAAAGGTAACTAAAGAGAATTTTTATGATTATAGTAGTAATTTTGGTAAGACTGATAAAATGTTTGTAACAAGTAATAAGTATTTTAATGACAAAGATATTACGGATCATAAAGCGAAAATGATGAACATGGCTTCATCCGCAAGTATAATGAAATTCAATTTAAATACAAAAATTCAATTTGACACTAAACCGGCTCAAACATTTCAAGTGATTGATGCTAAAAAAGAAGTGGATTTTCAAAACGATGTCAGCTTTGCTTCACCTGTATTACTCATAAGTGAACAGCAATATAATCAATTGAAACCACAGGGCGATGAAACACGTGCCCAATATGGTTACGATTTAAAAAATCAAAATAATTGGAAAGAAGCTAATAAAATCGCCCATTCAGTTCATCCTGATATCTATCCTCAAAAATTAGTACGTCAAGAATTGAATGACTCTGCAGGTATTTTACTATTTGTTACATCATTCTTAGGATTAGCATTTTTAGTAGCATCAGGCTGCATTATATATATTAAACAAATGGATGAAACAGAAGATGAGATACCCAATTTCCGTATATTACGCAAAATTGGATACACACATAGTGATATGCTTAAGGGATTAGGACTTAAAGTAATGTTTAATTTTGGGCTGCCACTTGCTGTCTCATTATTACATGCATATTTTGCCGCTAAGGCATTTATGTTGATGCTCAGTACAACAAATATGTTACCTGTCTATATTGTTATGGGTGCATATTCAATAGTTTATTGCATATTTGCAATGATGTCATTTATTCATTCAAGTAGAATCATTAAACATTCTATCTAAATCCAATTAATGAATTAATAATTTTAAAGGTAAGTCAACACACTATAGCGGCACTGTTATAGTGTGTTGTTAATGCATTTATTTTGTATTGTCCAAAACTAATTAAAAATTCAAAATGTTTGCATGTGCTCTGAAGTGGTATCTAGCAAGTAACAAGCGTAAAAATGGAGGTATACAAATGAACTTAACTGAATTTCATAAACAAATTAAAGGTTATACACAAGATAGACAGCCAGGAATTGAAAAAGATATGAATCCACAGCCACTTTCAGAAATGAAAGATTATAAAAGTGGTGGAAAATTGAAAGGGAAAGTTGCTTTGATTACCGGAGGAGATTCAGGTATTGGGCGTTCAGTGGCAACACTATATGCTAAAGAAGGCGCAGACGTTGCGATTGGATATTATGATGAACATGAAGATGCAGAAGCAGTAGTAAATCGTTTGGAATCTTTAGGCGTAAAAGCAAAAGCCTATGCACATGATTTGAAAGATGTGGCATCATCACAAGATTTAATTGAAAAAGTCGTAAATGATTTTGGTGGACTCAATATATTAGTTAATAATGGTGGCGTTCAATTTCCTAAAGACAACTTTGAAGATATCACACCAGAACAAGTAAAAGAAACATTCGAAACGAATATTTTTGGAATGATGTTTTTATCTCAAGCCGCAGTGCCACATTTAAGTGATGGTGATGCGATTGTTAATACCACGAGCGTGACAGCTTATAGAGGTTCGGGGCATCTTATAGATTACTCAGCAACAAAAGGCGCGATTGTTGCATTCACACGTTCATTAGCAACTACGTTGATTGGAAAAGGGATTCGTGTCAATGCAGTGGCACCCGGACCAATTTATACACCGTTAATTCCAGCAACATTCACAGAAGACAAAGTTGAAAACCAAGGTTCTGATACACCAATGGAACGTAGAGGACAACCAGCTGAACTGGCACCATCTTATGTATTTTTAGCAACGTACGCAGATAGTTCGTATATTACTGGACAAGTCATCCATGTCAATGGCGGAGATTATATGACATCATAATTTTATAGATGAATATTAAGAAAAGTAAAACAGCGAGATTCCTATTGAAAAGAGACTCGCTGTTTTTGTCTGTCGTTAAAAATGAATCGAAGTTGTTGAATAATTAACAATTTAAATCTTCCATGTTTACTTCAACATTGCACTTTTTAGCAACATCAATGTCATGTGTTGCGATAATGATAATTTTGTTGTCATTTAAACATGCTAATAACTTATCTAGAATTTTTTCTCCATTATTTCTATCTAATGAACCTGTTGGTTCATCGGCTAGTATAATATTAGGATTTTTTAACAATAATCTGATTAAAGCGATGCGTTGTTGCTCTCCACCGCTTAATGTTGATATTTTACTTTTTAAATCAACATTTACATTTAATTCTTTTAATAATACATTTTTACGTTTTCGTTTTTCTGCTTTCGAATGTTTTTGGAATGCTAGTCCAATATCTAAATTTTCATCAACTGATAAATTGTCTATTAATCCATAGTTTTGAAATAGATAACCTAATTGTGTTTTATAGAAATGGTTATCAGCAATTAATTTTTTGCCATTAAGGTATATATCACCTGAATCTATTTTTTCAAATCCAGCAATACTATTTAATAATGTAGATTTACCTGATCCGCTATACCCCATTAAGGCATACGACTTACCATTTTCAAATAAGTAATTTAAATCTTTAAATATAGTATTTTCTTCTTTTGTAATCGTTAATCCATGTATTTTTATCATTATCATCACCTTATATTTTTGGGGAGTTCTTGTTTCTCAATATAGTGTATTTCTTTCACATATTTACCTTTATGAATGATTTCTACAAATTTTTTACTTGGATCATAACCACCGAACGTTAATTTATAGTTCAATTTTTCCCCATTTTTGGAATAAGCTGTGACATCATTATATTGCTGTGTGTTTTGTTTAACTATGGCATATGATTTTTCTTCTTGTAGAAAAGGATTAAATCTATCAAAGGCATCATTTGTTAAAAATATAGTAACAGCAAGTAATATGATAACAGTAATAACGATAGTTAATTTTTTACTCATTATTCTAGCTCCTTTAAGTTAATTAAGTTGTTTTTTTCTAACTTATTTATATATATACTTTGTATTAATATTTGAATAATTATAATAAAGATAAATAAAAGGAGGATTGCACTATTCTTCATAACTGTTATAGATATAACACCAACTAAAATGACTAAACCATTACTCAATAGTAAGTATTCACTATTATTTTTAATTAAATTGAAACAATGTATTTTTCTTATCATTAAAAATTTCATGTTCTTTTCAAAGTATTGTTGGATATCAAAAATTATTGTTAAAACCAATGTGATAAAAGATAAAAATATTGAAATAGATACAATAAGGATTTTAATATTAAGTTCTTTAAAATCCTTTAATACGATGTCTTTATAATTTGTAACGCCACTTACAACATCTTCTAATCCATATTCCTTCAAATATTTATTGGTATTTTCATAATTCTTAAACAAGTAACTACCTTGTGTGACTGATGAATAATAAAAGTTATCTCCTAGATCTGTTGTATCTATTAATACAACTAGAGGATTTTTACTAAGGTTATTTTTTAAAATAGATCTGGTATCAAAAGTATATATTTCAAAGTTATCATTTGTTTGTTTCATGTTAATTTCTTTAATTTGATTATCATTATCCTGTTGAAAGTTAATCCAATCTTTGAAATCTTTTTTAATTTCTTGTTTAAAGTTATATGCTTTAGGTGGTAATAATAAGTCTATTGTATTTTTAGAATCGGAAAGTTCAAATTGTTTTTTAAATGCACTATTATAGAAATCTACGAAATTGCTATTCAAAAAAATAACATTACCATTTTCAGGAGTATAATTCGTAGGTGGGGATGATATAAATTATTGTGTCTAATAAGTAATGATTCACGTTTTGCTTCAGTATTTGAGAGTAACTTATGAAATTTTTGGGATATATCACTTTCTTCTGAATTAGTGTACTTAAGTGGTGCAACTTCAATGACGTGATAATCATCTAACTTTGTCCAGTACTTTTCAGTTTCTTTAATCTTTTTCAATTCATGATATGAACTTAAATTTTGTACTAACAAAATTCCTAATACAAATAGAATAATTATATTGAACGATACAGTTATCATTCGTAATAGTGTATAGGGTTTTTTGCCTTTGATAATTAGTGGTATATCTGTTTTTATAAACAGTGTATAAGAGCAAAGTGAAATTAGAAAAAGTACGCTGAATAAAATGATTATGCCAAAGAAAACACGTACTATAAAAATAGAGGCATTGTCTGAAATGTCCGATGCTAGTGACAAAATTATTATAAAAATTAAAAAGAAACCTAATAGGGAAGTATAATATAAACATTTTTTACTCATATCTTCAGACATTATTTTTGAAATTGAATAACCATGTAATTTTTTAATACCATATTCTTTAAATTTTATATTGGCTATTTGTAAAAAATAAAAAACATAAAGTATTAATATTGAAATCATAGGGAATAGAAGCCCTTTATCATTTATGACAGATAAAAATAAGACGAATTTATTTAAACTAAGCATTTCTGATTCTACGCCTTTTTCCCGTAGTAGCTGTTTAATCTTACGGGGCTCAAATGAATCTCCCATTACAAAATAATTCCCTCGGACATCTTTACTAAGAAGGGTGTCGTAGTTGATATATTTATACCTAATATGATTCTGGAATTTTGGTTTTTCTTCGTTAAATGAGTATATATATTTATCTGTATTTTGGTTCGTATTTGAGATAGATTTATAGATTGTTATATTTTCTTTTTGGGAAATCGATTCAATTGTTTCATAAATTTCTTTCTTATTGTGACTATAATTCCAAGCAGAAATGTTTAATATGGTATCACTACCAGGTAATAATTCTTGCTCTTCTCTTAATGTGAAAACTAGGACTAATATAGTAATGATGCAAAGCGTTATGATATCTAAGGTCAATTTTATTATTTTCATACAGTACCTCATCAATTAAGGAAATGAATACAATTTGTATTCATTTCCATGCTATTATTAGTAAACATTGTAATATGTTCTATTTACGAAGAACGGTTTTGGGGCAGATGCTCTAGCTTGGATACCTGCTCTCGTTTTTCCGCTGTAGGATTTATATTTACCCACTGCTGTAGAGCCATGTGCTTTATAATTATTACTGTAGTATGACCAAACATATTTGCTTCCTACTCCGTAATTCCAAATTCCACCTTGTGCGTATATAGTTGCTGCGTTTGCTATTGTTCCAGAGCCTAATACTATTGCTAAATACAATAAAATACTTATAATAGTCTTTTTTATTTACATAGCCTCCTTTTGTATGAATTTATAATATTATACGACTTTTATCGAAATGTGTCGTTATGCTTTTTTTACACTTACCCTTTAAAGATTTATATTTTTTCACAAAAAAGAGCATCTCCTAATATTTAAAGGAGATGCTCTTAATTTATTTGTCTGAAGGTTGTCTTGAAAAATCTATTTGTTGAAATTTATGTCAATATGGTACAACAATTACAATATCAATACGAAATTAGTACAAGCTTGTCACACAACATATCTGATCACATTTAATCTGTAATTATCTAGAAGAACGTGTATAAACTTTAAAAGAAATCAGAAGGGATAAAATCATCGAATTGTAAGTGCTTTAATGAGTCGAAATTCACATTTTCTATATTTTGAAGCAATTCACCATTTTTAGCTTGGTTATAATAATTAACTGCTTCTGCTTGCACGTCATGGTCCTGGAATGTTTTAACTACGCCTAATATAAGTAATACTGCGATGGCCCCTTTAATTATTGTCTTCATAATAAATGACTCCTTCTATAAGTTTATACCCTTATTCTATACCGTTTTGTACTTTGTGACATGCGTCCCTAGTATCGAAATTATATCATACCTTAGATGTATCACGACGTTACAAAGTGTTAAGGTGTTTGATTTTATAAACCAAATACAATAGGTAACCAGAAATATACAAATAGCGAGATTATAACAATTGCAAACATATTTAAAATAAATCCAGCTTTAACCATATCTTGCATTTCTAATTCATCAGAACTAAATACGGCAGCATTTGGTGGCGTTGAAATTGGCAACATAAATGCGCACGTTGAGGATACTGCTACAATTCCCATAATAATAAATGGATCTTGGCTAATTGCTGCAGCTAAACCAATACTGATTGGCATTAACATATTGGAAACAGCCGTATTAGACATCACTTCTGTTAAGAATAAAATAGCTGTCGTCAATACAATAACGACAAGAATTAATGGTAAAGGTTCGACGAAACCTAACATACCACCAAACCATTTTGTCAGGCCTGAATCTTCAAATGCAGCAGCTAAGGATAAGCCACCACCGAATAACAACAATATGCCCCATGGTAGTTTACTCATATCATTCCAAACGAGTAAAGCCCCTCTAGATGACTTAGCAGGAATAAGGAATAATAGCACAGCACCTAACATTGCTATAACTGTGTCTGATAAATTTAAGGAAGCAGGCAATAGACCGCCACCAATCCACAAGATACTAACGAAAAGGAAGACAATACCTGTTAATTTTTCCTCAAGACTCATTGGACCTAAATCACGTAAAGCTTTCTTTGCGAAATCTGAAGATATTTTGTCAGAATCCTCAATTTTAAATAACCATTTTGTCATTAACAAGTATAAAATAATTAACAAAATAATTGTTAATGGTAAGGCAAATAACATCCATTGTGCAAAGGACACTTCTCTGTTTAAACTAGAAGAAGCGATGGCTGCGAAAACCGCATTTGGCACTGAACCGATAAGTGTTGCTAAGCCACCGATAGATGCAGAATAAGCGACAGTTAATAATAGCGCTTTTCCAAATTTGTGGGCTGATTCCGGTTTGAGGAATTGTGCATCTTTAATTTCTTTTATTAATGCTAATGCAATTGGCAACATCATGAGTGCAGTTGCTGCATTTGAAATCCACATTGAAATAAATGCAGTTGCAATCATCGTACCTAAAATAATTCGATTACTATTTGAACCCATCAAAGAAATGATAGTCATAGCAATTCGTTTATGTAAATTCCATTTTTCAATTGCCAGTGCGATAATAAAACCGCCCATATACATAAATACGATTGGATCAGCATAAGCACTTGCAGCTACTTGTTCATTTGTCCCGTCACTCAAAGGTAGTAATATCAGTGGAATGAGTGACGTAGCAGGTATAGGAATTGCCTCTGTAATCCACCATGTAGCCACAAAAAGTGTGACTGCAAGAACAGCGCGTGGTTCATCCTCTAAACCTGTAATACCAGGTATAAAATAAAAAATGATGAAGAGTGATGGACCTAAGATTAAACCGATTTTTTCTTTCATATGCAAAAATCCCCCCTTGTTTTGTCTATAGTTGCAAGAATATCAATTTAAAAAGAGCAAAACAATGTATTTTTTCAGAAAATTATAATAATTAATGAAAAATGCTGTTAAAATGTATTCAATATCTTAGAATAAAAATTTATTTCAAGGGGAAATGTTTATGGTATTAGGTGCACTTATAGCTAAAGACGACACGTGGATGTTATGGGCTATTATTATAGTTTGGGCAACGATAAGTTTATTTTTAGAACAGCGATACAAGTGGGCAAGTACAATTTCGGGAGCTATTATAGCACTAGTAGGGGCAATGCTCTTATCAAACTTTAAAATTATACCCACAAGTTCGCCAGTATATGATACGGTATGGGATTTTATCGTGCCACTTTCTATTCCATTATTATTATTCAGTTCAAACATATTAAAGATATGGAAAGAAAGTAGACGATTATTATTTATTTTTATGATTGCTTCGATGGGGACGATGATAGGTACAGTGGTCGCTTTTCTTACTTTAAATCAATGGATACCTTATCTTTCTAAAATAGGAGCTATGATGACTGGAAGTTACATTGGTGGTGGAGTGAATTTTGCAGCTTTGAGTTCTAAATTCCAAACACCGGGAGACATGGTTTCTTCGACAGTAGTTGCTGATAACAGTGTCATGGCACTGTATTTTATATTACTTATAGCCATTCCATCAATACCTTGGATAAAAAAACATTTTGTTACTAATTATAAAACTGAAACGACACCTGAGACACAACAGTCATTTTGGCAACCGAAAAAAATTCAATTATTAGATATCGCATTTTCTATGGCAAGTGCCATTGCACTTGTAGCGATTAGTTTCAAAATAGCAGAATTGATACAACTATTTGTACCTAAAAGTAATCTCATTTTAACAATCATTGTATCTTTCTTTGGTGATTCATATTTATTATTAACAACATTGACATTGATAGTTGTTGCTATCTGGGGAGATTTCTTTGAGAAGTTAGCGGGGGCGTCAGAAATTGGAACATTCCTTATTTATATATTCTTTGTAGTCATTGGCACACCAGCTTCATTTGCTACAATTATTACAACTGCACCATTGTTGTTTGTCTTTGTCATTATTATTTTGATTTTCAATTTAGGTTTAAGTCTTGTTTTTGGCAAGCTCTTTAAATTTAAAATTGAAGAAATATTATTAGCAAGTAATGCAACTGCGGGAGGTCCTACTACTGCAGCAGCGTTAGCTATCGGAAAAGGATGGTCTGGTCTAGTGGGACCTATCCTTATTATAGGTACATTAGGTTATGTAATAGGAAATTATGCTGGAACAATGATGTATCAATTACTTATCCAACTAGGATAAATTGTAAAAGGTGTTAGCACATGTATATTTGACGGAATTTTATAATGGAGGGTATGTGTATGAGCGAAAAAGAAAAGATGTTAGCAGGTGAATGGTATGATGCTAACTTTGATGAAACTTTGGATGTTGAAAGAAATAATGCGAAAGATCTTTGCTTTGAATTAAACCACACAAAGCCGAGCAATTCAGAAAAACGCAATGCAATTATAACTGACTTACTCAATGATAAGCCCAATAATTTAGAAATATTAAGCCCATTCCAAGCAGATTATGGCTACAATGTTTTCTTAGGAAATAATGTATTTGTAAATCATGATTGTTATTTTATGGATGGCGGAAAAATTTTCATTGGCGATCATGTTTTTATAGGTCCGAAATGTGGGCTTTACACGGCTGTTCATCCACTTCAATCTCAACAGAGAAATACAGGGTTAGAACAAGCACTACCTATTAACATAGAAAGTAATGTGTGGTTAGGCGCTAACGTTATTGTGTTACCAGGTGTTAAAATCGGTGATGGAGCAGTCATTGGGGCAGGTAGTGTTGTGTCGAAGGATATTCCGGCAAATGTAGTAGCAGTCGGGACGCCGGCTAAACCTATAAGTAAAATAGATAATAAATAAATATTCAACAGAAAAAAACGGTGGTAACATTCATTTCATAATGGATGTTACCACCGTTTTTCTTATACATAGTGTAAATAATCATGAAATATAAAAATAATCTACAATAGTCATTATCATTAAATCGTGTAATATTAAAAAACAAATTAAAACAATGTAGAAAAATATTCCGCGGAGCTTAAATTTAAAATAATAAAATTGTTCGGAATATAATAGTGAAATGTGTTAAGATATAAAAATGTGAGTGAAAAGGTAAGTAATATAATTGTAGCTTAATATATAAGGTAGATGAATCTGATTTTTAGAAGGGAATAGATAAATCCGCTTATAGTTAGAATTGAAACAATTATGTCCACACAAAAACATAACTACTTCAAGAAAAGGAAAGAGGCATTTCAAAGATGGATATATTAATTGGAACTTTGTTTTTAGTTGTAGTGTTAGCATTATTTACACTGTTTACATATCGAGCACCTATGGGTATGCGTGCGATGGGTGCTTTAGCAAATGCTGCAATTGCAACATTCTTAGTTGAGGCATTTCATAAATACGTAGGTGGCGACCTATTAGGCATTAAATTTTTAGGTGAACTTGGCGATGCTGCCGGAGGTCTTGGTGGTGTAGCTGCAGCTGGACTCGTAGCGTTAGCTATCGGTGTTTCACCTGTATATGCTTTAGTTATAGCTGCCTCATGTGGAGGACTAGATTTAATACCTGGTTTCGTAGCTGGGTATGTTGTTGGTTATTTAATGAAATACGCGGAAAGAAAAGTACCAGATGGTATAGATTTGATCGTAGGTATTTTAATTATTGCACCTTTAGCAAGGCTAGTTGCGACTGGTATTACGCCATTAGTAAACAATTCATTGTTAAAAATAGGTGACATCATTCAAAGTTCCACAGAAATTAACCCTATTATCATGGGTGTTATACTTGGTGGTGTTATTACAGTAGTAGGAACAGCCCCATTAAGTTCTATGGCTTTAACGGCATTACTTGGTCTGACTGGTATGCCAATGGCAATTGCTGCTATGGTTTCTTTCTCATCATCATTTATTAACGGCACAATGTTTAATAAATTGAAATTAGGCGATCGTAAATCAAGAATTGCTGTTTGTATTGAACCGCTATCTCAAGCAGATATTGTATCGGCGAATCCTGTTCCAATATATACTGCGAATTTTATAGGTGGTGCATTGGCAGGTGCAGTTATTGCTTCTTCGGGAATGATAAATGATGCGACTGGAACTGCAACGCCACTAGCTGGATTCTTAGTGATGTTTGGATTTAATGATCCATTGAAGATTTTCATTTATGGCGCAATTATAGCTGTCATTGGTCTAATTGTAGGCTATGTATGTTCTATACTTTTCAAAAATTATCCAATTGTAACTCAAGAGGATATAGAGTCACGTTAAAACATACGTTGTAATGCGTTGAACTATAAAGTATTGATTAATAAAGGACGTTTAGATTTCTCAAATGAAATCTAAACGTCCTTTTATTTTTGAGATATTTGAAACAGTAATAGATAACTAGTTATTAATCACCAATTTGACTATCAAGTAAATCTGTAATAAACATATGGCCTGGCGCATGGGTAATCATTAATTCCGGTTTAGCATCTAGAGCGATAGATTGTGGTGTTACACCACATCCCCAAAAGACAGGAACTTCATTTTCTTTTATTGTGGCAGGTTCTCCAAAATCAGGTTTTGTAATATTATCAATACCTATTTTAGAAGGGTCACCAATGTGTAGTGGTGTCCCATGCACATTTTTAAAGCGTGTAGTAATTTCAGTTGCTTTAATGGCTTGTTGCATTGTCATTGGACGCATACTGACTGTGATATTACCTGCAAATTCGCCACTTGGTTCTGCAGATATATCAGTTATGAACATAGGGACATTGTGCTCTTCTTCAATATGTCGAATCGGAATGTCAGCTTCTAATAAGGCATGTTCAAAGGTGAAACTACAACCAATTAAAAAGCTTACCATATCATCATTAAATAGATGTGAAACATTCGTTGGTGATTCGACAAGCTCGCCATAACGATAGACGCGATATTCTGCCACTTCTGAGCTAATATCTGCATGTTTTCCGTAGAATGAAAATGAGGTAGAACCTTTTTCGGATACATCTAAAAGCGGACACGTTTTGGGGTTTCTAAAACAAAACCTTAAAAAATCATATGCATAACTCGAAGGTAAAATAACAACATTGGCTTGTATGTAGCCTTTAGCCATACCACTTGTAGGATCAGTAAGTTCTCCATTACTTATCATTTCTCTTAATTTATGTGGTTGTATATTATCTAAATTCATAAAACCATCCCCCTTAATTTAAGACTTATAGTTAGTTTAGCAAAAATAAACAAAGACACTTAAATATGTGTATATTCCATATTTATTAAAAAGCGCCCTCCATTAACTAGAGATTTGGAGGAGGCTCATTTTATTTGCTATTATTATTTTCGTCTTTTTTATTATTTCTATATTGTTTGTTTGATTCAGCTTCTTTTTCAGCATTAGTAGTATTTTGTTTATCTTTTTCTAAATCATCTTTTGAATCGTTAGTGTCATCATCTTCACGCTGTTCAAGTGGAATCGAATAATCTTTATCATCGTCTATATGTGTCATTTTAAAGTGTTTTGTTGGTTCTCTACGCAGTGCACGCATCAGTGACACAATCATTAAGAGCAAGATAATAGAGAACGGAAGCCCTGTGACGACAGAAGCGGTTTGTAAACTTGTTAAGCCACCGGCAATTGTCATAGACACTGAGATTGCACCGATTAAAATACCCCAAATAATTTTGTGCTTAGTCTTAGGATTTGCTATGCCACCTGTTGCCATGCCCGAGACTATATGTGTTGTTGAATCAGCACTTGTGACAATAAATATAAATATTAGTGCAATCGCTAATGCACTCGTGATGTCAGCAAGAGGGAATTTAGACAATAATTCAAACAGTGCTACGGTGTAATCTTGATCTACAACGTTAGCAATATTATCATTCTCGTTGAGCGCAATTTTAACTGCTGTGCCCCCAAAACCAGCAATCCAAGTAAATGAAATTAGCGGTGGAATAATGAGTACGCCAATGATGAATTCTCTTATCGTACGCCCGCGTGAAACACGAGCAACGAATCCGCCAATAAAGGGCGACCATGAAATAACCCAAGCCCAATAGAAGACAGTCCATTGTTGAATCCAGCTATTGTCTCCAGTATATGGACTAATACGCAAACTATATTCAATAAAATGGCGTAAATAATCACCAATTGCTAAAGTATAAGATTCGAAAATGAATTTTAAATCTCCAAAAACGAACATAAATATAAGGAGCAAGGCACCTAATCCTATATTAATATTACTTAGCCATTTGACACCTCTATTTAAACCAGTTACAGCTGAAGTTAAGAAAATAGCTACCATTAAAATAGTGATTGTAATTTTGGTAATATTATTATTAGGTACATTGAAGACATGTTCTAAACCACCACTAATTTGCATAATACCTAAGCCTATTGAAGTTGCGATGCCCATAACTGTCGCAATAATAGCTAAAATATCGATGATGTTTCTGTAAGGACGTTTATATGCTTCACCAAATACAGGCTCCATCGCTGTTGAAATTAAACCGTCACGATTTTTTCTGAATTGGAAATAAGCTACAGTAAGACCTGCAATCGCAAATATAGACCACTGTGAAATACCCCAATGGAAAAATGTATAGCCCATAGCGACTCTTGCAGATTCTGCGGATTCATCTGCAACCGTGCCTGGGAAGGGAGAATGTAAATAATGACTTAATGGTTCAGCCACGCCCCAAAAGACAATCCCTACACCTAAGCCTGCTGAAAATAGCATCCCAATCCAAGAATGCATAGAAAACTCAGGCTCTTCATCATCTCTACCTAGTTTAAAGCGTCCATAACGCGATACAGCTAACGCGATTAAAAAGATATCTAAAATAAAAATAATAACTAAGAATAACCACCCGAAAGAATTTGATATGTAGTCATAAACTTGTTGTGCATATGTTCCAAACCCCTTTGGGAAAATACCAGCAACTAAAGTGATGAGTAAAATGATAGCTACTGAAATTATGTAGACCAAATTACGATTTTTTGTTTTTCTTTTATGCTTATTATTCATGGCGTTTTATAATCATTCCTTTGTTTATTTAGACTATAATTACATACCCTTATTATTATTTGGCTATTCATTGGACTAAATTCATTTATTGTAAGTATTTAAATACAATAGAATAGATTGAACAACGATATTATTGCATAACGTTATTTGTGAGGGGTATAGAATTAACAAAGGAAGAAGTAAATTCCTGAGGAGGAAAATTATGAAAAGAACTGTGGAAAAAATATTAACCTGGGTAGGCATAATCCTACAGTTTATCTTAATATTTTTAATGGCTATCGTTACACCATTTTTAAATGATGCGAGTGTAAAAGAGACACTCATACAATCAATGAATAATAATCAAGAATTTAATCAGGTATCAAGTCAGATGACACCATCACAATTACTAGATATGGCGAGTAGCTTGTTTATTGTAGCTTTAGGAGCGGTTATCGTATGTACAATTATCGCGATTATATTTGCATTATTAATTGATAAAATTCCTAAAGTATCAGGCGTTGTACTAATATTAATTGCAATTGTTACAGTATTTACATTTAATTGGATTACTGCATTATTGTGGTTAGTTGCGGGTATTTTATTATTAGTAAGAAAAGCGCATAAACCGAGCTATGAAGCTGTTACTAATTCAAACAATAGAAGCAATACAGAGAATGATTACCAAGAGCGAAATAGTGAAATAAAAGACGAATCTCCAGAACGCCATACAGGGGATAGAGATGTTAGAGATCAGGATAAACTAAGCGATGGCAAAGATGAAGCAGTATCGTCTTCTGATGAGCATACGTATCAACGTCGACAAGACCGTAAAGATAAATAAAAAGTGAACAATGGCATTTGAAGATATTAAATAAAAAATTTTCATGACAAGCATAGATTAATGGATCAATAACACTATGCAATGATAAAACAAAGAAAGAGGACTAGCTGCATTTTGTAATCAGCTAGTCCTCTTTTTAATAGTTGGATTTGACTTATATAATTGTTCATTATAATTCGTTAATTTACGAAATTATTAATCCATTTTGTCGTGTTTATAACTCTCATATACTTTGTCATAATTGATGTGTCCAATACCGCCTACCATAAATTTTCCGAGTTTGAATAAGTTAAATACATAAGCTAGACAAACTGATATTGTAACTGTGAGGATGAAAGTGAAAGCAATATTTCTTAATGAACTATCTGCTCTCAATAAACCTAAATCATGCACAAAGAAGTAATGAACTAAATATATACAGAATGAATAGTTACTTATAAATAATACGAATTTTGGTACATATTTTACATAGGAGGAGAATAAGAAAAATAGCAAGATCACCATTGTGACATAAAATGGTATATCAAAGCGTTTAGATTCCACCCAAGTACTAACACCGAATAAATAGTTACTAACTAATATACCTGCTGACAAAATTGTGCCAAAAATAATAAGCCAAGTATATTTTTTAATATTTTTCATGAAGGTTTCATAATAGATGCCTGTATAAAAGCCAAGTAAGAAATAACTAATCCAACCTAAAAAGAGCATCCAACCTTCTCTCCCCCAAAACAATCCTAAAATCGGATTTTCTGATGGGGGCACAAATTCTCTAAATGCCCAATACAATGTGGCGAATATTGTTGCACCAATAATTACAGGAATAGGTTTCCATTTAATTATGTATTTAGCAAAGAGAATATGTAATATATAGAATTGGAAAATAATTACAATGAAGTATGTGACAGCGCCACCGTGGAACATCGTATTTGTAACATGTCTAAAGTAATCTTCTAATGTCTCAGGTTCAAAATAAAAATATGAGATAGCTAGATTAACCACGATATATGGGATACCTAAATAAATTAATTTGTTTTTAAAGAAACCAGGTTTTGTTTTAACATGATAATTTTTCGCTAATAAAAATTCTGAAATGAATACAAATAATGGCGTACTAAACATTAGCAATAATTGAAATATTCTAATGGCAGTACCATGTCCTACAAAATCCATTTTGGAAAATGTAGTTGTAATCGCATGAATGAGAACAATACTTAAACAAGCTATAGTACGCATCCAAAAAATAACAGACGTATATGTTTTCATAAATAGCTTAACCTCTCGATTGTTCTTTTATTTTTGAAATAAATATTGATATGATTATATTCAAGTTTAAATAATAACATACGTAATGAGAATTCAGTGTAAATATTAGAATAAAATTTATTAAATTAGCATTTACTATTTATATATTACTAACAATAAATATCAATGAATATAATATCAAATTTTAGGGAATAATGCGAAATAGGCGAGATACGATTTAATTAAAAAAAGTGTTTGTAAGCGATTGCATTTGTAGTGTGATACAGATACAATAAAATCAAGAATGGAATAATTCCATTTGTGTTTTCTATTTACAAACTTACATGGGGGTAGAAAAATGGTAGTTAATTATCAGAATGAACCAGGTATCGATTTTACAGACAGTAAAAATGTAGAATCATTTAAAGAGGCTTTAAAGAAAGTTAAAGGTGAATTAAATAAAAAAGTTCCTTTAGTAATTAATGGGGAAGAAATATTTACCAAAGATACGTATCAATCTATCAACCCTGCCAATACTACTGAAGTTATTGCAGAAGTTTCAAAAGCAACTCAAGCAGATGTAGATAAAGCATTTGAGTCTGCAAACGAAGCTTATAAATCATGGAAGAAATGGTCACACAAAGATCGTGCTGAATTTTTACTTAGAGTATCGGCAATTATTAGACGTCGTAAGGAAGAAATCTCAGCAGTGATGGTTTACGAAGCAGGTAAACCATGGGATGAAGCTGTAGGTGATGCAGCAGAAGGTATTGATTTCATTGAATATTATGCGAGATCAATGATGGAATTAGCGGATGGCAAACCAACATTGGATAGAGAAGGAGAACATAATAAATACTTCTACAAACCAATTGGTACTGGTGTTACAATTCCACCATGGAACTTCCCGTTCGCAATTATGGCTGGTACGACATTAGCACCAGTAGTTGCAGGGAACACAGTACTTTTAAAACCAGCAGAAGATACACCATTAACTGCATATAAATTAATTGAAATTTTAGAAGAAGCTGGATTACCAAAAGGTGTCGTTAACTTTGTACCAGGCGATCCAAAAGAAATCGGTGACTATCTTGTAGATAGCGTACACACGCATTTTGTAACTTTCACAGGTTCACTTGCTACAGGTACTCGAATTTTTGAAAGAGCTGCAAAAGTACAAAAAGGACAACAGTTCTTAAAACGTGTTATTGCTGAGATGGGTGGTAAAGACGCGATCGTAGTCGATAAAGATAGCGACACTGATTTAGCAGCAGAATCTATTGTAACTTCAGCATTTGGTTTCTCAGGACAGAAATGTTCAGCATGTTCTCGTGCAATCGTACACAAAGATGTATATGATGAAGTATTGAAAAAATCAGTTGAATTAACTAAGAATTTAACATTAGGCAATACTGAGAATAACACGAACATGGGACCAGTTATTAACAAAAAACAATTCGACAAAATTAAAAATTATATTGAAATTGGTAGTAAAGAAGGTAAATTAGAGTTCGGTGGTGGTACGGATGGTACTACTGGATACTTTATTGAACCTACAATTATCTCAGACTTAAAATCAAATGACCAAATCATGCAAGAAGAAATCTTTGGTCCAGTTGTTGGCTTTGTTAAAGGCAATGACTTTGAAGAACTATTAGAAATTGCTAATGATACAGATTATGGTTTAACAGGCGCTGTAATTACTAATAATCGTGAAAACTGGATTCATGCAGTTGAAGAATACGATGTTGGTAACTTATACCTTAACCGTGGATGTACTGCGGCAGTTGTTGGTTATCACCCATTCGGTGGTTTCAAAATGTCAGGTACTGATGCTAAGACAGGTAGCCCTGATTATCTATTAAACTTTTTAGAACAAAAAGTCGTTTCAGAAATGTTCTAAACTAAAATTATAAAGTCATTTAAAAAGCCGCTCATTGCATTGCAGTGAGTGGCTTTTTTGCTGTTATACATCTTTTACTTTGATATTAATCATTTTATGAAAAATTTCGTCTATTTCGTGTGCTGGACGTTTAATATTATGATCACGCATCCACTCCATAAAACCGAGTAAGCTTGAGCCATACATATAAAATATCAGTTCGATTGGAACACTTGAATCTACAGAAATACGTGAGACATTATCTTTAATGTCATTTTGTAATACACGGATAAAATAATTTGTAATCGTACGTTCAAATTCTTTGTCGTCTTTTTGCTTTTCTGTAATCCGTTCCATTCCGTTCACGTTATCAAAAGTGGTTTGCATAGTAGAAATTGGAGAGTTAATACGTTCTTTTAAATCTATAGAAAAATAATCTTTGGTTAAATCAGTGATTAAATAGATAAGTAAATCATATTTATCATAAAAATGTTTATAAAAAGTAGTGCGATGGACCAATGCAAAATCACAAATTTGTTTAACTGTTATTGTAGAGAATGCTTGTTTTTCTATTAGTTCATAAAGGCTTTGGGAAAGCGACAGTTTTGTCTTTATAACACGCAAGTCTTTTTCATTCATACTACATTTCTCCTTATTTGTAGTTTAAATTAATAATTTTAATTAATTACCACTTTTTTAAGGCAGGCGTAAGAATTAGTATGTTACTATAAATGTGTAACAAAAATTTAAACTACATTGTATGTTTAAACTATAACGTTGATTAAATAAGGAGGCAATAGTTTGGCAAAGTTTTTGTATAAATTAGGTTCATTTATTGCTAAGCATAAATGGTGGAGTATTGTTGCATGGTTGATTTTACTTGTAGCAATTATAATACCGCTTACTTTAAATTCACCTAAATTTGATAATGATATCACTATGAATGGTCTGCAATCGCTTGATACAAATGAGAAACTCGAGGATGAATTTAACCAGGATAGTGAAAAAGCACAAATTAGAATTGTGCTTAAAAGTGACGCGAAAAACGGCATTATTAAGCAAGATATAACACAAGATGTCAAAAAGGCTTTGAAAGATATTAAAGATGATGACAAAGATGTTAAAAATGTTACAGATCCTTATGATAATAAACAAATTAGTGAAGATAAAACAACCGCATTTGCGGATGTGAATTATGATGTCAAAGTTACATCATTACAAGAAAGTTCTAAAGATAACATCAAAAATAAAATCGATAAAATAGAAGAGGACCATAATGTACAGGCTGAATTAATGGGTACAGGCATGGAATCCACAGAAATCGGTGGTTCTTCTGAGTTAATTGGTATAATTGTAGCATTTGTAGTGCTGTTAATTACATTTGGTTCAATTATAGCGGCAGGTATGCCTATCATTAGTGCATTAATTGGTTTAGGCACGGGTGTAGGTATTATTTCTTTACTTACATATGTATTTGATATTCCAAATATAACATTGACTTTAGCTGTTATGATTGGAATAGCAGTAGGTATAGATTATGCGTTGTTTATATTATTTAGATATCGACAAATTATGCGAACAGAACCTAACCACATCAAAGCAATTGGTTTAGCAGTAGGTACAGCTGGTAGTGCAGTCATATTTGCTGGTTTAACTGTAATCATTGCAGTTTGTGGACTATCACTTGTTGGCATTGATTTCCTAGCAATCATGGGGTTCGCATCTGCTATTAGTGTATTTGTTGCGGTAGTGAGTGCACTCACTTTATTACCAGCATTGATTAGTATTTTCCATAAAAAAATAAAACCGAAACGAATGAAATCAGAGTTTAAAGGCGATGTTGATACAGGTTGGTCAAAATTCGTTCTCGGCAAACCATTATTAGCAATATTAATTGGTTTAATTATTTTAATACTAGTAGCAATACCAGTTAAAGACATGCGCTTAGGAATCCCAGACGATGGTATGAAAGCTTCAGATTCTACTCAAAAGAAAGCTTATGAAATCGTTTCGGATAAATTTGGCGAAGGTTTTAATGGACAAATTGCCATGCTAGTGAACGTTAAAGATAAGAAAGATAATCCTCAAGCCTTACAAAAAGCCTTGAAAGATATGAATAAAGATATTAACGACATGGATAATGTAGAATTGGTTACAGAACCACAATTAAGTGGTAGTAAGGATTACGCTATGATGGCGGTCATTCCTAAAAAAGGACCGAACGCAGAATCTACAAACACCTTAGTACATGACTTGAGAGATTATAACGATAAAGCAAAAGACAATTACGACTTCAAGACTGAGGTAGCTGGTCAGAGTGTAATTAATATAGATATGTCTCAAAAATTAAATGAGGCAATTCCATTATTTGCTGGTGTAATCGTAGCCTTGGCATTTATCTTATTAATGGTTGTTTTCCGTTCGATTATTATTCCGTTAAAAGCAGTGCTCGGATTCGTACTATCACTGGCAGCGACACTCGGTTTTACAACATTAATCATGCAAGAAGGATTTATGGCTGGCTTGTTTGGTGTTGATACTACTGGACCATTACTCGCATTTTTACCAGTAATTGTAATAGGTTTATTATTTGGCCTAGCTATGGATTATGAAGTGTTCTTGATGTCACGTATACATGAAGAATATAGTGTTACACGTGACAATGAACATTCTATAAAAGTAGGTATTAAAGAAAGTGGACCAGTCATTGTTGCAGCAGCATTGATTATGTTCAGTGTGTTCATCGCATTCGTGTTCCAAGAGGATGTCATGATTAAATCAATGGGCTTAGCACTTGGGTTTGGTGTATTATTTGATGCAATTATCGTACGATTAATGTTAGTGCCTGCACTAACTAAATTATTTGGTAAAGCATCATGGTATATGCCAGCGTGGTTAAATAGAATCTTGCCAAGTATTGACATTGAAGGTCATGAGTTAAAAAAAGATCTTGAATCAACACATAAAGCGAAAAATAAAGAGCAGTAAAAAATATTGCTTATAGTAAAAATTTGCAGTCTGACAATTATGTCAGGCTGCTTTTTTGTCTAAAGATTAACAAATTTTAAATTATAATTGAATAATTGGGGATTTTCATTAAAATATTTAATTATAACGAGGTGAATCATGAAAACATTTTGTCGAGTAGAATTTAATGAACCTAACAATTTAACTGTCAGCATAAATGATGGTTTACGACTTGTGCTAGTTCTGAGAAGTAGTATGACAGTATGGAAATATAATGAAATATATGAATACCAAAAAGGTGATGTTTTTATTGTTAATCACCGTGAGCAATTTCGTTTTATAGAAAATGAAGACACGCTCTATATTTCTATTCATTTAACTGAAAGATATATAAAACAATATATATCTGATTATAATGATAAAATTTTAATTTTGGATAAGGGACATTTACAAGAAGTTATTTATAAACAAATAGTAAATGCTATTGCAATGATAGGCGTTGTTGATATAAGAAAAGGAGAATTTTATCGTTTATACATAGAACAGCAATTAATCAATTTAATGTTTATAATTGCGCGATTTTTACCTACAAAAATGAACGAATCATATAGAGAAATGTTAAATGACTATCGATTAGAATTTGTGTGTAACTATATTCAAAGTAATTACTCTGCGCATATCTCGTTAACTGAAGTAGCCCAAAAGGTGCCACTTAGTACTGCTTATTTATCAAAGCTTTTTACACAGCAAATAGGAATGGGATTTAATCAATATGTAATTCACATAAGACTTGAGCATTGTAAGGAAGATTTGATTTATACAGATGAAACGATTACGCAAATTGCTTTGAAAAATGGTTTTAGCAATTCTAATATGTTACTGAAACATTTTAAGAAAGACACCCAAATGACGCCTACACAATATAGAGAAAAGTATAAAAATACGTTTTTGATTGAAAAGTTAAATAAAGAAAAAGAAGAGGTTGCATATCAAACTTATTTACACTATTTATCAGATTATATAAATGAATCTGTTGGTGATATTTTGCAATCACCTGAAGCAGAAAAAGTCATTGATATTACTTTAAAGGACTCAAAACAAACGCTTTTACATTATCAACATGTGATACATATAGGGAATTTAGACGTGTTGCTCATTCAAAGATTTAGAAACCAAATACTAGAAGTGAAAAATTGCATAGGTTTAAATCATGTACTGATTAAAGATCCTATTAGAGGAGGTTTTATTAAAGATAAGATTATCGAAAGTGACGAAGTTATACCGAATGTGCACCGATATATGAAAATAGATGAATGCTTGAATTTTTTACTTATGCATCACATTGGCCTGGGCATAGAGATAGACCCGCCCAAAGTAATGTCGAATTTCAATGCTTATTCCAAAGAATTGGCATATGCATTGGAACATATTTATAACACACTGCCAGATAATCATTTATTGAATTTAGTACTTTACATAAATTGTATAGATGAAGATATATCCCAAGCAATAATCATATTATTTAAACAGTATTTTAAGAATATCAAAATTGTATTGAACTTTAATATTGAGCATCAGACGGAGGCACGTGTAGCTAAATATATTTTAGAGGTCCATAAGCAACATATTGATAGTATTGCATTCTGTGCAAATCAAAATGACATAATCAATTTTCAATCTATTGAGAGTAACCAATATAATTTAGCTAAGAAACATATCACGCTCAAATTAGAGAAAATTATGGAATGGTTAGATGTAAAAGACCGAAATATTTCCTTTACGTTATTAAATTGGAATACATTGACAGGCAATACAAGTTTGACAAATGGAGAATATTTTAGAGCAGGCATTATCTTTGAACAACTCATAGAAATGAATGGTCATATTAATAGGATTGGATACTGGTTGAATTTTGAGATACATCAGCAATATAGTCAGAAAGATATAAAAACACAATTAAACGGTATTGATTTATATCATCAATTTGATGGTAAAAGACCTGCTTTTTTTACAAGTATGTTTTTTAAAAAATTATTTAAAAACATCTTGTATAGAAATGGAAATTGTATTGTTTTAGGTAACACCGAACATTTTCAAATTGTGCTTTGGGATGCAGAACATTATAACCCTTATTTTACTTTGAATAATCCTTCTAATAATTTAAATCATAAAGACTATCAAATAAATATTTTCCATTTATTACCTGGGACATACAAAATCAAACATCTAACATTAGATAAAAACCACGGTGCGTTATATAAAGTATGGCAACAATATAATACGCAACATGGCATGGATGAAGAAACGATTGATTATGTTAATCGAGTATCTTTTCCTAAATTAGACGTTAGTGAAGTAGAGGCAACTGATACAATAACATATCATTTGAAATTACTTACAAATGCAATTCAAATTATTGAATTCAGAAGATACTTTGATAAAGAAATATAAATACAAAAAACTAACTAAAAGAATTAATAAAAATCACTATTTCTTTTAGTTAGTTTTTTTATGTTGATTATGTATAAGTAATCATATATTTAAACGCGCGGATAATTGCTAATGACAAAAAACGTTATGCTCATTTTTGTCATAGAAGTAATATAAATCGAATGCATTATAAATAAGATAGTAAAACAACAAATACTCTATATTGAGATAAAAAATTACGCGCTAAAATCGTTTTTAGAGAGGATAGCGAGCATCATTGATTGAGGATGTTTAGGGTGGAAAAACATTTTACAATTAGGCTTATCTTTCCTGTTTGTCATTTAAAAATTTAATTTAGGAGGATAAAAAATGACTAAAAAGGGAAATGTACAAACATATAAAGGCGATAATAAATTAATATTAGGGATTGTATTAGGGGTCGTCACTTTCTGGTTATTTGCACAATCACTATTAAATGTAGTACCAACTTTGCAGCAATCTTTTAACAGTAATATAGGAACAGTGAGTATTGCGGTGAGTATTACTGCACTTTTCTCAGGAATGTTTGTGGTAGGTGCAGGTAGTCTTGCTGATAAAGTTGGACGTGTAAAAATAACTTATATAGGTTTGTGGCTTAGTATTATTGGTTCATTATTGATTATCGTGAGCAACTTACCTATCTTACTTATTATAGGTAGAGTGATTCAGGGGTTGTCTGCGGCAGCAATTATGCCGTCAACATTAGCCATAATGAAAGCTTATTTTGATGGAAAAGATAGACAACGTGCTTTGAGTTATTGGTCTATCGGTTCATGGGGAGGCTCAGGTTTAGCATCTTTATTTGGCGGAATGGTATCGACATTTGTAGGATGGAGATGGATATTTATCTTGTCTATCATCATCGCCTTAGTTTCGATGTTATTAATAAAAGGCACACCTGAAACAAAATCAGTTAGCAAAAACAAGGTAGGATTTGATTACTCAGGATTACTATTATTTGTTGTTATGATGTTAAGTATTAATGTGGTAATCACACAAAGTGCATCACTTGGTATTTTTTCACCGATTATTATAGGTTTGGTTATAATATTTAGCGTTTCGACAATAAGTTTTATTAAAATGGAAAATAAAAAGGACAATCCATTAATCGATTTTAAGCTCTTTAATAATAAAGCATATACAGGTGCTACACTTTCCAATTTTTTATTAAATGGTGTTGCAGGGGCATTATTAGTAGCTAACACATTTGTGCAGCAAGGCTTAGGCTTTAATGCATTCCAAACGGGATTATTATCTATTACTTATTTGGTAACAGTGTTATTAATGATTAGAGTAGGAGAAAAGATTCTACAAAAAGTAGGTGCGAAAAAACCGATGCTACTCGGAACATTTTTTAATATGATTGGTATCATTTTAATCTCACTCACATTTTTACCAAGCACAATTTATGTGGTGGTTTGTATCATGGGCTATTTACTTTATGGTTTAGGGCTAGGTTTTTATGCTACACCTTCAACTGATATGGCTATCTCAAATTCTCCTGAAGATAAAGTAGGCGTGGCATCTGGTATTTATAAAATGGCTTCATCGCTCGGTGGCGCATTCGGTATCGCGTTATCTGGCGCACTTTATGGCATCGTGGCAAGTGCTTCTAATGTCCAAATGGGAGCTTTAATAGGATTATTACTCAATGTATTGATGGCATTATTATCTTTAATCATCATATTGATTACGGTCCCATCATTTAAAAAAGCATAACATTTTCGTTATTTAACAAAGGGTCTAACACATAAATTACACTCAAAAAGTATATAATGTAAATAAGCAGAATATATTTAATATAGGAGGAATTGTTATGGTGAAACAATTAATAGATATATTGAAAGAGAAAGAAAACCGAATGATTGAGATACGCCGCTATCTCCATCAATATCCTGAGTTATCTTTCCACGAAGAAGAAACGCCTAAGTATATTGAAGACTTTTATAAAGATAAAGATTGCAAAGTAGAAACGAATGTAGGTCCAAATGGTTTGAAAGTGACAATCGATAGTGGGAAACCTGGTAAGACAATAGCAATACGTGCTGATTTTGATGCATTACCAATTCAAGAAGATACTGGATTAGCATTTGCTTCAAAAAATGAAGGCGTGATGCATGCTTGTGGTCATGATGCACATACAGCATATATGTTAATTCTCGCTGAAACACTTATCGAACTGAAGGATCAATTCAAAGGTAAAGTTGTGGTTATTCATCAACCTGCTGAGGAAGTCCCTCCAGGCGGTGCACAAGCAATGATTAAAGATGGTGTCTTAGATGGTGTCGACCATGTATTAGGCGTCCATGTGATGAGTCATATGCCATCTGGTAATGTATATTATCGTGAAGGTAATGTACAAACAGGTAGAGATTTCTTTAAACTTAAAGTGAATGGCCAAGGAGGACACGGTTCTTCACCACATACGGCAAATGATAGTATTGTAGCTGGTGCATATTTTGTTAATGCTTTACAAACGATTGTTTCAAGACGTTTAAATCCTTTTGAAACTGGTGTCGTAACAATTGGTTCATTTGACGGTAAAGGACAATTTAATGTAATTAAAGATAGCATTGAAGTAGAAGGCGATGTACGTGCCTTGACTGATGATACCAAACATACGATTAAAAAAGAGGTTGAACGTTTAACTGAAGGCCTAGAAGCAATGTTTGGTGTGACATGCGAACTAGAATATAATGACGATTACCCTGCATTGTACAATGATCCAGAGTTTACGAAATTTGTAGTAGAATCTATTAAAAATGCTGATACAGATGCAATTAAAGGTATAGAAAGATGTGAAGCACAACCACCTTCTGAAGATTTTGCATATTATGCTAAAGCTATACCGAGCACATTTATTTATGCGGGTGCTGCACCTGAGAATGGTGACATTCATCCACATCACCATCCCAAATTTGATATCAGTGAAAAATCATTGCGCGTAGCAGCTGAAGCAGTAGGCGTTACCGTATTCAATTATTTAAAATAAATAATTAAAACGTAAAATAAAGGTTGTAGCTTATTACACTGAGCCACAACCTTTATTTTTGTATGCGTATCTTTTTATTCTTATTTTACATGTAGTTTATGTAGGCACATTAAAGTGTATATATAGAATAATAAAACAATGAAAAAAGGATGATTGAAATGAATGCAGATAAAAAACTAAGTGAATTGCTTGAAGAGTATAATAAGCCATTAAAAAAGTTTTTCAAATATGATAAGTCAAAGGCGCTTACATTTGATAAAGAAAGTAGAAGTGCAGTCCAAGAACAAAAAGGCATTTTTGTTATCTTTAAAAATAAAAAGCCATTATATGTAGGACAAGCAGGCGGGTTTATGACTGGATATAAACTTACCCAAAAAGATTTAAATGATAAGCTCGCACAATTTAACGTGAAATCAGATGCTGGCACAGCAAAATTTAGAAAAGCCTACGTAGCACAACAAAATTTAGATGAATCAGAATTAAAAAATATTAAAGCAGAAGAACATAATTTGAAATTCCAATATATTAAAGTTAAAGGTAATCCAGCGCTAATTAATATTTTGGAAATACTTGCTTTAGAATATGCGAAAGAAAATGATGTTGAATTATATAATTTTCAATAAAATTATCTGAGATAATAGAGGTAAATAGGAAGAGGGTTGATTGCTATGAATATAAGAAATTTCAATATTCGTTTTCAACACCATGATATTAAAGTGAAATTACCTAAGGGATATTTTAAGCGTAATTCTAGTCCATATCCTTTAGTTGTTGTTCAAGATGGCGATGATTTGTTTAAGAACATTGAAAGAGATGTCATATTTGTTGGGGTAATGCCGAATGATAATGATGAAATATATGCGCCTTGGCAAGATGTAGTTGAGGATGAAGCATTTTATAGCGCAGCGGATAATTATATCACATGGATTTCTGATCAATTGCTGCCTTATTTAAAAAAATGTTTCAATGTATCTGAACAACGAATGGATATAAGTATTGCTGGGGCGTCACTAGGTGGATTAGTTGCGCTCTATGCCTTATTTAAAAAACCTGAAACTTTTGGCACGTATATACTGATTTCGCCTTCAATATGGTATCCAGGGTTTCTGACATTTATGAAACAACAACATATTATTAAAGAAGAAGAACATGTTTATTGGTATATTGGCATGCTTGAAGATGAGCAACATCCAGATATAAATACCAATATCTTATCTCAAACTGAACAAGGAGTAGATATTTTAAACGAACTCTTAATTTCTGAGCAAATGACATTTCACTTCGTTACAAATAATAAAGGACTACACCAGAAATTTTATTTCAAAAAATATTTTAATAAGGCAGTGAGGAAATTATTTTAGTTAATATACTCACGTAAAAAATGACAAATTATAGTCATTAGTTATCAGAAAATTCCAAATATCAGCATGCAAATTCTGACCTTTATGCTTAATTAATGATAATATTTAAAGTGTAAGAATTTTTAAAAGAAATAATCGTACACTTAATTGTGTAATATTCTCATTTGTAATTTGCGAGAGAAGTGTCTTTTAAATTCTAACTTTATATTATTAACAAACATAGGGGATGCTTTTATGGTAGAAAAAATGAAACAAATTTCAGGGGGTAAATTGTTGACGGGTATTGTATTATCAATATTAACTTATTGGTTATTTGCCCAATCATTTTTGAATATTGGGCCTCAAATCCAGTCAACTTTTGGAGCTAGTCCAGGTATAGTCAATATTTCTATAAGTTTAACGTCATTTGTTACTGGTGTGTTTATGGTGGTAGCGGGTAATATTTCAGATAAATTTGGTAAAGTGAAGATGACACGTATTGCACTTATACTAAGTATTATTGGCTCACTTATGCTTATCGTCTCAGGGAATGTTGTATTACTGATTCTAGGTAGAGTTGTGCAAGGTTTATCAGCAGCAATTATCATGCCAGCGACGATTTCCATCGTCAATGACTTTTTTGAAGGGGACGAAAGACAAAAAGCATTGAGTTTTTGGTCAATTGGTGCGTTTGGTGGCACAGGTTTATCATCCTTCTTTGCAGGAGCAATGGCAACATTTATATCGTGGCAATCTATCTTTATTTTGTCGATTATATTATCACTTGTAGCAATGATGCTATTAAAACATTTACCAGAAAGTAAATTAATTAAAGACAAAACAAATCGTTTTGATTATGTAGGTCTTACAATATTTGTGATTATGATCGCGAGTATTAGCTTTGTCATCACGCAAGGATATAAAATGGGGTGGCTGAGTACACCGACATTAATATTATTAGCTGTTTTTATCATATGTGTGTTCATGTTCTTCAAAGTAGAACGTGGGAAAAAAGTGCCGTTTATCGATTTGGAATTATTTAAAAACAAACCTTATATAGGCGCAGTACTTGCGAACTTCTTACTTAATACAGGCGTTGGTGTCATTGCATTATTTAATATGTATGCGCAAGGTGGGTTGAAATTCAGCGCTTTCCAAGCAGGTTTACTTACCTTACCATACTTAATTACACTACTTATTGTTGTACGTTTAGGTGAAAAGAGTATTAAAAGATTTGGCGCGAAACGTGCGTTGGTTATCGGACCAATATTTACTGCAATAGGTATATTATTATTTAGTTTAACGTTCTTTGGTACGTCAGGGTATATCGTTGTAGCGTTAATTGCATCAGTCTTTTTTGGTGGTGGTACAGGTCTCTTTGCAACACCTGCATTGAGTACAGCAGTTTCCACCACACCACCAGAAAAAGTGGGCGTAGCTTCCGGTATATTTAAAATGGGCTCAACGCTTGGTGGCGCCTTTGGTATTGCGATTATGACTTCTATTTACACAGCGATTGTGCAAAGCGGACAAAGTTTACATACAGCAGCAACAGCAGGCTTTATCGTTGGCGCTTGTATCGTTGGTTGTGGTGTTCTTGCAAGTGCATTAATCATACCAACACGTAAAATAAATGCCTAATATAAACAAATAAAGACCCCTGCAACGTTGTCGTTGCAGGGGTCTTTATTACGTTGAATTATAAAACATATTATTGGTCATACATTTCTATTTTTTTATATTTATGTGCTAAGTGTAAATCGTGTGAAAATGCAATAAGCGGTCTAACCGTCATCTGTATACTGCCGATGACAAACAATACTGTACCTATAGTGACAGTAGTATCACTGAAAAATAAAAAACTACCTATTAAGAATATTATTCCAAGCACGATATCATTTAATTGGTAAAGGGCTTTATAAATCATTGTGAGACGTTCAGATTTTTGTGGTGTATTAAAATTTAAATCAGCACTTTTATTCATAGGGTTTTGTTGATTTAATTTAGACATAAAAAGGCCTCCTATACATAGCTTGAGTTGTCATACTCATTCCCTTAATGGTTTACATAAAACAAAGAAAGATTTATGATAAAACAAAATCATAGAGACAGAAAAGAGGGAGCATCATGCATTATAAAAGATATTACCAAGCACCTATCGGACGCATTGCAATAACATCTGACGGAGAGCATATCACTGGCTTGTGGCTACCCAATCAAACTGATTTTGAATTAAAATATGATGACAAGTTAGTTGAAACAGAACAACTTATTTTTGATAAAGTCGAACGCTGGTTAGACGCATATTTCTCAGGAAATATTCCGGAAATTGATTTTCCTTTAAAAGCGTCAGGAACGGAATTTCGTGAACAAGTCTGGGCAACGCTTTTAGAAATACCCTACGGCAAAACAGTTACGTATGGAGAAATTGCACGAATAGTAGGAAAAAAAAGAGGTAAAACCCAAATGTCATCACAAGCAGTCGGTGGCGCAGTAGGAAGCAATCCAATCTCAATTATCATTCCATGTCATAGAGTTGTGGGTAAAGATGGTAGCTTAACTGGATATGGTGGTGGCATTGATACCAAAATAGAATTGCTTAAATTAGAAAAAATGGATATGGACGCATTTTATAGACCTAAGCATAGTACGAAGCCTTGAAATAGTATGGTTGAGCAACGAATTAAATTTTTTCAAAACATCACTTAAATACGCTTGTAAGTTGTAAAAAAACTCTAACTAAGTTGATAATTTAACTCAGTATGGTATTCTATTACACGTCTTTGCTAAAAATTTAAGGGATGGTGAGAATTTTGCCAAAAGAGAAAAAACAATTTTCAAGTGTATTTATATATTCAGCTGCCATCATAGGATTACTTGTTTTGGTTGGCGCAATTTTCCCACAACAATTTGGGAGTATTACAGGAAGTGTGTCTACATGGGTTTCAGATACATTCGGTTGGTATTATATGTTGTTATATACTGTAATATTAGGCTTTTGCGTGTTTCTAGCATTTAGCCCAATCGGTAAATTAAAGCTAGGTAAGCCTTCTGATAAACCAGAATTTCGTACTGTTTCATGGTTAGCGATGTTATTTAGTGCAGGTATGGGGATAGGTTTAGTATTTTATGGAGCATCGGAACCTATTTCACATTATTTAGCACCGCCAACAGCAGACGCTGAAACAAAAGCAGCCATGTCAGAAGCATTTCAATCATCATTTCTGAACTATGGTGTTCATCCATGGGCGATGTACGGTATTGTTGCCTTGGCACTAGCGTATTCGCAGTTTCGTAAGGGCGAAAATGGTTTGATTTCAAAAACATTACGTCCTATCCTAGGTGATAAAGTAGATGGGCCTATTGGCACGGTTGTTGATGTGCTAGCAGTCTTTGCAACAGTAATTGGCGTTGCAGTTTCTTTAGGCGTAGGTGCCATTCAAATTAATGCTGGTCTTAATTATTTATTTGGTATACCAGCTAACTCATTGGTTCAAGGTATTATTATAGCAGTGGTTACTGTTTTATTTTTATATAGTGCATGGAGTGGTTTAAGTAAAGGTATTCAATATTTAAGTAATTTAAATATGGTATTAGCAGGCTTGCTACTCGTAATTGTTTTTATAGTAGGACCAACGCTACTCATTTTAAATATGATGACAAGTGGCACGGGTGACTATTTGAATTCGATTTTATTTAATACTTTAGACGTTGCACCATTAAGCGAACAAAAGTCAGACTGGTTGCAAACGTGGACAATATATTACTGGGGTTGGTGGATGAGCTGGAGTCCATTCGTCGGTATATTTATCGCTAGGATTTCAAAAGGCCGTAGTATAAGAGAATTTGTTGTTGCAGTGTTAGGTGTACCAACAGTGATTAGTATCATTTGGTTTAGTGCCTTTGGTACGACAGGTATTACAGTAGGACAAGAACACGGCGAACTATTTAAATTACCACCTGAGACACAGCTGTTTGGGATCTTTAATGAATTACCCTTCGGATTTGTCCTATCTATTATTGCGTTAGCACTCATTGCATCATTCTTTATTACCTCGGCAGATTCAGCGACTTATGTATTAGGTATGCAGACCGCACATGGTACGTTAAATCCTTCAGGCTTTGTTAAAATTGTCTGGGGCTTAGCATTAGCAGCTATTGCATATGTCTTATTATTAGCTGGCGGAGATACTGGTTTAGACGCCTTACAATCTGCTGCTATCATATCAGCACTACCGTTTAGTTTTGTAGTGATATTAATGATGATTGCTTTATATAAAGATGCAAACAAAGAACGGAAATATTTAGGGCTAACGTTACAACCTAACAAAGAGCGATACGAAGCATACACTCGTAAGATTGAACAAGAACAACAAAAATAAGTACGTTATAAAATAATAAGTACATAAAACAGAGGAGATACAGTCGTAAATTGACAAATATCTCCTCTGTTTTAGTTTGTTGAGTAAAAAGAAAAGCACATTCATTTTCACGAATGTGCTTTTTATATACATAAATTTATTAAATTCAGTAAAGACTTCCTAGCACATGATTTAAATGCATAAGCTAAGTATGGTAATTTAAATTATGCATCTTAACCATGATACGATTAAGTGATTTCAGATTTAATTTAAGGTATTATAATTACGGATATGATCATTAATACTTTCAAGATAGAAAATATTCTTTTGCTCATCTGCTAATTCAGTTTCGTGATCGAATTCTAAATTATCAAAACGTTTGAAGAATGATTCATATGTTTCAACTGAAACTTCAGTACGATTGTTTAAAAGGTCTTTATGTCCTTGAATATCCAGTGCATCTTGATAGCCTTTTACAATTTTACCGCTAAAGAATTCGCCCACAGAACCAGAGCCATAACTGAATAGCCCGATTGCATCATCTGCAGAAAGGTCATGTGTTTCTAACAATGAAATCAAACTCAAGTATAGAGAGCCAGTATAGATGTTACCTACATAACGATTATAATATGTAGCATCTTCATAACCAGAAGTTAAGCGCGCTTTTGTTTGTTCATCAACAGAATCTGTTAAAATTGAATCAAGTGCTTTTTTACCCATTTTAGTAAATGGCACGTGGAAACATAATGATTTAAAATTATCTAATGTTTTGTTGTAGCGACGAGCATATTCATTCCAGCTTTCTTGGAACGAGTGAATGTAAGCATCTTTTGATAATGCGCCATCAACGAGAGGATAAGGTTGTCCACTTGGACGCCAAAAATCATAGACATCTTCAGTGAATGCGACTGCGTCATCATTTAGTTCAAGAATACGTGGGTTTTGTGATATTATCATAGCAACTGCTCCTGCACCTTGTGTAGGTTCGCCACCAGAGTTTAAACCGTAACGTGCAGTATCACTAGCGATAACTAATACTTTTTCATCTGGACGTTGTGCTAAATAATCTTTAGCTAATTGAATTGCTGGTGTTGCAGCATAGCAAGCTTCTTTCATTTCAATACAACGTGCAAATGGTTGAATGCCAAGCAAGTTATGTATTTGTACTGCTGAAGCTTTGGCAGAATCAATTGCAGATTCTGTTGCAACGATAACCATACTGATTTGTTTTTTATCTTCATCAGTAATGATGTCTTTTGCGGCATTTGCGCCCATTGTAACAATATCTTGGCTTACTGGACTAACTGCCATTTCATATTGGCCAATGCCAAGTAGAAATTTATTTGGGTCAACTTGGCGTGATTCTGCAAGTTTAGCCATGTCTACATAAAATCTTGGAACGTAAAAATTAATTTGATCAATACCAATTGTCATAAAGCGTATCGACACCTTTCTATATATAAATAAGCACCTGTATCATACCAAATCACGCTTATAAAATACAATGATTTAAAATTAACTGTAAATAAAGGAGATTGAAAATGAATAAAATAGCAATCGTAAGTGCAAAACGTACACCAATTGGAAGATTTAAAGGGAAATTAAGTAATTATTCAGCAGTTGAACTCGGAAAGAAAACATTAAAAGCAGCAATAGAAGCAATTAAATTAGATCCAAATACAATAGATCAAGTCATTTATGGCAATGTCTTACAAAGTGGAAGTGGACAAAACCCAGCGCGTCAAATTAGTATCAACGCAGGTGTGCCGAATACGACGCCAGCTATGACGATTAATGAAGTTTGTGGATCAGGACTAAAATCAATAATTCTCGGTAAACAAGCGATCCAATTGGGAGAAGCGAAAGTAGTTGCAGTTGGTGGCGTAGAAAGTATGACGAACGCACCACAACTTATTTTAAAAGAAGGAGAATCACCTGTACAAAGCTTTATGCATGACGGTCTAACAGATGCCTTTTCAAATGTGCCAATGGGCATTACAGCGGAAAAAATAGCTGAGAAATACGATGTGACACGTGATCAACAAGACCAATTTGCAAATGATTCTCATCAAAAAGCACATCAAGCAACTGAAGCGGGAAAATTCGATAATGAAATTGTACCGTTAAAAGACGTGGATGGTGAATGGATGACTAGTGATGAAGGTATACGAGGTAATACGAGTATAGAAAAGCTTGCAACTTTAAAAACAATTTTCAAAGAAAATGGCACAGTTACTGGCGGCAACGCTTCTAGTATTAATGATGGTGGTTCAACGATTATCTTAATGGACGCAGCTTATGCAAAAGAACAAGGTTTTGAAATTTTAGCGCTTCTAGGAGAACATGCTGAAATAGGTTGTGATCCTGATTATATGGGTTATGCACCTTACCACGCGGTTACAAAATTATTAGATAAGACAGGTAAACATATTGATAACGTAGATGTTGTTGAAATGACTGAAGCATTTGCTTCACAAAGTATTCCTGTTCGAGATAATTTAGGTATAGCTGAAGAGAAACTCAATTTATATGGGGGTGCGATTGCATTAGGGCACCCAATCGGTGCAACTGGTACACGTTTAGTAACGACACTTGTAAATGTATTGTCTCAAGAGGGCAAACAAAGTGGCATCGCTACTGCTTGTATTGGCGGCGGCTTAGGTATAGCCCTAGAAATTGAAAAGGAGAATAAATAATGGAAGCGTTAGATAAGTCATTTCGTCATTTATCTCGTGAAGAGAAATTAGAGCAACTTGTTCAAAAAGGTTGGTTGAGCAATGAGAATAAAGCGGTGTTGTTAAATAATCCACTTATTCCAGAAGAGATTGCGAATAGCCTGATTGAAAATGTAATTGGTCAAGGTTCATTACCTGTAGGATTGCTACCAGAAATTATTGTTAATCAAAAAGCATACGTCGTGCCAATGATGGTAGAAGAACCTTCAGTCGTTGCGGCTGCAAGCTATGGTGCTAAACTTGTCAATCAAACAGGCGGTTTCAAAGTGGTATCTAGTGAGCGTTTAATGATTGGTCAAATCGTATTTGATGGCGTAAATGACACACAGGCACTTGCGCAAAAAATTAATCAGCTTGAACCACAAATTAAACAAATTGCTGACGAAGTATACCCTTCAATAATAGAAAGAGACGGGGGCTACCGTCGTATAGAAATAGATACGTTTTCAGCAGAAGGCTTATTGTCATTAAAAGTATTTGTGGATACAAAAGATGCTATGGGTGCGAACATGCTGAATACGATTCTAGAAGGTATTACAGCGTATTTGAAAAATGAATTAGACAATATTGATATCTTAATGAGTATTTTATCTAACCATGCGACAGCGTCTGTAGTTAAAGTACAAGGTGAAATAGAGGTTTCCACTTTATCCAAAGGTGGCCGTGCTGGACAAGAGGTAGCGAAACGTATGGAACGTGCTTCTATATTAGCTCAAGTAGACATTCACCGTGCAGCGACGCATAATAAAGGTGTAATGAATGGCATCCATGCAGTTGTCTTAGCAACAGGTAATGATACACGTGGTGCTGAAGCAACTGCACATGCATATGCAAGTAAAGATGGGCAGTATCGGGGCTTAGCAACATGGCATTATGATGAGCAACGCCAGTTATTAGTTGGTACAATTGAAGTTCCTATGACATTAGCGACAGTCGGTGGCGGTACAAAAGTATTACCAATCGCTAAAACAGCACTAGATTTAATGAAAGTAGACTCTGCTGAACAACTTGGACATGTAGTTGCTGCTGTTGGCTTGGCACAAAACTTTGCAGCTTGCCGTGCATTAGTATCAGAAGGTATCCAAAAAGGACATATGAGCTTACAATACAAATCCTTAGCTATTGTCGTGGGCGCAGAAGGCAAAGAAATCGCCCAAGTCGCAGATATGTTGAAAGATGAACCAAGAGCTAATACGGCTACAGCACAACAATTGCTAGACCAATTAAGAGAGAACAAATAGCAGTAGTCTATATAAAGTACTTTCAATGTCAAAGAGACCATTGAATCATGACTGAATATGATGAAGCGGACTATGTTGGCAGTGTTTTTGTGTATGCTTGCGCAAATGTAATTTCGACTTTAATTTATATTTCATCCTTACTTGCCTAGGATATAGTCTCAGCCTGTAGCCTTGGGCTTGTACATTATTAACAAGTCAGTAGTCGACCCAAATCACTGCCATTTTTTAAAGTGTTGAGTCTGGGCCATAAATACATGTGTCAGACTCAATTGTTATATCGCTATTTCTATTATGCAATTCTACAGTTATGATTTTATTTTAAGAAAATACTGTCATATACTTGTTATATAAGGAAAAGTAGAAAAGGGGTATGAATAATGAAAAATAACGACATTCCAGCATTATCGTATAAAGGGAATGCAAATACTGCTGTGCCTATACTTGCACATGAAGCACAGATTCAAACGGTTACGGCAGAGCAGTGGTTAAAAATTTCTGACAAAGGTTTACAACTTGAAGGGCTATGCTTTGATAAAGATGGGGATTTACTTTTATGCGAAGTATTTGGAGGCACAGTCTTTCATGTAGCTTTGCCAGAGAAAAAAGTCACAACACTATTTCAATCACAAAAACAAAATCCAGCAGCAGTTAAAATACATAAAGATGGAAGACTTTTTGTTTGTTATTTAGGGGATTTTGAAAGCTCAGGAGGCATCTTCGCAGTAAATTCAAAAGGTGAACAAGAAGATCCAATTGTTTCAGATATTGAGACTGAATATTGCGTTGACGATTTAGTGTTTGATAGCAAGGGTGGATTTTATTTTACAGATTTCCGTGGTTATTCTACAAACCCTAAAGGTGGCGTATACTATGTGTCACCAGACTATAAAACGATTACACCTGTCATTCAAAATCTTGCTGTCGCTAATGGCGTAGCCTTAAGCACTGATGAAAAAACATTGTGGGTTACAGAGACAAATGCAAATCGATTACATCGTATAGATTTATTGGATGATGGTGTTACGATTGCTCCATTTGGCGCCTCTATTCCTTATCACTTTACAGGACATGAAGGTCCTGACTCTTGTTGCATTGATAGTGATGACAACCTTTATGTTGCAATGTATGGACAAGGAAGGGTACTTGTTTTTAATAAAAAAGGTTATCCGATTGGTCAAATTTTGATACCTGGACGTGATCAAGGTCACATGTTGAGATCGACTCATCCTGCCTTTATTCCTGGAACAGATCAATTAATTATTAGTGCGAACGATATAGAAATGGGTGGCGATTCTTGGTTATTTACTGCTAAAGGTTTTGCTAAAGGCCATCATAGTTATCAATTTCATTAATTTTCAACTGAATAAGCAGATATAGAAAAAATGTAACTTCGACTCGGAGTTACATTTTTTCTATATTAATGTTCTTAGTACGTAGTAATTCCCTTTAAAAAAAACGGGAAATATGATGTGGCGTATTATTTTATAAAAAAGCGAGTTGTAAAAAATAGTGGTCTATGTGTATAAAAAAAGTGGTTTGGATGGTGTAAAATAACTACAAATGTGATAATAACTACCTTTAAATAATAAATACGCTGTTGAAAGCGAATAAAAAGTTAAGTATGATATAAAATAACAAAGGGGAGGTGCCTACTATTTTTAATAAGAAAACTAAAAATAATGGCGAAAAGATTAGGACAAAGAAAGAATTAGGACTTACGTCTGCTTTAATTACTTTAATCATTATGATAACTTCAATGTTATTTACGGTAGCTGTGCTTGAGAAAGAGCCTCATATACCATTAATGATTGGCACGGCAGTTGCGATTATTATAACCATGCTACATGGATACGCGTTTAGTGAAGTAGAAGAAATGATGTATAAGGGGATTCGACATGCATTACCTGCTATTGTAATCATTATTCTCGTAGGTTTAGTTATTGGGTCGTGGATAGGTAGTGGTGTAGTAGCTACTATGATTTATTACGGGCTGCAATTAATTGATCCAAGATATTTTTTAGTCGTAGTAATTGTGCTATGTGGTGTTGTTGCATTGGCTATAGGTAGTAGTTGGTCTACGATGGCGACAGTAGGGGTAGCATCTATGGGTATTGGCCTGAGCATGGGTATTTCGCCAGGTATGGTTGCAGGCGCAGTCATCTGTGGAGCTTACTTTGGAGATAAAATGAGCCCATTATCTGATACGACAAATTTAGCTTCTGGTTTGTCTGGTGTTAATTTATTTGAACATATTCAACACATGTTTTTTACAACGATACCAGCTTTGGTAATATCACTAGTTGCATTTTTCTTTATAGGTATACGTTTTGGTGATAAAAATTTTGATACCAAAAATATAGATGAAATACTGAGTACGATGCAAGATAGTTTTGTGATTACACCGTGGTTATTAATAGTACCATTAGCAGTCATCGCACTTGTAGTAGTCAAAGTACCAGCAATACCAGCGATTTGCGTAGGTATTATATTAGGATTTTTCGCGCAACTGTTTATACAAGGCGACTCGATTGTAGATGGATTAACAGCGTTACAAACAGGTTATACGATTGAATCTGGCAATGAACTGGTTGATGAATTATTTAACCGTGGTGGTTTAGAATCGATGTTCTATACGATTTCACTTACACTAGTTGCAATGACATTTGGTGGTGTGCTTGAATATTCAGGCATGTTAACTGCATTAATTTCGGTTATTTTAAAATTTGCTAAATCTACAGGATCATTAATTGCATCTGTTATAGTGTCATGTATTGGTACAAACTTTACATGTTCCGAACAATACATATCAATTATCGTCCCATCCAGAATGTACGCAGGGGCATTTAAAAAGAAAAATTTACATGCTAAAAACTTATCCAGAGCTTTAGAAGATGGCGGTACATTAACGTCTGTGTTTGTACCATGGAATACTTGTGGTGTATTTATTGCTTCGACATTAGGTGTGTCTGTTATAGAATATGCGCCTTATGCAATTTTAAATTATACAGTACCAGTCATATCTATTATATTTGGGTATATAGGTTTTAAAATAATAGGATTGAGCGAAGAAGAAATAGAACAAAATAAACAAGAAGAAGAAGCGAACTTAACATAATACAGCATTGTGATTTAAAATCAGTAAACACGTTGATTTGTAGCAGTGGTATTTAAGATAAATCTAGCAAGCTAAATAATATAATATGAACAAAGCGTTTGGACATATATTTCAGATTAATTAAAATTGTCGGAATATATCGAAAAATGACATGCACTCCAAAGTTGAATACAATTTCAATTTTTGGGAGTGCATTTTTTATGTGTATTTGGTTTGCTTTTTGATAGGGATTTTAAAGAAATAAGAGTCTGTGTGTTAACGTTTTTGTAATGAGTTAATATTGAAATATTAAAATTTAAACGTATACTTGAAAGTATTAATTATGTTTCAAGTAGAGGAGAACGTGCATGGATATTAAACAGATGAAGTATTTTGTTGAAGTTGTAAACCAAAATAGTATGACAAATGCTTCCAAATCTTTATATATTGCTCAGCCAACAATTAGTAAAGCGATAAAAGATTTAGAAAAAGAATTGAACATGACACTTTTCGATCGCAGTAAACGACAACTTGCATTGACTGATGCAGGAAGAGTGTTTTATCAAAAAAGCAAAGAAATTTTAACACTCTATAATGATTTGCCTAGAGAGGTTAATAGTCTACTTGGTTTAGAAACAGGTCATATCAGTATAGGTTTATCTGCAGTGATGAACATGAATAAGTTTATTCATATACTTGGTGAGTTTCATCAAAAATACCCAAATGTAACATATAATTTAGTTGAAAACGGTGGGAAGATGATTGAGACTCAGTTAATTAAAGATGAGATTGATATTGGTATCACCACAATCCCTGTAGATCAGTCCATTTTTCATTCTGTGTTGTTATACGAAGAAGAATTGAAACTCGTATTGAATAAAGAGCATAAATTGGCCAATTATGAACAAGTAGACATGAGTATGTTAAAAGATGAGGACTTTATACTATTTAATGAAGATTTCTATTTGAATGACAAAATTATTGAAGCGGCTAAAAATTCAGGATTTGTGCCAAATACAATTTCTAAAATTTCTCAGTGGAACTTTATTGAAAATTTATTAAGTGCACATCTTGGTGTGAGTATCTTACCAGAGAATATTGTGAATTTACTTGATGGTAATTTTAAAAGTATAAAAATTGATGACTCAGCAATGCGTTGGGAGTTAGGCGTTATATGGAAAAAGGATAAATATTTAAGCCATGCGACTAAAAAGTGGATTAAATTTATGAAACAACGATTATAAAAAGTACTTATATAGCTTATCGTTTTTCTAGTCAGTCTTGAGAGGGCAGGAAGAAATCAAATTATGATTTCTTCCTGCCCTCGTTTTGTTTACAACAACGTAAATAATCAAATATAAAGTCATGTAAGTGTCGTGATAGCAGAGAATTTTGAATGAAAAGGATGAATATGTAAAGTTTAATTTTAGGCTTTAGTATAATGAAATATAATACACTTAATCGCTTACATGAAAAAAAGTAATAAGTGTCATCGATAATCAATATTTTTATTATATTACGTACGGGCTTATACTAGTATATGTAATCAATAAAACACCAAATAAAAATGACGATAAAGGGATGATAAAAATGCAGATGTCACTAAAGGTAGTTAGAGTTTTATTTCAAATATTAATGATTATGGCTATTACGTATGCTGGAAATGTCTTGCAAAGTGTTCTGCACATTCCAATTGCAGGAAGCATCGTAGGCCTAATCTTATTTTTTCTCTTACTACAATTTAAAATAATCCCATCACAATGGGTTAGTAAAGGTTCGAATTTTTTCTTAACAACTATGGTATTTTTCTTTGTACCTTCTGTTGTAGGTGTCATGGATGTTGTATCTGAAATTAATTTGAATTTCATTTTATTCTTCGCAATGATTATTTTAGGAACTTGCTGTGTTGCTTTAATTTCAGGGTTTATAGCGGAGAAAATGGTTAGAACTACAGAATATGGGAATGGAAAAGATTAGATGACACTTTTAAATGCATTGTTAATGATTGTATTAACAATTGTTATGTATGCTGGAGCTAAAAAATTACAGCAAAAGTATAAAAACCCGTTTTTAAATCCAGCACTCATATCTTCTATTGGTATTATTACTATCTTGCTTCTATTTAATGTAGATTATCAAGGTTATATGGTTGGCGGTCAATGGATTAATTATCTATTAAATTGTACGGTGGTTTGTTTAGCTTTTCCTTTATATCAGAACCGTCATAAAATATTAAAACATGCCAATATCATATTCAGTAGTGTCTTCTCAGCAGTCATATTAAACTTCGTATTTATATTTTGTTTATTGAAAATACTAGGTTATTCAAGAGAAGTTATTATGACGATGTTACCACGATCCATGACTGCCGCAGTTGGTATAGAAGTTTCAAATCAACTGGGCGGGGTAGATACGATTACTGTTATGTTTATTGTCGCAACAGGATTAATTGGTAGTATATTAGGCTCTTATTTATTAAAAGTGGGAAGATTTAAGACCGCTATTGCAAAAGGTTTAACGTACGGTAATGCTTCACATGCATTTGGTACGGCACAAGCATTCGAAATAGATGGTGAGTCGGGTGCTTTTAGTTCTATCGGCATGATTTTAACAGCCGTATTAAGTTCCATTGTCTTACCGATACTCGTCCTCTTATTATATTAAGTTTTAAAAACGAACTAGATATTTTACTGCAAATAACATCGAAAGAATCAACGATTTAAAATGATTGAAATTTGAAAGGAGCTATTTTAAAAATGGCAAAAATAAAAGCAAATGAAGCATTAGTAAAAGCGTTGCAAGCATGGGATATTGATCATTTATATGGTATTCCAGGAGATTCTATAGATGCAGTCGTAGATAGTTTAAGAACAGTTAGAAATAATATTAAATTTGTTAACGTTAGACACGAAGAAGTAGCAAGTCTAACTGCTTCAAGTTATACGAAAGTGACTGGTAAAATTGGGGTAGCATTGAGTATTGGTGGTCCTGGTGTAATTCATTTACTTAACGGTATGTATGATGCAAAAATGGACAATGTACCTCAACTTATTTTAGCAGGTCAAACAGATAGCACAGCTTTAGGTACGAAAGCATTCCAAGAAACAGATATTAGCAAATTAGTTGATGACGTGTCAGTTTATAACCGTCAAATATCTGAAAATGACAAAGATATATTTGGTATTGTCAATGAAGCGATTCGTACTGCATATGAGAAAAAAGGTGTAGCCGTATTAATCTTGCCGAATAACTTATTAACAAATAAAGTTAAAGATACAACAAATACAAAAGTGGACACTGCACCACCAGCGCGTGTAACACCAAAACCACGTAGTATTAAAAAAGCAACTAAGCTTATCAATAAAAGTAAACGTCCAGTAGTGCTTGTCGGTATGGGTGCTAAACATGCCAAAGATGAACTGCTTCAATTTATTGAAGCGGTGAAAATCCCTTCAATTATCACGCTACCTGCGAAAGGTTTATTAGCAGATGCTCATCCTTATAATATTGGTAATCTAGGTAAAATCGGTACGAAAACATCTTACCAAACAATCCAAGATGCTGACTTATTAATCATGATTGGTACGAACTATCCTTACGTGGATTATTTACCTAAAAAAAATATTAAAGCAATTCAAATAGATAATAATGCTGAAAATATTGGCCATCGTTTTGATGTGAATGTGGGTATTGTTGGTGACAGTAAATTATCATTGCTACAATTAACAGATTCAGTAAAACATGTATCAGAGCGTGACTTCTTAACTAAAACGTTAGAAAGAAAAGCAACTTGGGATGCATGGATGGCAAAAGATAGAGAAAATAACAGTAAGCCAATTAGACCAGAACGTCTAATGGATGCGATAAACGAAGTAAGAACAGACGATGCAATCTTTTCTATTGATGTAGGTACATCAACAGTATGGTCAACACGTTATTTAAACTTAACAGTTAACAATAAATTTATAGTATCTAGTTGGTTAGGTACAATGGGTTGTGCATTACCAGGTGCAATTGCTGCTAAAACTGCATACCCTAACCGTCAAGTTATCGGTATTGCCGGTGATGGTGGATTCCAAATGGTAATGCATGATTTTGCTACAGCAGTACAATATGATTTACCAATGACATTCTTTGTGTTAAATAATCAACAACTTTCATTCATTAAATATGAACAACAAGCAGCTGGTGAATTAGAATATGCAATTGATTTCACAGATATTGATTACGCAAAATTTGCTGAAAGTTGTGGTGGCGTTGGTTACACATTAACTGATCCAAATAGAATTGATGAAGTAGTTGAAGATGCAATGTCACAAGACCGTCCAACAATTGTCAACGTGTACGTTGATGAAACTGCTGCGCCATTACCAGGTAAGATTGTGATGGATGAAGCAATGAATTATGGTAAATGGGCATTTAGATCAATTACTGAAGATGGAAAATTAGACTTAGATGAATTACCTCCAATGTCAACAGCGGTAAAACGTTTCTTCTAATTTTATATATTAACTTAGGCTATCAAACAATTTTCTGTTTGATAGCTTTTTTAATTATCTAGAGCAAAAATTTTATTATTATAAGTATTGCTATTTCATACTCATTTTCCTATGTAGCGTTTCGTATGCTAATGCATAATAAATGTTAAAATTATAAAGCGAAAACTTATTTTATAAAAATTAACACGGAAGCTTATTTCACAAAAAATAGGCTATATATGTATATAAATAGCAAACAGCGACGAACGTTAGTTTGAGTGAAGAAAGGATGATCCTAATGTTTAAATCATTTTTTAAATTAAATCGTTTTAAAACACCACATACATATGCGTTATTATTAATAATTATTGTTTTTTCAAGTTTACTTACATACTTAATACCAGCGGGTGAGTATGCACGCGAGAAAAAAGATGGACAAACGCTAGTTGTTTCAGGATCATACCAAGAAGTAGAACAACATGGTGTATCGTTTTTCGATATATTTCGTGCAATACCTGAAGGGTTAATTAGCGGTGGGGAAATTGTATTTTACATCTTTTTAGTAGGTGGCGCATTCGGTATTGTACATAAGACGGGCGCATTTGAAAACGGTGTCAATAAAGCAATGCAAGCATTAGGAACTTATAAAGGGCTTATGATTCCTTTAACAATGACTATCTTCTCTATACTAGGTTTTTCAATTGGCTTAGCAGAAGAAACAATTATTTTCGTGCCTATCGGTATCATTATAGCTCGAACATTAGGTTATGATGCACTTACAGGTGCTGCAATGGTAATACTTGGTGCAGCCAGTGGATTTATAGGCGGTATGCTCAACCCATTTACAGTCGGCGTAGCCCAATCTGTAGCTGAATTACCAATGTTTTCAGGTTGGGGATTACGAACAATCATTTATCTATTTATTTTAAGTGCAGCGATAATGACAGTAATGCTTTATGCACGAAAAGTTAAGAAGGATAAAACTAAAAGTCTCGTTTATGAATTGGAACAAGCAGAAGGTGATGTAGAAAGCCAAATGTCCACGCCACGCTTTACGAAAAGACAAGCGATAGGTTTAGGTTTAATCGTTGCAGCGATTGTATTAAATGTATATGGCATTTTTACTTATGGTTGGTCATTTAATGAAATGAGTGCCAATTTTTTACTAGCTGGTTTATTAGCAGGTTTCATTGGTGGACTAGGGATGAATGGCACTTTCGATGCAATGATTGAAGGTATGAAAGATATACTTTTTGGTGCCATGATTGTCGGCTTTGCTAAAGGTATTATTGTGATTTTAGAGAATGGTCAAGTTATCGATACAATTGTATATGGCATGACAACTTTATTAGCAGATATACCTGCTTCAATGGTTATCATAGCAATGTTTATACTACAATTTTGTTTGAACTTCTTTATACCCTCTGGTTCAGGCCAAGCATTAACAACTATGCCCTTAATGGTGCCTATATCTGACTTATTAAACATTAATAGACAAGTTACTGTGCTTGCCTTCCAATATGGCGATGCGATTAGTAATGTGTTATTCCCAACATCCGCAATACTTATGGGCGCATTAGCAGTTGGAAAAATAACTTACACACAATGGCTTAAATTTGCGTGGAAGTTAATTGTGTTATGGGTAGTAATTTGTAGTATCGGGATGTCTATCGCATTAATAATCGGCTACTAATTGCGCATCATAGTGAAAAGAAGTTATAGCATTTTGAAATATAGGATACGAATTGATATTGTATAAAATTTTAAAATAGTATATACTAAATTAAAACAAATCGTCATATTGCGTGTTACTGGTTAAGCAGGCATGAGCAAACAAAGCGACTATCGGGAATAGTCTGTTTGCTCATGCCTTTTTGTGTACGTTTTGACGGTAAAGATATAAGAAGGGATGTTTTTGTATATGTTTAAGAAGTTTTTTGGACAATTGCAACGAATTGGTAAAGCTTTAATGTTACCAGTCGCAATTTTACCAGCCGCTGGTTTATTACTAGCAATCGGTACAGCAATTCAAGGGGAATCCCTACAACAATATCTTCCATTCATACAAAATGGAGGAATTCAAAGCGTCGGTGAAATGATGGCTGGCGCAGGTGGTATTATATTTGATAATTTGCCAATTATATTTGCGATGGGTGTTGCTATCGGTTTAGCTGGTGGTGACGGTGTTGCAGCTATTGCTGCATTTGTCGGCTATATTATTATGAATAAAACAATGGGAGCATTTTTACATGTGTCGCCAGATAACGTAAATGATGCTGCGAGTGGTTATGCGAGTGTCTTAGGTATACCAACATTACAAACAGGGGTGTTTGGCGGTATTATCATTGGGGCGCTTGCTGCTTGGTGCTATAATAAATTCTTTAATATTTCATTACCATCATATTTAGGATTCTTTGCTGGTAAACGATTTGTGCCAATTATGATGGCACTGACTTCATTTGTATTAGCATTTCCGATGGCTTTAATTTGGCCACATATTCAAATGGGTTTAAATGCATTTAGTGAAGGATTACTTGATTCCAATACAGGATTATCTGTATTCTTATTCGGATTTATCAAACGTTTATTAATACCGTTTGGTTTACACCATATTTTCCACGCACCGTTTTGGTTCGAATTTGGTTCATGGACTAACGCAGCAGGAGATATTATTCGTGGTGACCAACGTATCTTTATAGAACAAATACGTGAAGGTAGTCATTTAACAGCAGGTAAATTTATGCAGGGTGAATTTCCAGTAATGATGTTTGGTCTACCTGCAGCAGCTTTGGCTATTTATCATACAGCGAAACCTGGAAGTAAGAAAATTGTGGCTGGTTTGATGGGTTCTGCAGCTTTAACTTCGTTCTTAACGGGGATTACGGAACCATTAGAATTCTCATTCTTATTCGTAGCGCCAGTATTATTCTTTATTCACGCAATACTGGATGGTTTAGCGTTCTTAACAATGTATCTATTAGATGTGCATTTAGGTTATACATTCTCGGGTGGTTTTATAGACTTCATATTATTAGGAGTGTTACCGAACCAAACAAATTGGTGGCTAGTGATTCCAGTAGGACTTGTATACGCAGTGATTTACTACTTTGTATTCCGATTCTTTATCACAAAATTCAACTACAAAACGCCTGGTCGTGAAGACAAACAAGTTGAAGCTTCTATTACATCAGCGAGTGAATTGCCATTTGAAGTATTAGATGCAATGGGTGGGCAAACAAACATTAAACATCTTGACGCTTGTATCACAAGACTACGTGTTGAAGTGAAAGAGAAGAGTAAGGTCGATGTTGCTGGATTGAAAGCATTGGGTGCTTCTGGCGTGTTAGAAGTGGGTAATAATATGCAAGCAATATTTGGTCCTAAATCTGATCAAATCAAGCATGATATGGCTATGATTATGAAAGGTGAAATTACAAAACCAAGTGAAACGACAGTGCCAGTAGAGGATGATAATAAAGTTACACATATGGATGATTTGGATGAAATGGAAATTTATTCACCGGGTAGAGGTCAAATCATACCTTTATCAGAAGTACCTGACCAAGTGTTCGCTCAAAAAATGATGGGCGATGGTGTTGGATTTGTTCCTGAAGATGGAGAAATTGTGGCACCGTTTGACGGTACTGTGAAAACAATATTCCCTACAAAACATGCCATGGGTATAGAGTCAGATGAAGGCATAGAACTACTTATCCATATTGGTATTGATACCGTTAAATTAGACGGGGCTGGTTTTGAAAGTATGGTTAATACAGGAGACGCAATTAAAAAAGGACAAACGCTAATGCAAGTTGATTTAGACTATATTAAAGCTAACGCACCTAGCATTGTGACGCCATTGATATTAACAAACTTAGAAAACCGAATACTTGAAATAACTGACGTAGAAGATGTGAAATCACAACAATTGATTATGACAGTTAAACAAGACTAAACAATCATAAAAATACAAGCTTTAAATGAAATTACAATAACCTAGTTTTATAGCATCTCAAACAGTTCGAATTGATAAAAATTCGAACTGTTTTTTATTTTTTAAGATAAAATGTTGAAATATTCTGAAATTATAAATATCATAGGGATTATGATTATATTAAAAATGAGGGTGAAATTATGAACTATAGACCATCAATGCAGGTGATGCCTAAAGTAACACTTATGCCACCAGAGTTAAATATGGCTAAAGCATTATATCAAACAATTAAAGAAAATTTTTCACACTTAGAACCATTTTTAGAATTTATTACTGAAGATGTCACAGTGCAAGACGAAAGTGCATATTTGAAAATGATGATTCAACAACATGCAGACAATACAGGTCGCTTATTTCTTATTTACTATGAAGATGATCTTATAGGTACCATAGATTTACATAAAATAGATACGAAGAATCGTAAAGCAGAAATTGGTTATTGGATTGCTGAAAGTTATTCAGGTAAGCAAATTACAACAACATGTGTAAAGCGTATGTGCCATTATGCTTTTGAAACATTAGGCTTAAATAAATTGACTATTTTAGCTGATGTTCGAAATATACCAAGCAATAAAGTTGCTGAAAAAGTTGGCTTTTCTTTTGTTGCTACTGATTATCAAGATGTGTTCGATGGAAATGAATTTAGAGATATGAACCGTTATATATTATTAAAAGAACATTTTCAATGAAATAAATTAAGCACTTTCACCACGTTTAAAAAATAATATCTTGAAAGGAGATGTATATGGATATCACAAGGGGCATAAATCATATTGGATTGACAGTACCTGATATCGAAGCTGCAACTACATTTTTCAAAGAAGCTTTGAATGGAAAGATTGCCTATGATAGTCAAACCAAAGTTGATGATTCTCGATCAGGTGCATTTGTAGAACATGTCTTAGATATAGAACAAGGGGCAAAAATTATAAAAAAGCGCATGATGGTGTTTCATAACGGACCTAATATAGAAATGTTTGAATTTAAAGATGCTACTCAGCAAAGTCCGGCATCGTTACAAGATATTGGTTTTACACATATTTCATTTTACGTAGATGATTTTGAAACTACTTTAAACCGAGTGAAACAAGCAGGTGGCGAAGCAATTTCAGAACCACACAGTAATACAAAATACGAAGATACAACAAATAATAAAACTGTATATATACACACGCCATGGGGAAGTTTAATTGAATTACAGACCATCCCTAACGGCTATTATTATCCGGATGACAGTGAAGCTAAAGTGTTTAAGCCTAAAAAATAAAAATTAAACTTTAACTAAGGGGAATTGATAATGCTACAACGAAAATTAAATATCGCGAATTTAAAGACACCTATTTATAAATTAGAATCCTTAAGTCAGTCGTTAGGTAAAGACATCTATATCAAAAGAGACGACTATACAGGCACTGAAATTTCAGGAAATAAGGTGAGAAAGTTAGAATACACAATTCAGTATGTATTAGATCATGGCTATGATACGATCATTACAACTGGAGCAATTACATCTAATCATGCCCGTGCAACTGCTGCGGTATGTGCGCAATACAATATAGAATGTCATTTAATATTAAGGGGCACAATGGCAGAATATGAAGGGAATTTGTTTTTGGCTACGATGTCAGGCGCTCATGTACATCTTATAGAACCCATTGCCTCAAGAGAGGAAGCGATGGATACATTGTATATAGAATTAGAAGAAGGTGGCAAAACACCATTTAAAATACCAGCTGGTGGATCTGACTGGATAGGCGCGCATGGTTATATTGATGCTTATGAAGAAATATTAGAACAAGAAATCGCGATGGAGATTCAGTTTGATTCTATTAATTTTGCGGTTGGTTCTGGTGGGACATATGCTGGACTTTGGTTTGGCAAAACGAGTAATAATTTAGCAACTCAAATTATTGGATATGCTGTAAATAAAAATGCTGAAACCTTTAAAAATAAAGTTATTGAGATTATTAAAGATTTAGACAATGACACGACCTCATTTGAAACCATTTTAATCAACGACGAATATATTGGTTTAGGATATAGCCAAGCAACGGATGAAGAACTACAATTTTATATTGATATCGCGCAACAAGAAGGTATTATTCTAGACCCAACTTACACGGGGAAAGCTTTTCGAGGACTCGTTGAGGAAATAAAACAAGGTCATTATGATGATCAGCAATCCATTTTATTTATTCATACAGGCGGCTTACAAGGCTATACACAAGAGATAAGAACGCGTATCCAACAATTATTGTTAGAAAATGCTTAGTCACTATAATACTCAAAAGCTATATTTAAAAATATAATATGTTCGATTAATAAAAGATTATGGGTGTGTTTTCAAATATTGAGTTATTGTATTTTCGGAGCAAATACGTTGATTAGTCTTCTGAAAATGTTTCATAATGAGATACAATTTGTGTGGCGAGGATGGTGTTTAAAATGACGCGAACATTGACTACGATAGAATCATTTTATGAGTTTGTTAGCAATCATAAATTGGTGGTTATCCATGTAATGAGAGACAATTGTAGCGTTTGTCATGCAGTTTTACCACAAATAGAAGGACTTGTAGGTGAATACCCTAAGGTGTCGCTAGGCGTTATAAACCAAAGCAAATTAGAAGCTATCGCTGGCGAACTATCGATATTTACTGTGCCAGTAGACTTAATATATTTAGATGGAAAAGAAATGCATAGACAAGGTCGCTTTATTGATATGCAACGGTTTGAACATCAGTTGAATATGATGTATCAAAGTATAGGTTAATACATTGTAGCGTGTGATTTTTTTGTCTATTTTGAGTCGAAAATGGTTAATAAATCAGTACTACTTTTCATAAAGCGTAGCATCACAGTGCAGAGTGGGAAAATTAAACATAGAAAACCATTTTATTATAAAGTGGTCGAGATATAAATACAACATGCATGTAATAAATTAGCTATTTAGCAACCCTATTGAGGCGGGAATATGAAATCAAATTTTGATTTCTGACCTGCCCTTTTTTGTGTCATTAATACTTGTAGTAACACAAAATAATTAAATTGCCCCAAATAAAAATGCGAGTAATTAGATTAAAAGTGTCATATTTTCTAAAAATAATGTATGATAAAGAATATTAATAGCGCAATAGGGGGATGTATATGCGAATAGAAAGAATCTGTCCTGATGAAGCAGAGGAATTATATGCTTGTATGAAGAAAATCGATCAAGAAACGCAATATATGTTGTATTTGCCAGATGAACGCAGTTTTGATAAAGAAGCATTTATTGATGATATTAAGCGTAATTTTTATATTGGTGTAAAAACAGATGATAATGAAATCTTAGGATATCTTTCTGCACATATTAGTACATTATCTAAGGTGAAACATATTGGTTATATTATGACAGGGCTCGTTAACAATAAACAGCAGCAGGGTTTATCTACAAAAATGTTTGATGAAACAATTAGGTGGGCAAAGCGCAAGGGGTTAAGACGCTTAGAATTAAACGTGATTACATCGAATACACCTGCTATAAACTTTTATGAGAAATTAGGTTTTAAAATCGAAGGTATTAAACGGGAATCGATTTACATGGATGAACATTACTATGATGAACTGTATATGGCAAAGATATTGGATCAAGACTTTATACCTAATTTTACAAGTAGGTTGTAGCTGTCTAGTGAAAACGACAAGGTAAAAGTAAGAAATTAGCTGTATATACATAAAATTAAAATATTGAGTTTGCGTAATTGCTTTTACTAAAAATATGGACTAGTTTATTGTAAAATATATATCAGACGAATTTAAGGAGGTTATATATTTTGTTGAAAAAAATTGTAGCATTAACGAGTGTTGCTGTAATAACTTCCTACTTTTATGCTAAAGTAAAAGAAAAACGTAGCTATAAAAGCTTTTTATATGAAGCAACAATAAGAGTTACTCAAATGAAAAAGCCATTTGAAAGTGTAGAGCATGCGAGAAAAATGCTGGAAGTTGTGATGAAAGATACAGAAGGGCCACATAAAGACACGGATTATAACTTTCGAAACCATGTTCAAACTACAACAATACAAAATGTAACCACTTATATAGTGGATGATAAATCAGATAGACAGCAGCGGGTAGTATTGTATTTACATGGGGGTGCGTGGTTTCAAGACCCTATTAAAACACACTTTGAGTATATAGATTTACTTGTAGATGAATTGGATGCGAAAGTTATTATGCCTGTTTATCCAAAAATACCACACGCAACTTATAAAGAAACGTTTGAATTGCTTACTGAAATTTATAAAACGATAGTTGCACAAGTAGAATACCCAGAACAAGTGATTATTATGGGGGATTCGACAGGCGGTCAAATTGCATTATCATTTGCGCAATATATCAAAATATTAGGCTTAGCACAGCCAAGTAACATTGTATTGATTTCTCCGGTTTTAGATGCGACATTGTCTAATCCTGAAGCACCTGCGTATGAAAAAATAGATCCTATGTTAGGTATTAACGGTACACTATATTTCATGAAATTATGGGCAGGCGATATACCATTAACTGATTGGCGCGTTTCTCCAATATATGGTACTTTAGATGGCTTAGGACACATCACAATTTCAATAGGTACAAAAGAAACGTTATATCCAGATGCAGTGAAATTATCAAATTTATTAAATGAAAAAAATATAGAGCATGATTTCTTTTTAGGTTATAATTTATTCCATATTCATCAGATCTTTCCAATTCCGGAAAGGCGACAATTTTTAGAACAACTAAAGCAAATTATTAATAAATATTAAAAATAAGCTACATAAATAAAAGGGCTTTCCAATTTTTTGGGAAGCCCTTTTAGAGTGGCGACTTTGTTGGCAGTTTTTTGTGCACGTTTTCCACGGGCACAGCCTTAGCCTGTAGTTTTCGGCTCGTGCTTTAATAACTAGCCAGGAGTCGGCCCAAAGCACTGCCATTATTAAACGAAAAAATATAATCAAACATTCATTGTTATTGTCTAAATTTATATATAAAATATTGTTTCTTGAGTTATTTGAGGAAACGACATGGGTTAGCAGTATTACTTATTTTTTAAATAAGTTGGTAAAAATTCTGTGTATAAGTCAATAAAAGCTAAGTACACATCTTTTTCTACATATTCATCTACTTGATGCGCTTGGCTGACTAAACCAGGACCATACATAATAAATGAGAAGTCTTCGTCCTTATCTACAAGTAGGTCGGAGGCATCGGTTACACCTGGTGAAGCTTCCAAAGGTAAATCAGCATTTAAATATTTTGTGCCCATTTCGCGTGCTAATTCTGCTAGTTTATTTTGGCCAGTTGTATAAACAGGTGGTCTAGACATATAAGTATCGATTTCAATATCTGTCTGATCAGTTTCAACTTGTTTTAAAATTTCATTAAAATAAGAAATAAATTGTTCGTTATCATGCTCTGGAATTGTACGGATATTAAATTCTGACTCAGCGTGTTCTGGAATAGAGTTCACTTGGTTACCGCCATTAAAGATAGTAGCATTCATAATGGCATTACCTAAAAGGGTATTACTTTTATCGAATTTTTCAAATCCTTCATCCGCTTTATAAACAAATTTCACAAGTGGTGAAATTGCATTGAAACCAAGATGTGGCATGGAACTGTGTGAAGCCTTACCTTTTGAAGTGACACGAATGTCCATTGAACCTTTATGTGCATAAACAATTCTATCTTGTGATGGTTCGGCAATAACGAGCGCTTCTACATCTTTCATGTAGCCTTGTTCTTGGAAAGCTTTTGCGCCTTCGCCTACGATTTCTTCACCTGCAGTTGCGAGTAAACGAATTCTACCATGTTCTAATAAGCCCTGTTCTTTGATATCAATCAAACTGATAACCAAAGCAGCAAGTCCTGATTTCATATCTGCAGAGCCACGTCCATAAAATTTATTATCTACTTCAGTTAATTTGAATGGGTCATAGGTCCATTTATTTTTATCGCCTTCTGATACGACATCCATATGTCCTGAAATACCTAAAACTGGTCCGTCTTCACCAATTTCTGCTATTAAATTTGCACGTGTATCGTTGATTTTAATTATTTTGGAGTCGATATCATGTTTAGTTAATAAATCTTTAAGATATTCACATACTTCAATTTCGTGATCATTTACAGACTTAATACTTACTAAATCTTCTAGTACTTGAACTTTTTCTGCTTCTGAAAATTTACTCATCTTAATAAAACTCCTTTTCTTTAAATAATAACCATCTATCAATTTAATTATATCTGAAGATTCCGACTAATTAAATTTTAACGTACTGAAAAAGAAGATGAGTACTGAAAGAAAATTTCATTTGAGTTTTTATTTATATTTTGAGCGTACATCGTATGTTTAACAAAAAAATCATACATGGCTCTTAGATTGAGTGTGATCTAGGGACCATGTATGAGAATTAACATTGTGTGATAAGGCTTTTGTTTTCAATGTATTTGTAAGATTAGATTGTAATTCATCAGGTACGCTATTACTTTCAGTTGATGTTTTACCTGATGAAGATTCGTTATTGTATTCTACATTTTCAAGGTTTGTAGGATTGGCAGTATCTAAAACTGCACCCTTCATATCATTACCTTGAATACTACCAATTAAAATCATAATGAGATAGCTAAAAGTGATAAGAAATACAACACCAAGATATATAGAAACTACTAATTTCACAGATTTACTCATAAACTGCCTCCTACATAGATTTATTGTTTCCTACACACATAAGATAACATTTAAATTTTAATAACATGTTAAGAAGTAGTAAATATTATATATTTATTTATGGTAAAAAACAGCAATACTAAATTAAATTTAAATTTTTCGATAAAAAGTATTTATTTTTTCTAAAAATATAAATACCATTATATAAGGCTTTATATAGATAAAAGATGAATATTACATCTAATGTAAATTTGAATTTACGAATAATTAATCAATTCTTCAAACAATTTATATTAAATCAATAACTACATGGTAGCATAACAGTATTGATAGGTAGGAATTGTTAAAACATTGTGAATGCTATTTTTAGTTGATACATCTTCACTATGTATTAATAACATGCTTAACCTACTTTGATATTTACATAAAATTAAATACGCTGCTGAAAAGAGGGATGAAATTTGCTACTCATCATCATATGTGTAGGTCTAATACTTTGGCTAGGTATTGTTGAGAAAAAACAACATTCCTACAGATTAGAAAAAGTTCCAATACGCATAAATATAAATGGTATAAGAGGTAAATCCACTATAACTAGGTTGATTTACAGTACACTACGTGAGGACGACTACCGAGTAATAGGTAAAACAACAGGAACAGATGCACGTATGCTGTATTGGTTTACGCCAAGAGAGTATCCAGTTTATAGGAAGCCTCAAGGAGCAAATATCGGCGAACAACGTGACATTATTCGTAAAGTTGTAAAACAAAAAGCCAATGCCTTAGTAAATGAATGTATGGCAGTTAATCCAGATTATCAAATTACATTTCAAAAAGACTTAGTGAAAGCAAATATAGGTGTGATTGTTAATGTGATGGAAGATCATATGGATGTGTTAGGGCCGACATTAAACGAGGTTGCCGAGGCATTTACAGCGACCATTCCATACAAAGGTCATCTTGTAGTAATGAAAGATGACTACACTAAATTTTTTGCTAAAGTTGCTAAAAAACGTAAAACAAAATTAATTGTTGTTGATAAAGAAGATGTTCCTGAATCCTATCTAAGAAAGTTCGGTTACATCGTATTCCCAGATAATGTTGCAATTGCTATGGGCGTTGCCGAAGCGCTGGGTATAGATCGAGATACAGCCTTGCGTGGCATGCTCAATGCACCACCTGATGTTGGAGCTGTTGAAGTTAAATACTTTAACGCTAATCATTCAACTAACGTTTATGTTAATGCATTTGCTGCAAATGAGCCAAAATCGTCAAAAGCAATATTAGACAAAGTTGAAACTTATAATTATCCATATAAAAAAATTGTACTCATATTAAATTGTCGTTCCGACAGAATCGACAGAACGAGACAGTTTTGTGAAGATTTTTTAAAGGATGTCGAATTTGATACATTAATTTGTACAGGTAAAAGTACTCAAATGGTCAATGATGTAATGAAAGGGCAGACTAATAAGAAGTATTTAAACTTCGAAGGTAAAGATATAAAAGAAGTTGAGAGCGCATTATATAAAGAGTCACAAAATGCCTTGGTTTTCTGTGTGGGTAACATTCACGGACCAGGTAAACAAATAGCGCAATATATAGAAGGGATCAAATAATATGATAGGTTCAGAGTTATATTTTTCATTATTTGTGGGTATTGTACTAAGTCTAATCTTTGCCGAGAAATTTGGTATTAGTCCAGCTGGTTTAGTAGTACCAGGATATTTAGCTTTGATTTTTGATCAGCCGATAATGTTACTATCCGTACTCATTATTAGTTGCATTACATATTTCATTGTTAATCATGGTGTAAGTCGAATCGTAATTTTATATGGCCGTAGGAAATTTGCGGCAATGATACTTACTGGTATGGTATTAAAATTTGTATTTGACATCGTTTATCCCTTAACCCCATTTGAAATGGTGGAAATGTCCGGGATTGGCGTTGTTATTCCAGGTATCATAGCTAATACTATTCAAAAACAAGGTGTCATTATTACTTTATCTACATGTATGTTATTAACATGTATTACTTACGTTATCTTATTCTTTTATAGCTTTATCAATTAGTAAGGAGCATAAATATGAAACAATCTAAACGATTTACTATAGAGGAACGGGTATTAAAATGGACGAAACGTCACAAAAAACGTAACTCTATATACACCGCCATTATTTTAATAGGGGCAATTGCACTTTTAGTATTCACTATATCATCGCAAAAGGTTGAACCAGTTCAAGCTATGAAGAAAGCCAAAGATGATATAAGGATGACTTATTTAGGTAATATAGAAATGAATAAGCATATAAGAAAAAATAATATTAACGACACCTTTAATCCGATAGAAAGTGTTTTAAATGCAAGTGATTATTCAACAGCAAGCTTAAAACTCACCAATTTTTCAGACGATAGAAAAACAAATATTAATAAAAATTTAGAGAACGTCATGTTTTTAAGGGGGTTAAATATTAAAAGTTTAAATATTATTAACCAAGTCACCGATAATATAACAGCGAGAGAGTTTAATAGAGCGGTAGAAGGCCAGGCTGGTTATAATTACTTAACTGGAAATGGTTCGAATCCTATTAATAGTAAAACAGTACAACAAACAGTTAAAGGTAAAAAAATTGCCAACGTTTCGTTTACAGATGTTGAATCTGATTACACTGATACCTTGAAAAATACAACGTCGGTGAGTTTAGAACCGAATATATATATTCCTTTAATTAAAAAGTTAAAAGAAGAAAATGATTACGTTGTGGCCAATGTCGACTGGGGAATAACGGATGAACGTGCTGTTACAACGAGACAAAAGAAATATGCGCATTCCCTTGTTGATGCTGGTGCAGATGTAATTGTTGGCCATAACTCAGTTGTTCAAAAGATTGAAAAATACAAAGATACTAGTATTTTTTATAGCCTTGGTAACGTAACTTCTGAAGATTTTTTATCTAAGAATAAACAAGGATTAGCTGTTCAACAAAATTGGAATGGTAAAGATTCAGAATTTATGGTAACGCCAATTAAATCACAAGGTGGAAAAATAACAGAATCCAATCCTAACAAAGTGGAAGAAATTAAATTATTGAACAATATTGAAAGTAAGAGTGTGGATCTTAAAAAAGAGAATGGAGGTTACGTATATGAACATTAAAACACAATGGGTGGGTATTACAGTAGTTTCAATAGTATTAGTCATCTTTTTATTAATTGTATTTGCTCGTGCGAATGAAGGTTTAGATCAATATGAACAGAATGAACTTAAAACATCGCATCACCAATATTTGTCTAAAGGAGCTTAAGTATGAGTATTTATAACAAAAAAACGCTCATCGTAATCTTACTCCTTACTATAATCATTTCTTTTATCTTTTTTATTGCAACAAAAGAAGATAATTATAATAAAGATGAATTATATGAAAATAAGATTGCTGATCATGATCAGAACCCATCAGATGAAAATTACGGTGTTGCTTCTAATAACCCAATAGCAACCCGCGTGGGGGAGAAAATTATTAAAGATGGAGGTAATGCTGTAGATGCTTCCATGGGTGTTTCATATGCATTAGCAATAACCGAGCCTCACTCCTCTGGTTTAGGCGGCGGAGGCGCAATGTTATCTTATGATGGAAAACCGAATGTTGCGCCAAAACAATGGCAATACAAAGACATTTCATCATTTAAATATGATAAGAAAGACGAAATTGGTACACCAGGTTTTGTGCGAGGATTGCATGATGCACATAAAGAAGCGGGTAAAATGGATGAAGAGAAAATTTTAAATTATGTGATTCCTTTAGCAGAAGAAGGTTTTGAAGTAGATTCGGAATTAGAACGCAGCTTGAAATTATATGGTTCTGATGTTGATAGAGACTCACCATTCTTTGAGGGTGATAAAACAAAAAGAGAAGGTGAAGTAGTTAAACAACCAGAATTAGCTGAAACAATTAAAGGAATTAGGGATCATGGACCAGACTATTTTTATGATAAAGTGGGCGAAAGTGTCTCTGACCAAGTAGAGGAAGAAGTGACTGAAAAAGATTTTAATAGTTATAAAACAACGAAAAAAGAACCTGTCAGTACAGATTATTTAAACACTAAAATATACTCTGCATCTAATCCATTAGGTGGGACGCTGATGCTTCAAGGTTTAGAAATAGATGAAGCAACAAATAATCAAGTGCCACAAAATAGTCAGGCTACGCCAGGAAACGACCAAACAGATTCAAATCACCAAACTACACCTAATAACCGTTTAGATTATATTACTGGTATTTTAAAATCGAGAGCACTTATGTATCGAAATAGAGATATAGTCAATGGCCAAGATGAAGATTACGATGAATACTTATCTCAAGATTATTTACTAGGTAAACTAAACGAAGTTAACTTTGAAAGTAACTTCAATACAAATAATATCGATAATACAAGTACAACACACTTTGTTGTAGTTGATAAAGAGGGCAAAGTAACAAGTACAACCAATACATTATCAAGTTTCTTTGGTTCAGGTGACTATATGAAGGAAGGTTTTTATATGAACAACTCATTAACAAACTTTTCTTCTGATCCTACAAGTCCTAACCATGGCGGGAAACATAAAACACCTAGATCCTATACAGCTCCAAGTATAGTCGTGGGTCCTGATTTTTATATGGGCATTGGGACACCTGGAGGTAATAAGATTCCAACCACAACCAATGAAGTGCTGATAGATTACTTAAAAGGTAATGGCACACTTCAAGAATCCATAGATAAACCACGCTTTTACAATGATGGCGGTAAAGTATTCTATGAAAACGCTATGAGTAAGGCAGACGTTGCTATTTTCAAAAGTTTAGGTTTTGAAGTAGAGGAAAAACGAAATGATCCTAACTTTGGTAGTGTTCAAGCAGCACTTTACAATAAAAATGATAAGACTGTAGAAATAGGACACGATGTTGGTAATAGATAATACAAGATGCAATCTAAATTTATTAGTCTAGCAAGAAACACAAATTTGATGAAGAAAAGTGAAAAGGTAGATTTCCTATTTAAGGAAATCTGCTTTTTTGCCTTATCGATTTAAATTAATTTATTATGATGCTTTAAAATAAATTTTATAAAGTTCTGTAATATTTATTATAAAAGTAAAGATATGGTTTGGAATTAGAAAAAAAACTGTATTAACTTGTACGGGGATGGATATAAGTAGAAAAAGACTATAATACTTGGTAATATAATGCTTATACAATGTATTTTATGAGTTCAGTGTAAAAATAAACTTATAAAATAAAGTTATATAGAAGACTATTTAATTATAAAAATTTAGAATACAATAAAAAGTTAAAAAAGCAACAACTACATAGGAGGGAAAAATATGATATATGCTGGTATTTTGGCAGGAGGTATTGGATCGAGAATGGGAAATGTTCCATTACCAAAACAATTTTTAGATTTAGATGGGAAACCTATCCTTATTCATACAGTAGAGAAATTTTTATTAACAAGTGAATTCGATAAAATCTTTATTGCTACACCTCAAAAATGGATTTCTCATACGAAAGATACTTTACGTAAACATAATATTACTGATGACAGAATTAAAGTTGTACAAGGCGGTGAGGACCGTAATGAAACAATTATGAGTATTATAGAGTCAGCAGAAGCTGAAAACGGTGTTACTGATGAAGATGTTATCGTTACACATGATGCAGTTAGACCGTTTTTAACACATCGTATTATTAAAGAAAATATAGCAAGTGTTTTGAAATATGGTGCTGTTGATACTGTAATAACTGCGACTGACACAATCATCACATCAGAAGATGGTGAGTCCATACAGTCTATACCAGTTAGAAGTGAAATGTATCAAGGTCAAACGCCTCAATCATTTAATATTAATTTATTAAGAAATAGTTATAATGAGCTCTCAAGCGACGATAAGAAAATTATGACAGATGCCTGTAAAATACTAGTTGTAGGAAACAAATCTGTAAGACTAGTTATGGGAGAATTATACAATATCAAAATAACGACACCTTATGATCTTAAAGTTGCTAACTCAATCATAAAAGGTGGGATGTCGAGTGATTAATCAAGTATATCAACTCGTTGCTCCAAGACAATTTGAAGTAACATATAATAATGAAGACATTAAAAGTGATAAAGTTATTGTAAGACCATTGTATTTGTCAATTTGCGCAGCAGATCAAAGATATTACACAGGTAGTAGAAATGAAAAAGTACTGAAAAAGAAGTTACCGATGTCATTGATTCATGAAGGTGTTGGTGAAGTTGTTTATGACAATAAAGGTATGTTTGAGATTGGTACAAGAGTCATCATGGTACCTAATACACCTGTAGAAAAAGATGATGTCATAGCTGAAAATTATTTGCCAAGCAGTAAATTTAGATCTAGTGGTTTTGACGGATTTATGCAAGATTATGTATTTATGGATCACGATAGAGTCGTTGAAATAGATGAGAGCATCGAAGATTTAAGTACAATTGCTTATTCTGAATTAGTCAGCGTAGCTTGGCACGCAATTCAACGTTTTGAACGTAAATCAATTTCACATAAAAATAGTTTTGGCGTATGGGGAGATGGGAATTTAGGTTATATAACAGCGATTTTACTCCACAAACTATACCCAGACGCTAAAATTTATGTTTTTGGTAAAACAGATTATAAATTAAGTCACTTTTCATTTGTAGAACATATATATCATATTCATGAGGTGCCAGAAGATGTCTCATTTGATCATGGTTTCGAATGTGTAGGCGGTAAAGGAAGCCAGTCAGCGGTGAATCAGATTATTGATTTGATTTCTCCAGAAGGGACAATTAGCTTATTAGGCGTAAGTGAATATCCAATAGAAGTAAATACACGTCTTGTACTAGAAAAAGGTATAACGATGTTTGGTAGTAGTAGAAGTGGTGCGCAAGATTTCAGAGACGTTGCTCAATTTTATAAAGACAATCCTGATGTCGTTGAAAAATTAGCACTTCTAAAAGGTAATGAATTTGATATTAAAACAATTAATGATGCTGTAAAAGCATTTGAAACAGATTTATCAACATCATGGGGCAAGACTGTTCTTAAATGGACAATGTAAATAACATGAATATATAAATGCAAACAAGATAACTGAAAATTCAATTTATACTTATTTTAAACTATTCTAAATTAGTTATTAATATACATTGCGCAATTTTATAACTAATTAATTGAACGAGAGAGGGTTTTTAAAATTGAGCAAATCTAAAATAATAATTGATGACATTTATTGGGAGCGAATTCAATTATTTATTGAAGGTCACGTTAATGATATTGAGCTTAACAAGAAAAATTTTGTTTTACGAAATTTGACTGAAACTAAAGAATTAGCAGCAAATGATGTGAAAATTGAAGGAAACAAATTTAAAGCACGTTTTAATGTGGCGATTTTAGATGATGGAAACTATCTTCCATCTGGTGAATATCTCATTGTCTACAAGGATCATTTTGATTATATTGCACATATCAATGGAACATTACTGAATCCTAATAGTTATGAATTAGATGATATCCAACTAGAAGAATACGAAGCAGAAGAAACACTAAATGGAAAAAATAATTATCTTTTGAAACATTATGAGTTGATATTTAAAAAGGGTGGCAATTCAAAGAAAACAGAATATACTGTTCAACCAATGATTTCGAGCGAAGTAAATGAGTTTGTGTTGAATATTAATTTTAAAGCACCGGAACCGAAAGTGAACCCGGTTAAGAAAAAAATGATGGACTTGCGATTAAAATATAATAGATACTCTTTTAACATGCGTAATTTTGTATTTCAATCTATATTTAAAGTAACTAAATTTTTCCACTTAAAAAAAGGGAATACAGTATTATTCACTTCTGATTCAAGAGAATATATGTCAGGTAACTTTGAGTACGTATATAACGAAATGCTACGTCAAAATTTAGATGAAAAGTATAAAATCCATGCCCTGTTTAAATCCAATATTTCTGCTAGAAGAAATTTCATTGATAAATTTAAGTTTCCGTTTTTATTAGGTAAAGCAGATTATATTTTCGTGGATGATTTTCACCCATTACTCTATACAGTGAAATTTAGAAAAAGCCAAGAAATTATACAAGTTTGGCATGCAGTAGGTGCATTTAAAACAGTTGGATATAGCCGTACTGGTAAAAAAGGCGGCCCGTTCTTTAATTCTGTCAATCACAGAAATTATACAAAAGCCTTTGTATCATCTGAAACAGACATTCCTTTTTATGGAGAAGCATTTGGTATTAAAGAACAGAATATTATACCAACAGGTGTGCCTAGAACAGATATACTTTTCGATGAAAATTATGAAAGGAAAATTGTGGCTGAAATGGAGCAAGATTTACCTATCATTAAAGGTAAAAAAGTTATTCTATTTGCACCGACGTTTAGAGGCAGTGGCCATCACACAGCACATTACCCATTCTTTAAAATAGACTTTGCGAGATTTGCTCGTTATTGTCGTGAAAATAATGCTGTTGTACTGTTCAAAATGCATCCATTCGTGAAAAATAGGCTGAATATACCTAGAGAGTATGAACAATATTTTGTAGATGTATCAGATTTTAGAGAAGTTAATGACATTCTATTTGTTACAGATATATTGATTAGTGATTATTCTTCTCTTGTATATGAATTCGCAGTATTTAAACGTCCAATGCTCTTTTATGCATTTGATCTTGAAGACTACATTACTTCACGCGACTTTTATGAACCGTATGAAACTTTTGTTCCTGGTAAAATTATCGAATCATTTGAAGATTTAATTACAGCATTAGATACTAGCGATTACGAAGTAGAAAAGGTAGCACCTTTCTTAGATAAACATTTTAAATATCAAGATGGTCGATCAAGTGAACGTTTAGTAAGAAATATATTTGGAAGTTAACTTAAAGAACAACTAAAATAATAAGATGAATATAGTGAGTTAAGTACAATGATAAATAGGCTGATGGTAAGATATAGCGTGTAATTTATTTGCTATTAAACTAAGTATATTGCATTGTATCTTAACTCACTTTTTTATGAGGTGAAATAAAGTGAAATTTTCAATTATAGTACCAAGCTATAACTCAGAGAAATATATTGAAGAGTTATTAAACAGTTTGAAAAACCAAAAATATGATAAAAAGGATTTTGAAGTGATACTTGTTGACGATTGTTCAACAGATGACACACTGAAAATTGTAGAACCATATAAAGATAAAATGAATTTAATTGTCAAAAAACTTGACGCAAATTCAGGTGGACCAGGTAAGCCAAGGAATACAGCACTACAAATTGCTCAAGGAGAATATGTATTTTTTGTAGACTCTGATGATTATATTAATAATGAAACATTAAAAGATGTATCTAAATTTGTAGATAACAATAATGCAGATGTAGTATTAGTGAGAATGGAAGGCGTAAATGGTCGTGGGGTTCCAAGGTCTATGTTTAAAGAAACGAGCGACTCTGTGACACTGGAAAATTCTAGAATCATATATACACTAGGTCCTACTAAGTTTTATAGAACTTCATTGTTGCGCAATAATAATATCGATTTCCCAGAAGATTTGCGTAGCGCAGAAGATCAACTATTTACAATGAAAGCTTATCTTAATGCAGATAAAATAGCCGTATTAGCTGATAAACCTTATTATTATGCTACAAAACGTGAAGGTGAGCATATGAGTTCAGCCTATGTTTCACCAGAAGATTTTTACAAGGTCATGTCATTGATAACAGAAGCAATATTAGAAAGTCCTTTAGACAATAAACATATGGTATTAGGTTATTTTATAGATCGTCATTTCTCTTTCTCAAGAACTAATAATTTCTCTCTAAAAATAGCCGATGATAAAAAAGAAACTTGGATGGATGCATTAGGTGACTTTATTCAAAAAGTGCCTTCAGAAGTCGACGAATTAGTAAACGATGCGTTGAAACCATTGCTGTATTATGCACGACTAAAAGATATGAAACGTTATCAAACGGTTGAAGAAAGTTATAAAAATGGTCGCTTTTATAACTATAATGCACACCAAGGAGAGCTAGAGATACAATTTGGCGAAAATGAGCCGTTTTTCAAATTCAAACAATTGATTAAACCTGATATAAGAATGTCACGTTTTAAATTTAATGATATAGGGTTTGAAATTGAATTAGAATTCTTAAAATCAATTATTAATCCTAATCATGTTGCGACGATGATTCAATTAAAACTTGTATCGCGAAATAAAAAAGAGCTAATTTATGTACCATTAGCAATTAATGATCAATCGCGTTTTAAATTTAGTGCATCGATGAATGATATAATTCCATACTTGGTGAAAGAAAAAGTTTGGGATGTTTTTTTAGAGATGAGAGTAGATAATATGATTGTGGAAAAACGTATTGGTAGTAAACGAGCAAAATATCCTTATGAAGTAGAGACAAGTACAATTGCAGAAAATAATAATAAATATTATCGCTTTACGCCATACTTCACAAAAGACTTTGATAACCTGTCATTCTATGTAACTGACAATAAACTTTATGACATGTTAGAAGTTACTTCTAAAGATAGTAAAACGATACAGTTACGCAGCTTAAAATTCAATTACTTATTATCGGAAGGCATGACAGCACTCATGTTGTCTAGACGCTTCACATATGGTTATTTAAACAGTTTAATAACAAACGATAAGATGACATATCATTTAACTGTTCAAGAGAAAGTGAAATCAACTGAGCTTAAAAAGAACTTTAGAATTGAAACGCCGCACTTAGTTTTAAAGTATTAATTATATATTAGTCTAAATTTAAATACGTTTAAGTATAAACTCGAAATTGAATAGACGGCTGTTAGAATTCTACGGAAATCTAACAGTCGTTTTTTGTTTAACCATTTATTAATTTATGGGAATCATAAAATATAAAATTGAAGAGTTAGAAACTGTCAATACCATAGGTTCTTTATGAGAATTCATATTCAATTTTGCTAATGGATAGTTGGTATTATTTATTTGTTTCAGTATTGCAGGATTAATAAATTTTTGATTGAGCTTGTGAGGTATCAAATGTGAAACCATACCATGGTCACGATTAAGTATACGCGTAAATACAGGGAAATCGTTGGAGAAGTTATGGTTAATATTGACTTCTACGGATTTATAAGGCGTATTGCTTTGATTATTAAATAGTAAAAAATGATAATGGCTTTTTGTTTTAGCTATGATGCCATAAGAAAGCAATGCAACGTGATTGTTGAAAAAAGGCTTCAATAAACTATAAACATGAACGATAGGCATTGCGCTTTGGTGATGATTGATAAGCATAAAGTGCTTTTTGTCATCTGTATAATACGCATAGCCAAAACCACCGATATATTGGTTCAATTCAATAAGTAATTCAGTCAATAATATATGTGTAGCTTCAGTCTCATTATTGAAATAAACTTGCAATGCGTTATGCGTTATTTTAGTAAATATTAATTTTTTTGAATGTTTTACCCCCATTCGATGCAGGAACAATCGTATATTTTGTTTTAAAGTATTTTCTGATTTAGAATAAGTTAATTTTTTTGAAATTAAGTTTCCAAATGTAATTAAATCATAATTAATGTAAAAATAATCTACTTGTAATGCATTAATTTTCTTAATGATGTGAGTCAGGTTATGTCCATGTTCAATCAAAGGATCTATAACAATTCCTGTTTTTAACAAAGGAAGCTGGTGATTTAACCTTTTGGTGAGTAATGGCATATCTTTAATAGAACTGGCTTCAAGTTCAAATAATAAAGTTATTTGCTCTAAACAATTTTTAGTATTAAGAGTTTCTTTCAGTACTTTAAGTACATGATAATCAAATGTTTGCACTAAATTTAAAGTAGTAATTTTAAATGTTAAATCATAACCCTGAGTAATTAAATATTTAATTGTAGCGAATAACTGTTGAGTATCTAAATCATTTAAGTATACAAAGTCTGTATTTTCAATTAAAAAATTTACGTTAGAGAAGTTGGAATAAATATTATTATGTATAGCATTGTGATTAAATTTTAGTAAGTCTTGTAAATTATCTAATCGAATAACGGTAAAAGTATCTGCGAAGCGTTGGTTAAAGGATAAGTCAGATAGATTTAAAGTATAGGGTGCATCTGTTTGGTTACGAGAATATTTATAAATATCCGAAAAATATTTAGATAGATTAGGTTCGTTGATTGCTATTTGATAAGGATTGTTGAAATAACCTTTTCTAAATTGATAAATATACCTTTTAGGAGGCACACCGATATAATGTTTGAAGTGTTTTGAATAAGTACTCACATTCATGAACTTATATTTTGTTGCTACATCGTTAATTGTTTTATTATCTTGTATCAAATCAAAGATGGATAAGGCAATTTTCAATGAACTTATATAGTGTTTAAAATTCATAGTTAATATTTTTGAGAATAAAATAGAGATATAGGATTGTGAAATAAAAAATGTTTTGGACACTTGCTTAGTGGTTAAAGTGTCATAGATATTTTTATGGATATATTGTGTTAGGCGATAAACTAGTGGGTGCTTCGTGTGTAGGGGTGGTAAATAATTATATTGTAATGTCACTTTTGCTTCTTTTAGTAAAAACTCAATTATATTAGAAATATAGTAATTCATTACATTTTGGTCTTGGGAATTATTATAGAGCTTTTGTAAAATTAAATTTTTGAATTGTTCTACATAACGTATTTGATTAAAGTCAAAAAATGAATGGGATAAGCATGCACCTTTTTCAATAAATAGAGGTAATGGGATATTTAATTCAAGGAGATCTTGAACATCAATCATTTGATATAAATCAGCATTGTTAATTATAATACCATTTTCAATGGTCATAATTGACCCATTCAAATTAATTTTACATGGCTTCCCTAAAGGAAGGAGTATAATAACTTTATTTATACAGCGTGTTAATTCAGTTGTGTAATGACTTCTAATAGATAAAGAACTTATCACAAATATCACCTTTGCCTAAATATAAACCGATTGCTTTATAGTAATAACGCTATTGTACAACTGTGACATAAAAAAATGTTCGAATATTAAACAAGATTAATAAAAGGATATCTCAAAGTAATAAATCGTCGTTTAGATAAACTATTTCTTAAAGGATAATTGAAATTTATTGAATTTATTAGGTTCTGAACAAATAAATAGTACATTTGGTTTAGAAAGAGAAAACGTGGTATTGGTTAAAAGAAATGAGTTTTTATATAAAATTTAAACATAGGATCAATATATGAAATAAACATAAAAAGATGATATAAGTACCTCTGTTTTCAATGAAAATGAGAGAAAGTATTTGATTGTGTGATAAAAATTGTAGAGAGAAGTATTAAATAATTAAAAAGAAATGAGTTTGTTGTAATTAGAAATAAAGATGGCGTATTAACTTTATGATTTATTTACGTGGATAGTAGAGGAGAGTGACAATACAAGAAGATCTAAAACCACAGCCTGAAAGTGGTTTTAGATCTCTTTGCAAAGGGGCATATTAAAGTATATGCTCATTTGCTGAGAAACATGTTTACACGTTTTATTAAAACGGGTGCATAAAGTTTAATTCTGGGAATAGAATATAACTATGATGATAAACGGCACGATTATGGGCCTTTATATAAAACGCAAACACAGTCTCTATAAATATTATATAACTAACAATGTAGTCTTACAATATAAAATACATAAATAATAAAAAATTGCACAATTCAAAGTAGGTTGATTAAAATGGTTTGACTTTTTTGAAATTAAAATAAGTTAGCACTAAATAAAGAGAGAGAAATAAATTTTTGGTAGAATCATTTTTGCTTAGCATATAAGTCTATAGATTTAAAAAGTAAAATTGAACAGGTAATAAATAAAAACAAAGTGAATAAACCATTAAATAAAGTATTTCTGAAAATTTGAAAGATAGTTATAGTGCTAAGTTTTTCTAAAAATATGGAGCCACTTGTCTTGATTTCAAACAGATCAAGTGAGAACAGTATTAACGTGATAACGACCATGTATATTAAGGCTATGACAAAAAGGTTTAATATATCAGACAAAAATAGTTTTTCCATAGTCACCAAGCTCCTCTCTTATTTCTCTATAGCCGATTAAACAATAAATAATTGTAATATGTATAAATTTACCAAAACTTTAGAAAAGCGAAAATCAGTCGAGTTATAGCGAACAATATAAATGTTGCATAAGAAAAAGTGAGAATTTAATATATTAAGTTTAAATCTTAGGGCAAAACTGTTTAACATGTCATTATTGTGCTAAAGAGTAAGTAGTTTAATTTTATCAAGAAGGGGAGGTTCAATATGTATAAAGCTATTATCTTTGATGTGTATGGAACAATCTTTGATATGTCATCTTTAGAAAATGATATGACTCAATTTGATGATGCATTAGCAGCATCGATTTCAAAACTATGGCGAAAGACACAATTAAACCATATGTTTTTAAGACAAATTATGCAGCGCTATATCCCATTTGATGATTTAACAAAAGATGCTTTACGATATGTGCTAGATGAACATAAAATTCAGTATAATAGGGACGATGTGAATCAATTATTTGATGCCTTTTTAGATTTAAATTATTTTAATGAAATACCACGTGTACTTTCTAATTTAAATGGCAAGGGTTTTGATATAGGTATACTATCCAATGGTAATGATAGTATGTTAATGCCATTAGTCGACAATTCAAAAATCAGTGACTATATAAACACTGTAATTAGTGTGGATGAGATTAAACAATATAAGCCAAGCCCTGCAAGTTATGCGCTCATATTAGAATATTATAAAATGACTAGAGAAGATATTTTGTTTGTGTCTTCAAACTCTTGGGATGTAACAGGGGCAGCTAATTTTGGTTTTGATACCGTATGGGTAAACCGCAAAGGTGAACAATATGATGATAATGGACAGTCACCGACCATTACAGTGAATAATTTAAATGAAATGGCAAAATGGTTAGAAATGAACAAATAAATATAATAATAAAACAGCCCTAAATTTTAGGGCTGTTCAGAGTGTCGACAAAGCCTACAACTTTGTGGGCATTTTTTGTGCACGCTTTCTGCAGATGCAGCCTCAACTTGTACTCTTCGGCTAGTACTTTATTAATGAGTCAGGAGTCTGCCCAAATCACTGCCATTTTTCAAACAAAATAATATATAAATTGAGTAGTCGTGGTGTTTATAATTTTATAAAAATCAATATAATATGCTAAGTAGATAACATATTATATTTAAATTTCGTTTATGAAGTTGTCGAATTCAAATATTTGAAATGTATAGTATTATTTCAACGGAATAGTGCTTAAATCTAATTGATAAAAGGCTAGATCAAGCCACTTATCAAATTTATAACCTACATTATGGATAGTGCCTGAATGCGTAAAGTTAAATTTCTTATGTAAATAAATACTATAATCATTTGTAGCATCAATACCAGCGACTAACGTTTTATAGCCATTGCTATGTGCTTGTTGAATGATTTCTGAGAGTAATTGAGAAGCAATACCTTTTCCTCTATGCTGTTTGTTGACGTAAATAGAATGTTCTATTGAGTATTGATAGGCTGGCCAATCTCGAAATGAACCATAAGTTGCAAAGCCAATTGCTTCTCCTTGTTCTTCATAAACGAGTACTGGTTCATTATTGTCTCTCTTTTTTTTGAACCAAGCTTCTCGGTCTTCTAAAGTTTGAGGACTATATGTATAAACTGCTGTAGTGTTGAGTATTGCGTCGTTATAGATGTCTAATATATTAGGTAAGTCAGTTTGAACTGCGTAGCGTATCATAAATGTCATCCTTTCAGTGAGGTTTTGCAAAAACCATTCATTAGTGTAGTTAGAAAACTATTTATTTATATTTAACACCTAATATGATGAATACGCAATTTATTGTTATGAAAGTTAACATCTTGATATTACCTTAGGGTAGGAATATATAGTTAATTATGTGTTGTGCTATACTTATGAAGCATTCTATAATAATTAAAGTTAATAAAGGAGCTACAAAGCATGAAAAAATGGGGGAGCCGACTCATTTCACTTGTTGGAGTGTTGCTTATATTGGCGGCTATTTATATCTTTGCCAAGCCACATCTTGATAATTATTTTACTGAAAAAGAGAAGGATGAAAAGGTTGAAACTTTCGATAAACAACACAACAAGAACCAACAAACTAATGTTGAAATACCAAAAGACAAATCAAAAATGGCAGGTTATATCACTGTACCAGATGCAGATATAAAAACGCCAGTTTACCCTGGACCAGCGACACCAACACAACTTGAAAGAGGCGTGAGTTTTGCTGAAACAGATGAATCATTAGAAGATCAAAACATTGCAATTGCTGGTCATACGTATACAGGTTCATCGACCTATCAGTTTTCTAACTTATCAAAAGCAAAAAAAGGAAGCAGTGTCTATTTTAAAACTGGTAATGAGCAAAAGGCATATAAAATCACTAAAATATTTGATGTGAAACCTGAAGATGTCGAAGTTCTAGAAGAACAACAATCAAATAAACAGCAATTAACTTTAATAACTTGTGATAACTATAACGACCAGACCGGTGAATGGGAAGACCGTAAAATATTTGTAGCAGAAGCAACTTAATGGATATTGGAATTTGAAAAAGACCGTATCGAGATGATTGTAATAAACTACTGTGATTTAACAAGAGTGTAGTTTAATGGCAAGCATGAGCTTGCAATAATCGCTTGATAACGGTCTTTTATATTATTTATCGATAACGTCTAAAAAACGTTTTGTAATTTCTTTTGGACGTGTAATTGCTCCGCCAACGACAGTACAATGCACACCAAGATCAGTAACTGTTTTGAACATATCAGGGGTAATGACATTACCTTCAGCAATGACTTTAGCATCAACGTTTGCTAAAACATCTTTAAGAAACTGGAAATTATTTTCATATAAAATATGTCCTTTAGTATAAGACGTATAGCCGCGTAATGTAGTGCCTACATAATCGAAACCTAATTCGTCCGCGTATTGTGCTTCTTCAAGCGTTGAAATATCAGCCATAATTTCGACATTTGGTGCTGCTTGGCGTACATAGGAAACAAGTTCCTGTAGTGATTCTTTAGGACGTTTTTGTTGTGTAGCATCTAAGGCAATTACTTCACATTTGCTGTCAATTAATTCATCAATTTCTTGACTTGTTGCAGTAATAAAAACGTCTGAATTATCGTAATCACGTTTCACGATACCAATGATAGGTAGGCGGACTTCTTTTTTGATAGCAATAATATCTTCTTTAGAATTTGCTCTAATGCCAACTGCGCCACCTTCGTATGCAGCTAGAGCCATTTTTGACATGATAAATGATGAGTGTAATGGCTCATCAGATAAAGCTTGGCATGAAACAATTAATCCTTGTGGTAACATAATTTTACACTCCGTAACTTTAGTAGATTTAATATAAAAATTAATTTGTATCGACTTAGTAATTTTAATATAACATCAAGAAAATAATAATCAATAGTTTTCGTTGTTATGAAAAACATTTTCATATATACTTTAATTATTATTTATTTTAAAAGGGTGAATTTTATGAAATTTGAAAATCGTGTTCAACGTTATCATCATCTATTTACAAAAACTGATAAACAAATTGTTGATTACATTCAAAATAATGATTTTGATGATACATTTTCTACAATTAATTCGTTAGCCTACGCAATCAAAACATCGCCAGCGACCATTACACGTTTTAGTAATAAATTGAATTATGACAACTTTCAAGATTTGAAATTTAATTTACAACAGGAAATGACGGACAGAGTTATTGAGAATAGTCCGCTCATTCAACGTATTCATAAGTATCATCAAGATATTATTCAACAAACTGGAGAGTTTATTTCTGATGAAAAAATTCAGCGTTTTGTAAATCAAATTAATCGTAGCCGTCAGATTATTTATGCTGGGCTCGGTAGTTCAGGTTTATCTGCAACAGAATTTTATTACCGTATGATGCGAATGGGATTGAAAGGGAGCGTCTCCACAGACGCGCATCAAATGAAAATTTTTGCGTCATTATTAACAGCTTCGGATACTTTTGTAGCTATTTCAAATAGTGGTGAGACTACAGAGTTAATTGCTGCTGCAGAAATTGCCCATGAACGAGGTGCTTATGTGGTAGTTATTACGAATTATGAAGGAAGTACTTTAACGCAATGCGCAGATTTAGTATTAATCACAACGGACCAATCTAGAATCAACGATACACAATTTATTAACACACAAATCGCGACACTTTTCCTAATAGATATTGTCAGTTATTTATTACTGGATGATGAATATATGAATAATGTTTATCAACAAACTAAAAAAGTGATTTTAAATGAATGATTAAAAAAAACAACCTGTGAAGTTGGGTGCGTGACTTTTCTCATATGTACTGAACGGCATATAGTCGTCCAAATTAGAGAAAAACGCAGGATTTCACAGGTTATTTTTAAAATTTAGAAATTGCACCAAATAATGAAGCATGATTTTGTGTACGTGTAGTTTGTATGACTGCGTGACCATATTGTGGTGGTAAGAAACTTTCTATTTTCGGTGTGATATATTTAAGTAATCGCTGATCTTGGGAAGATATACCGCCACCGATAAGAATTAAACCAGGATCATAGATGATTTGAATTTGTGCAATACCTTCAGCAACAGCTTGGCTCCACTGATTAAGAATAGATAGTGCCAGTGTGTCTCCTTGTTCAGCCAATTCAAATAGTTTAGGTACATTATCTTCATAGGGAAACGCATGAGATAACATTAAAGCTTTAAGTGCTGAAGTTGAGGCGCGTTGTTCAAATGTCTTATTGTCTTCCGCGTTATATAATAAATAACCTATTTCATTCGCTCTGTTACGTTCTCCATTGTATAACTGCAGCGTATCGTTATAAAAAGCACCGCCAATTCCCGTACCTAGTGTAAGACAAAAGATATTATCCGCTTCATATTGGTGAAGACAAAGTTCACCGAGTAAGGCGGCATTCACATCATTAAAGACTTGTACTTGTGCATTCAGTGGTGCAAGTAAATGGTGAAAATTTGTTCCATTATAATTAGGTATCGTTGGTCCAGTATAGACGACGATGCCATTTTTTTCATCAATGACGCCAGCACTAGATATACCTACCTGTAAGGGGCTAAGTTTGTGTGCTTTTTGAAAGCCCTCTACTAATGTGTATACAGTATCAACGATAAGATGATTAATATTATCCGGTGTAGAAACTTTGTGATAATCTATAAAATTTAAATCTTCGTCTAAAACAGCAGCTTTAATTGCTGTCCCTCCGATATCAATTGCGACTTTATAATTTTCCATATGCCATGCCTCCTGTAACGTCTTCTTATTATATGTATCATCTTTGTATTTAAATGTGTAGTTATAATTACATTTGAAAATTATTTTCAAAAAATATCGTAACAAATGATGAAATTTTTCAAAAAGCTATTGCTACTATTTATGGTAGCGTTTACAATTTGAAGTGTAAATAGAAATCTATGAAAGATGATATATAAATCATATAGAGGTTATATACATTTTTTATAATAATAACTTAAGAAAAATAGATGGAGGGTTATCACATGGAAGAGAATTTAAAAGGCTTATATGCAGCGTTGTTAGTACCATTTGATGAACAAGGTCAAGTGAAAGAAGAAGGATTAAAGCAGATTGCTAAAAATGCAATTGAAACAGAAGGTTTAGACGGATTATATGTTAATGGCAGCTCAGGAGAAAACTTTTTAATAAACAAAGAACAGAAAAAACAAATCTTCAAAGTTGCTAAAGAAGCAGTGAATGATGACGTGAAGATGATTGCACAAGTCGGTTCTTTAGATTTGAATGAAGCGATTGAATTGGGGAAATATGCTACAGAATTGGGATATGATGCCATTTCAGCAGTTACTCCATTTTACTATCCTTTCTCATTCGAAGAAATTAAAGATTATTACTTTGAATTAATTGAAGCAACTCAAAACAATCTCATTATATATGCTATCCCTGATTTAACAGGTGTGAATATATCAATTGAGCAATTTGGTGAGCTCTTCGAACACGAAAAAGTAATCGGTGTGAAATACACTGCACCAAACTTCTTCTTGCTTGAACGTTTGCGCAAAGCGTATCCAAACAAATTAATTCTTTCTGGCTTTGATGAAATGTTAGTCCAAGCTGCAATATCTGGGGTAGATGGTGCAATTGGTTCAACTTATAATGTGAACGGCAAACGCGCAAGACAAATTTTTGAAAAAGCTCAAAATGGTGAAATTGATGAAGCTTATCAAATTCAACACGATACAAATGACATTATTGAAAATGTATTATCCATGGGTATCTATTCAACATTAAAAGAAATTTTAGCAACACGTGGTATTGATGGCGGCAAACCTAAACGTCCTTTCAAACCATTTGATGAAAGTAATAGAAGTGAATTGGAAACATTAATCAAAAACTATAATTTATAAAACATCACGTAAGGGGATGAAGTAAATGCAACAGGTAGGTTTTGGTGCATGGAATTGGGTAGCAGTTATCGTTTACTTATTGATTATGCTATTAGTTGGGGCATACTTTACAAAACGAGCAAGTCAAAATACAGATAGCTTCTTCACGGCAAGCGGACGTTTGCCATCTTGGGCAGTAGGTTTTTCTATTTATGCGACTACTTTAAGTGCGATCACATTTATGTCTACGCCAGAAAAAGCATTTCTAACTGACTGGTCTTATATTGCTGGAAATATTGCAATTGTAGCAATTATTCCACTGTTAATTTATTTTTATGTACCGTTTTTCAAAAAATTAAATGTTACATCGGCATATGAGTATTTAGAAGCACGATTTGGTCCGAGTGTTCGTGTCATAGGGTCATTACTGTTTGTGTTATTTCATATAGGTAGAGTTGCAATTGTAATTTATTTACCTACATTGGCAATCACAGCAGTATCTGATATGAATCCTTATGTAGTGGCGAGTCTCGTTGGAATCCTTTGTATCCTATATACTTTCCTAGGGGGCTTTGAAGGTGTAGTATGGAGTGACTTTATCCAAGGGGTTATCTTATTAGGCGGCGCTGCAGCAATTATCATCTTAGGGGTAACGCATATACAAGGTGGTATGGGCACACTTATATCTGATGCCATAGAGAACAAGAAAATTATTAGTGCAGATAACTGGAAATTAAATTCAGCAGCTGCAGCAATTCCTATTATTTTCTTAGGGAATATATTTAATAACTTGCACCAATATACGGCGAGTCAAGACGTAGTACAACGTTATCAAGCGTCAGATTCAATGAAAGAAACGAAAAAATCATTGTGGATGAATGGTGCTTTAGCACTAATTTCTGCACCGTTATTTTATGGTATGGGAACAATGCTCTATTCATTTTATAGCCATGAAAGTAGCTTGCCAGAAGGCTTTAATACATCATCCATCGTACCTTACTTTATACTTACTGAAATGCCACCGTTTGTTGCTGGATTATTAATCGCTGCTATTTTTGCAGCTGCACAGTCAACAATTTCATCAAGCTTAAATTCAATTTCTGCTTGTATATCAGTTGATATTAAACATAGATTTTTCGGTAAAGGTGAAGAGAAAAAAGAAGTTACTTTTGCAAGATGGATGATTATTTTATCAGGTTTATTTGGTTTTGGAATGTCACTCTATCTTATCGCAGCAGATTCCAATGATTTATGGGATTTATTCTTATTAGTTACGGGTCTTGTAGGTGTACCATTAGCAGGCGTGTTTGCAGTTGGTATCTTTACAAAACGTACAAACACATTTGGCGTAATTGTAGGGTTAATTTTGGGAATTATATTTGCTTATATCTTTAACGGTATAGGCGGAGGAAGTTCACCGTTCTTCGTTTCGATTATTTCATTTGCTGTTGCATTTATCTTCTCTTATATAGTGAGCATTATTGTTCCAGGTGAGAAGAAAGATATTAAAGGTTTAACAATTTATGATATTAAAGAAAAATCTAATTATGTTTCTAAAGTGCATGTTAAAAAGTCTAAAAATTAAGGATGGTTATCCATCTGCTTAGTTTAATTAAACTAAGCACCAAAGACATAATGTATTTTGAAATAAAAACAAATGTTGCAATATTGGAAGTACAAAAACGGCCGGAAAAGTATCAAACTTCTCCGGCTATTTTTGTATTCGTTTTTCACGGTTTAAGCTATGTGAAAAATATAAAATTGAATTACTTAAAATTGATTTTTTTAATAAGACAGTGTTAGTTAAGTATTAATAATTAAATCTCGATAAATGATGAATTTACTTTGAATCACACTGTATAGTCGATATAATATAAAGATATACATAAATAGGAAGATTTGAGGGGACATTATGATAAAAGCAATTGCGGTTGATATGGATGGAACATTTTTAGATTCACAAAAAGCTTATGATGAAAAAAGGTTTGAACAAATTTTTCAACAGCTCAAAGCACATGACATTAAGTTTATTGCAGCAAGTGGTAACCAATATGCTAAATTAAAATCTATTTTCGGGCAACGTGATATGTTGTTTGTAGCTGAAAACGGTGCGGTTATATATGAAGGGGATACTTTATATGACTATGAAGCATTTGATAGAAGCTTTTATCAAAAAGTAATTGACTATTTAAATATTGAGCGTGGCATTGATAATCTTATAGTTTGTGGATTGCGCAGTGCCTATATACTAAAAGATAATACAGAAGCATTTAAAAAAGATGCGCATTTTTATTATCGACAATTGGAAGAAATTGAGTCATTTCAAGATTTGCCAGATGATGAATATGTGAAAATAGCATTGAATATTGATAGAAGCTCACACCCGACACTAGATGAAGATTTAAGTGAAAACTTTACGGAAGATTTAAAACTTGTATCAAGTGGTCGAGACAGTATCGATCTTATTATACCTGGAATGACTAAAGGTCAGGCATTGCATCGTTTATTAAAGAAATGGGAATTAAGTCCTGATAGCCTGATGGCATTTGGTGATGCTAATAATGACTTAGATATGTTAGAGCTTGCAACACATAGTTATGTTATGAAAAATAGTGAAGATGAATCATTATTTGAAGTAGCAAATCACATTGCACCTACGAATGATGAACAAGGCGTGCTAACTGTAATTGAGGAAAAAGTATTAAAAGTACTAAATTAAATATACCTTTTTTAATCGAGAATATAGTTATAAACATATTATTTCAATAAGGGTTAGAAAGTAGCTATACTGAGATATATAATTGATTTGAAAGGTAGGTCACTCAGGTTATGACACAAATGCAACAAACGATCTTAGATGCGTTTAATTTTAGACATGCAACAAAACGTTTTGACGCAAGTAAAAAAATAGAAGACGGTGATTTTAATACTATTTTAGAAGCGGGTAGACTTTCACCAAGCTCACTTGGATTAGAGCCTTGGAAATTCATTGTGATTCAAAACAGTGAGATTAGAAACAAATTGAAAGAAATCAGTTGGGGAGCAAAAGGCCAGCTAGATACAGCAAGTCATTTTGTATTAATCCTAGCACGCAAAAATGTAACAGCTAAATCACCATTCGTTCAACATATGATACGTGATATTAAAAAATATAGTGAAGAAAGTATTCCGGCAACAGAAGAAAAATTTGAAAATTTCCAAACGAGTTTTCATATTAATGACACTGAACAAACATTGTTAGAATGGGCTAAGAAACAAACATATATTGCACTTGGTAATATGATGACGAGTGCAGCATTGTTAAACATTGATTCTTGTCCTATAGAAGGTTTTGATTTGGATGCGGTCACTCAATTCTTAGATGAAGAAGGTATTGCAGATACAGAACACTTTGCACCTTCCGTAATGGCTGCTTTTGGTTATAGAGAAACAGAATCGAAAGACAAAGTACGTCAGCCTCAATCAGATGTTGTAGAGTGGTTATAATAAATTAACTAAGTTTAAGACTAAAGGGAGCATATCATTGATATGCTCCCTTTAGTCTGTCTAATTTATCAGGACCTAGTTGGTAGTGATATGTGCATGCTTTCCGCGAACACAACCTCAGCCTGTAGTCTTCGGCTTGTGTTATTCTCGCAGGAGTCAGCACAAATTACTACATATATTTAAAAGCTTATAATGAAATTAACGCAACGAGTTATAGTTCTTGGCCATTTGTATTAATTAAGTGTTTATACCATTCAAATGAGTCTTTTTTAATACGTTTTTTGCTACCTTTACCGTAATCATCTTGATCAACATAGATAAAACCGTAACGTTTTGTCATTTCACTTGTAGACATAGAAATTAAGTCGATTGGTCCCCAAGCAAGATAGCCCATTAAATCCACGCCGTCTTGAACTGCTTTTTTTGCTTCTGCAATATGCTTTTCAAGGTAATCAATACGATAGTTATCATGGATTTGCCCGTTGTCAACGATGTCTTTGGCGCCTAAACCATTTTCAACAATAAATAAGGGTTTTTTATATCTGTCCCATAATTCATTTAAGACTATTCTTAATCCAATAGGGTCAATTTGCCATCCCCAGTCTGAAGCTTCAAGATATGGATTTTTAAGGCTATTCATTAAATTACCTTGTGTTGTTTCTCCTTCAGGAGAAGTCGAAGATAATAGAGACATATAGTAACTAAACGAGATATAGTCCACAGTATATTGCTTAATGATTGCTAAATCTGAATCTGTAATGTCCAAAGTAATATCATTATCCGCTAGGAATTTTTTGTAAAAATTAGGGTATTCACCTAGTGCGTGGACATCTGTATACATTAAATTCATTTGATCTTCATGTTGTGCTTTCAATACATCTTCTGGATTACATGTATAAGGATAATGTTTCATACGTGCGAGCATACAACCCATTTGAGCATTTGGTATAATTTGTTTTAATTTTTTAGTTGCTAATGAAGAAGCGACGAATTGATGATGTAATGCTTGGTATGAAGCTTTTAAAGGGTTTGCTTTTCTATCAGAAATAATACCACCACCTGTATAAGGTGAAATGTTAATAATATTAATTTCATTAAAAGTCATCCAATATTTCACTTTATCTTTGTAACGTGTGAATACAGTTTCTGCATAGTGAACAAAATGGTCAATAACGTTTCTGTCAACCCAACCGTTATATTTTTCAGTTAAACCGAATGGGGTTTCGTAGTGACTCAAAGTGACTACAGGTTCAATATTATATGATAATAAAGTATCAAATACATCATCATAAAAAGCAAGACCTGCTTCATTAGGTTCTTCTTCAAACCCTTTAGGAAATATGCGAGACCAATGTATAGACATTCTAAATGCTTTAAAACCCATTTCTGCAAATAGTTTTATATCTTCTTTGTAAGTATGATAAAAGTCTATACCATCACGTTTTGGAAAACGGCCTTCATATTCTCCAGATAAAATAGCTTTGATTTTTTCGGAAGTCATCTCCATATTATTATCGCCTGTTCGTTGTTCTTTAGGTACATACTCAACGAAATCAGCCGCCGACATTCCTTTACCATCATAATCATACGCACCTTCAATTTGATTGGCAGCAGTTGCGCCGCCCCATAAAAATGAATCTTTAAATCCATGTAACATTGTCATAATGCATCCTCCTAAAATTTATTTAATAAGTTAACTTTTCTCCATTACTTTGAATTACTTGTTTGTACCAGTAAAATGAATCTTTACGACTACGATTTAAACTACCATTACCTTTGTTATCGCGATCAACATATATAAAGCCATAACGTTTTTTCATTTCACCACTTCCTGCAGAAACGATGTCGATACATCCCCATGAAGTATAACCAATTAATGGCACACCATCTTTGACTGCTTCAGTCATTTGTTCGAGATGTTCACTTAAGTATTTAATACGATACGTATCGTGTATCGAACCATCTTCATTGATCTCATCCATTTCACCCAGACCATTTTCTACAATAAATAGTGGTTTTTGATAACGATCATAGATTTGGTTCATCGTAACTCTTAAGCCGACAGGATCAATTTGCCAACCCCAATTTGATGCTTCTAGGTAAGGGTTTTTAAGTGAAGCAAAAGCATTGCCTGCCGCTTTGTTTTTGTTGATAGCGTCATCGCCACTTTCGAGTCTACTGGAATAGTATGAAAAAGAAATATAATCTACAGTGTTTTGTTTTAATATTTCGTCATCACCAAGTTCTTTTTTAATAGACACACCCAAGTCCTTGAACATACGTTTACTATAATTTGGATATTCTCCACGTGATTGAATGTCGATAAATATATATTGTTCTCTGTTTTTTGCTAAAGCAGCCATCACATCATTGGGATGAGAAGTGTTTGGATAGACATCTCCAGCAGCCAACATACAACCAATTTGATTATTTTTATCAATTTCTTTCGCGACTTTGGTTGCTAGACTTGAAGCAACAAGTTGATGATGTGCTGCTTGATACATCACTTGGTTCTTATTATCAGTATCTTCAATAATTAAACCGCCACCAATATATGGGATGTGAAGAATCATATTGATTTCATTATGTGTAATCCAATATTTTACGCGATGACTATATCTTTCAAAAAGAACTGTTGCATAATTCATAAAGAAATCTATAGTCTTACGGTTATACCAGCCACCATAATGTTTTGCTAAATAATAAGGTGTGTCGAAATGATTTATCGTAACGATAGGTTCAATGCCGTACTTTTCTAATGTATCAAACAGACCATCATAAAATGCTAGACCTGCTTCGTTAGGTTCTGTTTCGTCTCCATTCGGAAAAATTCTAGGCCAAGAGATGGAAAAGCGTAATGCTTTAAATCCCATTTCTGCAAAGAGTTTTATATCTTCTTCGTAACGATGATAGAAGTCGATTGATTGATGACTAGGATAATAATCAAAGTCCTGGTTTAAAGCTTTTGAGGGATTGAATAATGGTTCTTTGCGTGTCTCACCTGCAGGTAAGAGATCTACTAAACTTAATCCTTTACCATCTTTGTCATAAGCACCTTCAGCTTGGTTGGCTGCGATAGCGCCGCCCCATAAAAAACTTTTATTTAACACTGACATAAATAAACCTCCTTAAATTAGTAAATTACTGAAATTAATGGATCTTTTTGTATAATACTGTCTTTATCTTCTATGACAACATCTTTAGTTTCGTTAGTATTTGTTACTACTATCATAATTGTGTCATCAAATGATTCATCACGAATAACTTCTGAATCAAATTCGATTAAAGGTTGTCCTGTTGTAACCGAGTCACCTTGTGCTACAAGAGGATTAAATCCTTTGCCGTTTAATTTCACTGTATCGATGCCAATATGAATGAGTACTTCTGTGCCATTAGAAGATTTTAAACCAATCGCATGTCCAGTAGGGAAGAGACTTTCTATTTTGGCATCAAATGGTGCAACTACTGAATTGGAAGAGGGTTTGATTGCAACTCCTTTACCCATAGCAAGAGAAGCAAAGACAGGATCATCAACACGTTCTAATAGCAATGTTTCGCCAGATATAGGTGCAACGATAAAATCGTCTTCTTTTACATTTTCGGTTTGTATTGCTTTGTTTGTATCTAAAGTATCATTATCTTTATTATTCGTCTGTTCTGATTCAGGAGCGGTAGTTTGAACATCTTTTTCATTTTTGTCTGTATGGAAAATATAACCAACGATAAGTCCTACAATGGTAGCTAAAATGGTAGCTAATATTGCTAACCAGAATGCTGAATTTAATCCTGTATCACCAATGAAAGCTGTGTAACCAAAAATACCTAATCCTCCCATAAAGAATAGTTTTGTACCAGCTAGGCCTATGAATGCACCAAAGAGACCGCCAATAATACAACTATAAATAAACATTTTTTTACGCGGTAATGTTATACCATAAATTGAAGGCTCGGTTACACCGAAAATACCAGAAATTGCAGCAGGTAGTGATAAAGATTTTAACTTTGTATTTTTAGTTTTAAAGAATATACCTAAGACAATACCTGTTTGCGCAAATGACGCTGCAAAAATAAGAGGATAAATAATGTCGTAGCCTGAAGTTGAAATATTATTTATCATAATTGCTACAAGACCCCAATGTAGGCCAAAAATTACAAATACTTGCCAGAATGCACCTAATAATAGGCCTGCTAATATTGGACTTAATCCATAAATGCCGATTGCGCCACTGCCTATCCAATTGGCAATCCAAGAAGAGATAGGACCTATAATTAAGAATGTTAATGGCACTACAATTAATAGCGTGAAAAATGGTACAAAGAATGTTTTAATTACATCTGGAATAATGACTTTTAATTTTCTTTCAAGAATACTTGCAAAGTAAACTGCGATAATAATAGGTATCACACTAGAAGTATAAGTCATTGAAATGACTGGGACGCCTATGAATGTTAAATTTGATTGAACTTCAAAAATCGTGCCAGCGAAAAGGGTGGTCGCCCCTTTAGCACCCATTGCCATAGCGCCTACAAGCGTAGGATAGACGAGTGAAGCACCGATAGCCATACCTATAAAATGGTTGGAGCCAAATTTTTTGGCTGCTGTTAAGCCTAAGAATAATGGGAAGAAGTAAAATAACGCGTCACCGATAGCGAATAGTATTTGATAAGTACCTGACTGTTCGGAAATCCATCCTAATGCTAAGAATAGTGCAGCAAATCCTTTAATCATACCAGCTGCAGCTAATACTCCTAATATAGGTTGGAAAATACCAGAAATTAAATCAATAAAGCGATTTAATAAACTACCTGTGCTTTTCTCATGCGATGTAGCAGTATCGTCATCATTTAAATTTGCTACTTTATTGACTGCATCATAAACATCTGACACATGATTTCCAATTACTACTTGATACTGTCCTCCAGATTGCATAACTGTCACGATTTCTTCGTTATTTTTTAAGTATTCAGTATCTGCTTGTTCTTCATCTTTTAATTTAAAACGAAGACGGGTAATACAATGTGTTAAAGAATTGATATTTTCAACGCCACCAACTTTATCAACGATATCTTTAGCTAATCCTTCATATTTCATAACAAATTCACCTCAATTTTTATAATCATCTATTAAGTTAAGAATGAGCAGCATAAAAGTGTGTGAAAGATGTTTTGTATTTCTTGTGGCCACAAAAGAAATGGTTGCATCTAGTAACATTACTTTAAAAACGCTTAACAATAATAGAAAAACAAAAAACCCAGAATAATACACATACGTCACCCTAAGGTTTCGAAATGTATTACTCTGGGTTTTGCCTACTTAAAGTTACAACCCCAAACGTCGATAATGACGTCTAAAGTAACAATATATAAGATTGGATATAGTATAGCGCTTACATATTTAAATGTCAACGCTTTCATTTTATTTTAATAATCTGGCTATATGCAATATAAGGTATACACGCTCATCATTAGATAATTTGTGGTTGTAATGTTTTTGAAGAAAATCAGAAATTTTATCGACACAGGCATCTGATTTGCTATGCTTTTGTTGTAATACATGTAATAACGATTCATCAGTAACTTCATTTAATGCTTCATGGTTGATTAATCTTTGACTAAAGAATTTAAGGTGTGTCATAAATCTAGAATAATTAAGTTCATCTTCGGTCATATGCAAATTGAAATGATAGCGTACAATATCAAGAATACTTTTAGTGATTTTTGTAATTTCATAAATATTAGCTATGTTTTCATCCATACTAGCATTTACAATATGCATTGCTATAAAACCAGCTTCATCTTTAGGAAGACATACATTAAAACGTTGGTTGATATCTTCAATCGCTTTTAGTCCTAAATTAAATTCTTGAGGATATAATCGATTAATTTCGTATAGTAAAGGGTTTTTAATGTTGTGACCCTCATGTGTACGTTTAATAGCATAATCAATATGATCCGTAAGAGAAAGGTATATTGATTCTGAAATGGGTTTCTCATATAAATTATTAGCTTCTACGATGATATCTTGAGTAGTCATTAATACATCCTGATCAATTTCATTGAGCAATGTAAGCATACGTTCTTGTTCGTTACTCGTAAGTATAAAAACTTTGTCTATTTTATCTTTATCTAGGTTTTGCCCATTTTGTTTCCCAAAAGCAATGCCTTTGCCCATTACAATACGTTCTACATGATTGATATTAGAAATAACAACATTATTGTTAAGTATTTTAGTGATTTTCATAGTAAATAACATCCCTTGTTTATTAACTAATTAATAAAAATAAATTTATATATTAAATATAGAGGAGGTAGTAATCATAAGTCAAAAGAAAGATGAAATTTAAAATAACATTATAGTATTTAAACTAAATGATTAAAACGGACTTGAAGGCAATTCAAGTCTGTAAATTATATGATTATTCATTTTTATCAGCTACAAGTAAAGCATCGCTGTGTATCGCAATTTCAAAACCTTCTGGTCCGATAAATTGTTCAGAAGTTGCATTAGGTTTGTATATATCTACATGTGATAAACCGAAACTTGTGTCGTTATCTTGACGTATTGTATTGGATTGCCATACGTTTGCTGCGATATGGTGGTGGTATTGGTTGGTAGACATGAATAGCGCTTGCGGGTAATCGGAAATATGCTCTAACCCTAATTGATCAATATAATAATGACGCGCTTGTTCTAAGTCTGCAGTTTTTAAATGTAAATGTCCTATTTTTGCATCATCAGGCATACCTTGCCAACCTGTTTCAGTGCGTTGTGCTACAAGGTCATTGACATCAACTTGTAGCGTATCCATTTTTACTTTATTGCCATCCCACACCCATCCATCTTTTGAGCGGTCATCGTAGATTTCAATCCCGTTGCCTTCAGGATCTGAAAGATATAAAGCCTCGCTGACAAGGTGGTCGCCTCCGCCAACTTGAATGCCTAAGCTTGATGTGTGATATAAGAAATTAGCTAAATCTATTCTAGATGGCAATAGAAGGGCAATATGGAAGAGTCCGGCTTCCCTCATAGAAGGGCGACGGCCATCAGTGATTTCGTGTAAAGTTAAAGTGTGGCCTTGGTCGCCTATATTAAATATAACGTTGCCTTGTGTCTCAGTGTTAACGGTTAAGCCTAAAATTTGTTTATAAAATTTAATCATTGTCGATATATTTTCAACATTTAAAGTGATATTCGTTACTTGGATTGATGTATTATCGTGAAAAGTCATAAAAAAGCTCCTTAACATTACTTGTATTTATTATTGTTACAAGTATGAGTTTAGAGTATCTTACTTTATAAGTCAACAAAATTTGCTTGAATGTATAAAGGGGATTTTAAAGTGATTTATTGTTTGAGTTTCAGTATTCGGTTATATTAAGGTTAAATGAAAAAAGTTAACGGATAGGAGTTTTGAAAATGGCACATTATTATTTTAAAGAAAATTTTTTCAGTGCTTCAAAATCAACAATTGATGTGTTTAATGATAAGGATGAAGCGGTATTTAAGTTACAGTTATTTTATACTTCATCGACCCAAGAGGCTTTTGCAATGTTTGGCAATAACAAGCAAAACTTTGAGATTACAGATGGCAAAGATACGTATCGTATTCTTCAGGAAAAAACCATAAGCGGGGCGTTTAAAACGCCATTTAAAACAGTATGGCAAGTAGAAAAAAACGACAATACAATAGGTGTCTTTCGTTCGAAAATAGGCTTTAAACCAACATTGCTTTTTGAAGGGAATAAAGGCGACACATTAAAATTTCAATCAGGGCTTTTTTCTAGAAGTGTAAAAGTGACAGATGGACATGATGAATTAATGCAAACAAAATCTGAACGCTTTAAATTAGCATCACGTCATGATGTATATATTGAGGGTGAAACGTATCACCCAGCAATGTTAATTATGTTGTTCCAAGTCTTTTATGAATTTCAAGAACAACAGCGAAAAAACTCGAATTAGAGCTTATTATATTTATACCGACAGTGATTTTCATTGCCGGTATTTTTATATGTCTTTTGAGTATTTAATAATGTAAAAATATCTATATATTTACATATATCAACTTATGGTAAACTATAGAGATAGTGTAATTAACGTGATTTTGGGGGTGAGTATTTGAAAGTATTTTGGAAATTAGGATGGTTTTTTAAGCAACAAAAAGCGAGTTATATTGTTGGTTTATTTACGTTGTTATTAATCGCATTAATTGAAATTGTACCGCCTCAAATCATAGGTAAAACAATAGATCAAATGACAACGAATAAGTTAACCCCTAAATTACTAATAATATATCTGGTTATCCTGACTACAGTAGCGATATTAACGTATGTTTTAAGATATGTATGGAGATTATCTATTTTTGGAACGAGTCAAAAATTAGGACAGACCTTGAGAACCTATTTGTATGAGAAATACACAGCTATGAGTGCGATATTTTTCCAGAATAGACGTACGGGTGATTTAATGGCACATGCAACTAACGATATTAGAGCAGTGCAAAATGCCGCAGGTGCGGGTATTCTAATGATTGCTGATTCACTAATTAGTGGTGGTACTGTTGTGATTACTATGGCTACGACAGTAAGTTGGAAATTGACTTTAATTGCGCTCATTCCATTACCTTTTATGGTGTTATTAACAAGTTACTATGGGTCACTTTTGAGTAAAGGGTTTAAAAAAGCGCAAGCGGCATTTAGTAAATTGAATGATAAAACGCAGGAAAGTGTTGCAGGTATTAAAGTGACTAAAACATTTGGTTATGAAACAAGCGACCAAGCAGATTTCCAAGCACTCAGTGATGATGTTGTAGCGAAAAATTTAAAAGTATCGAAAATAGACGCCTTATTTGATCCTACGATAACATTGGTAATTGGTACAAGCTATTTTTTAGCAATTGCATTTGGTGCACAAATGGTATTTCAAAATGAGATTACGGTAGGGCAACTTATCACCTTTACTACTTATTTAGGTATGCTCGTATGGCCGTTATTAGCACTAGGGTTGTTTTTTAATATTGTGCAGAGAGCTAAAGCTTCATATGAACGTATTGATGAAATTGAAAAACTTCCGAATGATATAGATGCCACCTATAAAATTGATGGACCTCCAACTGGAGATATCGAATTTAATATAGAACAGTTTAATTTCCCAGGTAATGATGAACAAGGGCTTTATGATATTCATTTTGTAGTTAAACAGGGATCGACGCTCGGCATTGTAGGACGTACGGGTTCTGGAAAAAGTACATTAATACGGTTACTATTGAGAGAATTTGATACTAAAAGACCGCAAGATATCAGTTATGGGGGCTACCCAATACGAGACTATAATGTGAAGCATTTAAGAGCTCAATTTGGCTATGTGCCACAAGAACACTTCTTATTCTCTACTACAATCCGTAACAACATCGCATTTAGTAATGAAGAAATTGATGATGACAGCATTTATGAAGCAAGCCGCTTAAGTTATATTCATGACGATATTATGGATTTCCCCAATAGCTATCATACTGTAGTTGGTGAACGTGGTGTTTCTTTATCTGGCGGTCAAAAGCAACGTGTGTCAATTGCACGGGCGTTATTAGTAGACCCAGAAATCCTTATCTTAGATGATTCATTATCAGCTGTGGATGCGCAGACAGAAGAAGCTATTTTGGCTAATTTAGAAAGCGTTAGAAACGGTCAAACAAATATCATTACTGCACATCGCATGAGCGCTGTAAAACATGCAGACTTCATTATTGTGTTGGATGAAGGGACAATCGTTGAAAGTGGCACCCACACTTCACTAATTGAGCAAAAGGGTTGGTATAATGAAACGTATCAAGCCCAAGCTTTACAAGATAAGTTATCACGTAATTTAGATGATCTTACGAAAGGGGGCGATGAAAATGACTGAACGTACTAACTTAACTGCAAAGGACCAAGGGAGTGCATTAATTCGGTTGTTTAAATATACGCTTCCCTATAAGAGTACGATTGCGTTAGCCTTTATCATGCTTATATTATCTACTGTTGCAAGTATGATGACGCCATATATGGTTAAGATATTTATCGATGATTATTTAACGCCACGCCATTTTCCAAAAGATACTATGATTTGGTTGGTTGTTATATTTCTAGGTATACAAATCATAGGTGCTATCACACTTTATTTCAGTCAGTATATGTTCCAATATTTAGCTTTTAAGGTAATCCAACAATTGCGTATTGATGCTTTTAACAAATTAGGTAAATTAGGGATGAAGTATTTCGATAAAGTCCCTGGAGGCAGTATTGTATCAAGATTGACGAATGATACAGAAACAATTGTGGATATGATCATTGGTGTGTTTTCAACTTTTATCATGGCATTTTTTATGATGATTGCAAGTTACATTATGATGTTTATTTTGGACGTAAAATTAGCATTAATTGCACTTGTGTTTTTACCTATTATTTTTATAATATTAGCGACGTATAGAAAATATTCTGCCTTCCTTTTTACAAAAACAAGACAAAGGTTATCTGATTTGAATTCTAAATTAGCAGAAACTATTGAGGGTATGAGAATTATTCAAGCATTTAATCAAGAGCAACGATTAAACAAAGAGTTTAACAAGATTAATGATGAACATTATGACTATATGTTGAAAACAGTAAAACTTGATAGTTTATTATTACGTCCTGCGATCAGTTCTATATCGGTTTTTGCAGTAGTTATGATTCTTGGGTATTTTGGTGTTATTAGTTTTACTACTGGTACCACTGCTGGTGTTGTATTTGCGTTTGTACAATATATGGAACGCTTCTTTGAACCTATTAATCAAGTGAGCCAGAATTTAAATATCTTACAACAAGCACTCGTATCAGCTAGCAGAGTATTTGCACTTATTGATGATGACACATATGAACCACAACAATATGAGCTCAATACACACAAAATTGAAGAAGGGAAAATTGCATTTAAACATGTCAGCTTTAGTTATGATGGTGAAACAGATGTGTTGAAAGATATTACTTTCACTGCCAATCCAGGTGAGATGATAGCATTGGTTGGCCATACCGGCTCTGGAAAGAGTTCTATCATTAATTTATTTATGCGTTTTTATGAATTTAATCGTGGTGACATAGAAGTGGACGGCAATTCACTTAAGAGCATACCTAAGTCTGAATTAAAAGCGAAGATAGGTTTAGTCTTACAAGATGCATTTATATTTTACGGTACGATTACATCTAATATTAAGTTGTACCATCCTAAGATGACATTTGAACAAGTAAAAGCTGCAGCAGAATTTGTACATGCTAATCATTTTATTGAAAAACTGCCTGATCAATATAATCATAAAGTGATAGAAAAAGGGAGTGCCTTTTCTAGTGGTGAAAGACAATTAATTGCATTCGCTAGAACCATTGCTACGAACCCTAAAATATTAATTTTAGATGAAGCAACTGCAAATATAGATTCAGAAACAGAAGAACAAATACAAGAATCATTAAATGAAATGCGTAAAGGTCGAACAACTTTAGCTATTGCACATAGATTATCTACAATACAAGATGCGGACCAAATTCTTGTATTAAACCGTGGAGAAATAGTAGAAAGTGGTACACATGATCAATTGATTGCGCAACATGGTATATATCATAATATGTATTTACTACAAAATGGATGAGAAAAGGGCGGTAATATGAAATCAAAATTTGATTTTATATTACCGCCCTATGAGGATAATCAAGAATACAAGAACTGAAGCGCTTGTATAAGAACTACTAGCCTTCATAAACGAAGAAGTAGTTCTTGAAAAGCTTGAAACAAGTATATTTAAATACCAGACAGCTACTGTGAAATATCTGATTTATATCTGAAATGCTTAACCTACATAAACATCTTGATAATCTGAATTTTTTTCAATTACTGCTTCAGCAAATGGACAAGATGCAGTCACTTTTAAATTATTATCGCGTGCATAATCTACCACTGCTTTAACTAATTTTGAACCAATGCCTTGTCCGCCAAATTCTTCTGGCACACCAGTGTGATCGATATCAATTTGGTTGTCACCTTGTTGTTTAAAAGTAATTTGCGCTTGTGGATTATTTTCGTCATCACCGATGTAAAATTTATTGGTACCTTGTTTAATATCAGCCATTTTTATCACTCCTATTATAAATGTATTACTTACTAAATATCACGTTTTGGCAAATGTTAAACAATTTACAGAATGAATTAATATAGAAGTGATAAAGTTAAGTATAGAAATATATAATGATTAAGCGAAAACCATTGAAATATATGTAAAATAAGTTTATAGTTTTAACGGAACAATTTCGATTTGGAGGAGCGTTTTTTTGAAAAAAAGTATACTGTTGATACTGACATGTGTATGCGCTGTGTTACTCAGTGCGTGCGGGGATATTAATAAAGAAGAAAAAAAAGACGTCAGTTCTAAAAATAAATTAAAAATATATACGACTGCATTTGCATTCAAAAGTTTTACCGAACAAATTGGTGGCAAGTATGTAGAAGCAGAATCTATTTATCCACCCGGTGCTGATATGCACTCATTTGAACCTACACAAAAAGAAATGATTAATATTGCTAAAGGTGATTTGTTTATTTATTCAAGTGAAGCTATGGATCCAGTCGCAAAAACAATTACGGGTTCTATCAATAATGATAATTTAAAATTGCCCCTAGCAAAAAATTTGAGCGAAGATGACTTTAACGCTAATCATGAACATGAAGAGAAAGCGCATGAACACGAGGAAGCAGGGCATGGCCATGAACATGAAGAAAAAGCGCATGAACACGAAGAAGCAGGGCATGGCCATGAACATGAAGAGAAAGCAGACGAACACGAAGGTCATGACCATGGTACTAATGACCCCCATGTGTGGCTTGACCCAGAGATGGACAAAACGTTTGCCAAAGAAATTAGAGATGATCTATCAAAAAAAGATCCTAAACACCAAGACTATTATGACAAAAATTATCGAAAATTGGTTAAAGATATTGAAGATATTGATGAGAAAATGAAATCAATTACTAAAGATACGAAACGCGATAAAGTAGTTATTTCACATGATTCTATCGGTTATTTAGCTAACAGATATGGTTTTGAACAAGTAGGCGTCAGTGGTATGAATAATGAAGAACCAAGTCAAAGAGATTTGATGGATATTGTTAAAAATATTAATGCTACGGGACAGCCCTACGTTTTATATGAACAAAATATTTCTTCTAAAGTAACGGATGTCATTCAGAAGGAATCTGATACGACACCATTAGGTTTCCATAATATGGCAACGCTGTCTAAATCTGAAGCGGATAAAGAAAATATTTCATATCAATCATTGATGAAAGAAAACATAAAATCATTAGATAAAGCTTTAAACGATTAAAATAAGTAAAGTTCAAAAGCCACGAAATAATGCTGTTTTACCGCATTACTTCGTGGCTTTTTTATATTAACATTGTTGAATGATATATTTAGTCATATCTTATATAAGATACAGTGGTATTATAATATTCATCAAGGCCATGAATGCCATCAGCGCCACCTATACCAGATTCTCTCCAACCTGCATGGAAACCATTCACGACTTCTTCCGCTTCACAGTTAGCATAAACTTCGCCAAATTTAAGTCGCTCTGTAGCTGTCATAATTTCTTTTAAATCTTCAGAAAAGATAAATGACGATAATCCAGCATTAGTATCGTTTGCTTGTTCGATAGCGTCTTCAAATTCACTATATGTCACAATGGGTATAACAGGACCGAAAATTTCTTCTTTAAACGCACTGTCATCTGGATCAACTTTATCTAAAATAGTTGGTTCATAAAAATAGCCAGCCCCATCAATTTTATGCCCACCAGTAATTAAGTTAGCACCATTTCTTACAGCATCTTGTACTTTGTCATCGATGCTGTCAAGCTGTTGCTGATTAATAATAGCACCATAGTCCGAGTCCTCTTTGAATGGATCGCCAACTTTAAGTTGTTCCATCTTAACTTTTAATTTATTGATAAATGTATCGTGAATTGCTTCGTGTACAAAAATACGTTCTGGACAGGTACACACTTGACCAGCATTGTTGACTCTTGCAGTAACGATATAGTCAACAGCTTTATCTAAATTAGCGTTTGCAGTGACGAGTGCAGGCGCATTACCACCAAGCTCTAAATTAACCTTTTTAACTGTATTAGCACTTTCAGCATAAACAGATTTACCCGCACGCATACTACCAGTGAGAGAGATTAATTGAATGTCAGGATGTTGTGCCAATTGAGTGCCAACCGTTTCGCCTTTACCTGGTAGGATTTGTACAAGGCCAGCAGGTATTGTAGATTCGCGAATAAGTTCTGCAAGTTTAAGTGTAATTAAAGAAGTTGCTTCACTAGGCTTAATCACTACGGAACATCCAGTAACGATGGCAGGTATGACTTTTCTCATTAATACCATGATTGGCGCGTTCCAAGGAACGATGCCAGCAGTAACACCAACGGGTTTTTTCGTAAGTAAAATAGTTTCGTTTTCACGACTATTTTGTAAAACCTCACCTTTGTTACTCATACTTAAGCTAGTCATATAATCGATGAACTGAATCGCTTTATCAATTTCACCCTTAGCTGATGCAAGTGTTTTACCTTGTTCTTTAACATATAATTCTGCCAATGTGTCCTTATTCTGTTCTAGTAATGGAATTAATAATTTTACGTGGTCAGCACGCGTGGGTTCCGGTACTTTTTCCCATTCTAACTGAGCGTGTTTCGATTTTTTTACTGCATCATTAACTTCTGATGCTGTTGCAAATGAAATGGTATCTATTATTTCTTCCGTAGCAGGGTTAATTACGTCTGCTGTGTCAGTTGATTTACTTTCGATAAATTCATTATTAATAAATAATTTGTTCAATTATGACACCTCCATATACTTCCTTCTACCACTGAATGTTTTTTGAAAACGAGAATGAGAGAAATAATAATATTTTGTATAATAATTAATGAGATATTTTAATTTACTTTTAGTCTCAAATAAGGCCATAAAATAGATGTTTTATTTATTTTGGTATATTTTTTATACTTATCTGTTGACTATGTTACTGAGAGGTGTTATATTTATCTCGAATTCGAAACAAATTGGAAGTTGGTGATGTAATGAACCGTACAAAAGAATCATTAAACGCATTCGTTGGCTTAAACAGAACAGTAGACTGTTTGGAACAAATTGTAAGAACAGACGTTCAACGTTACGGATTAAATGTTACAGAGTTTGCAGTAATGGAATTATTGTATAACAAAGGTGATCAACCGATACAACGTATTGGACAGAAAGTGTTAATTGCTAGTAGTAGCATCACGTATGTTGTAGATAAATTGGAAGAAAAAGGTTTTGTAATCAGAATACGTAATGAACAAGATAAACGTGTTACCAATGCTTCGCTTACCGATCAAGGACATGCATTGATGGACGATATATTTCCAAAACATGCAGCAACGTTAACATCAACGTTTTCGGTACTTACCGATGAAGAATTGACAACGTTACAACAAGCTTTGAAAAAAATAAGTGCTCAATCCACAGTAGTGTAGTAGCACTTTTAAATTTTATTTTAAAATACTACGAAATCGAGATAATATATAAATAAGGAGTTTTATTATGACAAACAATCAATTATTAGGTATACACCACGTAACTGCAATCACAGACGATGCAGAAAGAAATTATAAATTTTTCACTGAAGTTTTAGGTATGAGACTTGTTAAGAAAACAGTAAATCAAGATGATATCTATACGTATCACACATTTTTTGCAGATGATGTAGGTTCACCAGGAACAGATATGACATTTTTCGATTTTCCTAATGTGCCTAAAGGTACAGGTGGAACAAACTCAATTTCACGTTCATCATTCAGAGTTCCAAATGATGCAGCGCTTGAATATTATGAACAACGATTTAATGACTTTGAAATAAAACATGATGGTATACAAACGCTATTTGGTACAAAAGTATTACCGTTTGAAGAAGTGGATGGCCAAAGATACCAACTTGTTTCAGATGAGCATAATACTGGTGTGGCACCGGGTACACCATGGAAGAATGGTCCAGTCCCAATAGACAAAGCTATTTATGGATTGGGACCAATTGAAATTACAGTAAGTTACTTTGAAGATTTCATCAAAATATTAGAACAAGTCTTTGGTATGAAAGTTAAACATGAAGAAGATAACGTTGCAATACTAGAAGTTGGAGAAGGTGGCAATGGTGGACAAGTAATCTTAAGAAAAGATGCAGAAGGGCCAGCATCACTTCAAGGCTATGGTGAAGTGCACCACGTGTCATTTAGATTAAAAGATCATGAAGCAATTGAGCAATGGATGGAAAAATATAAAGAAATGGGCATAGGTAATTCTGGCTTAGTGGATAGATTTTATTTTGAAGCTTTATATGCACGTATTGGTCATATATTAATTGAAGTATCTACAGATGGCCCAGGTTTTATGGGTGACGAACCATATGAAACACTTGGAGAAAGTCTAGCACTACCACCATTTTTAGAAGAACAACGTGAATATATTGAATCAGAAGTCAAACCATTTAACACAAAACGCTAAAGCACTGGCATTTTAAAAATTGTATAGGTAAATAAGAAGGGGGAAAAATTATGGAAGCAATTCAACACATTCACCATATTTCAGCTATTGTAGGTAATCCAGAAGAAAATATTGAGTTTTATAGAGATATATTAAATTTAAAATTAATTAAAAAGACAGTGAATTTTGATGACCCGTCTACGTATCATTTATATTTTTCTAATGGTAACGTCGATAATGGAACGATATTAACGTTTTTCAATTGGCCAAATGCACACAAAGGTCGTATTGGTGCAGGACAAGTAGAGAGAATTGCATTTAGAATTCCAAAAGATGCTATTGCAGCTTGGGAACAACATTTGCAAGAAAATGATATAAATGTAGAAAGAACACAGTTATTTGATAAGGAAACGTTAGAGTTTGATGATATACATGGTCTGCCATTGGCACTTGTTGAAGGCGAAACAAATACAGATAATGACAAAGACATTATTGGTTTTCATGGTGTGACGATGTTGTCGATGGATCCAACAGCGACTGCACGTACCTTAACAAATGATATGGAATTGTCACAAGTAAGTGAAAACGATGATTATATCCATATTGAAACAGCTGGAGATTGGCAACATCACGTCATGGTTAAAAAAGTCGCACCGGAAGAAAATGTACGTTGGGGTGTTAGCGTTGTACATCACATTGCTTGGTCTGTACCTACAGATAAAGATCATCGTGGCTGGCAAGTGAAAATGACAGGAAAAGGTTACCACGTAACAGATGTTAAAGACCGTAATTATTTTAATGCAATTTACATGAAAGAACACGGTGGTATCATTTTTGAATTTGCGACAGAGGGTCCAGGATTTACCGTTGATGAACGATTTGAGGAACTTGGTACACATTTGATGTTACCACCTCAGTATGAAGATAAAAGAGAAGAACTTTTACGCCATTTACCTCCAATTAGAATATAGTGATTTATGATAACAGTAATTATACACAGTTGCAGGTTGAATGAACATAATACAACAATTAAAGGAGATGTCGATATATGGAACACATTTTTAAAGAAGGCGAAGCAAACGCACCTACATTTATTTTATTACATGGTACAGGTGGGGATGAAAAAGACTTGTTACCATTAGGGGAAGTCTTGAATTCTAATTATAATGTACTAAGTATTAGAGGAGAAGTTTCTGAAAATGGGATGAATCGCTATTTTAAACGTCTTGGAGAAGGAAAATATGATATCGAAGATTTAGAATATAGAACAGATCGTTTAATTACATTTTTAAAAGAAGCGGCTGATAAATACAACTTTGATTTAGCTGAGGCAGTACCAGTAGGATTTTCAAATGGCTCAAATATTGCAATTAGCATGATGTTACATGATGATATTACATTTAAAAAAGCATTGTTATATGCACCACTTTATCCAGTAGATTTAGTGAACAATAAAGATTTGAGTGATGTAGATGTATTGCTTTCTATGGGAGAAAACGATCCAATCGTTACTGTAGAAGATAGTAAAAATGTAATTGATATTTTTGAAAGTCGTGGAGCAAATGTAACACAAGTTTGGGTCAACAGTCACGAATTGACTCAAGCAGGTATCCAAGCAGGTCAAACAGTATTAAATCAATAATATAAAATAGTAAAAGATATTCAAAATTAAAATGACAGCAAGAATTAGAAGGCATAAACTTCATGTGTGTAATATGGTGCATGTGATAGTTTATGACTTCTTTTTATCTATAGATATAAGAAATTCACTCTCAAAAATAGAGTGTCGATAGTCTTCGACTCGTGCTATTCTCACTGGAGTCAGCACAAAGCACTGCCATTATTTAAATATAAAAAGCAATGAGGCTAGGACATAAATACATGTCTTAGCCTCATTTATTATATTGGCAGTGCCTGACTGAATTGAAAATGCGCTTATATCAAGCTTTTAAAGAACTTCGGCTCTTATATTCCATTTTTTAGTCAGCTTTGCCGGGGTGGGACGACGAAATTTTTTAGATAAATTAGATTTCTGTCCCGCTCCCTTTGTTTACGTTTTGAAATAAAGTAATTTTTTTCGAAATATAGACTTCGATTTTCTGTTATTCAGGTTTATTTTTTAGTATCCCTTTAATAAATATCGGAATTAATAGAATGAAACCGAAAATACCCATGATAGGGAATACTTTGCCTATCAATTCGATAAAGCCAATAAAAGTTGTAGCAAAAGTAATGATTGCCATTATGATAATTAAAATGTAATACGATTTACTATAAGGCTCAGTAAAGCGTGAGGCAAATGCATACATTAATCCTACGACTGTGTTATAAATAACTAAAATCATAACGATAGCCATAAACACACCAACAAAAGGAGAAATATGATTTGCTAGTAATAATGATGGGAGTGCAACACCTGTAATTTGAGCAAACTCTGTAACCATTCCGAGATTGAGCATTAGTAATAAGAAGGTGATGATAATACCACCAAAAATACCGCCCCAAATAGTTGATTTCTCAAATTTTAAACGTCCGCCCATTACTGAAAGAAAACTAAAAGCAGCAGCAATTTGTAAACTTCCGTAATTGATTGCGTCGAACCACCACCATTTGTCTGTACGTCCTTCACTGTTTGCATAATCGTCAGCAGCCTCAAAATTAAATTGGCCAGTTGAAAAATAATATATTGCAATAATCGTTACAATTAAGACTAAGAATGGGGTAACCATACCTAATACAGTAATTAAGCGATCAAATTTTAAAAATAAGGTTAATAAAATAACTAAAACTAATAAAAATGAGCTAAGACCATATGGAATATCAAAACTTTCGTTAATTGTAGATACGCCACCTGCAGTCATAATCATTGCTAATGCAAATAAAAATAATGTTAATATGATATCAAATATCGTAGCAATTGTACGAGGTAAGTAAAATTTAATTGGTTCTGTATGATTATGTGAACGGAGACGATAACCTGTGTTCAGTACAAACACACCGCCAACAGTAATAATCAAGCCAGTAATAAAAACACCGTAAACACTAAAATTACCGTTACTTGTAAAAAATTGGAAAATTTCTTGCCCTGTAGCAAAGCCAGCACCTACTACGACGCCAACAAAGGCAAAAGCAACAATAATAATTTCTTTTAATTTATTCATATTGTTTTGAATCCTTTCATGACAATTCATTTTCTGAATTAGGTTATGTTAGTTAAAAAACATCACAATAATTAATTCTACCTTAAAAAAGAAGAGAAATAAACATGAAAGTTTATTGGGTGTAGACATTTGTATATCAGGAATGTACTTGACAAGGGGGGGTTGGAATAGAGATACGATTAAAGTGAAATATGTGTGGGTATACAATGAAGGTCATTTTAGTGCGTTAAACTAAAAATTTTGATAGTATGTTTTTTTGTTAATAAATTTTTGAAAGAATGAATACAAAAGTTGTTGATATTAAATATAGAGAGAGGGAGTTATGTGACTTTACTAAACTTACCGTTAACGTTGCTCATTGTTATATTTTTAGCGCTTGGCATCTTTAGCCAATGGTTTGCTACTAGAATTAAATGGCCATCAATTGTAGTTATGGCAATCGTTGGGTTGCTTGTAGGACCGATATTTGGTCTGATTAATCCTCAAGAAAGTTTAGGACAAGAAGTATTTAGTCCGTTAGTATCATTAGCTGTAGCAATTATCTTATTCGAAGGTAGTAGTAATTTAGACTTTCGTGAATTAAAAGGTATTTCCAAGGCAGTGATGCGTATCATTACTGTAGGCGCTGCGATTGCTTGGGTCTTAGGTTCAATTGCCTTACATTATGTATTAGGTTTCTCATGGGCAATTTCACTCGTCTTAGGCGGTCTGTTTTTAATAACGGGTCCTACTGTAATCCAGCCGTTGTTAAAACAAGCTAAAGTCCGAAAAAGTGTAGATTCAATATTAAGATGGGAAAGTATCATACTTGATCCTATTGGACCTATGTTAGCACTCGGCGCATTTTATGTGTTTCAAATATTTGAACAGGGCTTTGAATTGCAAATTATATTGAGTTTCGTCTTACGCTTCTTAGTAGCTGTAGTCATCGGTTTTGGCGCATCATACTTATTTATGTGGTTGATTAAACGTGATTTAATCCCTCAAAATCTCATGCCACCGATTCAATTAGTATTTATTTTATTAATATTTGCTATTTGTGACGAAATTTTACCAGAATCTGGCTTACTTGCAGTTACAATATTCGGTTTAATGATGGCACGTATGAAACGTCACGATTTAATATTCAAAGAATCTGATCATTTTATTGAAAATACGTCATCAATCATGATTTCAACCGTCTTTATTTTAATTACGTCCTCTTTAACATTAGAAGTATTAAAGAGTGTCATGTCGTGGAAATTATTTGTTTTCTGTGCAATTATGATTATTTTAATTAGACCGATTTCAATAATACTCGCTACTATGAGTACAGAAATTTCAAAACTTGAACGTGCAATGGTATCTATGATGGCGCCACGTGGTATTGTAGTTCTCACGGTTGCTCAGTTTTTTGGTGGCCTATTTGTTGAGAAAGGTACACCAATGGCTGAATTTATCACGCCGGTTACTTTTGGATTGGTGTTTATTACCGTAGTGATTTATGGTTTTAGTTTCTTACCACTGAGTAAAGTTATGAACCTTTCAAGCACAGAACCACCTGGTGTAATCATTGTAGGGGAAAGTGAATTTTCTTTTCATCTCGGTGCAAAATTAAGAGAACATAATATCCCAGTTATGGCATTTAATTTATTTAAAAATACGTCCCAACGGTCACATGATTTAGATTTTGAGATTTTTGAAGGCAATTTATTGTCTAGTAATGATCGTATTTATGCAGATATGACACGTTACAACAAATGTTTACTTATGACGCAATCATTTGTATTTAACAGTCTAGCATTTAATGAATTAGTCCCAGAATTTGGTTTGAAAAATGTAGATATGATGCCCGTGTCGTTTAGTGATGAACATGCACGAAGTAATGTGGATGGGCCAATCAAAAATCATATTTTGTTTGATTGGAATTTCACATCACGTTGGTTTAATCGTTTTATTAAAGATCATAATATTATAGAAGTGCCAGTATCTTGTAAAAACGAGTTAACTGAAAATGACATGATACTTTATCATATTAGTGATGATAAAGTCGTAACATTTAAACGTGGTAATAATAATCCTGTAGAATCAGAAAAAGGGATGATTGGTTATTTGAAAGATGCTTATTTACATCAAAATATATAGAAAAAATCCATTTGCGCAATGATTTATTGTTAGCAAATGGATTTTTTATGCGTTTATTTAGTTGTTTTAATTTACGAAGCGGTCGTGCATTAACTCTTTCAAAATATCAATTTTTTCTTGAATTGTTTGGCCTGTATTCGTGTCGCGTATTTTTTTACGTTGTAGTTCTTTATCTACAACACGGCGGATCGAAAGTTCATCAGCACCGTTAAGCAGAACATGCTCTTTTGAATTAAAATGTTTATGAGCCACAAGCTGCATACCGAATGAATTATAAAGTAAGGTATAACCTGCGATGCCAGTTGTTGATTGATAAGCTTTTGAGAAGCCACCGTCGATTACAATCATTTTACCTTCTGCTTTAATCGGATTCTCACCATCAATTTCTTTTACAGGGGTATGTCCGTTGATAATATGGCCTTGTTCAGGATCTAATCCAAAGTCTTTTAGCATTTTTTTACACATATCTACATCTTCACGCAAATAATAATATGGGTTTTTAGCTTCTTTATGTGCTGATTTATCACTAATAAAATAACGTTCGAAAGTAGTCATTGCACGTTTACCAAATAATGAAGAATATTTCCCAGTCCATAAATACCAAACGAGGTCAGTTGCTAAGTCATCTTCAATTTCCTTGTTATCGAATGCTTTTCTGACGTGAGTTTCAAAGTAGTCTAGTAAATTACGGCCGTAACGTTTCTCACCGTCTATTGTCATAGATTCCATTTCACCATTTTCATCTACAGGAATGCAACCATGGATAAGTAAATTACCGTTATATGGCAAATAAAGCTTTCCTTTTTGCATTAAGAAAGTCATGTGACGTTTTAATTTTTCTGATTGTTGCACAGATAATAATAAATTGTTCATCACTTCTTCTTCTTCTTCAAGCAATTTATTAGGGTCTTCAGGATCGATTGTTTGGAAACAAGTGTTTTCTAACGTGTAAGTCTTGCCATACAATGTTGATTCATTTTTTGCATAGTCGATACTTTCTAACACTAAACGCTCTTCCATTTCGAATGCTGGACGACGTTTAATAATAGGTGCTTCTAATTTAAACTGTATGATTGCGATAGCTTGATGTATTCTCGTTATTTGTTCTAATTCTGCTTGCATTAAATCCTGAGGGTTTTTAGGTTGAAACGCTGTATTATTACCATCATAGTACTTTTCAGCAAGTGTTAATAAAGGGCGTAAATTAATACCATAGGCATCTTCAATGATATCTAAGTTATTGTAACGTGCACAAATGCGTAGTAAATTAGCTAAACAAACCTTAGAACCAGCGTATGCTCCAATCCATAAAACATCATGATTTCCCCATTGAATATCTACTGAAGGATAATCAATAAGTGTTTCTAAAATTTTATCAGGTTCTGGCCCACGATCATAAATATCGCCCACAACATGTAAATGATTAACTACTAAATGTTGGATAGTAAATGACAGGCCGATGATCAAATCATCAGATTGTTCAAGCTCAATGATTTGATTGATTAATGTTTCGTAATATGAATGTTTATTATTATATTTATTACTTTTATACAGTAATTCTTCAATAATGAAGACATAGTTTTTAGGTAGTGATTTACGTAATTTTGTACGTGTATACTTTGATGATGCATATGTAATCAGTTTAATTAAACGATTAATTGTCGTTACATACCACTCATCTAATTCAGTTTTAGAAGAAAAATTATTTTTTACTAATTTTAATTTTTCTTCTGGGTAGTATACGAGAGAGGAAAATTCATTGATTTCTTTACGTGTCAAAGTATCTTGGAAAATATCATTAATCTTTGATAGGACATTTCCTGAACCATTGCGTAGCACGTGTTGGAAAGCGTGGAACTCACCGTGCAAATCACTGACAAAGTGTTCTGTACCTTTTGGAAGTTCTAAAATAGATTCCAAATTAATGATTTCTGTGGCCAATTCTTCTTTTGAGTTGAATTGTTCTGAAAGTAAATCTAAATATCTGTCTTTTACGCTCTTATCCGTTGTTTTACACATGATTTATGTCACTCCAGTTGTATAATTTTCGTAATGCTTTGTATTACAGCTATGTAAAACGCTTTCATTATATAGTTTTTATTGTAGCATTAATTTGAATTATTATGTCCATTTCTTATTATATTATTAACTGTTCATAAATTCTAAAAAACGGCTTAATAATGTATGAATGATAGCAAATGTATACATGAGCTTATAAATAAAAAAGTACGATTATTACAAAAAACAATGTAAAATAACATGTTACTCAAATACAGTAAAAACGATATTTATATAAAAGTTGTGGGAAACATACATTTTCGTGAATTGTAAAACGAGATTAAAAGCACCAAAAGAGAACTATTACACTTTTAATTTTAAGTGTTAAAAACGCTTATGTATCAGTGTCCAAAGTGCCATAAAGCCCTTTTAACAAAAAATGGAAGAAAAAAGTTTCTGATAAGTGGTTTAAAATCTCTCTGATTTTTGTATAATGAATGCATGTGACAAAATCATAAAATAAAAGGGAGTTTGTTCAATGTTTACATTGGGAGCATCATTACAGAGTCAAGTAGACCCGAACTGGCAAACGTATATTATGCTAATTGCTTATTTCATTGTTTTATTAGGCATAGGTTATTATGGCTTTAAACAATCAACAGGCAATGTAAGTGAATATATGTTGGGCGGCAGAAACATTGGTCCATATGTAACAGCGCTATCCGCAGGGGCATCCGACATGAGTGGTTGGATGATTATGGGGCTACCTGGGGAAGTTTATACTACTGGGCTATCAGCAGCGTGGTTAGCGATTGGCCTAACTATAGGGGCATACATAAACTATATTGTTGTAGCACCGCGTCTCCGTGTATATACAGAGAAAGCTGGGGATGCGATTACGCTACCAGATTTCTTTAAAAATAGATTAGATGATAAATCTAACTCTATTAAAATAATTGCCGGAGCAATTATTGTCGTATTCTTTACGCTTTATACTCATTCTGGAATGGTTTCAGGTGGGGTGTTATTCGAAAGTGCATTTGGCATGAACTATCATGTAGGTATGCTAATAGTAGCAATTATTGTTATAGCATATACATTCTTCGGTGGTTATTTAGCCGTATCATTAACAGACTTTTTCCAAGGGGTCGTTATGATTATTGCTATGGTAATGGTACCGATTGTTGCTATGATGCAATTAAGTGGATTTGATACAATATCACAAGCAGCAGAATTAAAACCTACAAACTTAGATTTCTTTAAAGGGACAACAGTGATAGGTATTATTTCATTCTTTGCTTGGGGATTAGGTTACTTTGGTCAACCTCATATTATTGTACGTTTCATGTCTATTAAATCGATCAAACAATTACCGACAGCAAGACGTTTTGGTATCGGTTGGATGGCAATCAGTTTATTAGGTGCAGTAGGCGTCGGCCTTACAGGTATCACATTTATCAATCAAAGTGGTACTGATATACAAGATCCTGAAACGCTATTCATTTTAATGGGACAAATTTTATTCCATCCACTCGTTGGTGGCTTCTTACTTGCTGCTATTTTAGCCGCAATTATGAGTACAATTTCTTCACAATTGTTAGTGACATCAAGTTCATTAACAGAAGATTTTTATAAATTATTCCGTGGTGAGAAAGCAGCCAAAGAACATCAAAAAGAATTTGTTATGGTGGGACGCTTATCAGTAATCGTTGTAGCACTTATATCACTTTGGATTGCTTGGACACCAAACGACACGATTTTAGGTCTTGTAGGTAATGCATGGGCAGGGTTTGGTGCAGCGTTTGGACCACTTGTACTATTGTCATTATACTGGAAAGGTTTAAGTCGTACTGGTGCAGTAAGTGGTATGTTAGCAGGGGCAGTTGTAGTAATTATATGGATTGCGTTTGTTAAACCACTAGGTGAAATCAATGATTTCTTTAATTTATATGAAATCGTACCAGGCTTCTTAACAAGTTTAATTGTAACGGTTGTAGTAAGTAAATTTACTAAAAAACCTGACATTGATGTTGAAGGGGATTTAGCAGATGTACGTCAAACTGTTAACGATGCTAAAAAGCAAAAATAATACATAATTTAAATAAGGGGTTTAAATTATGAATTCAAAATTAAACAAGTAAGCTAAATGAAGTTTTTATATTGATTATAAAGTCACTCATTTAGCTTAAAGCGGGAGAAATTATAGATTATAAAGACTAACTTCAAAGGGGGAGTTAGTCTTTTTTTATGGATTAATTTGGTTTCAAAATAGGATGAATTTTGCTAGGTTACTACACAGTACTTTTTGAATAGTTTATATATAAATTATTCAATGTTTGCTTTCTTTAGTTTGAGGTATTAAATAAAGATAATGATTAGCAAGGGGGATGAAAAGATGGTTACTGTAAATGCGATAATGAAAATTGATCCGTCAAAGCGTGATAAGTATTTAGCACTAGTTGAACCGCTTGTGTTAGCAGCTAACAAAGAAGAAGGCGCTTTGTATTATGCACATTTTGAACGCACAGATGAGCCTAATACATTTGCTTTTATCGAACAATATGAAAGTGAAGAAGCTTTAGAAGTGCACAACGGTACAGAGCACTTTCAACACTTTTTCAAAGAAGTTAGTCAATATTTGATTACAAAACCAGATATTAAAGTTTCTCAAACTAAATAAAATACCATTTCACAATAAGGGTCTAAACTTACATAATCTCGTGAGTTTAGACTCTTTATTCCTTTTTATATGATTAATTAAAACAGTAAGCTGTTGTAGCGTAATATAATGGTGTATAATTTCATATTGGAAGCAACTATAATAAAAATACCCCTATTTTTAAAAAGTGCGTAATACATTTTAATAAGGAGAGAAGAAATAATGTTGTATCAACACGGAACCCTAGGTACGTTGATGGCAGGATTGTTAGAAGGCACTGCTACAATTAACGAAATTTTAGAACATGGTGATTTAGGTATAGGAACGCTAACTGGCTCTGATGGTGAAGTTATTATATTAGATGGTATTGCATATCACGCCAATGAACATGGTGAGTTTAAACAATTAGAGGGCCACGAAATGACACCGTTTTCTACTGTTACCCCATTCAAAGTAGATAAGCGATTTGATGTTCGACATATCACTGACTCTGAAGCAGTGTTGAATGAAGTTCAACATCAAGCTGCAAGTAACAATATATTTATAGCTGTTAAAATTACCGGTAAATTTGAAATGATTCATGTCAGAATGATGCCGAAACAAGAAAGACCTTATACAAAATTAATAGAATCAGCTAACAGACAACCTGAATATACACAAGAACAAGTGCACGGTACGATTGTAGGATTTTATTCGCCACAATTATTTCATGGCGTAGCTGCAGGAGGATTTCATTTACATTTTGTTGATGAGAATAAAACATTTGGCGGTCATGTCTTAGACTTTGAACTGAATAGTGGTTCAGTAGAACTGAGTAATATAGCAACGCTAGAACAACACTTTCCTGTGAATAATGATGAATTTTTAGAAACAGATATCGATTATTCAAGCGTTCATGAAGATATCAAAGAAGCAGAATAAATAACTGGATGCTATAAAAAGTATTTAGAGATCATACAAACAATGAAATGATTATGATATTGTCCAATCAAATACGCCAAAATATTTTTGAAAAAGTGTTAAAATAGTAAAGTGATGTTTTAAGTTGGACATGTGTAATTTTTATGATTATAAAAAATATTGAATTGTTAATAAGCTGAGATAAATAGGCTACATGTGTTTACGACTTAATGAGACTGGGATATAAATACAACATACTATGTCGTAAATGTAAATTTGAGATTACACAGTAGCTGTCTGATATCTAAATGCGCTTATATCAAGTTTTTTAGATATCTAGTCAGCCTTGTGGGGGTGGGAATACGAAATCAAATTTCACATTTTTGATTTCTGTCCCTCTCCCATTTTTATATGTGCTTTCTGAACACTTCAATTTGTAAGGCGCACACGTATTAAACTAATGAAAAATAAAATATTAAAGGAGATGAACACCAACATTGATTAAATATTTAAAGTCACTTGTTCGATTCAATTCTATGAAAATCGATGTTGCTAAAGGCTTAAGGCAAGGTATATTAATGTTTATTCCACTCATGATTGGTTATTTAATGGGTCATCTTGCTACAGGATTATTAATATCTACCGGTACTTTAGCACATATATATGTATTTGGTGGGTCATCCAAATCCAAACTACGTATAGTATTTTTCTCATCGATAGGGTTATCCATAGCGATGATATTAGGTACGCTCACGGTAAGCCAACCACTTATCTTTGGTGTATTACTACTTATTGTTACGGTGGTCCCATATTATATATTTAGTTCATTAAATATACCAGGACCTTCGTCGACATTCTTTATTGTTGCCTTCAGTTTACCTTTCAATTTACCTGTAGCTCCAGAAGAAGCTTTATATAGAGGACTAGCTATGTTTGTTGGTGGTTTATTAGCGATGTTAATTGTTACTATCGTTATACTAACCTCTAAAGAATCTGCAGAGTCAAAAGCCATTAAAAATGACTATAATATCATTAAACAACTTATTTATAATTTTGATGATCCGAAAGCATTCGCTAAAGCGTCACAATTCGCAGTGACTGCTTTTAGAAACTCAGATACTCAATTGATTACTTCCAGTACTGCCAAATCTAAAGAGTCACCAGAATTTCAACGTTTGCTGCTACTTCATAATACGGCGCAAGGTATTCATTCAGAATTATTAGAGTTGAATGAAAAGAACACACGTCCATTACCTAAAGAGATTAAAGAAATGGCAGATTTTGTAATTAAACTTGTATACTCAGAAGGTAATTTCAAAAAACAATGGACAAAAGCAGTAGAAATTGATGACCAATATCAAAATTTAGTTGATAATATATTCAAAGTAGATGCAATCATGAATGCGGATAGTAAACGTGTTGAACATGAAATTGATATTCGTGTTCCTATATATGGACACCGTATGATAACTAATTTAACACTGGATTCATTTGTGTTTAGAAATACATTACGCTATACAGTTATTATGGCTATTTCAATCTTTATAGCGCTTATGTTTGGTTTTGAAAAAGCATATTGGATTCCTTTAAGTACACACACAGTACTATTAGGTTCAACAACGCTACATAGTTTTGAGCGTGCTGGGTCTAGAGGCGTCGGTACAATTATAGGTGTGCTTGTATTATCTCTTATTTTATTATCGACGCCACCATTGCCAATTGCGATTCTCTTGTTAGCAGCAGCAGCAGGTGTGACAGAGGTATTTGTGGGTGCTAACTATTCCTTCGCTGTTATTTTCATAACGATTCAAGTGATCTTGTTGAATGGTATAGCAGCAAACCACTTAACAATTTTAATTGCCTTGCCACGTGTGATTGATGTAATTGTTGGTATTGCAATTGCTGTTATTTGTTTACTCGTAATAGGTAGAAAGACAGCTTCATCCATGTTACCAGCAACACTTGCAGACGTTGCCAGGGACGAGGCAATATTATTCCATTACTTGTTTGCAAGTAGTAAATATTCATCAAGAGAACAAGACAAACAAGAAATGCTTCAGTTAAGCGTGAAACTCAATAATATGAAGCAAGTATATAACAGTGCAAATGGTGAACTGTTTAGTAATAAGATGGTCATCCAGTATTATTATCCGAGTATTTATGCCTTAGAAGAGATTAGCTTTATGCTTACGAGGGCTTTGAGTAATGAAGAAAGGTATCATATAGATGATGAAACAATGGGCGAATACTTACTTATTTTTGAAAATATAGCAAAACATTTTGAAAGAGGTTCGCATATTAAAGTACAAGAAATACCAGAACTACCGCAGTATATGCATATTAAAACATCATTGATGAGTATTCAAAATAATTGTATGAACGCAAGACAAAAAGTGAGTCTAGCACAGGTTTAAAAAGCAAGCCAACCTTACGATGAATGAAAT
>NZ_JAMBPV010000008.1 GCF_029531845.1 Staphylococcus equorum
TACACAAGTAACAGGCACGGGAGAAGCAGGCTCAACAATCACAGTTAAATTCCCAGATGGAAGTGTGGTAACGGGTACAGTAGATGGACAAGGAAATTACGTGATCGATTTACCATTAGATAAGAAATTAAATGGAAATGAAGAGTTAGTAGTGACGTCAACAGATGGAGCAGGCAATGTATCGCCAGAAGCAAAAGTGACAGTTACAGATGTGACGTCACCAAACGCACCGATGGTGAATGAGGTTACAAGTGAAGGTACGCAAGTAACAGGAACAGGCGAAGCCGGTTCAACAATTACGGTTAAATTCCCAGATGGAAGCACAGTGACGGGAACAGTAGATAACCAAGGAAATTACGCAATCGATTTACCAGTAGATAAGAAATTAAATGGGAACGAAGAACTCGTAGTAACATCAACAGATACATCAGGCAATGTGTCACGAGAAACAAAAGTGACGGTTAAAGATGCGACGGCACCAGCAGCCCCAACAGTGAATGAAATTACGAGTGGAGATACGCAAATTACAGGCACAGGTGAACCCGGCTCAACAATTACAGTTAAATTCCCAAATGGAACTATCGTAACTGGAAAGGCTGATAATCAAGGAAACTACGTAATTAATGTCCCTTCTATAATAGATTTAAACCCTGGAGATACTATACAACTCTCATCAATTGATAAGTCAGGAAATATGTCTGGAACAACAACAATTATTGTGAATAATAGTAGTGCTTCAATAACAAAACAAGCGAATGATCATGATAAATCTAGCAATAATTTTGATTTAAATAGTCAATTAGGGTTGAATGGAATTGAAGGGGAAGATGGAAAAGAACACAGAAATCTAAATAGTAACAGCAAACATTCCGATGATTCAGTTAATCACAAATCAGGGACAGATGTAGCTTCCAAAGGCGATGTTATACAAACTAATGATAAAAAAGGTACTATTTCAAATCTGAATAATGACAAAAATAATCTAGATAAAGGAAATAATAAACATGTAGATAAATTACCTACTACTGGTGAAAATGAGAACCAAAATAAAGGATTATTCAGTTCATCATTAGCTATGATTGGTGCATTTATGTTAATAGGAAGACGTCGTAAAAATAAAGAAGAACATTAATAAGAATTAATATTATAAAGATAACGATATTATTATAGTATTACAAAATAAAAAAGACGGAATGCTCTTTAAATAGAGCTTCCGTCTTTTTTTGTATATAACTTATTAATGATGTGCCATTTCTAAAAATATAGCTTAGGCGTATAATGGAGTAATTAGTAAAGAAAGGTGTGGAGAAATGCAAAAAGCTTATCGGCAACTTATATTAGGTATGATTTGTTTGTTTATAGTTATGGCAATTGGACGTTTTGCATACACACCTATTATGCCGTTTATGCAACAAACGGGATATATGGATAATCAGAGCGCAGGATTACTTGCAACTATTAATTACTTAGGTTATTTAATTGGAGCAATTATTCCTATATGGATAGTTGTGTTTAGCAAGGTTACAGATTTGAAACTATACTTACTAATCAATATAGTTTCAACAATATTGATGGGGCTATTTGATAATTTTACATTATGGATAATTTTCCGTTTAATCGCAGGAATCACGAGCGGAACGGTTTTTGTTTTAGCCTCAAATGTGGCGCTCGAAGCATTGAGAGCAGCGAACAAGGGTCGTATCTCAGGTATGCTTTATAGTGGTGTGGGTCTAGGCATTTTCACAAGTAGTATATTTATATTTTTATTCACTACAGAAAATAATTGGAAGATAACGTGGATTTTACTGGGTGTTTTTGCTTTAGTTATGGGAAGTTTTGTGTTTTTTGGTATGCGCCAAAATTCAAATGTTGAAAATGAAACACAAACCTTAAATGAAAAGGAAGATAAACCAAAAGTTAAGCTGAATAAAAAATTTATTTGGGGGTTTTCAATAGCGTATTTTTGTGAAGGTGCGGGTTACATAATTACAGGTACATTTTTAGTAGCAATCGTTAAATCCATACCTGAATTTGCAGATTATGCAGCGTTAAGTTGGATGTTTGTAGGATTAGGAGCTATTCCATCGACGATTTTATGGTCTATGATGGCTGAAAAATTAGGACACGGTAAAGCAACTAATTTAGCATTTATTTTACAAATTATTGCCGTAATATTGCCTGTTTTTTCAGAAAGCATGATGAGTTTAGTGATAAGTTCTATTTTATTTGGTGCTACATTTCTTGGTTTAACGACATTGTTTATGTCAAAAGCACAAACTTTAATGTTTCAAAGTAACAGTAAAATAAATTTAGTTGCTTCATTAACTGTTATTTATAGTTTAGGGCAAATGATTGCGCCGGCACTTTCTGGTATATTAATTGGTGAATCAGCAAATTATAACGCAGCACTGATTTTTGCGTCTATCATACTTTGCATCGGGCTATTAAGCAGTATGTATAGTTATAGAGTCACAAATTAAATGATATATTCAAATAGAGCGTCTTAAAAAAAGAAAAATAATTTAAAGCAATAAATAAAAAGTTCGAAAAGTTATATACACTTACAGAAGTAGTCTATGTAGGCTTTTTAGTGGTCATCATACTTTTGTGTAAATTGACTTTTTGTGGTAATATCGTCATGGATAAAAATTCGAGATAATAATAGATAAGAAGGTTTAAATATATATGAAAGAAAACTTTTGGCGTGAATTACCGCGTCCATTTTTTGTTTTGGCACCAATGGAAGATGTTACAGATGTAGTTTTTCGTCACGTTGTCAGTGAAGCAGGCAGACCTGATGTTTTCTTCACTGAGTTTACAAATACAGAAAGCTTTTGCCACCCTGAAGGTGTACACAGTGTACGTGGACGCTTAACATTCACTGAAGATGAACAGCCTATTGTCGCTCACATTTGGGGGGACAAACCAGAGAACTTCCGTGAAATGAGTATCGGTATGGCAGAGATGGGTTTTAAAGGTATCGATTTAAATATGGGCTGCCCAGTGCCGAACGTTGCAACGAAAGGTAAAGGTTCAGGATTAATTCAACGTCCTGAAATTGCAGCTGAAATTATTCAAGCAGCTAAAGCAGGAGGTCTTCCGGTAAGTGTTAAGACTCGACTCGGTTATTCTGATATCGATGAGTGGAGAGATTGGCTGACACATGTATTCGAACAGGATATTGCGAACCTGTCGATTCACCTTCGTACGCGTAGAGAAATGAGTAAAGTGGATGCGCACTGGGAATTAATCGGAGAAATTAAAAAGGTTCGTGATGCAGTCGCACCGGACACATTGTTAACGATTAACGGAGATATTCCGGATAGAAAAACAGGGCTCGAACTGGCAGAGAAGTATGGCATTGACGGTGTAATGATTGGACGTGGAATTTTCCAAAATCCGTATGCATTTGAAAAAGAACCGAGAGAACATACGAGCGAAGAGCTATTAGGTCTGTTAAGATTACACCTTGATCTATTCGACAAATATACTAAAGAAGAAACGCGTCAGTTTAAACCATTGCGCAGATTCTTTAAAATATATGTACGCGGCATCAGAGGTGCAGGAGAACTGAGACATCAGTTGATGAGTACGAATACGACAGATGATGCTCGAACGCTACTTGATGAATTTGAAGCACAAATGGCACCGGTAGAATAATATTAATCGATTTAGACAATAGTAATGAAGAAGTAAAATAAACGGCTTAAAAATCTTGATATTAAGATTTTTAAGCCGTTTTTTGTTTGATTGTTAATGAAATAATGAATGCAATAATCATGAAAGCTGTAATCATAAATACAACACCTGGCCATTGTATCAGCCCATAGAAGATACCTGCTAATGTACCCCCAATAGATGAACCCATGTAATAAAATAATAAATATAAACTAGATGCTTGCGCTTTATGATGTTCAGCACGACTTGCAACTACGCCACTTGCTATCGCGTGACCACTGAAAAATGCATAAACACTGAATGCCAAGCCGAGTATTTTAAAAACTAAAAAAGGTAAAAGTGTAATCCAAATACCAACAATTAATAGTAAAATGCTAAATTTTAAAGCGTTTAATGTACCTAATTTAGTACGTAATTTTGCATTTAATATAGAAGATATCATACCAATTAAGAATAATAAGTAAACAAAGCTAATAATACTGTCGTGCAATTGATAAGGTCTAGCTGCCAACACAAAGCCAATATAGTTAAAAGCAGCGATGTTACAGCCTAATAATAGAAATCCAATCATAAAAGGTTTTAGTAAACGAATGTTTTTCAAATGTTGACTATAGCTCAATACTAATGCTTTAACAGAAAAGCGTTGCTTCTCAAAATGTCGAGATGCTGGTAGTAAGAAAGCAAATAATATTGCTGCGACAACACTAATAATTGCAATAGAGAATAAGCCGACTTGATAACCATAAATACTTGAAATAAATCCAGTGAATATTCTACCAAACGCCCCACCAAATGCATTGCCACTAATATAAATGCCCATAGCCTCAGGCAAATTATGCGCAGAAATTTCTTCTCCGATATACGCCATAGCGATAGAGGGTAAGCCTGCTAAACAGATGCCTTGTATAAGTCTAACAATTAAGAAGGTATTGAAATCTGTAATAAAGGGTTGCACTAGTGCTAATAATGATACCGAAATCACAGAAAAAATCATAATAGGTTTACGTCCAATTACTTCCGATATTGCGCCAAAAAATAGCATAGCAAAAGCTAATGTCAGGGTTGCTGCCGACAATGCCAAACTTGCAACAGTTTCACTCACATTAAATGATTGTGTGAAATGGGGTATCAATGGTTGAACGCTATATAGTATTGAAAAAATAGTGAATCCTGAAATGAAAAGTGCAACGATAATTTTAATATATGCTTTTGAACCTTTATTTACATAGCTGTTTTTCAAATACTCCATTGTACGAACCCCTTTTATGTTTAATATGTCTATAGTATCACGTAATAAATAATATAAAAAATATATTAGTTGTTTTAAAAGATGTAATGCTTTAGATTTCCATAACATTGATAAGTAGCTAAAACTAAAATAATACATTACTTATTATTAAAACGAATTAGAGATTAACCTATATATAATGTAACAAAGTTTCCTATTACATTATAAGTTGTGTGATTTTTGATTTGTAAATTACATTTTAAAAAAATAATACAAAGAAATTAAGAGAAAGTTAAAAATAATTCAAAAAACATATTTATTTTAATTAAAAAGGTTATAAGATTATAGGGTATGTATTTAAAAATATTTTAAGTGGTGTAACTTGTAATTTGCACATAATAATAAATGGGATGAGGGGAAGATAATAATATGAAAAAATTATTATTTTTAGCACTAATAGCATTATTGGTGTTGGCTGCTTGTGGTACAGAAAATGATAAGGTGAAAAGTAAGGATAAAGAAAGTGATAAGACTGAAGAAAATAGTAATGCTAAAGCAACTGGTAAAATGAAAAACTTCAAAATTGGTCAGGTTGTTCATGCTGACGGGGTAGACATTAAATTAACAAAGGTAGAATACGTAAATGAATATGATGAATACAGTGCGCCTGAAAATGGGAGAGTTGTTAAAGTGCACTTGAAATTTAAAAATAATAACAACGATCAAGTGTTAGTTGATTCTGCAGATTTTAGTATGAAAATGAATAATGAAAATTATCAAGAGTGGTTTGGTAATGATGATACTAATGCCGGGTTTTCTCATCAATTAAATAAAGGGAATACTGGTTCAGGTTATATCACCTACGATGTACCAGAGGGTAATGAATACGCATTAGAAATGGATGCACATCCTAAATTTGAAAATATAAAAGCAAGATGGAAGATTAAAAAAGAAGACATAAAAGAAGCAACAGGACAGAGTGAAAACCAAACTTCTGAAAATATTGTTACTGAAACTGAACCTGAGTCTGAATCTGCACCTGAAGAAACTGATGGGGAATCAACTGAAGAAGATGAAGACACTGAAAGTGAAGAAATGACATATCCTGCAGAAATGTATAATTCATTAGTAGATGAATACAATGAATTAACAGATGGTGAAAAAATGAACCATGTCGAGGATGATGTATTAGAAATTGAATATGATCAATTAGAAGCGCGTGTTGATGAGTTATATAACAAACAAATGGAACTAGAAGACCAAGAGTATGAAGAACAAATGAAGCAAGATGAAAAAGAATTTGATGAAGAAATGAAAAGGCAAGATGAAGCGTATGAACAAGAAATGAAAGAACAAGATGAAGCATATGAAAAGGAGATGGAAGAAATAGATAAAGCATATGAGGAAGATATGAAGGCAATAGAGGACGATGAATCAACAGAATAGATTTTAAAGAGAATATAAATAAAGAATGAGGAGGAATAAAAATGAATGAAAATCAAACAGTTAAACAAACAAATAGAGTGGCAGAAATGGTTTTGGGAATAATAGGAAGTATTTTTGGGATACTAGGTGGCTTATTTGCAATTATGGTAGGCGGCATTGGTTCTGAATTCGGTGATACAGATAGTGGTAGTTTCATGGGGCTTGGAACAGCAGTAATTATCACTTGTATTATAACGTTAGTTTTAAGTTGTATTATTAATAAGAAAAGAGTATTCGTAGGTGTTTTGCTAGTAATAGGTGGAATACTTAATTTTATATTCATTAGTTTCTTTGGAATATTATCTGGAATATTAATTTTAGTTGCAGGTATATTGGCTCTTATAAGAAAATAGGAAGTAAAGTAGACAGAGGAGTATTAACTTTCTCTGTCTTTTATATTTGAATTCCAAAGATTATATTGATAGTAGCTTAATTATAGATAGAATTTTCAAAATAATTACAGGTATCTCAAATCAATTACCAAAAAATTAAAAAATAGTTTCTGCTATTCTCTTTATATAATTTCTTTGCTATTGTTAGCTAAGGAAAAATTTTGGGAGGATTTATTAATTATGAAAAAAATCGTTACAGCAACAATTGCTACATTGTCATTGGGAGCAGTGGGCATAGCACAGTCAGACGCAGAAGCTTCAGAGAATAACCAATCAGGTACGCAATATTCAAGTGACCAATCAATGAATGGTATGTTTGAATATGGTTACATTGATGAAGATAATAGTGGGAATTATCACCATACATTAGATGGAAACTGGGACCAATCAATGTTTGATCAACAACAATATTATTTCTATTTAATCGATGAAGAAGGAAATTACCATTATTACTATTTCCCTATGAATGATCAAGACACAAATTCAACAAATACGAATGTAACAAATGCATATAATGGTAACAATTATAGTGCTGATAAGAGTCATGAGGCTGTTCAAAAGAGTGGCTACGATGTAAACAAAGCACCAGCTCAATCACAAGAAGCACCGCAAAGTTCTAATAATGAAGTTTCTGCTCAAACTTCATCACAAGAACAAAGCACAACAACTAATGATAATACATCAAATAACAACGCATCTTATACACAAAATAATACATCATCAAACGAAAACTATGAAAGTAGTTATACGCGCAATGATGGTAATGGTGTTGAAGATGTAAAACAAAATGCAACATCAAATAACGTAGAGAACACAACAAATGCACCTGCTACAGAATCAACAAGCAGTTCTAATGAAGGGCAAGCAACGCAACAAGAAGCAGCACCTTCACCAGAAACTTCAAACAACAATACGTCATCAAACAACAATGCATCATCAAACAACAATGCATCATCAAACAACAATGCATCATCAAACAACAATACATCATCAAACAATAATAACAGTACAAATTCATCAAACTGGTTAACAAGTAACAGCCAGATGCAACCATATGGCCAATATCATGGTGGCGGTGCACATTACGGTGTCGACTATGCAATGGATGAAAACACACCAGTTTATTCATTAACAGATGGTACTGTTATTCAAAGCGGATGGAGTAATTATGGTGGCGGAAACCAAGTTACAATCCAAGAACAAAATAGTGATAACTACCAATGGTATATGCATATGAATTCACTAAACGTACAAAAAGGTGACCAAGTTACAGAAGGTCAACAAATCGGTGAGTCAGGCAGCACAGGTAACTCTACTGCACCACACTTACACTTCCAACGTATGGAAGGCGGAGTTGGTAACGGTTATTCAGTAGACCCAACTTCATACGTAAACTCAAAAGCATAAATTAAAATAATAAATTAAAGCGTTCTTGAAATTCTGTAATAGAATTCAAGGACGTTTTTTATATTAATATGTATAATTAACAAAGAATATTTGAAATATCTCAAATACCATATCATACTTGCATTAAATTTAAATTGAAGAGGATGATAGTATGTTTACTGTTTATGGACATAGAGGCTTACCGAGTAAAGCACCAGAAAATACACTCGCATCTTATAAAGAAGCTGGGAATACACCTGGATTAAAATGGATTGAATTAGATGTAGCAATTACCAAAGATGAACAGTTGATTTTAATCCATGATGATTTTTTAGATCGAACAACGAATATGGTGGGAGAAGTGACACAATTAAATTATGCCGACATTAAAGATGCATCAGCAGGTAGCTGGTATGGAACAGAGTTTGAAGCCGAAAAATTACCTACATTTGATGAAGTTATTGAATTGGCTAGTGCCTACAACATGAACTTAAACATTGAATTGAAGGGCGTTACGGGTCCGAATGGCACAGTACTATCAGAAAGTATGATTAAACAAGTTGCAGATAAATTAAAAGGCTTAAATTCGGATTTAAATGTATTGATATCAAGCTTTAATTTGGTTTTAGTGAAATTAGCAGAGCAGTTCATGCCAGAGTATGAGAGAGCTGTAATATTTAAAGCTGCAGCTTTTGGCGATGATTGGAGAACGCTATTAGATTATTGTGGTTCGAAAATAGTGAATATAGAAGATACCAAATTGACGCAAGCCCGTGTTAGAAAAATAAAAAATGCTGGATATGCTTTAAATGTGTGGACAGTAAACAAACAATTACGTGCGAATCAATTAGCAAATTGGGGCGTTGATGGTATATTTACAGACAAAGCAGATGAAATGATTCACTTAGAAAGATTATAAAATCGCAGTCGTGGGGTGGGGATAGAAAATAAAAATTTGAATTTTGATTTTCTCCTGCTCCTTTTTATCGACATGGTTAAAAACTAGATGTCCTTTGTCTTAATTATACATTAAAAAATAACAATATTATAGACTACTTCTTTACTGTTTAGCAGTTTATACTGGTGAATATCATAGAGGAAGAAGGAGTGTTGAACAATGGTAGAACAAAAAGAAGTGTTGGATCAAGGACCATTTTTTCATGGGACAAAGGCTGAATTACAAATAGGTGATTTACTGCAAACACAACGTATTTCTAATTATCAAAACCGTAAAATGAACCATATTTATTTTACTGGCGCTTTAGACACAGCTAAGTGGGGTGCCGAACTCGCCGCTGCATTAGCTGACGAACCAGCACAAGAACACATCTATATTATTGAACCCATTGGAGTATTTGAAAATGATCCTAATGTCACAGATAAAAAATTTCCTGGGAATCCTACCCGTTCATATCGCTCCACGGAACCCTTGAAAATTGTAGCGGAATTAGCTACATGGGAACGACACTCTAATCATGATATTGAACAAATGATAAAAGGATTAGCACAATTACGTAAAGATGGATTAGATATTATTGAAGATTAATACACAACCGTAATGAAGATAAAGTTAAGCAGTCCATAATTGATAAATAGTGGGCTGCTTATTTATATAAAAAAGTTTGTTCCCAGTGAGGTATTATCTATCACATATTAGTGCTAAAATTTACTTGATAAGCGAGATAAATAATATCGGTATTCAAAGCAATATAAACAGATGCAACGCTTGAATTTTGATAAAAGCGTATAGTGATTATGTATGTAATATTCAAATATAGATAAAAAGGATTAATAAATGATATGTTTCGAAAATTTATAAGTGTAATACCGACTGCTATTTGTGGCTTAGCGTTGGGTATTTCAGCATTAAGCAACCTTTTATACATTATGGAGTGGGATGTTTTAGCTACTATATTTTTAATTATAAGTGTTATTGTGGTGGGCTTATTTATACTAAAATGTATACAGTTTCCTAGAATTGTGTTGAAAGAATTATCTGATCGTAATATATGTGCGACTTTTCCTACGATTACAATGACATTTCTAACATTACTTTATATCTTATACCATCAACTCAATATTACCTGGGAAATCATAAATTGGCTGTGGTGGATTATTGTAATACTGCAGTTTATTATTATTGGCGTGTTTATTTATTACCATATTTATTTACGTAAAAATGAACGAATCGTTCCGAGTACTAGTTGGTTTGTTACATTTGTAGGGATTGGTGTTATTTCTGAAACGGCTGAAGATTTTTCACCATTCTTTGGTGAATTGATAGTATATATAGCTACGTTATGCTTTTTAGTATTGATATGTATCGTACTATTTAAAAAATCATGGCGATTATATAACGAAAATCAATTTCCTATGACAATCATCATAGCGGCACCAGCTTCACTTTGCCTAAACGGTTATTTGTTAAGCGCAGAGCACACGCAGTTGTTATACACTATGCCAATGTTGATTATTTCCCAACTCACATTTATATACTCATTAACCTTCCTACCGAAATTATATAAGTTGAATTTTAGATTTTCATTTTCAGCATTAACTTTTCCGTGGGTCACAACAGCGACATCATTATATAATTTAATTAAAATTGAAAACTTACCTCACAAACTACACAGTGTACTTTATTTTATAACTGTACTTGAAGTGACCTTTGCAATCATGACTGTGATTTACGTTATTTTAGGATATGCTTCATTTTTAAAGAAACGTACAATTGAAATAAAATAACAAAAATTAAAGAACTAAGTTATTTTATTAGACATCTAGTCAGTATAAAGGGAGGGATACGAAATTTAATTTTAATTTCGTATCCCTCCCTTTTCAACGGTTATGAATTCAGTTATTTTAACTGATGGATTTGCTCGCTTCAAATAGAGCATCTAGATGACTTGTAGTTAGTGCTGTATTTTGATTGAGTACTTTAACATCGTTATAAAGTGCTTCAAGCTCTTTAAAAGAACCTTGTGTTTGATTGATGAGTCCAATGTTCATAACTGTTTTTAATACTATATTGGACAATCCTTTGAAATTTTTAAATAAAACAGACTGTGCTTTTGGTTTTATAGTATGGCCTTTGTGTTCTAACAATTGATGTAGTTCAGTAAAAGCAGCTATCGTTTCTTTGGTTAATGTATGCGCGCTAGTGTTTTGGTTTTGTTTTAGAATAAATAACATGTTTAACGGTAAAACTAAAGCTGCGTGTGACATCAACCAATCTTCAAAGTTCTGCTCATAAGTTAGTTTGATTTTCGCATTTTTAAATATTGAATTTAGTTTGTCTGAGAACGTAATTTCTCCATGCATGTTTCCTACTTTGAGCTCTCCAGCATTAAATCTTAAAATATTAGTATGGCTTGCTTCTCTTGAACCACCAGTCATTAAAAAGCCGAAAGTGATATGCTTAAGATGGTTACTCTGTTGCGTCAATGTGCTTTGTAGTAATTTAGGATTCATATTATTCCCAATGAAGACAATATTTTCGCTTTTGTTTTGAGCTAGTGTTGGCACTATATTGTAAAAATCTGAATATTTCATAGTTACAAAAATAACGTCATATATATCATCTTTTGAAAGTGTGCTTGTCGTTGTTATATGTTCATTTGTCGTTTTTCTTTGCAATGAATGCTTAAGTTTCAAACCTTTTTGATTCAAGTGCTCTAAAGTTTTTCCACGTGCAAACATTGTAATGTCATTATCTTTGGTATTTAGTGCGTGAGCTAAAAATTGCCCCTGTACACCTGCACCATATATTAAAATTTTCATATCATTATCACTCCAATTTAGTTATTGAACAATTGTTTAATAACTTGAAGTTATCATCAATAAGATTTAAACTCAATGAACAATACAACCTTGTTGATGTTTAATGAACAAATATTGAAAATTGTTGATATTAAAAGGAGTTAAAATGGATAAACGAAAAGAAAAATCCCAAAAACTTATTATTCGTAGCTTTGTTGAACTGATTAGAGAAAAAGACTTTGATAAAATATCAATGAATGATATTGCTCAACATGCCAATATAAATAGAGGTACCATTTATTTGAATTTTATAGATAAGTACGACATTTTAGACCATGCAATTGATTATATTTTGGGCGCAGCAGTGGATAAATGCAATATTTATCTTGCAGAATCAGGAGATAATAAAGAAACGTTGCGTGAAGTCATGTACGTGATTGACGATCAGTACGATATTTTGAAAACTTTGGTTAAAAAGTCAGATCTTAATATGCTTAAGCAAACATTATCAAAGAAAATGCGCGACACCATAAATAAACAAAACAGTGAAATTACTGCCCAGTTTTTATCCTCTGCTGTAGTAGGCGTTATTATATGGTGGATTGAAGAATCAAAACCATGTGATATAGATACTTTAGTAGGAGAACTTTCCGTATTATTGGAGCCACATTTAAAGCACTTGTAACAATCAACTGAAGTGTTATAAAGGTATTAATTAGTAACCCCGGCGATGCGTTAAAAATTACAAAAAAGGAATGTGAATAATGGAAAGTAGTAATAATGATTACGAGAATTTGTTGTTTTATTTCGCTTATAAAACATTTATAAATACAGCAGATGAAATTATTGAAGCATATGGTTTAAATAGACAGCATCATAGGTTCTTATTTTTTATTGAAAAGGTGCCTGGAATTACGATCAAAGATTTATTGAAAAGTTTAGAGATTTCTAAACAAGGCAGCCATGCAACTTTGAAAAAATTAAAAGACGAGGCATATATCACCGAACAACCCACCGAAGCGGATAAGCGAATTAAAGCTTTGTACCCCACGGAAAAAGGAACAAAATTAGTTCAAGAACTTAATAAGGCGCAAAACGATTTATTTCAAGATATACAGAAAAAAGTTGGAAATGATTGGTATGCCATAATGGAAGAATTTGCTTCTTATCGTACAGGATTTCAAGAAGTAAAATATTTAAAAGACGAGAATAAGAAAGATTAAATAATTAAAATAACTTTACACCATTTAAAAAATAAGAATTTTCTGTTTATAAATGGTGTAATTATCTTTTTGAATTAATATTATGAAATAAAGAAGAGGATGATTATATGGTTAAAATTGCAATTGCAGGAGCAGGAGCAATGGGTGGTCGCGTTGGAACACAAATTGCCCAAGCAGGATATGATGTAACTTTAATAGATTATTGGTCAGAACATATTGCGAATATTAATCAATATGGTGTGAATATTCAAACAGAAAAGGATACATATAATATTAATATCAAAGCACAGTTGCCAGAACAAATCGATGAACAATATGATTTGATTATTATTTTAACAAAAGCGATGGATTCCGACGCAATGATTGAGGCGTTAAATGAAGCTAATGCGATTAAAGAAACGACGGCACTATTAACAATGATGAATGGCTTAGGACATGAAGAGCGTTTTGCTAAAATTATACCTAAGTCACAAATTTTTTTAGCGGTCACGATGTGGACAGCAGGATTAAGAGGCCCTGGACAAATACTGTTAGAAGGTACAGGAACAATAGAACTACAACGTGCAGATGGTGGTGAAGACTATCGTACAGAAGCGATTAATACAATTTTCAATAATGCAAAATTAAATTCTACAATCAGCGATAACGTATTTGAGTCTATATGGTCAAAAGCTACATTGAATAGTGTATTGAATCCATTATGTACAATTTTAGATAAAACAATAAATCAATTTTCACAATATGAACAAGCACGACAAATGGTCATTCCTATTATTGAAGAAATCGTAGCTGTGGCTCATGCGCGTGAATTGAAACTGAATTTTGAAAATTTAATTAACAAAATTCAAGCTGCTTATCCAATTGAATCACAGGGGTTACATTATCCTTCGATGCATCAAGATCTATATAAAGGTCGTTTAACAGAAATAGATTATTTAAACGGACAAATTGTTGCATACGGTAAAACGTGTGGTGTGCCGACGCCGAATAATGAAATGCTGACACATATGATTCATCAGTTAGAATTAACGTATAAAAAATAGCTGGAAATAAAGTCAACATCATTGACCTTTAATCTTAATTAAGTTAAGTTTGTAGTGTAATAGAGATGGATAAAAAAGGGGAAATGATGAATGAAAAAACGTATAGGACAATATTTAATGGACTGTATTAGTGTTGTTGGCGTGGATAAAGTATTTGGTGTCCCAGGTGACTTTAATCTTACTTTTCTAGATGACATCATTAGTCGCGATGATATGGAGTGGGTTGGAAACACAAATGAATTAAATGCCAGTTATGCGGCTGATGGCTATGCTCGTTTAAATGGGATGAGTGCAATGGTAACAACATTTGGCGTAGGTGAACTCAGTGCTGTTAATGGTATTGCTGGTGCATATGCTGAACGTGTTCCAGTTATTCAAATTACCGGAGCGCCTACAAGAGCAGTAGAAAACGCAGGGAAGTATGTACATCATTCCTTAGGAGAAGGGAATTTTGATGACTATAGAAAAATGTATGAGCCCATCACGGCGACACAAGCGTACCTTACGCCTGAAAATGCCCAAGTAGAAATACCTAGAGTAATTGAAGCAGCACTAACTGAAAAACGTCCAGTGCATATACATTTACCAATTGACGTAGCAAGCGTAGAAATTGAAGTAGACCAACCGTTTGAATTGCTACAACATCAGGAGATGGATGTTGCTAAATATGTGAACATGATTAAAGAAAAGTTACAAAGTGCAGATAAACCAGTCATAATCACTGGCCATGAGATTAATAGTTTTGATTTACATGAAAAGCTTGAGCAATTTGTGAATCGTACGCATATCCCTGTAGCGCAACTATCACTAGGCAAAGGCGCATTTAATGAAGAAAACACATATTACATGGGTATATATGATGCTTCACTTGCAGAAGAAGATATTAGAAATTACGTGGATCAAAGTGATGCAATTTTAAATATTGGAGCGAAATTAACAGATTCTGCAACTGCAGGTTATTCATATCAATTTGATATTGATGACGTCGTTATGATTAATCATCGTCATTTCAAAATGAATGAAACGAAAGATATGGAAGTCTCACTTATCGATTTATTGGATGGTTTAAATACGATAAATTACGTTAATGATGCAACGTTCCCTCAATATCAACGTCCTGAAGAAAATCACTATGATTTAAATGGAAATCCTTTATCTCAAGCAACTTATTTCAAAATGATGCAAGATTTTATTAAGCAAGATGACGTGATATTAGCTGAACAAGGCACGTCCTTCTTTGGTGCTTATGATTTAGCGTTATACAGTAATAATAAATTTATAGGACAGCCATTATGGGGTTCAATCGGCTATACACTACCAGCGACACTTGGTACACAAATGGCAAACACACAGCGCAGAAATTTATTATTAATTGGAGACGGTTCCCTACAATTAACAGTACAAGAAATGTCTTCGATGATCAGAGCGCAAATCAAGCCGATTATCTTTGTTATTAATAATGATGGTTATACAGTTGAACGTAAAATTCATGGAGAAAACGCATCATACAATGATATTAAAATGTGGGACTATAAATTACTACCAACAGTCTTCGGAGGAAAAGATGACGTCATCGTTCACGATGTGACAACGAGCGAAACACTACAAAATACATTCCTCGAAATCGATGCACAACCAGACAAGATGCACCTAGTTGAAGTGAAGATGGCAGTACATGACGCACCACATAAATTAAACGCAATTGGCCAAGCATTTGCGAAACAAAATGGTTAAATTCACATAATACGTAACAAAAAAGCATTGGTCATTTTACAGTCCAATGCTTTTTTACATACTCAGAGATACTATCCATTTTCACAAAGGATTCAGTTAATATAAAAAAGACAAACTAAGTTATTTTATCTGCTTAGGTTGCCTGTATTTTCAATTAGTCTTTATCTATTGCTTTATAATCTACTTGATCATAGTTTGTTTCAAGTTTACGTAACTCGTCGCGGGTTTCTTTTTTTAAACCTTCGCCGTAATCCATCATTTTAACGATATCTTTAAATGCTGCGTATGGAATTGCGAGATCATCAATATCGTCGATTGTTACATGTAAATCAATATCCTCTGGACGATCTTCTTGTAATTTCAAGACAAAATCTGGTTCTGTCACAAATGGAGACGACATCCCCACCATATCTGCATGTTGTAAGGCATCGAGCGCACTTTCAGGTGAATTAATACCACCACTAGCGATGACAGGAATTCTACCCTCAAGGTAATCATGGACGACAGCATTGACATATTTTCCTGTGTGCTTGCCGTCAGAACGGACTTTGTTTTGATAAATTTGACGCCCCCAACTTGCGATTGCTAAATATTGTATATTCGCTGTATCTAATACCCAATCCAGATGTTCGTTGAATTCGTCTATTGTATAACCGACATCACTACCTCGTGTTTCTTCAGGTGTAGCGCGATAGCCTAAAATAAATTGTGGTGGTGCTTCTTTATCAATGACTTTTTGTACAGCAGCTAGTATTTCCAACCCGATACGAGCACGATTCTCCAAACTTTGAGTTCCGTATTGATCTGTACGTTGATTAGAAAAAGTAGAGAAAAACGTTTGTATAAGTAAGCGTTGGGCAGCTGAAATTTCAACACCATCAAAACCAGCTTGTATAGCACGAGAAGTTGCCTCAGCGTATTGACGCGTTACATCGGCGATTTTATCTATAGACATAGCTAAAACATCATGTTGAATAGGAGAATTTAAGGACATAGCGCTTGGGCCATAAACTTGGCCATAATTTAAGATGGCTTGATTTGAAAATCGTCCTGCGTGTGTCAGTTGTAAAACGGCTTTATTGCCATTTTGTTTCATTGCAGTTGCTAATTTTTTTAACCCAGGTATACAATTGTCATCAGTGATGCTAAAACCATATTCAAATAATTGACCATAAGGCTCAATATAGGCTGCACCTGTTACTTGCAAGGGCGCAGCGTGTGCCCGACGTTGTGCATAACGTAAGTCTTGCTCGGTAATATGGCCATCTTGTGTTGAGGAATTCGTAGTCATAGGTGATAGCACAAAACGGTTGTTGAAGACGACGCCATTAGGTAATGTTAATGGTTCGAATAATGCTTGATAATAAGTTTTCATAACTATAACCTCGATCTTCGTTGTAATATGTAATTTTAAATTAACACTAATAGGATATCGTGGTCAATTAAATAAAAAATATGGTGATTTTTTCAAGCAAAATGTAACAAAATTTTTCTATATCAGTTATCCTAGAGGGTGAGGGTAATTTAAAAAAGGAAACATGTTTTGCAGATACGTGTATAAAGCTTTGTACATGGATTTTAGCATAACTGAGATACGATATACACTCAAACGAAAGTGCTTACATTATAAGCCCGACAAAGTATATAAGGTCAGTATTGGTGGAGGTGGTAACCAACGTGGTTCAATTGAATATTTTAGACTATGCTGTTATTGATGAAGGCAAGTCAGCACAAGATGCCTTACAAGATACAGTACGCTTAGCGCAATTAGCAGACAAACTTGGTTATAAGCGCTTTTGGATGACGGAACATCATAATGTACCGGCGTTTGCATGTAGTAGTCCAGAATTATTGATGATGCAATTACTGGCAAAGACGAAGCAAATCCGACTCGGTTCAGGTGGAGTGATGTTACCGCATTACAGCCCGTTTAAAGTGGCTGAAAATTTCCGATTATTAGAAGCATTTTACCCTAGGCGTGTAGACTTAGGTATCGGTAATAATTCAGGTACCCCCAGTGTGAAACAAGCTATGAATGAAACGAAAACACATTTCTTAGACTACGAGCAGTCTATTACCGATGTGCGGCATTATCTAACGGAGCGTGAACCAGAGCAACGTTTTAAACAAGTATTTGCACAACCTCGTGTTACTACCGTGCCTCAAATGTGGCTATTAAGTACGAGTGTACCGTCTGCACAAATGGCAGGACGTCAAGGCATGGGCTATACACTGGGAACTTTTTTATTACCTAATGAAAAAGCAATTAAAAAAGCTGAAAGCAGTGTGCAAGCTTATAGAGAAGCCTTTAAACCTACGGCATTAAATATGAAACCTACTGTTATGCTCACTACATTTGTTGCAGTTGCTGATACAGCATCAGAAGCAGAAGCACTAGCGCAAGCTTTAGACGTTTGGCTACTGGGAAAACAACAATTTGCCGAATTTGAGCGTCTACCTTCTATCGAAACAGCACAATCATATTTAAGATCTGAAAGAGATGAACGTTTGATTACTCAAAGCCGAGCTCGTATAATTGTAGGTACAAAAGAAAGTGCAAAAAAACAAATAGACACAATGATTCAAACATTTAATGCTGACGAAGTGATGGTTGTACCTTTGATCCCAGACATAGAGCAACGCTGTCGTACAATCGAATTACTCGCGCAAATATATTTATAACAAGTTGATGAAAGGAAGATATTTCATGAAAAAATTAGCTAATTATTTATGGGTAGAAAAAGTTGGAGAACAGTATGTATACAGTATGACACCTGAATTACAAGATGATGTAGGAACAGTAGGTTATGTTGAATTTATGGGTGGCGACGATATTAAAGTCGATGACGAAATCGTTAGTATTGAAGCTTCTAAAACTGTATTAGACGTTCAATCACCATTAGCAGGTAAAATTGTTGCACGTAATACAAAAGCTGAAGATGAACCAACGCTTTTAAATTCTGAAAAAGCTGAAGAAAATTGGTTGGTTAAATTAGAAAATGTTGACGAAGCAGCATTTAATGCACTTCCTGAGGCATAAATTATGCAACAAACAGAACGTTTAGCGTATTTAATTGAGTATTTGTGGCAAGAAACACATGACGCCGCCATTGCAGACTTACCTGATACGGAAGCAGAACGTTTCGAAATGTTTCGAGGGTTAGTAAATGTAAGGCCAGCAACACCGATTGCAGCAGATTTTATTGAGGTGCAAGATGCATTTTTAAAAAATTACAATGCGCAACAAGTTACGTCGTTAACATCATTAACCCCATATCTCAATGACGATATATATTTATGGCAAGGTGATATCACGCAGCTTGAGGTAGACGCTATTGTAAATGCGGCTAACAGTAAGCTGTTAGGCTGTTTTGAGCCGAATCATAACTGTATCGATAATATCATCCATACTAAAGCAGGCGTCCAGTTGCGTTTAGCTTGTGCAGATTTAATAGATAAACAAGGTAGACGTGAAGGTGTTGGTAAAGCAAAAATCACCCCTGGTTATAACTTGCCTGCTCAATATGTCATTCATACAGTAGGACCACAAATTCGTAAGACACCGGTGTCACAAATGAACCGTGATTTACTTGCGCGCTCGTATCGAAGCTGTCTCGAACTTGCGGACCAGCAAAACTTATCAAGTATTGCTTTTTGTTGTATTTCAACAGGCGTATTTGGTTTCCCTCAAGATGAGGCTACGCAGATTGCAATTTCGACTTTAATGCAATATAAAAGAGAACATGATTCTGATATAACAGTGGTTTTCAATGTGTTTACAGATAAAGATGCTGCATTGTATAAGGAAGGACTGAAACATTATGACTGAATCAACTTGGGATGTCTTAAATACAAGTTATAATCGACAATCCGATATATTAGCAGATGCTTTAAATGAAGCGGATGCAGTTGTGGTTGGGATAGGTGCCGGTATGTCAGCGTCAGATGGTTTTACGTATATAGGTGAACGTTTCACACAAAATTTCCCGGATTTTATTAAAAAATATGGTTTCTTTGATATGTTACAAGCAAGTCTTCATACATTCGCAAGTTGGCAAGAATATTGGGCTTTTCAAAGTCGATTTGTTGCGCTGAATTATTTAGATCAACCTGTAGGCGCATCTTATACTGCGCTTAATCAAATTTTAAGTAATAAAGATTATCATATTATCACGACGAATGCAGATAATGCATTTGCGGTGGCAGATTTTGATTTGGATAAAGTTTTTCATATTCAAGGAGAGTATATCTTGTGGCAATGTAGTCAACATTGTCATGCGCAGACTTACCGTGATGATGCTGCAATACGTCAAATGGTTGCAGAACAAGAGCATATGGAAGTACCACGAGAACTCTTGCCGCATTGTCCTGAATGTGATGCGCCCATGGAAATCAATAAACGAAAAGCACAAGTTGGTATGGTAGAGGATGCTGATTTTCATGCGCAGTTATCTCGCTATAATCAGTTCCTTGATGCACATAAAGAAGATAAAGTATTATATCTAGAAATAGGTATCGGTTATACGACACCACAATATGTGAAACAACCTTTTCAACGCATGACACGACATAATCCAAATGCTTTATTTATGACAATGAATAAGAAAGCATATCGTATTCCAGAAAACATTCGAGATAGAACAATACATCTAACCGAAGATATTTCAACACTCATGACTGAAGCCAGCAAAAAATTAACTATATAGGAGAACAATATGTATTTAATTGAACCTATTCGCAATGGCGAATATATAACAGACGGTGCAGTTGCATTAGCGATGCAAATTCACGTTAGCCAAAATATATTTTTAAATGAGGATATCTTATTCCCGTATATCTGTGATCCAAAAGTGGAGATAGGTCGTTTTCAAAATACTGCGGTAGAAATTAACCAAGATTATTTAGACGAACATGGTATTCAAGTCGTTCGTCGTGATACAGGTGGTGGCGCAGTTTATGTAGACAGTGGTGCAGTGAATATGTGTTGTATTTTAGAAAAAGACGATACAATTTATGGAAATTTCAAACGCTTTTACGAACCAGGTATACATGCTTTACATCAACTTGGTGCGACAGAAGTTGTGCAAAGTGGACGTAATGATTTAGCCATTCACGATAAAAAGGTATCTGGTGCGGCAATGACTTTGATTAAGGGACGTATCTATGGTGGCTATTCTTTATTACTGGATGTAGATTATGAACCTATGGTTAAGGTATTGAAGCCGAATCGTAAAAAGATAGAATCCAAAGGTATTAAATCCGTAAGATCACGTGTAGGCAATATTCGTGAATATTTGGCACCAGAATATCAAAATATAACAATTCATGAATTTAAAGATTTGATGGTTAAACAAATACTAGACGTTGATGATATGAATGATGCAAAACGTTATGAATTATCTGAAGCTGATTGGGAAGCCGTTGATGAAATGCTAGCGTCAAAATATAAAAATTGGGAATGGAATTTTGGTGGTTCCCCACGCTATGAATATAATAGAGACGCAAGATTAGCGGCAGGAACGATTGATATCTCTCTTTCTGTAGAGAAAGGACGTATTTCAGCATGTCGTATTTACGGAGATTTCTTTGGACAAGGCGATATTAAAGACGTTGAAAATCAACTCAAAGGCGCACGTGTAGTCAAAGAAGATTTATTAAATGTTTTAAGCGAAATGGACATTACATATTATTTCGGTAAAGCCACTGTGGAAGAATTAGTAGATGTGATATTAAGTTAACGATAATAGCAGTAGCGTCTGGGATGTAAATACATAACTCAAACGCTGCTGCTATTATCACGTTGGTCATGACGCTATTTAATGATTTGATAAATGAATGCACTAAAAAGGAAAAGTACGTTGATTATGTTCTCTTTGATTTAAAAAACAGCTTAAGGGTAAAAGATGAAGAGGTACACAATATAATTAGCTTTTACTTAAGGAGGTTTTAGCATGGATAAGCAACATATTAAAGAGGCACTAAATAAGCATTCAGAAATAATTATCGAAACTATAGAACATGATCGGATTACTGTAAAGAAAATTGAAGATAACGACAATGAACAGTATTTACATGTATTGGAGCCTAAAGACCAAAAAGTAGAAATTGCTAAAATTACAGATCTTCAAGAAAATAATTTTAATCAATTATAATAAATATGTATAAAAGACAAATGTACCCCGCCTCCTAATTAAAAGAATGCGGGGTATATTTGTTTAGCTGATTATTTTAAATTTAGAGTACGTTAATTGCGCGTTGATCTGTAACAATGAGTAGTACATTACCCTGATCCATAAGTTCTTCGTAATCTTGTGCATCACTTTCAGAAACGCCGAGAATTTGTAACTTATCTCTTAGTTGATCACCTTGATTTTGTTCGTTTTCGCCAACATCGGAACGATTGTAATCAATACCTGAGACTTCTGTATTTTTCACGATGCGTTCTGTATGATCAGCATCATGAGATAAAACATAAATATCTTTTGCATTGATTTTTTGATCTTTCAATGTGTTAATATTAATTTCAATATCTTCGTCATTTGAATAAGCTTTAACAATTGGTGTCATATACATACTCCTTTAACAATTGAATTATTTTATAATACCACTATTTGTTTTTTCGTTTTCATCAACCGTTTTAAGACGTTCATAACGATCATGTGCGATATGAAATTTAGTGTGTTTAAGAGAAAAGTCATATAATTCTTCCCTTTTAATACCTTCAGGCATTTCAAATTCTGTTACGACTTTTTCTTCACTTTGGTTTTCTACTTTTACGACTTGTTCAGGTTCAACATCTAATGTTTCTTTAGGATAAATCAAAGCAATTGTTGTTTTACTTTCTTTAACATCTTTTAAATTTTCTATTTTAAAAGCTTCGCTAATATAGTTTTCTACTCTTTTTTCGCGTTTACGTTTTCTTTTATTAACTGCAGCTTCTTTTTTATAATTTTTTCGGAAAATGAAATAGATAATTAAAACGATTATTATAAATATTAAAAAATAAAATATGGACACAAAAATGCCTCCTCTAATTAAAGAATATAAAAAATGATTTTATGTTTTATCTTTATATTAACTGTATACCACTGGTGACATTTTCAAAACAAAATACAAATTGTATTAAGGGTTTAGATTTTGAATTGCATGATAATTTCAAATATAATGGTATATTGAATGGATTTAAAAAATAACTATCAACAATTTAATATTACAATGAGTAGTAGTACATCATAATTTAGATTAAGTGAGAAGGAGAGACAAACATGAAATTAGGTATCGTAGGGGCGGGCAAGATCGTCAAAGAAGCATTACCAGTGATGGAAGAAATTTCAGACATTGAGTTTCATAGCATTGTTTCAACAGGAAGAAACCCAGAAAATATAGAGAATTTACAAAAAAAATTTAATATCAAAACAATTTTCACGGACTACAATAAGTTTCTTCAAGATGAGGATATGGATACGATTTATTTAGCTGTACCTAATCATCTGCATTTTGATTATGCACGCAAAGCAATCGAGCAACAGAAGCATGTAATATGTGAAAAACCGTTTACTTTAACTAAAGAAGAATTAACAACATTAAAAGCATTAGCTGAAGAGCGAAATGTAATTATTATTGAAGCTATTACTAACCTTTATTTGAGTAATTATGATGTGTTGAAACAATCTATTAGTGAAATAGGCACATGTAAAATAGCCCAATTTAATTATTCACAGTACTCTTCAAGATATGATAATTTTAAAAAAGGTATCATTCAACCTGCTTTTGATCCTGAGAAGGGCGGAGGCGCACTCATGGATATCAATGTATACAATATTCATTTAGCAGTTGGACTCTTCGGTATGCCTAAAGGTGTTGCTTATTTTGCTAATATTAAAAACGATATTGATACATCTGGTATCTTAAATCTTGATTATGATGATATGAAAGTCGTTTGTATTGGCGCAAAAGACTCTAGTTCTGACAATCAGTCTTATATTCAAGGTGAAAATGCAACGATTCATATTAAAGGACCAACAAATGAATTAAAAGCGTTTGATATTACGTTTAACCAAGGTGGTACGCAATCATATCAAGTTAACCAACAAAAGCATCGTATGTACGAAGAGTTTGTGAAAATAGTTCGAATTATTAATGATCAAAATTTCGAATTAGCGCAAGAAAAATTAGAACATAGTATTCAAGTCATTGAAGTACTTGAACTTGCATTAGAGAGTGCAAATATTAAAGTAGGTCCCTCTTTAAAATAATTAAGCAATAAAAAATCCAGTACTTCACTTAAGTGTGAGTGCTGGATTTTATGCTGTCTCTTGAGTTTTTAATTTTGGATCAGACTTTTGTGCGCGCTTTCCACGGGCACAAAAGTCTGTAGCCTTCGGCTTGTTCTAGGTTATTTTATTCGTCTATTTTAATATGGTTATAAACTTCATGCTGTATTTCATTGTAAACAGTTGAGAAGGTTTTGCCAGATTGAGTTGCTGCATTTTTTACATCTTCAAATTCTGGTTTCGCTTTGATAATTTTATTTTGCATCATGCCTATTTTCACTAATATGGCACCATATTTTGTGTGAATTGTTTGAAACTGGCGATGGAGAATTTTGCGATTGACTGCATAACTTCTTACACCTAAAGAGGTTGTATTTTTAAGTGTATAGTCTTCAAAGTATTGTGCATCGTCAAATTTACTAATCACTGTAAGTTGCGTGGCGGGTCTACTTTTCTTCATCGTAATTGGAGTGAAGTAAGCATCTAGCGCACCGTCATCCAGTACTTGTTCGATAAAGAAGCCGAGAGACTCTGGTGTCATATCATCAATCTGACACGTTATCACTTGGACGTGTGTCGGCGTGTTTTCTTTTACTGTATATTGAATCGTTCGTAAAACATTGGGAAAATCAAAATCTTTCGTGCCACAACCATAACCGATTTGCTCGATGGTTACTGCAGGCAAAGGACCAATTTCCGAAACCAATGCTTTGATAAAACCAGCACCAGTCGGTGTTGTCAGTTCACTATTAACATCAAATAAAGCAAGCGGAATGCCTTTGAGTATTTCAGCAGTCGCTGGTGCCGGGACCGGATAGACACCATGAGCGATATTGATTTTCCCGTTACCTGTTGGAATAGGTGAGGCATAGAGTTCATCAATGGATAAATCTTCTAGTGCAAGACAGCTGCCAATAATATCAATGATAGAGTCCATAGCACCAACTTCATGAAAATGAACATCTTCAACAGACATACCGTGAATTTTAGCTTCTGCGTGTGCAATCACGTCAAAGACACGGAGACTCCGTTCTTTCACTCTGCTTGGCAAGCTACTCTCTTTGATCATCTTAAAGATATCTGACGCTTTCCTATGATGGTGTGCTTCTTCAAAATCAATTTTAAGTGACATAGCTTGAATGCCTTGTTTGTTTTGAGTTGAAAAATTGAGTTTAAAATGATTGAGCGGTAATGTTTTTAATTGTGATTCAATAAAGGTGACATCTGCACCCAAATCTACAAGTGAAGACAATAACATATCTCCAGCAATACCAGCGTGGCAATCAAGATAAATCGCTTTGGACATAATGTTTCACTCCGTTCTATGAATTTTCAATCATTTTTATAATCATTGCGGCATTATAGCCACCACCGAAGCCATTATCTATGTTGAGAACACTTGTGCCAGGTGCGCAAGAATTAACCATAGATAATAGTGTCGTAACGCCATCTAAATTGGCACCGTAACCAACACTTGTAGGTATTGAAAAGACTGGATGATCAACTAAGCCGGCGACTACGCTTGATAATGCGCCTTCCATACCCGCAATAACTACTGACACCTTACTTTGACGAATTGCTTCGATATGTGCAAAAAGACGATGGATGCCAGAAACACCTACGTCATAAAATCGCTGTACTGTAATACCCATAACTTCAGCTGTAATAGCCGCTTCTTCAGCTACTGGTAGGTCAGATGTACCGGCGCAAATAATCGCTGCAAAATGTTCCGTTTTATTAATTTTATTAACAGGTGTACAAACGATACGTGCTGTCTCATGGTATTCAAGTTGTGGATATTTAGCGATGATATTATCTGCTTTAAGTTGATCGATTCTAGTAATTAAGATGACTTCATTATGCTTTGTTAAAGTGTGTACGATTTTATCTAATTGCGCTACAGTTTTACCTTCACCAAATATAACTTCTGGAAAGCCTTGTCGTTTTGTTCTGTGTAAATCAATTTTTGCAAAGCCTAATTCATCATAATGACTTAATTTATCTTTTGCTTCTGTAATGGAAAGTTCGTTTTCTTTAACTGCTAGGAGTAATGACTCTATGGGGTCTTGGTTTTCAGTCATAGTTACGCCACCTTTATTTTGTTAAATTTCATCTTGTGTATTAATGACTTCATTCATACTGCCTGTACGATAGCCTTCTAAATCAATGGTTACATAATCAAAATCAAGTTCTTTCAAGCGAAGTGTGATTTGATTTTTATATTGAATTAACACAGGGATATCTGTGTCATCTACTTCTATTCTTGCGATATTATTATGATAGCGTACTCTGACATGATTAATATTTAAGCTTAAAATGAATTTTTCAGCTTCATTTACTTTGTTAACCTTTATGAAATTTAAAGGTTCGCCATAAGGAATTCGGGATGCCAAACTACACAATGCAGGCTTATTCCATACAGGAAGGTCATTGGATTTGCTGAGTTCTCTAATTTCAGGTTTATATAATTCAACTTCTTGTAGTACACTTCTAACGCCGAATTCAGTTCTTGCTTTGAGTCCAGGTCTAAAGTCATCTAAATCATCCATAATCATACCATCGAGAACATAGTCGAAATTGTAGTTTACTCTCAAGTCTTCAAGTTTTGAATATAATAAGCGTTTACTGTAATACCAACTGCTTGGCGTGTTTTCAACTATATTTGGATCTTTTAATTCTTCAATTTCAGTTTCTATCACATTGGCATTTAGTGATTCACCTAAACGAAGGGCTTGATCAAATTCTTCATTTCTAAATAATTCGGATTTTACAATAACTGCTTTTACATTGTCAGTGCCGAGTACATCGATAGCTTTCTTTAATACAAAGCTACTATCTACACCACCTGAAAAAGCGACAATTACACGATTCATATTTTTTAATACACGTTCTAATTGTTGTTCTTTAGTTAATACTTCAGTTAACATAATGATTCCTCCTAAATTATGATTCTACATATGGGATAGTAAGTGGTCCGAGTGGCATAACACCTATCGTCATATCTTTTCCATATTTATCTTCTAATGCTTTAAGTGTCTCATTAATATTATGTACCGGATGCAACATGGCATCTTTGGTTTGTTGGTCACTGAGTTTAGAATATAAATAAACATCAGCGAAAGTTTGAATCACAGCCTGTTTTTGTACTTGCCATTGGTCAAGCATTGCGAAGTTAGGGTCACTGATCATGTCGACAAGCCCTTGAGGGGAGTCAGCCATTTTTAGTATCTCTGCATAATTACCATGATTAGGATAGCCATCGCTACATTCAGATAACATAATAATGCTGCCACCTTCTTTAACTACTTTATGTGCTGCACTCATGCCTTTAACTGTTTGATATAAGTTTTGATCTAAAGGATAGCCGGAGTTAGAAGCAATCACGACATCAAAACGCTCATCACATTTGAACATAGCATGTCCTTTTGCATATTCACATCCTTTATCATGTGCTTCGTATAATTCACCAGCAAATACTTCGGTAATCGCTTTCTCTTTATTCAACGTGACGTTGAGCATAAAGTCTGGTTTACACATTGCATTGATTTCCCGGGTCATATTTTGAACAGGATTATCTTGCATATTGCCCCAAGTTGAGCGTATATCGCCAATCATTTTAGCGTTATGAAAGGTCATAATTGTTTCTATGCCAGCAATGCCAGGCATAATCCCTTTAGGACCACCAGAGAAGCCAGCGAAGAAGTGAGGTTCGATAAAACCGGTGACAATTTTAAAGTCAGATTCAACATAATCCTTGTTCAGGTATACATCACAACCGTATTGACTATGGCCTACTTTTGTAAGTGTATCCTTATCATTACAATGATTATGTACAATTTTTACCTTGCTTACTATGTCTTCACCAAGCATTTGTACAAGTTCTTCTCGTGTTTGATCGCGATGTGTGCCTGTGCCATTGATAATCACAAAATTTTCTAAAGGCACGTGGGCTAATGTTTCTATAAGTAATGGTACGAGAATGTGATTGGGTGTCGGTCGTGTGATGTCACTAATAACAATAGATACAGTTTGGTTAGCACTCACCATGTCTTGTAATGGTTCGGAGCCAATTGGATTATTTAGGGCTGTACGTATTGCAGTTACATGATCTTCAAGTGGATCAATGTTTTTGGGTTCAATTAGAACGCTTTGCTCCGGCAAGTCAACTTTAACATTTGATTTGCCGTATAATATTGTAGTCTTCAAAGTTAATCCTCCTTTTTATTTAAAGCGCTTTCATAATTAACTGAGTTTGTACTTTGTTTTAACTTAGAAAATGCTTTGTGATTGGTTTTGAAATGTTCTTCGGTGCCATCAATGCCTTTGCGCTTCTGGTATTTATCTACCATGATAACAGCAATTGGACATAAAATCGCCGTAGTAATAGCAGAAACTGAAATTTGAGCTGTCGCGATAGGTGCTACTTTTTCTATCATAGCAAATTCACTTTGGCTCAAATTACCACTAGCTAAAGCAGTTGAAGCGGCTGCGACAACTGCAGCAGGTGTAGAAACGGCGTTGCCGGCAGTAGACGATTCTGAAATAGGACCGATGACGCTTTTCTCTTTAAATAGTTTAAAAGCAATTACACCTGTCACAGCTGTACAGACAAATGTAAGCAATGCTAATGTGAGGCCACCAGATAATACTGAGAAATTAAAGAATTCAGCTAAATTCATTCCTGCTCCCAATGAAAAGGCAAAGAAGGGAATGAGTAATGATTCTCCAGGTCGTAAAAATTCTGCTATTTTAGGATCTAAGTTACCTAAAAGCATTCCTATTGCGAGTGGTAATAACACAGAAACGAAAGAAATGACTGGAAAATTCGTACCGATAAATCCTAAAGATATTAATGTAAGTAAAGGACCATCATTAATAGCTAATATAGATAAACCACCAATATCAGAGCGGTTACCATATGCACTTGTTAAGGCAGCATACATCCCGCTGTTACTATTGGTCATTGCTGCAATAATTGCGATTGTAGATAAACCAAATAACCCTGTCCATGGATCGAAAATAGCCCCAAGTAAAAGACCAACACCTAAACCCGAAAAATATTTCGTTGATGTTAATATCATACCTTTTTTCAATGCCTTGCCTCCAATTTTCAAGTTCATTTGACTTCCTACACAAAAGATAAATAAGGCAATTAACACGAGCGCGCTATCTTTAAATAGATCCTGAGAAAATCCCCCAATTTGTAACATCTCATAATATCCTTCTTCAGTCTTTGGAGCGCCTAAAAATTTCAAGCCATTCATAATAAAGCTCAAATGTAATTGATCAATCGTGTTGATTGCAGCGCCTAATAATAACGGAACAACCATCAAGCCACCAGGTACTTTTTCAATCGTATCTTTAATTCTCATAACGAAACATCCCCTTAATTATGCTAGTGGTTATGGAAAAATGTTCTTATGATGTTCTTAGTTGTTTTTTTTATTAATTTTTCCGAATTTGCTAACGTCTCTGCTAGTGTCAATGGACCATCGGTTAAACTAAAAGCACTTACCACACCAACCTTATCAAATTGGTCTATATCTACTTCGATAGAGCCTCCGATAAAGATGACAGGGACATCAAATTGTTTCGCACATTTTGCGATGCCCATAGGTGTCTTACCATAAAAAGTTTGAAAATCAATTTTGCCTTCTCCAGTAATAACTAAATCTGCATTTGGTAAAAGCTGTTCTAATTGCGTATGTTTTATTACTACTTGAATACCATCTTCAAAATGACTAGGTAAAAATGCTTTGAAGGCACCTCCTAGCCCACCAGCTGCACCAGCCCCTGGCAAATCATGAAGACTAATATGCGTACTACTTTCTACAAGATTTGCCCAATGCGTGAGATTGGCATCAAGTTGTTTAATATTATCTTCTGTGGCACCTTTTTGTTTACCAAAAACGTGTGAAGCGCCGTCAGGGCCTATTAAAGGATTTTGAACATCCGTCGCAATAATAAATTCACAATGTTTAATTCTAGTGTCAAAACGACTTAAGTCTATTTGCTTAATATGTTGCAAAGCGCCTCCTCCAAAGGCGATATCTTTGCCGTTTTCATCTAATAGTTTGGCGCCTAACGCTTGTAACATACCTGCACCAGCGTCATTTGTTGCAGAGCCGCCAATAGCTAAAATAAATTTTTTGTAACCTTTTTCTAAAGCGTCATAAATTAATTCGCCTGTGCCATAAGTCGTTGTTGTCATAGCATTTAAAGTGTCATCAGTTAAATGTTTTAGCCCAGAAGCTTCTGCCATTTCAATTACGCATGTGTCGTCACCGAGCACACCATATTGAGCAGTTACATGATTTCCAAGAGGACCTGTTACTGAGGCAGTATGAAAAGTTCCATTTGTGGCATTCACCAGTGCTTCCATTGTACCTTCGCCGCCATCACCCACGGGTAATGCATGTATGTCAGCTTGTGGATATACTTCTGTAATGCTGTCTGTCATATATTTTGAGACTTGAGTCGCTGTCATACTCCCTTTAAATGAATCCGGTGCTAAAATGATTTTCACTTGAGGTTCCTCCTTTGTAAACGCTTACTTTTGATTGTTGTTTCATTGTATCGATTTTATTTTGTTGAAAATAGGGTTAAACTATACAATTATAAAGCTATAATTTTGTATAAAAATGATAAGTGGTGAAAATATGAATATACTCACAGAGGAAATGGCAAGATTAATTGTAGAAGAAACAGCTAAAAGAACACAGAGCAATATTAATATCATGAATTTTAACGGAGAAATCATAGCATCATTTGATAAAAAACGTGTAGGCACAATTCATGAAGGGGCACGTAAAGTATTAGAACGTGAACAGACTATCATATTATCAAAGGAAGATAGTGCGACATTAGAAGGAACGCAACCAGGCGTAAATTTACCGATTATTTTTCAAGATCATATCGTGGGCGTGATTGGTATAACAGGTGACCCTGAAAAACTGACGCATGTGTCGGATTTAGTGAAAATGTCTACAGAATTATTGTTATATCAAAATTATTTTACTTACGAATTAGAGGGAAATATACGTAGTCAGGAGTTATTTATTGAAGAATTGTTGAAAAGTGAACCGTCAAAATCATTTCTTCAACATTTGAGCAATCAGCTTAATACTAATTTATTAACATTTGGCAAATGCATTATCATCAATATTGAGAAACAAATATTTTCTAGAAATAGCATCGTGCGTACATTATCAAGTAAGATTGATCCTAGTTCTTTTGTCATTGCATTTACGAATCATAATCGCATTGTGATTCTTGCTACTGATGAAGATAAGTGCGTATTAGATATGAAAATAAACCGAATTCATCAAATGTTTAAAGCATTACAATTGGAAGTGCATATGACCTCAAGCCTTATATTTACGAATTTAAATGACTTTAAAAAAGCGTATGAAGAATGCGAGCTCGTATTTATGTTAAATGAGCAATCAGCACCACTCGTATCATTTGAAGATGTAGAGGAAAAAACATTGTTATATCAAATCGACAGCGAAATTAGAGAACGCTTCAAAAAAAGAATATTAGGGGATTTAGATGAGCAAAGTATTGAAACACTAAAAATATTTTTTTACAATAATTTGAATATCTCTCAAACAGCAAAGCATTTATATATTCATAGAAATACGCTGTTGTACAGATTAGAAAAATGTAAAATGCTTACAGGTTTGAATCCTAAAAAGTATTCTGAGGCGTTAAAATTACAAATTGCGATGTGGTGTTAAAGCGTGGATGAATAGGTATACTTTGAAAAACAAATGATTATAAAATTAAGAATTTTGATATTTACCATGATTGAATTTTCAAATTGTAACGAGCATAAAATATTAGAACTTCAATTTTTAGAAAATTATTAAAAACCACTTTACAAATTACACGAACGACAATATAATAAAATTAAGTTATTGCTAAATAATTCTATAAAATAAATAACGAAAATCTTTATAGATGCAAAACGTTTTGTTTTCAGTTTGAAATTTTGTTTAGAAATGGTGCCATTATTGAGTTGTTAAGTAATAACTCACATCAATGTGTCATTGATGTATTTCGAAATGAAGGAGCGTGAACAAGATATAAGCGAAATAAAAGTTATTGTATAGAAAAGTATTTTGTATAGCATGACGTTATAAAATAAGTATTACACTACAGAGGAAGTAGCACCACGTTATTTTCAACCTAAAAGTTGAGCATATTCAATAAAATTATAATTTCCACCTTTGTTACTCGCGACATAATTCAATTGCAAGTATACCTCTTTATCACTTTATCAAATGATTATATATTAAATATTCACCTACTTTAAAGCAGACATTTGTCTTGTAACATGTCATTTTGAATGATTGTAAATGCCTCAAGTTATAAAAGTTATATTGTTTATAAGGCACAAATCTATCTATTTAACTCACTTAATCTTTTAACATTTATCAATGAATAGAACCAGTTTATATCAAATGAAAATATTAAATAGGTTAACTGTGCGTTATATAATTGATAGAAATATAACATTTAATTGATGGTGATATGAAAACTACCTATGAAGCGGTACCTTATATTTTAAACATCATAGTTGCATAGTAAATTAAATGATATCGTACATTCAAATATGACGATAAACTGGTGAACATAAGAAGCTCCAAGCAATACATTAATGATGATTGCTTGGGCTTTTTTGTGTTTAAACAGCGCATATTCGTTTGAATCAAACGAATATGTAATAAAGAAAAAAACAAATATATTTTCCAAATTTTCAAATATTATAGTTGTTTTTTGTGTTTCAATATGACATACTCAATAACAATTAGTATAACATATTTAAAAATAGGGGTGATTTAGTATGACAAAATATATTTATGCATTTGACGAAGGTCAAAAATCAATGAAAAATTTACTAGGTGGTAAAGGGGCCAATTTAGCTGAAATGAAACGCTTGGGTTTACCGGTTCCAGATGGTTTCACGCTTTCAACTGAAGCTTGTATTGAATATTTGAAACACGGTTCTAAAGTACCTGAAGCATTATTAGAACAATTAAATAGCCAATTAGAAGCATTTTCTCAACGTACAGAAAAATCATTTTCATCTGAGGAGCAATTATTACTTGTTTCAGTACGTAGTGGGGCGAAAATATCTATGCCCGGTATGATGGATACGATCTTAAACTTAGGGCTAAACGATAATAATGTGAAAAAATTAGCAGCGAAAACAAACGATCCTCGTTTTGCGTATGACTGTTATCGTAGATTGTTACAAATGTTTGGTGAAGTCGTATATGGCATACCGATGAATTCATTTGATACATATTTTAATAATTATAAAACACAGCATGATTATCAAAATGATGCTGATATTCCAGCAGAAGGGTTACAAGAAATTTGTGAACATTTTAAAGGTGTATATTTAGATGAAGTATACAAACCATTTCCACAAGAACCATTTGATCAATTAACAGAAGCAATTGAAGCAGTATTCAAATCATGGGATAATGACCGTGCTCGAGTCTACCGCGAATTAAATGAAATTCCACATGATATAGGCACTGCAGTTAATATTCAAGAAATGGTATTTGGCAATAGTGGTGAACGCAGTGGTACAGGTGTTGCGTTTACACGTAATCCTGTCACTGGAGAAGCGAAATTATTTGGAGAATATTTATTAAATGCACAAGGAGAAGATGTAGTAGCGGGTATACGTACGCCTAAAGATATAGAATCATTAAAAGATCAAATGCCACATGTGCATCAACAATTTGTAGATGTATCGCAACGTTTAGAGACACATTATAAAGATATGCAAGATATAGAATTCACGATTGAGAATGAACAGCTATATATTTTACAAACGCGTAATGGCAAACGTACAGCCAATGCAGCTATTCACATTGCAGTGGATTTAGTTGAAGAAGGTGTGATTACAAAAGAAGAAGCTGTGATGAACGTCGAAGTAAAATCGATTGATCAATTATTGCATCCTAATTTTGATAAAACAGCACTAGAACATGCTTCAGTTATTTCTAAATTAGGCTTGCCAGCTAGTCCAGGTGCAGCGAGTGGAAAAATCGTCTTTTCAGCAGAAACAGCTAAAATACAATTTGAACAGGGCGAAAGTGTTATTTTAATGCGTCCTGAAACGTCACCTGAAGATATTGAAGGTATGGTTGCAAGTGAAGCAATTGTAACGACACATGGCGGAATGACTTCTCACGCAGCAGTCGTTGCCCGTGGCATGGGGAAATGCTGTGTTACAGGTTGTTCAGATTTAGAAATTAATGTTGTCGATAAAGTTGTAAACTATCCTGGTGGCACTTTGCACGAGGGCGATATGATATCTGTTGATGGCGCTCAAGGAGATATCTATGTCGGAGAAGTTGAAACAATGAAAGCAGAAAGAAGTGAAGCTTTCGAACAGTTTATGGAATGGTCTAACGGTGTAGCAAGATTAGACGTACGTATGAATGCAGAAACACCTCAAGATATTCAAGCTGGTTATCAATTTGGTGCAAAAGGGATAGGACTTGTTCGAACAGAGCATATGTTCTTTGGACCTGAACGTCTCGTTGAAATGCGTCGTTTCATTCTGTCAGATACACAAGATAAACGAATCGCAGCTTTAAATGAAATTAAACAATATCAAACAGCAGATTTTGAAGAAATATTAAAACTATCTGGAGAACGTCCGACAATTATTCGTTTATTGGATCCACCACTACATGAATTTTTACCAAAATCAACGGAAGAAAAATCATCTGTTGCTGAACAATTAAATGTTTCAGTAAAAACATTAGAACAATATATAGATAATTTAAATGAAGTGAATCCAATGCTCGGTCATAGAGGTTGCCGTTTAGCTATTACTTATCCTGAACTCTATGTCATGCAAGTAGAAGCGATTATGGAAAGTGCATTAAGATTAAAAGCGCAAGGTATTAATTGCCACCCAGAAATCATGATACCGCTGGTTTCAACTGTTGCAGAATTTACGACATTAAAGGCACAAATCACTGAACGTATTGAAGTATTACAGCAAGAAGCGGGAGAATCTGTAAATTACCTCATAGGTACAATGATCGAAACACCGCGTGCTTGCCTAATTGCAGGAGACTTAGCAAAAGAATGTGATTTCTTTAGCTTTGGTACGAATGATTTAACACAGTTAACATTTGGGTTTTCACGTGATGATGCTGGGAAATTTATTGGTGCTTATTCTGAACAAGGCATCTTAGATATTGATCCTTTCCAAACATTAGATGTAGAAGGGGTAGGACAATTAATTAAAGTAGCTACGGAACAAGCGAAAGCTGCAAATCCAACGCTTAAGATTGGTGTGTGTGGAGAACTTGGTGGTGACCATAAATCAATTCAATACTTTAATGATTTAGACATCGATTATGTTTCATGCTCTCCATTTAGAGTGCCAGGTGCGTTGCTTTCTACTGCACAAAGTGAAGTTGAAGGTGGTCGATTACGTGTTTAATGATACACAAACACCTCAACTTACTTTGTTCGTGGTATCAGATTCAATTGGCGAAACTGCCCAACGCATGATTCACGCCACGTTAACTCAGTTTCCAGAAGTATCACAAATAGAGATTAAGAAGTTTCCATTTATTAAAAGTGAAACAGAATTAATCAATATTTTGAAACGAGCAAAAGAACGCGGGGCAGTAGTTGTCACGACGTTAGTGAACCCAGAATTTAATATAGTAGGTCAAAAATATGCACAAAATGAACAAATACCTTATGTCGACTATATGTCAGATTTAATAGGAATTATTCAGCAGCTTACGAATTGCTCACCTATTCTTGAAAGTGGCGCTTTACGCAAATTGGATGAAAACTATTTTAAAAGAATTGAAGCGATGGAATACTCGGTGAAATACGATGATGGTAAACATTTTACTGATATTGGCGAAGCGGATGCGCTCATCGTGGGTGTCTCTCGAACATCAAAGACGCCTTTGAGTATGTATTTAGCGAATAAGGGCTATAAAGTAGCGAATATTCCTTTAGTGCCAGAAGTTGATATACCAGATGAAGTCTTTAAATATAAGAAGTTGAAAGTATTTGGTTTAACTGCTAGTCCCAATTATATTTTGAATATTCGTAATGAACGTGTAAAAGTTTTAGGGTTACATGGACCTACAAATTACAATAGTATTGAACGTATCAGGCAAGAACTAGTGTATGCGGAAGAAATTTTCGAAAAATTAAATGCAACTGTGATCAATACGGAATATAAATCTATTGAAGAATCTGCATTTTATATTGAAAAATTCTTGTGAAACTAAATTTTAGACCACAAGCAAACGCTAAAAAAGCCACGTACTCATAAATAATTGAGTACGTGGTTCTTTGTGTTTCATTTATCTATATAGGCACGTGTAACCTTTCTGCGAGAATAGGTATAAACAAACGCACCTCCTATAAGTGCACATCCAATAGAAATCAATAGGTTAATCAGTATATCAGATTTTTCAGGAACACCATTATGTATAATAAAAGGGAGAATATATTGATTAAAGTTTGCAACCAAGAATATCGTAACAGCAAAAATATAACTACCATTACGCACTTTCTTCATTTCTTTTTTCCATGCTTCCTCTGAACAAGACTCTACTACATCTATTTTTTTACTTCTAATGGTGATAGACATAATGAGTGATAAAATCATAATTAAAGCAAAACCTAAAATACCTAAGATAGGTATACGGTGTAAATATAGTTCTATCCATATATCTGCTAATGAAATAATCATGATGCCCCAAAATAGCCACACAAAATATTTGGCATATTCATGAAGTAAGTGCTGTCTTTCATGTTCATCAGTAAACCTGAAGTTAGGAATTAAACGAAGTAACTTGTTATTTTCCATCATACGTCTCCTTTTGATCAATAAGTTTTACACGTGAATCTTTAGTTATCGTAAAAATTGCAATAACTAGTACAGGAAAAAATGTGTTTAAGTCCGTTAGACGTTCCACATTTATTGCATTTCCTGCAAGCATCGGAGCAATGACTGAGTTAACTAATAATATATAAATGATTGCTAGAATAAGAAATATAATTCTCTTGTTACGTGAATTTTTTAATGTTTGATGATACGTTTCTTTATCAGTAACTTCTATTGTAAGAGCATCTGCTGCAATATGACTCATAGACATCCTGCACGCCAATATAATTATCAATATGATACCGCCTATACTAAAAGGTGAAATAAATGAACGCTCAATATCAAAAAATATAGATAAGTAAAGTAAAGCTAAGAATATGTATAGTGAAATAATTGAAAGTTTAGCAAGTAATTTGTCAATTTCATGTCTTTGATATTCATCGGGGTAGTTCGTTGTTCCTGCAAATCTTTGATAGAGCCATTTATCTTTATTATTCATTATTATCATCCTCCCAAAATAAGTCATTTAAGGTGACATTTAATGCTTTAGCAATCTTTATACATAAATTAAGCGAGGGATTATATTTATCATTTTCAATCATATTAATGGTTTGACGTGATACTTCTACTGAACGCGCAAGTGTGAGCTGTGACATGTATTTAGCAGTACGAAAGTTTTTAACTTTATTCATAATAGATTTATTACCCTTCTTTAGTGTCAAATATATATTACATGTACAATATATCTGACATGAAAGTGTGTGTCAAATATACATGACGCTTTAAGCTATTTTAGCTTATGAAAGATTTATGACGAAATGCCTAAGGAATCAACAAGAGTCTAAAACATCTTGAATACAAAATGAGCCATTAGATTTCTGTTAGAAAACTAATGGCTCATAATATTATGATGATTAAATTGAATGTTCTATTGATAATGAATCGTTGCGGTAAATACAACAGGTTCATCAGTAAGATTAAAGTAACTATGAGACACATCGCTATTGAATCGGAAGGCTTGATTACTATTAATCGTATACATTGTTGTATCGACTTCTATTTTTAACTGACCTTTGTTAACAATAATATATTCTTCAGACTCAGTATGGTGAGGTTCAGAAAGCATTTTGCCTCCTGCTTGTATCTCCATTTTAAACATTTCAAATTTTTTATTATTGTCGTACGGAAAATAAGGATAAATCGCTATTTGGTCATCGATGATAGGAATAATATCTGATTCATCAATAAAGTCAACGCTATCATTATTCATCGCGGTTAATTGAGACAACGATAAATGTAATCCATTCGCAATTTTCCATAAGGTTGTAATCGTCGGGTTAGAAGTACCTTTTTCAATTTGGCTCAGCATGTTTTTACTCACACCAGTTGCAGTTGCAACTTTATCTAAACTGAGATTGTGTTTTTTTCGGTAGTCAGATAAATTATTGGCTACTATATTCTGAATATTATACAAGGGTCCCCTCCTATTTACATTATAACGTACATATCGTACCATATATTGTGTTGTTTTAAAATAAATCGAGCAAGGCGGTACAATATGGAAAAGTATAGAAAAATAAAACCATTTAATTGGTTATTATTTATAGGAATCTTATTGGTAGGGGCTAATTTAAGGGCACCAATCACATCTATTGGTGTTGCGCTACCTGACATTAAGTCGGACTTAGCAATGTCTAATAGTGCGGTCAGTGTCATTACAGTTGTGCCATTATTGGCATTTTCTGTGATTTCATTATTTGCTGCCCGCACAAGTAATAAGATGGGATTAGAAAAAACAATCTTTCTAGCATTATGTTTAATATTTATTGGTGTCATCGTCAGATCAGTTACGGGGATTTCATGGTTATATATAGGAACGGTGCTGATTGGCATTGGTATCGGGTTTGGTAATGTACTGGCACCAGCAATGATTAAGGCGAAATTCCCACTACATATCGGCATTATGACGGGTTATTATACCGTTGTGATGAATGTGTTTGGTGGCTTATCCTCATATGGGACAGCGCCCTTAGTAAAGGCATTTAACTATAATATCGCTATAAGTGTTATAGGAATTATCACACTTATAACAATCATTATATGGTCATTTCAATTAAAAGGAACACAAGAAACTGCAACAGCTTTACCTCGGAAAAGTGTAAATGTGTGGAAATCGCCATTAGCATGGCAGATAACGATACTCATGGGAGGACAATCACTTATATTTTATTCATTGATTAACTGGATGCCAGCCTATTTATCTCATAGTGGTATGTCTATTAATGAGGCAGGCGCATACTTATCTATAATGCAAATAGCCATTATTCCATTTACTTTCATCACACCTATATTTGCGACTAAAATGAAATCGCAGTTCTTATTAACCTTTATTACAGGCATATGTTTTATTGTGGGTGTGACAATTATGCTAGTTATACCGCATCTTGCGATCATTTCTACTATTTTAATTGGCATCGCGGGTGGTCTTGCGTTTGGCTTAGTGAATACATTCTTTAGTTTAAGAACGGAACATATTCAAACATCAGCAAAGCTTTCAGGGATGGCTCAAGCAGTAGGTTATCTTGTTGCAGCAATAGGTCCATTATTATTTGGTATCTTACATGATATGACTGGTGAATGGACTGCTTCTCTAAGTATTTTATTAATTACAGCGATTGTTATAACATTATTTGGTTCACAAGCGGGACGTAACCGTACTATAGAACAATCAAGAACAAAAAAATAAATAGTTTGAAAACAAGAGGACGTATCATTTTATAGATTAAATGAAATATATTTAAAATGGTAAAAATACTCATAATAGAATATAATTGAAATGATTATATCGATTGAAATATTAATTAGTGAGCGTTATTATTTATGACATTCAATTTATATGAGAATAAAATGAAAAGTTTTATAAAAGTGAAGTAGTGAGGTGATTTTATGCAATTGATGTTTGATACAGGTATAAGTCCAATATATAGAGGTGTGTTAGCTTTCTTCTTTCTAATGAACATCGTGCTCGCTTTGCTTATTGTGTTTTTAGATAGAGATAGAAGAGATGCGACCGCAACTTGGGCATGGTTGTTTTTATTATTTGTTATGCCGATTTTAGGCTTTATTGTGTATATATTTTTCGGACGTGCAGTTAGAAAAAAGCGTGAAAAAGGATTTGAGCATAATCAAATTGAAGATGGATTGAAAAGGTTACGGTCACAACTTCAAGATGATACAAACAAAATTAGTGATTCGAAAAATCCTATTGTAAGAAAGCATGCTGATATTGCTAATACGTTATTAACGAAAGAACAATCTTTTTTAAGTAATAACAATAATATTGATATTTACACAGATGGCCATGATTTGTATGATCAAATGAAACAAGATTTACGCAATGCTAAGCGCTATATTCATATGGAATATTACGTTTTAAAATTAGACGGCTTAGGTACTGAAATTATTGAGATATTAGAAGAAAAAGCTGCAGAAGGTCTAGAGGTTAAACTACTCTATGATGCTGTGGGTTCTAAATCGGTACATAATTCTAATTTTAAAAAGTTTCAGTCAGAAGGCGGACAAGTCGAGGCATTTTTCAAATCTAAAATTCCTTTTATAAACTTTAGAGTAAATAACCGAAATCACCGTAAAATTGTAATTATTGATGGACTGACAGGTTATGTAGGTGGTTTTAACATAGGTGACGAATATTTAGGTTTAAATGAGAAGTTTGGCTATTGGAGAGACACACACTTAAGAGTGCGAGGCGACGGCGTCGATGCCCTGCAATTAAGTTTCATACATGATTGGAACTCGCAAGCTAAACGTGAACAGCTAGAATATAATAAAAGATATTTCCCAGACAATGCTCATCAAGGTGGTAACGTGTCTATGCAACTGGCTGCCAGTGCGCCGAGTGATAATTGGCATCAAATTGAGTTTGGGTATATGAAGATGATTATGAATGCTAAAAAATCTATCTATATGCACAGTCCCTATTTTATACCGGATAAAGGTTATATTAATGCCTTACGTATTGCTGCGAAATCAGGTGTCGATGTTCGTTTGATTATTCCATGTAAACCGGATCATATATTTGTATATTGGGCAACCATTACAAGCGTGGCTCAGCTGATTAAAGACGGTGTGAAAGTGTACACATATGAAAATGGGTTTATCCATTCTAAAATGATTATGATTGATGACGAAGTATCAAGCGTGGGCACTGCAAATATGGATGTCCGTAGCTTTGAATTAAACTTTGAAATTAATGCTTTTATGTATGACACACAAATTGCGGAACAATTAAAAGCAGCATTCTTTGAAGACCTTAAAGTTTCAAAAGAACTCACAGAAGAACGTTACGAACAGCGTTCATACTGGATTAAATTTAAGCAATCTATTGCTAAATTAGCATCTCCAATTTTATAATATTTGATTTTAATGTTAGCTAATTCATGACGTAAAATCAATGCAAACAGCGGTAGTTAACTTAATGGTGGCTACCGTTGTTTTTAAATCAAAATAGAAAATTTAATTTTATTAGCATAGTAGACTTAATCATGTGTATAATAAACGAATTATAATATAGCGAAGAGGTGTAGTTATGCAACGGGACACAGAACAATATATCTATAGACAGTTATATAATCGCTTAAAAGATGATATACTCGCATTCAAATATGAAAGTCATGAAAAAATCCCTTCAAAAAGAGAGATGGCAAAGCATCTTAATGTGAGTGTGAACAGCGTAAAATCAGCCTACGAACAGTTATTAGCTGAAGGGTACATTTATACGAAGGAACGAAAAGGTTATTTTATAGAACCGTTAGATAAATTAATTATCGATCCTGAAGCGCAAATTTCATTAGATGGCCACGAGCATACAAATCGAACTACATTTGATTACTCTTTTTCCCATATGAGTACAGATATATCAGAATTTCCAGTGGATACATGGTCAAAGTTAACAAAGCGTGTATTCCAAGATTATGACCATTATTTATCAACAATTCCGCACGTTAAGGGTCCAATAGAACTTAGACAATCTATTGCAAAGCTAGTGTCATATCAAAGAGGGATACAATGTCATCCTGAACAAATTGTTATTGGATCAGGGACCAATACTTTATTGATGCAGTTAATTCAATTATTGGAAAAAAACGTAACGATTGCTGTAGAAAATCCTGGCTATTCTCGTTTTAGAACATTACTAAATCAAACAAGCACACCAACAACAGCAATAGAATTAGATCATAAAGGTATATCTATAGATCAGCTAAAACAAGTACAACCTAATGCTGTTATCGTAACACCCTCACATCAGTTTCCTATGGGCACCATTATGCCTGTCTCGAGGCGAATCGATTTATTAAACTGGGCAAGCCAAACACATAGTTATGTTATAGAAGATGACTACGATAGTGAGTTTAAGTATGAAACAGACAATATACCGTCATTGTTTAGTTTTGATAAAAATGACAGCGTGATATACTTGGGCACTTTTTCAAAAACATTAATGCCAGGTTTGCGTATGAGTTATATGATTTTACCATCAAAATTGATTAAGCAGTTCGAATTACAAAATAACAATATGATACCAGATTTTTCCATGTTGAATGCATTAACACTCAATTTAATGATTAAAGAAGGGCATTACGAAAAATATATTAAAAAAATGCATCAACTGTACGGAAAAAGAAGATCTCTATTAATCGAACATTTAGAAAATGTTTTTAAAGGTGACATTAAAATAAAAGATACACGTGCAGGTTTACACTTTATAATAGAAGTAGCTTCTCCTTATACATATACAGAAATTGAAACACGTGCAAAAGCACAAAAATTAGAACTTTATACTATTAAACGCTTTTCTGTAAAAACATTTCAAAAGAATGAGAAGGTTAAAATTTTAATTATTGGCTTCTCAAAAATTGAACAATCACAGATACCTGAAGCTGTAAATCGTTTGAAACAAGTCCTTTCCGAATAAACTGGTACCATTAATTTGCTTGAACTGGGTCTTTACATAATACCAATAATGACTTAAATTTTTAGACAACAATAAATCTTTTTTAATAAGCATGAGGAGGTTTTTTAATGTCAGGTCAATTTGAGCATTTTAAAGAAAAAAGAGAAAAGTATGTAGCACGTGGTGTTGGTAGTGGAAATTTACATGTTGCAGATAAAGCGCAAGGAGCAACAATTACTGACGTAGATGGTCATACATTTATTGATTTTGCTGGTGCTATTGGCACGCTAAACGTCGGTCATACGCACCCAGAAATAACCAAACATTTAAAAGAAAAGCTAGATAAATTCATTCATCCTGGTTTTAACGTCATTATGTATGAAAGTTATCTTAACTTAGCACAGAAATTAACGGAGATTACGCCAGGTGAATTTGATAAAAAAGCTATTTTGCTAAACTCTGGCGCTGAAGCAGTAGAGAATGCAGTGAAAATTGCTCGGAAATATACAGGGAGACAAGCGGTTGTATCATTTGTACGCGGCTTTCATGGTCGTACAAATTTAACGATGTCTATGACAAGTAAAGTGAAGCCATATAAATATGGATTCGGACCATTTGCCCCTGAAGTTTATCAAGCACCTTATCCTAATATTTCTGAAAAATCTGAAGATTTAACGGAAGCTGCGTATGTAGATCAAGTGATTCATAAGTTACATGACTTCTTCATTGAAACTGTAGATCCAAGTGATGTTGCATGTATTGTCATGGAACCCGTACAAGGTGAAGGTGGATTTATTATTCCTGATCAAAAGTTTGTTGATACAGTAAAACAAATCTGTGAAGACAATGATATCGTTTTTGTTGTAGATGAAATACAAACTGGCTTTGCAAGAACAGGGAAAACCTTTGCAATTGAACATTTTGGTATTGAACCAGATTTAATAACAGTTTCTAAATCACTTGCTGCTGGATTCCCTTTAAGTGGTGTAGTTGGTAAAGCAGAAATCGTCGACAGTGCAGCACCAGGAGAATTAGGGGGTACTTATGCAGGTAATCCATTAGCTTGTGAAGCTGCGTTGAAAGTAATCGATATTATAGAAGAAGAGCAATTAAATGATAAAGCAGAACAGCTTGGACATGACATTGAAGTATATTTGCAAAAACTAAGTCACTCACACAAGCATATCGCACAGATTCGCCGACTAGGTGCTATGGTCGCTTTTGAAGTTGTAGACGTAGAAACAGGCTTACCCGATAAAGCACTGACAGGTAAAATAACAAAAGTGGCAAATGACAAAGGATTATTGTTATTATCTGCAGGAATTAAAGGGAACGTTATTCGTTTTTTACCTCCGTTAGTCATATCTGACGCAGAACTTAACCAAGGATTAACCATTTTAGCGAATGTATTTGATGAAGTTACTTCAAGTTATAGTGTCTCTTAATGAGTAAAGTTTATTTTCAAAAAAATAAAGGGTATAAGTTAATGATAGATATATAGCATAATACGTTTTTTAAAAAGGAGTGAATTTTATGGAACAGTTAGAAGTATTTAATCCGGCAACGAATCAATTAATTAAACGTTTATATTACACGACGCATGAGGAAATCGATGCGCAGATAGGTCGTGCTTATCAAGCTTTTCAAGATTGGAAAATTGTAGACGCACATGAACGTGCTGCCAAATTAAATCAGTGGGCTGCACTTATAGATGAACATCAAGATGAACTTGCACGCCTGATTACGCTTGAGGGTGGTAAACCATTGGCTGAAGCTCAAGGAGAAGTAGTTTATGCGAATTCTTATGTGAAATGGTATGCAGAAGAAGCGAAACGTGTCTACGGGCGTACAATTCCAGCAAATACACCTTCTAAGAAAATAGTTATAGATAAATTTCCAGTTGGTGTGGTTGGAGCAATTACACCATGGAATTTTCCGGCAGCAATGATTACGCGTAAAATGGCACCAGCTTTAGCAGCAGGTTGTACAATCATTTGTAAACCGGCAGTGAAAACGCCTTTAACTACAATAAAATTAGTAGAACTTGCACATGAAGCGGGTATTCCGAAAGATGCAATATCTTATATTATTGCATCAGGCAAAGATGCTGGTGATATATTTACTGGACATGACCAAATCAATAAAATAACGTTTACTGGATCGACAGCTGTTGGTAAAACATTAATTGAACAATCAGCACAGACAGTTAAAAATGTAACGATGGAACTTGGAGGACTTGCACCATTTATTGTGCATAATGACGCAGATATTGAAGCAGCCGTTGATGGGACGATTGCTTCTAAATTCAGAAATGCTGGACAAACATGCATATGTGCAAACCGAATATTTGTACATAAAGATATAGCGGAACAATATACAGCAAGACTAACTGAAAAAGTACATGCACTTACAGTGGGTGATGGTTTAGAGGAGAAAGTGAAAATAGGGCCGCTTATAGATTACAAGGCTGTCGAGAAAGTATTAACACATATTACGGATGCACAAGACAAAGGTGGCAAGTTATCTCGTAGCTTAGAAGAGATTCAAGCATTAGGTGATAATTTCTTAAAACCAGTAGTAATTTCTAATGTAGATTTGGACATGAAAGTAATGCATGAAGAAACGTTTGGACCTGTGGCGCCAGTCATGACCTATGAAGATTTAGATGAAGTGATAAGCATTGCAAATGATACTGAATTTGGATTAGCTTCATATTTCTTCACGAATAATTATCGTACTGGATTGAAATTATTTAATGAATTAGAATATGGCGTCATAGGATGGAATGACGGCGGACCTTCTGCAGCACATGCTCCTTTTGGTGGTTTGAAAGAAAGTGGCTATGGTCGAGAAGGTGGTACAGAAGGAATAGAACCATATTTAGAAACAAAATATCTTTCAATAGAAATTTAACAAATAAGTTAAATTTTCAACAATTACAATATAAACTAATTTAAACGTAAACAAAGTGTGAAAATCAAGTGAGTGCAAGGTTGGAAGCATCATATTTAATAAAGTGTCATTTCAACCTTGGTACTTCACTTTTTAAATTTGATGAATGATATGGGGTATGTTCGATGAAATCAGAATTTAATAAATCAATGAATATTGTTGACGTCTTATTTCTTGCTATCGGCGCCATGCTTGGATGGGGATGGGTCGTATTGTCAGGGGAGTGGGTTTCAACAGCAGGTTTTGTAGGAAGTATTATTGCATTTTTAATAGGTGGACTTTTAGTTATTGTAATAGGACTTACATATGCAGAATTAGCAGCAGCTATTCCTGAAACAGGGGGGGGATTTGTTTTTGTGAAAAAAGCATTTTCTCCTGGAATTGCTTTTATATCTGGCTGGTCGGTACTTTTTGGCTATGTTTCTGTAATAACCTTCGAAGCGGTGGCCTTACCAACTGTGATAGATTATGTGATTCCGTTTCAGCATCAAGGATTATTGTGGAATATCGCAGGCTGGGATGTTTATCTAACTTGGGTACTCATCGGTTCTGTAGGGAGTATCGTCTTAACTTCACTTAATTACTTTGGTGTTAAACCAGCAGCGATTATGCAAACGGTATTTACAATATTTATCGTCGGAGTTGGATTGTTACTTGTGTTTGGGGCAGGTTTTAATGGTAACTTTAATAATTTACAGCCATTTGAAAATGGTGTTGGTGGTACAATGTCTGTCTTGATGATGATTCCTTTCTTATTTGTAGGATTTGACGTTATACCGCAAATAGCTGAAGAAGTAAAAGCGCCAGCTAAAAAAATCGGTGGCATTTTAATTTTTTCTATTGTTGCGTCAGTTATATTTTATTTATTAATTGTTTTTGGAGTGGCAACAGGATTAACTCCACAAGCATTGACGACAAGTAGCTTAGCAACAGCTGATGCGATGGTTAATTTATTCGGCCATAGTGGTTTCGGTATCTTACTTGTACTTGGTGGTGTTGCCGGTATTATTACGAGTTGGAATGCTTTCATTATTGGTGGTAGTAGAATCTTATATGCTATGGCAAAAAATAAGATGATTCCTCAATGGTTTGCTTATATACATCCAAAATTTAAAACACCTACTCACGGTATTTTATTCTTAGGTGTACTTGCATTTATTGCACCATTATTAGGTAGACCTGCACTTCAGTGGATAGTTAATGCTGGTGGCGTCGGAGTTGTATTAGGTTATTTACTTGTGGCTATTTCTTTCCTTAAATTACGAAAAACACAGCCAGAGTTAGAGCGTCCTTATCGCATTAAAAATGGTAAAGCAGTCGGTATAATCGCAATTGTACTAAGTGTTTTATTCTTAATCATATACTTGCCTGGCATGCCATCATCATTGGCTTGGCCATCAGAATGGTTAATTGTCTTGGTCTGGTATTTCATTGCATTTGTTCTTTATTTTACGCAAAAGAGAAATGTTGTGAGTGGTGAGCAAGTTCCAGTACAAGAAGATAGGTAATACTATTTTAATATAGGATAAATACAAAAAGGGAGTGGGACAGAAATCTAATTTTTTCAATAAAATTTCGTCGTCCCACCCCGGCACAGCTGACTAGAACTGAAAAAGCTTGATATAAGCGCATTTTCAATTCAGTCAGCCACTGCCAATATAAAAATTGAGGCTGAGACATGTGATATGTCCCAGCCTCTTATTTGTGCACGCTTTTCCCGTAAGATTTGGACAAAACCACTGCTATTTAAAAATTAACTAGCGATATGGATAAGTTGATCGCCAGGTTTAATCCATTGCTTATTTAAACATAATTTATATAGTGAAAAACTGATTGCTGCAGGTAAGATGATGTGGAATACAATGATTAATACCCAAGTGTGTATAGAACCACCCATCGTATTAATTGTCATAATTTGGCCGATGAAGCCACTTGTTCCCATACCTGCACCAGCAGCATTATTTGTCATTGGAAACAATGTTGTCATGATAGGTGCAACAATTGCACTTGCCAGTGTTGGCGGTAAGAGTATCATGGGATGCTTAATGATATTTGGAACTTGTAGCATACTTGTACCAATTCCTACGGATAATATACCGCCCCAGCCATTATCTTTAAAGCCATTGACTGCGAATCCAACCATTTGGGCTGCGCAACCAATAGTCGCCGCGCCAGCAGCTAAACCACTTAAATCAAGCATAAGCGCAAGCGCAGCACTAGAAATAGGTGCTGTTAAAGCTAAACCAAAGATGACGGCTACGAGAATGCCCATAATGAATGGTTGTTGATCAGTAGCAGCATTGATGATTGTGCCTAGGCCAGTCATAAACTGATTTAATGCCGGACCAAAACTTTTCGAAATGAAGCCACCAATGATAATTGTTAGTAAGGGTGTTACAATAATATCGATTTTTGTTTTTCCTGCATATAATCTACTCAATTCAACTACGATTAAAGTAGCAATATATGCCCCAACAGGACCACCTTCAAAAGTGGTATAACCCAATGTTCCTACAATGACACAAGAAAAAATAACGAGCGGCTTTGCACCTAACCCGTATGCAATTGCAACACCTATCGCTGCACCTGTCACAGACATGGCAACCTTACCAATTTCAGTTAAAAATGTTAGATTTAATTGAGGTAGTAATGTCTGGTTGCCTATGGTATCTAATATTAATCCAATGATTAATGATCCAAATAACCCTAAAGCCATAAAACTGAGTGCTTCAATGACCCACCTATGTAAATAATTCTTCATTTTAGTCCCCTTAATCTTTAAACAAAGTTATTTTATAAATTAAATTTAGTATATAGATATTTTTCAATGATGGCTAGTGTATTTTAAGAAATAGCTTATAATCAATATATTCAAAAAATAAATAAATGAGATTATAAAAACTCAATTAGGTTATATAGTATAAATACAGGATGTATCAACGGTTAGGGGGATTATAATGCCGGAAATATATACGATAGGACACGCGAATCATTCAGAACAACAATTTATAGAAATGCTACAACAATTTAATATTGAGATAATTGTAGATGTACGTGCCTTTAGAGGGAGTAAACGCAATCCTCAATTTAATGAAGACAATATAAAACAATGGCTCAATGAAGCAAATATTGAATATCAATATAATACACTGTTAGGTGGTAGAAGAAAATCATCTGAAAGCGTTGGTAGAACAATTAATGAAGCTTGGAATAATGAGTCTTTCCATAATTATGCTGATTATACATTAACAGCGGATTTTCAAGAAGGAATCAAAACACTAGAAGTATTAGGACATTCAAAACGTGTGGCGTACATGTGTTCTGAACCACATCCAGCACGCTGCCATCGATTAATTGTTAGCAACTGGCTAGCCGCTCACGAATGGTCTGTGCATCATATTATGCTTGATAACCAACAACAAATTATTCAGCAAAAACATAAATTAGGACAATGGGGGGCTTTGCCTATTATAGAAGATGATGGATACATCGTATATCCTGAAATTGATAAAGATAAATAGGATGCTATTATTTATCACTTTCATAGGTACGACTGGAACTCATAGTCTCAAGTCACTTCCCATTCCATAGGAGTCTCGCAAATAATATGCGTTGTATGTGGTTGTTTTTTATGGAAAAGTATCTCTATGTGCTATTAGTAAAAATCTGACATGAAAAAAGCAGTTCTCTACGTTTTTAGTAGAAAACTGCTTTATTAGTTAATTGAGGTGTTCAATTCTCAAGTGAATTGCTTTTCCTGGGAAATAAGTAATGCGTAGAAATTATTTATTTAGGCTTTATTGACTGAAGCGTCATAAATAGATTCGATTGTGTCACCTAAGATTTTATCAAATTCTTCATCTGATTGATTTACATTTAAATCATTAATAAGTGCACGAGAGAAGCTAGCAATTAAATCTTTGTTTTGTTTAAGGACTTCGTTAGCATGTTCTCTACTGTAACCGCCTGATAGTGCAACAACACGCACAACATTAGCATGGTCAATAAGTGTTTGGTATTGGTTAGCTTTTGTAGGGATAGATAATTTTAACATTACAAGTTGATCGTCGTTTAATTTGTTTAGTTCTTCTAAGATTGAGTCAGCTAAATATGCTTCAATTTCTGCTTTGTTTTCAGCATTAATATTAACTTCTGGCTCAATGATTGGAACTAATCCAGCTGCTATAATTTGTTTAGCAACGTCAAATTGTTGTTTTACAACTAAATCAATACCATCTTTGTTTAGTTCTAAAATATTAGAACGCATTTTTGTGCCGAAAATTTTGTGTTCGTTGGCACGACTTAATAAAGCATCTAAGTCTGGCATAGGTTTCATTAATTGAACGCCATCTTTTTGTTCGTCTAAGCCTTTATCAACTTTTAAGAAGGGAACTACGCCTTTATCTGCTAAGTAATCTCCAGTATGCTTACCGTCTACTTCGCGATCCATCGTTTGTTCAAAAAGAATTGCACCAATAATTTTATCAGCGCTGAATGAAGGTGATGATACAATACGTGTACGCATGTCATGAACGAGTTTGAACATTTCATCTTCGCTATCGTATTGATCTTCAGTAACGCCGTAATCTTTAAGCGCTTTTGGTGTACTACCACCACTTTGATCTAATGCAGCAATGAAACCTTTACCATTTTTCACTTTATCAAATTGTTCTTTATTCATTCTTACCACTCCTTTTACTGTATTCTCTTTTAGTATGATAAAAATTAAAGCATAACGCAAGTTCAAGGCATCTAAGATATTAAAATATAATAAATGATCTATCTAATATAAAAAATGTACATTAAACTAGGTCATAGGTTTAGTGACTGATATTAAAAATATAGGTGTTGGATTATAAAAAGCATCTTGTTCTTTATATACTCGATTATATACGTCAGTATCAAGAAGAATACTTTCAAATCCTAATTGTTTTAAGATATTCAAGTCATATTGTGGTCTTGAGTGGTGATTAATAGGTATGCTTTGCTTGATGTCTTCACTTTCTTTCAACATATCATCTCCCAGTGTGTTATGTGCGTGATCCGTTGGGATATCTCCGTAATTAGTAAAGGAATCTTTGCCATAGTCTCCATCAATATTAATAAGATAACCGTTTGGTTTTAACACCCGTAACCATTCTTTATAGGCAGCTTGTGTGTTAGGTAGCAACCATGTCACATTGCGAGCGATAACGACATCAAAAGTTTCATCTTCATAATTTAGGTGTTCTGCATCCATGACATTAAAATGTATGTTTTGATTTAATTGTTGTGCATTTTGTTTTGCAGATTGAACCATTTCAGGTGCAAGATCAATACCTGATACTTCAGCACCTTGTTGCGCACATAGGATTGCTAGAAAACCAGCTCCTGTACCTATGTCTAAGACTTTTAAACCATCTCTTAATGGAATAATTGCCTCTATTTCTTCCACCCAAGCTTGTGCGTGTTTACTTTCTAATTCAGCCTGTTTATTTTTACTAAATGACTCGGCACGTTTAGCCCAATAATTTACAATCTGTGTTTTATCCATTTTCAAAACCTCTTTATCCAATACTTTATTATTCCTTCTATTATTATAGAATACTTTTGACTAAAAGAAAGATAATTAAAAAATAAATTGAAATTGATTATCATTATCATTAGAATGACTTATATATAGAAAAATATGTATAAATATAAACTTCGAGTGGTATTGGAGGGGACTAATTCAGTTTTGAGAGTGCATATAGGACTAAGTTTTACAAAGTAAACTAAGTTATTCTGACGTAGTTTAGGAAAATGGATAAGAACAGGAGATAAGCAATGAATAGAAAATACAGTGTCCTAGCTGGGATTGTATTATCAGCTACATTACTTACTGCATGTAGCTCAAACAGTACAGCTAGTAATTCAGAAGATAAAGAATTAACGAAAGAGGAAAAATTAGTTACGGATCAAACGAATCGTGAAGTAAAGATTAAAAAAGATCCAGATAGTATTGTAGTAGGAGGTATACTGCCTTATTTTTCTGCTTGGTTTGTAGGGACAAATTCTACTAAAGAAATTAAAGGGTTGCATCCTAATGCCTACAATGCTGCAGAAAATTCAATGCTAGCTAAAATATCTCCTGATATTAAAAAAGCATCTACTGAATTTGTGAAAAATGGTGATATCAATATAGAAGAATTATCTAAAATTAATCCAGATGTCTACTTTGAACTTGCATCAGAAAAGAAAACTTTAGATAAAGTTGCGGAAAGTGGTGTACCTACAATTGGTCTTGAAACTGTAAATGATGAAGATGATGATCCATTGACAACATTTAATAGCTGGTTAGAAATAACTTCAGAAATCAAAGGTGGTAAAACAAGCGAGAGAACTGATAAGTTTATGCAAGAGGGCGAAAAATCTCAAAAAATGATTGATAAAAGCCTAAAAGACACAAAAAAATCAGAGAAACCCAAAGTTTTATTTCTACATCAGCACACAGATAATTCTATCGTTGTAGCTGGGTCAAACTTCCATAGTGAAAAATGGATAAAAGCAACTGGCGGCGTTGATATAGTTGGAGAAGATGGCGTAGAAGGACAAAAAGAAGTTAATATGGAACAAATTTATAAATGGAATCCGGATAAAATCTATATTACTAATTTCACTGAAACACAACCAGAAGATTTAATTGAAAATAAAACGGATGGTCAAGATTGGAGCCAAGTGAAGGCAGTGAAAGATAAAGAGGTCTACAAGGTACCTTTAGGTATCTATCGTTGGTTCCCACCAAATGGCGATGCACCATTAATGTTGAAATGGATGGCACAACATAACCATCCAGATAAATTTAAATATAATATGAAAGAGGAAAGTAAGTCATATTATCAAAAATTTTACGATTACGACTTATCGGACAAAGATGTAGAGTCAATTTTACATCCATCATCTGATGCTGCAAAATATTAATATTCGATAGCAATAATTGCTATATAAGAAGATGAAATTAAAATTATAAAAATAGATTATGAGTGTCGACAAAGTCTCTGGCTTTGTTGGCATTTTTTTGTGCACGCTTTCCGCGGGCACAGCCTCAGCCTGTAGTCTTCGGCTAGTGATTTTATCGCAGGAGTCGGCCCAAAACACTGCCATTTTTAAAAACTAAGATATATTTATAAAAAAATAAACAAGCGCTTTTAAAGTATTTGGCTCGTCTATGTTCTATAATCTCTTTATAAAATATTTATACTGAGTTTTTTAGTTTTGAACGCTATTAATTTAAACTCGAGATAATTTTGATCTGAAGTAATTTTAAGGCATTTATATTTATAATTATTTTATATTTTTTAGTAATATTAATAAAAACAAGCAATGTAAAAATTAAACGATTTTTTAAATAAAAACCACCAAATACATAAAGAAAATAAAAAAATATAATAGAATATATATTCATATTTAATGCATAAAAATACACTTAGTTAAGTTTGTAAGATTCATTAATTTCGTTAAGTTTAAACTTAACACTATGATTGTAGCGATTTTCGTATTCAAATTAATTGGTATTTTTATATAATTATTCATCTTTTACAAATAACTCATTTGAATGCAATTTGCATTATTATTTAAAATTCGTTAGGCTCATGTTTGTGAATAATTAAATAGTTCTTGCTAATTCATTAAATTTATTAGCGGTAATTTTACATACAAATCTACTATGAGGGGTGTTCAACAATTGAGAAAGACTAAAGTAATGGATTGGACGACCTTTATAGGGTCTTCCGTAATTTTATTAATTGCAGTAATTCCTATGATGGTTTTTCCAAAAGCCAGTCAAGATATTATTACGAAAATGAATGAAGCTGTTGTAAGTACAATCGGTTCAGTATACTTATTTATTGGCTTAGCAATTTTAATATTTGTTTTGTACATTGCATTTGGAAAATATGGAAATGTGACATTAGGTAAATCTACAGATAAACCTGAATTCAATAATTTTAGTTGGGCAGCAATGTTGTTCTGTGCTGGTATTGCTTCAGATATTTTATACTGGGGCGTTATTGAATGGGCCTTTTATTATCAAGACCCGCCACACGGTGGTAAAGGGATGACAGATAGTGCTTTAAACTATGCTACAATGTACGGCATGTTCCATTGGGGTCCTATCGCATGGGCAACATTTGTATTGCCAGCACTATGTATTGGTTATCTTATATTCGTGAAGAAAAAACCAGTGTTTAAAATCAGCCAAACGTTGAGACCTATTTTAAAAAGCCAGACAGATGGCTTTATTGGACAAGTAACGGATATTATATTTATCTTCGGTTTACTTGGAGGCGCTGCAACATCACTCGCACTTGGTGTACCGATGATTACAGCAGGTATAGAAAGATTGACCGGTTTAGACGGAGATAGTATGGTCATGCGTGGTGCAATTCTATTTATCATAACTGCACTTTTTGCATACAGTTCTTATTCTGGATTGAAAAAAGGTATAAAAGTGTTAAGTGATTGGAACGTTATTCTGTCATTTGTTTTACTTGGTTTTGTGCTGATTGTTGGCCCAACTGTGTTTATTATGGAAACGACCATAACAGGTATGGGTAATATGGTGAAAAACTTCTTCCAAATGGCGACATGGATAGAACCGTTCGGAGGTATCGGTGGACGTAAGGAAACGAACTTCCCACAAGATTGGACAATATTCTATTGGTCATGGTGGATTGTATATGCGCCGTTTATTGGATTGTTTATTGCACGAATTTCTAAGGGACGAACTATGAAAGAAGTCGTTCTAGGTACGATAATATACGGTACTTTAGGCTGTATGTTATTCTTTGGTATTTTCGGTAACTATGCAGTTTATTTACAATTAACTGGAGAGTTTAATGTTGTTCAGAATTTAAACACGCATGGTACAGAAGCAACTATAATTGAAGTTTTGCATCAATTACCATTCCCTAACTTAGTTATTGTTTTATTCTTACTTTCTGCGGTACTGTTCTTAGCAACGACTTTTGATTCTGGTTCTTATATTTTAGCAGCAGCATCACAGAAAAAAGTAGTTGGAGAACCTTTAAAAGCAAACCGTTTATATTGGGCATTCGCTTTATGTCTATTACCATTTGCATTAATGCTTGTTGGTGGTGAGAGATCATTGGAAGTATTAAAAACAGCTTCTTTACTTGCTAGTGTGCCAGTACTCGTTGTCTTCGTCATGATGATGATTTCATTCTTACGGACATTAAATGAGGATCGACTCAAACTTGAGCGCCGTGCGGATAAATATAAAGAAGTAGAACGACGCTCACTGAGAATTACACAGGTGAGAGAAAAGAAAAATGACGACAACTTATAGATAAAAACATATAAAAAGCAGTGGAGCAACTATGACGATAGATTGCTCCACTGCTTTTTTTATACTGATAGATAGAAGTAAAACGTGAAGTATACTGGATTTCAAATTCATATTCCCTCTCCATTTTCACCAAATATATTTAACATTGTAATGAAGATGTATCTGGAAATGACAAAAAATGACAGCTAGATTTCTAAAGAAGAATCTAACTGCCATTTTTTGATTGTACAATTTCTCCTAAAACATTGAAATAAGTGTTACTTCTTATTTTCTGGAATAGGGAAGTATTTAAATATTTCGCCACTTTCGATTGCTTCGCCCAAATTATCTAACCAATCATAGTATGGCAAGGTATCGATTAATTGTGCTTTGACTTCGCTCGCTTCTGTCTTAGTAGCTGCATCAGCATTTTTGTCGTTGATGACCTTATCAAGTATAGCTACTGAATCATGAACAGCCTCAGAGTTAATTACAATTTCTCTTTTCCATTTGCGGGTAAAGAAATTACTGAAGAAATTGAAGAAGTCTTTTTCAGCAACGAAATGTTGTTTTCTACTGCCCCGTGTAAACTGTTGTTTGACAAGATCGAATTCTTGGAGCCTTTTTACTCCAGCACTCATACTAGGTTTGCTCATTTGTAGTTGTTCACGCATTTCATCTAAAGTCATGCTGTCTTCAAAGAGCATAGTACCAAATAAATTACCTACACTTCTGTTAATCCCGTATAGGTCCATCGTTTCACCAATTGCATTGATGACGATGTCTTTAGCTTCATCCAATTGCTTATCAGGGTTGTTTGAATGTACCACGATGTACACCTCCGATAAATTTTTATACAAATTTAAGATATTGATGATTAAGTAATTCAAAATAATTATATTTTTATAATTATACAAATCCATAATCAGCTTATAACTAAACTCGTTTGACACCCTTTCGATTACTATGCTAACATAAATCTTGTAAAATTCGTTAAATAAAAATTTAACAAACTTAACGGAGGTAATTTTCATGGAACTTTTAAATCAATTATCTCGTCGTCAATATATTGATGGTGAGTGGGTAAATAGCTCGAACGAAGAAACAAGAAAAATTATTAATCCATATAACCAAGAAGTTATTTTTGAAGTCGCAGAAGGTACTTCAGAAGATAGTGAACGTGCCATTTTAGCAGCAAGAAGTGCATTTGAAGGCAGTGAATGGTCTCAAGAAACGAGTGACTCTAGAGGTGAAAAAGTAGGGGCAATTGCTGATTTAATCGTAGAACACCGTGAAGAATTAGCGCGACTTGAAACACTAGATACAGGCAAAACGTTAGAAGAGTCTTATGCAGACATGGACGACATTGCGAATGTATTTCATTATTTTGCTGGTTTAGCAGATAAAGATGGTGGCGAAATTATAGATTCACCAATTCCTAATACTGACAGTAAAGTAATAAAAGAACCAGTAGGTGTTGTCACTCAAATCACACCATGGAACTATCCTTTACTACAAGCTTCATGGAAGATTGCACCAGCATTAGTTACAGGCTGTACGCTTGTTATGAAGCCAAGTGAAATCACACCACTAACAACAATTCGTGTATTTGAATTGATGGAGGAAGTTGGATTCCCTAAAGGCGTAATTAACTTAGTCTTAGGTAAAGGTTCTGAAGTAGGAGAGCCGTTATCATCTCATAAAGAAGTAGACTTAGTATCTTTTACAGGTGGTATTCAAACAGGAAAACATATTATGAAACAAGCTGCGAATCACGTAACGAATGTTGCATTAGAGCTTGGTGGTAAAAATCCTAATATTATTTTTGATGACGCTGATTTTGAACTTGCAGTCGATCAAGCTTTGAATGGTGGGTTTTTCCACGCAGGTCAAGTATGTTCTGCAGGTGCAAGAATCTTAGTACACAACGATATCAAAGATAAATTCGAAGCAACTTTAGTTGAAAGAATTAAAAATATTAAATTAGGTGATGGATTTAATCCAGAAACCGAAATGGGACCAGTTATTTCAGCTGAGCACAGAGAAAAAATCGAAAAATATATGGAAGTTGCAAAATCAGAAAACGCAACGATTGCGATTGGCGGTAAAAGACCAGAACGTGAAGACTTACAAGATGGTTTCTTCTTTGAACCAACTGTAATTACAGATTGTGATACTTCAATGCGTATTGTACAAGAAGAAGTGTTTGGTCCAGTTGTAACAATTGAAGGCTTTTCAACAGAAGCAGAAGCAATCGAGCTAGCAAATGATTCGATTTATGGTTTAGCAGGTGGCGTATTCACTTCAGATATCGGTAAAGCTGAACGTGTTGTTAATAAATTGAAGATGGGTACAGTTTGGATTAATGACTTCCACCCATACTTTGCACAAGCACCATGGGGTGGTTACAAACAATCAGGTATTGGTAGAGAACTTGGTAAAGAAGGCTTAACAGAATATCAAGTTGAGAAACATATTCTACGTAATACGAATCCAGAGCCAGTAAATTGGTTTGGTAAACAATAGTTAATTTACACACAAATATAAAATATTAATAATTAAAAATTTAGGAGGTTTTATCAAAAATGAAAAAATCATATGATTATATCATTATTGGTGGTGGGAGTGCCGGTTCGGTACTTGGTGGCCGTTTAAGTGAAGATGCATCTAATGATGTACTTGTATTAGAAGCTGGACGTAGTGACTATTCTTGGGATTTATTAATTCAAATGCCAGCAGCATTAATGTATCCAGCAGGAAATAAACTATATGACTGGATTTATGAAACAAATGCAGAACCACATATGGATGGACGTAAAGTTGGACATGCTCGTGGTAAAGTATTAGGTGGTTCAAGTTCAATTAACGGTATGATTTATCAACGTGGTAACCCAATGGATTATGAAAAATGGGCGCAACCAGAAGGCATGGAATCATGGGATTATGCCCATTGTTTACCATACTTTAAACGTTTGGAGACAACGTTTGGTTCTACTAAAGATGATCAGTATCGTGGTCACCACGGTCCAATTAAATTAAGACGTGGACCTGCTAAAAATCCTTTATTCCAAGCATTTTTTAATGCTGGTGTTGACGCAGGTTATAATAAAACACCAGACGTCAATGGTTTCCGTCAAGAAGGCTTCGGACCTTTTGATAGCCAAGTGCATAATGGTAGACGTGTTTCAGCATCAAGAGCTTACTTACATCCAGCTATGAAACGTAAAAACTTAGACGTGGAAACACGTGCGTTTGTAACTAAATTAAATTTTGAAGGTAATAAAGTAACTGGTGTAACATTCAAGAAGAATGGTAAAGAACATACAGTGAATGCGAAAGAAATTATTTTATCAGGTGGCGCAATTAACTCTCCACAATTATTACAATTATCTGGCATTGGCGATTCAGAACACTTACGTTCAGTAGGGATTGAAACTCGTCTACATTTACCAGGTGTAGGAGAAAACTTTGAAGACCATTTAGAAGTATACGTGCAACATGCATGTAAACAACCAGTTTCAATGCAGCCTAGCCTTAACAAATTAAAAATGCCATTCATTGGCTTGCAATGGATTTTAGGTCGTAAAGGCGCAGCAGCATCTAACCACTTCGAAGGTGGCGGATTTGTACGTTCAAATGACGAAGTAGATTATCCAAACTTAATGTTCCACTTCTTGCCAATCGCAGTAAGATACGATGGTACGAAAGCACCACATGCTCATGGTTACCAAGTTCACGTAGGTCCGATGTATTCTAACTCTCGTGGTTACTTGAAGATTAAATCTAAAGACCCATTTGAAAAGCCTGATTTCGCATTTAACTACTTATCTACAGAAGAAGATAAACGCGAATGGGTTGAAGCAATCAAAGTAGCTAGAAACATTTTATCTCAAAAATCTTTAGATCCATTTAATGGTGGAGAAATTTCTCCAGGTCCTGAAGTGCAAACAGACGAAGAAATCATTGAATGGGTTAAACGTGATGGCGAAACTGCATTACATCCATCATGTAGTTGTAGAATGGGGCCGGCATCAGACGAAATGTCAGTTGTTGATCCTGAAACATTCAAAGTACATGGTATGGAAAACTTACGTGTTGTAGATGCGTCAGTAATGCCTCGTACTACAAACGGTAATATCCATTCACCTATATTAATGATGGCAGAAAAAGCATCAGATATTATTCGTGGTAAAAAACTTATGGAACCAGAATACATTGATTTCTACCGTCATGGTGTACATGACAAAGATGCAGGAGCAGTAAAATAAAAGCAATTAACAAATCTATATAATTTAAAAATGAAACTGGTGAAGTCATAAACTTAATGATTTTCACCAGTTTCTTATTATTTGTAGGTGTTAAAGAGTTGGCGTTTTAGAATTGAAAAATTACAAAGAGAGCTATTGTTGCAATAGTTAAATAGGACTTTGATATTGATTGAATAGAAGTAGCGTGATTGGTAAAAGCGTTAGTATAAACGATGATTAGCTTTCCAAGTGCTTCGATTTAGGGAAGGAGTATTATGGCTTATTTATATTTAGTGATTGCTATTATTACTGAAGTAACAGGCACGGTTTCACTCAAGGCCTCTGAAGGTTTTAGTAAATTATACCCAAGTTTAGCAGCAACCATCTCATTTATTATTTGTTTTTATTTTTTTAGTTTAGCTATGAAATATTTGCCATTAGGCTTAAGTTACGCCACTTGGGCTGGTTTGGGGTTAGTACTGAGTACAGTACTCGCAGTTGTTTTATTTAATGAAAATCTAAATCTCACAGGTATCATAGCAATCGTGTTTATACTCATAGGTATTGTATTGTTGAACACGGTAGGTGTTTCAAAATAAGGAAGTATAGATTTGAACATCATCCAAGATAAGAATAGATATTTTCACTGTCGACAAAAGTATAACTTTTTTGTCGGCTTTTTTTATTAATTTATGAAGTGTAGCATATAAAGATTTTTGCTTGGAATTGTAATATGTGTTTTTATAATAAATATAAGACTATTATAAACATAAGTTGATATAACAAATTTAAATACGTGAGGTGATGCGTAATGGAAAATATTAAAGTACAAATGGTGAGAACGCAATTAGATAATATACCACAATATGATGTGCCTAAAGGTTTTGCTATTAGGAAATTTCGTAAAGGCGATGAAAAATTATGGGCTTATATAGAAACGCTAGCAGGAGAGTTCCCAACTGAATATAAGGCATTAGAAAGGTTTAATAAAGAGTTTGGAAATCATATAGCAGAGATGGAACAGCGTTGTATCTTCATTGAAAATGAAAAGCACGAAGTTGTTGGTACGACAACTGCATGGTATGGCTGCTTAGGTGAAGACACACAAAAAATGGGGAGAATTCATTGGGTGGGTATCATACCAGCATATCAAGGGAAAAAGTTGTCCAAACCATTACTTAGTGCAGCAATGAACATTTTAGCAGTACATCATGATCAAGCTTATTTAACATCACAAACGGTTAGTTATAAAGCAATCAATATGTATCTTGAGTTTGGTTTTAAACCTGTACAATTAGATGATAATTATCATAAAGCTTGGCAGTTATTAGCTCAAAAATTGAATGAAAATAGGGGTGGGAAGAAGAAACCAAAATTAGAAATTTGATTTCTTCTTCCCACCCCCACAAGACTGCTCAAAAAAGGAATGCAAGAGCGGAAACTCTTGCATTAGAACTACTTGTCTTGTTGACCAGTAATTAAATCAGAAATTGCTTTAGACGATTTACCATCTTCTAATGAACAAAAGTCATTATAGAAAGTGTCGATTTTATCTTTGTAATCTACTTCTACTTGGTCTAATTTTTTCAAATCATCAGCTAATTTATAAGCATCTTGATAAATTGGACCTGGTAAATCATTATGATAATCAAGATAGAAACCACGTAAATCTTGACCGTATTTATCTAAATCATAAGCGAAAAAGAATTGTGGTCTTTTTAGTACGCCGTAATCAAACATGACTGACGAATAATCCGTGATTAAACAATCTGAAATCAAGTATAATTCAGAGATGTCATTGTAATTTGAAACATCAATTGCAAACTCTTCATAACCTCTTAAATCGAGTGCATTAGAAATTAAGTAATGCATTCTTAACAAGATCACATAATCATCACCTAATTTTTCTTGTAAATTATCTAAGTCAATTTTCAAATCAAACAAGTACTTACCTTTTTTAACAAATTCATCATCTCTCCATGTAGGAGCATACATAATCACTTTTTTATCTTCAGGTAAATTTAATTTTTCTTTGATTTCTTGAATATATGCTTCGTCTTGTGAACGATTAACTAAAACGTCATTTCTAGGATAACCAATTTCAAGAATTTGTTCTGGATTCATCCAGAACGCCGTTTCAAATATTTTTGATGAATAAGCATTTGGTGAAACGAGATAATCCCAACGATTTGTTTCTTCCCTGAAGTTGCGTTTATAACTGTCTGTTGTTGTTCCGGGCATACGAATGACTTTCATATCGTTTGCCAAGCGTTTTAATGGTGTACCGTGCCAAGTTTGGATATAGACTTGGTTCGGTTTTTTATTTAGAAATAGTGGTAGCCTAGCATTTGATACCCAGTATTTTGCTCTAGAATAAGCATCATAGTATGCTTTAGAATTTTTTCTAACCTTTTGGGCAGGACCTGGTATTTGTACGCTGTCAGGTTTTTTTAATACCCATATAAATTCATAATTCGGATGATGTTTCATCATATATTCATAAACATATTTAGGACTATCACTATAATTTTTACCACCAAAAGCTTCAAATACGATCGTTTTTGGATTTACTTTATCTTCAGAATCTGTCAATTGGTAAAGCGCACGATGTTTGTTTTTTCTGCGTAAAACAACATTTTTAGCTAATCGAGCTTTATTTCTAAACTGATTAATTTTAAATGCTGATTTTCTCTTATTAAACATAAGCATGAGTGCTTCAGCGATAAATAAGGGTTTCTCATTTTTGAAAATTGTAGGAAAGAGTTGTCTCGTAACTCTTGGTAATAATTCACTATTTTGTTCATATCTTTCAGGCGTTTTTCTTAATGAAGGCTCAAACGAATATTTAAATAAATTTTTCATTTTATTTTTTATGAAACGCTTGTTTTCCTTTAAAGGTGCACGTTGAATAGAATCTGAAAAACTATATACATAATCATTGAAGACGATACCGAAGTCTTGTTTAGATAATCTTGGTTTTAAGAATGGGTCATAAACTTCGCCTTTGATATAAAATGGGAAGCGACTCACACGTACAAAACCATTTGAATATTTTATAAAATCTAAAATGAATGACCAGTCAATAAAGACATCTAATTCTTCATTGAATTGTAAATTATGTCCACGTGCGATCGCCGTTTTAAAGACAATATTACACGATGAATTTTTACGTAAGAATTGATTTGACTTAGTTTTGGTATCTAAATATTCCACACGCACTAAGTCTTGGTCTATATATTGTGGTATGTCGAGAGTAAATGAATGTATTGGTGAAATAAGTGCATCAAATTGATTTATTTTTTTCATGTAAAATGCAAGCGCATAAGAAGCTAAATAATCATCTGAATCAATGAATATAAAATAAGGTGTATCTACTTCTTGCATAGCAATATTTCTTGCATGCGCATGACCTGTATTTTGTTGTAAATCAATTTCTTTTATTGGTATATTCCAATTTGCAATATTTTGTGTTGCAATCGTTTTTGAATTATCAGTTGAACCATCATTGACTAAAATTAACTCAAAATCTTGAAATCTTTGTTTTTTAAGACTAGTTAAACATCTTTCTATATAGTCTTCTGAGTTGTAATAAGTCACTATTACAGATATGGACTTCATTATTTATTCCCTCTTTTTTTAAAATTTTCTCTTTATATTTTGATATAAGGTAGAATATATCGAACTTTTTTTAATATTTTCAGCTATTGATAAGAGCGTTGTAAGTTATTGAAGTGCTCTATTATAAAACAATGGCAATTAATCATCAGATGATCTGTTGATTGTAAAGCATCCATTGTATCATGTACAGTATTCACAATTAAAAAGTAGTTATTTGTATATTACAAAAACCCTCTTAATAATATAGTGGAGTGGCCTATAATTAATTGTATATAGGGAAAGTCACTATCCTATTTTACTATAAAAACTTAATATATCCAGTAGTTAAGAAGATTTCTATTGATATTAAAGATGCTAGACGTTAAAATTTTTATTTTAAAAAGTCTTGAAATTAATTTCTTTTGATTTAGGGTATTGTCAAAGTATTAAAAATTATTTGAAATGTAAAGTGATATAACTATGATTGTAAGTATCTACAAAGAAAGCGTGTTGAAGAAAGGGTGCATAACAATGACAATTAGAAAAGCAAACCAAGAAGAGTTGAAACTAATTAATAAAACGATACCGACTGTATTTAAAGAAGCGATAACAGCAGACTTTGACTTATCAGATCATGCGATGAGATCGATGTCAAAACAATTAAGAAGCGAAGGTGCTGAATATTATGTATTAATAGAAGAAACACAGATGAAAGGTTTTGTGCTTATTGATGACAAAATAGATTATTTTATTCAGGAAGAGTATGGATTTATATATGAGCTGTATGTATTTGATGAATATAGAAGACATGGCGTCGCTGAAGAATTAATACAATTTGTCGGTGAGTATTTTAAAGCGAAAAATATTAAAGAAGTAAGGCTGAATGTCTTTGCGAATAATTTCGCCAAAAAATTATATGAAAAAATGGGTTTCTGTGATAGAAATATAACGATGTCTATGGAAATAACAGACTAGGGCAATTTACGATGTTGCATGCATGAATTTTAAGTTAATAAATTGTGTTTAATTAAAATGAACTTAATAGAAAATTTTAAAAAATGTATCGTGCTATCAAGTTTCTGGTGAAGTATTGTTAATGATTATTTAAGTTCTCGTCGCTACTAAATTCATCTTCAAACAGATGATTTGTAAATTCAAATAAATTGAGTATAATTTGATTTTGTGAAAAAAAGTTAAGGAGAAATGAATAATGATTAATAACGACTTTGAAGATATAGTAATGAATAGAAAATCTGTAAAACTTTTTGATGAGCAAGTTAAAATACCAATATCAGAAATGGATGAAATGATTCAAAAAGCGACAAAAGCACCATCGTCAGTGAATATGCAACCATGGCGCTTTTTAGTTGTAGAAAGTGATGAAGGTAAAGATAAACTACGTCCCCTTGTACGTTTTAATACACGTCAAAATGATTCTTCGTCTGCAATGGTAGTTATCTTTGGGGATATGCAAAGCCATGAATACGGTGAAGAAATTTATAGTAATGCTGTCAAACAAGGGTTAATGCCTGAAGATGTTAAAGATGAATTACTTGGAAAGGTTTTACCTTTTTATAGAAGTTTAGAAAAAAGTGAAATGAACGATATTATAAAAATTGATAGTAGTCTAGCTGCTATGCAATTCATGCTAGTTGCCAGAGCTTATGGTTATGACACGAATCCAATAGGTGGATTCGAAACTGATCAAATAGCAACAGCATTTGATATAGATTCAGAACGTTATGAACCTGTCATGATTATAGCGATAGGAAAAGCAAAAAATCCTGCTCATGGTTCATATCGCTTACCAGCAGAAACAATAACTAAGCACGTATAATATTATAAGTTGAATTCAATTGAGGTTGGGACATAAATACATGTCTCAACCTCAATTGTTATATTGACAAAGTTAAGTAGAAAATTATATTTCTGTCACACTCCTGATTTTACTATTGTTAAAGAAGTTTGAGTATATTGTAAACACTGTATAATAAATTGAGATGTTTAATTATAATAGAACTAATATGTGTAATGTGATAACTTATTTGTAATGGTCAAGGGGGGAAGTTATGTGGAAATATAAAATAATGATGACGTTATTATTTACTGTTTTTATATTTTTTAGTGGGCTATGCTTGCATGACCAAAATCAATTAGAGGATAAAGTTTCATTTTATGCCGTTGGAGATAATTTAATTCATCCAGTAGTTTATCAAGATGCATTACAAGACGATGGTAGTTTCGACTTTAAACCTATGTATGATGACTTAGAAAAAGACATAAAATCAGCGGATATTTCGTATATAAATCAAGAATCACCCATTGGTGGAGATGAAAAAGGATTTTCGGGATACAAACAATTTAATACGCCGAGGGATATGGCGGATGATATCGCTGAGATGGGCTTTGATATTGTAAATGGTTCGAATAATCATGCACTTGATCAAGGGACGGATGGTTTGTTGAATGAGATAGATTTATGGGGACAATTTGACGATATCTTATATACTGGCACGTTTAATTCACAAAAAATGAGAGATAATATACCAGTTTTTGAGAGGAATGGAATCAAAGTTGCACTATTAAGTTATACATATGGTACAAATGATATTTCTCCTAAAAAACCATATCATATTAACTATTTTAATGAAGCCCAAATTAAAAAAGATGTAGCAAAAGCTAAAGCACAAAGTGATGCGGTGATTGTATCTGCGCATTGGGGAAGTGAAGGCGAACATGAACCAAATCGTAAACAGGAAAAATACGCTGAAGTATTTGCAAATGCAGGGGTAGATGTAGTAATCGGGACACATCCTCATGTCATTCAACCTATAGAGTGGGTAAAAGGGAAAAGGAATCATAAGACGTTAGTAGCTTATTCCCTGGGAAATTTTTTAAATGGGCAAACTACAGGTAATGAAAGTAATGTATTAGGAGGTAATATTCGTTTTAATATTGAGAAATTGCCAAAGGGTGTAACGATTAAAAACGTTGAATGGCAATCTTTAGTTACGCATTATGAAATAGCCAATCCACTAGATGACAACACACGACATCGTTTTAAAATGTATCCACTCAAAAAATATAATGATAATTTAGCAAAACGACACGCACTAAGCTATGATGACGAAAATGACGTTACGAAACAGCGTTTAGAAACGATTACTAAAGACGTCATCGATAAACGATATTTAACTCCAGATAGTTATTGATGTGTCTGTTAAAAAGTAATATCTAATGATTAAAGGGATCTTCCGAAAAATGGAGATCCCTCGTTTTATATGAGTATAATTATGCTGAAATTTAGTATAGTTAATATTTATTTTTTAACGCGTAACTTTTTTAGCTAAATCAGTGATGTATTTGAAGAAAGCGTCATGTTGAACGTAATAAACCACTGAAATAGGCCTACCATTAACGTTGTCAATATACGTCTGCCCTTGGCTAGGGCCTTCAGTATATACAGACACATTTACGCTATGTTGTTGAACAAGTTCAGGCATGCCAATGTAAGCGGTCGTTAATACATCCCATAAGAAGTAAGTAGAATTCGTTTGAAAGTGTGTTAATGGCGGAACAGCAGCATAGCTTACACCTAAGAAGTCCACACCAGGATAATGGCGTTCATCTGCCCATGCCTGTCTAACCTCCCATGTCATAGGTACTTGATTTGTGCTTTCTAAAGCAACCATCTCTATTTTGATATCCGTATCAAGCACAATTTGAACGGCTTCGGGATCCCAAAAAGCATTCCATTCAGCTGTACCATCATGTTCGGGTTCTTCAACATTGCCTTTATCTAAAAATGTGCCGCCCATCCATACGAGACGGTCGATATTTTGAACAATAGTAGGCTCAACTGTGATAGCTTTGGCTAAATCTGTTAATGGTCCTGTAAAAAGTAAAGTAATTTTTTGGGAATGTGCTTGTAATTTATCGATAATATCTTGATAAGCAGGCTGTTTTAATAATAAAGATTGTTGATTTAACGATTCATTTAAAATAGGTAACGCATCCATAAAAAATGCGTGCATACGCCAATCTTTTGGAAAAGGATGTTTACCCCGTTCTTTTGAAGCAGCGATATGTATTGGTTGCTCAGAGAAGCGGTTAATTATTTTTTGAGCTGCACTTACTGCTGGTTCGATATAACTATCTGCACCAATTGCGCTTACACCAATAAGCTCTACATCATCCATTTGTATTAATAGAAATAATGAGATGAGATCATCTACACCACCATCATGGTTAAAATAAATTTGTTTCATAACTTGAGTGCCTCCAAATGTTCGTTTTTATGAGGCTATTATACCAAAGAAAACAATATGTATCGTTCTGAATAATTAATTTAAGAATACTTTTTGAGCTGTAAAAAGTATTTATATAACATAATGTGATTTAAAATAAATTGATTTTATTTAATTGATCTCAGTTTTTTAATCCATAAAGTCCAATGCTATAGGAATGATAATGAATATAGAGATTAAAGTAGAGCGTTGCGTTGTTTTGATATATAAGTATTTATGCATTTTAAACGCAAAATACATGGAACATTAAATTAAAATTGTTTGAAAATTTGTACACAGGTTATGTTATGTTATATTGATAGACAAAAATTAAGGGGTGTTTTTTTTGTGAAGTTTAAAAAAGAAAAAGTTAATAGGGTAGATTCAGACCAAGCAAAAAAAAGCGTGGTTGCCACAGGTATTGGTAACGCAATTGAGTGGTTTGACTTCGGACTATATGCGCAATTAGCTGTAGTTATAAGTGCCAATTTCTTTGGTAATTTACCGCAAGAGATGCAAATTGTATCTACATTTGCTGTATTTGCTTTTGCATTTATAGTACGACCGATTGGTGGTATCTTCTTCAGTCATATAGGGGATAAATATGGACGGAAAGTTGTATTATCATCAACAATCTTACTTATGGCGGCTTCAACATTGATGCTTGGGTTATTACCAACGCAAGATCAAATCGGTATATGGGCGCCAATTCTATTACTCGTAGTACGTATGATTCAGTCATTTTCAACTGGTGGAGAGTACGCTGGTGCTATGACTTACATAGCAGAATCATCGCCAGATAAAGCACGTGGTAAGTTAGGTAGTGGACTAGAAATTGGTACACTTGCAGGTAGTATTATGGCGGCAGTCTTAGCTGGTCTGATGTATGCATTGTTAAGTGATCAACAAATGGCAGATTGGGGTTGGAGAATTCCATTTATTCTTGCTGCGCCATTAGGTATCGTAGGTATCTTCTTGCGTACAGGATTAGACGAAAGTCCTGCTTATGAATCGACATTAGAAGAACAAGAAGAATTAGAATATTCTTATTTAGATATATTTAAATATTATTGGAAAGATATCATCGTTTGTTTCGCTGGTGTAGCATTCTTAAATGTGGCTAATTACATGGTGTTATCCTTTATGCCATCATACTTAAACTCAACCATTAACTTAGGGGGCACCATGAGTTCTATACTGAGTACGGTCACGATGTTAGTGATGATACCAGCTGTATTTTTCTTTGGTTGGTACAGTGATAAAGTAGGTAATAAGAAGACGATTCTATTTGGTTTAATTGGTTTCAGTTTATTCTCTGTGCTTGCCTTCTGGCTCATGAGTATTCCAGTGATACCAGTCGTTATCTTAGGCTTATTTATCATCGCACTATTCATGTCTACATTTGAAGGTGTAATGCCGTCAGTGTTACCAAGTATGTTCCATACAAAAGTGAGATTACGTACCTTGTCACTTGTTTATAATATTGGTGCTGCAATATTTGGTGGTTTGACACCATTTATTCTATCAATGTTAGTACAAACGACAGGCCAAGAAATTTCACCTTCATATTATTTGATGTTTATTAACGTTATCGGTCTTATCATTTTCTTAACAATGTTTAAGTCAACATCAAACAAATCATTGAGAGGAAATTATCCAAACGTTGAAAATCAAGAAGATTATGAAGACGTAATTCAAAATCCTAAAGATGCACTTTGGTGGGAAGATGAAGTTAAAAAAGATTAATAAAGTTTATTATAAGAATTAAATAATTTGTAAAGACGCAATACTTATTAATAGGTATTGCGTCTTGTTTATGTCAGGAACCTTGAAAAGTGTTTTGGAATAATTTGTGCAATCGTTAATTAAGCACAATATATTGTACTTAATTAAATAATATTAACGGTATAAAAAGTATAAATATATATAATTTAAAAATATGTGAAAAATTATAAGTTTTGTGATATTATAAAATAAATAAAAGCTTATGGGAGGTTGGACGATATGTCAAAGACAGTGAAGATTGTCATAGCAGTCGTTATTGGGTTATTACTTATTGTTGGGATAGGCGGTGCGGTGACTTATTATTTTATGAAAAATTCACCTAAGAACACATATTTATTAAGTGAGCAAGAAACCGCTAAGCAAATGCAAGAGTACGCTAAGGACCGTTTTGAAAATGAATTTAAATTTCAAGACAAAATGAAAGATGAGTCATATTTAATAAGCTTAGATGCGAGTGCAGATGTACCAGAGAAATTACTTAAATCATCTGATATACCAAAATCTGCAGTAGATGCTTCTGGATTAGGATTTAAAATGGGACATGATCCAGAGAACGAAAAGTCAGTACTAGCATTAAATCCTACTGTAGCCGACAATGAAATTGGGGAATTTCAATGGGCAGCAGATAAGGACAATCAATACTACTCGGCACCAATTTTAGATGATGTTTACAAAGCTAAAAATGATGAACTTGTAGATGTTTATGAAAAATTAACGGGTGAAACAGTAAGCAGTTCATCAAGTAGTGCATCAAGTATGAGTGGGAATAATTCAGCAATTACGAATGACACATTGAATTTAAATTCTCTATTATCTGGTACGCAAGTATCACAAGAAAAAGTTGAGAAAATTAGTGAACGTTATAGTGAATTAATTATCGATAAACTTGATGATGATAATTTTGAAAAAGAAGACGATAAGATCGATGTTGATGGTGAAGAGAAAGATACGAATAAAGTCACAATGAATATTAGCAAAGCTGAAACGAAATCAATTTTGACAGCAGTTTTAGAAAAAGCTAAAGAAGATAAAGATATTAAAGGCATTGCAGAAGATCAATTTAATGCTGAAGCATATGATGATTCAATTGATGAAGCTTTAGAAGAAGTGAAAGATGCTGATAAAGATGAATTCCCAAGTATTAAATCTGTAATTTGGGAAGATGACAATCAAATTCTTAAACGTGATTTAACGTTAAAAGATAACAGCGGTGCTGACATTAAATTAGAAGGTACTAGTCTAATCGATGATGACAAGTTAGTTATGGATTATAATGTGTTTGCTGATGAGTCTAAGATTTCACTTAACGGTGATTCAACTAAAGAAGATGATAAGTATGACGATAAATATACTTTAGGTTTTGATGATGGCATTAAAGAATCAGATATCAAGGTTACAAATAAAGAAACAGTTGATGGTAACAAACGTACTGATAAAGGTGATATTGAAATCAGTGCAAACTATGATGAAACTACAATTGAATATGTAAACAAATTAGAGACTGATGTGAAGAATAATTCACAGAAACAAGATCTCGACATTACTACAGAAGTTCAATATGAACCTGTTACAATTAATATAAAAGGCGAAACTAAACTTAAAGAAGATATTAAGTTTGATAAAGCTGGTGCAAAAGACTTAAATACAATGTCTAACAATGACTTCAGTAAATTACAGAAAGAAATTTCTGATAACGCTGAAGATATCTTGAAAGATGTTGTGAAAGATCTTGAAGATAAATAAGTATTACAAAAATTTAAACTAAAATATTAATGAAAGGGGTGGTTAAATGAGAACATTACAATTGTTTCGCATTTACCACTCTTTTTTATTGAAAAAATGGCATTTATTTTTATATTTGGTGATAATTATCATTGGTTTGTTTTCAACCTTACTTGTCATACAACAATTTAACCAAGATGATTCCAAATTTAGAATAGGCGTTGTAGACCGCGATCAATCGGCCGAAACTGCATTAATACTTAAATCAATGGGCGATGGCACAAACTTAGGCAAAGACATTATTATCAAACGTTATAATAAGCAAGAAGCACACCAATTGTTAAAAGCTCAAAATCTAGAAGGATACTATGTTTTTGAAAAAGGGATGACTCAGTCATTTTATAAAAATGGTGATTTGCCTATTTCGGTTTATACATATGATAAACAATCGACTAAGAGTTTAGTCATTAATCAATTAACAGATTCAGTGTACAATCGTCTCATGTTGTCTATGGGCGGAGGACTTACGTATACATCGCTTGCAGAGGATGCTAACAAAGAAGACACCATGATTTTATTAACAGACTTATTGTTTACAGGTTTAAACCGTACAGGTGGATTTGATTATCAACCTGTACAAATTTACGATACTGCGAGTTATTATGTGATAACCGGCTACTTAGCGTCTATTTTTATCTTTGCTTTATCGTTATTTTCAATTTTAAAAATGAATCAAGTAACAGCATTGAAATCTAGGTTGAGTATGTACCATTTTTCATTTGAGAAACTGACGCTTATTCGAAGCTTATTTACACTGTTTTATACAAGTATTTGGGCCGTAGTGGGTTTGTTCTGGATGCTCAAAGTATTGCCGAATGATTTTGAAAGCTACAATTGGTCTACTGTAGTGATTCAACTCACATACTATATCTTGTTGCTGATAATCTGGCTGACGATTATTGATTTAATATCATCCAAATGGATGAATTATATTTTGAAAAGTATATTCAGTATTATAATTTTGCTACTATCAGGGCTGATTATACCTACCATATATTTCAAGCATTTATTCAATGGTATTTTTACAATACAACCATTTAGTTTTGTAACAAATCAAATGTTAGAAATCATACTAAATAATTATATTTTAGAAGCGCCGCTCATGTTTTATATTAGCTTGGTATTATCATTAGTTGTATTAATAGTTGTCATTGTTGGGAGGTATCGTAGATGATTCACCCCTACCTTTTTATCGTAGTCGTAAAACAGTGGAAACAATACATGTTACTAGCATTATTATTATTATGTACGTTAGTGGCAGTCTGGGGTGTGTACAAGACACTCAATCAATCGTTTCAAATACCAGTGGCAGTCCAAGATCAAGAACGCTCGTCATCCTCTAAAGCGCTGATTGAACATATAGATGATAATGAATTTGTGAAAATAGAACATGTGCCGCTTGATGAAGCATATATTGAGGAACGCGTTACTAGAAAAGAAGCGGTAGTGAGCTTACAAATACCAGAAAATTATAGTCACAAGCTGCATAGTAATAATTTGAAAGACGCACTAACCCTATATGGCAAAGATGACTTTATAGGCGATATAACGTTAGAAATGATTAGTCGTTCTTTGTATGAACAACAAATACCTAATATAGTGAAGTCGCATTTAGAAGATAGCAATCAAAATACGTCATTGAAAGCAGTTAATAGAAAATTAAATCAAGAAACACCAGAATCAAAGGTAGTGCATTATGTTATTAATCACAGTGCTAATACTTCTATATCATTAAGTATTGTCTTTGCAATTTTATTAAGCGTCAGCAGTGTTCAAATTGTATTGCATCAAAGATTGAAACAAAATAGTGCGTTGGCCAGGTTATACATGTTCCGCTATAGTCGACTTAAACTGTTTAGTGCCTATGCTATTGCACATACCATTATATTAATGATTTTATTAAGTGTGACAGCAGTCGTATTTCAACAAAATTTATCCGTGATGTTTTACTTGAAATCATTATTGGTTTTTTTGATTTATGAATTGGGTGTAGCTTGGTTATTATTTAAAGTAAATACATTGAGTCATAGACTGTTTATGACACTTATTTATGCACTAGTGATGAGTTTGATTTATATCTTCATACAATTATAGGAGTGATGAGATGATAAAATTACAAAATATTAAAAAACAATACCGTAGTAAAAGCATCTTTGAATCGCTAGATATGACATTTGAAGATAAACAGTTAACTATTTTGCTAGGCGAAAACGGGGCTGGAAAATCCACTTTACTAAGAATGATTTCAGGATTAGAAGAACCAGATTCAGGAAACATCACTTACTTTGGTAACCAAGTCTCAAAAAAGCACCTTCAAGATATAATTGGTTACGTGCCTCAAGATATTGCATTATTTGAACATATGACAGTAAATGAGAATATCAATTGCTTTAAGGCCTTATGTAAAAACGCTATAACAGAAGACATGATAGACCAGTATGCAACGCAACTTCATTTAACAGATAGGACAGTTGCTGTGTCCAAATTGTCGGGAGGCACCAAAAGAAAAGTAAATGTATTAATAGGACTCTTAAGTAATCCGCAAATATTAATATTAGATGAACCAACTGTAGGTATAGACTTAAAATCAAGATATGATATTCACAGCTTGCTCAATAAAATGAAAGCACATTGTTTGATCATATTAACCACACATCATTTAGACGAAGTAGAGGCACTAGCAGACCGCATTAAAGTAATCGGAACAGACCCATTCTATAGAGATATCTTGAAAGATAAGCAATGGTACTTTGATACGTATACGAACCAAAATTAAAAAGCATATCCGTTATTGTTATAAAACGACTTATATACAGTGACGGGTATGCTTTTTAATTTTTATATTAATATGTTTAATATCTTTTGAGAAATTAAATGAAATGCAATTTTTAAATAACAACGTTGTTATTTTTAATTGAATCTATTATAATTAGGAATTGTGAATTCGCTTTCATAAGTTATTAAGGGATGGGAGGACATGAAATTGTCATTTTTAAGCGAACATCTACCACTTATTTCACTCGTAATAGGGGTTGCCTTACTATTATTCTTAAATATTAAGCTCAAAATCAATAGTATTCTAGCACTCATTTTTTCAGCAATAGTGGTTGGTTTTATAAACGGGATGCAACCTGTTGCAATATTAGAAACAATTAAAGAAGGATTAGGATCAACGTTAGGAAGTCTTGCACTTATTATTGGATTTGGTGCAGTACTTGGTAAATTAATGGTGGATTCAGGTGCAGCGCAACGTATTGCATCGACACTTATAAATAAATTTGGTGCTAAACATGTGCATTGGGCATTAATTATTGTAGGTGCTGTATTTGGGATTTCTGTATTTTATGAAGTGGCGTTTATGATTTTAGCACCATTAGTGATTAGTATTGCTGTGGAAGCAAAAACACCATTTATGAAGTTAGCTATTACTATGGTTGCTGCCACAACACTATCTCATAGTATATTTCCACCTCAAGCAGGACCAACTGCACTTGTAGATGCTTACAACGCAGATATGGGTATGGTTTATATATTAGGAATTATTGTCTTTATACCTAGTGTTATCATGGCAGGAGTTGTACTACCTAAGTTTATGAAGAAAATGGATTATCCAGTACCTCCGTTATTAAAAAAGAACAAGGTTTTTTCAGAAAGTGAAATGCCAAGTTTTGGAATGAGTTTATTTATACCACTTATTCCTGCTATTTTAATTTCGATTTCAACAATTCTAAGTTTATTTATTACTGAAGATACATTAATACATGAAGCAGTGACATTTTTAGGAAGTGCAGAAATCAGTCTTATTATTGCTATTTTAACTGCTATTGTCATCTTCGGTCTTAAAAAAGGTAAAAACATGGATGATATGATGAAGACATTTGAAAGTGGCTTAAAAGGCGTTGCAACGATTATATTCATAGTCGGTGCAGGTGGCGCGTTCAAAGAAGTTATACTAGAAGCTAATGTGGGGAACTATATAGCGGATATTATGAAAGATACAAATATTTCACCGCTTATCATGGCGTGGCTTATTACAGCTTTAATTCGTATTGCTACTGGACAAGGTGTGGTTTCAGCGATTACTGCAGCAGGTATTGTGGGACCACTGATACCTACGTTCAACGTAAGCCCTGTACTTATGGTTCTTGCAACTGCAGTAGGTAGTAATACTATTACACACGTAAATGATGCTTCATTCTGGCTATTTAAAGAATACTTTAATATTTCAATAAAGGACACCTTTAAAACATGGGGCGTTTTATTACTAACGACATCAATTACTGGATTAATTGTTGTTCTGATTCTAGATTTGTTTATGTAATAACCTTACTAAAAGCATAATTATATATTTGAGTAACATCATAAAAAGCAGTATCTAAATGGATTAAACACAATTCCTTGTAGATACTGTTTCTTTGTGTATTAATACAATAAAAAAGTAAAATAAAGGTAAATTTGTGATTTTGAGGTCTATGAAATGACTGTAAGCCTTGATACTAAGAGGTTTGAAGGAGATTGAGCGTAAATGTGATATTTACCATGAATATACTTTTAATGAATAAATGAGTAACATCGTAAAATGACACGCTATGGACTTTATCTATAGGACTGAAGGCGAATGAATTGTGCCATATATTTATACATTAAGCGCGTCTAATATGAATAAAAATACCTTTATATACAATTATAGCCGATTAAAAACTTGGTTTGACTTGAGTTTTTATATGCGTATAATAACTTTATATACAAGAGTTTGTATAAAAAATGCATTCAACTTGTTTTGAACGTAGGATGAATTAGAAAACACGCTAATAAAATGGCAACAGTTTATGAATTAGTTTATACATTGCAAGCGTTGCTTTCTTATTGCTAAAAAGTATCGTGAAACATTGTATGAACGAGATTCATTCCCCGCATGATTTCATATCTAATTATTATAAATTTGATGCATCATATTACTACGAATCATATATTTTTAAATGTATTGAGCAAATCAACAAAGATAACAGTTCAAATTTAAGCACAAAAAAATTCTAAAACAAAATAAAAATCTTAGATAGTGATAATTTATATTAAGCAAACTAAGTGGAAACCAAACTTAGTTTGCCTTTTTTATGAAAATAACAGAGCGGTTACTGCCATAAAATAATTACATAACAGCTTTTGAAAAGTCGTCATACACCAAATCATACAATTTATATACATTCTGTGGATTGTCATCACAGTATTTCAAGAAATGTTAAGCATATATATAATTTGTTAAAAAGGCTTTAAGGCAATTGTTTGTTTAATTATTATTTTAATTAGTCTTTGACTAATTGTAAAATTACGTGTATGATTTATGGATATTAATTCAAAATTAAGAATATTTATAGAAAAGGGATGAGGGTTTCGATGAATGATTTATTTGCACTAACAGATCAATACAGTTCGAACAATTATAGTCCGCTTAAACTGGCTTTAACGAAAGGTCTAGGTGCCAAAGTTTGGGATGTTGAAGATAATAGCTACATTGATTGTATTTCAGGTTTTTCAGTCGTCAATCAAGGGCATTGTCATCCGAAAATTATAAAAGCATTTCAAGAGCAAAGTGAAAAAATAACTATGGTGTCCCGTGCATTATATAGTGACAATTTAGGCAAATGGGAAGAGAAAATATGTTCGCTTGCCAATAAGGAAAAAGTATTGCCTATGAATACAGGTACCGAAGCCATTGAAACGGCAATTAAGATTGCACGAAAATGGGGTTCTGATGTTAAAGGGATAGCGGAAAATCAAGGCGAAATTATTGCGATGAATGGTAATTTCCATGGTCGTACACTAGGTGCTTTATCGTTATCTTCGCAAGAAAGTTATAAAAAAGGTTTTGGACCTTTGCTAGATAATATGCAATATATAGATTTCGGAGATATCACTCGCTTGAAATCACTCATTAACGAAAATACAACAGCAATTGTACTTGAGCCAATACAAGGTGAAGGTGGCGTCAATATACCGCCAGATTATTTCATCCAAGAGGTTCGAAACTTATGCGACGAACATAACGTACTATTTATTGCAGATGAAATACAAGTTGGTCTTGGTAGAACAGGTAAGATGTTTGCAATGGAATGGGAAGGTGTAGAACCAGATATTTACTTATTAGGTAAGTCTCTTGGTGGAGGTCTTTATCCGATTTCAGCAGTGTTAGCTAACGATGATGTGATGAAAGTACTTACACCGGGTACACATGGTTCGACATTTGGAGGTAATCCACTTGCATGTGCAGTATCAATGGCAGCATTAGATGTGTTAATTGATGAAAATTTAATCGAACGTTCTGCTGAACAAGGTCAAAAATTACTTAATCATTTACAACTAATAGACAGTAACATCATAAAAGATGTGAGAGGCAGAGGATTGTTTATCGGTATTGAATTAACTGAAGCAGCACAACCTTATTGTCAAGAGATGATAGAACAAGGTGTGCTATGTAAAGAAACGCAAGGAAATATTATTAGACTTGCACCACCACTTGTTATTGAAGAAGAGGAAATTGATAAAGTTATAAAAGTAATAACAGAAGTTTTAGAGAAAAAGTAATGCATGACACTTAGAAAAGTTTGAATATTCAGAAAGGAATGAACGTCATGATAGAAGTTGGAATAGTAGGAGGAAGTGGTTATGGTGCAGTCGAATTAATTCGATTATTACAGCACCATCCAAATGTAAAAATTAAATACATTTTTTCACAGTCTAAAGTGGATGAACCAATAAAAGAAACATTTCCTCACTTAACGCATTTAACGCATCACTACGAGGCTTTAGACACTAAAACAGTTGATTGTGATGTGATGTTCTTTGCTACACCTTCAAATGTAAGTAAACATATCGCTCCTGATTTGGTAGAAAAAAATATAAAAGTTATCGATTTATCAGGTGATTTCAGATTAACTAACAGAGATGTCTACCAACAATTTTATGGTGAAACAGCGGCGACACAACAACAATTAGATGATGCAAATTATAGTATTGCTGAATGGTCTAAAGTAAATCAAAACAATACGCAACTCATAGCTAATCCAGGTTGTTTTCCTACGGCTACATTATTAGCATTACATCCGTTAATAGATCAAAAACTAATTCAACCAGACTCAGTTATTATAGATGCAAAAACAGGTGTTTCAGGGGCTGGAAGATCGCTGGCACAACACGTTCATTACGCTGAAATGAATGAAAACTTAAGCGCTTATGCGATTGGCAAGCATAAACACAAGCCTGAAATAGAACAGTATATTTCACGCTTAGCACATGAAGATATCAAAGTAGTATTTACCCCACATTTAGTACCAATGACACGTGGCATACTCTCTACAATCTATGTGAAGTTAAACGAACAAAGTACTAGTGAAGATTTACATGCAACATTCAAACGATATTATAACGATAAACCCTTCGTACGTATTAGGGATGTAGGTAATTATCCGAAAACTAAAGAAGTCTACGGGAGTAATTATTGTGATATCGGTATATATGTTGACGAAGAAAGCCAAACAGCAGTAATTGTTTCTGTCATTGATAACTTAGTCAAAGGTGCAAGTGGCCAAGCGATACAAAATTTAAATTTAATGTATGGATTGAACGAAGCAACAGGGTTAACACAACTACCTGTATATCCGTAATATAAAAAGAAAGGTGAGATGGGATGAAAGATATTGAAACGTTAGACACACTCAACCAATTGAAAATAGATTTACAAGGGGATGTAAGTTCTCCATTAGGTTTTATAGCTGGAGGCATGCATGTTGGATTAAGAAGAAAGAAAAAAGACTTTGGATGGATATACTCTACAACAGCAGCTGCAGCAGCGGGGACTTATACACTGAACCGTTTTAAAGCAGCACCGTTAAAAGTCACTGAAGAAACGATTAGAAATAATCAATCATTACAAGCCATTGTAGTGAACTCAGCAAACGCTAATTCATGTACTGGTGAAAAAGGTATACAAGATGCCAAAGACACACAAGCATGGGTAGCAGAGCATTTAAATTTATCCAAAGAAAGCGTGGGGGTAGCATCTACAGGTGTTATAGGATCGTTTTTACCTATGGATAAGATACAACATGGCACACAAAACGTTTTAAAAGAACAATATAATCAAAGTGAGTTTTTCAATCAAGCTATTTTAACAACGGACACATTTACCAAGCATTTATCTGTGCAAGTTGAAATTGATGATATAACTGTAACAATTGGAGGAACAGCTAAAGGTTCGGGCATGATTCACCCAAATATGGCAACGATGCTGTCGTTTATTACTACAGATGCCAAAATTGATGCGGACACGCTAGACAATTGTTTAAAACAAACGATTGATAACTCTTTTAATATGATCACAGTTGATGGAGATTCTAGTACAAATGATATGGTTATTGGCTTAGCGAATGGCCAAGCGAACCATAATAAATTAGATACTTTACATCCAGATTGGGATAAATTTGAATATGCCTTAAATTTCGTGAGTCAGTATCTTGCTAAATCAATAGCTAAAGATGGTGAAGGAGCGACGAAATTAGTTACGGCTAAAGTTAAAGGCGCAAATGACGTTGCAGAAGCAAGAAAAATTGCTAAAAGTATTGTATCATCAAGCCTTGTGAAAACAGCAATTCATGGAGAAGATGCCAACTTTGGGAGAATCGTTACAGCAATGGGCTATGCCTCTGAAGACATAGAACCAAGTCAGACGAATGTTTCTTTATGTAATGTCCCTGTCGTTGAAGATGGTATGTCAGTTGAATTTGATGAGTTACATTTAAAAAAACAATTAGAAGCGGATAACATTTATATTGAAGCATCAGTTGGTAATGGTGAAGGCGCAGCGTCAGCATATGGTTGTGACTTATCATATGAATATGTACGTATCAATGCTTCATATAGAACCTAAGGAGTGTGACAAATGAGCTATATTGTAATTAAAATAGGTGGAAGCACTCTGACAAATCTACATGATTCAACAATAGAAGACATTGCACATTTAAGACAACACGGCTATAAACCCATCATTGTGCATGGCGGCGGACCGTTTATTAATGAAGCTTTGAAGCAACAAGGTGTGCCTACACAATTTAAAGATGGCTTGAGAGTGACAACGCGTGAAGTACTTTCAGTAACAAGTCAGACATTAATTGGATCAGTCAATCCAACGCTCGTTAGTAAAATTAATAAATCAGATATTCAAAGTATTGGTATAAATGGCATAGATGCAAAATTATTTGATGTCATTCCATTAGATAATAAATATGGTTATGTCGGTGAACCTACAGATGTAGATACTTCTGTACTTGCTTCATTAACAGAACAATTTGTACCAGTCATTGCATCTATAGGACAACATAGAAGCACAGGACAACTGTATAATATTAATGCAGATACACTAGCATATAAAATCGCACAATATTTACAGGCACCGATTTACTTATTAAGTGATATACCTGGTGTCATCATTGATGAAAAAGTGCAAGCTACACTGAATGCTGAACGTATCAATCAATATATCGATCAAGCATCAATATATGGCGGTATGATTCCTAAAGTTCAAGATGCGATTCAAGCGATTGAATCAGGCTGTGAAAAAGTAGTCATTGCGGCAGGTAATGAATCACATGTTATTAAAAAATTACAAAGCGGTCAAAACGTTGGTACAACCATCCAACAATAGTATGACCAATCATATATTTAAAACAGGCTAACTATTTATTGTTAATAAATAATTAGCCTGTTTCATCATGGGAGTCGCCCCAAATCACTGCTATTTTTAAAAATACAAGTTCAATTATTCATTACAATGCTATATAACCGCCTATTATCCTCGTTTTGCCTTAATAAACCAAATACATCTATCAGACTCAAATTACCTCCATATGTCTTGAAATGTTAATTGCATATTTCTCTTCGCCAATTATAGAATTTAAGCTAACGTAATCACTATTTTCCTTATCAATTTTCATGAAAAGCAATCATAATCAAATAAATAATAAATATCCTTTGAGTTATAATGATTTAAAATGAAATTGTAGGACAATTAAAAAATATTTAAAATTATTTGTAAAACTGCTAAGATATGTGGCTCTAGGTTTCAAAGATTTAAATCATACTAATTATATCGGAATTATTAAATAATAGGTTGAATATTCAGAAATTTACATCTATAATGATTTTTAAATCTTTATAGGAGGCATACACATGACAACTGAAATTTTAAAAGGTGAAAAAGGAAACTTTAATCTACAAGATTATGAATATACATATAATAACTTTGATTGGAAAGAAGCGGAAAAAGCTTTTTCTTGGTATGAAACAGGAAAAGTAAATATGGCATATGAATGTATAGATCGTCACGTAGATAACGGTAAAGGGCAAAAGATTGCCTTGAATTATAAAGATAGCGCACAAGAAGCATCTTTTACTTTCGAAGATTTAAAGCTAGCTTCAAATAAAGTAGCGAATCTATTAAAGACAGAAGCTAACGTAGAAAAAGGCGATAGAGTGTTTGTGTATATGCCTAGAATGCCAGAACTTTATTTTTCATTTTTAGGTATTTTAAAAACTGGAGCAATATGTGGCCCGTTATTCGAAGCATTTATGGATCAAGCAGTAGAAGAACGTTTAAGCAATGCAGACGCTAAAGTCTTAGTTACAACAGAAGATTTATTACCCCGTGTACCTTACTCAAAATTACCAGACTTAGAAACAATTATAGTTGTGGGTGAAAATGTATCGGCAGAACATATCGATTTTCATTCAGCGTTCAAGCATGCGAGTGATAGTTTCGACATTGAATGGCTAGATCGTGAAGATCCACTTGTACTACATTATACATCTGGTTCGACAGGCCAACCTAAAGGTGTATTACATGCACAGGATGCGATGATTGTGCATTATATTACAGGAAAATATGTACTAGATTTACAAGAAGATGATATTTATTGGTGTACAGGAGATCCAGCATGGGTAACAGGCTCCTCTTATGGCATATTCAGTCCTTGGCTTCACGGCGTGACGAATTGTGTCATAGGTGGAAGGTTCTCTCCAGAGTTATGGTATGAAATGATAGAAAAATATAAGGTAACATTATGGTATACCGCACCTACAGCCTTACGCATGTTGATGAGTAAAGGCGAAGCATTCACTAAACAATATGATTTATCAACGTTGAGAAGTATTTTGTCAGTCGGTGAACCATTAAATCCAGAAGTGATCCGTTGGGGCAATGAAGTATATGGCAGACGTATACTAGATACTTGGTGGATGACAGAAACCGGTGGATTAATGATTGTGAATTATCCAAGTCAGACAATTAAATTAGGTTCTATGGGTAAACCATTACCAGGTATTACTGCAAGTATTGTCGATGACGAAGGCAATGAACTACCTCCTAATACATTAGGTAATTTAGCGTTAAAAGCAGGATGGCCTTCCATGATGAGGAAAATATGGAAAAATGAAGAAAAATTCAATTCATATTTTGTGAATGGTTGGTATATTTCTGGAGATTCAGCATATCGTGATGAAGACAATTACTTTTTCTTCAAAAGTAGAGTAGATGATGTGATTATGACATCAGGCGAAAGAGTAGGTCCGTTTGAAGTTGAGTCTAAACTTGTAGAACATCCAGCGATTGCTGAGGCAGGTGTTATTGGCATCCCTGATGAAGTAAGAGGAGAAATTATCAAAGCGTATGTCACATTGCGTGAAGGCATAGAAAAAACGGATGAACTCAAAGTTGAAATCAGACAATTTGTTAAGACTGGATTAGCGGCACATGCTGCACCAAGAGAAATTGACTTTATGGATAAATTACCGAAAACAAGTTTTGGCAAAATTATGCGACGTGTCTTAAAAGCGTGGGAATTAGATTTACCAGCTGGAGATTTGAGTACGATTGAAAAATAATTTTTAACAAATACCCGATTAAATATATCTAATTTATATAAAATTCACAATATAAACGAAAAATAATTCCACAACCATAAATTATAAGAATAATCGTTATTTAAACTCATAGGAGGTAATATGAATGGGAAAAAAACAAATACATTTCAATGGCTTTATTCAGAATTCACCAGCACCACATGCGATTGGTCTTTGGAAACACGACAAACATGAAGGTGCGCAACATGGCACCATAGATTACTGGGTGAAACTTGCGAAGCTTTTTGAAAAAGGGAAGTTTGATTCATTATTTATCGCTGATGTATTAGGAACATATAGTGAATATGGCAATGATTATAAAACAGCTGTACAACATGCCGTTCAAGTACCAGATCATGATCCTTTATTAGTGATATCTGCTATGGCGCAAGCGACAGAACACGTAGGATTTGCACCAACTGTATCTACGACTTATTTTCAACCGTATGATATTGCGAGAAAATTTTCTACATTAGATCATTTAACGCATGGCCGTATAGGCTGGAACGTTGTGACATCTTATCTAGGAAGTGAAGCGGAAAATTTAGGGTTAACAGAACGTATGCCTAAAGAAACAAGGTACGATCGTGCAGATGAATTTTTAGATGTAACGTATAAATTATGGGAAAGCAGTTGGGAAGATGACGCAGTTGTAAAAGATAAAGCTACCAACACGTATGCAGATCCTGATAAAGTACATTTAATTAATCACAGAGGGCGTTTCTTTAATGTCCCTGGGCCACATATTGTAGAGCCATCTCCACAACGTACACCTGTGTTATTTCAAGCAGGTGCTTCCGAAAAAGGACGTAACTTTGCAGGTAAGCATGCAGAAGCAATCTTTGTCGTGAACCACTCACTTCAAGGTTTGGCTAATGATGTAAATGACATTCGTTATAGAGCAACACAACAAGGCAGAAATAAAGAAGATTTAAAGGTATTTACTATGATTGTTCCCGTTATTGGTGATACGGTAGAAGAAGCAGAACAATTACATCAAGAATTAATCCAACATATTACTTATGAAGGAACTGCTGCTTTATTAAGCGGACACACAGGTATAGACTTTTCTCAATTTGATCCAGATCAATATATAGAAGATATTGAAACAGATGCGATTCAAAGCTTACTAGATATTTATGCGAAAGATCCAACACGTAAATGGACACTAAAAGAGGCTATCAAACATCATGGCTTAGGTATTGGTTCAGTTCGCTTTGTCGGTACACCTACACAAATTGCTGATGAAATAGAGCATTGGGTTGAAGTTGCTGATGTAGATGGATTTAATATTGCGTATGGAACGATACCAAATTCATATGAAGATTTCATAGAAAAAGTCGTTCCAATATTACAAGAACGTGGCGTTTATCGTAAAGAATATGATGAAGAAAATACAACTCTCAGAGAAAATTTATTCGGTAAAGGTGAAAAGTATTTAAGTGCTACACATCCAGGTTCACAATACAAACCGCAATTAAATAAACAACATAGTTAAAGTACAGCAGAAATTTAAATTTGATAGAGACAAAGTCCCCAAAAATAACATGTTTTATTTTTGGAAAATGAGCTCCTGTCACGTGTCTGAGCATGTATAGCAGTTTGAATAAATAAAGGAGGATGTTAACGATGGCAAGCGTAGCAATCATTGCAGGTGGAAATAAATTACAATCTCGTTTAACAGGTATTGTAGAGTATGCTGAAAAATACCTGGAAGATGAAGGTATTGATACAGATGTTGTACACGTCCATCAATTAGATGCAGAAGCGTTGATCACAGCGGATTTTTCTAATGCGTCTATTAATGAAACGCACCAAAAAATAGAAAATGCAGATGGTATTATTATCGTATCTCCTGTATTTAAAGCAGCCTATTCAGGCATTGTTAAAACGTATTTAGATTTATTGCCAAGAGGTGCTTTTACAGGTAAGACAGTATTGCCATTAGCATTAGGTGGGACTTTTGCGCATGTATTAGCGATTCAATATAGTTTAGATCCAGTGATTAAAGAATTAGGTGCAGACACAATTCATAAAGGTAGATTTATTTTAGATAAACATATCACCTCTAATGAAGACGGGACATATGATTATGATCAAGAAGCAAAAGATGGATTAGATAAAACTTTAAAAAAGTTTGTCAGTGACAAATCACAAGTAAGAGAATAATGTTAATGTAGCAACACAAATAAAGACTAGAAAACTAAGGCGTATCTATGTTTAATAAGATACGCCTTAAAAATATATCATTTTAATACACATGTGTTAAAATATGGTAAGATATCAATAATGAGGTAAATACCTCTTATTCTTTAAAAATTTTTTAATACAATCGTATTAAAAAGGTGGTTATTTGTCATTCCTAAAATCGTGAATCATGAAAAAAAGAAAAGTCAAATTGTTCAATATGCTTGGCAATCTATTGTAAATGATGGTGCTAAGGGAGCTACTGTCAGAAATATTGCTAAGTTAGCAAAAATGACACCAGGGCAAATTCGTTATTATTTTCCAAATCATCGTAATTTGCTAGAAGCAGTCGCATCAAAAGTTTATAGAAAGGTAACACTAAGGATAGAAGGTGTATACGACAATGAAGATTTATCTACAGTAGAAAAAGTAATACAAGGTTTATTAAAAGTAATGCCATTAGACAAAGAACGTTATGCGGATATGGAAGTATGGATGGCTTTTCAATACGAATTACATGAAACAGGGAAAGATTCTATGGACGATGAAATTAGGACATTAGTAAAAGTTTCTGTGGAATATTTGGAACAACGGGGATTATTTGATGAATCATTAAATAAATATTTAACGATAGTAAAAACACATGCTTTATTAGATGGATTAGCACTACATAAATTATTAAATCCAAAACAAATACCTGATGAAGACATTATTAAATTAATAGAAAATGAAGTGAAATCTTGGTTAAAGGGGGGATGAGATGAATTGGGTTGTATATATATTGATAGCAGCAGAAATACTGTTTTGGTTAGTAATTGCGCTTGGACTTATATCTCGATACATTTTACGTCTGAATAAACTTGGATTGTTTTTCTTTGCATTAACTCCGTTAATAGATTTAACTTTAATTATTACAATGAGTATTGATTTATTGAATGGAGCAAAAGCGACATTGCCACACGGTATAGCTGCAGTTTATATTGGAGCCTCTATTGTATTTGGTAAGCGTATGATTCAATGGGCAGATGTTAGATTTAAGTATTATATTTTAAAAATAGGTGAATTGCCAGTTAAAAAAACAGGAATTACTTATGCGAAAAAATATTTTTTTGATTGGCTCATGCATGCTCTAGCTTATGTTATAGGTACAGTGTTATTGTGGATAATTATTTTAATAGTAGGTCAATCGGGTGACGTTACAGCACTTTATAATGTTATTAAATTATGGACTGTAATTTTAACTGTGGATTTATTAATTGCGCTTAGCAATTTTATATGGTTAAAACCGAATAAAAGATAAATCATAAAAATAACGATGCTGAGTTTTGGTTTTTAAAGAGATAACGGCACCGTTGTTTTTATGTATAAATTTATAAAGATACTAAAGACCATTGATGTTTGTCACTATAAGCTAATTTGAAGTCTTGTGTTTCAATAGCTATCGGGAATGCAGTAGATTCTTTATCAGAAAAGATCCATTTTTTATTTTCAGGCGTTAATAAAATATAATTCTCATCATCTGAATCACACATGAAATTTAAACCGTCTGAAGAAAATGAACGCCCTTCATGTGTTGTAAGATGATGGTTGGTTAAAGCTTGATATACTTCATCTGTCTCATTACATACAAAACCAACTTCACTAATTCTTGAGAATTCAGGCTCATCTGCCATATTAGATACCCGTGCAATTAGTTCGACAATATTACCTGAAGGATCATTAAAATAAAGCGAATGTGCAACGAAAGATTCAAAATAAGTTGTATGTTGTCCATCTTCCATCAATAAAAATAAAATGTTTTGATAGTGTTGTTTCATATCGTAAAAATGATTGTAAGGAATATCTATTGCGAAGTGGTAAAACGGTTGATCAATTTCTTTAGATTTTTGAAAATATAATTGAGTTTCCCCAATTTGAACAATAAAAGAATCTTGATCAATCACTTGAACAGGACACTCTAATGTTTCTTCATAAAACTGTAAAGTTTCTTCCAACTCAGAGGTTAATAACGTAACATTTTTAAATTTCATTTGTAGATCCCCATCCAATCCCATTGTTTAGCTTAGCAAATAAATTTAATTAATAAGTTAATTGTACTTTATCAAAATATTAAGGAGTATGATAATATAAAGAAGTTGTAAAGTAAAAATACACTTTAATCTATTGAAAATCCTAGATGCCTTGAAATATCATTAGCAGTTGATTTTAACTTATCAATAAAAAATGCTTTTTTATTTAGTTGGGACGTTGAAAAAGATAAGCTTATTGCACCTTGAACTTCATTTTTAAAGTTAACAAAGTAAGTACCAACACAAAAAATTCCTTTTTCATTTTCTTCATTATCTTCCGCATAGCCTTGATCACGAATAGATTCTATTTCTTTCATAAGAACTTCAAAATTTGTAATGGTTTGTTCAGTATAACTTTCAATAGTAGAACTATCCCACACAGCTCGAATAGCTTCATCACTATAAGTAGATAAAATAGCTTTCCCCACAGCAGTAGAATACATTGGTGCTCGTTGACCTATTTTTGAGGACATAGCATAGACAGTGTTGTTAGGTATAAATTTTTCGATATATAAAATTTCATAGCTATCTTCGAGAACTAAATGACATGTTTCGGATACCTCTATAGATAATTTACTAATTAAACTTTTAGCAATGTTTAAGTAATCGATTTTTTGAATACTTGAATAACCTAATTGAAATAATTTGTAAGTTAATTCATATTGGTGTGTTAAAGAATTTTGTTTTACATAATGGTTATCAACGAGAGATTTTACTAATCGGTGTACTGTTGTTTTTGATAAGTCGCTTAGTTCAACTAGTTCATTAAGTGAAACCGGGCTGCGTTTAGATATTAATTCTAATAAATTTAATGCACGATCGATAGACTGGACATTTGACATAATCTTCCTCCTCTAATTGACAACGCTTTCATTCTAGCCTTATACTAACAAGTAATTCCTTTATATGATATACCATTTCATAATGTGGAATAAACATATTTACTCAAAAATTTATATTTTTTAAGTAAATATGTTTTGAATAATAAAAGGGGCGTGTTGGTGTGTTCGGGGAATTTTGGCCATTAATCAGTGTTGTATTAGGCGTCATTGTACTATTAATTTTAATTATTAAATTTAAGATTAATGCATTTATATCTTTAATTGTGACATCTATTTTCACAGGTATTATCTTAGGTATGCCATTAAATGAAATAGTTGAAACAGTTGAAACGGGTATGGGCAGCACTTTAGGAAGTGTAGCAATTATATTCGGTTTAGGTGCAATTTTAGGTAAGCTTCTTGCTGACGGAGGCGGAGCAAATAGAATTGCGGATACACTTATAGATAAATTTGGAGAGAGATATATCAAATGGGCGATGATTTTAGCGTCATTTATTATTGGTATTGCATTATTTTTTGAGGTAGGTCTTGTATTATTAATACCATTAGCGTTCACAATTTCTAAGCGTTTAGGCGTATCTCATATGAAAATTGGTATACCAATGGCCATTGCATTATCAGTGACACATGGCTTCTTACCACCGCATCCAGGGCCGGTTGTCATAGCAAAAGAATTAAATGCAAATTTAGGGCAAGTGTTACTTTATGGCATGATTATAGCTATACCTACAGTTGCTATTGTTGGTGGTTTACTTGTACAAATATTACCTAAATTATCACCAAGCGCCTTCACTAAAAAAGTGGATATGACAAATATAATTTCACAGGTATCGATTGAAGAAAAGTATCGTCCAGGATTTGGCATTAGTGTATTTACTGCATTATTACCTGTTATTTTGATGTTGTTTGCGACTATTGTCCAAATGGTTACAGGACACCAAGATAGTGCGACAAATCAGTTTGAAAGTATTACTTATTTTATCGGTAATGCACCAATTGCAATGCTAATATCGTTACTCTTTGCAATATATTCAATGGGTGTACGTCGAAATAGAAATATGAATCAAATTATGGAAAGTGCAAAATCTGGAATTATTCCTATAGGGATGATGTTACTTATCTTAGGTGCAGGTGGTTCATTTAAAGAAATATTAATCGATGGCGGTGTTGGGAAGACAATTGAGCGCATGTTTGTTGGTTCAAGTATGTCTCCAATACTCTTAGCATGGATTGTTTCATCATTACTACGTATTGCGCAAGGTTCAGCAACAGTTGCTGCTATCTCAACTACAGGAATCGTCTTACCACTACTACAAGCAACAGACGCTAACTTAGCTTTAGTAACTTTAGCTATTGGTGCAGGTAGTATTATTTTTTCACATGTTAATGACACTGGCTTTTGGATTTTTAAAGAGTACTTTGGTTTAACGATAAAGGAAACATTTTTAACTTGGTCGTTATTGGAAACAGCTATATCTGTCTGTGGATTAGGGTTTGTTTTAATTTTAAATATGATTATTTAACAGGAGAGGGGTATGTAATAAATGAAAGCTGTATATATTAATGGTAAAGAGGATATTGTCTTACGTGATATTGATGCAATTAATGAAAGTGCTAATCAAGATAAAGTGTTAATCGAAGTGAAATATGTAGGTATCTGTGGTTCGGATTTACATTATTTATCTGAAGGTATAAGTGGAGCAGCGGTGATACGTGAACCATTAATACCTGGTCATGAATTAAGTGGTATCTTACTTGAAGATATGAAGCACAACGGACAAATATTGCCTGAAGGTACTAAAATAACTGTGCATCCAGCAACTTACGGTGAGAAAATAGATCGCTTGCCTCATAATCCAGAGGTTTGGCCAAATGGTTCATACTTAAGGTCAGCAAGATATTTACCACATAAACAAGGTGCCATGGTTGAAAAAATGCTAGTAGATAAAGCGCAAATCTTAGCATTACCTCAAAATGTATCTTTAAAGAGTGGTGCATTAGCTGAACCACTAAGTGTGGGGATGCATGCAATTAACTTGGCCGGTGGTGTTAAAGGAAAAAAAGTACTTGTTTCTGGAGCAGGCCCCATTGGTTTGCTTGCAGCAGGCGCAGCTTATACTATAGGAGCAGAAAGTGTAACGATTACAGATATGTTGAATGAACCTCTGGAACGTGCTAAAGACTTAGGTGAGATTGATACACTGAACATAAAAGATAAAGATGTACCAGAAGATTATTATGATGTGGTATTAGAATGTTCAGGTGCAGCGCCAGCTATAACAACAGGTTTTAAAGCAGTTAATATTGGAGGGACAATCATTCAGGTAGGTAATATAGAAAATGAAAAAGCTTCTATTAATTTAGGAACAATCAATGTAAAACAAGTAACATATCGAGGCTGCTATAGGTTTAATAGTGAGATAGAAGACGCATTAAAAGTTTTAGATGAAAATGAAAAAATAGGGAGTGTGGTCACACAGACTTATAGTATTGAAGACTTTAAAGAAGCGTTTGAAATTGCTGGAAATTCAAGATTATCATCTAAAGTGATGATAAAATTATAAGTTTTATCAGTGAATAAATTTATGGAATTTGCTGTATTAAAAAAGAACATATAAAAACAGACTAAATGCTAATCAAAGCGCTTAGTCTGTTTTATTTATTTATTAACTTTCAACTCAATTAGAAGAAAAAGAGTGTGAAGATATATGCACTAATACCAGCGAGTGCACAATATAGGAGGGCAGGCGCTAGTGTTTTTCTAATTACGCCACCTTCTTCACCTGGCATATTTACCACGGCACACACTGCAACAACGTTATGAACACAAATCATATTACCTGCAGCGCCACCAATAACTTGTGCGGCTAATACAGTAAATGGATCAGCACCAATTGCGTTTGCAATGTTCATTTGAATTGGTGAGAACGTAAGTGTTGATACTGTTGCGCTTCCTGTAATAAAGGAACCTAAGGCGCCTAGGAACGGAGCAACAAATAACCAAACTGGACCTAAGTATTGTGACATAGCATTAGCTATGTATTCAGGCATACTAATTAAATCATTAGCATTGATACCAGAGTTAATGAATACGTGGACCATTGCTAGTGTCGCAATAAGCGTAATACCAGTTATTTTAATTGTACTTAAGGATTCTGCACTAGCTTTAGTCAGATCTTTAAATGGTTTTTTCTGAATGAGTATCGCGAATATTGCGGATAGTATTAAGATAGTTCCTGGTGAATATAATACTTCCCAATCTGATGAAATCTCTTCAAAATTCATTATATTAGTCCAAGTTAAATCTAAAACACTTGTTGTGAAATCTTTAATAAATGGTACTGTTCGTGTTAGTAGTAATAAGACAACCACCATTAAATACGGTGCCCAAGCAGTAAGTAAACTCATTGAGTGTTCAGATTCATCAGCTTCGTATGAATCATCTAATCCATCTTTCCACTCAGTCTTAGGCAATAACCAACCTTTACTTGCAGTTATAACTGCTACTATAAGACCAGTTAATGAGCCTAAAATTGCAACGAACTCTGCGCCAAATAAAAATGCATAAGCAAATGCTGACCCAGCGTAGACAATACCAATTAAAGCGAGCCACGGTAACATTTCAAGTATAGATTTTAATTTATTTTTCTTACCAAAGAAAACAACTAACGTAATGATTACAATAATTGGAATGAAAACACCACTTAATAAGTCTAATGTAGTGATGCGTTCAGCAGTAGATTGGAAGAATGCACTGTCAGCATCTTTCAATGTACTCAATCCTACAAGAACAGGCGTACCAACCGCACCGAATGATACGGCAACACTATCTGCGATTAAAGCAGATACTACAGCAATCATTGGTCTGAAACCTAAAGCTACCATTAATGGCGCTGTAACCATTGCAGGTGTACCAAAACCAGATGCACCTTCAATTAGTGACCCAAATAAGAATGCGACGATAATCACTTGGACACGCATATCTCCAGATATTTTCTGGAAGCCTGCATTAATACGATTTACAGCCCCAGTTTGTCGTAATGTATTAAGTAATACAAGTGCACCGAATAAGATATATAGAATCGTAAACGTTTTATGTGTACCTTGTAACAATGAAGCAATTACGACATTACCTTTCATACCCCAAACAAATATTCCCAATAATGTAACAACAATTGCACTGATTATCATACCTTTTAAAGCTGACATACGAAGCAGTACTAAAAAGATAAACGGTACAATTACTGCACTTAAAGCAATTAATAACAGCATATATTTTAACCCCTAACTTACAAAATTAATATCATCTAGTCATATGATGATTAAATCATAATTATTGTAAACGTTTTCAAAATAAAAATCAATCTTCTGTAAATAATATATAACTTAAATAAATTATTAAACATATCAAAAAAATAGCTGTGCTTATTTAATAGAGTACTATAGAAGGTCTGATTATACCAAAAGTAACTATAATAATCATCAATCGAAAGAAAACGAAATAAAACAAAAATAAATTTGCATTATTAGAAAAAATACAATAATATAAAGACAATATATGAAAGCGTTTTCTGATTTAATGACCATGAAAGACAACAATTAAAATTTATTTTATCACTTAGCTTTTTAGTATGTTTTGCAATTGTATAAGTAGCCATAAGTTATCAATTTAATGACATAGGGGTGTATTAAATATGAATAAAAAATTATCGAAAATGGGTATGCCACCAACATTATTATGGGGGTACATTGGCGTATTGATCTTTATGATGGGTGATGGATTAGAACTTGCTTGGATTAGTCCTTATCTTCATGATCATGGTTTAACCGTTCAACAAACTGCAATTTTAACGACTTGTTATGGTGTGACGATTGCAATTGGATCATGGTTCTCGGGCGTCTTGGTTGAAATTATCGGGCCGCGCAAAGTTATGTTGTTAGGGACAGGATTATATATTGTTGGTCATATTATATTCGTAGGATTTGCAATACCTACAATGAATTATGAACTCATGATTCCTTCTTATGCCATTCGAGGATTTGGTTATCCGTTGTTTGCTTATTCATTTTTAGTGTGGGTCGCTTACCGCTCACCTCAAAAACGATTAGGTGCTGCAGTAGGTTGGTTCTGGTTTGTATTTACAGGTGGTTTAAGTGTACTTGGTTCATTCTATTCTTCATTCGCAATTCAATGGTTTGGTCATGTGTTCACTTTATGGACAGCCATTGTGTGGGTACTAATTGGAACGTTTTTAGCTGTGTTCGTAAACAGAGATCAATTTGAAATAGAAGATAAAGGGCATGGCGTTAAAGAGCATATAAAAGAAATGGGCGCTGGAATTACGATATTAAAAAGAGAACCACGTGTCGCAGTGGCATGTATCGTAAGAATTATTAATCAAGCAGCACAATATGCATTCCCATTGTTCTTGCCGATATATTTGGCATCTAAGGGTATTGCAACAACGACTTGGCTCAATATTTGGGGGACAATTTTTATCGCGAATATTATATTTAATTTAATATTCGGTGCATTGAGTGACAAGATTGGTTGGAAAAATACAATCTCATACATCGGCGGCATTGGTTGTGCTGTGTTTACGTTAGGATTATATTTTGTACCAGAATTGTTTACAGGTAATGTATTTGTCATAGGTACTGTAGGATTTTTATGGGGCATGTGTCTAGCAGGATTCGTTCCAATTTCTGCGCTTGTACCTTCTCTTGTAGGTGATGGCGATAAAGGACCAGCGATGGCTATATTAAACTTAGGTGCAGGATTATGTGTATTTGCTGGACCTGGATTAGTAGCGTTATTCTACGATAGTATTGGTGTAAAAGGAATGATGTACTTAATCTTTGGATTATATGTAGCAAGTGCAATTATGACACGTTTCTTAAAAACACCTGAAGAACGTGCAAAACTTAGTAAGAAAGAAGCAACATAATCGTAAAAAAGCATGTATTTAAAAAATAAATATTAATCGTTAAAGGAGTCCCATTCTAGTTTGGAAATTAGAATGGGACTCTCTTATTTTAAAAAGATGATTATGCAATCGTTTTGAGGTGGGTTGGAAATAATACTCTATTTTTATTGGAAGCCGCCAGAAAAAAATTTAGCAACGATTTGTTTAATTACAGCTACAATTTCACTAAACAGAACAACTCACCTCTGTCAATTAAGCATTTCAGCGTCATTGTAGTTAAAAAAAGTAGTGCAATGTATATTAATACATGACTCAAAAAATAAATTTCACAAGTGTTGTTTATTAAAAATACTGATTGCATAAATGCTTTTATAAATTGTATAAATGTTAAATTCATCAGTTTGAATTAGGGCTGTTCATCAAAAAACATAAGAGGGTATTTTAAAATAAAATTCAACAATATACACAATTAAGTATATTTATGCTTGTTTTATCTGAAAATTGCGTATATTATGTATATAAATCTTATAAAAATATTGGAGTGATGAAAATGGGGTTGAACACAACAGCTTTAAACAAGTTACAAGTTTTTAAAGGGGAGCACTTTTTGAAAACATGCGATTTTTCAGCAGAAGAATTGAATACATTGATAGATTTTACTGGAGAGTTAAAAGAAAAGAAAAAACGTGGGATCCCTCACCCTTATTTAAAAGGGAAGAATTTAGCGTTACTCTTTGAAAAACCCTCTACAAGAACACGTTCGGCATTTAGTGTAGCCGCGTATGATTTGGGCGCTTATCCAGAGTATTTCGGCCAAGGAGATATTCACTTAGGTGTGAAAGAATCTACAGCGGACACTGCAAAAGTATTAGGGAGTATGTATGACGGTATTGAGTTTAGAGGCTATCATCAAAAAGATGTAGAATCTTTAGCTAAAAATGCCAATGTACCTGTTTGGAATGGCTTGACGAATGAGTGGCATCCAACACAAATGATTGCGGATTTCTTTACGTTAAAAGAAAATTGGGGAACTTTAGAAGGCAAAACATTAACTTATGTAGGCGATGCTAGAAACAATGTAGCCCATGATTTACTTATTACTGGAGCTATATTAGGCGTTAACGTACATATTGCTGCACCCAAATCTTTGCAACCTGATGAAGCAATTCAAAAGTTAGCTAAGGATTATGCTGCACAATCTCAGAGTGAAATTTTAATTACTGACGACGTGAATCAAGCAATTTATCAAACAGATGCGATCTATACAGATGTATGGTTATCAATGGGTGAAGATCAATCTGTTTTAGAAACACGTATTAATGAATTATTACCTTATCAAGTAAATGAATCGATGTTACTGAATACAATGAATCCCGATGCAATCGTCTTACATTGTTTGCCAGCATTTCATGATTTAAACACTGAAGTAGGACAACAAATTTATGAAAAATATGGTTTGTCTGAAATGGAAATCACAGACGACGTATTCCAAGGTGAGCACGCTGTGATATTTGATCAAGCTGAAAATAGATTACATTCTATAAAAGCAATTATGGCAGTGACACTAGGCGATATATTTTAAAAGGATAAGACTCGTGGGAGCAGGAATACGAAATCAAATTTCAAATTTTGATTTCTGACCTGCTCTCATTTTTTTGTGCACGGCTTCCGACTTCACAGTCTAAGCTATAATATACATTTCAAATTCATACTGACTTGACTAGGACACAGCCCTCAGACTTGTAGTATTGGGGTAGTGCTAATTACCATAATAATCGATGTAAAACACAGTCGTGAAACTTTTAATATGCCTATATGTTTGTAAAAGAGACCTAAAGGGTCTAACAAATTATTAAATGAATAAAGAAATTACATATTTAAGTGAATTAAACGTGATTTATAATAAAGGGCTTACATAAAAAGGTTAGATCATTATGAAAATATTTTTCATAATGAATAATTATATTGATTATTATTTTCTTTGCTTGTATATTTATGGTAATTAGGAGGTTAATCAATTATGAGTAAGCTGTTTGAGAAAGCACAACAATTTGGAAAGTCCTTTATGTTACCTATAGCGATTTTACCAGCGGCCGGTTTATTATTAGGTATTGGTGGCGCATTAAGTAATCCCAATACAATTAAAGCATATCCGTTATTAGATATAGAACTATTACAAAATATATTTATATTGATGTCATCTGCAGGTAATATTGTTTTTCAAAATTTACCTGTTATTTTTGCAGTAGGTGTTGCGATTGGCTTAGCCAAAAGTGATAAGGGGACAGCAGGTTTAGCTGCCATGTTAGGGTTCCTCATTATGAATGCTTCAATGAACGGTTTGTTAATTATTACAGATACATTAGCAGACGGCAATTTAGCAAAAGAAGGTCAAAGTACAGTCCTTGGAATACAAACGGTCGAAACTGGGGTATTTGGCGGTATTATAACAGGTGTAATGACAGCGCTTTTACATAATAAGTTCCACAAAATATCCTTGCCAACTTATTTAGGTTTCTTTGGAGGTTCGCGTTTTGTGCCTATTATCACTGCATTAGGCGCTATTATATTAGGAGTCGTAATGTTCTTTATTTGGCCAACTGTTCAAGGATGGATATTTGGTGTTGGAGGACTCGTAGATAAGACAGGAGTTATTGGTACATTTTTCTTTGGTTTTATTTTAAGACTTTTGGGACCATTTGGTTTACATCATATTTTTTACTTACCATTCTGGCAAACAGCCTTAGGTGGCACTTTAGAAGTGAAAGGGCATATTGTACAAGGTACACAAAATATCTTTTTTGCTCAATTAGGCGATCCTGATGTCACTAAATATTATTCAGGTGTATCGAGATATATGTCAGGTAGGTTTATTACAATGATGTTTGGCTTATGTGGTGCTGCATTGGCAATTTACCATACTGCAAAACCAGAACGTAAAAAAATCGTTGGCGGATTAATGTTATCTGCCGCATTAACATCATTTTTAACAGGGATTACAGAACCATTAGAATTCAGTTTCTTATTTGTGGCGCCGGTACTTTATGTAATACATGCCTTTTTAGATGGTTTAGCATTTATGCTCGCAGATATATTTAATATTACGATTGGCCAAACGTTTAGTGGTGGCTTCATTGATTATCTATTATTTGGTATATTGCAAGGCAACGCTAAGACGAATTTCTTATGGGTAATTCCAATAGGTATCGTTTGGTTTATACTCTATTATATTATATTCAGATTTTGCATAACGAAATTTAATTTCAAAACACCTGGACGTGAAGAAGGAGAAGCGGCTGAAACAGTAGAAGCAACTGAGCGTGCTAAAACGATTATTCAAGGTCTTGGTGGTAGAGAGAATATTGATGTGGTTGATTGTTGTGCAACAAGATTAAGAGTTACCTTAAAGACTGATAAAGATGTTGATAGAAAAGTATTAGAGTCGACTGAAGCAAGAGGTGTGATTCAGAAGGGCAACGGTGTTCAAATTGTTTATGGCCCCCATGTCACTACGATTAAAAATGAAGTAGAAGAACTATTAGATAGTGAACAGTCATAAATAAGCGTATAATGGTATTGTATGTATGATTCATTTTATATTAATTTGATAAAAAATAGATAATTATGTAATATAGGTTATTAAATGTTAATTATGAAAATATATAGTGATATTAGAAAGAATGGGGTAGAAATATGAACGTTATAAATTTGAAAGATCGCACAACGGCGAGTCAATATGTTGCTATAGAGCTTTTAAAACAAATAAAGTCGCAACCTAATGCTGTGTTAGGTCTTGCTACGGGAAGTACAATGATTGATATCTATAAATACTTAGCGGAATTAATTAATGTTAATCACACAAAATTAAGCGATGTGGTGACATTTAATTTAGATGAGTATATTGGGTTAGCGGCAGATCACGAACAAAGTTACCATGCTTACATGAAAGAGAATTTATTCAATCATAATAGCACTTGGAACGAAGACAATATCTATTTACCTAAAGGTGATGCAGAAGATGTAGAAAAAGAATGTATAGCTTATGAGCAATGTATACAAGATGCAGGGCCAGCAGATGTCCAAATTTTAGGTATCGGTGAAAACGGACATATTGGATTTAATGAGCCATTTTCATCATTTGAAAGTGAAACACGCGTAGTAGATTTAACGGATTCAACAATCAAAGCTAACAGTCAACACTTTGATAATATTGAAGATGTACCTAAACAAGCTATTTCAATGGGCTTAGCATCTATCATGAGTGCAAAGCGCATCATTCTGATAGCGTTTGGAAGTAATAAACAAAAAGCAATCCAACAATTAATGGATGGTAAAGTGTCAGAATCACTTCCTGCTTCAATATTACACCAACATCCGAATGTAGAAATTATCGTCGATGACGCAGTGTTAAATTAAATAAACAAAACCCGACACACTTTTGTATTGGTTCAGAATGCTGACAAAGATTTCTACTTTGTTAGCATTTTTTGTGCAGATTTTCCGAGGTCACAGCCTCAATCTGTAGTTTTTGACACGTGCTTTTCCGCAAGAGTTGGCCCAAATCACTACCATTTTCAAGATGTATTAAATGATGAAATGAATGAACAAAAATCACTTTAAACAAAAATATATTCAAAACCACATACCTTTACAGCATTCGGTTTTGAATATATCTGAATCTAACTTACTTAACCTATCTATTCTTATTCAATAAATATAGTTTATATAAAAATTTTCTGATTGGAATTATAAAATCTCCAATATATTCTTCTACATGCGCATTAAATCCTTTTTTAAATTGCTGTACACCATAGTCTTCAGAAGTTTCACTAAAGTCTCCTGTAATTCCATAAAAATTATATCTTGGAATAGCATTATCTATGGCGAATTTAATCATATCCCACTGTAAACGATAAGACCCCATAAATTGGTTGTATTTAGGGTTAGATCCACTAGATAGGTAATAAACTTCATCTTTCGTGTATATATAAAACGCAGCAGCTAAATTTAATATGTGTCCTTCTGTTGAAATTAATTCAATAGTCTCATTAATTTTTCTTTCATAACTTTTTTGTTGTTGTGTTAACTGGTTTAATTTTGTTTTAGTTTTTTTAGAATTAGCGTTTTCTTTTAATTTATTTTCTAAATTCTTAATTTCTAAAAGAAGGTTGGTGTTTTTCTCATGTAATTGTTGCTTATAAGTTTCTAAATTGATATACGCGAGTTTTAACATGGAATGATTAGCATAGATTTTTTGCATTTCCTCAAAATACGCTTTATCTCTAAATTTAAAATTATGTTTTTCTTCTGCCATTTGAAAGAGCTCAAAGAATACATCGGTCTCTGAAATATCCAATGTTTTAACTTCTACGCCCATTTCAAAAGTTTTCTTAATGTTACGACGTGTCTGATAACCCATTTCTTTTAATATGGTATTTTCGCCTTTATCTTTTAAATTCAAAACAGATAACCATCTAATTTGGCTAGAAGTAGAGTAACCAACACTATAACCTTGATGAGCATAACCTAATTTTGATAATGTCTTTTTAAGAGTTTCATTATCATAGTGCTCAATTATTTTTCCATCGGAGTCTCTAATGTTTTCTAAAATATACGGATCTATTAATGCGAATAATGCATTTTTGCTTTTTAAATATACTTTTAATTTTTCGAAAAAGAATTTAGTTAATACTTGATTACTATAATCTAAAACTGGACCTCTGTGAGAATAAAAATATTTAAAAAACCTAAATGCTCTAGCTTTTGTTAATAGGCAAGCTGCTATCACTTTATCATCTTCTTTAACGCCTACTAAATGTACATCGTTCTTATTCTTATTTCTATAATGAAAATGAGAATAAGACTGGGTATAATGTACAAAATTTTGATTAATAAAATCAGTGAATTCTTTTGCTGTTAATTCTACGAAGTTCATTTTTTCACCTATTTCTTAAATAATAAGAAACCTGGATAAGCAGTCCAGGTCTCCAGGATCCAGTGGATTTTTTAGAAATTAATAAATATAATTGTACTGTGCAGCCTGAGCTTTAGTTAAAACTCTAGTACCATAGCCTAATCGTACATTGTAATTATACTCTGATATCTTAATACTCCCGTTTCTATAAACTTGTTCAACAAAAGCTACGTGTCCGTAACCGCCACCCCCTTTAGAAGTCTGCAATATTGCTCCAGTTAGAGGTTTCTTTCCAGTAGCAAAACCGGCTCTTCTAGCTTCCCACAACCAATTTTTTGCATGGGTAAAGCTGGAAGGAAGATACCTTTTTGTTTGGTTTCTTCTATTTATGTACATACCAAGTACAATTATTTTTCCAGTGATAATTTGCTTGTTGTCTTTTTATTGGTCTGGGATATTTATCTATTGCAGCAGCTTGAACTTGATGTTGACTAAATTTATAAGTACCTATATTGAAGTTAGTTACACCGGTAAATATTAGTGTTGATAATAATGTACATGCAATTATTTTTTTAAAATTCATTAATTACACCCCTTGACACTAGATCCTTGATATCATATTATATTAAGTCTGGTTAATATTCAATATTTATTAAATTATGCAAAATTATAAAGAAGTTATATTTAAAAGATGTTTTATTTTTGAAATATATAAGGATGAGTTAGTAAAATTGTTTAAAAGTTAATATAATCATAAAAAAAGCCACAACCAAGGCGATTGTGGCTTTGTTGATTTAAAATTTTAAATTTGCAACATGACTAGAATTAGTATAAATAGGTAATATTTTGTTTGTAAAAATACAATGTGTATACTTACCGAACATTGCTTGCCACATGCAATGTTTGATAAATGAAAAAATATTAAATATTACTTTAATATAGAGTAGTGATATGTGAAATGCTCATAGTTAAATATTATCAAAATGTTTATAAAACCAACCCAATGATAGATGCAGAAATGATAGACGCAAGTGTAGCACCAAGTAATAAGCGAAGTGCGAATGATGCGACTTTATTTCCTTGATCACCGCTAATTCCTTTGATTGCGCCAACGATAATCCCTACAGTACCAAAGTTAGCAAAACTGATTAAATAAACTGAAATAATACCTTGAGTGCGTGTCGTCAAATCTCCTGCTAATTTTTGGAAATCGAGCATTGCAACAAATTCATTAGTTATTAATTTTGTAGCCATGATAGAACCAGCTTGGACAGCTTCATGCCATGGTACACCAATAATAAAAGCAATTGGAGCAAATACATAACCAATAAGTTGTTTGAAATTGAGACCTACAAGATCAAATAGTATAGTAATAGCTTCCATTAAAGAAATGAAAGCTAATAGCATAATCGCAACAGTAATCGCAATCTTAAAACCATCTATTGCACTATCACCAATCATTTGAAAAAAAGGAACTTTAGCTTGTTGAGAGGATGATTGTTTACTAGTATGACTTGAGCCATCCTTATTAAGTGAATTTGTTAATTCTACGTCTTGGCTGTTAGATTCATATGGATTGATAATACTTGCTACGACTAAGGCACTAAATATATTAAGCATTACTGCAGTTACAACATATTTTGGTTCGATCATTTGCATATATGAACCAAGCATCGCCATACTGACAGCACTCATAGCAGAGGTCGCAATCGTATATAATTTTGCGCGGGATAGTTTGGGTATCATATCTTTAATTGTTAAAAATACTTCTGGCTGACCGAGCATGGATGTCGAAATTGCAAAGTAACTTTCAAGGCGTCCCATGTGCGTTATTTTATTAATAACTATCCCAACATATTTAATGATAAAAGGAAGAATCTTGAAGTAATTTAATATACCAATTAGTACAGATATAAATACTAATGGTAGCAAGACGTTTAAGAAGAATGTGGAACCATTTTTATTTTGTAAATCACCAAACACAAAGTTTATTCCTGAATTACTAATATTGATAAGGCCTTCGAAGAAAGAACCTAAAGTTGTTAATATGGTCAAGCCTATAGTTGTGTTCATCATGAATAATACAATAACGATTTGAATGCTTAACATAATAGCAGGTTTTTTAAAATCTATTGCTTTTCTGTTGAAACTAAATAGAAAAGCAATGAATAAAGCAAATAAAACACCAGTAAAGGTAAATAAAATTGACATATATATCACCTACATTTGAGTGAAAGCAACTGCAATTTTTGCTCCTACAACAGCATTGTTTTCAACAAGTTTTATATTTGTTTCTAAACTCTTACCGTCAGACTTTTCAACGATTTTACCTAAGAGAAAAGGTGTGGAATCTTTTCCACTTATACCTTGTACTTCTGCTTCTGTTACGGCGTTTTCAATTATTTCATCGATATAAGATTTTGCTAATTCGTATTGCTTAGGTACAGGATTGGCAATTACAATACCACCAGACAAGCCTAAGTCACATTTTTTCTTGCAAATATGTGCAATTGCTTCGGGTGTGTCCGCAGAACTATTTAATTTAATGCCACTTTCTCGTGTGAAGAATGCAGGTAATTCTTCTGTTTGATATCCAATTACAGGAACCCCTTTAGTTTCGAGATATTCCATTGTTTTTGGTAAATCTAATATAGATTTTGCGCCAGCACAAATCACTGTGACATTTGTTTGGCCGAGTTCTTCTAGATCTGCTGAAATATCCATGGTATGTTCAACACCTCTATGGACTCCTCCAATACCTCCAGTAACGAAGAACTGGATGTCAGCTAATTCAGCACATATCATTGTGGACGCTACAGTAGTTGCGCCCATTCGTTTAGTTGCAGTTATTTCTGCTAAATCACGACGAGATACTTTAGCGACATTGTCACTGTTGGCGAGTAAGTTAAGTTCTTCTGCTTCTAATCCAATTTTAATTTTGCCGTTCATTAAGGCAATGGTTGCAGGGATAGCGCCATTATCTCTTATAATTTGTTCTACTTTTTTAGCCGTTTCTACGTTTTGTGGATAGGGCATGCCGTGTGAAATAATCGTTGATTCCAGTGCTACTATAGGTTTGTTATTTGCTTTACCTTGTTGTACTTCTTTTGAAAATTCAATGTATTTTTCCATTTTTATATTCCTCCAAGTCTCTAAATAATTGTTTTTTATCTAAATTTTGGCGAACAGTATAGTTCGTTTCGATTGTTTTGCGGGCGTTAATCATGCCAGCTGCAAGTATGCTGTCTATGTCTAAATCATTGAGCCAACTAAATACGACTGCACTAGAGAAAGAATCTCCTGCACCAGTTACATCTAAAACTTTGTCTGAGGGCATAATCGGTTTGATAATTTCTTGATTGGAATTTCTATATATGAGTTCATTAACCCCATTAGTAACAATGACATTTGAAACACCTGAATCATTCCATCTTTTGGCTGCGGTTTTTAAATCGTTTGTGTTGTTGATTTTCATTTTTAAGTAGTTTTCTGTTTCGTCACGATTAATAATGAGCCAGTCGATAGCGTGTAAAGAATCGGGCATGTTTTTCATCTTTGGTGATGACACAGGTATAATAACTAATTTAATATTATGTTTTTCTGAGTATGCACATAGAAAATCAATAGCGTTTTTACTGAGGTTTAAATCTACAATGATACATTTTGCTTTAATTAATAAGTGGGTTCTTTTTATCAAAAATTCGGGGGTGATGTAATCATAAACTTCCATATCTGCTAAGCCATATGTCATATTGCCTTCGTTATCAATTAAGGCAGTATATGAGCCTGTATTTGCATTTTCAACTTGTTGTACATGATCTAAATTCATAAATGGGCTAGATAATTTATGAATCATATCCCACTCACTGTCATTACCACTAGTTGATAAGAAAGCGACAGTCTCACCCATACGTCCTAAATTCTCAGCGATATTACGTGCAACACCACCTATAGATCTTGTAGAAGTGACAGGATTTGAAGTTTCCAATTGCAATTCAGTATGAACGTAAAACTTCCTGTCCAAATTGGCAGCACCAATGCAAACGATTGGATAGTCTTCATTTAGCACGTAAGCTTTGCCTAATACATACTCTTTACGAATTAAACCCGAAATGATGTTTGCTACAGCTGGTCTGGACAATCCAATAGACAGAGCTAATTCCTGTTGAGAGATAAAAGGGTTCTCTTGAATACGTTTAAGGACTTCCCGTTCATTGTTATTCATAAAAGTAACCTCCTTTTTCTGCAAATTAAACTTAAGTTTAAAATAAAACATTTGTTTAATTTGGTAAAATCTTAGCATGTAATATTACATTTGTAAACGCTTACAAATAAAAGTTGCAAAAGTTGTGACAATTGAATAGAAAGATTAATTTTAGGTAGAATAGTTAGAAAAGGTTTAGAGTAAGGTGTCTAATGGTAATGTAAAATATGTAATTATTGTGTAATTTAACAATAATGAAAATTAATTTCAGAAGTTGTAATAATAAGAATATTAATGATCAATACGAAACTTTTGAGTGAGTAAAAAAGCGTAATAAAAGGGAAATACGTTATTTAAAACGAATTTCCCTGTTTATATATACTATGAACTTTAAAATTTTTATAACTCTGACCAAATTAAATGTTGGTGAATAGCAAGGGCACAGGCACCTTTAGCACCGTTAATGGGATGATATACCTTCATTTGAAAATCGATTTCGCCCAACCCACCGTATAAGTTTTGGTAACTCAAATATTCTTTTAAAATTACATCCGTAATGTCATTGTTAAATAATGGACCATGTAAATAAATTTTATTGGTATCGACTAACATGGTTAAATTGTTGAGCGTAATTGCAACTGCACGCATGGCATCTTTAATAATTTGTACGATGCCACTATCGCCTAAACGATACGCTTCTATAACAGTATCTAAGGTTATATCATTTGAATCTGCTACTAAACTTGTGAGATAGGTGCTTTGAGCACTTCTATAAATGACTTTAGCTTTATTTATAATATTCATGCCACCTAAATAGTTTTGTAAACATCCTCTACGACCACATTCACAGCGTTCGCCGTCTGGATGGATAATAGTATGCCCGACTTCCCCTACAGAAAAGTTAGAAACGCCATACAAATTACCACGATACATACTAGATGAAAAAATCCCTTTTACAGCATGAAAGAAAATGAAATTTTCTCCATCATTTTCTGATGTAAGTAAATGTTCATATAGACTCATACAGTGTACATTATTTTCTAAAAATACAGGCAGGCTAATACGAGAAAGTAAATGTTTCAAATCAAACCCGGACCAATCACTATTTGAGGCAATTTGTTGAGAGGTTTCATCAAAATGGCCTGGTAAAGCAATGCCAATTGCTTGAATATCATAAGCTGCATATTCTTCTAAGAAATGATTAAGTTCTTCCAATATAAAGTTTGGCGTAATTTTTTTTAGAAATTGTGTTGCAGTAATATCGATTAGTTTCTGGTCAACGATATTACCAAGATTGTCAGTTAAACATAACGTTACAAAATCTCTGGCTAATTCAATACCAACATAGTAATTGTATTTATTATAAATTGTAAGTAATATTTTTTTACGGCCTGACGTTTTTTTAGTGTTGATACTGCAATTATCAACTTCAGTATCCGTAGATTTAATGATATTATCTTGGATTAATTCTGCGGTTACTGCAGTGGTTGTTGCTGGCGTGATGCCTGTGTTTCGTGCTATATCAACTCTTGAAATAGGGCCGCGTACGTATATTTCATTTAAAATTTGACCACGTATAATCCGTTGTTTATTTGTCATGTTTGCTTTCATTTTTATCACCATAGTTTCTTAATACTCTTATTATTATAAAAAAAATAAAAAGTTGCAACTATATTGACACATAATTGATTATAAATTATAATTAATTAAAAGATTGAAAGCGTTTTCAAAATCAAGTCTATGATGGGGTGTTGATGTGAGTAAATTTAATGACACATTAGAAAAACATTTGTTACCAGTTGCTTCTAAATTGGGATCCAATAAAATTTTGATTTCAATGAGGGATGGAATTATTGTTGCAATGCCTTTGATAATCATTGGTTCATTGTTTTTAGTAATCAGTGGTATTGCAATTCCGGGATGGATAGAATGGTTAGAAGCACAAGGGATTCAACCATATTTGATGAAAGCAGTAAATGGTACATTCGGATTAATGGGGCTAGTCGCCAGTTTTGGGGTCGCCCATAGTATTGCTCGGCAATACAACACAGATGGTGTTTCAGCCGGTATTATTTCGATGTCTGCATTTTTAGTTGTCACGCCGAATGTAATGACTGGAGATAAAGTACCTGAAGAAGCAATACCTCAAATATATATGGGAAGTCAGGGTTTATTTGTAGCACTTATTATCGGTATTATTTCAGGGTTAATTTTTCAGTGGTTTATCAATAGAAATATTAGAATTAAAATGCCAGATCAAGTGCCACCAGCAGTAGCACAGAGCTTTAGTGCATTGATACCTGGTGCAGCTATTATCATATTATGGCTTTCTGTATATATAGCATTAGATAATTTACCGTTTGGAAACATTCATGAATTGATTGTTAATACATTAGGCGTACCGCTGAGTTTGATGGGAGGCAGCTTAATCGGTACGATTATCTTAGTTGGCCTTAATAGTGCATTTTGGTTCGTCGGTATCCATGGTGCAAACGTAGTAAACGCAGTCATGCAACCAATTTGGTTGAAAAATATTGATGAAAACCGTCTTGCATACCAAGCCAATCCTCACGGAGACTTACCTCACATCATAACGCAACCATTCATTGATAACTTTGTATTTATGGGTGGCGGTGGCTCAACGATAGGGTTAGTCATCGTGATTGCGATATTAGCTTTTAAAAAACGTTCCAGTAAAATCACAAAAACGATGGCGCCACTTACACTCATGCCAGGGATATTTAATATTAATGAACCAACGCTATTTGGCTTACCTGTTGTACTTAATGTGAGATTAATTATTCCATTTGTGTTAGCTCCAATGATTAATGCGACGATAACTTATTTCGCAATGTCGAGTGGTCTCGTACACCTTACAAATGGTACGGCAATGCCGTGGACGATACCACCCATCATCAGTGGATTTTTAGCGACGGGGCATTATAGTGGCTCGTTGGTTCAAATTGTATGTATCATTGTCGATATTTTACTTTATTATCCATTTTATAGAACGATGGAGAAATATAATTTGTATTTAGAAGATCAAGAAGCGAATGAAATAAAAGAAACGGAAGAACCCAAATAGAGGAGTGGATCATATGGTTAAGAGATTATTAAGTGCTAATGCTTCAGAAATAGTGAAGATGACGGCGGAAGAATTAAAACAAAGTATTAAAGCAAGTGACGGTCGCGTAGTTTTAGCAGAGAATGTTGTTACGCGCACACCAGTCATACCAGACATAACAAATGCAGAACTTTCACGTGCCTTCGGGGCAGATTTGATTTTATTGAATGGATTAGATGCGTTCAATCCTAAAGTAGAGAATATAGATGAGAAAAAACACGTCATCAAAGAATTAAGACGTCTTGTTGCAAGACCTATAGGCGTCAATTTAGAACCAGTAGATGACCAAGCGAGCATGGCAGAAGAAAAACTAAATATTGCTAAAGGACGCCAAGCAAGTTCTAAAACAGTAAAAGCTTTAGAAAAATTAGGTGTAAATTTTATTTGCATGACAGGGAACCCAGGTACTGGCGTATCTAATGAAAAAATTGTCGGTGCAATTGCTGAGACAAGAGCAAATTTCTCAGGATTGATTATAGCTGGCAAAATGCACAGTGCAGGTGTAGATGAACCTGTGATTACAAAAGCATATGTTGAAAAATTTATTGATGCAGGTGCTGATATTATTTTAGTACCATCTATTGGTACAGTGCCAGGGTTTGATGAAGCACAATTAAAAGACATAGTGAAAGCAGTCCATCATCATGGTGGCTTAGTCATGTCAGCAATAGGTACAAGCCAAGAGAGTTCTGATGCCAGCACGATTAGAGACTTTGCAATTCGAAATAAGATATGTGGCGTGGATATTCAACATATCGGTGACGCAGGATATGGCGGTTTAGCTCCTGTAGAAAATATTTTTGAATTAAGTAAAGCGATACGTGGACAACGCCACACATTATCAATGATAGCGAGATCAATTAACAGATAGGGTATGATAGATATAAAATGGAGGGATTAATATGGCAGAAAAAACAATAATGCTTGTCTGTGCAGCTGGAATGAGTACAAGTATGTTAGTTCAGAAAATGCAAAAAGAATCTAAAAAACAAGATTTAGACCGTGAAATATTTGCAGTTTCAACGACAGAAGCGGATCAGAAAATTGAAGAGGCTCAAGTAGATGTTTTGTTATTAGGTCCACAAGTGCGTTTTAAAAAAGATGAATATACTAAAAAAGGCGCAGAAAAAAATATACCAGTAGAAGTCATTGAAATGACGGATTACGGGACAATGAATGGTGCAAACGTATTAAGCGCAGCTGAACGTTTAATGAGCGAATAGGGGTGGGACGATGTCTGAAGAAGAGAAGAGTTTAGAATTTGCAATGTCGCTCATTGCTTATAGTGGCGATGCTAAAAGTAGCGCGATGGAAGCTATATTTGCAGCTAAAAAAAGCGCGTTTGATGAAGCAGAAACGAAACTAAAACAAGCTGAAGATGCTTTGCTTGAAGCGCATCATGTACAAACGAATATGTTAACGAAGGAAGCACAAGGTGAAAATATAAATCTGACGCTTTTAACAGTGCATAGTCAAGATCATTTAATGACAGCTATCACTTTTAAGGATATTGCCCAGGAAATGATAGATTTATATAAAGTAGTGAAAAATAATGAATAATTGTATGAATTGGTATGGTTTTGGATAAACATTAACAAAAGATGTAAAAGTTTAATTACTTTTACATCTTTTTTACTTTGAAAATATAAACAAAAAGCTATCAAATTTGATTAAAGCATTTTATAATTTAGGAATAGTATTTTTTATTTAGGTGTGCAACTTTTCGTATTGTAAGACGAATTAGATTACACATCTATACTTATGGGAAAGCGGTTACAATATAAATGTAAGGAGGTTGCTGATGTGTTAAGTAAGAGACAACATCATATATTAACATACTTACTTGAACGTGAAGTCTTTGTTCAAATTCATAATTTAGCAACGCAGTTCAATGTATCTGAAAGAACAATTCAATATGATCTTGAATACATTGAAACTATGGAAGGCAAGTTAGATTTAACGATTCATCGGAATAAATATGATGGGATAAAGATTACAACAACAGCTCCTCAGTTGGCAATATTAGAGCCTAAATATACAGGGACGTCGATGCATTATTCAAAGAAAGAACGCATATTGTATATCACTTTGAAGTTGTTTGAATCGATTGAACCTACATCATCCCAAGTATTAGCAACTTTGGTTTCAGTAACACGTCGTACGATTGTGGAAGATTTAAAAAGTGTTCAATCTTGGTTAGAAGAAAACGATTTGCATCTTGAGTACAAGAAAAACAAAGGGTTTGTGATTCAGGGGGAGGAAAATGCGTATCGTAAAGCTTATGCCATACGTGTACATGAATATTTTCAAACGCATACCCATCACATGGGACATCAACTTTTTTCGAATAAAGAGTTAGAACAAATTCGTTTAACAGTAACTTCTATATTATTAGATACGAAGTATCAGTTAGTTCAAAGCGCAATTGATGGATTGATTTATCACATTTTGATTGCCCTTCATCGTACAAATGAACATTTCGCCTTTGACATACCTGATAAAGAATATGAAAAACTTTCTGAGACAGAGCAATTTCATATTGCACTTAAAATTAAAGAAAAATTAGAAGATGTTTTTCAGATTGAATTTCCAAAAAGTGAGTCAGCTTTTATCACTTTACATTTATTAGGTGCTAAAACGTCAGAGGTAAATGAACTCAATCAAGAAATAGACGACTTAGAGATATTAACAGAACAATTGATTGAACGTATGAGTGGCGAGTTAGGATTAGATTTAATGTCTGATAACAAATTAACAAATGGTTTGATCGTACATTTGAGACCAGCAATTCATCGATTGAAGTTTGATATGACGCATGCGAATCCTTTAAACCAGGAGATTCATGCACAGTATCATCATATTATAGAGGGCATCAAAAGACATGTATGGGGCATTGAAGAAAATTATCAAATCAACTTTACTGATGATGAATTATCGTATATCACGCTTCACTTTGCTTCTGTGATTGAACGGATTTCAGCGGTGACAACGAATGCCATTAAAGTCGTGTTACTTTGTGGATCAGGTATCGGAACCTCTCAATTATTAAAAAGTAGGATGGATCATATTTACCCAGAATTAGAAATTGTAGATGCTTATTCTATATATGAAATAGATGAAGTAATGTTAAAACATGAAGGTATTGATTACATCATTTCTACCGTGCCTTTTGAACAAGCAAGTGTACCAATAATTAGGGTTTCACCATTTTTAAATAAAGACGATCGAAAGCAATTGAATGAAATTATTAACCGTTCAAGAGAACGATATATAAATGATGTCAAAGGATTGGGACCAACTTTGCAAGAAGTATTACCACAGTCTCGCATTTTAACACAGCAACCACCACTTTTAAGAAATGACGCAATTAGACAATGTGTATCACCGCTTGTAAATGACCAAATTGTAGATGAAGCCTATGCTGATGACATTATTGAACAATTAGATGCATTTGGTCCTTATATGGTGATTAGTCCTCATATTGCATTGATTCATGCAAATCATAAACATGTTAAACAACCTGTAGGCTTCAGTTTAGCTCATTTTCAAACGGGGGTGACCTTTAATCATCAGCAATATGATCCAGTGCATATCATTATTACGTTAGCTACAGAGCAGCCACAGATACATTTAAATGCTTTGCGACAGTTTAGCGAGCTCATCATGGAGGAAGAAATGAGAGCGACACTATTTTCTGGTAACTTAGCAGATATCATGTCATGTATTCGTGATGTAAGTCAACATTAAAAAGGGGGATATACATGAGTTCGGAAATTTTATCATCGGATAAAGTACAGATACAAGATCGAGTAGATGATTGGAAACATGCAATCAGCATTGCCTCTAAACCTCTGCTAGAGCAAGGGTACTTTAAACAACAATACATTGAAAAGATGATTTATAGCGTAGAAGAATTAGGCCCCTATATTGTAATAGCGCCTGAAATCGCAATAGCGCATGCTAGACCGAGTGATGATGTCAAAAAAATAGGATTAAGTTTATTGAAATTAAATCATCATATTAACTTTTCTGAAAACGGACATCATGCGTCTCTCGTGTTTGTATTAAGCGCTGTTGATAACGAGGGCCATTTAGAAATTTTAAGAAATTTAGCAACAATCTTAGGGGATACAAACACAGTTAATAAATTATTAGTAGCAACAGAAATTGATGAAATAATAAATGTATTTAAAGGAGAATGATGAAAATGAAAATTTTAGTTGTATGTGGTCATGGTTTAGGAAGTAGTTTTATGGTGGAAATGAACGCACAGGAAGCTTTGAAAAATTTGAATGCACCATCAGACGTTAAAGTTGAACACAGTGATGTAATGTCTGCGAGTCCTGATATGGCAGATTTATTTATTTGCGGTAGAGATTTAGAAGAAAATACGAAGCACTTAGGAGACGTTATTGTTTTAGATAACATTCTAGATAAGGAAGAATTACAAAATAAATTGAACGAAAAATTGAGTGATTTGAACATTTTATAAATTATAAGTAAGGGGGGCAATGTTATGAAACCTATACTAGATTTTATCGTTGATATTTTGAGTCAACCTGCTATATTAGTTGCTTTAATCGCATTAATAGGACTAATTATGCAGAAAAAATCAGCCACTGACATCACATCCGGTACGATTAAAACGATACTTGGATTTCTAGTGTTAAGCGCAGGGGCGAATGTTGTAACGCAATCATTAGAACCGTTTGGGAAAATATTCCAACACGCTTTTGGCGTGCAAGGTGTCGTACCTAATAATGAAGCAATTATTTCAATTGCTTTAGAGCAATATGGGACAACAGCAGCGTTAATTATGGTGCTTGGGATGATTGTTAATATTATTATCGCACGTATTACGAATTTGAAATACATCTTTTTAACAGGTCATCATACATTTTATATGGCAGCATTTTTAGCCATATTATTGTCAGTAGGTAATATCACTGGGACATTGACAGTAATCACGGGATCTATTATTTTAGGTCTAATTATGGCTATATTGCCAGCGTTAGCACAACCGACGATGAAGAAAATAACTGGGACTAATCAAGTCGCTTTAGGACACTTTGGTACTATCAGTTATTGGGCAGCTGGAGAGGTTGGAAAGTTATTTAAAGGGAAATCTAAATCAACTGAAGAAATAAATTTCCCTAAAGGCTTAAGTTTTTTAAGAGAGAGTACAATCAGTATTTCACTAACAATGACATTATTATATTTTGTGGCGGCATTATTTGCGGGGCCAAACTTCGTACATACAGAAATTAGTGACGGTCAAAATTTTATTGTATTCTCACTAATTCAAGGGGTTACTTTTGCAGCTGGTGTATTTATCATATTAACGGGTGTACGCTTAATATTAGCTGAAATCGTGCCAGCATTTAAAGGTATTTCTGAAAAATTAGTGCCGAATACCAAACCAGCATTAGACTGTCCTATAGTCTTCCCTTATGCACAAAACGCTGTATTAATTGGCTTCTTTGTCAGCTTTATTGTCGGGGTCTTAGGCATGTTCGTCTTATTCTTATTTGGTGGTGTAGTTATACTTCCAGGCGTAGTAGCCCACTTCTTCCTTGGGGCAACGGCTGGTGTTTTCGGTAACGCACGTGGTGGTATTAGAGGTGCAGTAGCAGGTTCAGCGTTAAATGGTTTGTTAATTACATTTTTACCACTACTGTTCTTACCATTCCTAGGAGAACTTGGTGGCGCAGCAACGACATTCTCAGATACAGATTTCTTAGTCGTAGGTATCGTCTTTGGTAATATCGCTAAATATCTTGGACTTATCGGTATTGCCGTTTTAGTCTTAATCTTAGCAGCGGCAGCAATATTATTACAAAAACGTACGAATCAAAAAGAAGCAGAAGAACAGTAATATTAAATGATTTTAAAAAACAGGTGCGCATCTTTTAATAAATGATGCGCACCTGTTTTTTAACCTCACTTTAGTATGAAGTTTTGTTAAAAATGACCAGTGAAACTGAACAAAATTAATTTGTTAACTCATAACTTTCTGCTATTAAATCTTTAATGTGGTTTATAGAGTTAATCTCATTTAAATTGACACTTATCCAATTGGACTTATCCATGTGATAGGCTTTGTAAAACCCTTCTTTTTTTCTTAAAGGACCAATAAATTCTTGTCTGATTTTCAAATTTAATACATCTATTTCATCAGAGCCATTTAATCCTAATTTGTCTTGAGAAATATTCATCACTAAAGCAAACCATTTTTTGTTAGTTTTATGTCTTAAGGCTGCAAAATTCGAATAAGTTTTCCAAGGATAATCTGGTTTTACATCATACTTACGATTTACATAATTAAAAACTTCTTCTCTATCTAACATCATTTCACCTTCTTAATCATTATCTTCCCGTAATTTTTTAATTTAACCTTTAGTGATTTAATGGTAGATTCACCAATGGGCTACACAATTGTACGAAATTTTGGTTTGTAAAATAAATATTTATATTCATATAAAAAAGTGTATTTTATATGGTACACTATTATTATTACAACTTATTATATCGGGGGAGAGTTATAAGTGCTTTATACAGTTACGTCAACATTGCCACCAGTTCACGGTGGAAGAACGAAAGCGTTATTAAATAGAATTCAATTAATGCATAATGATTTAAATGAAACAAACACAATATTAACGACAAATTATAATCCTAACTATTATGACGTTATTAAATCATTTGTGGAAAATAATAAATTAAATGCTCAAATCAGAGTGGAAAATATTTATGATTGGCTATCTGATTTTAAGTTATTATATAATCCACACTCTAATAGTGTCACAATAGAATATCAGGAAGTTGAACGAGATATTGAAGGATTAAGAAGTGAAATCAGAAAAAACAATAGGGATGTTGTCCGTTATTATGATGGTGATACATATTTTTTATATAGAAAGTTTAGACCAGGAAGTAATATTTTAGAATTCGAAGATTTTATGACTCCTTATTGTAAAAAAAGGGTTGAGAGGCATCAGTATAATAATTTTGGTCATTTACATAAGAAAATTTATTTTTCTACTAAAAATTATGGGAAAATTGCCGAAAAATTCTACGATAGAGAAGGTAATAAATACTGTGAAAAGTTTTTTGCTGATGATGAGAACACAACACTATTATTAGTTCAATTATATAAAGAGGGTAAACATTTTAAAGCATTTGAAAATGAAAAACAGCTATTTCAATATTATTTCCAAAATCGTTTTAAAGATGGAGATATTGTCTTTAATGATGCAAGACTTTTAGATATACCATTATTAAAACAAACAAATCACACTAAAAATGTATTGGTATTTCATAGCTCACATATAGATGGAAATAATGTGAAAAAAGCATATAAATACGCGCTTACACATTCTGAACGTGTTACTAAATATTTAGTGTTAACGGCTCATCAAAAAACAGATATACAAAATTTATACTCTATTGAAGATGACCGTTTTGCTGTAATACCCCACTTTATTGAAGTTGCAGAGCCTTCCCGTGAACCATCAAACTTTAAAGATCAATTTATCTATATTGGCAGGTTTGGTGTAGGAAAACAATTGGACCATCTTATTAAAGCATATAAGTTATTTCGTGAAGCAGGTTACACGAGCAAACTCGTATTATATGGTAAGGATGAAGCGGGACAATTAAAAATGCTTAAAAACCAAATAGAGGAATATAATTTAAATGAGTATGTTGAGATTAGTGACTATACATCTAATCCATTAGCTGAATTTAAAGCTTCGAGAGCATCATTATTAACGAGTAGCTTTGAAGGATTTGGTTTAACAATTATGGAAAGCATTGCAGTTGGATGCCCTGCCATTTCATATGATGTTCAATATGGTCCGAGAGAAATTATTGAACATGGTAAAAATGGATATCTTATTGAACCTAATAATATTCCAGAATTTGCAAATGGTATGATGAAAATTGTAGATAAACCACTTAACAATGTAAAAAATAATGAAAGATTAAAACATCAAACAGCAATTAATAATTATGCTGAACTGTTGAAACAACTTCAAGAAAAACAAATTACAATATGAATAAAGCATTAAAAAATCTCAGCCAATATTGGTTGAGATTTTTTTAATTATTAAGTTATTTAACCTCGTTTGGTACGTCTTTCGGTACGTTTTTAGCCTGATACGTTTTTTTATATTCTTTACTTGCATGTTGCATAGGTATTAAATAAAGTGCTAAGGCAGCAATTAAACCTGGAATAGCAAAGGCGATAAAGTACATGGGCATAGGTAGTGCAAATGTGAGTAAAAAGCCACCCATTAATGGTCCGATCATTCCACCAACTCTACCAATACCAGAAGCTGTACCTAACGCTGTAGATCTAATATAGGCTGGGAAATATTGCGATACGAAAGCTTGAACGAGATTTTGTGAACCTATTGTAGCAGCGCCAGCGACTGCAATTAATAAATAAATAACAAATATATTAACATCTTTACCTAAAGACAAGAGAGATAAAGAAATAGCGCCAGCAATGTATAATGGCACAAGTAGTTTTTTGGAACCAAATTTATCACATAGTCTTCCAATTATAAGTGTTCCTACGATTGCTCCAACTTGTAATACGATTAAAAATACTAAACTAGAATTCAATTCATATCCAGCACGCATCATTAAGTTTGGTAACCACGTATTTAAACCGAAAATCATTAATAAACAGCAAAAGAAAGCTAACCAAAATAATATTGTACTGAGCGCCCGGTTTTCTTTAAATAGGTCCATTAAGGGCACTTTAGTATTAGAAATTTCAATATCTTTAATCGTGTCATTTGTAGAGACGTTAAGTTTTGGATCAATTTTTTTTAATGTGTTCACCAATTCTTGTTTTCTGTTAGTTCGGTTTAAATAACTGAAAGTCTCAGGTAATTGCTTAAGTAATAATGGTAGTGCAAATATAGGTAAAATTGCTACCCAAAAGATTGAACGCCAACCTCCAATTGGCATTAATGTTAATCCTAATACTGGTGCAAGAATTCCACCAATTGAATAGCCACATAATACAATTGAAACAACAAGGTTTTTCATTTTCTCAGGTGCAAAATCTGTTGCTAGTGCAATTACATTAGGCATGATGCCACCCAAGCCTAAACCTGCTAAAAAGCGAAAGATACCAAACTGTGTTGTATTTGCAGCAAATCCACAAAGACATGTAAATAAACTAAATAAAATCAATGTAATCGCGATGACATTTTTTCTGCCAATACGATCAGCTAGAATACCAAAAGCTATAGCGCCAAACATCATACCGAATAGGCCATAGCTACTTAAGGTACCTGCTTCAATTTTGGAGAGCCCCCAATCCTCAATTAACACAGGTACTGCTGTACCGTACAAAACTAAATCATAGCCGTCGAAAATAATAAGAAAGAAACTCCAAAAAATTAACTTGAAATGAAATTTGTTGAACTTACTTTTATTAACTACTTTGGTTGTATTGATTTCCCCCATAAATATACCCCTCCATGAAATTAAACACTTAGAATACTAATATGATAAAAAAACAGTATTTTTATCATATTAGTGTTCTTTGTTCTTTAGTGGTGATTATATAGGTGCTTTTTTACAATTACAATGAAAAATGTGAAAATTAAGAATATTTAACTGTTATTGAGTGGTAATTCAAGTTGTTGGAAAACTAAGCGGAAAAGGCCTGAGCGGTGTAATTATTATGTTATTTTAACCTTAAAAAATACCCATTAAATAAATTTAATGGGTATTTATATATTCAATTATTAGACTAATCAACAGAACTTTATTTAAATCAACTCTAATATTAAAGGTGTAATCCTAATAATTTAGAAATTTCTTTTTGTTTTTCTAGTAAATAGTGTGTATCTGGTGATTCTACTGAATTTGGTAAATTGTCTTTGACCCCTATAACAGAAATGATCCCTTCTAATTCTTTATTAAATGTAAACACAGGGAAAGAAACAGAAGAAATTGTAGGTATCAATGGTTCTTCAGCAAAAGCAATTGCTTGATTGTGAATTTTATTTAACTCTTCATCTTCGTACTCTTTTTGAGTTTCATCAAAAAAGGCTGCAAATATTTTACCGGAAGAAGATTTTGGGGGGAGTACTGTACCAATTTGTGCACCGATATTTAAAATACCTTCTGCATGCCAAATTTTTGTAACGACTGGGCCTCGTCTAGTGATTACTGAATACAACACTGTATTGTTGTTATGACGGCCAATTTCTTGTAAGTATGGTGTCACAATAGCTAGAGAGTCTAAATTACCCATTGCTGACATACCCAGTTGTATGAGTTGGTTTCCTAAATGATATTCACCTGTAGCTGGGTTACGATAGACCAATTCATTATTAGTTAAAGTATTCATATATTTATATAAGTTACTTTTCGTAATAGCAGTAATTTGTTGAATCTCACTAAATTTCATAGGAGTTTTAGATTTCTGCAAAACATTCAATATTTTAATACCTGTATCTAAAGATTGTATGTAATCTTTACTCTTTTTATCCGCCATTTACTACTCACGCTCCTTCATGCAATCAAATTATAGCACAATATTCTAGCACTATACATTTACTCAATTATATTTAAAAATATTGTCTTTTTATACTAATAGAAATGAATTACTATCAAAAGGAAGATTGACAATTTTCTGACAATTAACTATAATTGTTTACTAATGGTGAACTCGTTATCACATGAGTGGAAAATCATTGAAAATAAGTTTTTATTGATAAAGAAAACTTAAATTTTAAAACAAAGGGAGATATTTTATGAAACTGGTTACTTTTAAAACAAATGGTTATTCTAGGTTAGGTACATTAACAGAAAAAAATGAAGTGGTAGATTTAAACTATGCATTTCAAGCTTTATTACAAAGTAATGGTAAATATCGTAGTGAAACGATTGCTGAAGCATATGTTCCATCTGATGCGAAGGGGTTCATAGAAGGTGGAGAAGAAAGTTTCAATTATGCTAAAGAAGCAATCGAGTTTGCACAATCTAAACCGAATGTATTTAACCATCAATTAATTTATAAAAAAGAAGACGTAAAAATAGAGGCGCCTATTCAAAATCCAGGAAAAATGTTTTGTGTAGGACATAATTATGAAGAACACATTAAAGAAATGGGACGTGACTTACCTGAAAATCCAGTAGTATTTGCTAAGTTTGATAATACAATTGTTGGTCCAGAAGACGATATTGTACATTATCCTATTTCAGATAAATTGGATTACGAAGCAGAACTTGCTTTTGTAATAGGTAAAGAAGCAAAAAATGTCTCTGAAGCAGACGCGCTTGATTATGTAGCGGGGTACACAATTGTTAACGATGTGACTTACCGTGATATTCAACAAAGAACACTACAATGGCTACAAGGAAAAACAGTAGATGGCACAGCGCCAATGGGTCCATGGATTATGACATCCGATGAATTACAAGACCCAGACGGATTAGAGTTAGTACTCACTTTAAATGGTGAAGAAATGCAACGTTCAAATACATCTAATCACGTATTCACAGTTCAAAAATTAGTTGCTTTCTTATCTGGATTAGCAACATTGAAACCTGGGGATATCATTTTAACAGGTACGCCAGGTGGTGTAGGTTCAGCTCGCGATCCACAAGTATTTATGAAAGACGGCGATGTCGTAAAAATAGAAATCGATAAAATAGGCGCTTTAGAAAATAAAGTAGTAGCAGAAAACAAACAAAAATAATTTTGAAGGAGCATGTAAAATGTCGAAAATCGAAACGTATATCGAATCAATTCAAAATACTTTAGATAATATTTTAAAAGTAGTAGATGGCTTATCAGAAGAAACAATACGTTGGAATCCAACAGAAGATGAATGGTCTATTTTACAAATTTTAAATCATGTTAAAGAAGCGACTTCATATTGGTTAAGTGAAACTGAAACAGTATTATCACAACCTGGTTCAAAATGGGGAAGAGGTTTGAAAGATGAAGCTAGATTAGAAGCAGTGTCTAACCCAGAAGCATTAAATGTTGAAACTGTTATACAATCAATTTCAAATTTGAAAGACGAAGTGAACGAAAGACTTTCAGCGGTTGACGAAAGTCGTTTAACAGAAGAAAACCCACATCGAAATTTCGAAAAATTTGGCAATAAACCAGTTTCATTTATTATTGAACATTTTATTGACGAGCATATTGAAAAGCACCTTGGACAAATTAAAAGAAATTTAAGTAAAGTGCCTGAATAAAATTATATTATGAAGGGGAGATTTTTTTATGGCAGATAAAGGAAGTTTCTTACAAGACAGTGACGTAAAAGATTTCACACGAGATATTCAACAATATAACTTAGGACCACTTTGGGAAGCTATTCCTGAAGTAATGAATAAGACACCACAATCACACGCACAAGCTTATTTATGGAGTGGTGAATTGTTGAAGAAGAAATTATCAGAGGCAGCGGAAATATTTACGCCTGACAGAGGCGGCGAACGTCGTGCTATCTATTTTCAAAATCCAGGTTTAACTTATCGTCAACCATGGGGGCATGTATCAACAACTCAGACGCTTTATGCAGCAGTGCAATTATTACAACCAGGAGAAGAAGCACCTTCACACCGTCATACGCAAAGTGCACTAAGATTTATAACTGACGGTGAAGGCGCATATACAATTGTTCAAGGCGAACGTATATTTATGGAAGAAGGAGACTTTTTAACAACACCTAAAAATTTATGGCATGGCCATGGTCATTTAGGTGATGAGCCAATGATATGGATGGATGCGTTAGATATCCCAACTATTTATAATCTTGGTGGAACTTTCTTTGAACCATACGAAGCTGGATTACAACAGCCTGATGTACCAGATAACTTCTCTGAAAAAAGATACCAAGGTGGAATGGTACGTCCAATTGGTGATGACAAATATGATGTAGCGCCACTTGCCAATTATAAATGGGACCGTACTGTAGATGCAATAAACGGTCTTATGAACTTTGAACCTGATCCATATGACGGATTTACAGTTGAGTATATTAATCCGACAACAGGAAAATCTGCTAACCCAACTGTTGGCTCTAGAATGACACATTTGCCTAAAGGACATCATACAAAAGCACATAGACATACGCACTCAGTTATATATTGTGTGCATAGAGGATCTGGTTATACCGTTATTAACGGTATGAAATTTAATTGGAAAAAAGGGGATTACTTTGTAGTACCAAACTGGAATTGGCATGAACATGTAGCAAGTGAAGATTCATATTTATTCTCAGTTAATGACATTCCAATTATGGATCGTTTTGAGTTAGAAAGAGGAGATAGTTTAGATGAAAACAAGGGGCATCAAAAAATAATTAGCGAATTTACAGACGATTTTCGTTAATAGTATTAGATGATACAAATAACTTAATCATAATATTTTTAAAACAAGGGGGTAAACATCATGAGTAATGAAAATAAAAAAATGATCATTATTGGTGGCGGTATCGGAGGGTTAGCAACAGCTTTGGGTGCTGCTCAGAATGGAAATGATGTTAAAGTTTTAGAAAAGGCACCAGAAATTAAAGAAATTGGCGCGGGTATCCAACTTGCAGCGAATGGTACAAATGTATTACAAAAGTTAGGCGTAATGGATAAGATTAATGAAGTAGCTGTTTTTCCTAAGCGCTTAGTATTAATGAATGCATTTACAGGTGAAGAGTTATCTGCACTAGATATCGACTCCACTTATCGTGAACGATATGGCGCACCTTATATTGTACTTCATCGTTCTGATTTGCATCGTATTTTATTAGAAGCATGTGAAGCACATCCTGAGGTTGAATTATCTACAAATCAATACATCAAAAACATAGAAACAAAAAACAATGGAGATGTAAAAGTCACAGCTAAAAATGGTGATAGTCATGAAGCAAATGCTGTTATAGGTGCAGATGGTTTGTGGTCCACTACACGTGGTTATTTAATTGACGACGAACCTATTTGTTCAGGATACGTTGCATACAGAGGTGCAATTCCAATGGAAGAAGTTACAAATATTGGTAATTTGGACGATGTCTATATGTGGATCGGCCCTGATATGCATGTTGTACAATATCCAGTACGTAAAGGCGAACTTTATAACCAAGTTGTTGTGTTTAAAAGTAAAAATTATCAACCAGGTAATGAACTAGCAGATGATTGGGGCACACCGGAAGAAATGGATGAAGTATTCTCGGGAACATGTGATAAAGTGCAAACTGCAGTTTCTTATATTTCAAGACAAAAAAGATGGCCAATGTTTGATCGTAAACCGATTGATAAATGGTCTGAAGGCAACTTCACATTGATAGGTGACGCCGCACACCCAATGTTACAGTATCTTGCTCAAGGTGCATGCCAAGCTTTAGAAGATGCATCATTCATGGCTGATATGTTAGAAAAACATGAAACGAATTATGAAAAAGCATTTACAGAATTTGAAGAAGAGCGTAAACCACGTACGACATTTGTACAAGAAAATGCACGTGTATGGGGCGAAATCATACATGGTAAAAATAAAGTGAATAATCTATTAAGAAACGCAATTTTGAAAGCGCGTACAGAGCATGATTACCAATATGTAGACCAATATCATGGTGGGCATTTTCAAAGTGAAGAAGTAAGTCATTAAAAGGTTTCATAAATTGAGCTATAAAGCATCTATGTCGTAGATGCTTTATAGCTCTTTTTAATTCTTATGAAATTTAAGAGGATTATTCTTTATAATAAACAAATTGGCTAGTCGTCGCGAGTAAATTTCCGTCATAACTCCATATTTCTCCAGTTTGATCAAAGAAGCCATCATAGAATTTAAGTGCACGTGTATGACCTAACACTTCTCGGTCACCATGAGTTTTAAGTGTTTCTGAATCAGCATGAAAATAAATGGTAAGTGAAACTGTTCCAATAGGTACCATTTTTTCACGGCGCACCCAAATACGTGGAAAGAATGCATCGCATATTGAAGTGAGTGAAAGAAAATCAAGGTTTCTCTTTGGCTTGTCTTGTATCCATTGAAGCGTCGTAGAGTCATGAGAATTGTTAGATTGTGTTTGTGATAAAGCGAGTGGCGCCCCTTTAATAATTCGTATATCATAATTCTGTAACCAAGGTGGTGCGCCCTCTATTGATGGAAAATCAACATTTTCAGCAGTCGGTACATTAGGGAACGCTATCTCGGTAGTAGACCAAGTATCTCGTCGTTGCGCAGTAACAGCTGTTCCAGTAATAACGGTTTTATCATTCTGAGAAAGTACAATATACCAATGTTGAGTGGATCGATTTGTTCGAGTTGGTGTTGCTTTAATATTAAAATTACCATCAGCCACAGGTGCTGCATAATTGATAGTTAGTGATGCTGGTTCTCCTAATCGTTCTGGATGTTCTAAGACAGCACGAAGCAACGTAGATGCAATAACGCCACCAAACGGTCCAATCATATTGGCATACTTTTCAGATGTGTGGCCACTATAATCACCTGACGCTTCTTCAGTTAGCTGAGTAGCTTTATCAAATGCATGTACTTGTTTATTAGAATTCATTATGTAACCTCCAATATTTATTATTGAAGCATTTCTTTATATACTTTTTGGTTTTGATAAACAGTAGTTAGCAGAGGTGCGTCTATGTGGTATGCTGCTGCTAAATTTAACAAATAACCTTGTAAATGATCTGCTTCAATATTTAATCCTTTTTCCATGTCACGTTGCATAGAAGTCTTGAAGTGATAAGAAAGTTTCGGGAGTGATTTCATATATTGATCAACAATCGTATCTGAAATGGGCGCATTGTGTGCACGCATGATTGAAGCGGCTTCATTATATAGTGACTTAATAAAATCTACGCCTCCCACGCTGTCACGTATAGGTCCAATTGGTGCATGCATGAGTGTAGTAAGGCTTGATAGTACAGTAATCATTAAATATTTATGCCACATACCTTGCTGGATATTTGAACTTAAAATAAATTCAGCTTTAGTATTTGAAAAAGCTTGAGCAATTTGTTCGGCACGTTCACTTTGCTCGCCATTCAATTCGCCAAAAAATAGTTTGTTAAAAGAGCTTGTATGAACGATTTCACCCACAGGATTTAAAGTCGTTTCAATGACACAATAACCACCCATTATTTTATTTTCGCCGAAAGTTGATTGTAACTTCGGTAGATGTGCGATTCCATTAAGTAATGGAATAATCACTGTATTACCGTTAACAAATGGTGTTAAATCTTCAAGCGCATGTTCTATATGATAAGACTTAGAAGACAAGAGCACTACGTCAAATGGTTTCACACGGTCTTTTCTCGTAATAAGCTGAGGGTTAAAGTGATAGTCACCCTTTTCACTATGAATAGCTAGACCATTTCGTTCTAAATACGATTTTCTTTTTGAACGTACTAGAAATGTAACGTTTTGATCATTTTCAGCTAAGCGACCACCAAAGTAACCACCGATACCACCTGCTCCTAAGACTAAAATTCTCATTATTATGCAACTCCTCATGTTATGTATTGTTTCTATCTCGTTAATGTATATATACCACTTCACAAAATTATTACGCATACTTTTATATATATTTTATATTATTATTGTAGATGTATATATTAAATTAAGGTATTAATCTTTCTTTAAACTCCTCAAATTATAAAGCTATTTATCAGAGTGATTATTGTTTCACATGGAACGAAAGTGGAAATATTTATGAAAACAAATGATTTAGAATTTTCTAAAATCTTATTGACTAATCATGAGCGCGATGCTAGGATTAAAACAATCAATTACATATGATTTACTCTTATCTAGAGTGGTGGAGGGATGTGCCCTATGAAGCCCAGCAACCGTCGTTTTTGAAATGGTGCTAATTCACAGAAAGTAATTTTACTTTCAAAGATGAGAGAAGGTGGATACTTTCTCTTGAAAATAAAGAGGAAGTATTTTTTTATACATAGCTTTAGTCGTAAATTGAAACAAATTATAAGGAGAGATTTGATGAAAAGGGTTATAAGTTTAGTTTCATTAGTAGTATTAGTAGTTATATTGGCAGCGTGCGGAAATTCAAAGGGTGAAGGTGAAGATAAAAAAATCACGATAGCAACGTCTCCAGCACCACATGGCGAAGTACTTAAACATGCTAAAAAAGCAATGAAAGAAGAAGGTTATGATTTAGAAATTAAGACAGTAAATGACTATAAAGTGCCTAATAAATTATTAGATAAAGGCGATGTAGATGCAAACTTTTTCCAACATGTACCTTATCTAAAAGCCGAAAAAGCAGATCATAACTATAACATTGAAGAAGTAGGAAAAGTACTGACTACGCCAATGGGTGTCTATAGTAAAAAATATAAAGATATTAAAGATATCCCTAAAGGATCAACGATTTATGTATCGAACAACCCTGCTGAAGAAGGACGTTTCTTATCATTTTTTGTTGATAAAGGTTTAATTAAAATTAAAAAAGGTGTAAATATTGAAGATGCAAAATTTGAGGATATTGTAGAAAATAAAAAAGATTTAACATTCAATAACAAACAAGGGGCTGAATTTTTACCTAAAACATATAATAGTAAAGAAGGCGCGGCAGTTATTATGAATTCCAACTATGCTATCGATAATGGACTAACACCGCATAAAGATGCGATTGCAGTTGAGGATAAGTCATCACCATTTGCAAATATAGTCGCCGTTCAAAAAGGACATAAAGACGATAAAAAATATCAAACGTTAATTAAAATACTACAATCAAAAGATACAAAAGACTTTATTAAAAAAGAATATGGCCAAGATGTTATTCCATATGAAAAATAAAGTGAAATAGATAAAGTAATAAATTAGTTATACTAAATTTGTTACATTTGAATGGTAGTTAAAGATATCAAACATTAGTATTTTAAAGATAAGGTAGGGATAAAATGTCCAAAATAGGAATCATTGGACTTGGTAAAGTAGGAAGCCAAGTACTTACAGATGTCCAAAATTTAAATTTATTCTCAGATATTGTATTAATTGATACGGATACAGAAAGAGCAAGTGGTGAAGCGTTGGATCATTTGCATACGCAAGGATTACCAAATGCTACTCACGTCAATATTCGCGAAAGTAATTATGAGGATTTAGCAGATGCCTCATTCATTGTAATCGCAGCAAGTATTCCAACAGATCCTAAAGAGGGAGATCGCGTATTACTTGCGAAAGGTAATCGAAATATGATTGAGGGAGTCATGAAGCAAATTAATCAAGTAACGCAAGGTGCGATTGTGATTTTAGTTTCCAATCCAGTGGATACAATTACTTATATTGGCAATACATCTCAATATCCTTCGCATAAAATAATTGGTACGGGAACGTCTTTGGAAACATCTCGTTTTAAAACATTGATTGCGAAATATTATCAAGTTGATCCTAAAAATATTGAAGCATTTGTGATTGGAGAACATGGACAACATGCGGTACCAATATGGAGTAAAGTTAGAATTTATGGCATGACATTAGATGAATTTGAACAATTGACGCATACCGCACCTATCGATAAAGCACGCATAACTTCAGAAATTGATAAGGTATCTATGGATGTATTTTATAAAAAAGGATGGACAAATGTAGCGATATCGAAAGTGGTTAATTATTTAATCCAAGCGATTGCATTAAACCAGCAGACCATCATGCCATTAACTTCAATAAGTAATGAATATGGTTTGAATGAGAGTGCATTTAGTCTACCTACATTAGTAGGACGTGATGGAATTAAACAGAGGTTTGAAATTCAACTCAGTCAAATAGAAATTGATCAACTCAAAAAGGCGCATCGATATATACAGCAAACAATTAGCAAAGTAACAAACTAATAATTGAGAGATAGTAACGAATGAGAATTTCAGTTGCTATCTCTTTTTAATTTAAAATAAGCTTTTATAGCGAAAGTTGATGTAACTCCATATAAACAGTGAACTTCTTGCTTATGTAATGAGTTATAGCTACAATGTATTTGATATTATTGGAAACGCTTATTAATAAGCGTGTAAGAATGTGGAAAGTGCGGTGCAGCTATGCAAGAAAGACATGCTAAGCTTATTCGTTTGATATTAAATAATAGTAATGATTATTTAAGTGCAAACGAAATAGCGAACTACTTGAATGTTTCCAACAGAACCAGAACTGTACGAAGTGATATTAAGTATATTAATAACGAGTTAGTAGAAGAATTAATTGTTAGTGTAAAAGGTAGAGGTTATAAGATGAATCATACCTTATATAGTACGGAACAATTAGCAGAAATCGTTACAGCATTTACGAATAAAGAAAGTGAAATACTGTTGAAATTAGGTTATCAATTGCTAATGCATCAACAACCCTTGACGATTGATCAATTGGAAAACGATTTTAATTTAACAAAATCAGAAGTAAATGACTATTTAAATAGAATACAATCATGGTGCACATCATTTGATATTAATGTGAACATTACTAAGAAAAAAGGTATCACAGTTAATGGTAACGAAATGAATATAAGAAATGCGATACTCCATTTAAATCAGCTTTCTACAAAAGACCAGACTGTAGAGCAATTCATTCTAAATGAAATACCAGAAGCACATATTCAAATTATATTTCAAATTATTAAAAGTATCTTAAGTGATTATCAAATACAAACTCCCAATATACGAATTCGGCAACTGTTAATACATCTTATTATTATATTTAAAAGAAACAATGATGATGATGTTTCATGGGTTGTAGATGAAGAATCACAAGCCATAGCACAGCATTGTATAGACGAAATAAATCATAAATTAGCATATGGACTAAGTGATGAAACTGCAAAATTGTTTTCATTTTTTATTAGTTACTATTTTAATAAATACGATTTAGGTTTAGAAAAAGTGTTTGTTAAAAGTTACATCGATAGAATGATATATCAAATGGAACAAAATGTAGGAGTAAATTTTACAAAAGATAAGGAATTACGTGACAATGTTTATTCACATTTTAGTAGAACCTATTTACGTATTGCTAAAAATGTCTACATTAATAATCCATTAACTGAAGATATTAAAAAATATTATCCTTTTGTTTTTAACAGTTTATATGAAACAGTAAATCATCTGTCTAAAGACGCAAAAATAAACCTAGTAGAAGATGAAATTGCATTTTTAGCATTGCATTTTCAATCATCGATAGATCGTAATGAGAAAAATCGTTTTAATATCGTAATTACTTGTTACTATGGTTTGGGGATTTCAAGTTTATTGGAAGCCAAAATAGCAAATTTAGATGATAGGATATACGTGATAGATACATTGAAATTAGAAAATGTGACACAGTATGATTTTTCAGGCGTCGATGCTTTAATTACGACGCACTTTATAGATCAATCTCAGGTGCCAGAGACATTACAAGTAATGGAAGTTTCCCCATTATTTTCCAAAGAAGATGCAAAAAAGATTCAATCCTTTATACACCATAAGCAAAATCCTGTGCTAAATCATGATGAATTAGCAGCAATTCAATTTGATGTTCATTCAGATAAACAAGAGCTAATAGAAGCATCCTATGTATTTGAACAGGCGCAAATTATTTTAGGAGACAACTATTCGGTTACTGAAAAATTTATCCAAAGTGCTTTAGAAAGAGAAAAGTTTTCTTCTACTTTTATAGGAAATGGTATTAGTATTCCGCATGGCGACCCTGAAAAAGTACTGAAGTCACACGTGGTAATTTTTAAAAATATGCATGGCTTCAGTTGGAAACAAAATAGGGCGAAATTAGTTTTTTTCTTAGCAATAGCAGAACAAGATATTCCAGCTATGAAAAAAATTATTCATACAATAGCCAATTTTACGGAAAGTGACGTAGATCAGTTGTTAGTGCTTGAAGACCAAATTTTAAAAGATAAAGTAATTCAGTTAGTGAAAGAATAATTGCCACTACTAACGGCAATTATTCTTTTTTATTTTCTTGTGAATGCGTTTACAATTATAAGTAAGGAGGATGAGCGTTATGAAAATTTTAGCGATAACATCGTGTCCAAATGGGATAGCACACACGTATATGGCTCAAGAGAAATTAGAGCAAGCAGCTCAAGAAATGGATGTAGACATTAAAGTAGAGACGCAGGGAGGCGTCGGTGCTGAAAATGTTTTAACATCGAAAGAAATTAGAGAAGCGGATGGGATTATCATTGCCGCAGACCGCCAAGTAGACTTATCTCGATTTAACGGTAAGTTATTAATTAATGAAAGTGTTCGTGAAGGTATTCATAAACCAAAAGAACTCATTCAACGTATTATTGATAAAGATGCGCACATACATCACGATGCCAAGGCTACAGGAGCTTCTAATGAAGAAGATGAGGAGCAAAAAAGCGATGTACAAATGATATATCAACATTTGATGAATGGCGTTTCATTTATGGTTCCATTTATCGTTGTTGGTGGACTATTGATGGCGATTGCATTGACTTTAGGGGGTAAAGCAACGCCTGAAGGTTTAGTTATACCAGAAGGTTCATTTTGGAAATCAATTGAAAATATCGGAAATTTAGCATTTAGCTTTATGGTTCCTATCTTGGCAGGTTATATCGCTGTAAGTATCGCAGATAAACCAGGACTTGTTCCGGGGATGATTGGTGGTGCGATTGCTGCTGATGGCAGTTTTTATGGTAGTGATGCAGGTGCAGGATTCTTAGGCGGTATCGTCGCAGGTTTCTTAGCAGGTTATATTGCAAAATGGATAAAAAATATTAAGATACCGAAAGCAATGGCTCCAATTATGCCGATTATCATTATTCCTATAATTTCTTCACTTATCGTAGGACTCATTTTTATTTTCTTAATTGGCGCACCGATTGCTAGTATTTTTGAAGGCTTAACAACGTGGTTGAAAGATATGCAAGGAACAAATATCGTAATTTTAGCGTTGATTATTGGTGCAATGATTGCTTTTGATATGGGTGGACCTGTAAATAAAGTGGCTTTTCTATTTGGTTCAGCACTAATTGCTGAAGGGAATTATGCAGTAATGGGTATGGTTGCTGTTGCGGTATGTACACCACCTATTGGTCTAGGTCTTGCAACATTTATCAACAAACGTAAGTTTAATAAGGGTGAAGTAGAAATGGGTAAAGCTTCATTTACAATGGGATTATTTGGTATAACAGAAGGCGCAATTCCTTTTGCTGCCCAAGATCCTTTACGTATTATACCTTCTAATATGATAGGTGCGATGATTGCTGCGGCGATTGCAGCAATTGGTGGCGTAGGTGATAGAGTAGCACATGGTGGGCCTATCGTAGCTGTGCTTGGTGGTATTGATCAAGTTCTCTGGTTCTTTATAGCAGTAATTGTAGGTAGTATTGTGACAATGTTCTCAGTATTGACACTAAGAAGAAAAACGCCAGCAATAGCTGAAGATGTAGCGCATACAGACGTAGGAATGTCAGCACAGACTCAGAATGATACAGAAGCAACAACGCAAAACGACGCTGAAATAAGCGGGGATAAACAAGCAACATCGGATGACGAAATTGAAGTATTTCACCAAGAAGTTATTGAAATATCAGAGAAGAAACTGACAAGAGACGAAGCAATTGAACATCTTGTAGGTCAATTAAATAAATATGATTATATTACAGATATGGATAGACTGAAAGCAGACGTCTTAAAACGAGAAATGGAGTCGACAACGGCTATAGGCATGAATGTGGCAATTCCTCATGCCAAATCAGATGCAGTGAAAAAACCCATCGTAGCAGTTATGAATAATAAACAAGGCGTGAATTGGGATAGCTTAGATGGCACATTGCCAAAAATTGTTTTCTTAATTGCAGTACCAAGTGATAGTAGTGATACTCACTTGAAGTTGTTACAGCGTTTATCTAGAGCGCTAATGGAAGATGATATCCGTCAAAGTTTAATCGATGCAACACATACAGAACAAATATACGATATACTAAAAGAAATATAAGTGGAGGTATGAGCATATGCCATTATTCTTACAACCCGTTTTTCAAGAACGTATATGGGGTGGTACGGCTTTAAAATCATTCAATTATGACATCCCTAATGAATATACAGGTGAATGTTGGGGGATATCAGCACATCCTAATGGACCGAATATAATTGAGAATGGTAAACATAAAGGTAAAACATTAGAAACAGTATGGAATGAAGATAAAGCATTATTTGGTGAAACTGGTGATGCTAAATTCCCTTTATTAACTAAGATATTAGATGCAAACGATAAATTATCAGTTCAAGTCCATCCAAATGATGAATATGCACAAAAATATGAAGGTGAATATGGCAAAACAGAGTGTTGGTATATTCTAGATGCACAAGAAGATGCTGAGATTATTTATGATGTAAACGCTAAAAATCAAGATGAATTAAATGAAATGATTGATCAACAACAATTTGATACCCTTTTTAAAACAGTAAAAGTACAAGCAGGAGATTTCTTCTATGTACCAGCTGGAACAGTACACGCAATTGGAAAAGGTATTATGATTTTAGAAACACAACAATCTTCGGATACGACATATAGAATATATGATTATGATCGTGTAGATAAAGATGGAAACAAACGTGATTTGCACTTAGAACAGAGTAAAGCAGTAATTCATCTTTCAGAAGATTCACCTAATACAACACCAATACATGAAAATATCCAGGGACAGCAGTACACACAATTTGTGTCCAATGATTTTTTCACAGTTGAACGTTGGATGATCGATGGTAATTTAAATTATAGAAAACCGCATGACTACTGTCTTGTTTCACTTGTTGAAGGTAGCGGACAAATCACTGTAGACGGAAGCGACTACAGTTTAAACAAAGGTACACACTTTATACTGACAACAGAAGACGATGAGATTCAATTTAAGGGTGACATGACGATGATTGTCAGTCATGTATAAATAAAGAGAGGCGAGATGAATTTGATTTGTCACAAGGCAAATTGGTTTTATCTGAGCCTCTTTTTATACATAATTAACATAAACTAATAAATGATGGGGTTGGTACTTGATGTTGAAGATTTGTGTTGATATTGGAGGAACTAAAACGATTGTTGGACTTATCAATGAAGACTTAGAAATCGTAGCGAGTCAAAAATTTAAAACGAATAAAGATGTGCCTGAAAAGGAATTTGAAGAAATTATAAGTCTGGCGAATGACTATGTAGAGAATTTCGAAAATGTCGATAAAACTTCGTTAAATATTGCGATGCCAGGTCCTTGTGATTATAATCAAGGCTTATTTTTAAATCCACCCAATTTGCAAAAATATAATGGATTTAATGCGGGTGCTTATATAACACAGAATAGTGAATTTAAGCCACGATTTGTTAATGATACGGATGCTGCAATTTTAGCAGAACATCAGTATATCAAATTACAAACTGAGGATTTCATTTATTTAACGATTAGTACAGGCGTTGGCATGGCTTATATGAAACAGGGACAATTAATCTCTGGCATTGACGGGAACTTTGGTGAGATTGGTCATACAGTAATTAAAAGTGATAGCAGTTACCAATGTCCTGTATGTCAACAATATGGTTGTGTTGAAAATGAGGTTTCTGGGTTAGCGATTAGTAGAAAAGCGAGCGATATTTTACAAAGAGAAGTGAGCACGAGAGAAGCTATTGAAATGTATATTCAAGGTGAAGATGAAGCAATAATTCAAATGATTGAAGAAGTTTTAAAATTAACACAACAACTTTGTACAAATTTATTCAGTGTATTTAATATTTATCATATTGTATTAGGAGGGGGCGTGACACAAAGTCCATTGCCTTATAAAGAAAGTATAGAAACATATGTAAAAGCACACCATTTAATACGAAATAGTTCGATTATTATTAAAATAAGTGATTTAGAAGCTAATGTATTAACAGGTTTATATTTTGTGAATGAATAATTATAAAAGACTACACAATATTGTATTACTATCAAATAGCGTTTTTATAAGCATATTTGAACCGTATAACAATATTATGTAGTCTGTTTAAAGTTTATTTCTTTTAATAGCTAAGAATTTTCTTATATTCAGTGTTTTAGATAATTGATCTGAAATCAACAAACCTAAAGCAATTGCACCTGCTATCAAAATAGCACGAATGAATGTGTTAGTCGCGTCAGTAAAATTAAGCGTAACGAGCTGTTGCGTCGCACTGAAAGCAATGCTGCCAGGAACAAGGGGAATAATACCAGGAATCATAAATAGCACAACAGGCGCTTTATATATTCGACTCATAGTATGGCTGATTAAACCTAGTGTTAAACTACCTAATAAACTTGTGTATATTGTATCCATTTGCCCATGCTCACTTAAAATATAATGGACGATATAACCCATGGCGCCAGCAAATCCAGCAGGAAGAAACACTTTTTTATGTGAATCGTAAATTACGTTGAAGAAATAAGAGGCGCTGAAACTGCATAAAAATGTAATTAAAATAGTCATGAAGGGTCCCCCTTAAAATAGTGAATACGCAATTGCTATACCTGAACCAATCGCAAAAGCAATAACTAATGCTTCTAAAAATTTTGCTGTAAACATAAGCATATGACGGCCGAACAAATCTTGTATTGCGGTTGTTATTAATACACCAGGAACGATTGGCATAACTGAAGCAAGCATGGCAGGCCCAAACATATTATCAACATTGAATAATTTAGACCCAAATATAACAATTGTACCTATTACAAAAGAGGCTACAAATTCAGGTATAAACATAGTCAGTGACTTGCTGTGCATATACTCTACAATCAAAAATCCTGTAGCACCAGCTATGATTGCGGTAATTGCGTCTGGCCATGTACCATTTTGTAAATATAAAAAACTCAGCGAGATAATTCCAGCTGCTATTCCTTTCTTCCACAATGGAATTGTGACTGATGTACGTTCTATATTTTTTAAAAGGTCATAAGCTTCTTCTATAGACAATTGATTACTTGTGAGTTTCCGTGAAATTGCGTTAACTTGAAATATTTTCAATAAGTTGGTGATATTTTTATTAATACGTAAAATGCGCGTATCATGTTCTTCACTAAGTGAAAAGTTGATGAACACATTTATGACATATCCCTGGCTATTGTAATAGCCCATACAAATTGCTATGCGACGCATAGTATCTTCAACACGTGATACTTCAGCGCCAGAAGACAAAAGTATTTTACCGGTAAGTAATATGACGTTCATGGTTATTTTATCTTTTTGATTATCCAAACATACACCTCCAACTTATTGAACAATTATTGTTATTATCCCAATATTAATTAACAAACACAAAGGTAAATACCTTTATTAATTAGAGAAAGAAGTTAAAATATAGAAATTACACACGCAGGAGTCTTCGGTTTGTGTGCTGGTATAATAGCGCGCAGTCTAAAAACGCCCAAACAAGTAAATGTTGGGCGTTTTGACGTTATATATTTTTAGAGTGTGAACTTGCTTTTTTAGCGACATTACAAAAGCTAGGCTTTTGCATAAGCATCACTAAGGAAATTTTTTCATTAATTTCCAAGTGATGCTTTAAAACCTTTATCAAGGTCTGAAATGATGTCGTCTACATTTTCTGTACCAACTGATAATCTTACAAGTTCTGGAAGTACACCTGAAGCTTGTTGTTCTTCTGGTGACAATTGTAAGTGTGTTGTGCTTGCTGGATGAATGACTAACGATTTAGAATCGCCGACGTTTGCTACGTGAGAGAATAAATCTAATCCTTCAACAAAATTAGCAATATCATCTACAGAACCATCAACGCCAAATGTAAGTATAGCGCCTTGTCCATCTGGTAGATATTTTTGAGCTAATTCATTATAAGCATTGTTTTCTAAACCTGGGTAGTTTACCCACGTTACATTTGGATGTTTTTCTAAGTATTGTGCGATACGTAAAGCATTTTCTGAATGACGTTCCATACGTAGGTGTAATGTTTCTAAACCAATTAAGAATTCATGAACATTGAAAGGCGATACAGATGCACCTAAATCACGTAATAATTGAACGCGTGCTTTAGTGATATAAGCAGCTTCTCCAACATCTTTTGCATAAGAGACACCATGATAACTAGGATCTGGTTCTACTAAGCCAGGGAATTTACCGTTATCCCAATTGAATTTACCACTATCAACAATGACACCACCAATTGAAGTACCATGACCACCAATGAATTTAGTAGCTGAATGTACAATAATGTCAGCACCATGTTCAAATGGGCGTAATAGATAAGGTGTTGGGAACGTATTGTCAACAATTAATGGAATACCATGATCATGTGCAATATTCGCAACAGCTTCAATATCTAGAACATCAATACGCGGGTTGCCGATCGTTTCCGCATAAACCACTTTCGTTTTATCTGTAATAGCATTTTTAAAGTTTTCAGGATTGCTAGGATCTACAAAATGGACTTTAATACCTAATTTTTTGAACGTTACTTTTAATAAATTATATGTACCACCGTATAAGTTTGAAGAAGCAACAATTTCGTCACCTGTTTCAACGATGTTTAATAATGCAAGATGTATTGCAGCTTGTCCTGAAGCAGTAGCTAAAGCACCAACGCCACCTTCTAGAGCCGTGATACGTTCTTCAAAGACATTTTGTGTTGGGTTCATAATTCTCGTGTAAATATTACCTTCTTCTTGTAGCGAAAATAATTTTTGTGCATGGTCTGTACTATCAAATACATAACTCGTTGTTTGATGGATTGGTACTGCGCGTGATTTTGAATCATCCACTTGTTGACCGCCATGAATTGATAATGTGTCTAAATGCCATGAATTCTGACTCATAATGTAAATCCCCCTATAAATTTGAATTTTCTGATAACTAATACTATACAAGAGCTATTTAGCGAATTCAAGTATTCTTATTAAAAAAGTAAGGATTTATTTTAGATGTTTTACAATACTTTGAAAATAAAATTTGCAAAAGAGACTAAAATTATTTATAATTCATATCCGTATAGTAGGGAATAAACAAAACATTAAAAACACCTGTGTGTGGAGGACTATAATGATTGCATATGATTTAATCGGCAATACACCTATGGTATTATTAAAATCTTTTAGTAATGAGGACGTTCAAATTTATGCTAAATTAGAACAATTCAATCCTGGCGGTAGTATTAAAGATAGACTTGGTAAGTATTTAATTGAAGCAGCTTTAGATAATAACTTAATACAAAAAGGTGGAACTGTAGTAGAGGCATCAGCTGGCAATACAGGTATTGGAGTAGCTATTGCAGCCAACCGTCATAATATAAATGCAGTTATTTTTGCGCCTGAAGGTTTTGCAGAAGAAAAAATATCGATTATTAAAGCTTTAGGTGCTAAGGTTAGAAGAACTGAGAAAGCACTTGGCATGAAAGGCGCTCAAGAAGCAGCAAAACAATTTGAATTGCAAACGGGCGCACTTTATTTAAATCAATTTGAATCTGACAATAACCCAAAAGCATATTTACAAACATTGGGTAAAGAAATTACAGAAGAATTGCCAGAAATAGATTATTTTGTAGCCGGTATAGGCTCAGGAGGAACATTTACAGGCGTGGCAAAACACTTAACTTCATTTAATGTAGAGAATGTTATTGTTGAGCCAGAAGGTTCTATATTAAGTGGAGGAGCTCAACATGACCATGATATTGAAGGTATCGGTTCTGAAAAGTGGCCTCAGTTTTTACCTGAACCCTTAGTTTCTGATATTGTGAAAGTGTCTGATAAAGATGCTTTTGAAAATGTAGCATTATTGGCAAAACGAGAAGGCTTACTTGTAGGAAGTTCCTCTGGAGCGGTCTTACAAGGTGCATTAGAAGTGAAAAAACATATCAATAGTGGCGTTATTGTAACGATTTTTCCTGATGGTAGTGATCGGTACATGTCACAACAAATCTTTAATTATAAGGAGAATCATTAATGAATAAAAAAACACAATTAATTCACGGCGGGTCTACTACAGATCCATATACAGGTGCAGTAACTACACCAATTTATCAAACAAGTACATTTATGCAAGACGACATAGGTGATATGAGACAAGGGTATGAATATTCCCGTTCAGCTAATCCTACACGTAGTTCATTAGAAGGTTTAATTGCTGATTTAGAACACGGTCAATACGGTTATGCATTTGGTTCTGGTATGGCAGCGATATCTGCAGTGATTATGTTATTAGATGAAGGAGATCATTTATTAATAAATTCAGATGTTTATGGTGGCACTTACAGAGCCCTAACAAAAGTATTTTCACGTTTTGGAATAAAAGCAGATTTTATCGATACAACACATATAGATGAAGTGGAACAATATATCAAACCAGAAACAAAAATGTTGTATATTGAAACACCTTCAAATCCATTGTTACGAGTAACAGATATTAAAAAATCAGCAGAAATTGCACAGAAACATAATTTAATTTCAGTTGTTGATAATACATTTATGACACCATATTTCCAAAACCCATTAACATTGGGTATTGATATCGTATTGCATTCAGCTACAAAATACATTGGTGGTCATAGTGATGTCGTTTCAGGACTAGTTGCTACAAATGATGAGAACCTAGCTGAGCGTATTGGATTCATTCAAAACTCAACAGGTGGCGTGTTGGGACCACAAGATAGTTATTTATTAATTCGTGGTATTAAAACATTAGGACTAAGAATGGAACAAGTACAGCGTAATGCACTTTCAATTATTGAAATGTTGCAACAACATCAAAATGTTAAACAAGTATTCCATCCAAGTATCGCTGAACATTTAAACCATGATATCCACGAAGCACAATCGGAAGGACATACTGGCGTTGTTGCTTTTGAAGTAGAGGATATCGAAAGTGCCAAAGCAATTATTCGTGAATCACAATATTTCACATTGGCTGAAAGTTTAGGTGCAGTAGAAAGTTTGATTTCTGTACCAGCATTAATGACACATGCATCTATTCCTAAAGACATTCGTGCCAAAGAAGGTATTGCAGATGGGCTAATTCGTCTTTCAGTTGGAATTGAAGACACTGAAGATTTAGTAGAAGATTTAAAACAAGCGTTAGATCACTTAAATTAATTAATAAAGTTAGTTTCCAATCATTCAGACTGCCAACAAAGTCACCGGCTTTGTTGGCAGTTTTTTGCGCGCTTTCGGCGGGCACAAAAAACTTAAAAAAACAAACCAAAGG
>NZ_JAMBPV010000009.1 GCF_029531845.1 Staphylococcus equorum
AATGTTTCTATTGGAGCGGGTGATGGGAATCGAACCCACAACATCAGCTTGGAAGGCTGAGGTTTTACCATTAAACTACACCCGCATATTAATATATGTAATATTTTTGATGCGGCCAAGAGGATTTGAACCTCCACGGGATTTCTCCCACTAGGCCCTCAACCTAGCGCGTCTGCCGTTCCGCCACGGCCGCTCGCAAAACGGTTTACTTATTAAGTTAACATTTAACATTGTAATATATTTTTAATATCTTGTCAACATGTTTTTAAAGTTATTTTAATAAAGTTAATACTTACTTAACTCATTTGCTTATTAATTTCGCAACGTTTATTATCTTATAATATATTCGTGTCATCGTCAACAGAAAAAACAAACAAAAATGAGTAAAATGAACTACTTATAAGTTGGATTTAACAATTGATGTTAAAATACACATTAAAAATCACATAAATAGGTATTTCTTACTTAAAATCCTACTTTACTTTACTTTAAAATATAAAAAGAGAGGCTAACATCAATCGTTTTAGCCTCTCTTTTTATATTAACTACTAATTTTATTGCACAATATCATGTTGAACCAATTTCCCTTTACAATTCCCACACACCATTTTTTTCGTGTTCACTTTTCGTATTCTCGGAAATTGGGCACCACATTTATTACATTTATAAATATACTTTGCTCGGTCTTCATATTTTTCTGTAGCCGAACAGAACCTTGGAGCACCTGTTAACTTACTCAGCGCTTTAAATTCCTTGTCTTTGTGTTGGTATCCCTTTCCTTGTATATGCAAATGATAATGACACAATTCATGTTTAATAATATCTTCAACTGCTTTTTCACCAAATTTAATGAATTGCTTATCATTAATTTCGATATTATGTGATTGTAATAAGTAGCGACCACCTGTTGTTTTTAAGCGCTTATTAAAATAAGCTTTATGCTTAAATGGACGCTCAAAGTACGTTTCAGATATAGTCTCTGTTAATCTTTGAAGCAGCTCATTATCCATGTGGATCGATCATAGTTAATGACACTTTACCTTTTTTATCATCAATATCTATTATCCATACATCTACAATATCTCCAACACTAACAATATCCATTGGATTTTTCACAAACTTCTTAGATAGTTTAGAAACATGTACAAGCCCATCTTGTTTGACTCCGATGTCTACAAACGCACCAAAATCCACAACATTTCTAACTGTACCGCTTAGCTTCATATTTTTAGATAAGTCTTCGATTGATAAAACATCTGATTTTAGAATAGGCGTTTCAAATTCATCACGTGGATCTCGATTTGGAGCAATCAATGATTTTATAACGTCTTCTAATGTAGGTTGACCTATATTTAATTTCACAGCCATTTCCTCAGTGTTTAAATGATTTAATGCTGATTTTAAATTTTCAGTGCCAAGATCTTCAGCTTTCATATTGATTTCATTTAATAATTGATACGTTGCTCCATAACTTTCAGGGTGAATTGAAGTATTGTCTAATGGTTCACTACCATCGACAATTCTTAAAAAACCAATACTTTGCTCAAATGTTTTAGCACCTAAACGCTTAACTTTTGCAATATCTTTATTATGTTTGATTGCTCCGTTTTCTTCGCGATAGTTGATTATATTTTGTGCAATCGTTGGAGATAGACCAGAAACATATTGGAGTAGTGAACGTGAAGCTGTATTAACATCCACACCTACTTGGTTCACTGCTGTTTCCACCACAAATGTTAAAGCCCCTTCTAGCGCTTTTTGATTAACATCATGCTGATATTGACCTACACCAATTGATTTAGGATCAATTTTAACAAGTTCACTCAGTGGGTCTTGCACTCTTCTACCAATTGAAACTGCACTACGTTCTTCAACTTGAAAATCTGGAAATTCTGTTCTAGCGACTTCTGATGCAGAATATACTGATGCGCCCGCTTCATTCACAATAATAAATTGTGCCTTCAAATGATATTCTTGAATCATAGTTGCTACAAATTTCTCAGTTTCACGACTAGCTGTCCCATTACCAATTGCGATTAGTTCCACATCATAATCTTTAACAAATTTGACAAATATTTTTTCTGCATCTACTTTTTTATTAATAGGAGGATGTGGATACATCACGCCTTTTGCAACGAAGGTACCAAATGGATTAATAACTGCGAGTTTACACCCTGTTCTAAATGCTGGATCCACACCAAGTATTTGTTTACCTTTCATTGGTGGTTGTAACAATAAATTTCTTAAATTTTCACTAAAGACATCAATAGCGTGGTTTTCAGCTTTTTCTGTTAAATCCCCTCTTATTTCTCTTTCAATAGAAGGCATGATTAATCTTTTCAAGCTGTCTTTAATAGCATCTTCAATTATATAATTACCTTCGTGATTTGTTGTTATTTCATTTTTGCGAATGAAGTTTTCAATGCCTTGTGTATCCATTTCTAGTTTTACTGATAATACTTTCTCTTTTTCTCCACGGTTCATAGCCAAGACTCTGTGATTAGCAATTTTTTTCACTGGTTCGCTGTAATCATAATACATTGAAAATGTTTCTTTTTCGTCTTCAGCATTCTTTTTCTTTTGTGCAATGATATTGCCATGTTGAAAAGTATCTTTAAGGATTTTAGTTCTATATTTAGGCGCATCCGAAACTAATTCTGCAATAATATCTTGCGCACCTTTTATAGCAGCTTCAATAGTCTCTACTTCTTCATTTAAAAATTGTTGTGCTTTATTTTCGATTGTTGTGTCTAAGTTAGGTAATTTCAGCCATTTTGCGAATGGTTCTAAGCCCTTTCTCTTAGCTTCTGTAGCTCTAGTTTTCTTTTTTTGTTTAAATGGTCTATATAAATCTTCAACACGTTGAAGTTTTGTTTGTTTTAAAATATCACTTTTTAAGTCTGCTGTTAATAAACCTTGTTCTTCTATATTATGTATAACTTCTTCTTTTCTTTTTTGAAGATTAACCATATATTGGTATTCATCATCTATTTGTTTAATTTCTACTTCGTCTAATCCACCTGTTTGCTCTTTTCTATAGCGAGCTATAAAAGGTACCGTGTTTTTATCCTCTAGTAGTGATAACACTGAATTAATTTGTTTTGTTGTGAAATTGTATTTCTCTCTTATAGATTGTATTAGATTACTATCCATAGAATCCTCCGCTCATTTATTTCTCTTTTATTTTTACTCTCTTTAACATTTTAACATATTTACTGTTAACCACTATTCAAAATGTCATGCTTTAATTAAAGCGATAGGTCACTGCTGTAAAATTAAAATAAGGCAGCTCCCTAATATAGGGATGCTGCCTTATTTTATTCAATCATTGATTAGCGGCTTCTTGTAATTTCTTGATTGCTGTTCTCTGTAATCTTGAAACATGCATTTGACTTAAACCAATTCTTTCTCCTGTTTCTTTTTGGCTTAAGCCTTCTATAAATGTACACTGAATAATTTGTCTTTCTCTTTCGTTTAATATTGGTAAAATTCTTTCCAATATCATACGTTTTTCGGTTAAATCATAGTTATCATCTTGTTGACCCATAATATCTAGTAAAGTAACTGTTGAACCATCTTTGTCTGCTTCAATCGAATGGTCAACACTTAATGCGTTATAACTTTGGCCCATCTCCATTGCTTCTAGCACATCTTCTTCGTTTACTTCAAGCCGATCCGCTATTTCTGCAATAGAAGGAGAACGTTCTAACTCATTCGTTAATTCATCAGTTACTTTTTTGATACGAGGTCCAATCTCTTTGATTCTTCTTGGCACATGGACACTCCATGTTTTATCACGTAAATAACGCTTAATCTCACCAATGACCGTTGGTACTAAAAAGGCTTCAAACTTTCTATCAAAGGATAAGTCAAATCGGTTTATTGCACCAATCAAACCAACCATACCAACCTGAACGAGGTCTTCATGATGAGATTGACCTTTTGAATATTTATATGCCAATGATTCGATTAACTTTCTATAATGCCTTACGAGTTTATCTTGAGCATCTTTGTTTTCGTCATTTTGATGCTGCGTTATCCATTGGTTAATTTGTTCAGGTGATACATCATTAACTGATTTCGACTCTTTCGCCATTATTTCGCACCTGCTCTTTTTTAATATACTTTATCATACTGATTGTTACGCCTGATTGTTTATCGACTGTAACTTCATCCATTAAAGATTCAATTAAAAACAGACCAAGACCGCCTTCTCTTAGGAAATCTATGTTTTCGTTTTCTTTATATGGCCCTAATTGTGCTTTTGTCTCTTCGTAATCGAAACTTTCACCTTGGTCTGAGATTACAATTTTAATTTTATCATCGAAAATTTCAAAACATAGATTAATCATTCCCACATCTTCTGGGTCATCTTTATATGCATGTTTTACTGCATTCGTTACCGCTTCACTCACTGCAATCTTCGCGTCTTCTATATCGTCATATGAAGCACCTGCACGTGAAAAAACGCCTGACAGTGTTAAGCGTATTAAACTCACATACTCTGCTGATGCTGGTAAACGCATTTCTATATAGTCCTGTTTAAGTTGCATGTTATTCGACCTCCGTTCCTTCATTAACATGCATCAAATCTTTTAATCCTGTTATATCAAATAGTCGACTTATTCGATCTGAAACACCTAATATATATAATTCTTTGCCATGTTGGTTTAGCGCTTTTAATGTACCTACAAATACACCTAATCCCGTTGAATCCATGTAACTCACGTTTTCTAAATTTACATGTAAATCATGAGTTCCTTCTTGTCTCATAGGCACTAAAACTTCTTCTAGTTCTGGGACAGTATAAACATCTAGTTCTCCGCCAACTTTAACCTCATAATGAGTATCATGTGTTACCGTTTCGATATTAAGATTCATAACATTACACTCCTAATTATAGTCTCATAATAACTTCCATACCCTTAAATTAAATAACTTAACCTTAACTACGTTAAAACTAATTAACTCTTTTTATAATTAGAATTGTTAAATCATCTCTCTTATCAGGGTTTTGTATTTTTAAAATCGCTTCATATAAAAGTTGAACGATATCTTGTGGATGCATGTGCTTATACTTGTGGATCATTGTTAAAAGATGGTTTTTGTCTAAGAAATCTCCTGCTTCATTTCTTACTTCTGTAACACCATCCGTAAATATAATAACTAAGTCGTCTAAATATACAGGTATTTCTTGTTGTTTATACCTAGTTTGTTCACTAACACCTAGTACTCTACCTCTGACGCTGATTTCTTCAAATTCTTCTGTTTCTGCTCTATATACATATCCTGGCTCATGTCCAGCAGAGCTACAATATAATAAATGATTTAACTCTTCATATAGACCGTAAAACATCGTTACAAACATATTCTGATTGACGTTTTTTTCTACTACTCGGTTGAGACGCTTTAAACCATCACTTGGAAGTTGAGAATGACCATAAGAATCCATGCCAAATTTTATCATGCTCATTGCAAGCGCAGCTGGTATACCTTTACCTATAACGTCTGCCACTGCAAAGCTCATTGTGCCATCTTTATGATCTATTAAATTAAAATAATCACCGCTTACTTTTTGTGCCGCTACTGATATGACACCGATTTGTATGCTATCAAATTGAGGAATATCCGTTTTAAGCATTGTTTGCTGTAAACGAGAGGCTAAATCAATCTCTTTATCGTGATATTGTAGTCGATTTACTAATTGTTGATAATCTCTATAACTATATCCAAACCCTCTTACTACTTCTTTAAGCACATTAAAAGTTTCTAAAATCTGAGTTTCATTTAGATCTAAGACTCTGACATAATCTCTATGAATTTCAACTATATCTTCTGGTAGTAAATCTCTTTTTATCACTTCATCGGTAAAACTTTCACACTTTTTCATTAAATCCGTAGTATCTACAGTGTGTAAACTTTCGTCAATTAGCGCTTTATATTGATTTTTGAATTCTTCCATTTAGTAATTCCTCCTAAAAATACAAATATAAACCGCATACATCGGTTATAACATGTTTAAACGTTCTATGTATGTAAGTAAAAATGTTTTTTATAATGAACGAGCCTATTCAAACTTTATAGGTTTTTGTATTTGTTACTTACTATATAATGATAAATTCGCTCCAAATACCTAAAAAAGCTTTAGGATAACCTAAAGCTTTTCAACTTAAAACATCCCACTCAAAGGTATTAAACCACAAAACTAAATTCCTTAATTTTCCAATCACAATTATATTGATAATTAAGTGGTAATTACATGTTATAGGGAATCAACGTATATAATTCACTATTTTATTAACTGTTTCTTAAACCTTTGAAAATCAGGATTTACTATTTCTAACATTATGTAACCCTAAGCTTATATCTATGGCAACATTAACTTCTTTCATTTTACTATCCGAAAGGTATGTTAATTTTTCTTTCAGCCTATTTTTATCTAAAGTTCTAATCTGCTCAAGCAGTATTACAGAATCTTTATCAAGCTTATATTTACTTTTTTCTATTTCTACATGTGTAGGTATTTTAGCTTTATTAATCCTACCAGTAATTGCGGCTACAATTACGGTAGGACTATATTTATTTCCAGTATCATTCTGTATGATAACGACAGGTCTTATTCCCCCTTGTTCAGACCCTTGAACTGGTGATAAATCAGCTAAATAAACGTCTCCTCTTCTCATCATTCATTGTTATTCTTAGAGCTGAGGTAAACTTCGTTGCAATCACAAGCTTCACATTCAAATGGAAATGCTTCTGCTGCAAGGGAGAGATTTAAATCGGCCATTTGAGAATAGCCTTCTTTTAATAGTTGTTCAATACTATGGTTTCTGCTTTGATTAAAACTTGCCATGAATAAAGACCTCCATGTTACTAAAATAGAATATATTGAGATTCGTTGTTAGACTCATAATAACAAATTTTACATTAAGTGACTATACTATTTTAGTAATTCATTGCGAATTTCTAGGTCTTGCGTCCCATGATAAATTCGAGGCAGCCTTCTATTTAGTTTACATAACACTTCATAATTAATAGTCTGTTGCTGTCGTCCCAGAGCTTCTGCTGATTGTGGACTGTCATTATGGTGGTCCATTAAGATGACTTTATCACCTGCATTAACTTCTTCAGGAATTTTAATTATTGTTTGATCCATACACACTTTTCCAATTACTTCACATTGATGTCCATTTACGTTCACACTAAATCCTGTCATCATTCTTGGATAGCCATCTGCGTATCCTACTGGAATGATTCCAATTTTTGTAGGTTCTTTTGCTGTGTATATACTTCCATAACTCACAGATTCTCCAGTTTGTAATACTTTAGTTTGAACGACTTCACTAATCCATTGCGCACTTGGTTTTAAATGCACCTTCACTTTTGATTTAACGTACTCCGAAGGATAGTAACCATATAATGAAATTCCTATTCTAACCGTATTACAAAACTGACTGTCTTTCATTAACGCACCTGCAGAATTTTGAGAATGTATGTAGTTGGGCTTTTCTACTTGCTCAACAATTTCTTCAAAATATGCTTGTTGTTTATTCATCGAATCACCTGGCTCATCAGCACATGCGAAATGTGTAAACGCGCCTTCAAAAACTAGATGGTTATGTGATTTAATCAAATCAATAACTTCTTTATACTCATCTACATTTTTTATTCCTAACCTACCCATGCCAGTATCTAATTTAGCGTGAAGCCATAAATCTTTTTCATTATCAGTTGAAATTTCTTTGATAGCTTCAGTAAGCCACACTTTAGATGGCACCGTAATTGCTACACGATGTTGTATTGCTTTGTTTATGTTATATGTTGGAATAACTCCAAGTACGAGTATTTTTGCATTAATTCCATGCATACGAAGTTCAATTGCTTCATCTAATGTTGCAACTGCGAAAAACTCAGCTCCATTTTCCATTAATTGACGTGCAATTTTAATACTACCAAGACCATAACCATTCGCCTTAACTACCGGAATAACTGTTTTATTTGGGTGTAATGATTGAAATACTTGAAAGTTTGAAACAATAGCATTTAAATCTACATTCAAGTACGTCGATCTATAATACTTATCAGACATTAAGCATGTACCTCCTATTTCCATAAATAGCTTTCACTAATTTCTACAATAACTCAATTTTATAACAATGATGATAGGATAACCAAATCAAACATACTGGAATATATAAATTTCAATATATTAAACTTCTAAAATAACTTGGCTCATAGCGTAATGTTCTGTATGGGTAATACTTACGTGTACTTTAAAACCTTCATAATCAATACAAGGCTTACCATTCTTATCATTAAAGCAATCGATATCATTAAATGCTATTGTTTTACCTAGGCCTGTACCTAATGCTTTACTAAAAGCTTCTTTACAAGCAAATCTACCCGCAAGAAATTCCATTTTACGTTGTTCATTATTGAAACGATTAAACTTTTGTTGTTCATTGATAGTTAATATACGTTCTAACAATTTATCTTGTCTGCTATAAAGATCTTTTATTCTTGTTATCTCTATTAAATCTACACCTATACCATATATCATAAGTCTCCCCACAATCATATAAAACTTACATTTTATTTTTAATCTATATCATCTTTAGGATATTCAATATCTGAAACTTCATTTTCTGTTTGTTCAATTGTTTTATTAACGTTCTTTATTTTGTACTTTAATGTAGCAGCAATATCTTTGTCGATAAGTTTAAGTTCAGTATTTCCCCCTGCTGTCGATAACGTTAAACTTGCTAATTTATATTTACGCATTAAAATACCTTCGTGTGTATCAACATTTTGAATTCTGAACAACGGAATTTTGATTACTGAAATAAACCACAACCCATTTCTTACAGTGATTTCATTTTTATCTAGTTTATATCTAAAAATTTGATATCGGTACACAGGAATTAAAATAGCACCTAAGAGCAATTGAATTATGATTATAATTACACCAACAACCAAGACCCACACCATTGTATTAGAATTAAGCCATTCTAACCACAATGTATTAACGATAAATATAGCTGCTAGAATTAACGCAAATATCGCAGTTACGATATATGCCGAGAGGCGCATGACTGTTTTTCCAGATTTATTCATATAATTATATTCATTCATGATGCTCACTCCTCAAATACCAATTTTGAAGTGTTTCAACTTCTTTATAGTTATTAAATTTCAGGCCAACTGCTTCACTACCCGCAGCTTTTGCAATAATAAAATTAAAATTACCTAAATCACTATTAATTAAAAATGGATTTCGTTTAATTTCCATACCTAATATTTTATCGTGCTTGAAATACGTATTTTTAAACCCAAATGTTGTTACATTACGTACTACAAGTTCATCATTTTGTACTTTTAATCCAGATGATTTAATAACTATATAACTATGGATAATAAGTAGTAAAATCATAACAGTTGCGATAAGAAATGACCAAGGTGTCCAGAAATAAGTAACGATAGTTGCAATCACTAATAGTACGACCGTTTCTCGCCAAAAGTGCCTATGAAAACCTCTCCATGGCATTCCTTGTTCAGCATCTTCAAACGTCATACTAGGAATAAGTGATTTAATGATTTCGAACGCTTTTTTGCGTTTAATAAAAGGTAAAATCATAACATTTCCATCTAATGAAATATCGTCTTTATCATTACCATTCATATCACTCGTAATCACAAAATGTATAGACGTAAAACCAAATAGTTTTCTCAAGAAAGATTGTTTTTCGACAACAGCTTGAACTCTATCAGTTGGCACCGTGATACTTTTAACATTAAATAAACCATATCGGATATTCAATTGATTCTCATTTTGTGTCACTGTGTAATTATAGTTTTTTATAATTACAATCAATGTACCCAGTATATAACTTGCGATAACGATAGCCGCAATCATTATTAACATAATCACAAAAATCGCTTGAGAAATTCGAGCAAATTCACCAGTGAGCCATTCCCATGGTATCACTTCTGAAAAAGCACCAATTATAGGTGAAATTGCTGCAAACGCCACGCCTATTGCTCCACTCGTTAACGCCATAAACAATAATTCTTTAAAATTAAGTTTATATAAGCGCACAGGTTGTGATACTTGTTCTTGAATGTCTTCTTTATCCTCTTGCGAAGGTGTTCTAGTTAAATCTCGTTCTTCATTTTGACTAGTTAATTCTTGCTGTTTTTCTTTAATCGTACGTTGTATTAATTCACTTTGTTTTTTGGAAACAGTATCCAAATCAATACCGTCACTCGGTGTTTTAATTTGTAATTTCACACCCCCTACGATTTGATTTATAATCCCTTGTGATGTATCTAATGTTTGTATACGACGGATATTAAGTTCTTTTCTTTCTTTAGTAAAGATGCCAGTTGCCAAAACAAAATGATCATTTTCAATCCAATATGTCGTGTTATAAACTTTTAATACTTGTGCTACAAAGGAGAATAAAAAGAAAGCAAAAACGATAGCTGGAAATATGTATGAAGTTATACTTGTAAAATCAAAATCCTGAATATTAAATACTAGGAAAATAATAATCAAAAAGATATTTTGCTTAATCGCTTCAATAATTCCAGTTAAATAAGAAATAGGATGTAACTTTTGAGGACTATACATCAAAATCAGCTCCTCTCAAGTAGTTGAGTGTTAGCAATTCGAACGACGTTGCGTCATCTGTAAACATCAACGGAAAACTAACCTTGTGACCAGCAGTAATTAATGTAGTTTTAGACAGTCCCATTTTTTTTAGAATTGGGTTGTTCTGTCTTTCAATAAACTGTGTGCGTTCTAATTTTACTATTTTTTTAGATTTAAAGAAAAAATCGTATTTTACCTCTATATAATTTCCCTTAATTCTAAAATATGTGTATTTATATTTAACCCAAGGTTTAATCAATACATACACAAAATCAAACACTATAAAAGCAACGATTAAATATATAATGAAATGCCACCAATTAAAGTGACTCCATAAAAATATTAAAATAACCGAAACGATCAAACTAACAATAAATTCCAGTCCCTCAATTACGTAGTAGTACTTCATAGCTTGTCTGGGACTTCTGTTAAATAGTTGGTCGTTAGTCATATATACACTCCTTAATTGAGATTTCAATTTATTATAACATAGCTTTTATAGTCATTTCATTGTTCATTTAAAACGTATACATATCTATTTACAGTTTAAATAGATTGCGCTTAACATTTATTGTTTATCTTAGTTTTTATGATATTTTGCTTAAAAAATGCAAAAAAAAATCATTCCACGTGAATGGAATGATTAAACCTAAATTTCATATATGATAAATTATTTTTTATTTTTGGTGGTCGGCGAACGTGCGACCTTTCATTGATTTCTTATTGCTATTGTTTCTGTCAGAAGATTTTTCGTTCTTCTTATTATTATTGTTGAATCCGCCTTTTGAACGACGATTTTTGTTATCAAATTTATTACCACGTTTATTGTTGCCTTGACCGCCACGTTTTGGTCCGCGACCTTGACGACCACCTTTACCACGAGATAATGGTTTTTCAAATGTTAATTGAACATCAACTTCGTCATTTGATTCAACCAATTCTTGTAATAATGAAGCAACTAAATCAACATCACTATATTCTTCAATTAATTCTGAAGCAATACGTTGTAATCTTGGTTCATTTTCTCTAGACATCCACTTTTCAACTTTACCTTTAATATCGTTCTCACGTGCTTTAAGCACTTCTTTACGATGAGGTGGTCTCATTGCAGTCATTTGTCTCTTATTTGCTTGTTCAATTTGACGGATGTAATCCATTTCAATTGGGTTTACAAATGTGATTGCTACACCTTTTTTACCAGCACGACCAGTACGGCCGATTCTGTGTGTATAACTTTCAGTATCTTGAGGAATATCAAAGTTATAAACATGGCTTACGTTTGAAATATCAAGTCCTCGTGCTGCAACATCTGTTGCAACTAAGATATCTAATTGATCATTTTTGAATTTTTTCAATACTTCCAAACGTTTCGCTTGAGTAATATCACCATGTAAACCTTCAGCTTTGTAACCTTTAGAGATTAACGCACTTGTTAATTCATCTACACGACGTTTTGTACGTCCGAATACAATAGCTAATTCTGGTTGATGTACATCTAATAGGTTCGTAAATGTGTCGAATTTTTCTAATTCTTTTACGATTGTATAGTATTCTTCGATTTGTGGATTAGACATTTCGTTATTCATAGTTTTAACAATTACTGGTGTTTTCATGAATTGTTGAACTAATGTTTGAATAGCTTTTGGCATTGTAGCTGAAAACAGCATTGTTTGACGTTGTGAAGCTGGAATTTTATCCATGATGAATTTCATATCATCGATGAAGCCCATGTTCATCATTTCATCCGCTTCATCTAATATAAGCGTATGAATATCATTTGTTTTTAATGTACGACGGTTAAGGTGATCAATCACACGACCTGGCGTACCTACAACGATTTGCGGTCCTTTTTTAAGCGATTTGATTTGACGATCGATCGGCATACCACCAAATACAGTAACAACTTGTACGTTTTGACCTTTAGCAAATTCTCTGATTGATTCAGCTACTTGCATAGCTAATTCTCTTGTTGGTGCAAGGATTAATGATTGTACTCCTTCTTGGCCTGCCACTTTTTCAACTAGTGGAATACCAAACGCACCGGTTTTACCTGTACCTGTTTGCGCTTGACCAAGAACGTCTTTGCCTTCTAAGGCAAGAGGGATACTCTCTTTTTGTATAGGAGTGGCGTCATCGAACCCCATTGATGCTAGGGTTTCTGCCATCTTATCTGAGAGCCCTAATTCTTTAAATTTTTGCAATATAATTCTCCTTTATTTATCTGTATTTCTATACATATATGTTCACTTAAGTTTCTTCAACTTCTTAATAGTACCACCTCAAGTATATAATCGCAATAAACCAAATTTGATTAAATAAGCTAAATTCATTTATTTTAAAATCTTTCCAATTGCCAAAAACACCGAAAAATATAGGTTGTAAGCGTTTAATTTAATTTCAAAAACTTACTTTATACCCTTTGAAAAAAATTTATTAATTTATTTATTCTGTTAATTGTCAGAATATTTTACTTGCAAGATATAGTTTATTCACTCCTTATTTAACTTAAATTTAAGTTATTATTTAATCTTAACAATGCATGGGTCCCATCATTATACTCAACTAACTGTCTCATCTATGAAACAGTCGAAACATTTAAACTATGATTACGTCAGTTACGTTTAAGTGTGCCAAATTCATAAATACTTGCTGTCTTATATAAGTTTTCCCGTTTTGAATAATAAAAAACTGGCTGTTAGATTTCTACATAGAAATCTAACAGCCAGTTACGTGATTCACCTATTATGAGACTACACATAAATTATAACCAAGTTGCTATTTTAATAATGTTTAAATTAAAGCTTCTACAACCTCTTCTAATTTCATTCCTCTAGAACCTTTGACTAAAATTTTATCATCAGATTGAACATAATCTTGTAAAGTTGTTATCAAAGCTGACTTGTCATCATAATGTTCTGCTTGTGTTACATAAGCTTTGCCGGTGTAACTAATATATTTTGAAGCTTGACCAAAAGTAAATAATGCATCGATATTTTTACCTTCTAAGTATCGACCTACATTTTCATGCATAATCTTGCTATCTGGCCCTAACTCTAAAACATCTCCAAGTACAATAATTTTTCTACCTTTCATAATTGAAAGTGTATCAATCGCTGCTTTCATACTAGTAGGGCTCGCGTTATATGCATCATTAATCACTAGTTTTTTGTCATTAGTAAGATGTTGTTCCATTCTCATACCTGTAAGTTCTACTTTACGTAGGTTATTAAATATTGTGTCATAGCTTAAGCCTAATCTTTTACCAACAGCGATAGCAATTGTCGCATTCTTCATATTATGTTCACCTAAAATAGGTAATTCGAATCTTTCTGCTCCGTTAATATTAAATGCGATACCTGAGTTTTCAATATCTTCTATCTGACAAACGAGTGTGTTGTCTTTGTCTTTACCAATACTTACTAATTCTGCATCTTCTATTTTCGTAACGTGAGGTTCTAATAATGGTTCATCACCATCATAAATAAATACGCCATTTGATCTTAACCCTATGGTAATTTCAGCTTTAGCTTCGGCAATGCCCTCTCTAGAACCTAAATCTTGCATATGTGATTCACCAATATTAGTAATTACCGCTATACTAGGTTCAGCCAATTTTGACAATAACTCAATTTCATTGAATCCTGACATTCCCATTTCTAGAATTGAAACCTCGGTATCTTGATCTAATTCTAATATCGTTAATGGTAGTCCGATTTCGTTATTATAATTGCCTTGTGTTTTTTTAACTTTAAATTGTGGTTTTAAAACACTTTCAATCATGTCTTTGGTAGTCGTCTTACCATTTGATCCGGTTACTGCAATGACTTGGGGCCCAACAAATTCTAAATAAGCTTTAGATAATTGTTGTAATGCTTTGAGTGTATCATCAACCCATATAACTGGACCATCTATGTTTTCATCTAAAGTTACACCTCTTTGATAAAATACTGCACCTGCGCCATCTTTCAATGCTTGTGCGACGTATTTATGTCCATCTACATTTTCACCTTTAAACGGGATGAATAAATTTTGATTGTTAATTACACGTGAATCAATAGAAACACCTTTAATCGTATGATCTAAATATTCATTATCAATGTCACATGGAATCCATTCTTTGATTTGTTCTAAAGTTACTTCAATCATTATTTATTCGCCTCAGTCAATTTTGTATTTATTTTGTTTCTTATCTTCATACTTTTCTTTCGCTAATTCAATTAATTGTTCAATTAATTCTGCATATGTTACGCCCATATTTTCCCAAAGTCTTGGGTACATACTATAAGCAGTAAAGCCTGGCATCGCATTTGTTTCATTAATAAAAATTTGATTGTCTTCTGTTACAAAGAAATCCGCTCGTAGCAAGCCAGAGCAATCTGTCGCTTTGAATGCTTCGACAGCCATATTTCTTAACGTAGTTTGTACTGCTTCATCTAAATCGGCAGGAATATCTAACTTTATTTTTCCATCTTTATACTTAGCTTTGTAATCATAGAATGCTACATCTTTAATCACTTCACCTGGCGTTGTGGTTTCAGGATAGTCATTGCCAAGCACAGCTACTTCTATTTCTCTTGCATTAATACCTTGTTCAATTACTAATTTACGGTCAAATTGGAAAGCTTCTTCAATACCTATTTTCAATTCTTCTTCATCATTACATTTACTAATACCAACACTAGAACCTAAGTTTGCTGGTTTTACAAATACTGGATATTCTAACTTGTCATGTACAAGTTTCAAAATGTTACTTTCATATTTATGATATTCACTTCTTAAAAAGCTCACATAAGGTAGTTGAGGTAATCCTCTATGCGCGAATAATTGCTTCATAACAAGTTTATCCATCGAGCTTGAGGCAGCTAAAACACCGTTTCCTACATATGGTATATCTAATACTTCAAATAAACCTTGAATTGTACCATCTTCACCATTCGGTCCATGTAATACTGGGAAAACTGCACTATAGGCGTTCCCTGTACTACCAATACTAAGTAGTTGAGAGATTTCACCTGCAGCAACATCTGTTAAACGTAAAGTGTCTATGTCATTTATAGTGTCTACGATATTTTCTTTCTTTTTCCAGTCACCTTCATTTGTTATGTAAATGATGTCTATTTGATATTGATTTTTATCGATTGCGTTCAAGACATTTTGTGCTGTTAATATTGAAACATCGTGTTCCGCACTTTTTCCTCCGTATACGATACATACATTTTCTTTAGCCATACTTTAGCCTCCATATACAATTCTTAAACTACATCATATCACGATTTAATATTTTTTTGCATTTGTTAAGTAGTATAAAAATTTTTTATTTTTCAATTTAGTATATGGCACTTTATAATGGATTAAAAGTAATAACTTTAACTCATCAATATATGGTTATCTTATTATAATTTTTCAATTTGGCACCTACTTCTAGCAATATGTATTAAAGTTCGGTAAAATCTATATATATTACAAATTTACAGAAAACTAAGCTTTTCAAAGGAGTAAGAAATGAGTACTTCACGTCAATTAAAAAATAACCATTGGATACGGCGAGTCGACTGGACTTTAGTAGGCTTCCTTGTATTGTTAGCAATTATTAGTGTAACGATAATCAATTCAGCTATGGGTGGCGGCCAATATAGCGCCAACTTTGGCATTAGACAAGTCCTTTATTATGTCTTGGGTGGATTCATAGCATTTTTAATCATGTTAGTTTCACCTAAGAAACTAATGAAATATACATATTTACTGTACTTTCTTCTTTGTGCAGCTTTATTTGTATTAATCATTATTCCAGAAACACCGTTCACACCTATTATAAATGGTGCAAAGAGTTGGTATAAACTAGGCCCAATTAGCGTACAGCCTTCAGAATTCATGAAAATAGTGCTGATATTGGCGCTAGCTAAACTAATTTCAAAGCATAACCAGTTCACTTTCAATAAATCATTGGAAACAGATTTTAAATTACTAATGAAAATTTTTGGTCTTTCCCTTATTCCTATGGGGCTTATCTTATTGCAAAATGACTTAGGTACAACGCTCGTTATTTGTGCCATTATTGTCGGTGTAATTATAGTGAGTGGTATCACATGGAAGATAATTGCACCATTGTTTATTGCAGCATTTGTCTTAGCATCGAGTATCATCTTATCTATTATTTTCAAGCCATCACTTATAGAGAATAGTTTAGGCATTAAAACCTACCAACTCGGTCGTATTAGTTCATGGTTAGATCCTTATACTTATAGTAGTGGTGATGGCTATCATTTAACAGAATCACTTAAAGCTATTGGATCTGGTCAACTATTTGGTAAAGGATTCAATCAAGGTGAAGTATATATACCTGAAAACCATACTGATTTTATTTTCTCTGTTATCGGAGAAGAGTTTGGGTTCATTGGCTCAGTCGTTTTAATTCTAGTGTTCTTAGGATTAATGTTCCACTTAGTTAGACTTGCAACTAAAATAGAATCGCCATTTAGTAAATTATTTATCATAGGTTACACGGCACTTATTCTATTCCACGTATTACAAAATATCGGTATGACTATACAATTATTACCTATTACTGGTATTCCATTACCATTTATAAGCTACGGCGGTAGTTCCTTATGGAGTTTAATGTGTGGTATTGGTGTATTATTATCCATCTATTATCATCAACCAAAGCAATATTCACCTGACCTTCAAAAAACAAGATCAAGTACGAAGTCGTTTTAATTTCTACTTCTAACAAAAAGAACTGTTACAATCAATGAAATGATTGTAACAGTTCTTTTTCAATACCATTATTTAATAAAATAAATCCTCTATATAACAAAAAACGACTAGAGCACACTGCTCCAATCGTTTAGTTGGGTTACTTTACTATTTCAATTCGTTAGCGGCTTTCACAGTTGTCGGTAAAGTCTGCATAACTTCTAATCTTGATTTGGTTTTCTTTATGTTTACCCCTAATGATGATAATAGTTTAACTACATTTTGAATCTTTTCGTTATCTTTACTCATATCATCACCCCTAAATTACTTGCTTCTACTATATCTTACCCTATCTAATTACAAAATACTACATTATATTCAAAATTTTTTATTATAATCAAATATTTAGTCTATTTTATTGTATAATTACATCGTAAAAATAGTTTTTCTTTGTAAAATAAGTTTTTAAAAATAACAAATGTCACTAAAAAGTAAAAATACGTCCTGTTTTTAACGTTTCACTTTAATATAAAATTTCATACCCTAAATCATAAACTTCTTTTTCTAAATTATTTAAACTTGCAGGGGTTTCAAAATCAATGAAAATTTTGCCATTATTACTTTCTATATCTATGTTTACTTGATGCACACCGTGTAATTGCATAAGTCGTTGTTCCATATGTTTTTGTTGTATTTCATTTTCTATACCGGAAATATAAATGACTTTTGTTTCCACTACGTTCACCTTGCCTAATCTTTCATCAATTTTTGAAACGTAACCAATAGTTCTTCCATAGCTTCCTCTTGTTGTCCCTTTTCTACTTTATCCATAATACAACTTTTCATATGATGGTCTAGTAATTTAGTAGCAACACCATTTAAAGCAGATCGAGTAGCTCTAATTTGTGTGAGTACATCATCACAATAAACATCTTCATCTATCATGCGATTAATCGCTCTAACTTGTCCTTCTATACGATTTAATCTGGATTTTAAATTAGATTTAATTTGTTCTGAGTGATGCGCTTTTTGCATTTCAGCCATATATTACACGCCTCCTAGTAATTTAAATTATATGATATACCCCTACGCGGTATTAGTCAAATGATAAAACCTTATAATCATGTTACAATAATTAGGACTTTTATAGTATTTTAAATAACTGAAATGCATTTTGGAGGTTTAATATGATAGATATATTTTCTTTAACGTTTAACAATACAAACGTTATTCTTAACATCATTTTTCTTGGCGCATTTATATTAAACCTTGTCTTTGGCTTCACAATTATTTTTATGGAACGACGTTCGGCTGGCGCCGTGTGGGCATGGCTGTTAGTCTTAGTTTTCATCCCCATATTAGGCTTTATCATCTATCTACTGTTTGGGCGACAAATTCAGCGTAACCGTATCTTTACCTTAGATGAAGAAGATAAAATCGGCATTGAAATGATTGTTAATGAACAATTAGAAGCCTTAAAAAACGATGAATTTTCCAAAGGTAATCATCAAATTGTTAAGTTTAAAGATATGGTTCAAATGTTGTTATACAATAATGCTGCCTTTTTAACAACAGACAATGATATTGATATCTTTACAGATGGTAAAGAAAAGTTTGATGCACTTATTAAAGATATAAACGAGGCAAAGGATTATATTCATATCCAATACTATATCTTTAGAAATGACGACTTAGGTAAACGCATTTTAACAGCGCTCGAGCAAAAGCTTGAACAAGGATTAGAAGTGAAAATGCTTTATGATGACATGGGCTCACGTAGCCTATCACTTAAAGATTTTAAGTCATTTCGAAAAAAAGGTGGCAAAGTTGAAGCCTTTTTCCCTTCTAAATTGCCATTAATCAATTTAAGAGTGAACAATCGTAATCACCGAAAGTTAGTGATTATCGATGGACATATTGGTTACATCGGCGGTTTTAACGTTGGTGACGAATATTTAGGGTTAAAGAAAAAATTTGGTTACTGGAGAGATACACATTTACGAATCGTTGGCGATGCTGTCAATGCACTTCAATTACGTTTTATGCTTGATTGGAACGTTCAATCTACACGTGATAATTTGAAATATGCTGAACGTTATTTTCCTGATGTAGATTCTGGAGGTACAATTGGTATCCAAATCGCATCAAGCGGACCCGACGAAGAATGGGAACAAATAAAATATGGTTACTTGAAAATGATTACTTCTGCTAAACAATCTATTCATATTCAATCTCCTTATTTTATCCCAGATCAATCATTCTTAGACGCAGTAAAAATTGCAGCTTTAGGGGGCGTGGATGTCAATATCATGATTCCTAATAAACCTGACCATCCGTTTGTATATTGGGCTACTTATAATAACGTAGCATCACTTTTAGATGCAGGTGTAAATATTTTCCATTATGACAATGGCTTTTTACATTCAAAAATGCTGCTTATCGATGATGAAGTTGCAAGTGTGGGTACTACAAACATGGATCACCGTAGTTTTACTTTAAACTTTGAAATTAATGCTTTTATTTATGACACGTTCATAACGAAAGAACTTAAAGCCACTTTTGAAAATGATTTAGCCGTATCCTATCGATTAACAAAAGAGCTATATGGAAAGAGAAGTTTGTGGGTTAAATTTAAAGAAGGTATTGCAAGACTCTTATCACCTATTTTATAATTATTAAACTCGGTCTAAAGTAATCTATTAACATTAATATTACTTTGGACCTTCTTTATTATAAAATAGGCTGTGGTATTAACTCACTAACTTGTACAGCTTTATTTCTATGAAAAGAGGCGTTTCGATGAATCCGCAAGATATAGTCAATTCTGCGCAGACATATATGGAAGTATTTCATAAAGACGATGCAACTGGTCACGATATCGCTCATGTAATGCGTGTCGTCAAAATGGCAAAGTTCATTGCTCAACAAGAGCAAGTTGGGGATTTATTAATCATTCAACTTGCTAGTTTATTCCATGATACGGTTGACGCAAAACTTACCGATGCTGCCGAAGCAAAGCATAAATTAAAACAATTTTTGACTCAACTTCTGCTACCAGTACAACAACAAGAAGCTGTTTTGCATATTATTGAACATATGAGTTATAAAAATGGAGAAAATAATGATATTGCATTATCAATAGAAGGGCAAATTGTACGTGATGCTGATCGCCTCGATGCCATCGGTGCAATTGGCATTGCTCGTACTTTCCAATTTGCTGGCCATTTTGGAGAACCCATGTGGGCAGAAGGTGAAAACACCAGTACTTTAGCTAATGAAGCTATTGATAGCAATGCTTTCCCAGCTTCAGCTATTAAACATTTTCATGAAAAACTGTTTAAACTTAAAGCGTTGATGCATACACCAACCGCTAAACAACTTGCACAACAAAGGCACGAATATATGGAACTATTTGTAACTCAATTTTTTAATGAATGGTATTTCAAATAATACAAAAAAGCGGCCTAGTTTATAATTACGACGACTCAGAGTGTCGACAAAGTCTCCGACTTTGTCGGCATTTTTTGCACGCTTTCCACGGGCATCACCTCATCTTGTAGTCTTCAGCTGGTACTTTATTAACTAGTCAGAAGTCGACCCAAATCACTGCCATTTTAAATAATAATTAAATAAATCAGTCGTTCTAATTTATAGGTTCACTTTATATAAAGATAAACACAAATAAAAAATATATAATTCAATTAACGAAAAAGATTTCTTTCATTTCAAAGAGGATTTAAATACTGAACGAAGATTGGGTTAAGAAAACATACAATAAAAAAACAAACTAAATGCCTTTATAGCATCTAGTTTGTCTATGTTCGTCATATTTTATAACTACGACGACTTTTCATTACACATTTGTTTAGAATTTAAAATATTTATTTTTTCTTATTTTTCTTAGAAACGACTTGTGTATTTTTGCCTTTGCTCGCTGTTTCAGCTTTATTTTTCTCCATCGCTTCAATCATTGGTGCAACTTCTTTTTTAGCAAGTTTAGAATAATGCATATTCGCTACTTGTGTTTGTACAATCAAGAATGCGGCACTGACTGACCAATATAGACCTAATGCTGATGCAGAACTTAATGAAATCCACACAATCATAATTGGTGAAATAATCATCATCATATAACCCATTTGACGCTGTTCGTTTGGCATACTCTTACTTGAAACATAAGCTTGTAAGAAGTATAAGACACCTGCAATAATCGTAATCCAAATATCTGGTTGAGCTAAATTAAACCATAAGAAATCAGGGTGTTCAGTGAAACCACCACTTGAAGGATATTTCAATACGAAGAAAAGACCCATGATGATCGGCATTTGAAGTAAGATTGGTAAACAACCTAACATGCTCTTCATCGGATTCATATCATATTTCTTGTAAACTTCCATCATTTCTTGGTTCGCTGCCATTTTTTCTTCTTGCGTACGTGAACGCTTAACCTTTTCTTGAATTGCATCAATATCCGGTTTAGCAACTTTCATTTTTTCACGCATCATGTGACTGTTTTTATAATTTGATAACATGAATGGTAATAATATGATACGCATCGCTAATACAATGACAATAATTGCTAGTCCATAGTCGTTATTAAAACTAGTTCCTAACCAATGTATCAGACTGTCCATTGGATTTACGAACGTATTATAGAAAAACCCATCTCTATTTTCAGGTTTAGAATAGTCACAACCTGCTAAAAAGACCATTACACCTAATAATAAAGGGAGTAGCGCTTTCTTCTTCATTTTTCCACCTCTAATGATTTATTCACATAGAATTTATTTTATCATACTCAAAGGGAAGTAGAAAACAAAAAAAGAAATATTTATACATTATTCAACAGTTTGTAAAAATTGTCTTACTGATTCACTTATATTTTTACTTTTAGCAATAGCAGAAATAATTGATATACCATCTGCCCCAGCATGAATTATCGATGGTGCATTATCTAAATTAATACCGCCAATCGCAACAATTGGGAAATCATTAACGTAATTTCTTAATTTTGTAATCATTTCTGGGCCAACAGGCAAACTCGCGTCGTCTTTTGATATTGTAGCAAACATTGGTCCAACGCCTATATAATCAACATATTTCAAATCTGAATTTTGGAACTCCTCTACATTACCAACGCTCAGTCCAATGATTTTATTTTTAAATTCTTGTGCAAATTTATTTACTTCTAAATCATTTTGACCTACATGAATTCCATCTGCATCAATATCTTTAGCTAAACTCACATCATCATTTACTATAAAAGCTACACCGTATTGATGACACAACGAAAGTAATTGTTTTGCTAGCTTCACTTTATCATCGCCAGTTAACGCGGTCTCCCCTTTTTCTCTAAACTGAAATAAGGTTATACCTGCTTCTAAAGCTTTAGTTACAACCTCGATAATTGATTCGCCTTCTGGAACATCTTGTGTGCCACAAATAAAATAAAGTTTTAGAGTTCGTTTATCAAACATTATTGCACCTCTTGACTGTGTTTTAAATTCAAATAATCACGATATGTGACTTGATATAAAGCATTCATTAATTCAACCATAAATGCGCCTGGTCCTCGGTTATTCGAAAGTTTTTCTGCTTGTTCAGCAGCAATATTATATATAGAAACTGCTTCTACCAATTGATTTAATTGTGGTTGCTGCTTGGATTCTAAAAAGCTCGCTATCACAGCACCTAATAAACAGCCTGCACCTGTCACTTTTGCTAGCATAGGCGAGCCATTGGCAAGTTTCAAAATATTATCTTCATGTACTACAATATCTTCTTTACCTGTAATAACAATGGCTGTCTCAAATTGTTTACGGGCCTTTTCAGCAATATTCACAGCATCCAGATTCATAACGCTATCTGTACCTTTCATCTGTGTGTCATTATCAATCAGCGCTAAAATTTCTGATGCATTACCTTTGATAACTGCTACCTTCACTTCTTTTAAAAATGTCTTACAAAAATCTTTGCGGTATTGTGATGCACCTACAGCAACAGGGTCAAAGACGATTGGTGTTCCAATTTGATTCGCCGTCATAGCAATTTTTAAAATGTCTGCTTCTTTATCTTTAGTCAGCGTCCCAATATTGATAAGTAAAGCATTTGCGTGAGTTAACATATCCGACGCTTCCTCTGGTGCCTCACTCATTGCAGGACTCGCACCTAAACTTAATAAACCATTTGCTGTAAAATTTTTAACAACATCATTTGTATAACAAATAACTAAAGGGTTATTATTTCTGAGTGCTTCTAAATTATTCATCATCTAATCCTACCTCTTTCATATATGCAAAATGATTAACCGGCCCTCTACCTTGGCCAATTTCAGGCGTGTGTTTAATGCTTAAAGAAATGAACTGTTTTGCTTTTTTGACTGCTTCATATATTGTTTTACCTTTTGCTAATTCTGCAGCGATCACTGCAGAAAAAGTACATCCTGTACCATGCGTATGTTTTGTATCAAATCGAGGTTCTTCAAAAGTATATACATTTTCTTTAGTGAATAAATAATCTTTAGCGAAGTCTAAATCCTCAGAATGTCCACCTTTGATTACAACGCCTTTACTGCCAATCTCATTGATGAAAATGTTACCTGCTTTATAAATAGATGATTCATCTTGTATCGCTAAACCAGTTATTTCTTCTGCTTCAGGCAAATTTGGTGTTGCAACAGTAGCATAAGGTAACAAAATGTTTTGTAAGTCAGCTTTAGCATCTTCGTCCATCAATGAGTCACCACTTTTAGCTAACATTACAGGATCTATCACATAAGGAATATCCGGATATTTCCTTAAATAATATCGTATTAATTCCATCATTTCTTTTGAAGCAATCATGCCGGTTTTCAACGCATGAGGCAACTCATCATCAAAGATACTTTCTAATTGTTCAGACAACCAACTTGTTTCTAAGTTGTGAATATGTTGTACCCCTTTTGTGTTTTGCGCTACGATACTCGTAATCGCAGCCATACCATATACGCCACAAGCATGAAATGATTTTAAATCTGCCATGACACCTGCGCCGCCAGTTGGATCTGTACCTGCAATAGTTAAAGCAATTTTAGGTTTATTCATTGTTAACCCCTCCATATGGCCATTCTTCTTCAGTGAATGACATATTAAAAAATTTACGCTCATGAACTGTACTTTGTAAGAAACAATCTTTTATATCTGCTTTCTCTTGTTTCGTACAATTTTGTGTCAATTTATCCATTAAATTATCAAAAATGTGCACAAGTTCATCCATTTCGGTGCTGTAAAATTCAAACCATTTTGCCAAAATAGAATTGGTATTCAAAGTACGGTCTTGTAACGCTTGTTGTGCAATAACTTGATACACGTATGGACAAGGCGCCATGGCAGCAATTGTATATGCTGCATTTTCTTTAGCAAAAGCATTAAAATACATATGCTTAATATAATGATCACCACTTGGTGGCCAAACTTTTTCTTGTACTATTTCATTGTACGGTTCATTTACAAATTCAGCCAATATTTCGTGTGCCTTTACTTCTCCATCAACAATAAATTGTATCTGTTCAACTAAAAATTTCACATCTTCCATTTGCTCCATTTTAGGAATAAGTAATGCGTAAATATTAGCAAACTCTTTCAAATAAGATGCATCCGCTCTTAAATAAAATTTAGTCGCATGCTTTGATAAATGTCCTTGTAACATACCTTGTATAAACGGATCATTATATATGTCATCAATAATTGGTTTAGCATCTACTTTTAATTCTTCTGAAAATAACACGTTAAGTCCTCCTAAATATAAAAAACTACATTCCAAGTAAGAATGTAGTTAATTAATAGAAAGGCTAAGCAATTCAATTATAAATTAAACTACTTTCCTACGTTGGCATTAACCAAATCAGGTCGTAAGGGTCTGAACTTAATCATCTCAGCCATAAAGGCTCCCCTAGTAGATTTTCATATATTATTATTTAATTAAACATAACAAATGTAGTGTGCCATTGCAAAAGAACGTACTTCAAATAAAGCGTTTATGTTGTAAATATTATAGAGATTACACAGTAACCACAAACTGTGGTTGTATGAGTGGAAATCGTGGACAAAAAAATACCAACAAAGTCGGTGACTTTGTTGGCATGTGTCTATAGTATTTATATTTAATTACTGACTAAATTATGCAGTAACCCATTGTGAAGCGCCAACTTCATTGTAAAGTTTAACTGCTGCAGCATCTTGTACTGATTCAGGTGCTTCTGTTGGAGATACACCTTGGTAAGCTTCTGGAACTACTGAATCCCAAGTGCTTTGTAAGAATTGATATTTACCTGCTGCACCTGATGATGGATTAACAGCTTTAAGGTCGCCGCCTGATTCACGTTGAGCGATTGCTTGTAAATGAGAATTAACATTTACTGATGAACCACTTGAAGCTTCACTTGATTCTTTTGAAGTAGATTCTTGTTGTGGTTGTTGAGTTGTTTCAGTTTTTGGTGCTTCTTGTTGAGCTGGTTCTGCAGCTTGTTCTGCTGGTGCTGATTGTTGTGCTGGCTCAGCTGCTTGTTCTGCTGGTGCTTCTTGTTGTGCTGGTGCTTCTGCTGATCCTCCACCAAAGCTCCAGCTAAAGTTTGTACCATCTGATTCAAAGCTATAGTCTGTACCATTATAATTGAAATTTATGTCATAAGCGCCTTCTTGTACAGGTGCTTCATTTAATTGTTCTGAGTTTGATTGAGCTAATTGAGCTAATTCTGCTTTGTCTACGCCTTGTTCTGAAGCGTCAGCTGAATTTGCTGCTCCTGTTACGCCTAATCCTAGTGCTAAAGTTGATGCGATTACTGTTTTTTTCATTGTTAAAAAGTCCTCCTATAAGGTGATTAAATTATTTTATGATTAATTTGCAAGTACAACTATACCATTCAAAAAATCTTTGTAGGTTACAGTGAAATAAAAAAAACAGTCTTTTTTTTACAACCTAATTACATCGATGATACTCATTTTTCTGTATATTTAAGCATATAAACACTACCATGATAACCTTTTGCACCATTATCAACTCTATATCGCTGTAATATAAATGAAATTAATCTGATTATTCTGTATTATATAAATGCTATAAACCGCGTTTTCAAGATGTTTTGAGAATCGAAATTTACAGTAGTTTTACATTCATTAATTTTTTAGCCGTATACATGTATGGATATAATATGTAAAGCTATTCCTCTAGAATGGGCGTTATTAAGAGGAATAGCCTGAAAGAAGTATAATTGATAGTAGGATTTAATGTATATTAATTGGAATAGTTTAATGTGGGATAATTTTTAAGTGGGAGTCTTATACAATTTCGTATATATCATTTTCTTGAATATTAATTTCGTTGAATGATTCATAATCTTGCTCTAATGGGAATGACTCAAAAAGTTCGTTAGTTTCATTTTTAGTTCGTGGAGACATAAATTTAATCGTTTCGATATAAAGTTCTGATACAAAATGCGTCTGTCCTTCTTTTTCAAATTTACGTGATTGCATTTGTCCTGTAATACCTACAAGTGATCCTTGATTGATATACTTTTCAATATTGTCAGCAATTTTACCAAATGCTTTACAGTATAAATAATCACAGATCGTATTTTGCTCTTTATCTTTATAATTTCTATTAACAGCTACACAAAAGGTAGCTAACTTCTTCCCCTCCTTTTCATAAATTTTGGGATCTTTTGTTAATCGTCCTACAATGACGATGTTATTAATCATAGGTCACCTCCTTTGTATTTAAATCATAATTAAATTTGTAAATTGAGTCAAAAGTCATTTTTTCATAAACCAAAAAGTAAATTACTACTAATTTCTACTAATTTCACCTTTCTCTTTTAAAATTACGTTATAATGACTATATAAATGTAAATATAGTAGATTTTAAATTAATCAATTGGATGTGAGGACGATGAAAACATTTAAAGCCGTTCGATTTCAAATCGTATCAGAAAATGGCGGAGTTACTGAATATGAATTAGAAGATGGAGTCATTATAAATAAAGAAAATAGTGGTACTGGCTGGTTGCTTGAAATCGTCATTTCAGACTTCCATTATGAAACTATGAAACAGTATATGGACGATGAAGATCTCTTGGATATTCGTGTTGTCATTACACGTCCGGCTAATGACCCTGCGTTATTTGACGCAACGATTAAAAACATCAGCCAATTAGATGGCACTATTTCTGTAGTTTTTGAGTGTCACATCTATACTTTGAGACAAGTTTATGCAGAAAGCTTACTAGAACAGTTAATTGATGAAGGCTTAACTGGTGAAGAATTGAAAAAATCATTTAATCGAATGATGCAATCTAAACCTAGACTTAAAGATGAAAGATTCGAAAAGTAAATAATGAACAAAAAATCGCCTTAAGAATTTAGTGAAATTCACAAATCCTTAAGGCGATTTTTATTTATGCGTTATCTTGTATTGCAAATGTTAATTCACAACTGCATGCAAGTTGACCATCAACAGTTGCTTTCGCAGTCCCTTTTCCAATTGGTCCACGCATCTTCGTTATTTCAACTTCTAACTGTAAAGTGTCACCTGGTGTGACTTGTTTCTTAAAACGACATTTATCGATACCCGCAAATAATGCAAGTTTGCCTTTATTTGCATCACTATTTAAAATAGCTACCGCACCTGTTTGTGCTAAAGCTTCTGTAATTAATACGCCTGGCATAACTGCAAATTCAGGAAAATGCCCTTGGAAAAACGGCTCATTTCCAGAAACTTGTTTAATGGCAACACAACGCTTGCCCTCTTCATATTCAACCACACGATCAATTAATAAAAATGGCTGTCTGTGTGGAATAATGTCTTTAATTTGATTATAATCGAAAATTGTCTCCATAGTTTGCTTCCTCCAAATCTTCATTCGTTGCGAATTCTATATTAATACATTGAAGTATTAATTTTGTGTACGTTTGATATCGGCACCTAAAGATTTTAATTTACCATGTAAATCTACATAGCCTCTATCTAAATGTATTAACTCAGTAACTTGAGTTGTTCCGTCAGCTACAAGTCCTGCTAAAATAAGTGCTGCTGCTGCACGTAAATCTGTTGCTTTTACTTGAGCACCTTGAAGTTCACTTTTGCCTTCAATTTTTGCGCTTCTACCTTCAACCGTTATCTTAGCATTCATGCGTTTGAATTCTCCTACATGCATAAATCTATTTTCAAAAACTGTTTCAGTCACTACTTTATGACCGTCTGCTGTAAGTAACAGTGCCATCATTTGTGATTGCATATCTGTTGGAAAACCTGGATGAGGCAGCGTTTTAATATCTACAGGATTTAATGGGCCATCTGCTGTAACACGTATCGTGTCACCTTGATAATCTAAGTTTACACCCATTTCCTCTAATTTATAAACCAAACTTGTCATGTGTTCTTTGATAGCTCCGTTTACAATTATATCACCACGTGTAATTGCACCTGCGATAAGTAATGTTCCTGCTTCAATTCTATCTGGTATAATCGAATGTTTCACGCCATGTAATGCTTCTACGCCATGAATAGTTATCGTATCTGTACCTGCGCCTATTACATTACCGCCCATTTCATTGATATAGTTTGCTAAATCAACAATTTCTGGTTCACGTGCTACGTTTTCTAATACTGTTTTACCTTCAGCTAATGATGCAGCCATAATGATATTCTGAGTCGCACCTACACTTGGAAAATCTAAGTGAATTGTTGTACCTTTCAATCCGTTTGCAGTGCTGGCATAAATAAAACCACCATCCATATGGATATCGGCACCCAACTCTTCAAAACCTTTGATATGTTGTTCGATAGGTCTTGAACCAATTGCACAACCACCTGGCAATGCAACTTTTGCATGACCTAGACGAGCTAATAATGGACCCATCACAAGTATACTTGCTCTCATTTTACTCACATACTCATATGGTGCTTCTTCATTTAATTCTTTTGTAGCATCAACAGTAACAGACTCTTCTTCTTTATTGTATGAAACTTCTGCATTTAATGTTGAAATCACATTATTAATCGTCTCTACATCACTTAGTGCTGGTACATTCATAAGTTTACTAACACCTTTTGATGCTAATAGTGAAGCAGTTAATACTGGTAATACAGCATTTTTTGCACCTGATACTTTCACTTCACCAGTTAATCTATTTCCACCATTAATCTCTATCATATCCATCTTAAATCCTCCACTTAACTACTTTTATATTTCATTAAAATTCATCTTTTTTATGTACTCTTAAATTATTATATCTATAATTCAAACAAATATACAGGTATTTGAATTATTGTGCTAAATATTTTATTTGAGTTGAAAATTGTAGTAAATCTACAATAAAATTACTTACCGCTGTTCCTAACAATATTGCTAAAAATATCATACATATTTGAACTTGAACTGGATATCCTTTTTTAAAAAATTGTTCTAATCTTATTGAGTTAAGAGCCCAATAAGCAACACAAATACAAAGCACATGTAAGATAAGATGTACAACTGAGAATTGTCCTAAATACTCCATAAGCCATGCTCCTCACTTTATACTATTCAACTATTTTACACGAAATTGGCTCTAAAAGATACTTAAGAACAACGATCAATCCCCTAATACAACTAAATGTTATATTTTGCTATTCCCTAATACCATAAAAGATATTCATATTAAATATAAAGATAAAGTTAAAAATATTTTATGCATATATTGTAATAAATTTTTTAGTATAGTAATTAAAGCGATTTATTTATAGGACACCCTTTCAATAAAATTACAAAATGTAAAAATTCCAAACTTTTTTATAATCAAAAAAATGAAGCCCCTTTTATTAGGAACTTCATTTTCAAATAATATTTATTGTAAGTTAGCGACCCGAATACGGTTATTAGCGCGTTCTAACGCACGCTTAGCCCTATTAACATCACTGTTATCTTCTTCATTATTTATATGAGATTCTGCTCTAGATTTAGCTAATTCTGCTCTAGCTACATCTATTTCGTTAGCAGGTTCTGCAGTTTGTACAATAACCGATAATTTATCTTGTCTAACCTCAACAAAACCTTCACTCACTGCAATATATTCTGAACCATTATCAAAGTTAATTTTGACATAGCCAATTTCAAGTGCTGCAACTGTTGGAATATGTCCATACATGACACCGATCTCACCTGCAGTTGTTTGAAACACTGCAAGATTAACATCTTCTCGGTTGTTAACAGAACCATTAGGAGTGACAATATTTAGGCTTAATGTGTTCATTATCCATACCTCCTAATTTTTAAACTTCAACACCCATGTCTTTAGCTTTAGCAATTACTTCTTCCATACTACCAACAAGACGGAATGCATCTTCTGGAATATGGTCGTAATCACCATCTAAAATTGCTTTGAAACCTTCTACAGTTTTTTGAACTGGAACGTAAGAACCTTTTTGACCAGTGAATTGTTCTGCTACGTGGAAGTTTTGTGATAAGAAGAACTGAATACGACGTGCACGTTCTACAGTTTGTTTATCTTCTTCCGATAATTCATCCATACCTAAAATAGCAATGATATCTTGTAACTCTCTATATTTTTGTAATGTAGATTGTACGTTACGTGCTATTTCATAATGATCTTGACCAACAATTGTTGGGTCAAGCGCTCTTGAAGTAGATGCTAACGGATCAACCGCTGGATAAATACCCATTTCAGTTAATTTACGTTCTAAGTTTGTAGTTGCATCTAAGTGAGCAAATACTGCTGCTGGCGCAGGGTCAGTATAGTCATCGGCAGGTACGAATACCGCTTGGATTGAAGTAACCGAACCTTTATTTGTTGATGTAATACGTTCTTGTAATTGTCCCATTTCTGTACCTAATGTTGGTTGGTACCCAACAGCTGAAGGCATACGACCTAACAATGCTGATACTTCTGAACCAGCTTGTGTAAATCTGAAAATGTTATCAACGAATAGTAATACATCTTGTCCTTGTTCGTCACGGAAATATTCTGCCATAGTTAAACCGGATAATGCTACACGCATACGTGCACCAGGTGGCTCATTCATTTGACCGAATACCATTGCAGTTTTCTTAATAACACCACTCTCGCTCATTTCGAAGTATAAGTCATTACCTTCACGTGTACGTTCACCAACACCGGCAAATACTGAAATACCGCCATGTTCTTGAGCAATGTTATTAATTAATTCTTGGATTAATACAGTTTTACCAACACCGGCGCCACCGAATAAACCGATTTTACCACCTTTGATGTATGGTGCTAATAAGTCGATTACTTTAATACCTGTTTCTAAAATTTCAACTTTTGTAGATAATTCATCGAAAGCAGGTGCTTCTCTATGAATTGGATCACGTCGAACTGAATCTTCTATTTTTTCATCTAAATCAATCGTATCGCCAAGTACATTGAATACTCGACCTAGCGTAATATCTCCAACTGGTACGCTGATACTTTCGCCACTATTTCGAACTTCTGTACCACGTTTAACACCATCTGTTGAATCCATTGCAATCGTACGTACTACATTATCGCCAAGTTGTAATGCAACTTCTAATGTAAGCGTGACAGTACCTTCATCTCTTTCAACGTCGACTGTTAAAGCATTGTTAATTTCTGGAACTTCATTGTGCTCAAAACGAACATCAATTACTGGACCCATAATTTGCGTTACACGGCCTAATCCCATGCTTTTTTGCCTCCTTTAATAATTATTCAAGCGCAACTGAACCACCAACAATTTCAGTAATTTGTTGAGTGATTTCTGCTTGTCTAGCTCTGTTATATTCAATTGATAAATCATCAATAATCTCTGTCGCATTATCAGATGCATTTTTCATAGCAGTCATACGAGTCGCATGCTCACTTGCTTTCGCATCTAAAATCGTTCCATATATTAAACTCTCTACATATTGTGGTAGAATAACGCTTAAGATTGCTTCTTTGTCTGGCTCAAATTCATATGAAGACATTTGACCATGTCCTAAACTTGAATCTTCTGGAGACAATGGAAGTACAGTTTTCATGGAAGGTGTATTTTCTAATACACTGACGAAATGACTATAGTAGATTTTAACCTCATCTACTGCTTCATCGCTATATAAATCTACCGCTTTTTTAGCGATAGCTTGTATTTCTTTAAATGAAGGTTGATCAGGTACTTCAACAAGTGAATCATGAACTTCATAACCTTTATTTTTAAGGAAATCCACACCAGTTTGTCCTAAGACTAAAATTGAATATTCATCTTTACTAGCATGCTTATTCTCAATATCGTTAACTAAATGTTTCAATACATTCGCATTATACGCGCCTGCCAATCCTTGATCACTTGTGATGACAATATAGCCACTTTTCTTCACTTCACGTTGTTGTAACATTGGGTGATTTGAATTTTTATCTGCACCAGCAACCGCAGTAATTGCATCTTGCATTTTTTCCATATAAGGTCTGAATTGATTTGTATTTCTTTCAGCACGACGCAATTTTGAACTTGAAACCATGTTCATTGCTTTCGTAATTTGTTTCATTTTTTTAGTTGATTTTATACGTGTATCAATCTCTTTAAGAGATCCCATTATCTCACCACCTTTTATTTACTATAACTACTATGCTTCTGTTTTACTGAAACTTTTTTTGAATTCAGTAATAGCTGATTCAAATGCATCTTCGTTAGGTAAAGCACCAGAAGTTTTGATTTCGTCTAATAATTCAGAGGCATTTGATTTCGCCCATTGATTTAATTCTGATTCAAAACGAGTGATGTCTTCAACTGGAATATCATCTAAATAACCTTTAGTTAGAGCATAAATAATTAATACTTGATTCTCTACAGGTAGTGGTTGGTTTTTATCTTGTTTTAAAATTTCTACAGTACGTTTACCACGTTCTAATTTTTGTGCAGTAAATTCATCTAAATCAGAACCAAATTGAGCAAATGATTCTAATTCACGGAACGACGCTAAGTCTAAACGTAAAGTACCGGCAACTTTTTTCATTGCTTTAATCTGTGCAGAACCACCAACACGTGATACTGACTGACCAGCATTGATTGCAGGTCTTACACCAGAGAAGAATAGATCTGATTGTAAGAAAATTTGTCCATCAGTGATTGAAATAACGTTTGTAGGTACATATGCTGCGATATCGCCAGCTTGTGTTTCGATAATTGGTAATGCAGTAATTGAACCGCCACCTAATTCATCGTTTAATTTTGCTGCTCTTTCTAACAATCTACTATGTAAGTAGAACACGTCACCAGGGTAAGCTTCACGGCCTGGAGGTCTACGTAATAGTAATGATAATTCACGATAAGCCGCAGCTTGTTTTGTTAAATCATCATAAACTATTAATACATCCTTACCATCGAACATGAATTCTTCAGCCATAGCTACACCAGAATATGGTGCGATATAAAGCATCGGTGCTGGATCAGCTGCAGAAGCAGAAACAATAATTGTATAATCCAACGCGCCTTCTTGACGTAATTTCTCAACGTTCGTACGTACAGTTGAATCTTTTTGACCGATTGCAACATAAATACAAATCGTATCTTGATTTTTTTGGTTTAAAATCGTATCAATTGCAACTGTCGTTTTACCAGTTTGACGGTCACCTATAATTAATTCACGTTGACCACGGCCAATTGGTACTAATGCGTCAATCGCTTTAATACCTGTTTGTAATGGTTCATCAACTGATTTACGATCCATTACACCAGTTGCTTTTTTCTCAACTGGGCGTGTCTTTGTTGTGTTAGCAGGTCCTTGTCCATCTATTGGTTGTCCTAATGGATTAACAACACGGCCAAGTAATTCTTCACCAACAGGAACTTCCATAATACGTCCAGTACGTTTTACTTCGTCCCCTTCTTTAATGTTGCCGTAAGGGCCTAAAATTACGACACCTACATTTGACTCTTCTAAGTTTTGTGCTAAACCTAGAACGCCGCTATTAAATTCTACTAGCTCACCAGCCATAACATCATTTAATCCGTGGATCAATGCTATACCATCACCTATTTGTAGTACTGTACCTACATCAGTAACAGCCATTTCTGACTCATAATTTTCTATTTGTGAGCGAAGTAATGCACTGATTTCTTCAGCTTTAATGGCCATCTATGTCACTCCTTAAATTTTTATTTCACTCTAATAAATTGTTTCTCTAATTGTGCAAGATCATTTTTAATACTTGCGTCCATGACTTTCGTTCCAACTTTAACTCGGACACCACCGATAAGGTCTGGATTGATTTTATTTGTAATCATGATTTTAGAGTAATTTGTACGTGATTTAATTATCGTATCAATACGTTCTAAATCTTCATCTGACAATTCATATACTGATTCAACTACAGCATATTCTTGATTGTGATGTTGATTAAATAAAGCTTCAAATTCTATATATATTTCATGAATGTAAGAAAGATGACGGTTACTTGCAAGAATCGTTAACATGTTTTGTAAGTATTGATTGGCATGACCAAACACTACTTTTGCAAAACTACGACGCTGTTGTACATCTTTTTGTGGATCTGCATCCAACGCTTGTAATTTTTTTGTTTCGGGTTGTACTGCTTCGTTGATTGTTGAAAATTCCTCGTACATCATTTCAAGATTGTTTGTGTCTTTAGCAGTATCAAATAAAGCCTTGGCATATTTTTTTGCTAAGATAGCCATTATTTATCGCCTGCCTCTTTAATGTACTTTTCAACTAATTCTTTTTGATCTTTGCCTGAGATTTCTTTTTGAAGTACTTTTGATGCAATCAATACTGAAAGCTCAGAAACTTGATTATTAATATCAGCAATTGCACGTTCTTTTTCACTGTTGATTTCATTCTGTGCTGTTTCAATCATGCCATTTGCTCTAATGTTTGCTTCATGAATAATTTCTTCATGTTGTTTGCGGGCTTGGACTTTAGAATCTTCTAAAATCTTTTGAACCTCATCTTGTGTTTCTTTTAGCGTTTGTTTGTTTTGTTCTTCTAACTTCTGTGCATTTAATTTAGCTTGTTCAGCATCATCTATATCTTTATTAATATCATGTTCACGTTGATCCATTACACCTTTTAATGGACCCCAAGCGAATTTTTTCAATAAAGCTACTAATATAAGAAAAGTTACAAGGGTAACAAGGATTGTTCCCCACTGAACACCACTAGTGTCAGCCGCACCAAGTACGAACATGTTTGTCGTAGCAGTCACTTACATAGACACTCCTTTCATTCATTATAATTATAAGACATATTGATAAAAACGAACGGCGAAAGCCTACAAGACTTCGCCATAAAACTGGTTTAATTATAGTGACATGAAAGCAATAACTACACCGATGATTGGTAGTGCTTCAACTAAGCCGACACCAATGAACATAATACCCATTAATTGACCACGTGCTTCTGGTTGACGTGCTACACCTTCTACTGTTCTTGAAACGATAAGACCATTACCAATACCTGCACCTAGTGCTGATAAACCGATTGCGATTGCTGCTGCGATTAAATTCATTTATAAATCCTCCTAATTTTTCTTTTTAAAATTTTTAAATTAATGACTGTCCTGAACTTTATGGGACATGTATACCATTGAAAGCATTACAAAAATATAAGCCTGAATTGTACCAATAAATATTGAGAACCCTTGCCAAACAATTAAACCTGGGATACCAATCAACCATCCCCATGCTGGGAAACTAAATACTAAACCTGCTAATAAACCAAGCAGTAATTCACCTGCAAAGATATTACCGTATAGTCGTAGACCTAATGTTAAGGTAGAAGTAAATTCTTCAAAGATATTAATTGGTAATAAGAATATTGGCTTAGTATAGTTCTGGAAGTATCCTTTTGGACCCTTCATTTTAACACCATAATAGTGTGTTAAAAGGATAACTAAAGTTGACAATGTCAAAGTAACAGTTGCATCAGCTGTTGGTGATTTCCACCACAGTGTATGACCTGAAATTAATTGAAAAGGTAATCCAATCATATTACTGACAAATATGAAGAATATTAATGTAACGGCAAGGAAATGGAATTGACCACCTTTAGACCATGCCATATTACTTTCGATAACGCCTCTTACAAAGTCAAAAACCCACTCTATAAAGTTTTGCTTACCAGATGGACGTTTCTTGAGGTTGCGTGTACAAATAATAGCTATGACAAAAACAATAAGCGCTGTAATAACCAACATCATAATTGATGATAGATTAAACACGATGTTTAGACCGAACACATTCCAACTGACTAGAGGGTCTTTATGATCCATGCTTTCTCACCTCTTTCATATTAAGATTTTATTCCTTGTGTAAAAACGGTTTTAAAACCATCAAAACATAAGAAATCATTAAACCAACAACCACACCAATAATATTTATATAGTCCTTATAAAAATACCAAGTACAACATGCAAGAATCACAATCAAATATCTCCAAACGTTGCCCGTTGAAATATGTATGTTATCTTTTTGTTTCGCTTTCTCTAAATAAAACTCGAAAGTAAAAGTATTAATAAGTGATCCAATCATGCCTATGATAAGTCCTAAAATAAATGGCGAACTTGTGAAAATAAACACAAATAACAGTACAATTATACCATACAAATAAAATTGAATGTACTGTTTAAAAATGATGTTGAAACGTTTCATTACTGTGCCTCACTTCATTTTTTCATTCAATGATGAAAACCATTTCAATCATACAGTTTTAATAATAATATAGGGCGGTAAAGGTGTCAATTCTATTCAAAATGTAGTTTATTTTTTTGCACACTTGTCACAAAAAAGACACATTCACCGCTATTAATATTTAAAAAAACTAGGTTTTTGGGGAATTAGGCGAAAATAATACTTTATATTTTCACAAATTCTATTTGATGCTTTCCCATCACCATAAGGGTTGCGCGCTTCACTCATTGATTTGTACAATTGCTTATCTTCCAATAATGCTTGTGTAGCATCAAAAATCATTTGTGCATTTGTACCAACAATTTTCAATGTGCCTGCTTCTACACCTTCTGGTCTTTCAGTTGCTTCTCTTAAAACTAATACCGGCTTACCTAAAGATGGTGCTTCTTCTTGAACGCCACCTGAATCCGTTAATATTAAATAAGACTGATGTGCAAAATTATGAAAATCAACTACTTCTAATGGTTCGACTAATTCAATTCGATCATGATTAGATAAGTATAAATCTGCAATTTGTCTTACTTTTGGATTCTTATGTACAGGATAAACGACTACTACATCTTCATATTTATCGACAATGTCTCTTACTGCTTTAAAAATATGCTCCATTGGCTCACCAATATTTTCACGTCTATGAGCAGTTAGTAAAATAATGCGTTTATCTTTATGTCTGTCTATAATATCAGATTGATAATGTTCATGTATGGTAGTCTTCATAGCATCAATTGCTGTATTTCCGGTTACTACTACAGTATCTGACGGTTTATTTTCCGCAATAAGATTTTCTGCAGCATTATTGGTAGGGGCAAAGTTCAAATCTGCCATTACCCCTACCATTTGTCTATTCATTTCTTCAGGAAATGGAGCATATTTATCCCAAGTTCTTAAGCCTGCTTCCACATGGCCAATAGGAATTTGATTATATAATGCTGCCAAACTTCCAGCGAAAGTTGTCATGGTGTCGCCATGCACAAGTATCATATCTGGTTGTTCTTCCTTAATAACGTCCTCTAGTCTAGTCAAAATACGAGAAGTAATTTCAGATAATGATTGGCCTTGCTTCATAATATCCAAATCGTAATCTGGTGTGATATGAAAGCTTTCCAGTACAGAATCTAACATTTCTCTATGCTGTGCAGTAACTACTACTATAGGTTCCAACTCAGCATCATCTCGTAATGCTAATACGAGCGGCGCCATTTTCACTGCTTCAGGACGTGTCCCGAATACAGTCATTATCTTCTTCATTCTACTCCACTCCTGGGTAAAACTATTTTGTTCCGAATAAACGGTCTCCAGCATCACCTAAACCAGGTGTGATATATGCATGGTCATCTAATTTTTCATCTAACGCAGCTATGAAAATATCTACATCCTCATGTGCTTCTTGTAATTTTTCTACACCTTCAGGCGCAGCAACTAAACACATAAAACGAATGTTTTTCGCACCGCGTTTTTTAAGAGAATTGATTGCTTCAATTGCTGAAGCACCTGTCGCTAACATTGGGTCTACGACTACAATTTCTCTTTCTTCGATATCTTGTGGTAACTTCACAAAATATTCAACTGCATCAAGTGTTTCAGGATCTCTATATAGACCCACATGACCTATTCTCGCTGCTGGTACTAAATTTAAAATACCTTGTGTCATACCTAAGCCAGCTCTTAAAATTGGTACAAATGCTAATTTTTTACCCGTTAATCTTTTAGCTACCATTTTAGTTACCGGTGTGTCTATTTCTACATCTTGTAACTCTAAATCTCTTGTTACTTCGTATGCCATTAACATACCTACTTCATCTACTAGCTCTCTAAATTCTTTAGTCCCTGTATGTACGTCTCGAATGTAACTTAATTTGTGTTGAATAAGTGGGTGATCAAAAACATGTACTTTGCCCATAATTTACTTCCTCCAATTTTAATTGTATAAAGGATGTTTTGTAGTTAATGCTTTAACTCTTTCTTTTCCTTCTTCTAATGCTTTTTCATCTTCTGGATTTCTTAAAACTAAACTGATAATTTTTGCAACTTCTTCAAAAGCAGCTTCGTCAAATCCACGTGTTGTTGCAGCAGGTGTACCTAAACGAACACCACTTGTTACAAATGGTTTTTCTTGATCAAACGGAATTGTATTTTTGTTACATGTGATACCTACAGCATCTAATGTTTCTTCAGCTACTTTACCTGTTATACCTACTGAACCTTTAACATCTACAGATACTAAATGATTATCTGTGCCGCCTGAAACGACTCTATAACCTTCTTTAGTCAATGTATCTGCTAATGTTTTAGCGTTATTAACTACCTGTTGCTGATATGTTTTGAAGTCATCTTGTAGCGCTTCACCAAAAGCAACTGCTTTCCCAGCGATAACGTGTTCTAATGGTCCACCTTGAATACCAGGGAAGATTTTTTTGTCAATTTGCTTTTTGTACTCTTCTTTACATAAGATCATTCCACCACGAGGGCCGCGCAATGTTTTATGTGTTGTAGTAGTTACAAAATCAGCATATTCAACAGGGTTTTGATGTAAACCAACTGCAACTAAACCTGCAATATGCGCCATATCTACCATTAATTTTGCCCCTACTTCATCTGCAATCTCTTTGAATCGTTTGAAATCAATAGTACGAGAATAGGCAGATGCGCCTGCGACGATTAATTTTGGTTTATTTTCTTTAGCTACTCTTAATACTTCATCGTAATCAATTTGTTCATTTGCTTTGTCTACACCATACTCAACAAAGTTATAAAATTGTCCACTAAAGTTAACAGGCGAACCATGTGTTAAGTGACCACCATGGCTTAAATTCATGCCTAATACAGTATCACCGTGTTCTAATGCTACTAGATAAACAGCCATATTTGCTTGTGACCCAGAGTGCGGCTGTACGTTAACGTGTTCAGCACCAAAAAGTTGTTTGGCACGTTCGATAGCTAATGTTTCAGACACATCTACGTATTCACATCCACCATAGTATCTTCTGTTTGGATAGCCTTCAGCATATTTGTTTGTTAATACTGAACCTTGCGCTTCCATAACTGCTTCTGAAACAAAGTTCTCTGAAGCAATCAGCTCGATATTGTTATTTTGACGGTTAAATTCATTTTGAATCACTTCATATATTTCTTTATCTTGCTCTTGAATAAATGACATAGGTAAATCCCCCTCGTTCTGTATTAGTTATATTTTGCTCTTTCGCCACCAATTTTCTTAGGTCTTGAAGAAGCGATTGTAACAACTGCCTCATCAATCTGTTTAACACTTGTACGTTCTGGAATGGCTACATGCGTAATATGCATGCCAATTAATGTTTGACCAATATCAATACCTTTTGGTACTGTTATGTGTTCAACAACCATTGGATCTTGCATATGTTGGTAAGCGTAAGTTGCTAAGCTACCACCTGCATGAACATCTGGTATAACAGACACTTCTTCCATCGTAAGGGGATCGAACTTAGACCTTTCAATCGTTATTGCCCTATTAATATGTTCACAGCCTTGAAATACAAAAGCAACATTTGTGTCATTCTCAATTTCCTTTAATGCTTCAAATATTTCTTGTGCTACATCCATAGAGCCTACACTACCTATACGCTCACCAATTACTTCAGATGTAGAACAACCAATCACACATAATTCATCTGCTTCAAAGAAATTTTTAGACTTTAACTCATTTAACAATAGCTTTAGATCTTCCATTCTCCCACCCCTTTTAAAATAATGATTTAAAAAAAGTATTTAAACACCTTGATGCTATGAGACATACAAGATTAGACGATAGCAATTTTGCTATACGTATTTTATTATAACGTATTTAGCTACTCACTCATACTAATTTAACAAAATTATTACTTTAATATTTTATTTTTTAAAGTATCTATCAACAAATTTAATTCATTATATATTTTATTATAATCATATACCGTTCCGCCATAAGGATCAGTAATTTCTCCTTCTCGTTGAACATATTCAGTGATTGTAAATACCTTCCCTGATTCTCCATATAATTGTTGTATTGTTTCTTTGTGAGATTGTGACATTGTTAATATTAAATCTGCATTTAAATCCTCTACTGTAAAACGTTTAGCATTATGCGGCAATGGTAAACGATGTTCATTTATAATGCTCATTGTATTTTGAGACGTAGGTTGACCATCTAGAGCAAAAACACCTCGTGATTCAATGGTGTAATCAGGCATTTTTGCTTTGGCAATACTTTCAGCCATCGGACTCCTACACGTATTACCAGTACAAACAAAAATTATTCGCATAGTTGATCTCCTTTAACAATAGTTTGGCTTGCAGCTTTCATCATTCTATTCATAATCGCTATGGTATGATCAGTGATCTCAAAGCCATAAATAAATGCTATTTTAATTTGTTCATCTTGGTCAATATGATGCAATATTTTATATAGGTTATGGTTCGCACCTTTAATATCATTTTCATTTTTACATAATTCTATAAAAATAGACTGCTCAGGCACAAACGCCCGCTTATCATTTGGAACGATAAATGCTGTTTGGCTCCAATCTTTTTCTTCTGAGGGTTTTTCATTAAATGCTTGAACAATTTGTAACGGGGTATCTGGCGAATAATGCTTATACTTCATTCCTGGTGCGATTGGTTTATCGTTGTCCAAGGTGTTTGCTGTAGATACACTAAAAGGTAAGACCGCTTCAATCATCGGTTTCGTTATTGAACCAGGTCTAGCAATTCTAAATGGAAACTGTGTGCAATCTAATACAGTGCTTTCTAACCCTTCTTCACTTTGATCACCATTTACCATGCCATTGATCCGGCCATTTAAATCTGAATAAACATGTTCAAAAGTTGTAGGTGAAGGTCTGCCACTTAAATTTGCGCTCGGTGCTGCTAATGGTATGTCTACGACTTGTAAAATTAGTCTGCCGATTGAATGACTTGGCATTCTAACAGCAATTGATGATAAACCTCCACTTACACTTTCACATAAATATCCTTTTTTAAGCGGTAATATAAAAGAGATTGGCCCAGGCCAAAAATGGTTCATCAATAGTTTAATTTCGTCTGTTATACCTTGTGTAAAATGCTGCATTTGTTTTAAGTCATGTATGTGTACAATCAACGGATTATCTGAAGGTCTACCCTTCGCTTCATATATCTTTTTGATTGCTTGATCATTTCTCGCGTCTCCAGCAAGACCATATACTGTTTCTGTTGGTATTGCGATCAAGCCACCTTGTTCGAAGATGCGCTTGATTTCATTTATATACGGAAATTGACTGTTTTCATTTTTATACTGTCGTAAATCCCAAATCTTCGTTTCCATTTAGCCCCGCCCTTTCTTCTCATGATTCATTTTAGAATAAAATAAAAAGTTATGCACTCTCATGATTTACCATGTTCAGTACATAACTTCTTATTACCACTCGAAAGAAATAATTCTATCGTTATTATTAATATCTTTTATAATTTGAACATCTAATGAGGGATATTTAGATTGTATTTTTTGTTTCAATGTTTGACCTTGTTTGTAACCAATTTCAAAAACGACCTTTGCATTCGGAAGAAGTACTTTTGGTAATTGATTTAATATTGCATCATAAACCCTATACCCATTATCTTCTGCAAATAATGCAGAATGTGGTTCATATTTCAATACTGTATCATTCATCAGTTCAGCTTCACTATCATCAATGTAAGGCGGATTAGAAATTAAACCATTCACTTTTATTCCCTGTTCTATTAAAGGTTCTAATGCATCGCCTTGCAAAAAGTTGATGTCAACTTGATGGTTACACGCATTTTCTTGCGCTACCGCTAATACGGTATCATATAAATCAGTAGCATAGACAGTTAATGAACTGTTCATTTTTTTGAGTGTAATTGGAATATTGCCACTACCTGTGCCAATATCAACAATTGTATCATCAGAATGAATCTCGTTATAAAAGTGTAACATGACTTCCTCAGTTTCAGGTCTAGGTATTAAACAATCTTCAGTCACCTTGAATGTCTCACCATAAAATGATTGGCTTCCAACAATATACTGAATCGGTTCACCTTTTAACATTCTCGCTTCAGCGTCGTCATACAATTTCAAATGTATATCCGACATTGCTTCATCCTTATGCATCAAGTAATCTGCTTTACTCCATTGCAATAAATCTAACATTAACCATTCTGCTCGAGTAGTTTCAATGTTTAGTTCAATACATTTCGTTTTTGCATTAGTCAGTCGTGATTTATAATTCACCATTGTTAAGTTCTTTCAATTTATCAGTTTGTTCAGCTAATGTTAATGCATCTATCACTTCGTCTAATTTCCCTTCCATTACTTGATCTAACTTCTGAATCGTTAAACCAATGCGGTGGTCAGTCACTCGACTTTGAGGATAATTATACGTTCTAATACGTTCTGAACGGTCACCAGAACCTACTGCTGATTTACGTTGCGCAGCATATTTTTGTTGCTCTTCTTGTAATTTCATATCAAATAAACGTGCTTTCAAAACTTTCATTGCTTTTTCACGGTTTTGAATTTGCGATTTTTCTGAAGACGTTGCAATGATTCCAGTCGGAACATGGGTAATACGTACAGCTGAATCCGTAGTATTAACATGTTGTCCACCTGCGCCACTTGAGCGGTAAGTATCTACTTTAATATCTTCATTACGCACTTCAATTTCTACATCTTCAACTTCTGGTAATACTGCAACAGTAGCAGTTGATGTGTGGATACGTCCACCAGATTCGGTCTCAGGTACACGTTGTACACGATGGGCGCCATTTTCATATTTCAACTTACTGTAGGCGCCTGATCCTGAAATTGAAAAACTGATTTCTTTATAACCACCATGATCACTTTCAGCCGTTTCTACGATTTCTGTTTTATAGCGTTGTGCTTCAGCATATTTAGAGTACATTCTAAATAAATTACCAGCAAAAATTGCAGCTTCATCTCCGCCAGCAGCAGCACGTATTTCCACGATAACGTCTTTCTCGTCGTTAGGATCTTTAGGAATAAGTAGAAATTTTAGGTTCTCTTCTAGTTTCGGAACTTGATTGTTAAGTGATTGGTGTTCTTCTTTTAACATCTCAATTTCATCACTATCTTTTGTTTCTTTCAACATTTCTTCTATTTCAACAATGTCTTCTTTAACTTGTTTATAATTGCGATATACGTCTACAGTTTTTTGTAGATCTGATTGTTCTTTTGAATATTTTCTTAAGTTATCTGGATCACTTACTACATCTGGATCACTTAATAATTCATTTAATTGTTCATATCTTTCTTCTACAATATCTAATTGATCAAACACTACATTTCCTCCTTCATATCATTACTTGGTGCAACAATATGATGCGCTCTGCATCTTGGTTCGTAACTTTCATTTGCACCAACTAATATAACTGGATCATCTATTTTTGCTGGATTACCATCAATCAACCTTTGTGTGCGGCTTGAAGATGCGCCACAAACAGCACAAACAGCTTGTAGTTTAGTCACTTCTTCACTTACTGCCAGTAGGTGTGGAATAGGTTCAAACGGTTCTCCTCGGAAATCCATATCTAATCCCGCTGTAATGACTCTATGGCCTTTTTTAGCTAATTGTTCAACAATATTAACTACACCTTCTTCAAAAAACTGCACTTCATCGATGCCTATAACATCTGTGTCTGACAAATCGTGCTTAAGTATCTCAGCCGCTGTTGAAATATTAATTGCTTCAATAGCATTGCCATTATGAGAAACAATCTTATCTTTATGATAGCGGTCATCTATAGCCGGTTTAAATACAACTACTTTTTGCTTAGCATAAAGCCCTCGTCTTAATCGACGAATTAACTCTTCAGATTTACCACTAAACATGCTTCCAGTAATACATTCAATCCACCCGGAATGATAAGTTTCATACATTATGCGTTCCACCTTTTTCAAAACATAATCGATTCATTATAGCATATTTTTTTAATTGAAATATGTTATTTCTTCAAGATATTGAGTTATTTTATGTATAAAAATTATTAAAATTGTAATGCTCTCAATCAGAGACTTATATTTATAAAACGCTAACTAAAACAAAAAAGCATTCTCATATAATGAGAATGCCTTATAACAACGATTACTCGTCGCTTGATTTGATTCCGAATTTTTTGTTGAAACGTTCCACACGGCCATCCGCAGCAGCGAATTTTTGGCGTCCTGTGTAGAATGGATGTGAATCAGATGAAACTTCTAAACGAATAACTGGGTATTCGTTGCCATCTTCCCATTCCATAGTCTCTTTTGAAGATTTTGTTGAACCACTTAAGAATTTAAAATCCGTTGATGTATCTAAAAAGATTACATTGTGGTATTCAGGATGAATATTTTTTCTCATTATTTTCAGCTCCTTTGCCCTGAACCATCTGGAACAGAGTTGTTTGTGAGTTTTTACCCAATACTTGATAATTATAATTGCTTTAAAACCAAAACGCAACCCTAAATCATATATTACCGTGATATCATCTCGCGAATTTTATCTTAAATAATTGGTTTACCTGTTTTAGTGCTTTCTTTAGCAGCCTTTTGTAATTGTTCAAAAAATTCTTTATTATTTTCTGTACGTTTTAATTTACGTACAAATCTTTCTGTAAAATCAATTGAATCAGTAAACATATTACGTAATTGCCATAATGATTCTAAATCTTTTGGAGAAATAAGTAATTCCTCTTTACGCGTTGAACTGCGACCAATATCAATAGCTGGAAATACGCGACGTTCTGCTAATTTACGGTCCAGATGTAATTCCATGTTACCTGTACCTTTAAATTCTTCATAGATCATATCATCCATACGTGACCCAGTATCAACTAACGCTGTAGCTAATATCGTCATGCTTCCACCTGCTTCAATATTTCTAGCGGCCCCGAAAAATGCTTTTGGTTTGTGTAATGACGCTGGATCTAAACCACCAGACAATGTGCGTCCACTTGGTGGAACAACAAGGTTGTATGCACGGGCTAATCTTGTAATTGAATCCATTAATATAATGACATCTTTACCAACTTCAACAAGTCTTTTGGCACGTTCCAATAAAAGCTCTGCAACTTTAACATGGTGTTGTGGTGGCTCATCAAATGTAGAATGCACAACTTCAGCAGATTCAACAGAGCGTTCAATATCTGTTACTTCTTCTGGGCGCTCTCCGACTAATAATACAAATAATTCTGCATCTGGTTTGTTGATAGCGATAGCGTTAGCAATCTCTTTTAATAAAGACGTTTTACCGGCTTTTGGCGGTGCAACAATAAGTCCACGTTGGCCCAAACCAATTGGCGTAATTAAATCCATAATTCGAGTCGAAATGTTTTGTTTCGTTGTTTCTAATACGATTCGCTCTTCAGGATATAATGGTGTTAACGCTTGAAAGTGAGGTCTTTTTTTGACTTCTTCTGCATTCTCATCATTTACAAAATCAACTTGTAGCAAACCATAATATTTTTCGTTATCCTTTGGTTTTCTTACTTTACCAGTAACTTTATCGCCGCGCTTAATTTCAAATCGACGTATTTGACTGGCAGAGATATAAATATCTTTTTCACCTTTAGAATAATTGACTGTTCTAAGGAAGCCATAACCATCTTGTTGGATGTCGTCTAACACACCCTCCATATAATAGTTACCATCTTTTTCCATTTGCGCTTCCATAATTGCAAGAACAAGTTCTTTTTTATTAAGTTTACTATAATTTGTTAGTTTAAGAGATTTTGCTTTTTGAGTGAGATCTTTTGTAGTGTAATTTTTGTATAATTCGTGGAACGATTCATACTGAGGTGATGTTCGTACTTTATCAGGCATTATCTTGCACCCATTTCATAAATAAGTTTTTAAATAACGCAGTGTACTACGCTACTTACTTTTATAACTATAGCAAATTTCTTATTTAATTACAAAATGTATTTCAGTTTTTATAAATTATAAAAGCAAGACAGTTAAACTGCCTTGCTTCCTTTAAAATATTTAATTACTGCTAAATTTTATTATTTATAATAGCCAGCAATAGACTTAACTTCTAGGAATTCTTCGATACCATAATCGCCCCATTCGCGTCCAATACCAGATTGTTTATAACCACCGAATGGTAAGTCTGATTTGCGACCAGCTTCATTTATTTCCACTGTACCAGCTTCAATTGAACGTGCTACCTTGTGCAATGTGTCTTTATCATTACCATATACATAGCCAGCTAAACCATATTTAGTATCGTTGGCAATTTTAATTGCTTCGTCTAAGTCATTGTAAGTGATAATTGACATTACCGGACCAAAAATTTCTTCTTGCGCAATTGTCATACTATTATCAACATTATTAAATATTGTTGGACGTGCAAAGTAACCTTTTTCTACGCCTTCAGGTTTACCAGGTCCACCATAGAATAATTCTGCGCCTTCTTCAATACCTTTATCGATATAAGATTGTACTTGGTCAAATTGTTTTTTACTTATGATTGGGCCAACTTGAGTGCCCTCTTCACGTGGGTCGCCGACTTTAACTTGGCTGAATTTTTCTTTTACAGCTGTTAAGAATTCTTCTTTTATACTTGCTGGTACTAATGTTCTTGTACCTGCTGTACAAACTTGACCAGTGTTGCTAACAACTTTGCCAGTTGCTGCACTTGCTGCGCCATCGATATCTGAATCATCTAAAATAATATATGGTGATTTACCACCTAATTCAAGCGATACTTTTTTGAAGTCTTCAGCTGCTTTTTTCATAATGCTTGAACCAGTTGGACCAGAGCCAGTGAATGACATCATTCTTACTTTTGGATGTTCACTCAATGGATTACCTACACCTTGTCCATCACCATTTACTAAGTTAAACACACCTTTTGGCACGCCTACTTTATCAAAAATCTCTGCCAAAATAATTGCTGCGAATGGTGTCTCTTCTGATGGTTTTAATACGACTGGGCTACCTGCTGCAAAAGCGGCAGATAATTTCAATGAAGTTTGGTTCGTTGGGAAGTTCCATGGTGTGATTAAGCCAGAAACACCGATTGCTTCTTTTACAACTAAATCATCGCCACGACGTTCTTCAAATTCAAAATTATCCAATGCATCACGTGCTGCTTCAAAGTGATCTAGTCCCATTTGATAATGTACTTTTTCTGATACTGATAAAGGCGCACCTAATTCGTCTGTAATTGCCTCTACAAGGTCATCTTTTCTATTTTTATATTCTTGTACTATTTTATCTAATAATGTTCTTCTTTCTTCTATTGAGCTGTGTCTAAATTCAAGATACACATTTTCTGCAGCGTCTACTGCTTTATCAACATCTTCTTTATTACCTTTCGCAATTGTACCTGCTACTTCTTCTGTTGCTGGATTAATAACTTCTAATGTTTCTCCACTAGTGCTTTCAATCCATTCTCCGTTAATATATTGTTTAGTGAAATTTCTCATCAATAATTCACTCCCTAATTTGTGTTGATAATTATATTTTAACCGAGATTCTATATTTTTAAACATTAATGCTCACACTATATGACGACAAACGTTGTTATTAAGCGTTTTCTAATCATTTTGTATTAATGATTAGACTTGAAAAATACTTGTACTTCACAATTTAGCAGCTGCATAATCGATGTTCAAAATTTCTAGGAGCTAAAAAAGAAGAAGTCTATGACATGTCATAGACTTCTTCTTTTATTTTGCTTAATTATAATATTTTAAATCTTCGTGCATAGACTTTGATATTATTGATTTTCAAGTTCAATAAAATCTTGCGCCCACTTTTCCATTGGTACTAATGCTGCCGCTAGTGCATCACCTTTATCTGTAAGTTGGTATAATATGTTCATCGGGCTCGTAGATACTATTTTTTTCTCTACAAGACCCCATTCACTTAAGTCTGTTAATTTTATACTAAGTGCACGTGGTGTGATTGTTTTCAAATCACGTTTCATATCCGAAAAATGAGCAGATTTTTCTGGACACCTAGACAAATAATTAATAATAAGGCCATTCCAACTTCTACCTACTATTTTAAAGGTCTCTTCAAGATAAGGGCAAACCTCCATGGTCATCACCTCATATCGTTTTTATTCTATAATCTGAGTTACTAAAATATATTTCAAGTACCTAGTATATTAAGTATACCACATTTTCTAAATTTCTTCAGTCCAAATATCTGCACCTAATGATTCTAAAGTATTCACAATGTTTGTGTAGCCACGATAAATATGTTTCACGTTGTAAATAGTAGTAACACCTTCTGCTAATAAACCAGCAACAATAAGACATGCGCCTGCACGCAAGTCACTTGCATACACTTCTGCTCCTGTTAATTTAGATGGTTTAATAGTTGCTGTACCATCATCTGCATTGATATTGGCACCCATATTTTTTAATTCATCAACGTGTCTAAAACGCGCTGGATATATTGTTTCAGTCACAAATGATACACCATCTGCCATAAATAATAGCGGCGTAATAGGCTGTTGTAAGTCTGTAGCAAATCCAGGATAAACTAAAGTCTTAATGTCAACGCTTGAATAAGGCGTACTACGTTTAATTTTAGCGCTATCATCGCCTACTTGAATATCAACACCTAATTCTTTTAACTTTACAGTTAATGGTTCAACATGTGTAGGAATAATATTATTAATTTGAATTTCTTCGCCACAGGCTGCAGCTATACACATATATGTACCCGCTTCTATTCTATCTGGAATAACCTGATGATGGGAACCGTGAAGATGGTCTACACCATTAATCTTAATGGTGCTTGTACCTGCGCCTTTAATATCAGCTCCTAGACCAATTAAATATGTTGCTACGTCTACAACTTCTGGTTCTTTAGCTGCGTTTTCAATGACAGTATGGCCTTCAGCTCGAACAGCTGCAAGCATAATATTAATTGTAGCACCAACACTCACAATATCTAAAAATATATTTGCCCCAGTTAATTTGTCAGCTTCAATTTTCATAGAAGTCTCGCTAGATTCGTCAATCTTCGCACCTAAAGCTTTAAAACCTTTGATATGTTGATCAATTGGTCTTGGTCCTAATGGACAACCTCCAGGCAAACCAATGACACATTTTTTAAATCTACCTAACATTGCACCCATCATATAATAAGAGGCACGTAAAGACTCGACTTTATTATTAGGTAATGGTGCATTTTCAATGTCAGTAGGATCTATCTTTAATGTCATACCATCTAATTCTGTTTTAATATTTAAATCCCCTAATAAACTAACCAACGTTTCTACATCAGAAATTTCTGGAAGACCTTCAATTGTTACTTTATCTTCAGCTAAGATTGCTGCAGGTATAATTGCTACTGCACTGTTTTTAGCACCGTGGATATCCACTTCACCTTTAAGTGTTTGTCCACCTCTAATTTTTATCACTTCTTGAGCCATTCGCTTGTTCTCCTTTGCCTTACAATCATTATTTCCGTTACATTATATTATTTGCATTATAAATTACTTTTTTCCAGTTTGCAAAGTACATCGGTCTACTAAAACTTTTTTTAATTAAAATTAAGTGATGCATGTTACATATAAATTATTTACTATAGTTTTTAATTCCCATTATTTTATGTTTTAAATCATAATTATATATATTTTGTTTGAGATTTATGTAAAAAGTTTGGATTTAACAATAACCTCTTTACCAAACGATAGCAATTATAACATAAAAAAATGAAGCTAGGACATAAATACATGTCTCAGCCTCATTTGTTAAATTAGCAATAGCTGACTGAATTAAAAATGCGCTTATATTAAGCCTATTTCAACGCTAGTCATCTTCGCCAAAGTAAGTCAACGAAACAACGAAATCTCATAAAAAAATTAGATTTCAGTCCCGCTGACTTTTCATAATTTAGTTTAAATTATTTTGCTCGGTTAGATGTACCAAACTCTTTAATTTTACCAATAACTGTTGCTTTGATTGCTTCACGTGCTGGTCCTAAATATTTACGAGGATCATACACTTCTTGATCTTTGTCTAATGCGTCACGAACTGCTTTAGCAGAAGTTATTTGGTTTTCTGTGTTAACGTTAATTTTTGCTGTGCCGAAAGGAATAGCTTTTTGGATATCTTTAGTTGGGATACCAGTACCGCCATGTAATACTAATGGTAATCCTGTAGAAGCACCAATTTCTTCCATTTCTTTAAATCCTAATTTAGGTTCACCTTTATATGGTCCGTGTACTGAACCTAATGCTGGTGCTAATGTATCAATGCCTGTTCTTTCAACAAGTTCTTGACACTCTTTAGGATCTGCATAGATAACACCTTCAGCGATAATATCGTCTTCTTGTCCGCCTACAGTACCTAATTCAGCTTCAACTGATACGCCATGTTCATGTGCATATTCAACCACTTTTGAAGTGATTTCAACGTTGTCTTCAAATGAACCATGAGAAGCATCGATCATTACTGATGTAAATCCAGCATCAATCGCTTCTTTACATTTTTCAAAGCTTGAACCGTGGTCTAAGTGGATTGCTACAGGGACAGTGATTTCTTTGTCGTGCATTAACCCTTCAACCATTTTAACTACAGTGTAGAAACCACCCATATAGCGAGCAGCACCTTCAGATACACCTAAAATAACTGGAGCATTCTCTTCTTGTGAAGCTTCTAAGATAGCTTGTGTAAATTCTAAGTTATTTAAGTTGTATTGACCAACTGCGTAACCATTTTCTTTTGCGTCTATTAACATTTCTTTCATTGAAACTAAAGGCATGAAAGTTCCTCCTTGGTGCTTTAAGCACATATTTTTACAATCTAATTATATCAAAATTAGAAACCTTTTGCATTCTTCTAAACAATTGTAAGCGCTTTTAATTGTTTTTTTCTTTTTAAAATCTTTAAAATAGCTGTTTTTCTCCTGATTATTGTAAATTTGTTATAGTATAAACCTTTTTTTACAGTAATTATAAAAATATAATTCTGAAATCGTTTAAAATAAATAACATAGACTATCTATCAATTTTCATTTTGAAACATTTATAAAAGCTTCAATTATTAATAGTGCACAATGCTATTTAACACTTAAATAATATAGAAAAGACGCATTGCTAGCTATAACCTTTAATTACTTAGCTAACATGCGTCATTTTTATTTTTTATTTAGCTTGTTTATTTTTTAAAGCAGCTTCAATAAATGCTTTGAAAATTGGTTGTGGACGGTTAGGTCTTGATAAAAATTCAGGATGGAATTGGCAAGCTACGAAAAACTCGTTTTCAGGAATTTCTACCATTTCAATTAAACGGCCATCAGGGCTTGTACCTGAGAATACCATACCGTTTGCTTCTAATTGTTCTCTATATTCATTGTTAAATTCATAACGATGACGGTGTCTCTCTTCAATATCGGTTTCATTGTAAATTGTATGCGCTAATGTGCCCTCTTTAATATGACAAGGATAAAGTCCTAAACGTAACGTCCCACCCAAATCTTCAATATCTTTTTGTTCAGGTAGTAAATCAATGATTGGATAAGGCGTGTTTGGATCTAACTCTGCTGAGTGTGCACCTTCAAGGCCAAGTACATTTCTAGCAAATTCAACTGTCGCTAATTGCATACCTAGACAGATACCAAAGTACGGCACGTTATTTTCACGTGCATATTTGATTGCAGAAATTTTTCCTTCACTTGCACGGAAACCAAATCCACCTGGTACTAAAATGCCATCCACATCTGATAATATTTCTGATACATTATCGTCTGTAACTTCACTAGAATCAATCCATCTTACTTCAATATCTTTTTTAAATGGATAACCTGCATGTTTTAATGATTCAACGACTGATAAATAAGCATCTTGAAGACTTACATATTTACCCACTAAGCCGATTGTCACTTTACCATCTAAATTATTTACTGTATTTAGTAAATATTGCCATTCATCTAGCTGTGTTTCGTATTTAGGATTAAGTTCTAGACGATCAATCACGATGTTTTCCATATCTTGTTTACTTAACTGTAAAGGAATTTCATATAGTGATTCTGCATCGCGACACTCTATTACACTTGCTTTGTCGATATCGCAGAATAAAGCGATTTTATCTTTTAAATCTTGTGTTAATTCATATTCTGTACGAACCACAATCAAATCAGGCTGAATACCTAAACCGCGTAATTCTTTTACACTATGTTGAGTAGGTTTAGTTTTCATTTCCCCTGCAGCTTTAATATAAGGTAATAATGTACAGTGTACATACATTACATTTTCGCGACCTAAGTCACTGCGAATTTGTCTAATTGCTTCGATAAATGGTAATGATTCTATATCACCTGTTGTTCCACCAATTTCAGTGATAACGACATCAGCATTTGTGCTTTCTCCTGCTAAAAGTAAACGTTCTTTAATTTCATTTGTGATATGAGGGATAACTTGTACTGTTCCTCCTAAATAATCACCACGACGTTCTTTCTTCAATACATGAGAATATACTTTACCAGCTGTAACATTAGAATATTTATTCAAGTTAATATCAATAAATCGTTCATAGTGTCCTAAGTCCAAGTCTGTCTCTGCACCATCATCAGTAACAAAAACTTCACCATGTTGGTATGGACTCATCGTACCAGGATCTACGTTTAAATATGGATCGAATTTTTGGATTGTTACTTTTAAGCCTCTATCTTTTAATAGTCTTCCTAAAGATGCTGCTGTGATACCTTTTCCTAATGAAGAAACAACTCCACCAGTTACAAAAATAAATTTTGTCATGTTCTGCCTCCTAGTTATTAAAACAGTTTTTTTCAATCAATACCGATATTGACATCGAATTTTTAAACTCAAATACTTAATTTTTTTGTGTAATAGCGTGTTTTACATATTATAATTATCATTTATTATTTTCATATGTATAAATTGTTGCTCTATGCAACTACCAAATTTCAAAGAATTTATAAAAATTATTATAGTCATTTAAATAAAAAAATCGCTCCCTCTCACATCGTTGTAAGGGGGAGCGTATAATATTTATACACGTCGTCCTAATTAAAGGAGCCCGAATAAAATTTTATCATTTTCACGAGAAAAGTCAATTAAATCTCTAATAATTATTTTTTAGTTTCTTCTTCGGTGTCTTCTTCATCATCTTCTTCATCGAAGTCTTCATCTTCTTCATCAATAACAATGCCTTCTTCTTCAACTTCGTCTTCTTTTGGATCTTCAGGATCATTCAAAGTTTCTTGATCATCAGTTACAGCTGGGATGTCATCATCGTCATCTGCTTCATCTTCACCAAGTAATTTCAAATTTTTATCTTCTTCTGCATCATCATCCAAAATATCGAATTTCTGAATCGTTGGCGCAATTTTTTCTTCAATATCGTCTACTGAATACCAATCACGTAATCCCCAAATATTTTCTCCAACGTTTAAAAAACGACCATCAGTATTTAAGTCTGTATAGAATTGTACAATTCTATTTTCTACTTCATGGTCTTCATAATGTCCAAGTGCTTTAAATTCATCGATGATATCGTATAAATTCATAGTACTATTTTTTTCATTCAATAGCGTATAGGCCATATCGATAAATGATTTCTCATCAACCATTTCTTTTGTATAATCTTGAATTCTCATTATTTATTCTTCCTTTCAAAGGCATTTATCCAAATCCGTACTAAGTTCATCTTAAGTAATAATAACAAATGTAAATTATAAATGACAATTCGTGATTTCGCAATCTCTATTAATAATTTATATGTTTTTCAAATACTTTAAAATCATCCGCAGACTCAATTTCAACAAAATTACTATTGATACATAACGGCTTTAATTCATTATTCTCACCATATAACGTAATTGTCAATAGACTGACATCTTCAAAATATTTTCTAATGTATGTTGAAAGTTGTCTCAAAGCACTTTCTGCAATGCCATGATGTCTTTCTGATTTATTAACTTCTACTGAAGAAATATTCATACGTTGCTCATGTTTTTCCACTGCTATAAACCCTACTTTGTTGCCATCTTTGTATAAATCAATAATATGAATGTTGAAAGGCACATCTTCTGTATTTGGCTTTAACTTCAATGACGATACATGGTTTGAATCTAAATCTAAATAATATAATCTTTCTTTACCTAGTGGTCCTTCTTCTTTAGTTGCAGTATGCATGAAACCAGCACGTTCATAAACATTCCAAGCACTCTCATTTTCTGCATCAACTACTAAATACAAGTGGTTGAAATCTGGAAATAAAGATTGTACGTATTGCGGCAGATACATCATCATTTTAGTGCCATAACCATAACCTTGAAAATTTTGGTTAACAGATAAGGATCTAACATAAATCACTTGCTTTGGTGTGTCATAACCTTCATGTTGATAATATTGATGTAAAACGAAAAAGCCTACAACTTCCCCTTCTTTATTCAAGGCAATGTTTGCAATTCGGTCTTTATCATGCAATGCATCTTCTAATACATCACTTGGCAAAGATGAATAAATTTGTTGGCGCTCATTCAATTTAAAATTATAAAGTGCATCTTTATATTTATCTTCATACACTTGAACTGTAATTCCTTCAAATTGTTTTTTAATAAACATATCTAATCCCCTATTTAAAACTTAGTAATTATTTATTAATACCACTTTCTAACTAATTATAACCTATATTAAACAGTTTAGTTTAAAAAGCAATTCATGAGCCAATTCACACCAAATTGGTCTTTAACTTGACCGTGCATAGCATTGAAAAATGTTTTTTCAAGCGGCATATGTGGGTCACCTGATTTACTCAAAGCTTCATACACTTGTTGTTGTGCTTTTAAATCATCAAATGTCAAAATAATATTAGTATTATCATTACGCCATGCTTTTCCGTAAGTACTAGATATGTGTAAAATCACCGTTTTGTTTACGTGCAATTCTACATGCAGTCGTCGACCATTCGTTTCGTTTAATATTTTTTCTTCTCCGCCAAATGCATTTTCATAAAAATTTACAGCTTCATCAATGTCTTCTACTTTAATAAACGGACTTAATTGCAACGTAAAAGAGCCCTCCTTTTAATTTCATATTTGATTTTCCCCTATTTTATTATAATATTAGTTATAATGTAAATTTATTTGGGGGGAAATAGAAATGAAGATTGGCATTGATGCTGGTGGAACTCTAATTAAGATAGTTCAAGACAATAACGGGGAACGTGTATACAAAACAAAATCAACCACTGAAATTGATGATGTTATCTCATGGTTAAATCAGCAAGATTGTGAAAGCATTAGTTTAACCGGCGGACAAGCTGCAGTAATACAAGAACACTTGACCTGTTCTTCGCGTATTTTTGTTGAATTTGATGCGGCTGCAAAAGGTTTAGAAATACTTTTAGTAGAACAAGAGCATTTCTTAGATGATTACATCTTCACTAACGTCGGTACTGGCACTTCATTACACTTTTCAGACGGTAATCATCAACAACGTGTAGGCGGCGTTGGCGCCGGTGGCGGAATGATTCAAGGTCTTGGATATTTATTAACTGGCATTAAAGATTATAAACAATTAACTGATACAGCTCAAAATGGAAATAGAGAGATTATTGACTTGAAAGTTAAACACATTTATAAAGATAGTGAACCACCCATCTCAGGTGACCTTACAGCAGCGAATTTTGGCCATGTCCTACATAATTTGGACGCTGATTTTACAGATGCTGATAAATTAGCCTCAGTTATAGGTGTTGTCGGGGAAGTGATTACCACAATGTCTATAACTGTTGCTAGAGAAAATAATACTGAAAATGTGGCTTATATTGGCTCATCTTTTCACAACAACGACCTCTTGAAAAAAGTTGTTACAGATTACACAGTACTTCGTGGGTTTAAACCTTATTATATTGAACATGGTGCATTCTCTGGTGCATTAGGTGCAATTCATTTATAAAGATAAACATGAAAAAAGCAGTTTTCTACGTTTTTCAGTAGAAAACTGCTTTTTACTAGTAAGTTAAAATATTTATGTTTTCAATCCCTATCCATACTTTCAAAACAACGCATCATAATTAACCATTATTCAAATAATATAAAAAACAAAATACTAGCGCATTGAAACGCATTTAGAAATAATTAAAATGTAAGTTGATCAATCACTTTTTGAGCAGATACAACTGTGCCTACGACACCAGATTTCAAGTCTATTGCTACAGCTTTATCATCATCTCGTAAATTATCTAACCATTCAGCGAATACTTCACCTTCGATTTCTATAATTTCACATTCTTCAAAGTCTTCGTCTCTTACTTTTTTAGCCCTACTTTTAATACTCCAAACAGGCATGATGTGTGGTCTTTGATGTTCATCATCACTAATCAAAATGAAATGTTTTTCGTTTTGATTAGATAAGCCAAATACTGCATCCTCTTTAGAAACATCTTTTACAAATTCTTTCAAACGAATATTGTCTAAATCAGACATTAATTCATTTGTAATGTCTACGATATTAATCAATTCTCCATCTGAACTACCAGTAGGATCAATAAGTACTTCTTCGCCTTCTTCAAATAAGTTATCCATTTCGTAAGTTACAAAACGGTCTATATCAATTTTCTTTACATTGCTGTAATCAATATTAAGCTTCTTCAAAAAAGTTTCCGCTTTAGATTTTTCTGACCACGCACATACTACATCTTTTCCCAATACTTCATGTCTAATTAATTCTTTTGATTTTGTAGCTACGTAAAAGACTTCATTGACTAAAATTTCTTGGAAAAATGAATTTTGTTTATAAGACATCATAGCACCTTCAATTCATTTATAATATTTACCCATACTTAAAATATAAATGACTCTTATACTCTAGTCAATTAACGTCCCATGCAATTCACTAGAGATATCCATTATATTTGTGAGAACTTATTCTATTTTGCTTCTAAATCTTTTAAAAATTGCTGCTCCATTTTTTCTACACATGCTTTATTTTCCCCATGCCATATGCAACCAAACCTTGATTTAACAACTTCATTATCAAACCAATCTCCATCATAATAAGATAACGGGAATAGTACACCTTTATTAACATACTTCATAATTGTGTTGAAAAATCTTGAATTATCTACATGCGACAAATAACTATAAAATTTATGATAACCCTCTTCAAGAAACGGTTCTAGCAATAACATACTTGTTGAGCCATTCTGTCTAAAATTCAGATCTATCGCAAAAATACCACCCTTGCTATCTACCAAAAGGTCAAAACCAGCTATCCCAAAATAACCTTTCGAGACGCCGACTTCCATAATCTCTTTTCCTGCTTGAATTACAGCATCAGGCACATCTTGTACATTTTCATTTCCATTATAATATCCATATTCATTGGTTAACTGTTCAGAAGTACCTATATAACGCACACCAGTATACTTTGAATATGCGTATTGAACACAATAATTTGCTACTGCTTCTACTTTTTGTTCGATGATTATTGTATCTGTTTCATTTTTAGCATTTTCAATGCGTAACTTTGCTTGTTCTAAATCATCATCCTTATAACAAATCATAACACCATATCCGCCTGCTGTTGGCAGATCATCTCCAGGTTTCAATACAAATGGATACTCCCATTTTGCTACTGCTTCTGCAAAGTTATCTATATCAACAACTTCTCTAGTCGGTAGATATTTATGATTTGTCCATTCTGGTATACGCGCTTTATTATTTAAAGCTACAAAAACATCTTTATCCAACGCGTAATACGCTTTATTCAAAATATCTTCACCATGAATGTACTGAAAGTAAAATTTTTTATAATCACGTGCCAAATCTTGTAACAATTGTTCATAGCTACTTTGATCTTGAAATTTAAGAATATTTGTTGGCATAGCTTTACCAATTGCTTCAAATAACGTTTTTAATTTATCAGTTACACTTGCTTCATGTACAATTACAGGCATCTCATTAGCAATAATCAGCTCTCTACCGGTCAAAAAATTAGATTGATGTACTTCAGGTTCTAACCAAGGATTTGATATATAAGATGGTCTAGAAGTATAAACAATATGTGAATCGTAAAGATCACTAAGCGTTAACGTAGGTCTTAGAGAGCTTTGTTTTGTCATTTTTTGTGCCCCTTTGTATATTGATATTGTTCAACGATTTCTTCAAACAATGGTTTGTTTTCTATGAGTTCTTGTCCCATTAAAGCCAGGATTTTTGCACCTCTCATTAATGCTTGATCCCCATGTGTACTACCTGCTGCTTCACGGAAACGATGTGTATGACCAACTAAATTTCGTGAACCAATTTTGATATGAGGGTGAATCGTTGGTATACAATGACTGACGTTACCAGTATCCGTAGAACCATAACCAAAATCATCATCTATAACCGCTTCACCCATTTCAGTGGCGTACTTTGCAAATAAATCATCTAATTTAGAAGTTTTAATAAATTCGTTCACTCCATTTTGTATTGGTCCAAATTCATAGTCACAATCTGTTTGTAGCGCTGCGCCTTTCGCTATCTGTCCAACACGTTCAGTCAAAACATCTAGCTCTTTTCGAGACGTAGCCCTCGTATAAAAACGCGCATGTGTAAAATCAGGTATAATATTTGCTGCTTTACCACCATCAAGTATCACACCATGAACACGTTGGCGGCTTTTGATGTGTTGTCTTAATTGTGCCACACCATTGAAATAAGAAATCATCGCATCTAAAGCGTTTCTTGCTTCATCTGCATTTTCAGATGCATGCGTACTTTTACCATAAAATTTTATATCTAAAACATCGACAGCTAATGTATCAATTGTTCTATATGTCTCATTTCCAGGATGGACCATGAGCGCAATATCCAACTCATCTATAACGCCTGCTTTAACATAAGTAGCTTTGGCACTGCCGTTTTCACCGCCTTCTTCTGCTGGACAACCTAAGACGATGATTTTACCACCAATTTTATCAATCACTTGTTTTAGTGCGGTGCCCGCTAATACACTTGCAGTACCTATAATATTGTGACCACAAGCATGTCCTAAGCCTGGCAAAGCATCGTATTCTGCTAAAAATCCAATTGTAGGTCCTTCTATACCAGAGTCGTATCGTGCAATAAATCCTGTTGCATGTTCTGCTATATCTGTTTCTACTTCAAAATCATGCGATATTAAATCTTCTATCAAAGTTCTCGAAGCAAAAATCTCTTCATTTCCTAATTCTGGTCTCTGATGTATTTGATGACTTATTTCTAAGTATTTATGATTTTCATTTTCTATATAATCTAATATAATTTGTTTTTTCTCCATCGTTTGCACTCTACCTCCTGAATTACCAAAACATTGTCAACTTCACAACTTATATGTAATAAGCAATTTTATAGATAACACCACATATCATGCTTAATATTTATATCGTGTTTAATTATTATTTATTCTATCGGGTTTATTGTCTTCTGTCATTCCTTTTCTGAATTTTAAGTAAATTAGCATTGACCACTTTACATTTATACCCGTTTCAGAAATTGTAAATACATTACGGTCTTGTTACAATTAACTTACTTAAAATATTAGGAGGATATGACATGCCAAAAATGAACGTTGAAAGCTTCAATTTAGATCATACGATAGTATCTGCACCATTTGTCAGACTAGCTGGCAAAATGGAGGGGGCTAACGGTGATGTTATTCATAAATATGATATCCGTTTCAAACAACCAAACAAAGAGCATATGGAAATGCCTGGTTTACACTCTTTAGAACATTTGATGGCCGAAAATATTAGAAATCATTCAGATAAAGTGGTTGATATTAGCCCAATGGGTTGCCAAACTGGCTTCTATGTTTCATTCATTAACCATGATGATTATGAAGATGTCTTAAACATCATCGAACAAACAATCAATGATGTATTAAACGCTACAGAAGTACCTGCTTGTAATGAAGTACAATGTGGCTGGGCAGCAAGTCATTCTCTTGAAGGTGCTAAAGAAATTGCACAAACCTTCTTAGATCAAAAATCAGTATGGAAAGATGTATATGGAGAAAATAAATAATATAGCCAATTTATAAATATACTTAAAATAACATCATTTTATAACCACCACATCTACATCGAATAAAAAATAAAAAAGTGGCTGTTAGCTTTCCATTAAGGATACTAACAGCCACTTTTTATTTAATCATAGCTTACTAATCATTTTTATCATGACCACTTGTAATGGTAAACGACCATACAAAGCCCATTTAGGTAATTGTTTACCAGCTAGCGGTAAGTTTTTACGTGCCATATAAATATTAGCCGGGAATACAGCCCATAAAAAAGCATTTATCGTTTTTTTCAAACATGATGAAGGCTGCTTGATTAGTAATAATAATCCAAATACTATCTCAAACACACCTGTGATTAAAACTGCGGCTTTTCTAAAAGGTAAATATTCAGGTACGATATTTCTAAACTTTTCTTCATCTTTAAAATGAAGCACACCAGCTACGCTAAAACCCATGCCAAATACTATTCTAATTATTTTTTTCATTATTCAATGCCCATTTCTTTTAAATAGCTTTTTCCGTACTCTGGTAATTTCACATTAAAATTATCAGCAATTGTTGCACCTAGCGAACTAAATGTAGCATCTACCGATAATTCGTGATATTCAGCAATTTTCGGGCTAAACATTAAGACTGGGATATACTCTCTTGTATGATCTGTACCTTCAGCAGTTGGATCGTTACCATGATCAGCAGTGATAATCACTAAATCATCATCTTGCAAATGCTTCATAAGTTCAGGTAAGCGCTCATCAAAATCTTTAATCGCTTGTGCATAACCTACTTTATCACGACGATGTCCGTATAAGGCATCAAAATCCACAAGATTTAAAAAGCTTAAACCATTAAAATCACGTTGTACTGTTTCTATTAATTTGTCCATACCGTCCATATTATCTTTTGTACGAACCGCTTCAGTCACACCTTCACCATCGAAAATATCATTTATTTTTCCTAAGGCAATGACATCATAGCCACCATCTTGTAATTCATTCATGACTGTTCTGCCAAAAGGTTTTAAGGCATAGTCATGTCTATTAGATGTTCTTGTAAAAGAACCTGGTTCACCAAGATAAGGTCTGGCAATAATTCTACCAATTAAATATTTTGGATCTTTGGTCAATTCTCTTACTTTTTCACAGATATCATAAAGTTCTTCTAACGGAATAATATCTTCATGGGCAGCGATTTGGAGCACTGGATCAGCTGAAGTGTAGACAATTAAGTCCCCAGTCTTCATTTGATGTTCGCCCCATTCATCTATAATTTGCGTTCCAGAAGCGGGTCGGTTAGCCACTACTTTGCGACCAGTTATAGACTCAATTTCATCTACCAATTCTTTAGGGAATCCTTCGGGATATACTTTAAACGGCTGCATAATATTTAAGCCCATAATTTCCCAGTGCCCTGTCATTGTATCTTTACCTACTGAAGCTTCACTCATTTTAGTATAAAATGCTTGTGGTTTTACTTCTTTTTCAATTACAGGTAGTGGTTCAATATTACCTAAGCCTAATTTTTGAAGATTAGGTAATGACTGATTAAAATCTTCTAACGTGTGTTTTAATGTATGGCTGCCTTCATCGTTAAAAGCTTTTGCATCAGGACCTTCTCCTATGCCTACTGAGTCCATCACAATTAAGTGTACTCGTTTAAATCGTGTAGTCATTGTCTCAACTCCTATTCAGTAATAATTTTATGAATCAATGTTGGTTCTTCACCTTGTTCACTTACCGTGATACTTTGATTCAATTTCTCTATTACATCATTAACGTTTTCGCGATTACTGTGTATTGTTAATAGTGGTTCGCCTTCATCGACTCTGTCTCCTACTTTTTTATGTAATACTAGGCCAACGCTTAAATCGATATCATCATCTTTTGTTTGTCTACCTGCGCCTAACATCATTGAGGCAACGCCCATTTCATTCGCAATAATTTCAGTCACGAAACCAGATGATTCCGCTAGCAATTCAACTTGGTATTGAGCTTGTGGTAATTTTGATACGTCATCTACCACTGTGCCATCTCCATCTTGATTCTCTAAAAATGTTCTGAAACTTTCTAAAGCAGAACCATCCTGTATTGCTTTTTCTAACAATGCACGTGCTTCTTCTAAATCTTTCGCTTTGCCACCCACTACAACCATTTGGGAACCTAAAGTCATTACAAGTTCAGTTAAGTCTTCCGGGCCTTTACCTTGTAGTGTTTCAATCGCTTCTTTCACTTCTAAGGCATTACCTATAGCGTATCCTAAAGGTTGACCCATATCCGAAATGATAGCCATCGTGTTTCTACCTACGTTATTACCGATGCTTACCATGGCATGTGCTAATGCTTCAGCATCTTCAAGTGTCTTCATAAAGGCACCATTACCTGTCTTAACATCAAGTACAATTGCATCAGCGCCTGCTGCAATTTTTTTACTCATTATTGATGAAGCGATAAGTGGAATAGAATTGACGGTGCCAGTAACATCGCGAAGACCGTATAGTTTTTTATCTGCTGGTGTTAAGTTACCCGTTTGTCCAATCACAGCGACTTTAGCTTCATTTACTAATTTAACGAATTTTTCTTCACTGATTTCAACATGGAAACCTTCAACTGATTCTAATTTATCAATCGTACCGCCTGTATGACCTAGTCCTCTTCCGCTCATTTTAGCTACAGGTACACCTACTGCTGCAACTAAAGGCGCAAGTACTAATGTTGTTGTATCTCCAACTCCACCAGTAGAATGCTTATCGACTTTAGTACCGTGAATATCTGATAAATCAATGACATCACCTGAGTTAACCATTGTCATAGTTAATGCAGCTCTTTCTTCATCATTCATATCTTGAAAGAACACAGCCATCGCTAAACTAGAAGCTTGATAATCTGGTATGTCACCATTTGTATAGCCATTTATAAAAAATTCAATTTCCTCTTTTGTAAGTACTTGTCCATCACGTTTTTTTTCAATAATATCTACCATTCTCATCTGAGTTGGCCTCCCCTGTTTGTGTATAATACAAACTTAATAATATATCCCTTTTTTTGTTAGTTAACTATTCTAGTAGTCAGAATCGCTTTCTAAACCTTGAATAATTTGAACACCTGCACTCGCACCAATGCGTGTCGCACCAGCTTCAAGCATTTTGTTGAAATCTTCAAGGTTTCTCACGCCACCAGAAGCTTTAACCTCTAGTTCATCTCCAACAGTATCTTTCATTAATTTTACGTCTTCTGGAGTTGCTCCGCCACCAGCAAAACCTGTAGATGTTTTAACGAAATTAGCTCCCGCTGCTTTACTTAGTTCACTTGCTTTAACTTTTTCTTCGTCTGATAATAGACATGTTTCAATAATTACTTTAACTGTTTTACCATTCGCAGCACCAACAACGCCTTCAATATCTTTTTGTACATCTTCATAACGTCCATCTTTTAATGCACCAACATTGATAACCATATCAAGTTCAGAAGCTCCATTTTTCACAGCGTCTTCAACTTCAAACATTTTCGTTTCTGTAGTAGATGCGCCTAAAGGGAATCCAATTACAGTACAAACTAATACTTCTGTATCTTTAAGTTTTTCAGCTGCATATTTCACATGTGTAGGATTGAGGCATACTGATTTAAAATTGAATTCTCTAGCTTCCTCGATAATTTTGTCGATTTGAGCTCTAGTCGACTCCGGTTTAAGTAATGTATGATCTATATATTTTGCATAATTCATATTAAATCCTCCTAATTTTTGTTTACAATAAATATTCATTTCACTTATTATTATAAAGCAAAATTAAATAGATATCTTTATAAACACTCTCTTATTACCTATATTACAAAAATTAGCAAAAATAATAAACAAATGTTATCTTTAAATTGATAAAACAACATAAAGGAGAAGATGATTATGACGAAATCTACACCTCATATTCAACCCAATGGAACTAAAATTGCAAAAACAGTATTGATGCCGGGAGATCCGCTTCGTGCAAAATACATAGCTGACAACTATTTAGAAAACGTTGAACAATTCAACGAAGTTAGAAATATGTTTGGATATACTGGTACTTATAACGGGAAAGAAGTATCAGTAATGGGATCTGGCATGGGCGTACCTAGTATTGGAATTTATTCTTATGAGCTATATAATTTCTTTGATGTTGAGACAATTATTCGTATCGGATCTTGTGGTGCATTACAAGAAAACGTTAACCTTTACGATATAATTATTGCTCAAGGTGCTTCTACAAACTCTAGTTACGTCGAGCAATATAATATTCCAGGTCATTATGCACCTTTAGCTGATTTCGATTTAGTTTTAAAAGCAAAACAAAAAGCGGATGAAATTGGGGCAACTACACATGTAGGAAACATATTATCATCTGATACATTCTATAATGCTGATCCAACGTTTAATGAAAGATGGCAACGTATGGGCATCTTAGGTATAGAAATGGAATCTGCTGCATTATATTTAAATGCAACTTACGCTGGTAAAAAAGCGTTAGGTATATTTACAGTGAGTGATCACATATTACGCGATGAAGCAACTACAGCTGAAGAACGTCAAAATTCTTTCACCCAAATGATGGAAGTCGCACTCGAAATGGCTGAGTAATTGATATTTCAAATCTTTATTTAAATAAAACAGGTCCTCCAAAACAACGCATGTTTTGGAGGACCTGTTTTTTAATAAAAAAAAAGGTATTCTACTGGTGATTTGTTCATTCTATATTTTACAGGACTTTCCAACTTGTTGATATCCGTAAAAATAATACTAGCTAGAAACTGCAGACTCTTACCATTTATAAAAAATATTTTTCAAGACTATGAACTATATATAAGTACTGATTTTCCTAATCTTCCATTATCATTGTAAGTTTTCTCTATAAACTTATTACCATCTTTAATATCGTATTTGCTATCTGTAGGAATAATAAAAGTATCTGGATTAAAAGCACCTAAAGATTCCTCTAAATCTTCACTAGTACCAATACAATTACCTATGATAGACATATTATTAATCATAACTTTCAACATTATTTCATGTAAATTATTCACATTAAATTTATCATACTCATCTTGAAAATTTTGATGTTGATTTTTGTAACCACAAGTTATATAACGCCCTCCAGTATTTAGTTGTTTTATTGCCTTTTCTAAATGAAGATCAAAAAAGGGGTCAAAAACAACATCAAAATTATCCAGCCCTTCTAAGCGTTCCCAATTCGGGTTATCTTTATCTACTTTTAACAACTTAGCTGGTGAAATTAATGATTTTTCTTTTATATCCCAATCAGAAGTTGTCAATATAGTAGTATCGATACCTTTAGCAAGTAAATTATTTATGATAAACATAGAAGTATTTGAACGCGCACTTAAAACTAAAGCGCGTTCATTATCTTTTAAATTTACTCTTCTAACCATACTGGTTGAAGTTTGTCCCCCTATAGAATAACCTGAAGCAATTTCATCTGACATTTTATTTGGAATAGTTATTAATTTAGATTTATGTAACTTTAACCAACCTTTAGAAGCTTCATTGGTTACTACTCCTGGCGCCACTCCAGGAAAAGGTTGTTTCGGAAAAGCACAATTAGGAATCACACGATCTCCTATATCAAAATCTTTCACTGATGCTCCCTTATCAATTATTGTCCCTACAAAGTCTGAACCGAAAAAGGCAAATGGAGATGCTTGGAAATTTAATCCTTCTTGCATTTTAAGTGCTGACTTTAAAATAATTGCTTTATCACGATAATTACAAGAAAATGCATTCACCTTGATTAAAACAAAATTTTCATTTTCTTTTTTTTTGTGAATTAAAAGTGGGTTTATCAATTTCAATTCTTGCACATTTTATTGGTGTACCTGATATTTCAACATCTGGCAACATTTTTACATCATCATCAGAAACTAAATTAGGATTCACTAATGCTAATGCTTCCATAAATACCATCTCCTATATTTTTGTAATGAATTTATCCCTATTAAATGTTTTAGATATCATAAGATATAATATAATATCTAAAATTATAAATATTAATGCTAAAATTAAAGAAATAGTAGTTCCAAATAATATAATTCCACTTGCTTGAGATACTATGAACCCTATAATTGGCAGAATCAAAACCATAGAAATAGATTGTGCCGATTTGGTAGTTTTAACTCTGTGAGAAATTGAAACAACTAAAGAAATCGATAAAAATGTAACTAATGGAGCCAGTAGTATACTGATAATAATCCAATTTAAATTAGGAAAAATCATTTCACCTAATACATTGATAGAATAAATGTCAATTATCGTTCCATAAACAATGATTGATGCCCAAGTGATGATTATCGATGGAATAGCTGAGGCAAGAATTTTCCCTAACATAAGTTCTTTATTCGTTATGGGAGTATATAGAAGCCCCTCGATAGTCTTTCTTTCCTTTTCTCCTGTAAAACTTGAAGTAGAAAGAATTGTAGAAATCATCACCGGTATTAAAAGAAATAATGGCGCAAAGAAATACATAAGTATTGCATAAATCATAACTTGTCCTTCATTTAAATCAAGAGGTATAAAGTTAGAAGGTAATTGTTCTGTAAATATTTTAACACCACCAATGAAATTAACCATTACGTTATTAGAACCTCCAATAATTACAATCAAAGGTAAAAAAACACTAAATATAAATGGAACAATTAATAAGGAGGCTATAGTGCCTTTATCATTTTTAATCTCTAATAAATCCTTTAATACGATATTCATAACATTTTTATAATTCACAAAATTCAGCCTCCCTAATTTTTTGGAAGTATAGTTCTTTTATTGAGTGTTTAATTTCTGTAACTGTATATACTTCAATATCATATTCAATTAAAGTATGGATTGCTTTGGAAATATCGGCATATTGATTTAAGTGGATTTTTATTGTCTTTTTATCTTTATTCTCGTCAATAACATGGTAAAAACCTTTAAGTCGCTCTAAACTTTTTTGATAGTTATTAGTATAAATAGCAAATTCGTAGCCAGGCCATGCTTCGTTTAATAAAGTATTTGAGTCTCCTGAAGCAATAAATTTACCATCGTACATAATAAAAATATTATCTGCTATTTCTTCTAAACCTTGTAACTGATGCGTACACATGAAAACTGTAACATTTTCTTCTTTAACAATTTTTTGAAGATAATTAATTAAAAGAACTGATGCTGAAGGATCGAGCCCAGAAGTTGGTTCATCCAATATCAATAATTTAGGGCTATGTACTAATGCTCTTATTATTGATACTTTTTGTTTCATACCTTTGCTTAATGTTCCAACTTTGGAATTTTTTCTATCTGACAAGTTAAAATATTTCAATAACTCTTGTATTTTTTGTTCTCTATTTTTCTTAGATATATTATAAAAATTAGCCCAAATTTTTAAATTTTCATAAATAGTTAACGCTTCATATAAATTCCCATCATTCTGTACTCCAATATTTTGGCGCACTTTATCAAAGTTCTGTGACTTTGTATTTGTACCAAGTACTTGTATCTCACCTTTTGTAAGTTGTAACAGTCCAGTTAGTAACCTTATTGTAGTTGTTTTTCCAACACCATTTGGCCCTAATATAGCATTGATAGAACCTTCTTCTAAGTTAAAAGAAATATTATTTATTATTTTGTTATTATCTATCTTTTTTTCTAAATTCCTAATTTGACTAATCAATATATATCACCACTTATAATTTTGTTTTAACTCTTAGAGGACGTAAATAAGTTATTATTAAACATGTTATACAAATAATTATTCCTATGATAACTTGGCAAACAATTTCCTTATATTCTATATCCCCTGAAAGAACATATTCAGGTCTGAGTAAAGTTGTCGGTGACCATCTTCTAAAATCATCGATATTATTAAGAAACATCGATAGAAGTACTAATGCTTCTACAATCAAAGCAGATATAAATGGAGAATTAATCCAAAATGAAATTGTAGCACTTATTGTAGAAAAAATTAATAATGCAATCAATTGAATGAATAAACTTATTAATGCTCTTTGTAAATCAAAATTATCGAAAAATACCCAAGTTACATATAAAGTACTTAAACTTCCAATCACAGCTCCTAAAGCTATTATAAATAAACTTATTGTTAATTTTGGATAAAATATTCTACCTGAGTTAATGGCTCTCGTTTTATAATACAACTGCATTGACTTGTCTTTACCTAGCCTACACGTATCAGCTACAACATAGGCACAAATTAACATTACTAATTGTGAGGCATTTTTAAAATACGATGTAAATAAATCTTTCCATTGCGGATCTTGCATAATTACTTTAGTTCCTTCATTGCTATTAAAATTATTTAAAATATCATTTGAGTAATATGCCATTAAAGGTGATGAAAACCCAGAAAAAAGGAAAATAGCAAAAATTATGAGGAAACGCTTACTTCTAATCCATGACAATAACTCTAATTCAATCATTTTTTCTCTCCTGCTTGTGACTTATTTAATTTATTTACTTGTTCTGAAAAAGCTTCCTCTAGTGTAAGCTCATTTCTTGTAATTGTTTGTAGTGATTCAATGTATTCTTTGATAATCACAAAGACTTCACTTAAATCGGAAGATTTTACCTTTATATAAAAATCAGCATATAGTGAACCATTTATATTTCTATTTTTCATAATATTTAATATGTTTGTAGTTACTTTTTTATTTTTTAACTCTATATACATATAATCTTCATCTTTTTTTATAAATTCATTTAGCGAACCATTATAAATTAACTCTCCTTTATTCAGTACAATTAAATCACTAGCAATTTTTTCTATATCGTTTAAATTGTGACTAGATATAACAACTACTCTTTCATTAGATATCTTTTTAACCAAGTTCAATATATCTTGTTGACCAAAAGGGTCTAAGGCACTCGTAGGTTCATCCAAAAAAATAAGTTTAGGTTCAAGTATAAGTGCAGATGCAATGCCAAGTCTCTGTTTCATACCACGTGAAAACCCCCCAGACCATTTTTTTGAATGTCTTTTTAAGTCAACAGAAATTAATACACTCTCAATTTTCTCTTTAAAATCATTAACTTTTTTACCATTCAATTGTAAAGTCTGTTCTAAAACTTCTTGAGGAGTAAGAAATGGCTCAAAATTCGGAACATCTGGGCAATATGCTATTTCATTTTGTTTTACTAAAACCTCTCCTATATTAGGTCTTAATTGACCCAATATAGTATTAATAAGTGTGGTTTTGCCAGCGCCATTAGGTCCTATTAAACCTATTACTCCATTATTTTTCTCTATATTAAATGTCACCTTATCTAAAGCTTTAAATTTTTTGAATTTTATTGTTAGATTTTTGATTTTAGCTATTTCATTCATCACTTTCACCTAAAACATCTCTACCTAATAGATAATAAATTATTCCGCCTAAGGGAACAGAAATACATATAATTAAGCCCCATGCCCATTTAGGTAAAAATTTTGTTTTGTTAACTTTAAATAAATCTACAAAACAAATAATCAAATATAAAGCTATTATAATTATTACTGGTATTAAAATCTTCGGATTCATAAAAACACTCCTTATTAATTGTAGTGTTATTCTCAAGCATTTTCTGATAAGTCATCAGTATTAATCCTATATGATATTAATCGTTGTTTTAACAATAGCTTAAAATTAACACTAGTAACAAAGTGATCTTGTATGGCATCAGCTATAGCATTACAGCGATTTTCACCAAAACTTTGTTTAATTTCATTAGTCATTAAGGGTTCTTCAGCAGTGTAAAGATTTTTGTATACTTTTTTAGCCAATAAAGAACCATCTATTAGAACTTTTGGATTTTCTTTGACTTTTTGGAGTAAAATTTGTTCAACCTTAATATAATCGTCACTACTATAAAAAACCAAGGCATCATTCCTAGGATAACTATCAGAAGATGAAAGAACTTTGGCTGAAAAATTAACATTTTTATCAACCAACTCTTTTACACATTTAGCCCATAAATCTATCCCATATGAAGGATTATCTGCATAAATATAGTGTCTTTTAACAGGTGACGAATGAATACCATTTTCAGTATGAACAAACATAAAGAAACCAGGAGTTAAATTTGGCCTAAAACATGGTAGTCTTACTGATTCATGTTCATCAGTTTTCCCAATCACTCTAACACCATGTATTAATGTATATTCTTTTCCACCAACAATTTCTTTTTGAGCTTTTAATATAATACCTGGATCCTCAACTGAATCTATTATTTTTTTATCTAAATCATTTAATTTCTTAATGAAATCATTTGAATAAGAATCTATATTCCCGGTATGTAAATTTGAATATAACCATTGAATAAGTTGGTTTTTAGGTTTTTCTAATACTCCTTTATAACGAATATTATTAATTTCAATTTGGTCTAAATCAGCTTCTAGTTTAATTATTTTTTCTAAATTATCAATAGAATTTGAGAGAATCGTCATTTAATATCCTCCTTTATTTAATTAAAATATATCTTCGAAATTATGTGGATTTATAATAATTTCTCTGCCTATTCCTAATATAGCTTTATCAGTAGCAGATAAACGGAATGTAAATTTTGCTCTACTCATTATTCTTTCTATAATAAACCAACCTATATTAATAGATAATTGTGTTTTGTTAATTTCTTTGACTTGTTTATAAGCATTAAAAGAAGATCGAATAATTGGTAAAATTTCATCGATATAAGCAGTACCTCTATTAATAAATTGCTGTTCTACTTCTCTTTCATTTGAAGTTTCTTGAGTTGTTTCTGAAAATGTTTTTAGTAAACAATTAAAATATAAAGAACCAATAATCCCTGATAAATCTTTGGACGGGTCTCCTATACGTAACTCTTCAAAATCTATAATCCTTAAGTCCTTACCATCATATATAAATTGATCTAGTCTAATATCACCATGACATAAATATTGATCAGTAGTATTCTCTTGCTTTAATGTAGTTTCAATAAGTTGTTTATCTTGCTGTAAAAGGTTATATAACTCCAATTCTGCACCAGTACAACTAGCATATTCGTATTTATCCAAAGCAAATAATACTCTTTCTCTATTTAACACTTCACTTTCATCATCCAATTCTAATTCGCTATTATCTAAAATATGCAATTTAGCTAATATTTGAGATGCTTTAATTATTAAACTTTCTAATTCAGAACTGTTTTTTTGGAGATGTTCTTCTATAGAAGCAGTCTCATCTATCCATTCATATAATAAACTCAAATCATCTTCATTAGTTTTTACTAATCTAGGAGAATAAATTTGTGGAAAGTTAATTGAAAGATGGTCCCATTTTATAAGATTATTGAATCGCCTTTTCGCATCATCTTTAGGACCTTTCATTATTTTTTTAAAATAAAATGTTTCGCCCTCTTTTTCTTGGCTAGTTATATTTCTACCTTCTCTGAGATTAATATTCATTTTACAAGGACTCCTTTCTAATTTTTTGATGTAATATTTGTATAATGTTGAAGTAATTTATTTGCGCATTCGAAAATATATAATTCTTCCAATAGAGTAAAAACTTTTTCTCTATTAATTGCAAAAAGAAATTGCAAATTTGATTTCTTGTGAGAATTTCTTAAAGACCAAATACATGATAATATTCCCGGAGCTGATCCGCCTTTATATATTAAATCATTTTCAATTTCCAAATCATCCCATGGCACCCATTCATGTTCTAATATATATTGCATTGTACTACCTATAATTTCTAATGGGATAAAATAATCTAGTCCTTTCGTCCAAGCAACCTGTGTTAAAGCCCTATATCTCCATATTTCTTCTGACTGATTGTCAAAGCACCATGCTTGACCATAAATAACTTTGGTCAACTCAATACTATTTATCAATTCATCATGATATTCTTCACAAGTAATTGTTTTTAAATACTTATTGATTTTATCTTTTCCAAGGAAGTCTATAAATATATCCATTGCGCTATTATCCGATAAAATCAACATATTTTTCAAAAGTTCTTTAATATTAATTTCTCTTCCTACATCTGTTTTAGAGATTCCTGCGCTAAGAACACTAATATTTTTATTTTTTATTTTTATTCTCGTTTCGAAATCAATATTATTATCATCAATCTCCTTATAAATACAACCAGCTATAATAATTTTCGCCATCGAAGCTACAGCTAAATTATTTATGCTATTAGATTTTCGTTCCTCTCTTTTATCTTTAAATAAAAATGCAATATCATATTTAGCATTCAGTTTATTAATAGCTATTTCGAAGCTATCTATATCTGAAATCTTGGAAGTTTCTGGTATGATAAAAAATTTATCAAGATAACCATCGTCATCAATATATATCTATATATCCTGTTATTAAAGTATCAGTCATCCTTATTTTGTCTTCATAAAAATCCAAATCAAATTGAATTTCTCCCAATTTCAAAGCATATAGCAACTGTCTTAATTGGTTAATATTTTGTTCGCTTTTATTTTTTGATACTATTTTCAGGATTTTTTCTTTTTCAATAACTTTATTCTTTGCCTTTAAAATATCTAATAATTCTAATTTCACATTACTCAAAATGGTCACCACCCTATTAAATTATTTTTAACTAATTACCAAACGACAAAAATTAAACACTCCAACTAATAGTCCATGATACTGAAGCTGAATAAGTTACACTTAATGAGATTGAAGTTCCTACATTACCAAGCTCACTGTCATTTATAGCTGTTTTTTGTAATTCAGACGCTGATGTATAATTTCTATATCCATTTAACAAAAGATTTTTCAAAATACATACCTCCTAAATATAAGGTGGCAACCAATTAAATTTTAGCATGAGCTTAAAATTGCAACCATACAAAAATATTAATCTTGATATACCTTTTATCAAAAAATAATTATCACCTATAATATTTATTAATTATAGGTACTTTTTTTCACTAATTTTTAACTGCAGTCCTTTTTATATTATATTGTTATGATTTGGAACAACAGATTCAATAACAAAATATATACTTGTGACTATATTTCTAAGAGACTTTTAACAATTAAAAATAAAAAAGCAGCAACCCACTATTTTAATGGATTACTGCTTTTAATCTGAGTATAGGCCAGTGATACACTAGCCTATTGCTCAATCAAAATATAATATTCATATATGTGACTGAATTCTCTTATTTACCTAAATAAGATTTTAACATCCAGTTATGTTTGTCTATATTTGTTTTCATACCGATGAACATATCTTCTGTTACATCATCTTCAGCAGCTGAAGCAACTTCAATTGCTTCTTCTAATTGTTTTGTAATATTTTCAAAGTCTTTAGATAATTCTTCTACCATTTCTTCAGCTTTATAGCCTTTGCCAGCTTCATCAATGATTGCAAGGTCTAAACTTTCTTTTAATGTTGCTACTGGATTACCGCCAGCTGCTAAAATACGTTCAGCTAAATCATCGATATATTGACTTGCTTCATCATATAATTCTTCGAATTTAGTGTGTAGTGAGAAGAAATTAGGTCCTTTTACATACCAATGAAAATTGTGTAATTTAGTAAATGCTACTGTCCAGTTTGCTACTTGTTCATTTAATACTCTTACTACATCTTTATTACTGTTTGCCATGTTAAAATCTCTCCTTTAAATTTAATTATCATTACAAAATGACAACTCGAGCTCTTGATTACATTTATTATTATATAATAATGATTACAATCTGTAAAGTGTTTACTCTATCTAAATTAGAATTGTTTTAATCTGGAGTTATCATTTCATAACCTTACTATATTATACCCAAAGTAAGGTCGATTAATCTAGTTCTTTTCTGTATGGCATTGCGCTTTGAGCACCTAATGCAGTTACAGAAAAACTACCAGCTAAATTAGCAAAATCAACAGCTTCTTCTAAAGTTTTATTTTCAATTAGTGCAACAGCTAAAGCACCATTGAATGTGTCTCCAGCTCCTGTAGTATCAACGACTTGCTTTTTATACCCTTTAACAAGCTGCCGAGAATCATTGTAAAACATAGCACCTGCTGCACCTTGAGTTACAATAAGCTTACGAGGATAAGCTTTGAGTGCTTCATCTACGCCATTTTCAAATAGAAGTTCACTTTCTGATTCATTTGGCGTAATCCAAGTCACTTTATCTATAAGTGCTTTATCAATTTTACGATATGGTGCTGGATTTAATATAACTTTCATATCATGTTTAATAGCATAGCCCGTAACTTCTTTAATTGTTTCTTCTGGTATTTCATGTTGCATCAAAATAATATCTCCTGCACCAAAGTGCTCGAGTTTTGGCAACACTTTTTCAGGCGTTACATGATTATTGGCAGCAGGCACAACAATGATGCGATTATCATCTTCGAACAGTGTAATATGCGCTGTTCCAGAAGTTTCATTTTCAATTTTGTCCATAAAAGTTGTATCTACATTATTTTGTTCTAAATTTTCGATAATCTGTTTACCATTATCATCATCTCCTACAGCACCAATCATATAGACTTTATTACTCAATCGGGCTGCTGCAACAGCTTGATTCGCACCTTTGCCACCTGTCGTTGTAAAAAATGAATTACCCATAACTGTTTCACCCGCTTGAGGTAAAACGTTTGTTTTTACTACTAAATCAATTGATGAACTACCTATTACAACAATACTCTCCATATTTGCTTCCTCCGTCTATTCAATCAATAAAAAATGATTTTTCATAAGCATTAGGCTGATGCCAATGCGTTTTCCACATTTTATCTCTATTATCAGCAAACAATTGATAACCTAAATCTCTCAGTGGTTTAGGTGTCAAATGTAGTAATATACCGATCCATTTATAATTTGTCAGTGTTGTTATTAATGTTGTGATTGCATCAGATTTATATTCGAAATGCTCACCTTCTTGCAATATAACACTGTCATATTGCTTTGTTTCAGGATAATTTTCAAATAAATTTTGAGCTGTTTCACCTTGTAATTCAGCAAACTGATAACGTCTTGATAAACCATTTTGTATTAACCAAATTGCATAATTATAGCAATATACACAATTGGCGTCATAATATATTATTGGCATATACTTCACCCCTAACAGTAAATTTTTATTGTCACATCATAAGTGAATATGATTTCTCTACACTACTATTATATCCTAAATTTATAAAATTAAATCATTATATCACTCGTTTTACATTTTGATTGTCATTTATTTTCAAATTAACACTGGCATAGATGTTTTAAACTAAATGAGACTCATACTTTAAACTTCCAAGAATTTTAAAAGAGCACCAATCCATTGATAAAACGCAATGAATTGGTGCTTCTATTTTGAGTATGGATATGTCCATAATTTATGTTATATCATTAATTTGAAGTATGCTATGACTTAAAGATTAGTCTTGATTTACTTTCACGATTCTTGTATATTTCAAAAATTGTTCAGTATATTTTTGCTTAATTTCATTTAAGTCATCATATGTGATACCCACAATATGCCAATTCGGATTGAAATGATAAAATGACTCTTTTTTTCTGGACCATTTTACCATACTACCGTCTCTATTATAACGCGGTAATGTCACCTCATAACCTTCTAATACATTGATATATGTTTGAAATATATCTGGATCAATACGGTTAAAGTTATCGATGACAAGATAGCTCTTATCTTTACGAGGCATAAGATTCGTTATAAATCCTTCTCTATAGTACAGTGCACCTGTTTCATTTGGTAAATATTTACCGTACAGCATATCTTCAGAAAAGTCAGGATGACCAGATGTTATGACTGGTTTCGCATTCGTTTTTTGTAATAAATCTTCAGCTGCCTTTAAGCCTTCTCCTCTATCAACTACGAGTAGAATAAATGGCTTTAAATCTTCACTATGTTCGTCAATCATCTGTTCACTTTTAACAGCTTCAAACTGTGATTTCACACCATCATTTTCACTTATTTCACGAATCGCCTCGAATTGTGTTTTTGACATGCTGGCAATAGCTTGTTTTGCGTTTTCTTGAAGATAATATAAGTTTTTCAATTTAGGATGTTTATTTAATGTACCCAATGATACAGGATCAATTTCCTTTTCAAAATAGACCTCAATTGCAGTACTGTTTGTTCTGCCAGGTCTAGGTGCTTTTTCATGTATATGCTTGCTCACTTCTCCTATACCAATGACGGACTGATCTCTATTTTTATTATAAAAAATAAGTTGATCACCTATTTCAAGTTGCGTGTAAAAATGATAACCATTTCGTTTAATGCCATTATATGTGTGCGTATATATTGTATTGTATGATTCAGGTTCAAACTCTTGTTCTTCAGATATAAAAAAGTATCGAGGAATTTTTGTTTCTCCTTTACCTAAACTAACAATTAACTCAAATTCATCTTGTGTCATTTGGTTAAATAAAGTTTCTTTCATATTTCTCATTCTAAATTCTAATTGTTCGCTTCTTTTCAAATAATCCGCAGTTAATGGTTTAAGCTGTTCTTGTAATTGAAAATGAACACGAATTTTATTTTGAGCACCTGTTTGTACACTTGTAATTTCACCCAAACCTAATAAACCAGTATCCATTTGTACTTGATAAAAGATAACACGGTCTCCTACTTTAGCTTGTTTAAATGATCGGAAACCTTGTGAAGGATTAAATTGTGCACCCGATTCAAATAAGGTCGTTTGACCTACTAATAGTTCATTATGGTTCCAGCGATTATACCCGCAGTTTAACCAAAAATAACTTGTTTCCTCTGCCATTTAGATACTCCTTATCTCATATAAAAATTCTATCTTACCTATTATATGCAAAAAATTCTTTCTGAACAAATATTACAATAAGTTTATCAACTTCATCGTAATTAAACTTGAAATAATGACAACTATCCATATCACTAGTCCAAGCATTACCGGTTTCACACCTGCTTGCCTAAATTGTTTAAAATCAACGCTTAATCCAATGCCAGCCATTGCCATTGTAATTAAAAACAATGAAATTTGTTGGAATACATGTATCACTGCAGGTGAAAAATTAAAAACAGTACTTATTAAAGATGCTACGATAAACCATACAATAAACGATGGAAATATTTTAGCAATCGATGTATCAGTTTGTTTCGCTTTTTCTTTGTGTATCGTTCTATATGTGAAAAAGAGTACGACTGGTATAATCATTAGAGTACGCGTTAATTTTACAACTGTGCCCGTTTCTAAGGCTGTATTACCATAGTTTGAAGTTGCAGCAATCACACTTGAAGTATCATTAATAGCCGTTCCTCCAAAATATCCAAATGCAGTTTGTCCCATATTTAATACGTGACCTAATGGCGGAAATATAAATACTGCTATTAAATTAAATAAAAATATCGTAGAAATCGCGAATGCTACTTCACTTTCTTTCGCTTTAATTACTGGACTTGTAGCAGCGATTGCTGACCCACCACATATTGCTGTCCCAACCCCTATTAGAATACTTAGATGTTCATTAATTTTAAATATTTTCATTAACAAGAACACTGTTATGAAAGCAGCAAGTAAAGTAATGATAATGATTGGTAAAGATTTCCATCCAATTGCCCCAATAGATTGAAAGCTTAAAGTAAATCCAAGCACGATAATGCTGTAATGCAAAATCTTTTTGCTACTATACTTGATACCAGCTTCATATTTTTTGGGAATTAAAATTATATTATTGATAATAATCCCTATAATAATAGCAAAAATTGCACCACCAATGACTGGAAATTCACTTCCTAATATTGTTGCAACCATCGCAATTACCAAGGTCATCATAATACCTCGCACTTTGTGCACCCTTGCCACCTCCTAATTTAGTTCCATTTTAGCATATTTCTTTTGACAGAAAACTGTAAAAAGAAATATTATATTTTATAATGTTTATTAAAATATTTTCTGCTAAATGCTCACAGCATACACAAATAATTAATCATAAGATATTACGTAAAGTATATTTCAAAAAAAAATATTTTGCTTACACTTTTCATAAAATCACAAAAAAAAGTATCTTCTACAATAATGTAAAGATACTGAATGGATGGGCTATTGTGCTACAGCAAACGCAGCCATAATCGGCATGATATTAATCATAACTCCGCCAAGCTTTAATAAACCGCTTATCTCTTTGTTAGGAATTGTAATCAATGATGAAATTATTCCAATCACCCCTATAATTACGGGAATTGCCATAGAAGGAAAAATTGGTAATTTTAAAAATATGCCTGCACCTGCTAACATTCCACAAACTAATGAGATATACAAAAATTTATACATTTCAAAACACTCCATTTTTTCTATAAGTAACTTACTATTAGTTCGTAGTCTCCTTCAAATATTGTATCTAAGTCGTCTGAAGTTAGAATAAAGTTCTCTCCGTGATTTAAATCGTAGACTTCACCATCAATAATCACTTGTCCCTCACCTTTAAGCACTGATACAAGAACAAATTCTCTTGGTTTCATATAATTTAGTGTACCTGAAATTTGCCATTTCACAATTGTAAAAAAATCATTAGATACGAGTTGTGTACGTTTGTGATTTTCTATGATTTCAGTATCTGTAGGAATATTTATATTTTCATTGGCAATTTCAATGACGTCTTTAGCTTTTCCTTGGTTAAGTTCGCGTTTATCACCTGAGCCATGTTCACGATCGAAATCATACACTCGATACGTTACATCTGATGATTGCATCGTTTCATACACAAGAATACCTGCACCTATGGAATGAATTGTACCTGCAGGTATAAAATAAAACTCTCCTGGTTTAACTTTAACTTTATTAAATAATCCGCTGTAATCTTCGTCATTTAATTTATCAATGGCCAGCTCTTTCGTCTCTGCAGAAAGTCCATAGATAATTTCCGAGCCTTCTTTAGCATCGATAATGTACCAGCACTCAGACTTTCCATATTGACCATTTTCTTTTTCATAGGCATATGCATCATCTGGATGAACATGTACTGACAATGCTTCTTTAGCATCAACAATTTTAGCCATTAACGGGAATTCCTTACTTGGAAAATCACCAAACAATTCTCTGTGGTCATTCCAAACTTGGTCTAATGTCTGACCTTTATACGGTCCATTTAATATCTCACATTTGCCATTTGGGTGCGCTGATATCCCCCATGCTTCACCAATACAATCGCTCGGTAGATCGTATCCTAATTCTTTTAATCTATTGCCACCCCATATTTTTTCATGGAAAATTGGTTTTAAAAATAATGGCATTAATCACACCTCCAAATTCTTAAGTTGCTTCATTTAAGTTTTAGTCTTCCTATATAAAATACTTTAAAGAGAAATTTGTATGTATGGTTTTGTATTTTTTTATTTGAACTATAAAGATTGTATCATACAACGATGCGCGTTATAAACGACTAATTCAGCGTTCAATGACACTAAAACTACTTATTATTATATCAATTTTTTATAAAGCATAGTAGGTTATTTTGTTTCACTCAATTACATTTCATGACATATTAACAAACACTTATACTATTGTTGTAAATTTTTCGTAAAAATACTTGCCATTATATACTTAAAAATATTATAATTACTATAGAGTTACGGAAACGAACTCTACACGTTTTACATATAAGGTAATTAAAAGATTATTATGATGTACTTGAAAAAGCTGATTACTTTTTCAAAACTATAAAATTTGCGATAAAGTCCAAACTACGGAAGTTTGGACTTTTATTATTGCTCAACAACCTAGAGTGGAAAAACATGTGCATTAAACTAAATAAATAATAATAAAAGCACCATTTCATTTTTTATAATTGAAATTGGTGCTTTTTCAATTAGGCTGAAACATAAAAACATGTCTCAGCCTCAATTGTTATATTAGCAATTGCTGACTGAATTGAAAATACGCTTTTATTAGACTTTTAAAAAACTACCTTCTATATTTACAAAGACGAATAGTTCTTATGCAAGCAATTCAGCTATTATATTTCTTTTCTAGTCATTTTGCCGGCTTGTGTTCATAGAACAAAGCTAATTAGAAAAATTCGCTTTCTATCCCACTTCCAAACGCTTACCAAATATTATTGTTCTTTGAAATTAGCTAAAATTGTTTCTTTAACTTCTAATAAGTGAGATTCCATGGCTTTAACTGCATTTGTAGCATTTTGTTCTAAGATTGCATTATAAATAATTACATGTTCTTCATGTAATTTATTCATTGTTTTTTGTTTGCTATAAATAAATATCTTCCGTGTTTCTTCCATAGAATCTTGCATTAATTCAGAAATGTTATTTAAGAGCTCAACTAGCAATGAATTTTTTGCTGCTTTTGCAATTGAAAGATGAAATTGTAAATCTGCTTTTTCACCAGATGTACCGTCCGTTACCGCTTCGCCCATTTCATCCAACGCTTTCTTTAAACTTACTAAATCTGCTTCATTGCGATGTATTGCAGCCTTTTCTACCGTAGCACTTTCTACGATTTCTCTTAACTCTAAAAGTTCTGTAATTTGACCTAACGACGTAAACTTATCACCTAATTCAAAAAAGGTTGGTTCTATTTGCTTAATAAATGTGCCATATCCTTGTTTCATTTCTATAATGCCAATTGTTCTTAGAGCATTTAATGCTTCTCTCACTGATGCAACACTTACACCATACTGTTGACCAAGTTTTTGTATAGAAGGTAGCTTGTCACCCACTTGGTACTCCCCTGATTTAATACTTTCTAAAATAATGTCAGCCACTTGTTCATAGATTTTCGTGTTTGAAATTTTCATAATTACCTCCAAACGATATCTATTATTGTATCAAATTTTCGCTATTTATTTATATTATAAGCTATATATTTCAAATAAAAAAAGAACCAATTTACACCTTTATGTAAATTGGTCTTCTAAAATCCACTCTTTATTTGATAGTTATTTATTAAAATTTAATAAAGCGTCTGAAATTTCTTCATCGCCACTAACGATTTGGAACTCAGTATTTAAGTAGTCATCTGAAGTCAAAACTTCTGTTAATACAGATGCGACATCTTCACGAGGAATTGACCCTCTGCCTTCAAAATATGCACCTACTTCAATTTTATTTGTAGCTGCATCGTCTAATAAACCGCCTGGATGCACAATTGTATAACCTACATCTGCTTGTTTAAGATATTCATCAGCATAGTGCTTCGCAATTGTGTATGCTTTTAAACCGCCACTTGCTTCGAACGCCTCTCTTCGAGAATCATAAGTTGAAACCATCACATATTGTTTAACGCCATTGGCTTCACTTGCTTTAATTGATTTAATTGCACCATCTAAATCAACACTGATTGTTTTATCTGCACCTGTATTACCACCGGATCCAACAGAAAAGACAACTTTATCAAAACCTTTAACCTTTTCAGTCAATGTTTTAATATCATCCGTTTCTACATCTATTAAAGTTGCATCTATGCCTTTATCTTTTAGCGCGTCTGCTTGTTCTTGCTTTCTCATAGCAGCCGTAAAGCTTTCACCGCGCTCTTTTAATTGATTTACTAGGTGCTGACCGACGCCACCATTTGCTCCAATTACTAATATACTCATAAATTATTGCCTCCTTAAAGGTAGTTACTACTTAAAAGTCTACCACTTTTGTAAGTTTTTAAAACCAAAGTGAATTATGCTTTGACAATAACAAGTGATCATATTAATATATGAATAAATGTTCATGTATTAATATAAGGAGGCGTTACATAATGATTGAACCCATAGATTCACAAACAATTGATAAAGTGACTGAAATTTTCAAAGCATTAAGCGAAGGCAATCGTTTACGCATTATGCACTTATTATCGCAAGGCGAAAACAGTGTTGGTCATATTGCTCACAAATTAGGCATGAGCCAATCAAATGTTTCTCACCAATTACGCGTACTGAAACAAGCTCATTTAGTGAAAGCAAATCGTGATGGTCAATCTATGATATATGCCATAGATGATACGCATGTTACTACCCTACTAAAACAAGCGATACATCACGCAACACATCAATAATAAGGAAAGGTGGCGGTTGACATGTCTGAATCTGAACAACATGGACACAATCACGCGCATGGTCATGTACACACAAATAACAAAAAAATATTACTTATTAGTTTTCTAATTATTGGAATCTTTATGATTGTAGAGATTATAGGCGGTTTTGTTTCTAATAGTTTGGCATTACTTTCTGATGGATTGCACATGTTTAGCGATACAATCTCTTTAGGTGTGGCGCTTCTCGCATTTATTTATGCTGAAAGACACGCTAATAGTCATAAAACGTTTGGTTATAAAAGATTTGAAATACTGGCTGCATTATTTAATGGGGTCACATTATTTGTTATAGGAATTATTATTATTGTTGAAGCTATCGGGCGTTTCTTTAATCCCCAAGATGTTCAATCAACAGAAATGTTTATAATTAGTGTTACTGGACTCATAGTTAATATTATAGTTGCTTGTTTAATGTTTAAGGGCGGAGACACATCACATAATATTAATATGCGTGGCGCATTTCTCCATGTAATAGGAGACTTATTAGGTTCAGTAGGTGCAATAATAGCTGCTGCGCTTATCTGGAGTTTCAATCTAACAATTGCCGATCCTATTGCCAGTATCATTGTATCTGTGCTTATTATTAGAAGTAGCTGGGGCATAACAAAATCTTCACTCAATATTTTGATGGAAGGTACGCCTAGTGACGTTAATCTGAATCAAGTCTTTTCCATGATTACGGAAGAAGAAAAAATCGAAAATATACATGATTGTCATATCTGGACAATTTCAAACGAAATGAATGCATTAAGTTGTCATGCAGTAGTGCCAAATACTATGACTATTGAAGAAGGTGAGGTGCTCTTAAATCGATTAGAACATAAATTAGAACACCTAAATATTCAACATATGACTATACAACTAGAAACAAGTGACCATTTACATGATAACGATATTTTATGTTCTGCCATTTATTCAAAACAAGCAACACCTCATTCACACTCACATTAAAATTTAATATAAAGTAATACTAAAAAAAGTGATTTTCCAAATATAATTGGAAAATCACTTTTTATTTATAAAGCCTTATACTTTTTAATAAATCGTTGATAATTTAAATAAATTTATCAAAAATTAGATCTTTTGCTGGTACTTGTTTTTCACTAAAGCCTCTGATAAATTCTTCGTTATCATATGGAACTTTAACGCGTTCACATGAGAATTCATTTTCATCAATCGTTATAATGCCATAAACTGCATACGCTCCATTATTAAGTCCTACAGAACCAGGGTTAAAATACACAGTAGATTTGTCGTCATAAAAATGCACTGTATGATTATGTCCGAAAACAATTAAATCCGCATCCTTGTCCTCAAATAATGCTTTAACATTTTCTTCACTCGGTTCAACAATAGGACTATAAGGTTGTCCATCAATAGGTGTGTTTAATTTCTCATTGGCAATTTCATAATGAATAAACAACACTTTTTTATTATGAAACGTCTTTTCAATTACGCGTGGCAATTCATCTAATTTTTCATAATAATCTTCATCTAAATGACTTTCAATCCATTGATGATGTTCATAGAATTTATCTTTTAAGTCTTTTGGATAAGGAGTGTCATTTACGATCGACATAACCGCTTCATCATGATTACCTGCAATGATTTCCATATCATCTCTATCGAAAATTTCGTCAAGCACTTTATTTGTTTCGTGCCCTACTCCGATGTTATCGCCTAGATTAAATATTTTATTGATTCCTTCTTTTCTATCAATATCATCCAAAACGGTTTCTAATGCATCAAAATTTCCATGTACATCAGTAATAATTGCAAATTTCATGATGATATCTCCTTTCAACTTTTTCTCATTAGGATATTCTAACATTTTATAGCCAATTTGTTACCTATTAATTTTAAAATCTTCATTTTTTTGATATCGTATTGTTATCACTAAAAAGGAGTGCTTAAAATTTGTTTAAATATCATAAACTAGCTTTGCAAAATGCAAAACCCCAAAATGCTAAAACAATACTGTTTTCAATTGTAAGTTTTATCATATTATTCGCTTTAACAATTTTATCGTTTATACCAGTTCAACCCGCAATATATAAATTCGCAATGTCGATGGCAATGCAACAACCAATTGGTGGTTCAATATTCATATTGATACTAACAATTCTGATTCCATTATTGCTTTTTGTGTTAATTGGTTACCCATTAATAGCTGGAACTATATACACTATAGACAAAGCATTAAATAAAGACAAGGTTAAATTAAAAGATTTATTCTCAGTCTTTAAAAAAGGTAAATATCTTAAAAGTTTAAAATTAGCTTTATTCACTTTATTATTTATTCTAATTTTACTCGCGCTCAATTTACTCGTATCTAAAGTACTTAATTTAGGTATCATGCAATTATTCACAGCACTACAAGGTCCATTAAGTAGTTCTGATCATGCACTTGGTCTTTCACTAACTTTCCAAATTATTGCAGCAACAATTACTGTCTTTATTCAATCATTTATCTATTGGTTCTTTGCTATTGTAATTATTAACTTTACTGTAGCATTTGTTAAAGATCCTAGTATTGGTGCTTGGGCAGCCGTTAAACGAGGGTTCAAAGGCGTTAAAAATGGCAAGAAAACTTGGTTTAAATTCTATCTTGGTATATTACTATTAAACTTAATCGTAATTATCCTTGCGAATCCTGTTAGTCAATTAATTTCAATTTCAACAGGCGGCATTTCACAAACGATCGCAATGATCTTAATTTACGTTGTATCTATTATAGTAATTATCGTAAGATTAGCCGTTTACTATATAAATATATTAGCGATTATTCAATATTATAACCGCAATGGCGAATCTATAGATAAAGCTGAAATTAAAAAAGACAAAAAGAAATCTAAAAAACAATCAAACAACGATTCAAAAATAGAAAACAGTGTAACTAATACTACTGAAAAAACAAAATCTAATCTAAATAATCAAAGTGATAATATTCAAGATACTGCAAAAGATAAAACTTCAGATTTAAAAGATCAAATTAACAAAACAGATAAATAATATATTTCACACACGAATTGCCAATGTAGCATTTAAAATGACTACATTGGCAATTTTTGTATTTCGATATATTCATACCTCTGATTTATCCATTGAGTTTTAAAAGCCTACTGTGTACTCCCTGTCTATATCGTGTATTATAAACTTCTTAAATATATTAAAAAAACTGATAGATAACCTTTTTCAGGAAAACCTATCAGTTCTATGTTAATTATTTTCTAAAGTTTTATTTTATTTTTTATTATTTTAGGAACAAATTAATTTGTTATCTCTACATTCAAATTCATCTGCTTAGTCTTTTATGAAATGTTCTTTTAGATACGTTGCCGCACCATTTTCTTCATTTGTTAAAGATGTTACATCGTTTGCTAAAGCCTGTATTTCAGGTCTCGCATTTCTCATAGCCACAGTATAATGTCCAAATTCAAACATCGCTCTATCATTATCACTATCACCAATTACTAAAGTTTCTTCCTGATTAATACCAAAGTGTTCAATCATTTCTTTAATGCCTGTGCCTTTATCTGTATTAAAAGCCATTGTCTCTGCATTAAAGCGTGATGAATTTGACACACTGATCTGTAATGCTGCATTATCCTCGATTAATTGATTGCGGAAATTTGTAATTTTCTCATAGTTAGGTGAGAATAAATATATTTTTGAAAATGACGTGTCAGGAATAGCATCTTCCCAGTCTACTTTGCCTTTTAGAGATTCTCTTCTAGAAGTCCATTCACTTTCTCCTACTTTACCTGGAGGAGTTGCTGACTCAAATAATGCCTTAGCCCATGTTTCGTCTTCTTTAAGCACGACACGGTTACTGCCAAATGGGAAGATTTCATAATATATTGCTTCTTGTTTTGCACGTTTAATCACTTCACTTACTGTATTATATGAAAGACCGTGTTTGAAAATTATTTCCTTTTCCACTATGCCTAGCGTACCATTTGAACTTATAATGCCATCTACTTCAAAAGTTTTGGGTACTAAATAATGAATTTCATCATGTGCTCTACCAGTTGCTAAAAACACTTTATAACCAAGGTTTCGTAACTGTTGAATCACTTCGGTTGTCTCCGTATCTACTCGGTTATCTTTATGTAAAATCGTACCATCCATATCTAAAAATATTGCTCTAACATTATCCATTAAAATAATCCTCCATCACATGTTATCATATTAAATTATGGCATTATATTTACGTTTCCGCAACGCGTTATCGGTTTAAAAATAGTGAATAGCGCTGATTTTGATAAACCACACTTACATCTCTATTGAAAAAATTATTTAAAGTTTCACTGTTTAATACAGATTGTATTTCTCCCTGTTTATAACATGTACCATCTTTTAACAAAAAGCCACGTTGAATATTTCGTGTAATTTCTTCAACGAAATGCGTGACATAAATCACCGCAAGTTTTGGATTTTGTTTATATAATTTATCGAGTGCACTAAGCAAATCTTCACGTGCTATAAAGTCTAACCCTGATGCTGGTTCATCTAATATAAGCAATTTAGGGTCGCCCATTAATGCTCGAGCAATCAATACCTTTTGTCTTTCTCCGGTTGATAAATAGCCATAATATTGATTTTCAAATTGACGCATACCCATTTGTTCTAAATATTGTTTAGCCATTTCAATATGAGGCGATTTCACTTCTTTATAAACGCCTATCGATTTGAAAATACCACTGATAACCACATCTAATACAATTTCGCCATCTTGAAATCGATTCATTAAACTACTTGAAACAAATCCTATTTGATTACGTACATTATCTGCAGAATAGCCCTTTTTTCCTGGTTGCATACCAAACAATGTTAACGTCCCCGATGTATGTGGTTCATAAGCATTTAAGATGTTCAATAATGTTGTTTTACCTGCACCATTCAATCCGTATAACATCCATTTTTCGCCTTCGCTTATTTGCCAACTCACATTTTTAATTATTTCTTTCCCTTGTTTTCTTCTTGCTACGCCTTTCAGCTCGACAAGCATAAAATCACCTCTATTCAATACACTTTAACTGATTTTTACATTTCTTTCGCAAATCATTTTATGATTGAGAGACTCTAAATATTTTTTCCAAAGTTTTGCCTTTAGCAAGTTCATCAATCATTTTATCTAAGTATCTAATTTCTTTCATAACTGACGGCTCCATATTTTCAACTCGAATACCACATATGACGCCTGTAACTTTAGTTCTATTAGGATTTAACTTTGGTGCTTGTAGAATAAATGTTTCATATTCCGTGCCATCATCAACAAGTTTATCTAATTGTACTTGCGTATATCCTGTCATCCAACGAATGACTTCATCTGCTTCAGCTTTAGTACGTTTTTTCTTTTCAACCTTTTTAATCAAATGCGGATAAACAGACCCGAACGCCATAGTATAAATTTTTGGTTTCGTCATTTTAAAAACCCTCTCTTAGTTTCTCTCAACAAATTTTATAATAATCTTAGCATAATAGAACGACTTATAATTTGAAAATAATATGGTTAACATATATCTTTCAAAAATAAAAATAAAAGGCTGGATTGCAAATGCAACCAGCCTATTTTGAAAGTGATACATTCTTTTACAACAACAAATTTTACTTGAATCATGAACAATATATCAGTATTGATTTAATTTACATCATTCATTCAATATTTCAATAAAAAATGAGATGTTATTCACCTACGACCCCATCATTATCTCGATCGTCCATATGTCCATATAACCAGTGATCACTATTTATTGGCATGCTAAACCCTGCTGCTTCTGCTTCTGCAATTGTCACTTGCCCATTACCATCTGAATCAACCTCCGCAACTGACCCTTTATCCCCAGTTGAAGTTGCTGGTTCAGGCTCAGGTTCCTTACTACCAGTTAAGCCAAGTGACTCATTTAGTTCGTCAGGGTTCACATTATCAAATGAATCTGTTACTTCATTTCCATTGATAGTATATGTATATTGATAGCTAGAAGGGATTTGCGTTTCAGTATCCGGATAAGTAATATTAGCTTCAAAATTAGTAGCTCCGCCGGATTCTCGGATAGTCTTTTCAAGATAAGCTTGATCACCATGTCGGTTTAGCGTACTATCTTGCGGAGTAATATTATATGCATTCGACACGCCACCAAGAGAGTCAGCAATAATATGTCCTTCGTCTAAGTTATCACGTTCAACACCAGGGACCTTTGCCTCATCAGCATAATATCTGCCAGATGATAATACATCTTCTGTCTCATCATCTTGTATTTTAATTTCATCTGCGATAACTCGCGTCAATTGTCCGTATTCGTTAGTAAATGCCCAATATTTTCGATCACCGTAACCTATATCAACAACAACGTTCGCTTCACGCTCCCCAGACAAATCACCACCATCTACCTCAACTTTTTCATATCCTGGGAACGTATCATCACTAGCTTCAGTAGTCGTTTCCCCTTCTACTTGAGGTTCCTCTGATTTATTTTCATTCTTTACCTTGGTAGTTGTTTCTTCTTTTCCACTTTTTAAATCTGTGACTACCTTAGCATCTGTATCTTTATCGGCAGAAGATGTATTTTCTCCGTTGGCACAACCAACAATAAAAACAGACATTAAAAGTAAGACTAAATATTTTATTTTCTTCATTTTAGTTCGCTCCTATTATGTTACATAATAATTATTCAAAACCCTTAAAATTATAATTTTGAACATTGTAATACTTAAAACTTTTTATGTATTTTTGTATGATATTATTTATTTCCTATTATACAGGAATAACATTACTTTTGTTTTAGTTATGCTACAAATATTTATAATTATTTTATGCCTAATCCTTTTTAAAAATAAATCTATATATTCCCTTAAAACTATTGAATAATAAAAAGGCTGAATCACTAATGGATTCAGCCTTTTATTATATAAACAATAAGTTATAATTTAATCTTTATTTATTCTACTGTAACTGACTTTGCTAAGTTACGTGGTTTGTCTACGTCTAAATCTCTGTGTAGTGATGCGTAATAAGAGATGAGTTGCATCGTTACTACAGAAACTAATGGTGTTAATAGTTCATGTACTTTTGGAATTACGTAAGTATCGCCTTCTTTGTTTAGACCGTCCATTGAAATGATACATGGGTTTGCACCACGCGCTGCAACTTCTTTCACATTACCTCTGATAGATAAGTTAACTTTTTCTTGTGTTGCTAATGCGATAACAGGCGTCCCTTCTTCAATTAAAGCAATCGTACCATGTTTTAATTCTCCACCAGCAAATCCTTCTGCTTGGATATATGAAATCTCTTTAAGTTTTAAAGCACCTTCTAGACTCACATTATAGTCAACTGTACGACCGATAAAGAATGCATTACGTGTAGTTCTTAAGAAATCTGTTGCAATTTGTTCCATGACATCTGCGTCATCCACAATTGCTTCGATTGCAGTCGTTACTTTAGCTAATTCACGTAATAAACTTACATCTACTTCTTTACCACGTTCTCTCGCTACGATTTTTGCAAAAATCGAAAGTACTGCAATTTGCGCTGTATAAGCTTTCGTAGAAGCAACAGCTATTTCAGGACCTGCGTGTAATAGTAATGTATGGTTAGATTCACGTGATAACGTTGAACCTGCGACATTCGTAATTGTTAATGATTTGTGGCCTAATCTGTTCATTTCAACTAATACGGCACGACTGTCTGCAGTTTCACCTGATTGTGAAATATAGATAAATAACGGTTTTTTAGAAAGTAATGGCGTGTTATACACAAATTCTGAAGATACATGAACTTCTGTAGGAATGCCTGCCCATTTTTCAATAAACTCCTTACCTACTAAACCTGCATGATAGCTTGTACCTGCAGCAATAATATAAATACGATCCGCTTCTGCAACATCTTTAATGATATTTGCATCCATTTTCAAGTTACCTTCTTCATCTTGGTATTCTTGAATAATACGGCGCATTACTGCTGGTTGTTCATGAATTTCTTTTAACATGTAGTGGTCATAAACACCCTTTTCAGTATCAGCTGCATCAATTTGTGCTGTATATGCTTCTCTTTCTTGAACATTGCCATCTTGATCTTTAATAATAACTTCTTCACGTTTAACGATAACAATTTCATGGTCGTGAATTTCTTTATATTGGTTCGTAACTTGTAACATAGCCATTGCATCAGATGCAATCACATTGAAATCATCGCCTACGCCAATTAATAATGGTGATTTATTTTTAGCTACATAGATTTTGTCTTTATCTTCACTATCGATTAAGCCAAGTGCATAAGAACCTTCTAATAAAGAAACTACTTTTGTAAATGCTGCTTCAGTAGCAAGTCCTGTATTTGAAAAATATTCAACTAATTGCACAATAACTTCTGTATCTGTTTCTGAGATAAATGATACATCTTTTAAGTATTCAGTTTTAAGTTCTTCATAGTTTTCAATTACACCGTTATGCACAAGTGTAAAGCGTTCTGATGTTGATTGATGCGGATGTGAGTTTTCATGATTCGGCACACCATGTGTCGCCCAACGTGTATGTCCGATACCTACATCACCGTCTGTATCATCACTATCTGCAACTTTTCTAAGCTCAGCAATACGTCCTTTAGATTTGAATACTGAATTACCTTTGTCATTCACTACTGCAATACCGGCAGAGTCATAACCTCTATATTCTAATTTTTCTAAACCTTTTAATAACAATTCTTTGGCATTATCATGCCCAATATATCCAACAATTCCACACATTTAATTTTCCTCCAATGTAATGGTGATGGGTAACGAACGTTCAGCGTATACGAACCTGTTCAATTTCGATATGCCATCATAGACGGACTGGTGCCTTTGTTTATTTAAAAGCGAATCCATGTCTAAGATAGGCATATTAGTCCCATACACCTTATAATAGTATTTTTTATTTTTGGCTATCTTATTAACTTTGTGCACTAGGTTGCCCTAATGTTTTCCTTAATAAGTTCACGAATGGACCACATCCGGGATAGCATCCGCCGATGGTTCGATAACTATCCTCCTCGTCTACAAGTACTAATGTCATGTCTATTAAGATTTCTGTTATAAACCTTAAATAATTAACATTTCATCACTTCACTTGCACAGGCGCTATAATTGAACTAAACGATTTAACTGTCCTCCTTTCCCTCAATAATTCTTATTGTACAATGTAAACAATGCTTATTGCAAATCATTTATTAATATTATTTTTACAACCACTTAAAATTTTATTTATATATTGTCACACTACGTAATTTCCTTTGTTTTTGACATTATTTAACTGTCGTAAAATTGTCAAAAACTCTATGACAAATTTGAAATTACTTTAAGTTGTTTATTAATAGGAACAGCCATACAATGAACTTATAAATAAAAAGAGAAAAAGAGGTGCAATTTATGTCACAAACAGAGACTAAAGAAAACAATGGTATTGGGCGCAAAGTCCAGGCATTTGGGTCGTTTCTTAGTAGTATGATCATGCCAAATATTGGCGCATTTATCGCATGGGGTTTCATCGCTGCTATTTTCATCGATGGTGGTTGGTGGCCTAATAAGGAGTTAAGCGAATTATCTGGACCAATGATTTCATACTTAATTCCGTTACTTATTGCTTATAGTGGTGGACGTTTAATCCATGAAATGCGTGGCGGTATTATTGCTGCTGTAGCAACAATGGGGGTTATCGTTGCTTTACCAGATACACCAATGTTACTCGGTGCAATGATTATGGGACCACTCGTTGGTTGGTTAATGAAAAAAACTGACGAATTTATTCAACCAAGAACGCCACAAGGATTTGAAATGTTATTCAATAACTTCTCAGCCGGTATTTTAGGTTTTATAATGACAATCCTAGGGTTCAAACTTTTAGCACCAATTATGGAATTCATTATGTACATTCTTTCATTGGCAGTTGAAACGTTAGTACATGCACATTTACTTCCATTAGTAAGTATTATAGTAGAACCTGCAAAAATTGTATTCTTAAACAATGCAATCAACCATGGTGTGTTTACGCCACTTGGTGCCGATCAGGCAGCTTCTGCTGGTCAATCTATTTTATATACAATTGAATCTAATCCTGGACCTGGTTTAGGGATTTTAGTTGCTTATATGATTTTTGGTACTGGAACTGCAAGAGCAACATCTTACGGTGCTGGTATTATCCACTTCTTAGGTGGTATTCATGAAATTTACTTCCCTTACGTATTGATGCGTCCGTTACTATTTGTAGCTGTAATCTTAGGTGGTATGACAGGCGTTGCAACTTATTCACTATTCGACTTTGGATTCAAGAGTCCCGCTTCACCTGGCTCCTTTATCGTCTATGTTCTGAACGCACCTAAAGGCGAATTTTTACACATGCTTATCGGTGTGTTACTCGCAGCTTTAGTTTCATTCATCGTTGCTGCCATCATCTTGAAATTCACAAAAGAACCTGATGAAGATTTAGAAGCTGCTACAGAAAAAATGGAATCTACTAAAGGTAAAAAATCAAGTGTATCTTCTAAACTAACAGGGAATAAAGATAATAATACTGCTGAAGCAACTGGTTCTGGTGCTGCGGCTGCATCTTCAGATACTGAAAGCAGTGAAGCTCAATCTGAAGAAGACTTATTAGATAATTATGATACAGAAAATGTACATGCTCATGATTATAGTAAAGTAAACCATGCTATATTCGCTTGTGATGCTGGTATGGGTTCAAGTGCTATGGGTGCAAGTATGTTACGTAATAAATTTAAAAAAGCAGGTATCCAAGATGTTGATGTTTCAAATACAGCAATCAATCAATTATCTGATGATGCACAACTTGTTATTACACAGAAGAAACTTACTGATAGAGCAATTAAACAAGCACCAAATGCAATTCATATTTCAGTAGACAACTTCTTAAATTCACCTAGATATGATGAATTACTTGAGAATCTTAAGCAAGACGAAAATTAATTAAAATTATATAGAATAATACTGGAGGGTATGACTATGTTTTTGAGTACACGTGAAAAAGAAATTATCGAAATGTTAATTAAGTATCACGGTCAATATGTCACGATTTATGACATTGCTCAACATCTAGCTGTATCCTCTCGTACTATTCATAGAGAGTTAAAGTCAATTGAGTCATTTATAAATACCTTTAATATTGAATTAGAACGTGTGACTAAAAAAGGTATACAATTGGATGCAGATGAGCAAGCAGTTACCTCGCTAAAATATGCACTTTCAAAACAAAATACGATTGATTTATCTCAAGAAGAACAGAAAGTTATTATTTTATATGGATTGATTCAAGCTAAAGAACCTATCAAACAATATGGCTTAGCACATGAAATTGGTGTATCTACACAAACGTTAACCAAACTATTGGATGAATTAGACATTGAACTTGATCAATATCAATTAAAATTACAGAAAAAACGTGGCGAAGGTATTCATTTAAGTGGTGCTGAATCAAAAAAACGTGAATTATTAAGTCAACTCATGGTCAATAATTTAAATAGTACAAGTGTCTATTCAGTGATTGAAAATCATTTTGTCTATCAATCCATTAACCAATCTCAACTGGCCATGGTAGATATGGATAAAATTTTTCAAGTAGAACGTATACTTATGGATCATTTAGATCAGCTCCCCTATTCATTGACTGAATCTAGCTATCTTACATTGACTGTGCATATCGTATTAAGTATCGATCGTATGCTCAATGGTGAATACGTTGCTCTAAATAATGACATCTATAATAACGTTAAAGATTCATTTGAACATAAAGTTGCTTCTGCACTCGCCTTACATTTAGAACATATTTATGGCGTACAGTTCAATCAAGCAGAAGTAACCTTTATTACAATCCATTTACGCGGTTCCAGGCGTAAGGACTCCGTAGAAGTGTTTAAAGATAATAAGGATGAAGCTCGGATAGATCAACTTATTCACTCTGTAGCTAAATATTCACAACAAGACTTTAAAGATTGGGAAACACTGAGCGAAGGATTAAAATTGCATCTTATCCCCGCGATTAATCGATTGAACGCAAACATTGAGACATACAATCCATTAACAGAAATGATAAAACATAAATACCCTAGACTTTTTGAAAGTGTACATCGAGGTTTAACACATATTTGGCCAGACTTTAATTTTCCAGATAGTGAAATTGCATTTATTGTGTTGCATTTTGGTGGTGCTATTCAAAATCAGGGAAGCCCATTTTATAGCGTCTTAGTCGTTTGTAGTAGCGGTATTGGTACAAGTCGTTTATTAGCTACACGATTACAACAAACATTCAGTGAGATTCAAAAAACGACACAAGCTTCTGTTGGAGATCTAAATGAATTAGATCCAGCACAATTTGATGCGATTATCACAACGGTAGATTTAGACATTACAACACCTTATATCACCGTGAACCCACTACTGCCTGATTCAGATATTAACCATGTTGCTGCATTTCTAAATATGCAAAAAGATGTACAACCAAGCCAAACATTAGATTATACACATCAAAACATAACAGATCCTGAAGCCAAACTATCTTATATCAGAAAAGGTTTAGAACTTATTGATTCAGTATATATTGATTATATAAGCGTTTCTAATTGGACTACCTATTTAACTGAAACATTATTATCTCATCAAATTATTACAGATGGTCAGTCATTCGCTGAACTCATTAAGCATCATATGGATACCCAAGGATTTGTCTTGGAACCATACCCGATAGCCATACCTCATTTAAAGAATGAGATAATTCAAAAACCTTTTATCTTAATTACAATTTTAAATGAGCCTATCATGCTGAAAAGTAATCATAATGACAATTTATCAGTAAATTATTTATTAAATATGTTTGTACCACATGATGATGTGATGTCACAACTTGTCAGTGACATATCAGGAAAAATGGTTGAACATTTAGACAATATTGATGAATTTATGCAACATCCCGAACAACTGTTAGACATTTTAAAGCAAAGTTATCTTATACAATTACAAAATCTATTAAACTTGGAGTGAAGAAAATGAGCGAATTATTCAGTAATGAAAACATTTTTATTAACCAATCAATGAAAGACCAAAACGAAGCAATCGAAAAAGCGGGACAAGCCTTAGTTTCAAGTGGTGCCGTAACAGAAGCATATATTCAAGCAATGAAAGACCGTGAGCAAGTCGTTACGACTTTCATGGGTAATGGCTTAGCAATTCCACATGGTACTGACGAAGCTAAAACAAGTGTCTTAAAATCAGGTTTAACATTAATTCAAATTCCTGAAGGTGTCGATTGGGATGGTGAAGAAGTTAAAGTCGTTGTCGGAATTGCAGGTAAAGACGGTGAACATTTAGACTTACTTTCTAAAATTGCAATTACGTTTAGTGAAGAAGAAAATGTAGAGCGTATTGTTAAAGCTTCATCTGCAGAAGAAATTAAACAGGTCTTTGAGGAGGCTGACGCATAATGAAAGCATTACACTTTGGTGCAGGAAACATAGGCAGAGGTTTTATTGGTTACATCTTAGCAGATAACGACGTTAAAGTAACATTTGCAGATGTGAACGCCGATATTATCAATGCTTTAGATGAAAAACAAGAATATGATGTAATTTTAGCTGATGAATCTCAAACAACAACACGCGTGCATAACGTTGATGCAATTGATTCAGGTTCCCTTTCTGAGAGCTTGAAAGAAGCAGTGTTAGAAGCAGATTTAATTACAACTGCTGTTGGTGTTAATATCTTACCAATTATTGCTAAATCATTTGCGCCCTATTTAAAAGAAAAGGAAACGCCTGTAAATATTGTGGCATGTGAAAATGCTATCATGGCTACGAACACTTTAAAAAAAGCTATTTTAGATATAACTGGTCCTTTAGATGACCATATTCATTTTGCTAATTCAGCAGTTGATAGAATCGTACCAATGCAAAAGAATGAAAATATTTTAGATGTCGTTGTTGAACCTTTTTATGAGTGGGTTATTGAAAAAGATGCATGGTTCGGCCCAGAATTAAATCACATTAAATATGTAGATAACTTAACACCATATATTGAAAGAAAACTGCTAACTGTAAATACTGGTCATGCTTACTTAGCTTATGCAGGTCGATACTTTAATCAACCTACAGTATTAGATGCTATTAACGATGAGAATATTAAACATGGTTTAGATAAAGTTCTTAAAGAAACAAGCCAGTATATTACAAGTCAATTTGATTTCACAGAAAATGAACAAGCACAATATGTTGAAAAAATTATTGGTCGTTTTAAAAATCCTAACTTATCGGATGAAGTTACACGCGTCGGTCGTGGCACAATCCGTAAAATAGGACCTCAAGATCGTATCATTAAGCCATTAAACTATTTATATAAACATAATTTAGCGCATGACGGTTTAGTTAAAGCAGCTGCCTTGTTATTAAAATATGATGACTCTAACGATCCAGAAACAGTAGAAAAAAATGATTATATTAAAACACACGGTGTTGAATCATTCTTAAAAAATTATGCTAAAATCGATGAACAATTAACTACAGAAATTGTTCAAGCATACAACGTACTATAATATTTTGAAATTGCTTTATTAAAGCAACAAAAAAGCTGGGAACAAGGTTAAAACGCTTGTTCCCAGCTTTTTATTTTTATCAAAATTGGAATTTGTTTATTCGTCTAATCCCATTTTATTTTGTACAACATCTGCAATTGTTTGCGCGAAACGTTGTGCATCTTCATCAGTTGAAGCTTCTACCATAACACGAACAAGTGGTTCTGTACCTGAAGGTCTCACTAATATACGGCCTTCCCCGTTCATTTCTACTTCTACTCTTGTCATTACTTCTTGAACATCGATGTTTTCTTCTACACGATATTTATCTGTAACACGTACATTGACTAATGATTGGGGGTATTTTTTCATTTGGCCTGCAAGTTGACTTAAGCTCTTACCAGTCATTTTAATAACACTTGCTAATTGCACACCTGTTAATAAGCCGTCACCTGTCGTATTATAATCCATAAGAACAATATGACCAGACTGTTCGCCACCTAAATTATAATTGCCTCTTCTCATTTCTTCAACAACATAGCGGTCTCCAACTTTAGTTTTGTTTGATTGGATACCTTCATTTTCTAAAGCTTTATAAAAACCTAAATTACTCATCACTGTTGAAACAATCATGTTGTTGTTAAGTTCGCGATTCTTAGACATCGCTTGTCCGATAATAAACATAATCTGGTCACCATCGACGATTTCTCCATTTTCATCAATAGCAATAAGTCTATCTCCATCACCATCAAAAGCAAGTCCAAAATCACATTCAGATTCTACAACTTCCTTCGCTAAAGTTTCAGGATGTGTTGAGCCAACCTCTTTATTTATATTATAACCATCTGGGTTACATCCAACTGTCACAGTGTCTGCTTCTAAATCTCCGAATAAAAATGGCGCTAGTGATGAAGTAGAACCATTCGCTCCATCTAAGCCAATTTTCATACCATCTAGATTTACATCTACTGTTGATTTTAAATAGCTGATATATTTTTGACTACCTTCAAAATAGTCAGAGTAATGAACGATATCTTCTCCAATTGGTCGAGGTAAATCAGGATTTTCTTGATCTAAAAGCGTTTCTATTTCTTGTTCTTGGTCATCTGACAATTTAAAACCATCTGAACCAAAGAATTTGATACCATTATCTGGAACTGGATTATGAGAAGCAGAAATCATAACACCTAAATCAGCTTCCATTGCACGGGTTAAATAAGCAACTCCTGGCGTTGATATAACACCTAAACGCATTACCTCTGCACCAATTGAAATGAGTCCTGCAATTAAAGCAGATTCTAACATTTCTCCAGAGACACGCGTATCTCTACCAACTAGTACTTTAGGGTGCTTTTCCCCTTCATTATGTGCTAATACGTAACCACCGTAGCGTCCTAATTTAAATGCAAGTTCAGGGGTAAGTTCTTTATTAGCTACGCCCCTTACGCCGTCTGTTCCAAAATATTTTGCCATTATATATATCTCCTTTATTTTAAAAAAATCTATTTGACTGTAATTGTTGCAGTTGTATCTTTAGGACTTACTTTAGTAACCTTATCAGGTACTTCAAACGTAATATCTTTTTTAGTAGAACCTGCCACATCATCCAAATCAATATTGGCTGTAATTTCATCAATATCTTCTAGATCTTCTTTATTACCGTAAATTTCAACTTCCTCATTATCTAATTCGATATTATCCACTTCACGACCGTTTGATAATGAGCCTACTGCTTTAGTTTTTACTTTCACTTTTTTACTATAGTCTTCTACTTTCACACTCAGATTGACTTCATTTGGTTGAACCATAACATCAATTTTATTTAGGTTTCTATCAAATGCAGTAATTTGTGCAACATCTGTCGTGTTTTTAGAAATTTCACTTTTATTTTTATATGTTGCTTTTAAATAAGCAATTTTATCAATTTGGTTTTTCCCACCAGTCACTTTAACAGTTTCCGGTGATACGCTTTGTTCACTAACTTTATATTCAGGATCCAAATCATTATTACTTACATCTGGTTCTACTTTTAATGTTTTACTTACTTTCTCTTCCAAATTTATTGTTGTTTCTTTCGGTTTCACATTATAATCAATATCTTTATTTAACCCATTTACTTGGAATTGTGTAGTATGCTTACCTGCTTTTTCTTCACTCAAGTCTAATACAGCTTTGATACTTTCAGCATTTTCAGCCTTCAGTACTTGAGATTGTGGTCCAGATATTTCAACATCCACTTTATTTGGAACCTCACTTGCATACAATGATGTGTTGTCATACTTCACTTGGACAGGTACATCTTCAATTGTTTCTGAAGATTTCTGTCCTAAGTTATCAGCATTAAAAATATTACCAAACATATTATTAACTGATAAGAAAAATACTAATGCTAATACAAGTGCGATTAACCTTAATCCCCACTTACTTTCTAGCATATTATTTCACACCTTTCTTGTTAAAGTGTGTGCCAAACCAATGTTCAGATAATAATTCTTCAAAAGCTTCGTTAGAAATATCTTTTCTTAATTTACCATCAAAAGTAACAGAAATTGAACCTGTTTCTTCAGATACAATAACTGTAAAAGCATCAGATACTTCAGAAATACCAACTGCCGCTCTATGTCTTGTACCTAAGCTTTTAGCAATTTTGGCACTATCTGATAATGGTAAATAACTTGCAGCACTTGCAATTTTATTTTCTTGTATAATCATCGCACCATCATGTAAAGGCGTGTTAGGTACGAACACGTTTGTTAAAAGTTCTTGCGATATTTCTGAGTTCATTGCAATACCTGTTTCAATATAATCTTGTAACCCTGTTTCATTTTCAAAAACAATCAGTGCACCGATGCGTCGTTTTGCCATATATTGCACTGCTTTGGATACAGAGGATATAAGTTTTCCTTCATCACTATTTAAATTGGTTGAATAACGTTTAAATAGACTTCCACGACCAAGTTGTTCTAACGCACGTCTAATTTCTGGTTGGAATATTACGATTAAAGCTAACACACCCCATTGAATAACTAAATCAAACAATTTGGCTGTGGCTGTTAAATTTAACATTTTACTCACTTGTTGACCAATAACTATTACAACAATACCTTTTAATAGTTGAATGGCTTTGGTACCTTTAAAAACTGTAATGAGAAGATAAAGTACATACCATACTATGAGCAAATCGAGTACACTAGCAATTATTTTCACTGTACTCCAGTCATCAAAAAAGTTGGATAAATCCATAACATCTCCTCCGGTTATCTGTTCCCATGTTATATATTATACCAATCATAAAGCTAACTGTCATATTTAGTATTTAATTTTATCTTAAAAATTAAAAAAACTGATATGGATAAAATCCATATCAGTTTCACTACTACTTATAGAAGCGTTTCTCCAAAGAAACTACCTACCAAACCAACAGCTTGTTTAGCTGTATCATTGGTATGATCTATTAATGGGTTAACTTCAACTATATCCATAGAAGTCACACACTTAGAATTATGTAATAACTCTAACGCAAAATGACTTTCTCTATATGTCAAACCACCTAAGACTCTAGTACCTGTACCTGGTGTTTCAACTGGATCCAACGCGTCAACATCTAATGATAAGTGTATACCGTCTGTTTTAGGTTCTAGATACTCTATCGTTTCATCCATAACTTGCTTAATACCATATCTATCAACTTCCGCCATAGTATAAGTTTTAATATTATTTTCTTTTATGTAACGGCGCTCGCCATCGTCTAAATCTCTCATTCCTATAAGAACGATATTTTCTGGCTTCACTTTAGGTGTATAATTGGAAATGTTAACTAAACGCTCATCCCCCTCACCAGCAAGCACACGTAATGGCATCCCGTGAATATTACCTGATGGTGATTCTTCAGGTACATTCAAATCTCCATGTGCGTCATACCAAATAACTCCTAAGTTATCATAGTGTTTACTTACACCAGATATTGAACCTATAGCAATTGAATGATCTCCTCCAAGAATTAATGGAAAATTATTTTTCTCAATACTATTTGATACAGCTTCACTCAAGTTATTAGAAACAGCAATAATTTCATCTAAATTTCGCAAGCCCTCTTGCTCTGAATTAAACTTATCTAAATCAATTGCTGGTACTTGAATATTACCAGAATCTTCAACAGATAAACCTATCGCTCTGATACGATCAACAATACCTGCATATCGTATAGCATCTGGACCAAAGTTAACCCCTAATTTCCTTTGACCATATGTTGATGGCGCTCCAATTATTTCTATTTTTTTCTTCATGTTAAAAACCCCTTTGTTTTCATCTGTTACTAGAATAATCGAAAGCGCTTTATGTTTCAAGTTAATGTAATATCATAATTTTTTTATAAAATCGTTATTTTACATATAAAACCAATATAATGATTTATAATTCATAAAAAGGCCTTATATCGCCTTTTACATACTATTCTAATCATAAAAATGTATATAAATTATTTTGACTTTTCTTTATTATATTATCATTTAAAGGTTTTCAGCAGTTTTAATTTTCAACACAAAAAAAGCATTTCTCATAAGAGAAATGCTATAGAGTGAGCCATAGTGGGCTCGAACCACTGACCCTCTGATTAAAAGTCAGATGCTCTACCAACTGAGCTAATGGCTCTAAATGGCTGGGCTAGCTGGATTCGAACCAACGAGTGACGGAGTCAAAGTCCGTTGCCTTACCGCTTGGCTATAGCCCATTAATGGTGGAGGGGGGCAGATTCGAACTGCCGAACCCGAAGGAGCGGATTTACAGTCCGCCGCGTTTAGCCACTTCGCTACCCCTCCGCTATTAAATTAAGAATGGTGGAGGATGACGGGTTCGAACCGCCGACCCTCTGCTTGTAAGGCAGATGCTCTCCCAGCTGAGCTAATCCTCCAATATGTATGACCCCGACGGGACTCGAACCCGTGTTACCGCCGTGAAAGGGCGGTGTCTTAACCGCTTGACCACGGGGCCATATGGCTCCACAGGTAGGACTCGAACCTACGACCGATCGGTTAACAGCCGATAGCTCTACCACTGAGCTACTGTGGAATAATTAAAT